>NZ_JBAQKH010000026.1:0-724573 GCF_049300855.1 Pseudomonas sp. | reverse complement strand
TTTTCAGAAGTTTTCGAAGAATTCCTCAACAACTTCAACCACTTGCGCTTCAGATCTCTCGTCAGCGGGAGGCGAATTCTACAGCGTTACACGCTGCTGTCAACACCTCTTTTTCAACTTCCTTTCGGCTTCGATAAACTGAAGCAACCCACCGCCGAAACCTACATAACTCATTGAATCTCAAGGAGTTTTCCGTTTCGACTGCGCCGGAAGTGGGGCGAATTATAGACACCTGAGATCTGCCGTCAACCGTTAATTTCAGTTTTCTATCGAAAGAAGTAAAAAGCTGCCTATATATAGACGCCACCGCGGGGAATGCGCAGTATATTGCCCAACACTCAGAACAATACCTACTTTTACACTGGACGATGCCGCGCAATGAATGACCAACCTCGCTCTCTCGCCTCAATGCTGTTCCCGGTTGGTCTGCTATTAATAGCCATGGCTTCGATCCAGTCCGGCGCATCCCTGGCCAAAAGCATGTTCCCCGTGGTCGGCGCTCAGGGGACAACCACGCTGCGGTTGATCTTCGCCAGCGTGATCATGTTGCTACTGCTGCGCCCATGGCGGGCAAAGCTGACTGCCAAGTCTTTGCGCACAGTGATTGTCTACGGCATGGCCCTGGGCGGCATGAATTTCCTCTTCTATATGTCACTGCGTACGGTGCCACTGGGAATTGCCGTGGCGCTTGAGTTCACCGGCCCTCTGGCGGTCGCTATCTATGCATCGCGTCGAGCCATTGATTTCCTATGGATTGGCCTCGCCGCCATCGGGCTAATGTTGCTGATACCCACAGGCGCGACCACCAATGCAATTGATTTGCTCGGTGCAGGCTACGCGCTGGGCGCCGGTGTCTGCTGGGCGCTATATATCCTGTTCGGTCAGAAGGCCGGCGCTGATAACGGTGTCACGACCGCAGCATTGGGTGTAATGATCGCCGCGCTGTTCGTTGCGCCGATCGGCATCGTGCACGCCGGCACAGCACTACTGACGCCGTCGCTGATTCCTGTCGCCATTGGCGTCGCAATTCTGTCCACCGCCCTGCCCTACACCCTGGAGATGGTGGCCCTCACCCGGATGCCCGCACGCACATTCGGCACTTTGATGAGCATCGAGCCTGCGTTTGGAGCTTTGTCAGGCCTGCTGTTCCTGCAGGAATACCTCTCGCTGTCACAATGGATGGCCATTCTGTGCATTATTCTGGCTTCCGTCGGCGCCACCATGACCATGGGTAGCAGCGCCAAGCCTGCAATTGCGGCAGATTGAAACAGGATTTGACGAAGGTCTGGCAATTGGCGCTCATTTAGGCCATGTTTAGGCCTGTAACTTAATGCCAGATATGGATTTTTTCGGACAGGGATTTCACAACGCTTAGAGCGCAAGCGAATACAGGCAGAACCGAGCGCCAGACTCGCGGCTGTTATAAGGACGGTAATGAAACGAATTTTGATACTGATTGCCGTACTCGCAATTGCGGGCTGTGCGGCGACTTCGAAGACCCATGTAAAGCACGGCAAAAAAGGGCTGCACATCAACTGCTCGGGGCTGTCGTCCTCCTGGGACAAGTGCTATACCAGCGCAGCCAACGCCTGCGCACCGAAAGGCTACAAAGTCATCGCCAAGTCGGGGGACAGCGTAGAGGAGCCAGGTGACTATCCGTTCGGTCTCAATCCTGCCGGCTACACCAGCCGCAGCATGATCGTCATCTGCAAATAGATCAGCGCTGGCCGTTGAGCTGCCGATCGATCTCATCATGGCTGGACTTCAGCACTTTGCGCTGAATGTCCGGCGTGGCCAGCATACGCGCCACCACCAATGCCCCGACGCATTGCGACAAGATCGACCACGCCAGACTGTCGCTCTGCAGAATCTGCGCCCAGCTTTGCTGCAGTCGACAAATCCACAGCTCGGCCTGCTCACGTACCTCTACCTCGGAACGGGCGATTTCCGCACCCAACGCCGGCAAAGCACAACCGGCCTCAGGCTGCTCGACATGAGACATGCTCAAGTAATGCTTGAGACAGCGCTGCAGTCGCTCTCGATCCTCCACGCCCTGCCCGCCCAGTCGCTCCAGACTTTGGCATAACTCGCGTTCGACGATCGCCGTAAACAGCGCATCCTTCGAAGAGAAGTGGCTGTAGAACGCCGCACCACTCAAGCCGATCGCTTTCATCAAACCATCGACTCCCACCGCGCAAAACCCGGAACGCTTTGCCGACAGCGCGCTGCTCTGCAATAGCTTTTCCCGGGTTTCCAGCTTGTGACTGGCTGAGTAACGCATGTGTTTGACCTCGATTTGCTCGCCTTGACGTTGCTCGAATCCTAGCATAACGTTCGTTCACTTAACGATCGTTTACCAAAGGGATTCACCCATGAATAACAAGAAGGTCGTATTGGTGGTCGGGGCTGGCGATGCAACGGGCGGGGCCATTGCCAAGCGTTTTGCCAAAGAAGGCTTCGTGGCCTGCGTTACCCGGCGCAGCGCCGACAAATTGCAGCCACTGGTGGAAACGATCATTGCCGAGGGCGGTGAAGCCCACGGTTTTGCCTGCGATGCCCGCAAAGAAGAAGACGTCATCGCGCTGATCGAAGACATCGAGACTCGCCTGGGCCCTATCGAGGCGTTTGTCTTCAACATCGGCGCCAATGTGCCCTGCAGCATTCTCGAAGAAACCGCTCGCAAGTATTTCAAGATCTGGGAGATGGCCTGTTTCTCAGGTTTTCTCAATGCCCGTGAAGTGGCCAAACGCATGGTGACCCGTCAACGCGGCACGATCCTGTTTACCGGCGCCACCGCCGGCCTTCGCGGTGCTTCCGGATTCGCTGCCTTTGCCGGCGCCAAGCACGGCATCCGCGCACTGGCGCAAAGCATGGCGCGTGAATTGGGGCCGATGAATATCCACGTGGCCCATGTGGTGGTTGATGGTGCAATCGATACCGACTTCATTCGTAACAGTTTCCCGGAAAAATACGCCACAAAAGACCAGGACGGCATTCTCAACCCCGAGCACATTGCCGAAAACTATTGGTACTTGCACAGTCAGCCACGGGACGCTTGGACGTTCGAGCTGGATCTGCGCCCCTGGAACGAACGCTGGTAAGCCCTCCATAACAATAAATAGAGAGACGCGATAATGAGTAAAACCGTGGAGTTTTATTTCGACCTCGGCAGCCCTGCCACCTATCTGGCCTACACCCAGTTGCCCAAGCTGTGCGCCGAAACCGCCAGTGAACTGATCTACATTCCGATGCTGTTGGGCGGCGTATTCAAAGCCACCGGCAACGCATCGCCGGCGATGATCCCGGCCAAGGGCCGCTACATGTTTGAGGACTTGGATCGCTACGCCAAACGTTATGGCGTGCCGTTGAAATTCAATCCGCACTTTCCGATCAACACTCTGATGCTGATGCGCGCGGTGACCGGCATACAATTGCGCCAGCCTGAGCGTTTTCCGGCGTTTATCGATTGTTTGTTTAAAGGTCTTTGGGTGGATGGCCGGCCGCTTGATGAACCGGCAACCGTCGCAGCATTGTTGAGCGAGCACGGCTTCGATCCAGTAGAGGTTTTGGCGCTGACCAACGACGAAGCGGTGAAGGCGACGTTGAAGGAGAACACCGAGACGGCGGTTAAACGCGGGGTTTTCGGTGCGCCGAGCATGTTTATCGGCAGGCAGATGTTTTTTGGCCAGGATCGTCTCGACTTTGTCGAGCAAGCGTTGCGCCAGGCCTGAATCAAGCGAAGAACTCAGGCGCCAAAATAAGCGCCTGAGTTCGCGTCGGTCAAATCGCCGCGGTACGGGCGTTCAACCATTGCAGCGCTGCACCGTCGAGCAACGGACTCAAACGCTCACGCACTTGTGCGTGGTACACGTTGAACCACTGTTTCTCTTCCTGCGTCAGCAGTTCAGGCAGCAGGCAACGCGTGTCGATCGGGCACAGCGTCAAGGTTTCAAACTTGAGGAATTCGCCGAACTCGCTGCTCCCCGCCTCGCGGTTCATCGCCAGGTTTTCGATGCGCACGCCCCAACGGCCCGGACGATAAGTACCCGGTTCGATCGACGTGATCATCCCCGCCTGCATCGCGGTCTGAGGTGCCGGCGCCGCCTGATAGGCAATAACCTGCGGCCCCTCGTGAACATTGAGGAAATACCCGACGCCGTGACCGGTGCCGTGACCGTAATCAACGCTCTCCGCCCAGATCGGCGCTCGCGCGATTGCATCAAGCAGCGGCGACAGAATGCCTTTCGGGAACTGCGCCCGCGACAAGGCAATCACGCCTTTCAACACACGTGTGCAATCGCGCTTCTGCTCTTCAGTTGGCGTACCGACCGGCACCATGCGGGTGATGTCGGTGGTGCCGCCCAGGTATTGACCACCCGAGTCAATCAGCAACAGACCGTCACCCTCGATCACCGCGTGTTCTTCTTCGGTGGCGTGGTAGTGCGGCATCGCGCCATTGGCGTTAAACGCGGCAATGGTGTTGAAACTCAGCGAAACGTAATCCGGACGACGCTCACGGGCAGCGGTGAGTTTTTCGTCGATGGTCAGCTCGGTAATGCGCTCGCGGCCCCAGGCCGATTCAAGCCAGGCGAAGAATTCGCACAGTGCTGCGCCGTCCTGCTCCATGGCTTTGCGGATGTGTTGCGCGTCGGCTTCACTTTTCTGCGATTTGGCCAGGGTCGTTGGATTGAGGCCTTCAACCAGCGTCACGCCGCTGTCGAGGTTATCCAGCAAACCACTGGTAACGCGCGCCGGATCGACCAGCACAGACGCACCACTCGGCACCGCTCGCAGGGCATCGGCGACTTCGCTGTAATCGCGCAGCGAAACGCCATCCTGCTCCAGCACAGCGCGCAGGTCAGTATCGACCTTGCTCAATGCGACGAACAAAGTGGCGTGTTGTTGGTTGATCAACGCAAACGAAACAAACACCGGGTTGAACGACACATCACCGCCACGCAGATTGAACAACCAGGCGATGTCGTCGAGGGTCGCGATGAAATGCCAATCGGCGCCACGCTCCTGCAGGGTTGCGCGCAATTTGGCGAGTTTTTCGCCACGAGTGACAGTCGCTTGCGGCGGCAGATGTTGATAGATCGCGGCGTTCGGCAGGCTTGGGCGATCATTCCAGACTTCATTCAACAGATCGATGTCGGTACGCAAACGCGCGCCGCGCGCTTCGAGCTTGCTGCTCAAGGTACGTGCCGACGCCACCGCCATCACCGCACCGTCCACCGCGACCACGCCACCTTGTGGCGTGTGCTCGGCCAGCCAGTCCAGCGGACTCGGTTGGCCCGGCTGCAATTTGACCAGTTCGATGCCGCTGCCATTGAGCTCCTTGCTTGCCTGTTCCCAGTACCGACTGTCGGCCCAGACCCCGGCGAAATCAGCGGTGACAATCAAAGTGCCAACCGAGCCATGGAAACCCGACAGCCACTGGCGGCCCTGCCAGTAACCCGGCAAATATTCCGACAAATGCGGGTCAGCGGACGGCACCAACAGCGCGTGAATGCCTTCACGGCGCATCAGTTCACGGGTGTGCGCCAGGCGCTGGGGCACCGATCCTTCGGTCGAGGTCTGGGTACTCATCATGTCTCCTGCTAATCACTTCATCGTTATTGTTCGTAGCCGTTGGATCGGCTTGTTTAAAGCCCTGTCGCCCAGAATGCCGGAGCACTGGCGCAGGCGGTTTTGATCAGTTCGCAAGCCTTGTCGATATCCTCGGCGGTGGTGAAACGGCCGAGGCTCAGGCGAATGGTGCGCCCGGCCAGATGCGCGTCATGCCCCAACGCCAACAGCACGTGGGACGGCGCATTGCTCGCGGAGTTACAGGCTGAGGTGGCGGAAAATGCGATCGAATGGCTCAGTGCCGCGCTGTTGAATTCGCCCTCGCTGAACGTCAGGCTCAAGGTGTGCGGGATGCGCTGGTTGACGCTGCCGTTGAGGCGCACACCCGGCAAGCTCAACAGTTGCTCAAGGAGGCGCTCGCGCAAGGCAACGATGGTTTGTTTCTCATCGTCAAATGCCACGGCTGCCAAGGCAAACGCCGCGCCCATGCCGGCAATCTGATGGGTCGCCAAGGTCCCGGAGCGCAAGCCACCTTCGTGACCGCCACCGTGAATCTGCGCCTGCAAACGCTGTTGCGCCCGCGGGCCGACGTACAGCGCGCCGATACCTTTGGGGCCATAGAGTTTGTGCGCCGAAAAGGACATCAGGTCGACGGGCCACTGCGCCAGATCGATAGCCACTTTGCCGGCGCCTTGTGCCGCATCGACATGAAACAGCGCTTCGCGGCTGCGCACGACTTCGCCAATCGCCTGTATGTCGTTGACCGTGCCCAACTCGTTGTTGACCAGCATCAGCGACACCAGAAAGGTGTCCTCACGCATGGCTTCACTGACCGCTTGCGGCGTGATCAGGCCTTCGGCGTCCGGCACCAGATACGTCACGGCAATGCCGGCGTCCTGCAATTGGCGGGCGGTATCGAGAACGGCCTTGTGTTCAATCTGGCTGGTGATGATATGGCCGCCGGACACACCGCGCGCCTGCGCCACACCTTTAAGGGCCAGGTTGTTGGACTCGGTGGCACCGGAAGTCCAGACAATCTGCTGAGCCTGCGCGCCGACCAGTTCGGCGACTTGTTGCCGGGCCTGCTCGACCGTGTGCCGGGCCTGTTGGCCAAACGCGTGGGAGCTGGAGGCCGGGTTGCCGAAGTTACCGTGAAACCCCAGACACTCGATCATCACCTGGATGACCCGCTCGTCCACCGGGGTGGTGGCGGCGTAATCGAAATACAACGGACGTGTGTTCATAAAGGACTCGCAGAGCGTGTTCCGGGATCAGGAGGCTCGTGTCTGCAAACGGCACAGCGCAGCCTTGTGAGCTGCGCGTCGGTTCGAGAGCGTCATCAATACCTGATCGGATGCCGTTAAAGAAGAACAACTTCATTCAAAGTGCGTAGGAACGCTCCTGAAGTCGAGCTTAACAGGCATCGGGCCGGCGGTTGAAGCAATGCGTCAGCTAAAGCTTTCGAGAAGTAACGGGTACAGCGAAATCACCAGCAGCGCCGCCATGCCCCAGTTGAACACGCGCAGCCAGCGCGGCTCCTTCAAGACATTGCGCAGCAAGGTGCCGCACGCCGCCCAGAGACCGACACTCGGCAGATTGATGATGGCGAATACCGCGGCAATGATCACCACATTGGTGAAATAACCTTGCATCGGCGTGTAGGTGCTGATGGCACCAATGGCCATGATCCACGCCTTGGGATTGACCCACTGAAACGCGGCGGCGCCCAGATAGCTGATCGGTTTCGCCTCGCCTTCGGCGCTGTCCCCGACCGGCCCCGAGTGGGAAATTTTCCACGCCAGATACAACAGATACGCCGCGCCGACATAGCGCAGCACCGTATAAAGAATCGGATAGGTCTGAAACACCGCGCCCAGGCCAAAGCCCACAGCCACCACCAGAACGAAGAAGCCACAGGTGATGCCGAGCATGTGCGGAATGGTGCGGTTAAAGCCGAAGTTAACGCCCGATGCCAGCAACATGGTGTTGTTCGGCCCCGGCGTAATCGAGGTGACAAGGGCAAACAGGGCAAAGCCCAACAGCAGATCAAGCGAGAGGGTCATGGCGGGCAATCCATCAGGGTCATTCAGCTGTTGACCCTATCCCACCCCGCCCGGCAAACCCACGGACAGTTAGGTAAAACTTCAAGCAGTACAGTTTGTTTTCAGCTTGGCCGACCGTGCAGCTGTACGGCACGCTCGGCGCTCATTTCAGCTTTCTTGTCGAATGACGACTGGCCGAGCAATTGGGCTTTTTTTGCGTGATATTCGTCAAAGGACAAGCCGCTGCGGTTGAGTGCCTCCATCGACAGTTCGCGGGATTCTTCTGCGCTGTAGGGACGCAGTTCCGGGGAAACATGGCTGGCACAACCGGCCAGTACGGAGACAGCGAGCAACAGTGAAACAGTCAATAAACGATTCATGGGAGCGTCCTGGCGAGCAATGGGGAGTCGATGGACAAAGGCTACGCCCGGGCACGCTCAGGCAGAAATCAACGCTTTCAATAGTGGCTATCAGGAAATCGACAGAAGTCGCCGCATATCTCCTAAAGATCTATAAATATCAATTAACATTCTTTTACAGAATAACTAACTGCCTTTATAACTCCCTGCAGGCGCCAAGCACTGTTGCTCCAGCAACTGTTGCTCAGCCACCACTGATTCAACATGGTCGCCGCGACCATCTCGAAATCGCCCCGAACCTGTGGGCCGGCGTTGGTCTGGTGCGCGGCGGCGCCGGTACGGCATTGGTCGGCGATCCGCAGCAAGTGGCGGCGCGGATCAAGGAATACGCGGATCTGGGCATCGAGAGTTTCATCTTCTCCGGTTATCCGCATCTGGAAGAGGCTTACCGCTTTGCCGAGCTGGTGTTCCCGTTGTTGCCCGAGCCGTATGCGAGCCTGGCCGGGCGTGGCGTGACCAATCTGACCGGGCCGTTTGGCGAAATGATTGCCAACGATGTGTTGCCCGCGGCAACTGCGTCGATTTTGAGGAACACCGTGTGACCGCCAAACCGCAAAGTACCTTGTTGTCTCCGTTGCAGACCGCCCGCCAACTGGCCGCCGAGTTCGCCCTGAGCGCCGTCGAGCGTGACGAGCGCGGCGATTGCCACGGCCAAGGTCGCGGCCAGTCGTCAGGGTCTGGACATCTGCAGCCGTTTGTTCGAAGTGACGGGCGCCCGTTCGACTCACGCCTCGCTGCGCCTCGACCGCCACTGGCGCAACCTGCGCACGCAAACCCTGCATGATCCGCTGGACTACAAACTCCATGAGTTGGGCGACTGGGCACTGAATCAGTCGCTGCCGGTGCCGACGTTCTATTCCTGACCCGGCTTATTTTGAACTGAACAGAAGGACGCGCCCATGCAACTGCTGACCCTACCGCCCTCCCCCGCGCTCGCCACGTCGATCCGCGCCACCGCGCAGGTGTTCGAAGACCCGAAGTCCCAGGCGCTGCTCGCGCATTTGCAACAGGTTGCACCGAGTGAGGCCAGCGTGCTGATCATCGGTGAAACCGGCACCGGCAAGGAACTGGTTGCGCGGCATATTCATAACCTGAGCAACCGCCGCCATCGGCCGTTTATCGCGGTCAACTGCGGGGCGTTTTCCGAATCGCTGGTCGAGGCCGAATTGTTCGGCCATGAAAAAGGCGCGTTCACCGGCGCGTTGAGCGCCAAGGCCGGATGGTTCGAGGAAGCGGATGGCGGCACGTTGTTTCTCGATGAAATCGGCGATCTGCCGATGGCGATTCAGGTGAAGTTGTTGCGTGTGCTGCAGGAACGCGAAGTGGTGCGCTTGGGTTCGCGTAAAAGCATTCCGATTGATGTGCGAGTGTTGGCGGCGACCAATGTGCAATTGGAGAAAGCCATCAATGCCGGCAATTTCCGCGAAGACCTGTATTACCGGCTCAACGTGGTCAATCTGGAACTGAGCCCGTTGCGCGAGCGCCCCGGCGATATCCTGCCGCTGACCCGGCATTTCATTGAGGCCTATAGCCAGCGCCTCGGTTATGGCCGCGTCAACATCAGCCCCGGCGCCGAGCACAAGCTGCGCGCTTACAGTTGGCCGGGCAATATTCGCGAACTGGAAAACGTCATCCATCACACGCTGTTGATCTGCCGCAACGGCGTGATCGAGCGCGATGATTTGCGCCTGTCGAACCTGCGCATCGAGCGCGCGGATGATCACCACAGCGGCGTCGACGATTCACCCGAAGCGCTGCTCGAACAAGCCTTTCAAAAACTGTTCGCGCAACAGGCCGGCGCGTTGCACGAGAAAGTCGAGGACGCCTTGCTGCGTGCCGCCTATCGTTTCTGCCATTACAACCAGGTGCACACTGCGGCGCTGCTCGGTTTGAGTCGCAACGTCACCCGCACCCGCCTGATCAAGATCGGCGAACTGGCGGTCAACAAGCGGCGACTGTCGGAAAATCTGCAAGGCGAGCGCTTGATGCAACTGTCGATCTAGCCGACCAGGTTGCAGTGCAGCGCATCGTCGTGACTGCGGGCGATGCTGCTCAGCACCTGGAACGAGTTGAACGTGATGGTTTTCGCCTGGTGGGTGTGAATCAACTGCCAGAAATCCTGCTCGCCACTCTCGAAACTGCGAAACGCCGCTTCTCCCGCCTCGCGAGTCTGCCATTGCAGAAAGCTCAACACCCGCCGGCCATCGTCGCTGGCCTGCACACTGGCGCTGACAAAGCCGTCGTAGCGCTGGGCCAGGCGCTCGGTTTGCACCGACAAGGCGCTGACCAACGCAGGTTGTTGGCGCGGTTCGATTTCAAATTCGATCAACTGGGTAAAACTGCGGTTTTTCATGGAAAGCCCCACTCATCGTAAGACGAGCCTTGCGACTCGAAGGCCTGCAGGGTAAAACCTCTAGTTAAGTCAAGGTCAAGAGCATTTTTGCAATGATCACTCAACCAACCGTGCAAAAGCTGCTCACCGTCGGTGAAGTCGCGGCGCGCAGTGGCGTGGCGGTGACCGCCCTGCACTTTTATGAATCGAAAGGCCTGATCAAAAGCCAGCGCAATGCCGGCAATCAGCGCCGTTATCCACGCGCGGTGCTACGTCGGGTTGCCCTGATCAAGGTTGCGCAGCGGTTGGGGGTTCCGCTGGCGGAGATTGGCGAGGCGTTGAAGATTCTCCCGGATGATCGCGCACCGACGGCGGCGGACTGGCAGGTGTTGTCCGAGCAATGGCGGCGCGAACTGGATGAACGGATCGAGCAATTGACGCTGCTGCGTGATCGGCTCGATGGCTGCATCGGTTGCGGGTGTTTGTCGATGGAGGCCTGTCCGCTGCGCAATCAGGGCGATGTGCTCGGTGAACAAGGCCCTGGCCCACACTTTCCCAAAGACTAGTCGAGCTCACAGCGCTTTTGTGCAGGCCCGGAGGATGGATGTTGTTCGTCGGGTGAAAATCCTGGCTGCGTGGACGGTTCTATAGTGGTTCTTCACCTCGCAAAACAACAATCAGGGAGAACGTCATGAGCGTCAAACCCATTCCCGAGGGGTATCACAGCATTACCCCGTATCTCGGCATCCACAAAGCCGCCGAGGCCATCGACTTCTATAAACAAGCCTTCGGCGCCACCGAGGTCATGCGTCTGGCCATGCCTGATGGCGGCATCGGTCACGCCGAACTGCGCATTGGTGACAGCGCGATCATGCTTGGCTCACCGTGCGATCAGGGGCCGTTGAGCAGTCCCGATAAAGCCGTTTCGGTCGGTTTGCATCTGTATGTGACCGATGTCGACAAGTCGTTTCAGCGGGCACTGGATGCCGGGGCGACGTCGGTGTCCGAGGTCAAGGATCAGTTTTACGGTGATCGCAGCGGGACGTTGAAGGATCCGTATGGGCATCTGTGGTTTCTGGCCACGCGCAAGGAAGATTTGACTGAAGAGCAGATCAAGCAGCGGGCGATGGAGATGTTTAGCCAAGGCTGATTTTTTCTGTGGGTTCAACGGCCTCATCGCGGGCAAGCCCGCTCCCACAGGGTTTTGTGGTTGGACATAGATCGTGACCACACCAAAGATCCCTGTGGGAGCGGGCTTGCCCGCGATGGGGCCGGGGCTGACAACACACATCACACTTCATGAACCTGCCCACCACGCTTTGCACCTTGCCCCGAACCCCAGACACTTTCAGGATGCATCCAACAAGAACCCTGAAAAAGGATCAGTCTGATGTTTGCCGGATTCCTCAAAGACCAGCGTCGCGTCAACGGTGTCGACGTTGCCTACCGCCTCGGCGGCAGCGGACCGGGTCTGTTGCTGTTGCACGGCCACCCGCAGACCCACGTGATCTGGCACAAGATTGCCGAACAATTGGCCGAACACTTCACTGTGGTCGCTGCCGACCTGCGCGGTTACGGCGACAGCAGCCGGCCGGCCGCCGATGAGTTGCACGCCCATTATTGCAAACGCGAAATGGCCCGCGACAACGTCGAGTTGATGCAGTCACTGGGCTTCGAGCAGTTCTCGATCCTCGCCCACGACCGTGGCGCCCGGGTCGCTCATCGCCTGGCGCTCGACCATCCCGCCGCCGTGCGACGCATGATGCTGCTCGACATCGCCCCGACCCTGTCGATGTACGCGCAAACCAACGAAGCGTTCGCCCGCGCCTACTGGCACTGGTTCTTCCTGATTCGCCCGGCGCCCTTGCCGGAAACCCTGATCGAGGCCAATCCAGAAGCGTATCTGCGTAGCGTGATGGGCAGTCGCAGCGCCGGACTCAAACCGTTTACCGATGAAGCGTTCGGCGAATACCTGCGCTGCCTGCAACAACCGGGCAGCGCCCGGGGCATCTGCGAAGACTACCGCGCCAGCGCCGGCATCGATCTGGAACACGACCGCGCCGACATCGCCGCCGGGCACCACCTGAAGCTGCCGCTGCGCGTGTTGTGGGGCGCCGAAGGCACGGTCGGCCGTTGCTTCAATCCGCTCAAAGAGTGGCAGCAGGTGGCGACCAGCGTCAGCGGTCAGGCATTGCCCGCCGGCCATTACATTGCCGAAGAAGTCCCCGAACTGTTGCTTGCCGAAGCACTGGCCTTTTTGCGCTGAGCAACGCTTCGCCCTGACCTGAAACCGCTTCCTGCCACGGGCCGTGACTGGCCCGTGCGGGATCGTCATGCCCGAAAACCGCATCGAGATAATAACAATGACTATTCGAAAACTGCTGGGAACCCTCTATGTGCAGGTGCTCATCGCCATCGCGCTCGGCGTGCTGATCGGCCATTACTGGCCGCAGGTCGGCGTTGATCTCAAGCCACTGGGCGACGGTTTCATCAAATTGATCAAGATGATCATCGGCCCGATCATCTTCTGCACGGTGGTCTCCGGCATCACCAGCATGCACGACGTCAAACAGGTCGGCCGGGTCGGCGGCAAGGCGTTGCTGTATTTCGAAGTGGTGTCGAGCATCGCTTTGGTGATCGGCATTCTCGCCGCGCATCTGCTGCACCCCGGGGCTGGTTTCAACATTGACGTGAAGACCCTCGACTCCTCGGCGATCGCCGGTTTTGTCGGTCAGGCCGAGCACGGCGAAGGCGTCACCGGGTTTCTGCTGCATGTGATCCCGACAACGTTTTTTGACGCCTTCTCGAAAGGCGAAATTCTCCCGGTGCTGTTCGTTTCGGTGCTGTTTGGCGTGGCGCTGGTGATGGTCGGCGAAAAGGGCCGGCCGCTGGTGGGCATCATCAATCAGGCCAGCGAGGTGTTCTTCCGCATTGTCGGCATCATCGCCCGGGTGGCACCGATTGGTGCGTTCGGTGCGATTGCCTTCACCATCGGCAAATACGGCGTCGGTTCGCTGCTGCCGTTGTTGAAGCTGATTGGTACGTTCTACCTGACCGCGTTTATCTTCGTCGCCTGCGTGCTCGGAGGCATCGCGCGCTACGCCGGGTTCAGCATTTTCAAATTGCTCGGCTATATAAAGGCTGAGCTGTTGATCGTGCTCGGCACCAGCTCTTCGGAATCGGCGTTGCCGCAACTGATCCAGAAACTCGAAAGCCTCGGCGCCTCGAAAGGCGTGGTCGGCATCGTCGTGCCGACCGGCTACACCTTCAACCTCGATGGCACCAACATCTATATGACCCTGGCGGTTCTGTTCCTCGCACAGGCAACCAACATCGACCTGACGCTGGAACAGCAATTGACTTTGCTGGCGGTGGCGATGCTCACCTCCAAAGGTGCGGGCGCCGTGGTCGGTGCCGGTTTCGTCGCACTGGCCGCGAGCCTGGCCGTGGTGCCGACCGTGCCGGTGGCGGCGATGGTGTTGATCCTCGGTGTCGACCGCTTTATGGCTGAGTGCCGTTCGCTGACCAACATCATCGGCAACGCTGTGGCTGCGTTGGTTATTGCCGCGTGGGAGGGTGAACTGGACCGCGACAAACTCGCGCCGATCGCGCTCAAGACCGGCCGCCATGCCCGTGCCGCGAAGGCCCGACTCGCCGCCGAGTAATAACGCCTGAAGGCAATGCTATGCTGGCGGCTTCTGCCGCCAGTGTTCGTTTTTGACATGTCCCAGAAGAAAGACACCGTGCCCCTGCCCGAAGACCTGCGTGTGCTGCTCACCGTGATCCGCAAGAACGGCTTTGCCGCCGCAGCGGATGAGTTGGGCCTGTCACCGGCCTATGTCAGCAAACGCATCCAGATTCTTGAAACCACCCTCGGCACTCGTCTGCTGCACCGCACCAGCCGTCGCGTCTCGCTGACCGAGGACGGTGAGCGCGTGCAGCGTTGGGCGCTGCGTATCCTTGATGACTTCCAGCAACTGCACGACGAACTCTGCGACGCCCACGACAGCCCGCGTGGGCGTTTGCACATCTGCAGCAGTTTCGGTTTCGGTCGCAATCATGTGGCACCGGCGGTGTCGTTGCTGGCGGAGCGTTATCCGCAACTGGAGATTCGCCTCGACCTGTTTGACCGGGTGGTGGACATCATCAACGAAGGCTTCGATCTGGAGATCCGTGTCGGCGATGACATCCCCGGCCAGCACATTGGTCGGCGTCTGGTCAGCAATCGACGGGTGCTGTGCGCCGCCCCCGGCTATCTGCAACGGCGTGGCACACCGCAAACCCTCGAGGAACTGCAACAGCACGATTGCCTGGTGATCAAGGAGCGCGACAACGCTTTTGGCATCTGGAATCTGGATCGTGATGGCGGGCAAGAGAACGTGCGGGTCAGCGGGCCCTTGTCGTCGAACAATGGCGAGATCGTGCTGCAGTGGGCGCTGGATGGGCGTGGGGTGTTGCTGCGCTCATTGTGGGATGTGAAACCGCTGCTGGAGCAAGGGCGGTTGGTGCAGGTGCTGGACGATTACAGTCAGAGCGCGAATGTCTGGGCGGTGTACCCGACGCGGCTGGCGCACTCGGGCAAGTTGCGCGCGTGTGTGGAGTTTTTGCAGGAGCATTTCAAGGGGCTGTCGTTGTAGCCCTGACACCACAAACACCCATCACTACAAAACCCTGTGGGAGCTGGCTTGCCAGCGATGGCGTCAGCTCGGCCAGCATATTTGTCGGATCTGCTGGCCCTATCGCTGGCAAGCCAGCTGCCACAGGTCATGCGTTCAGCCTAGCCAAGGGTTGTTGGCCAGATGCTCGCGTTCGAAGGCTTTGATCTGTTCGCGGCGCTGCAAGGTGCTGCCGATCGCATCCAGGCCGAGCAACAACGCGGTTTTACGCAGGGTGTCGATCTGGAAATCCATCACGCTGCCATCCGCCAGGCCAATGTGCTGAGCTGCAAGATCGATACTGATTCGCGCCGTTTCTGGCTCACCGACAAGCCGCCCGATGCGCGAAACCTGCGCCTCTTCCAGAGTGATCAACAACACGCCGTTGCGCTGGCAGTTGTCGTAAAAGATCCCGGCAAAACTACTGCCGATCAGCGCGCGAATACCCAGTTGCTGTAAACCCCACACCGCGTGCTCGCGACTGGAGCCACAGCCGAAATTCGGTCCGACCACAAGAAAGTTCGCACCTTGCCAGGCGGGTTGATTGAGTACGAATTCAGGGTTATGGGTGCCATCCGAGAGAAATCGCAGATCGAAAAACACGCCGCGATCCAGCCCTGTTCTGTCGATGCCCTTGAGAAACTGCTTGGGCATGATCACGTCAGTGTCGACGTTGGCCGCCAAAAAAGGTGCGGCGAGGCCGCTGACCTGAGTAAAGGGTTGCAGGCTCATGGACGTTCTCCAAAGTGACGGATGTCGGTGAGTCGACCGCTGATCGCCGCCGCGGCAACCATCGCCGGGCTCATCAGATGGGTGCGCGCGCCGGCGCCCTGACGGCCTTCGAAATTGCGGTTGGTGCTGGATGCGCAGCGGTCGCCGGGGGCCAGCACATCGTCATTCATCGCCAGGCACATTGAGCAGCCGGACTGACGCCATTCAAAACCGGCGTCGATAAAGATCTGCGCCAGCCCCTCGACCTCGGCCTGGGCGCGGACTTCGCTGGAACCGGGGACGATCATCGCCCGGACATGACTGGCGACCTGCTGGCCGCGCACGACACGGGCGGCATCGCGCAGGTCTTCGATCCGCGCGTTGGTGCACGAGCCGATAAACGCGTGGCTGATGACGATGTCGCTGAGCGCCATGCCGGCTTCCAGGCCCATATACTTGAGGGCGCGGCGCATGTCCTGACGCAGGATCGGGTCGCTGATCGCTTGCGGATCCGGCACTCGCGCGCCGATGGCAGCGGCCTGATCGGGGCTGGTGCCCCAGGTGACCATCGGCTCCAGAACGCTGGCGTCGAGGTGGATTTCCCGCTCGAACACGGCGCCGGGATCAGTGCGCAGCTTGCGCCACTGTTGCAGGCCCAGCTCCCACAGTTCACCTTGCGGCACACGCGGCTTGCCCTTGAGATAGGCGAAGACCTTGTCATCCGGGGCCATGAATGCCCCACGCGCGCCGGCTTCGACGGCCATGTTGCAAATGGTCATGCGTGCTTCGACGCTCAGCGCGTCGATGGTTGAGCCACAGAATTCGATCGCGTAACCCGTGGCGCCAGATGCGCCGATCTGACCGATCAACGCCATGATCACGTCTTTGGAGGTCAGCCCCGGCGCCAGCTCGCCATCAACCGTCACGCGCAGGCTTTTCAGGCGTTTGTAGACCAAGGTCTGCGAGGCCAGCAGGTGCTCGATCTCCGACGTACCGATGCCGAAACCGAACGCGCCCAGCGCGCCATAAGTGGTGGTATGGCTGTCGCCGGCAGCGATAACCATGCCGGGCAAAATGAACCCCTGCTCCGGGGCAATGACATGTTCGATGCCTTGGCGTTTATCGAGGATGTCGAGCAGTTCGATGCCGAAGTCGTGGCAGTTCTCTGCCAAGTACGAGACTTGCCGCGCACCGCCCGCATCGGGCATCGCCGCCACCCGCACCGGCGCCGTCGGATTGACGTGATCGACCACCGCCAGCGCCGTGCCCGGCCGCCAGACCTCGCGCCCGGCCGCGCGCAAACCGCTGAAAGCCTGCGGGCTGGTGTATTCGTTGATCACCTGACGGTCGATATACAACAGGACATGGCCCTGATCGTCGAGGCGGCACACCGTGTGCGAATCGATGTGTTTGTCGTAGAGGGTTCTGGGGGTCATCAAGGCGCTCACTCAGGCAATCTTTGTGATTTCCATCATAGGCCGCGTGGGTTGGCCATCAATTGCCTGAGAGTGATGGCGTGGATCATGAATCGTGTTCGATCTGCCGGTCAGCGCAAACCCACAGAGGTATTTGTCGTGACCGGGGGAATTGGGAAACATTTGCTTTCATATCACCTTTCGGGATTTACCTCGCTCATCCGTCCTATAGAGATGCAGGCCGTTCGCGTAGGCAAAAGCCACGTTCGGTCCTTCGGGGTCTGCCATGCTGCGAAGCCCGTAGCCACGCGCCCTTTCACCGCTATCAAGACGCGCAATCATGTCGAAGAAATCCCGCTCCAAACTGTGGTTCCTCGTTCATAGCTGGCTGGCGTTACCGATCTGGTTCTTTGTCCTGATCGTCTGTGTCACCGGCACACTGGCCGTGGTCAGTCAGGAAATCGTCTGGCTGGCCAACCCGCAGATGCGCGCCAGCCAGCCTGCGGACGATGCGCCGCTGCTCAGCTATGACCAGATTATGGCGGCGATCAAAGCAGCCGAACCGCAGACCCTGGTTGAAAGCATCAGTCGACCCGACGAATCCCACTTCGCCCTGGACGTTGCGGTCAGCTATCCGGACGGCCGTTCGCTGACGGTCTACGTCAACCCCTACACCGGGGTGATCCAGGGCCCTGCCCCGACGTTCGACTTCAAGGCCTTCACCCGCGCCCTGCACGGCTGGTGGCTGGTGCCGTTCACCAACGGTTTCAGTTGGGGCTGGTATCTGGTGTCGTTCCTCGGTGTGCCGATGCTGGTGTCGCTGATCACCGGCCTGGTGGTCTACAAACGCTTCTGGAAAGGTTTCCTGCGTCCGACCCTGCGCGTGCGTCACGGCGCGCGGATCTTCTGGGGTGACTTCCATCGTTTGTGCGGTATCTGGTCGATCTGGTTCATTGCGGTGATTTCCATCACCGGGATCTGGTTTCTGATTCGGGCGATTCTGTTCGACAACCAGATCGCCATCTCCAGCGAGCCGATCATTCCGGCCATGTCCCGCGAAAGCGTGCCGATCTCTGCCGCCGGCACGCCACCACCACGGATCAGCCTGGACCGTGCCGTCGAACTCGCGCAGGAGAAGATTCCGGGGCTGGAAGCCAGTTTCGTCAGCCTGCCGGGCAATGCCTACAGCCACATGAGCGTCGGCGGTCGCGGCTGGTATCCGCTGATGTTCCAGACCGCCACGCTCAATCCGTACAACGGCGACATCGCCGCTTCACGATTGCTCTCCGATCGCTCATCGCTGGAGTTCGTCACCGAGTCCATGCGGCCACTGCACACCGGCGATTTCGGCGGTATCTGGATCAAGCTGATCTGGTTCTTCTTCGGGTTGATCCTGAGCATGATGATTCTCAGCGGCTTGTTGATCTGGACCAAACGCACCGCACTGGCCACCGCCAACGCACTGAAGCGCGAAGACAAGAAAAACCGCCTCAAGGCACAACCGGTCATGAGCCGTGAAACCTCGGAGGCCAGCCTGTGAGCAAATCCATCACTCAGGCTCAGCCCTCTCGACTCGCGCGTTTCTGGCACAGATGGCGCTTCCACATCAATGTCCTGCTGCTGTTGATCCCGCTGGGTTTTATGCCCAAGTACTTCGCCGATGCCTCGTTGTTTCGCGGAGACAGCGGCTTGGGCCAGCACGAGATCGGCACTGTCCAGGTCGGCCCATGGAGCCTGCGCCTGGCCGAACTGCGCAACGAAGCGCCGGTGCTCACCGGCCCGGCCGGCTACATGAAAGACTTCAGCGCCGCCCTGTGCGATGCCTGTGTCGAACAGGTCAAGGCCACCTATCTGCGCATCGGCAAGCCGCGCAGCCTGCGCGCCGCCGGCACCATTTTCTTCGGCACGCCTTACCGCATGGGCACGCAGATGCCGATCCCGGAGAAGACCAGAGCCGACGCCGAACTGTGGATCACCATGGAGGGCTGGGACGGCAGCATGCATCAGGCTTCGATTCCCCTGAGTCAGGCCTCCCCCGCCACCTTCGCCTGGCTGAACAAACAAGGAGTCAAACCATGACTTGCTCTCAACGCTCTTTGCGCCTGCGTCTGAAGGCCGCCCTGCTGGTGCTGTGCGCCGGCTTCAGTGCCAGTGCGCTGGCCCACAACCCGATGTGCGAATGCAAAGCCATCGACGCCGAGCAGATCAAATGCACCGGCGGGTTCTCCGACGGCAGCGGCGCGCCGGGGGTGACCCTTGATGTGATCGGCTATGACGAAACCATTCTGGTGCCGGGCAAGCTCGGCGCGGACTCGACCGTCACCTTCAAGAAACCCGGTGCGGAGTTTTATGTGCTGTTCGATGCGGGCCCTGGCCACGTCGTGGAAATCGACCAAGCCGATATCGAGGCCCCATGAGTACGCCAACCACCCAAATCGTACGCCCGGCCGGTGCCGGCCATGAAACCCTCAATGTGCTGCTGTTGTGCCTGTTGATTCTGGCAGTCGCAGGTTCTGTGGTCGCGTGGCGCGGGGTTTCCCATGAGCCCGAGCCGGTCGCGCCCCACCAGCTCGACGCACGCCGCGACCTCAGTGCGGCCGAGCAAGGCATCTACGCCGACCTGCGGGTGACCCTCGACGAAATCCGCTTGCTGCGCGAAGAACAGCAAGCCCTGCCGACACCGCAGAATCTGGCCGACGAAGGGTTTGCGCCGTTTGCCCAGGACGCGAGTTCGGTCAGCCGCGGCGGTCATGCCTGGCAGTTGCTGGCGAACACCGCGTATCTCGGTCAAAGCCACAATCCGGCTGTCGCCGGCTCATTCGTCATGCTGCTGAGCGCCGACGACAAGGCTGCGCCGGACATCTGGCTCAACCGTGACGCCGCGGTTCAAGCCCCGGCGCAACTGAGTGCAGCTGCGCTGTCCGCTGCTGGCTGGAAACAGATCGTCGCGCAATACGATGCCGGGGTTACCCGCGAACATCGCCATTGATTCCTCGCCCTCATTCGAGAGAAGACCGTTTGCCCATGTCTATTTCATTGCCTTGCCGTCCATTATTACGTCTGCTGTTAATCAGCCTTTGCGCAGCCCTGCTCAGTCCACTGGCCAGCGCCGATCAGGCTAAACGTCTGCGCATCGGCATCACCCTGCATCCTTATTACAGCTATGTGGCGAACATCGTCGGCGACAAAGCCGAGGTGGTGCCGCTGATCCCGGCCGGTTTCAACCCGCATGCCTACGAGCCACGCGCCGAAGACATCAAACGCATCAGCGGCCTCGATGTGATCGTGCTCAACGGCGTCGGCCATGACGACTTCGCCGACCGCATGATCGCCGCCAGTGAAACGCCGAACATCAAAACCATCGAAGCCAACGAAAACGTGCCATTGCTGGCCGCCACCGGGGTCGCCGCTCGCGGTGCCGGCAAAGTGGTGAACCCGCACACGTTCCTGTCGATCAGCGCGTCCATTGCCCAGGTCAACAACATCGCCCGCGAACTGGGCAAACTCGATCCGGACAACGCCAAGACCTACACACAGAACGCCCGCGCCTACGGCAAACGCCTGCGACAGATGCGCGCCGACGCGCTGGCCAAACTGACGCAGGCGCCGAACGCCGAACTGCGCGTGGCCACGGTGCACGCGGCTTACGACTATCTGCTGCGCGAGTTTGGTCTGGAAGTGACCGCCGTGGTCGAACCGGCTCACGGCATCGAGCCGAGTCCGAGCCAATTGAAAAAGACCATCGATCAACTGCGCGAACTCGACGTCAAAGTGATCTTCTCGGAGATGGACTTCCCGTCGACTTACGTCGAAACCATCCAGCGTGAATCCGGCGTCAAGCTGTACCCGCTGTCGCACATTTCCTATGGCGAATACACCGCCGACAAATACGAAAAGGAAATGACCGGCAACCTCAACACCGTGGTGCGGGCGATTCAGGAGTCGGGCGCATGACCTCCAAAGAAAACCTCTCCCTTAAAAACGCCGAGCACCCTGTGGGAGCGAGCCTGCTCGCGAAGGCGCCGGATCAGCCGACATCATTGTTGAATGACACACCGCTATCGCGAGCAGGCTCACTCTTACAGGTTTCGGGGCCGACTCTGGATTTTGCGGAGGTTTGTCTGACGCTGGGGCGTACGACGATTCTGGACAAGGTCACCTTCCAGGTGCAGCCCGGCAGCGTGCACGCACTGGTCGGCCCGAACGGTGGCGGCAAGAGTTCGTTGATCAAGACCTTGCTCGGGCAGATGCCGCATCAGGGCCAGCTCAGCCTGCAATGGCCGGGCACGCCCGGCACCATCGGTTACGTGCCACAAGCACTGGAATTCGATCGCGGCCTGCCAATGACCGTCGACGATTTCATGGCCGCCATGTGCCAGCGCCGTCCGGCGTTTCTTGGCCTGAGCAAGCACTACGCCGGCGCCATCGGGGAAGCGCTGGAACGCGTCGGCATGCAGGACAAACGCAAACGCCGCATGGGTGCCTTGTCCGGTGGCGAACGCCAGCGTGTGCTTCTCGCCCAGGGTTTGATCCCGGCGCCGCAATTGCTGGTTCTCGATGAGCCGATGTCGGCCCTCGATGAAGCCGGCATTCAGGTGTTCGAGCGCCTGCTCGCAGACTGGCGTGCCGCAGGCATTACCGTGTTGTGGATCGAGCATGACCTGGAAGCCGTTGGTCGTCTGGCCAATCGCGTCACCGGTCTCAACCGTCGCGTGCTGTTCGATGCCACGCCGCAACAGGCGCTGACCCCGGAACGCCTGCTGACCTTGTTCTCGACCCATCCACGGAGCGCTGCCTGATGAGTTACGAAGCCTTTCGGCTGATGGTCCAGGGTTGGGCCTCGTCCGGATATCTACCGGAAGCATTGGCCTACGGTTTTGTCGTCAATGCGCTGCTTGCCGGGCTGTTGATCGGTCCGGTGCTCGGCGGCCTCGGCACGCTGGTGGTGGTCAAGCGCTTCGCGTTTTTCTCCGAAGCGGTCGGCCACGCGGCACTGACCGGTGTCGCTATCGGTATTCTGCTCGGCGAACCCTACACCGGGCCGTACGGCAGTCTGTTCGGTTACTGCCTGCTGTTCGGCATCCTGCTCAACTACCTGCGCAACCGCACCGGTCTGGCGCCGGATACCTTGATCGGCGTGTTCCTCTCGGTGTCGCTGGCCCTGGGGGCGAGCCTGCTGCTGATTCTGGCAGGCAAAATCAACGTGCACATTCTGGAAAACGTCCTGTTCGGCTCGGTGCTGACGGTCAATGGCAATGATCTGGCGGTGCTGGCCATCGTCGGTTCGCTGGTCATGGCCTTGGCGCTGCCGCTGTACAACCGCATCATGCTCGCCAGTTTCAACCCGCAACTGGCGGCAGTACGCGGCGTGGCCGTGAAGACCCTGGATTATCTGTTCGTGATTCTGGTGACGCTGATCACCGTCGCGGCGGTGAAAGTGATTGGTGCGATTCTGGTCGGTGCACTGCTGGTTATTCCGGCCGCCGCCGCGCGTTTGCTCAGCCAGTCGCTCAAGGGCTTTTTCTGGTGCTCGGTGTTGATCGCCACGGTCAGCACGTTGTGCGGGATTCTTGCGCCGATCGTGTTTGACCTGCCGATTCCGTCCGGCGCTGCGATCATTCTGGTCGCCGGTATTGCCTTCGCCCTCGCCGCCATCGCGCGCGGGGTTGTCCCGAGTCTGAAAGGGAATCTTGGATAAATGACTTTTTCACTGCGAAAACTGACCCTGGCCATCACGCTGTGCGGTGTGGTCGGCACACCGTTGCTGGCGGCCGAAAACGCCAGGCCCCTGCGCGTGCTGGCCTCGTTGCCGATCACTTACGGCTTGGGCGAAGTGCTGCTCAAAGGCACTGACGTCAACCTTGAACGTGCGGCGCCGGCAAACCTGCCGGGCAGTCGCCAGACCGCGTACTTCACCGGTCGAGGTGCTCCGGCGCTGAGCAAACTGGCGACCGCTGCCGATGCCGTGATCGGCGTGCGCTCACTGTGGGCCGATGATCCGTTGTACCCGATCGCCCGTCGCAGCAATATCCGCATCGTTGAAGTCGACGCGGCGCGCCCGGTCGATGGCGCCCTGCCCGGCATCGCCGTGCAAGCGGACCTGAAAGTCGATGGCTTGAACAGTCAGCCATGGCTGGCGAGCAATAACATGGGACGCATGGCGGACGTGATGGCGGCGGATCTGGTGCGCCTGGCCCCGAGCGCCAAGCCTGCCATCGAGGCGAATCTGGCGGCATTGAAACAGCGCCTGCTGAAACTCAGCGCCGACAGTGAGGCGCGTCTGGCCAGCACTGACAATCTGAGTGTGATGAGTTTGAGCGATCACTTTGGTTATCTGATCGGCAGCCTGAACCTGGAGTTGATCGGCCAGGATCCTCGACCGGATGCGCAGTGGACGGCAGAAGATCTGAAGACACTCACGGCAACGCTCAAGGACAACGATGTCGCAGTGGTGCTGCATCATCGCCAGCCTTCGGAGCCGGTGAAAGCGGCGATTGCCGAATCGGGTAGTCGGCTGGTGGTATTAAGCACCGATGCGGCGGATCCGGTGGCAGAGCTTGAGGGCAATGTGGATTTGCTGCTCAAGGGTTTGAGCGGGGCGTAGTTTCATCCGAGACCGCGTTATCGTTCATCGCTGGCAAGCCTGCTCCCACAGGGTTCGCGGTGAACGCAGATTTTGTAATCCCCCCGATACCTGTGGGAGCTGGCTTGCCAGCGATGAGGCCCTGATCATCAACACAAATCCTGGGCATGAAAAAAACCGCTGACCGTCTCCGGTTCAGCGGGTTTCTTTTTGCCGGCAGCTTATTGCGCGGCAACCTGCGCTTCCATCTTCTGACGCAGGCTCAGCGGACGCATGTCGGTCCAGACTTCTTCGATGTAGGCCAGGCATTCCTTTTTCAGGCCGCTCTTGCCCACGGTGCGCCAGCCTTCCGGCACGGCTTTGTAGTCCGGCCAGATCGAGTACTGCTCTTCGTGGTTGACCACGACCTGAAAGAGGATGTCCTCGCGGTCGAATACTGACGTCATGCTGGTTCTCCATCGTTGTTAGGTGGGCTGCACAACAGGTACAGCCGGGTATGTAGAAAGAACGTTCGGCGCGGCAAAAAATTTACAGCGCGGCGGTCGCGGCGGCCAAAGCGCGGCCAAAGATCTCGGCAACGCGGTCGATTTCAGCAGCGGTGATCACCAGCGGCGGCAGGAAACGCACCACTGCGCCATGCCGGCCGCCCAGCTCCAGAATCAAGCCACGCTTGAGGCATTCACGCTGCACCAGCGGCGCCAGACGTGCGAAGGCTGGTGGATGACCGAGCGCATCCACAGCGCCAGTCGGGTCGACCAGTTCAACACCCAGCATCAGGCCACGCCCACGAATGTCGCCCAGTTGCGGGAAGTCGCGCTGCAGAATGCGCAGATGCTCGCTGAGACGCTCACCCATGGCGGCGGCGTGTTCGCAGACCTTGTGCTCAAGTAGATAACGCATCACCGCAGAACCGGCAGCCATGGCCATCTGGTTGCCACGGAACGTGCCCGCGTGTGCGCCGGGCTGCCAGGTATCGAGCCAGTCGCGATAGACCACCACCGCCAGCGGCAGGCTGCCGCCGATGGCTTTGGACAACACCACGACGTCCGGAATGATCCCGGCGTGTTCAAAGGCAAACATCTTGCCGGTGCGGGCGAACCCGCTCTGGATCTCGTCGACGATCAGCGCCACGCCAGCCTTCTCGGTGATCCGGCGCAAACCGCGCAGCCACTCGATGTCTGCCGGAATCACCCCGCCCTCGCCCTGCACCGCTTCGACGATCACTGCCGCTGGCAGTTGTACGCCGGCCTCGGGATCGTTGAGCAGGTTTTCCAGATAGCTCAAGTTGGCCTTCACACCCGCCGCGCCACCGAGGCCGAACGGGCACCGGTAGTCATACGGGAACGGCATGAATTGCACTCCGTTGCTGAGCAACGCACCCAGCGGTTTTTTCGGCCCCAGGCTGCCCATCAGGCTCAACGCGCCCTGGCTCATGCCGTGGTAACCACCGGAGAACGACAGCACCGTGCTGCGTCCGGTCGCGGTGCGCACCAGCTTCAGCGCAGCTTCCACAGCATCGGTGCCGGTTGGGCCGCAAAACTGGATTTTCGCTTGCGACGCCAACTCGGCTGGCAGCAAACCGAAGAGATCCTGGACGAACTGATCCTTGACCGGCGTGGTCAGGTCGAGGGTGTGCAGCGGCAACTCATCAGCCAGCACTTGCTGGATCGCCTCGATCACCACCGGATGGTTATGCCCCAACGCCAGCGTACCGGCACCGGCCAGGCAGTCGATGAAGGTACGCCCTTCGACGTCTTCGACATACAGGCCCTTGGCGCGTTTGAGTGCCAGGGGAATGCGCCGCGGATAACTGCGCGCATTGGATTCCTGCTGGCTTTGCCGCGCAAGCAACGGTGACTCATTGAACTGGTACAACGTTTCGGCCGGCGCCGAGGCGACCCGGGCCGACGACTCTTCGATAAGGCTGGTGGCGACTGACATCTCTCGACCCCTCAATACGCTATGGATAGTGACCAAAACAGCACACTGGACAGGTGCGCGTTCCGGTCGCGGAGCGCACTTGCAGGTTTTCCTGTTCTGGAAACGCTTAAGCGTCGTGAGGATTTAGCCCCTTGATCGATTGCCCGGCCGATCAGACAAATGACTTGCTCATGGGCAGGGTCTGCAAGCCTTGGTGGGTGAAGGCTCGTGCACACTCGCCATAGCCCAGCCGCCGATAGAACGGCTCACCGGTGCGCGTGCTGTTGAGACGCGCGCACGCTGCTCCGCGAATACGCATCCATCCTTCCAGATCGTCCATCAACGCCCGTCCCACACCGCGCCGAAAGCATTCCGGCTGCACGTAACAAAAGACGATCTCACCATTGGCCACCGCCATGCCGACGCCGACCGGTGTGTCGCGCAACAGTACGATGTTCAGGTAAAACTGCGGATCGGCGAGCCAGGCACTGATGTGCTCGGGCGATTGCTGGCGAATCCAGGCATGCACGCGTTGTCGATCGTTGCGATGGTCGAGTGCACAACCGATGCGAATTGATCGTTCGATGATGCGGCTGATGATGCCGGCGTCGGCCAGGATGGCCGGACGAATGCAGATGGGTGCTTCCATGGCGCAGTTCCCTCAATCCATTGAGTCAAAGCTGCGTTGACCTTACCCCCAACCGCAGCCGGATAGCGAACGCCGAGAAGTTACATTTGATGTGCCGGAACACCTCCCACGGGGGATTTGAGGTGAACTCACACAGGTTGCAACGGCATGGTCAGTTCGACCCGCAAGCCATCCGCGCGGCTGTCGAAATGCAATGCGCAGTCGCAACGCTGGACGATCGCCTGAACAATCGCCAGACCGAGACCACAACCGGTGCTCTGGCCGTTGCGCCAGAAGCGTTGGGTCAGGTGTTGCAGGTCATCCGCAGCAATGCCCGGGCCATGGTCGCGGACGACGAAACGGACGCGGTTGCCAATGGTTTCCAGACTCAGTTCGACCGCACAATCCTCAGGCGTATGGCGCAAGGCGTTGTCGAGCAAATTGCGCAGCGCAGCAATCGACAGCACGGCCGGCATTTGCAGGGGCGCGGTCGACAGTGCCGCCGGCAATTGCAGTTTGATCCGCAAGCGCTCACCACCGGTGGCGTCCTGAATCGCCAGCCTTGCCACTTGCTCGGCGCTGCACTGCGAACCGTCATCGAACGACAGGCTGCCTTCGACCCGCGCCAGCAGCAGCAATTGTTCCAGGGTGCGGTGCAGACGATCGGCGCCCTCTTCAGCGCGTGCCAATGATTGATCGCGCGCGCTGCCTTCGGTCATCCGCGCCACTTGCAGGTGGGTCTTGATCGCCGTCAGTGGACTGCGCAGTTCGTGGGCGGCGTCACCGGTCAGGCGACGCTCACGCTCGATGGTCTTGCCGATGCGCTGGAACAGTTGATTCTGGGTGTCGAGCAACGGCTTCAACTCGCTGGGAAACGACTGCAATTGCAGCGGTTCAAGCGAATCGGCATTACGCCGCATCAACGCCTCACGCAACCGATTGAGCGGCGCCAGGCCCTGACCAATCCCCAGCCACAACAGGCACAGACAACCGAGCAATGCCACACCTACCGGCACCGAAGCCGCCAGCAGGATCGACATGTTCAGGGCTTCACGTTCGATCTGCCGGTCCGCCGTGGTGATGCGCACATCCCCTCGAGCGAGGGTGAAACTGCGCCACGGCGCGCCATCGATCATCTGATCGTGAAAGCCCATTTTCTCGGCTTCCAGCGCTTGCTCGGGGTTGTTGTGGCTGCGCGCGAGGATCTCGCCACGCAACGAACTGACCTGACAGGCCATACCGCCGGGAATATTCAATTGTTCGGCGCTGAAATGCGTGCCCTCGCCTTTGCTCGGCAACGTCGGCAATTGCTCCAGCAGCCCGGCGACCATGCGCGCCGAAGCGACCAGACGCTGATCGAGGGAAAACATCATCTGATTGCGCAGGTCGCTGAGCATCCAGGCTGCGGCCAGCGCCCAGATCAGCGCGAACGCAGCGCCGAGGGTCAGGCTCAGGCGCAGGCGCAGACTCATCACTTGCCTTGCTCTCCACCGTCGGCCGGGCCCAGGCGATAACCGAGGCCGCGCACCGTTTCGACGATGCCTTTACCGAGTTTGCTGCGCAGATGATGGATATGCACGTTGAGGGCATTGCTCTCCAGTTCATCGTTGAAACCGTAGACGCTGTCCTTCAACTGCTCGGTGGACAACACACGGCCACGGTTGTGCAACAGCGCCTGCAACAACGACTGCTCGCGCCGCGACAGGTCCACCGGTTGTCCGGCCAGCATGGTTTCACGGCTGCTCGGATCGTAAGTCAGCGCGCCGTGCTCGATCAGATTGACGCTCCGCCCGGCAACCCGTCGCAACAGGGTTTGCAGACGCGCGAACAGTTCACGCAGATCGAACGGTTTGAGCAGGTAATCGTCGGCACCGGCCTGCAAGCCGTCGACGCGGTCGGTCACCGAATCACGTGCGGTCAGAATCAGCACCGGAATCTCCAGGCCGCTCTGGCGCAATTGCTGCAGCAGTTTGAGGCCATCTTCGTCGGGCAGGCCGAGGTCGAGCACCATCACGTCGAATTCGGCAACCTTGAGCATCGCCCGGGCCTTGGACGCGGTATTGACGTGTTCGACCGTCAGCCCTTGAGCCGTCAGGCCGGCAACGATCCCGCTGGCGATCAGCTCATCGTCTTCGCAAACCAGTACGTGCATGGGCGCTCCGTGATTAAAAAAGGTGAGTGAAGCAGGCGAGGATTAAGCGGTAATTATGGCTGCCCACGAGATTAACGGGAAGCCGGGCCAAAAAGCCGGTTGGGTGACCCGCCCCCGGACAACAACAGGCGCCGCTGTTGAACGTTATCAACTAATACAGAAACACTTTTCCTCTGGGCATCAACACTTTGATCATTTAGTTTTCGACCGGCTGATCTCCGGTTCGAACACTGTTAACGACACGAACCGAGCGGGACTACTGCGCGGCTGGATCGCCGCGCAAGCATCAGTGATACAGGCAAGTTGCAAAGCAGCAACCTGCATGCCATTAAATGAAAGGAATCAAACATGCCCGAACTAAAAAACTTTGTCGCCGTGGATTGGCGTTCTGGAAAAGACCGTATTTATTTCTTTTTCAAAGACACCAACACTTATTCCCGTTTCAACATTGGCGACAATGAAGTACCGGCTGATTACCCAGGCCCTGTGCCTGGCAGTTGGGATACTCTCAACGACATAACGAATTTGCGTTTCGGCTTTACTACAACCGGAATTCCCAGGGCATCAGTGTTTTTCGACGACCGGGATATTCTCTGGTTATTTTCTTACCAGGACACTACGCCGATGGTGACCTGGTATAACCAGGACACCGACAAGGTGATGGCTTGCCAACGCGTGGAGGATTCGATGTGGCATCGTTTGTTACCTTATTTCGACCGCATCATTGGAGGTACGTGGTGGTGTCAGAACGTTAAAGTAGATTCCTTTCGATTCATTTTGAATGACGGCACGTTTCTCAGTTTGAACCTGAACGGCAAAATCAGACACGACACCATCAACCAAAATAACTGGCGAGGATTATCACCTTACAAGCATCGGTTTATTACGATGGCGCAAAATGATCACGATTCGGAAGTCGAACTGCTTTACATCTTCCTGACCAACAACGAATACGTGACTTATGACATGTCGCGCGGCAGGACACTCGGCCCACGCAAAGTTGACGAAGGCACCTGGCCAGGATTGCTGCGCGGCTGATTGGCCAAGCCCGGAGGGCCTTGCAGGATACGGTTAATTATCGGTTAATCGCCGTCACCCATTCTGCACCTCACTTGCACACGGACAAGGCTCCTCCATGCGTCATTTTTTTCTTCTGTTTGCTCTGTTGATGTCGAGCCTGGCCAACGCCGCAAACAACCCATTCGATACGAAACCGGAGTTCCTGCCGGTCGACAAAGCGTTCGTGCTCACCTCCGAACGTCTGGAATCCGGGGAAACCCAGCTGTTCTGGCAGATTACCGACGGCTATTACCTGTACCAGAAACGTCTGAAATTCGACGGACTGAGCGCAGACCAGCAACCGGTATTGCCGGAGGGCGAATCGCACAGCGACGAGTTCTTCGGTGAACAACCGGTCTATCGCCAAGGCCTGGAAGTGAAAATTCCGGCGGCGGCCACCGGGCAGATAAAGGTCAGCTACCAGGGCTGCGCCGATGCCGGTCTGTGCTACCCGCCGCAAACCCGGGTCATTGACCTGGGTGGCAAAGCGGCGGTGGCCGCGAGTGCCGAAGCGCCGGATCAAGCGCTGGCCAGCAGCCTGCAACAACGGGCACTGGGCTGGAGTTTGCTGGTGTTTTTCGGCCTTGGTCTGTTGCTGGCGTTCACGCCTTGCACCTTGCCAATGCTGCCGATTCTGGCCGGCATGGTGGTTGGCAGTGGTGCTACCCCACGTCGCGGCTTCGCGTTGGCCAGCAGCTATGTGATCTGCATGGCGCTGGTGTATGCGGCAATGGGGGTGATCGCCGCGCTGCTTGGCGCGAACCTGCAAGCGTGGCTGCAAAACCCTTGGCTGCTCGGCGCGTTCGCCGCGATCTTCGTGGTCCTGGCGTTGCCGATGTTCGGTTTCTTCGAACTGCAATTGCCGGTGGCCCTGCGCGACCGTCTCGAACACGCCTCGCGCAGTCGCAGCGGCGGCAGCCTGGTTGGCGCCGGAGTGCTCGGTGCCCTGTCCGGTCTGTTGGTCGGCCCGTGCATGACCGCGCCGCTGGCCGGTGCCTTGCTGTATATCGCGCAGAGCGGCAACGCCCTGCACGGCGGTCTGATTCTGTTCTCGCTGGGCATCGGCATCGGTGTGCCGTTGCTGTTGCTGGTGACGGTGGGCAATCGCTTCCTGCCCAAACCCGGCGCGTGGATGAACCTGCTCAAAGGCGTGTTCGGGTTTCTCTTCCTCGCCACCGCGCTGTTGATGTTGCGCCCGGTCCTGGATGCTTCGTTGTGGCTGGGTCTGTGCGGGGCACTGCTGTTGATCGCCGCCTTCTGTGCCTGGAAACAATCCGAAGGGTTTGGCCGTGTCGCCCAGTTGTTCGGCGCCAGTTCGCTGCTGCTCGGGCTGTGGGGCAGTGTGCTGGTGATCGGTGCGGCGGGCGGCAGCGATGATCCGTATCAGCCGTTGCAGGTCTACAGTGCCGGGCGCAGCAGCGCTGCGGCGCCATCGGCGCATGACGCGTTCACCACGATCAAGGAGCCGGCGGCGCTGCAACGCGAACTCGACGCTGCCAAAGCTCAAGGCCAGTGGATTTTGCTCGATTACTACGCCGACTGGTGCGTGTCGTGCAAAGTCATGGAGAAACAGGTGTTCGGCAAGGACAAGGTCATGCAGGCGCTGAATGACGTGCGCCTGCTCAGGCTCGACGTCACCGCCGACAATGCCGCCAGCCGTGAACTGCTCAGCCGCTACAAAGTACCGGGGCCCCCGAGTTTCGTCTGGATCGGCACGGATGGCGAAGAGCGGCGCAGCCAGCGCATCACTGGCGAAGTCGATGCCGATACGTTCCTGCAACGCTGGACCAGCACCCGAGACGCCAATTAATGCTGACTTTCACCCTCGGCACCTTTGCCATCGCGCTTAACCATTTGCTGCTGATCAGTGCCCTGGCACTGGCGACTTTTGTCGGCTGGCGCGTGGCCAAGCGTGGCGGCGATAACCCCGAGTCGGCATTGTTCAGCCTGTTTCTGCTGGGCATGCTCGCAGCGCGTATTGCCTTTGTCGTGCTGTATTGGCCGCACTATCGCAATGATCCATGGCAGATCGTTGACCTGCGCGACGGCGGTTTCCTCGCCTGGCCGGGCGTCATCGTGTTGCTGCTGGTGGCGTTGTATCGCGGCTGGCGGCGACCGGGCCTGCGGCGCCCGCTGGGGTTTGGCGTGGCCAGTGGCGTGCTGTTCTGGCTGTTGGCGACGCTGTCGTTGAACATCTACGAACAAGGCACCCGCCTGCCGGACATTGCCCTGCGTAACGCAGCCGGCGAAACCATCCAGCTCAGCGATTATCAGGGCGGCCCGCTGGTGATCAACCTGTGGGCGACCTGGTGCCCGCCGTGCCGGCGCGAGATGCCGGTGCTGGAAAACGCCCAGCAGCAACGACCCGACCTGACTTTCCTGTTCGTCAATCAGGCCGAAAGCATGCAGAGCGTGGCGACCTTTCTCGAAACCCAGGGCCTGAGCTTGAACAACGTGTTGTTCGATCGTCGCGGCCAACTCGGTCAGGCCGTGGGTTCCATGGCGTTGCCGACTACGCTGTTCTATAGCCCCGACGGTCGATTGCTGGCCAGCCATCTGGGCGAGTTATCCAACGCCAGTCTGGCGCGAGCCCTGGAAAACTTCGGCGAACCGCTTCCGCATTCGAACCCGGCCGCTGCACCGGCCACCTCTGCAAGGAAACTGCCATGCCCCGCCTCCGCCACCTGCTGACGCTGACACTGGGCACTGCCCTGCTGCACTTGCCGTCGGTGCAGGCTGCTGAAGAACTGCCCGCGGCGATCAAGCAGATCGAAGCCAAAGGCGCAAAAATCGTCGGCCAGTTCGACGCTCCCGATGGCCTGCGCGGTTACGCGGCGCAGTATCAGAACCGGGGCATGGCGCTGTACCTGACCCCGGATGGCAAACACGTTTTGCTTGGCAATCTGTACGACGCCGATGGCAAGGACTTGAGTAGCGAGCCGTTGCAGAAACTGGTTTACGCGCCGATGGCCAAGGAAATCTGGGCCAAGTTCGACGCGAGCAACTGGATTCAGGACGGCAACAAGGATGCACCGCGCACGGTGTATCTGTTCAGCGATCCAAACTGCCCGTACTGCAACATGTTCTGGGAACAGGCGCGCCCGTGGGTCAAGGCCGGCAAGGTTCAACTGCGACACATCATGGTCGGCATCATCCGCGAAGACAGCCCGGGCAAATCGGCCGCGCTGCTCGCTGCCAAAGACCCGGCCAAGGCGCTGGAAGATCACGAAAAGGCCGGCAAGGGCAGCTCGCTCAAGGCGTTGAAAGATATTCCTGCGGCGGTGCAGACCAAACTGGCAGCGAACATGCAACTGATGGAAGACCTCGAGTTGCAGGCCACGCCGGCGATTTTCTACATGGACGACAAGGGCGAACTGCAACAGCAGCAAGGTGCGCCGTCGCCGGACAAGTTGGCGAAGATTCTTGGGCCTAAGTAGCTTCGAATTCTTTATTGCCTGATCTGGCCTCTTCGCGAGCAAGCTCGCTCCCACAGGAATCGAATATGTTCACAGACTCTGTGTTCACTGCGGTCACTGTGGGAGCGAGCCTGCTCGCGAAGAACGGACACTCGGTTTAACGGTTGCGCTCGTTGAGGAAGGTAAACAACACCTCTGTGACAAACTCGGGGTTCTCCAGGTTGGAGATATGCCCCGCTTCCGGCACCAGCACCCACGGGCAGCCGATCAACTCAGCCATTTCCTGCGCTTCCGAAGGCGGTCGCGGTTTGTCCTGATCGCCGCACAGGATCAGCGTGGTCGCGGCATTCAATTCGCGCAAACGCGGTAACAGATCATCACGACCAAAGGTAATACGCCCCATCGGCACGATGCTTTCACGCAGCCGATCCGCGGAGTACGCCGCCAGCTTTGCACGGAAATCCTGATACAGCGCCGACTGTGGATCGATGCCCTGACGGAAGAAGATCGGCACAACGATATCGAGCAATTGCTCGGAGATTTCGCCGGTTTCTTCGATCTGTTTAAACAGCGAGAAGTAGTACTGGCGGGTCGGTTCAGGCTCGACGCCGACGTAGGTGTCCATCAGCACCAGACCGTTGACCCGCTGCGGTGCCGCCAACGCCAGGCGCACGCCCCACATGCCGCCGACCGACAAGCCAACCAACGTAACCTGATCGATATCCAGATGATCGAGCAAGGCCTGCGCCTGGCGGGCGATGTCGTCCAGTGATGAGATGCCTTCGGGTAACCGTCCCGACTCGCCATGCCCCCACAGATCCAGTGCGATCACCCGGTAGTGCGGCGACAACGCGGCAATCTGCGGCGCCCACATGGCCTGGTCCCACAGATAACTGCCGGCCAGCAATACCGCAGGGCCGGTGCCTTGATCAATGTAATGCAGCGCTTGTCCGTCCACCGTGAAAAAAGGCATCGACCACCCCCGCGACAAAAAAGAGAACCGGCAGACTGAGCTGCCGGTTGCTGGTCGTCAACCCTCGAAATGTACGTGAATGTAGCGGTTTAATTGTGTTGAACGCACTGACGCCATCGCTGGCAAGCCAGGTCCCACAGAGATCGAATGTGTTCACAGGTTTCGTGCTCACATCAGGACATTGTGGGAGCTGGCTTGCCAGCGATGAGGCCGGTACAGACACTAGAGAACTAGAGCCCCTCCAGCTCCGCCATCAGATCATTCAACCGATCAACCTTCTCCTCGGTAATATCACTCGCCGCCAACCCCTCGATGTACTCGGCCAACTCTGCCACCGTGCTGCACTCGAACATCGCCCGCAGCGGCACATCACGCTGCAGGGTTTTCTGTACCCGCGAAGCGATCTGCGTGGCCAGCAACGAATGCCCGCCCAGCTCGAAGAAGTTGTCACGCACACCGACCTGCTCGACCTTCAACACCTCAGCCCAAATGTCCGCCAACGTCTGCTCAAGCTCATTGCGCGGGGCCAGGTAATCCTGGCTCTGCAACTGACCGATTTCCAGCGCCGGCAGGGCTTTGCGATCCAGTTTGCCGTTGGCATTCAGCGGTAGCTGATCGAGCCACATCCAGTGCAGCGGCACCATGTATTCCGGCAACTCGGCGCGCAGGCGCTGTTTGATTCGCTCCAGGCGTTCGCTCGGATTCAGTGCGCTGTCAGCAGCCACCAGATAACCGACCAAGTGTTTACCGTTGACGCCTTCCTGCACGCCGACCGCGCCATCGCGCACTTCCGGCTGTTCATGCAGGCGCGCTTCGATTTCGCCCAGCTCGATGCGATAACCGCGAATCTTCACTTGATGGTCGACGCGGCCAACGTACTCCAACACACCGTCGCTACGACGCCGCGCCAGGTCACCGGTGCGATACAGACGCTCGCCCGGCGCACCGAACGGGTTCGGCACAAACACCGGCGCGGTGCGCAGCGGATCGCTGACATAACCGCGACCGACGCCCGTGCCCGCCACGCACAACTCACCGACCGCACCCAATGGCACCAGGTCCAGCGCGCCATCGACCAGATAGAGCAAGTTGTTGTCGGTCGGCGTACCGATCGGCAAGTAACTGCCGCGCGTCGACGCCATGTCGACGCGGAAGAACGCCACGTCGTCCGAGCATTCCGCCGGGCCGTAAGCGTTGACCAGGCCGATGTCCGGATAACGCAGCAGCCATTGGTGCGCCAGCTCCGGCGGCATGGCCTCACCGGTCGGCAACATCCAGCGCAAGCCATCGAGGCTCAGGCGATCCGCGGCGAGCATGCCTTGAATCAGCGACGGCACGCTCTCCAGCACGGTGATGCCCTGCGCCTGTACATGCACCAGCAAACCTTGCGGATCGTGGGCAATCGTATTCGGCACGATGTCCACCCGCGCACCGAACAGCGGTGCGGCGAGGAACTGCCAGACCGAAATATCGAAGCTTTGCGAAGCGGTCTGCGCGATCACATCGGCGTCGCTCAGATTCAAGTAAGGCACCTTGCTCAACTGGTTGTTGAGCATGCCGCGCTGCTCGACCATCACGCCTTTCGGCAGGCCGGTCGAGCCCGAGGTGTAGATCACGTAAGCGAGGTTGTCCGGGCCGCTGTAAATGCCCGGATCCTGCACCGATGTCGCTGCCGCTTGAATCTCTTCCCACACCAGCAGGCGTGGGCGATTGGCGCAGCTGAATTCATCCAGCAACGTCTGCGCCTGGTCAAAACAGGCTTTAGAGCACACCAGCACCGGCGTGCGGCTCAGCTCGATGATGCGTTGCAGACGCTGGCTCGGCAGGCCCGGATCCAGCGGCAGATAACCCGCGCCAGCCTTGAAGCTGCCGATGATCATGCCGAGCAGATCGAGATTGCGTTCGCTGAGCAAGGCCACCGGTTGATCCATCTGCACACCGGCGGCGACCAGCGCATGGCCGAGGCGGTTGGCGTTGCGGTTCAGCTCGGCGTAGCTCTGTTGCTGATCCAGGCACGTCGCAGCGATGCGTTGCGGATGCGCGGCGACCTGCGCTTCGAACAGCGCAACGTAGCTCTGCTCCAGCGGATATGCATGCGCACTCTGGTTGCAACCGTGCAGCAGGAAGTCCTGTTCCTCGGCCCCCAGCAGCGGCAGGTCGGCCATGTCGCCATGGAAACCATCGACCAGCGCCAGCAGCAGACGCTTGAACTCGCCGAGCATGCGCTCGATGGTCGATTCGTCGAAATAACGCTGGTCATACGACAGGTGCAGACCGAGGTCATCGCCCGGGTAGCACACCGCCGTCAGCGGGAAATTGGTGTGCGTACGGCCCGAGTCCGAGGTCGCATTGAGGCTCTGCGCCCGATCAAGTACCGAGACCTCCACCGGGGCGTTTTCAAAGACGAACAGGCTGTCGAACAGCGGCTGGCCCTTCGGCAATTCGCTTTGTTCCTGGATGTTCACCAGCGGCAGGTATTCGTACTCGCGCAGTTGCATGTTGCTGTCGAGCAGACCACTGAGCCACTGGCGCACGCTTGAGCGCTGATCGTCCTCGGGCATTTTCACCCGCAGCGCGATGCTGTTGATGAACAGGCCAACCGTGCGCTGCATCTCCGGCATGTCCACCGGACGCCCGGCCACGGTCACGCCGAAAAGCACGTCACGATCGCCACTCATGCGCCGCAGCACCAGCGCCCACGCCGCTTGGGCGAAGGTGTTGATCGTCAACTGATGGGCCTGCGCCAGTTCCCGCAGACGCGCACCGTCCTCGACATTCAGGCGGGTGTAGCGGTCGCCGACGATCATGCCGCCGCTTTCACCGGCGTGTTCACGCAGGAACGGACGGTCACTCGGGATCGGCGTAGTGCGCTCGAAGCCTTGCAGATTGTGCTGCCACCACTGCCGCGCTTCGGCCAGGCTCTGGCGTTGCAGCCAGCCGATGTAATCGCGATAACGCGGCGGCATGCTCAACTGTGCTTCGCGACCTTCACCCAGAGCGGTGTAAATCTCGAAGAAGTCGTTCATCAGCAACGAGCGGCACCAGGCATCGATGAGGATGTGGTGGTTGCTCATCATGAACCAGTAACGCGCCGCGCCAACCTTGATCAGACGCAAGTGGAACGGCGCCTGATTGAGCAGATCGAAACCGGCCTCGCGCTCGTTTTTCAGCAAGGCTTGCAGCTTCGGTTCCTGCTCGGTTTCGGCAATGGCGCTCCAGTCCAGATACTCGATCGGCGTGCGACCCGGGGTGTGAATCACTTGCAGCATGTCTTCACCGACGTTCCAGCAGAACGAGGCACGCAGTGCTTCATGACGGGCGACCACCGCTTGCCACGCCTGCGCGAAACGCTCGGCGTCGAGTTCGCTGTTGATGCGGTAGCGATCCTGCATGTAGTACAGACCGGTGCCCGGTTCGAGCAAGGTGTGCAGCAGCATGCCTTCCTGCATCGGCGTCAGCGGATAGACGTCTTCGATGTGCGCGGCGGGCACCGGCAAGGCATCGAGTTGCGCCTGGGTCAGCCTGGCCAGCGGGAAGTCCGACGGCGTCAGACCACCGGCCTGGTCTTGCAGACAATGGGCGATCAGACTTTGCAGTTCGCCCAAGTAAGCGTCGGCCAGATCGTTGATGGTCTGCGCCTCGTAACGCTCGGCGCTGAAGGTCCAGCGCAGGAGCAATTCACCGCCGTAAACCTGGCTGTCGATGCTCAGTTCGTTCGGCAATGGCGCCTGCAGATCGTGCGCGGCACCGACCGGCTCATCCAGCGGACGGAACAGCGCATCGCTGCCGAAGCTCTGGTCGAACTGGCCGAGGTAGTTGAAGGTGACCGGCGCGTTCGGCAGCGCGGCCATGCTGCGCTGGCTGAGATCGTCGGCGAGATAACGCAACACGCCATAACCGAGGCCTTTGTGCGGCACCGCGCGCAGTTGCTCCTTGATTGCTTTGATCGAAGCGCCCTGCCCTGCGGCTTCTTCGATGTTCTGCGGAGTCAGGCGCAACGGGTAAGCGCTGGTGAACCAGCCGACAGTGCGGGTCAGGTCGATCTCGTCGAACAGGGTTTCGCGGCCGTGGCCTTCCAGTTGAATCAGCGCCGACGGTTGCCCGCTCCAGCGGCACAGCACGCGGGCCAATGCCGTCAGCAGCAGGTCATTGACTTGCGTGCGATAGGCCGCCGGAGCCTGTTGCAGCAGCTGTTTGGTGTGCTCGGCATCAAGGCGCACGCTGACGGTTTGCGCGTGGCGATTCTGCTGGCCGCCCTGCGGATTTTCGCAAGGTAGATCAGCGTTCTGGCCGGCCAGTTGGGTTTGCCACCAGTTAAGTTCTTCACGCAGGGATTCGCTGCCGGCGTAAGCCTGCAAACGCGCCGCCCAGTCTTTGAAGGCACTGGTTTTCGCCGGCAATTTCACCGCTTGGTCGGCGTCGAGTTGACGGTAAACGGTCTGCACATCGTCGAGCAGGACACGCCACGACACGCCATCGACCACCAAGTGATGGATCGCGATAAACAGGCGTTGCTGACCTTCAGGGCCATCGACCAGCAAGGCGCGAACCAACGGGCCGTTTTCCAGATCGAGGCTGCGCTGGGCATCGGCGAACAGCGCTTCGCACTTGTCCATCGAGGTCACGCGCACTTGCCACAACACCGCCGCGTCGGACACCGGTTGGTGCGTCGCTTGCCACTCGCCGTTGACTTCGCTGAAGCGCAGACGCAAGGCGTCATGCTGCTCGATCACCGCCAGCAGCGCCTGCTCCAGACGCTGCGGTTGGAGGGTCACGGTCGGCTCCAGCAACAACGCCTGGTTCCAGTGCTGACGCTCAGGGATTGCCGTATCGAAGAACCAGTGCTGAATCGGCGTCAACGCCGATTCACCAACCACCAGACCTTGCTCGGCCGTCACCTGCTCGGTGCGGCTGGCCACAGCGGCGAGGGTCTGCACAGTCTGGTGCTGGAACAGATCGCGCGGGCTGAAATGAATGCCCTGTTGACGCGCACGGCTGACCACTTGAATCGACAGAATCGAGTCGCCGCCCAGCTCAAAGAAGTTGTCGTTGAGGCCGACCTGCTCGACGTTGAGCACCTCACACCAGATCTGTGCCAGGGTCTGTTCCAGCTCATTACTTGGGGCAACGTAGTCCTGACGATTCAACTCAGGATCCGGCGCCGGCAGAGCGCGGCGGTCGAGTTTGCCGTTGGCGGTCAGCGGCATGCTCGCCAGCAGAATCAAGTGCGTCGGCACCATGTAATCCGGCAGTTGCGCCTTGAGGTGCGATTTGAGGGCATCGCGCAGTTCGGCCTGCTTGGCTTCGCTCTGCTCAGCGACTTCGGTGACCAGATAGCCGACGAGTTGTTTGCCGCTCGGCGCATCCAATGCCAGCACTACGGCTTCGCGGATCGAAGCGTGATCGAGCAGACGCGTTTCGATTTCGCCCAGTTCGATACGGAAACCACGGATCTTCACCTGATGGTCGATCCGCCCCAGGTATTCCACCAGACCATCGGCACGCTGGCGCACCAGGTCGCCGGTGCGGTACATGCGCCCGCCATCGGTGGCGAACGGGTCAGCGACAAAACGTTCGGCGGTGATGCCCGGGCGATCGTGATAGGCCTGCGCCAGACCGGCGCCGCCGACGAACAATTCACCGGTCGCACCTTGCGGCACCAGCGCCAGATCGGCGTCGAGAATGTACGCCACACGCGCACCAATCACGCTGCCGATCGGCACACTGCCGGCGCCCTCCTCCAGCACCTCTGGCGCGAGACTGGCCAGCGGCATGACCACGGTTTCCGTCGGGCCATAGGCGTTGAAGAACATCGACGGTTTGAACGCCGCACGAATCCTTTGCAGGTGTTCACCAGTCAATGCTTCGCCACCGGTGATGATCATCCGCACCGGCAGAATCTGGTTTTGCGTCGAGAGGAACTGCGCCAACTGGCTGCCGTAGCTCGGGGTGAAACCGAGCACGTTGATTTTATGCGTGCGGATCAAGCCGCAGATTTCTTCCGCGTCCCACTGACCTTGTGCACGCAACACCACCTGCGCGCCGCTGAGCAGCGGCACCAGCAGACGCTCGGTCGCGGCGTCGAAGTTGATTGAGTAGAAGTGCAGTTCGCAGTCGTCCGGGCGCATACCAAATCGCTCGATTACCGCTTGGCAGTGCATGGCGATTTCGCCGTGGGAGACCACCACGCCTTTCGGTTTGCCGGTCGAACCCGAGGTGTAAATCAAATAAGCCTGATGCTGCGGCAGACTGATAAATGGCAGCTCAGTGGCCGGGTAAGCGGCGAGTGCTGCGCTGTCATCTTCGAGGCACCAACGCGCCACGCTTGGCGGCAGATCGCCGAGGGCCTGGAACATGGCGCGATCACTGAGCAGCAAGCCGATGCGGCTGTCTTCGATCATGTAGTGCAGACGGTCGAGCGGGTATTCCGGGTCCAGCGGCACATAAGCGCCGCCGGCCTTGAGAATCGCCAGCAAGCCGATGACCATTTCCAGCGAACGCTCCAGCGCTAGACCGACCCGCACTTGCGGACCAACGCCACGCTCACGCAAGGCCCAGGCCAAGCGATTGGCGCGGGCGTCGAGTTCGGCGTAGCTCAGGTTCTGCCCGGCGAAGGTCAGGGCCGGCGCGTCTTTGCGGGCCAGCGCCTGTTCGGCGAACAGGTGATGAATGCACTGGTCGAGACGATGCTCGCCGGGTTCGATACCGAGGCTGTCGAGCAACTGCTGTTGCTCCGGCCCATCGAGCAGCGGCAGTTCACTGAGACGCTGTTGCGGATCGGCGATCAGCGCTTCGAGCAGATTGCGCCAATGTTTGGCCATGCGCGCGATGGTCGGCTCATCGAACAAATCGGTGCTGTACGTCAGGCAGCAACCGAGGCGATGGTCGAGGTCGGTGACTTCCAGGTTGAGGTCGAACTTGGTCGCCCGCGCATCGTTGGCCAGGTACTCGACAGTCATGCCGGCGAGCATGCGGCTCTGCTGGAATTCCCAGCGCTGCACGTTGCACATCACCTGGAACAGCGGGTTGTACGCGGCGCTGCGCGGCGGTTGCAAGGCTTCAACCAGATGATCGAACGGCAGGTCCTGATGCGACTGACCTTCGATGACGGTGTGACGCACCTGCTCGAACAATTCGCCGACCGACATCATGCCGTCGAGCTGGCAACGCAGCACTTGGGTGTTGAGGAACGCCCCGATCAGCCCTTCACTTTCCGGGCGAATACGGTTGGCCACCGGCGCGCCGATGCGCAGATCGGTCTGGCCGCTGTAGCGGTAAAGCAGCGTGGCGAGTGCGGCGGTCATGGTCATGAACAGGGTCAGACCGTGTTGCGCATTGAACGCGCGAACCCGCGCGGCGAGGTCGTCACTGAGGTCGAAACGGAACAGTTCGCCCTGATGGCTTTGCACCGGCGGACGCGGACGATCGCCCGGCAATTCCAGCAATGGATGTTCACGACCGAGTTGCGCGGTCCAGTAGTCGAGCTGACGCTGACGCTCGCCGGATTCCAGCCAGTTACGCTGCCAGACGCTGTAGTCGAGGTACTGCACCGGCAACGGTTCGAGCGGCGAATCGCGGTCATCGACAAACGCTTCGTACAACGCGCTGAGTTCGCGGGCGAAGATGTCCATCGCCCAGCCTTCGGTGACGATATGGTGCAGGGTCAGAACAAAGTAATGCTCGTGCTCGGCAGTCTTGACCAGACAGGCACGCAGCAGCGGGCCGGTTTCCAGGTCGAACGGCAGATGCGCTTCTTCATCGGCCAGTTGCTGAACCTTTTGCTCGCGCACGTCGGCGGCGAATTTGGAGAAATCCTTCCAGCCCATGCGCACGCCGGTTTCGGCATGCACCTGCTGACGCGCAACGCCGTCGACACTCGGGAACGTGGTGCGCAGGGTTTCGTGACGCAAAATCAGCGCTTGCAACGCCGACTCGAAACGCTCGACATGCAACACGCCACGCAGGCGTGCCATGCCGCCAACGTTGTACGCCGGGCTGTCCGGTTCCATCTGCCAGAGAAACCACATGCGCTGTTGCGAGTATGACAACGGCACCGGTTGGCTGCGGTCGACCTTGTCGATCGGCGGCTGTTTGTTGGTGCGGCCGCTGGCCTGGATCAACCGGATCTGTTCGGCGAAATCACCGAGTTCGCTGTGCTCGAACAACGCGCGCAACGGCAACTCGACGTCACAGGCCTGACGGGTACGCGAAATGATTTGCGTGGCCAGCAGCGAGTGACCGCCGAGGGCGAAGAAGTCGTCGCGCAGACCGATTTGCGCCAGACCCAGCACTTCGCGCCAGATCGCGGCGATCTGCTGTTCCAGCTCAGTCACCGGTTCAACGTGTTCACGTACTTGCCATTGCGGCTCGGGCAAGGCACGGCGGTCGAGTTTGCCGCTGGGGCTGAGCGGCATTGCGTCGAGACGCATCAGTTGCGCCGGGACCATGTATTCCGGCAGTTCGGCGGCCAGAGCGGTTTTCAGCCGGGTGATTTGCTCGTCAGGATTTTCGCTGGCATCGGTTGCGGTGAAGTAGCCGATCAGTTGCGCACCGGCAGCGGTTTCGCGCACCAGCACCACGGCTTGGGCGACGCCGTCCTGGGCGAGCAGACGTGCTTCGATTTCTTCCGGTTCGACACGGAAGCCACGCAGTTTGACCTGCTGATCGAGGCGGCCGAGGTATTCGATGACGCCATCGGCGGTCCAGCGCGCGCGGTCGCCAGTGCGGTACAAACGCGCGCCCTGCTCGCCCAATGGATCGACGACAAAGCGTTCAGCGGTCAACGCTGGACGACCGAGGTAACCGCGAGCCAGACCGATGCCGCTGAGGCACAGCTCACCCGGCACACCGGCCGGCACGGCATTGAGATCGGCGTCTAGTACGCGGCAGATCACGTTACCCAGCGGACGGCCAATCGGAGAACGTTCGCCATCGGCAGTGGTGCAATGCCAGTGGGTGACGTTGATCGCGGTTTCGGTCGGGCCATAACGGTTGTGCAGTTGCACCGCTGGCAGTTGCGCGAGCACACGGTTACGCAGTTCGGCGGGCAGCGCTTCGCCGCCGGAAAACACCCGGCGCAGGCTGGTGCATTCGGCGCTCAGCGGTTCGTCGATGAACAGCGAGAGCAGCGGCGGCACAAAATGCAGCGTGGTCACGCCATGTTCTTGCACCAATTGCGCGATGCGATGCGGATCACGGTGTTCGCCGGGGCCGGCAATCAGCAAGCGCGCGCCAGTGATCAACGGCCAGAAGCACTCCCACACCGAGACGTCGAAACTGATCGGCGCCTTTTGCATCAGCACATCCGTTTCATCGAGGCCGTAAGTGCTCTGCATCCATTGCAGACGTTCGGCCAATGCCGCATGCGTATTGCCGACGCCTTTCGGTTGGCCGGTGGAACCCGAGGTGTAAATCACGTAAGCGAGGTTGTCGCCGTGCAAGTGCAGGCCCGGTGCCTGGCTCGGCCAGTTTTCCAGGTGCAAGGCGTCCATGGCGATCACACTGACGCCGTCGCTGGCCGGCAAGCGCTCGAGCAATTCGGTCTGGGTCAGGAGCAATTCGACGCCGCTGTCGCTGAGCATGTAGGCCAGGCGATCAGCCGGGTAATCCGGGTCGAGCGGCACATAAGCGCCGCCGGCCTTGATGATCGCCAGCAGGCCGATCAACAGTTGCGGCGAGCGCTCGGCAGCGATGGCCACGCAAACGTCGGGGCCGACGCCTTTGTCGCGCAGATAGTGCGCAAGGCGATGGGCCTGAGCGTGCAGTTCGGCGAAGTCGAGCCTGCCACCGTCCCATACCAGCGCGGTGCGCTCCGGGGTCAGACGCGCCTGTTCGTTGAGCAGTTCCGGCAGCCATTGTTGCGCCGGGGTGCACGGTGCGACGCTCCAGTTTTTTTGCTGTTCGTGCTCGCTGGAGGTCAGCAGTTGCAGATCGCCGATGGCTTGTTGCGGGTGTTCGCAGACGTCGCGGAGCAGGTTGCTGAAGTGCTCGGCCAGACGTTCGACGGTCGCGGCGTCAAACAATTCGCTGGCGTAGTCGAAGGACAAAGTCAGGCGACCGTTACGGTCTTCTTCGCTGTGCAGTTGCAGGTCGAACTTGGCCTCGCGGCTGTGCCACGGCAGCTCTTCGGCGAGCAGACCCGGCAGACGTTTGAGCACACTCAGATCGCGTTGCTGATGGTTGAACATGACCTGGAACAAGCCTTGTTCACGAGCCTGCGGGAAGGCTTCGAGCAGTTGTTCGAACGGCAGATCCTGATTCGCCTGGGCACCGAGTGCGGCCTGGCGGGTGTGCGCCAGCAGCTCGACGAACGACAGGCGCGAATCGATCTCGGCGCGCAGCACCTGGGTGTTGATGAAGAAACCGATCAAGCCTTGGGTTTCCAGGCGCGGACGGTTGGCATTCGGCACGCCGATGCGGATGTCGCGCTGACCGCTGTAGCGATGCAGCAAGCTCTGGAATGCCGAGAGCAGCAACATGAAAGGCGTCGACTGGTGCGCTTGCGCCGTGTTGCGGATCGCGTCGCTGAGGCTGGCGCCCAGACGCACGGTGTGGCGTGCGGCGCTGTGGATTTGTTGAGCCGAACGCGGATGATCGGTGGCCAGTTCCAGGGTTGGATGCTCGTCGCCCAACTGATTTTTCCAGTAGCCCAGTTGGCGCTCACCCTCGCCTTGCGCCAGCCATTGGCGCTGCCAACTGCCATAGTCGGCGTACTGGGCTGGCAGCGGCGCAAGGTTGGCGGTTGCGCCTTGCGAAGCGGCGGCATACAGGCGTGAGAATTCGTCGATCAGCACGTTCAGCGACCAGCCGTCGGCGATGATGTGGTGCAGGGTTACCAGCAGTTGATGATCTTCTTCATCAAGGCGCACCAGCGTCACCCACAGCAACGGACCTTTTTCCAGGGCGAACTGAGTGCGCGCTTCGTCCTCGCGGATTTGCTGAGCGCGAGCTTCGCGCTCATGCGCCGGCAGGTCGCTGATGTCGATCAGTTGCAAATTGAATTCGGCGGCGCCATCGACTTGTTGCAGGGCGACGCCGTCGCGTTCAAAGAAGCGCGTGCGCAGCGATTCGTGGCGTTCAATCAGTTGCTGGAAGCTGGCGCGCAAGGCGTCTTCGTCGAGTTCGCCGCGCAGGCGCAGTGCGCCGGGAATGTTGTAGGCGCTGCTTTGCGGGTCGAGTTGCCAGGTGATCCACAAGCGGTTTTGCGCCAGCGATTGCGGCATCGGCTCGCTACGCGACAGCGCGGTGATTGCGCCTTGGGCGCTGCCGCCGTCCTGTTGCTGTTGCGCCACGGCGGCGGCGAACGCGGCCAGCGTCGGCGCTTCGAACAGCAGGCGCAGGTTCAGCTCAAGCGCGAGTTCTTCGCGGACTCGGGCGATGACTTGCGTGGCGGCGATCGAGTTGCCGCCAAGCAGGAAGAAGTGATCGTCGGCGTTGACCTGTTTGACGTGGAGTTGCTCGGCCCAGATTTTGCCGATCAGCGCTTCGAGCTCAGATGCGTTGGTGCCCGACTCTGCGGTTTCGGCTGCCGTCGTCGGGAACACCGCGTAGCTGTCGAGGCTGCCATCGGCCAGTCGATTGCGGCACGCCGAGCGTTGCAATTTGCCGCTGGAGGTTTTCGGCAGCGCGCCCGGATTGAGCAGCACCACCACGCTCGGGGCTTCCTGATAAGCCTCGGCCACGGCTTGACGAATGGCTTTGATCAACGCTTCCGGCGGCAGGATTTTCTGCACGCTGCGGCTGATTTCCGCGGCGATGCCGATGCCCTCTTCGCCGTCCTGAGTGACGGCGAATGCAGCAACGCGGCCCTTGCGCACCACTTCCACTTCGTTCTCGACGGTCTTCTCGATGTCCTGCGGATAGAGGTTATGCCCACGCACGATCAGCATATCTTTCAGGCGCCCGGTGATGAACAGCTCACCGTCGCGGATAAACCCCAGATCGCCAGTGCGCAGCCAGGTGCGGCCAGCGTGCTGAACGAAAGTCTTGGCGCTGGCTTCGGGGTTGCGCCAGTAACCGAGGGCAATGCTCGGGCCGGCGGCCCAGACTTCACCGACAGCGTTGTCGGCCAGTTCTACGAGCGTGTTCGGCTCGACGATGAGCACCGCGTGTTCCGGCTGGCTGATGCCGCAGCTCATGATCGGGCTGCCATCGCCAGGCTCGGCACGGTTTTGCGCCAGGGCCTGATCATCCACACGCAATGCCGGAATGCCGGTGCCGCGTGGGGTGCCGGCGACGAACAACGTCGCTTCGGCCAGACCGTACGAGGCCATGAAACTGCCTTCGCTGAAGCCACACGTCACGAACTTTTCGGCGAAGCGCTCCAGTGTGTCGAGGCGAATCGGCTCGGAGCCGGAATAGGCCACGCGCCAGCGGCTCAGGTCGAGACGCTCAAGCGCCGACTCACTGACCCGTTCGCTGCACAAGCGATAGGCGAAGTCCGGCCCGCCGCTGATCGTCCCGCCGTATTGGCTGATCGCTTCGAGCCAGCGCAATGGTCGGCCGAGGAAGTACGCCGGTGACATCAGAATGCACGGCACGCCGCTGAAGATCGGCTGCAGCAAGCCACCGATCAACCCCATGTCGTGGTACAGCGGCAGCCAGCTGACGATGACATCGTCCGGGTTTACGTCGATGCCGAAACCGTGACGGATCAACAATTCGTTGGCGACCAGGTTGCCGTGGCTGACTTGCACGCCTTTGGGCAGCGCAGTCGAGCCGGAGGTGTATTGCAGGAAGGCGATGTGGTCGGGCGGCAAGGTCGGTTCTTGCCAGTTGACGGCCAGCGCGCTGTCGAGGGTATCGACACATAGCAGCGGCGGCGCGCCTTCGATCTGCTGCAAGGTGTCGCGCAGATCGGCGCTGGTCAGCAGCAAGCGCGGTTCGGCGTCGGCGATGATCGACAGCAAACGTTCCTGATGGTGACGACGCGCCGACTCCGGCGGGTAAGCCGGCACCGCGATGACCCCGGCGTACAGGCAACCAAAGAACGCCGCGACGTAATCCGGGCCGCTGGGAAACAGCAGCACCGCGCGATCACCGAACTCGGCCTCGGCCTGCAACGCCGTCGCAATGGTGCGCGCGCGTCGATCCAGCTCGCGATAACTGAGTACCACAGCCTGCTCCGGGTTTTCGGCAAGAAAACGCAAGGCCAGTTGATCCGGCGTCAGCGCCGCCCGGCGCTGAAGGGCTTGGACCAGGGTGCTGGGGAGTTCGAACGCGTCGGTCATGAGGTTTCCTGCCTGAATTCGGCTTGCGAGTGGAATCGGGTTGCTGTGTCACGCCCGTCGAGGGCGTGCAGGGCGCGGTCTGTGCCGACCGCGCAAGGCTTCGGAATGCTGTCTGGCCGCGGGTGTTACCCGGAACCATTCACCAATGAGAACGGATGACGTCTTGAAATAATTAGTCGGCAGGCTGGATCGCCAATGGGGCCGGGGTGTGACGGCGTGTCGCAGTTCTCACATCGCACCGATTTGGATCATTAGTTCTCTTTCTCAATTGACAATCATTATCATTCAACATAATTTGTCGCTCGATGTGTAGGACGGCCCCGTCCCCCAGGCGTCCCACTAACCTATTGGCAGCAAGGTGATTTCCATGACGGAACAAGTATCCACAAGCAGGTGCGATTCACCGCTACTTCAGGCATTCGTCGACAATCGACTGATTCTGGTCAAAATCGCAGCCCGTATTACCGGCTGCCGGTCGCGCGCCGAAGATGTGGTGCAGGATGCGTTTTTCCGCCTGCAATCGGCGCCACCGATCACGTCGTCGATCAAGGCCCAACTGAGTTATCTGTTTCAGATCGTGCGCAACCTCGCCATCGATCACTACCGCAAACAGGCGCTGGAACAGAAGTACTCCGGCCCTGAAGAGGAAGGGCTGAATGTGGTCATCCAGGGTGCTTCGCCGGAAACCTCGCACATCAACTTTTCGACTCTGGAAAACATCGCCGACGCACTGACCGAGCTGCCCAGCCGCACTCGCTATGCGTTCGAGATGTACCGCCTGCACGGCGTGCCGCAAAAGGACATCGCCAAGGAACTGGGCGTCTCGCCGACCCTGGTCAACTTCATGATTCGTGATGCGCTGGTGCACTGCCGCAAGGTCTCGGGCAGTCGTCGGGATGCGGTGATTGCCGGTCGTCGCTAAGCTCTGAATTCGGCGCAAAGCCATTCGCGAGCAAGCTCGCCCCCACATTGGATCTGTGTATGCAGAAACCATGTGGGAGCGAGCTTGCTCGCGAAGACGGACTCAAAATCACAAAGATCCTGAGCCCGATCAGCTCACGCCAACCTGCATCGATCAAAAAACCGCTCACGCCCCAGAATCATCAGCGCCGCGCGCTTGTGCGGGAAGTCGAATTCCTTCTCGCAGTGGAAGCACTGATTGTGCATATGGCCAATCATCTTCGCGTTGTCGGCACGCGGCTCGGCGACTACGCGCTGAGTGCGCGGATCATCGAGAAACAGGTAATGCACCAGCGCCGATAACCAGCTCGCCACTTTGTGTGGCCCGCGGTGATCCTCCTCGCCGACCAGCATGTGAATGCCACGGTCGTAATTGTCGGCATCGTAAAACGGCGCGATACGATCTTCCTTGGCCCAATAGGCCTCGAAGTAGGCAAACGGCTGATCATCGAAACAGCCAATCAACGTCAGCGTGTGCGGATCGGCATCGAGCTTGCTCAGGTACTCGCGGTGCTGCTCGAGGCTGCCCTCCTCCTGCCAGAAACTGGCCACGCGCGGGCTGTTCTGCCAACGGTTGAAGCGCGGCAGGTCTTCTTCGATCTCTAACGTGCGCAGGGAAATCCACGCGCCAAGGCGCGCATCAAAACGTCGATAGACCTCACCCCGTGGTTTCACCGGACGCAGCGGATGGCGCTTGCCTTGGCTGATGACCATTTGCTGCGGGTAGCTGCCGGTCAGCGAAGTGCCCAGCCACGGTTGTGGCAGTTGCCAGAACAGCGTGCGTTCACAACGATATTCGCCGGCCACCTCAGTGTTCACCAACAAACCACTGAGCAAGGCTTCGGTCGGCGGCTGATCCAGTTGCCAGGTCAGTTGCTGACACGCAGGATCGCGCGCGAACAGCCAATAACAGGCCGCCCACAGCGCTTGTCCCGGCGGCAGGGCAAAACGCTCATCGAGCTGAATCGCCCCCTCGGCTTCTCGATCAAGGCGCAGGCGGATCAGCGGTTGGCCGTCCAGGCTCAGGCTCAGACGGCTTTCAGTCGCATCAGCGATCAGTTGACGGCCCGAAGGCAATGCCAGGGCAGTCAGGTCATTCAGATTGGACATGGGTCGGGCTCACGATAATCGTCGACAGTTCAACGAAGTGACGTGATCCGGGAGGGAAAATTTAACGTTTGGCGCAAATCAATGCCTCAGTGGTGAGGCACCGGCACCACCGCAATCTTGTACGGATCGAAAATCTTCAGCATCTGGCCATTGTCACGCAAACCCCGCAGCAACTTGCCGAACGCTTCGCCGCTGATCGGTGCAGTCGGACGCAGAATCGCGTAGTGGTGATAAACCTGATCGATGCGTTGCGATACCAGCAACTCGCCACGCACTTTCTCGTTACGCAGCAGGTAATCGAACAGATAGGAGCGGGTCACCAAGGCAATATCGGCGCGCCCGCGCAGGACCATCAGCAGGTTGCTGTCGTGGGAATAGGTCAGGGTCGCGCTGAAGTTCTGGGCGAGGAATTTCGGGTCGGCATTGAAGTTGGCGAATTCATAGTGATAACCGCTGAACAGCGCCAGACGCTTGCCGGTGAGATCGGCGAAATAGTTTTGCTGGCGACCGTCTTCGCGCTGCGCGACGAAAATCTCCGCGTCCTCAAGACCCATGTCGACATCCGTGTGCGGGATATCCTTCCAGCCCCACTCCGGGTTCTCGAAGATCGCCATGTCGATCCGGCCTTGTTTGAAATCACCGAAACGCCGGGGAATCGAGGTCGGCACAAGGACGAATTGATAGTCGTTTTGCAGTTGGTTCAAGGCTTCGACCAATTGCGGCAACAGGCCGGTGTCGGCACCGTTTTCCGGGCGAATGGTGTAGGGCGGAAAATGCGCCGCGCCGACCCGAACCAATTGCGCTGCCTGAGCGGGCAATACCCAAAATGCAGCCAGCGCTGCGAGCACAAGCCCCGCGGCCGTCCGGATTGGCAAAGACTTCAAAACACCCCACTCCCCGAAAAAATACCGTTCAATGCATTCAAGCTAGGCGGTTTCGCCCAGTTAGCCAGTTTCCCGGCCGGATAGAAAGTCGCTCAGCGCTCTTCGAGGACCAGAATCAACGCCTCGTCCGCCAACTGATCGAGACTCAAACTGCCGCCCGCACGGAACCAGGTGGTGGTCCAGGACAGTGCACCGGTCAGGAAACGTCGAGTAATAAATACATCACCGCGGATAAATCCGGCGTCCTTCGCTTCACCCAGCACTTGCAGCCAGAGGTCTTCGTAGACATCGCGCAAGGCGAGCACCTTGGCCTGACCGTCTTCGGACAACGAGCGCCACTCGTAGACCAGCACCGCCATCGCCTCCCCGCTGCCACCCATGATCGATTGCAACTCGCAACGGATCAGCGCCAGCACGCGCTCGCGCACATTACTGGCGTCGGCGAGCGCCGCCCGCATCAATGCCGTGTTGTAGCGGATGGTTTCTTCCATCACCGCACGGAGAATTTCATCCTTGCTTTTGAAGTGATGAAAAATGCTCCCCGACTGGATGCCGACCGCGCCGGCCAAATCGCGCACCGTGGTGCGTTCATAGCCTTTGTTGCGGAACAAGTGAGCCGCCACTTGCAGCAGTTTGCCGCGGGCGCTGTCCGGGTCGGTCAATTGGCCTTGATCGACCAATTCGCGCATGACCCTCAGGGCTTTTTGCTCGTCCACCCGTTCTCTCCTACAGTCGATCAGTCTGTTGCCCCCTGAAACCACAGGGTTGCGCGCAATTTAAGCCGCCAACGACGACCAAGCAAGCGCTTGGGCAGAAGATAATTTCAGCTGTTTACAAACCAAGCGCTTGCTTGGTAGCCTCCAGACACTTCTGTCGCAGGTTGCTGAGTCGGAGATAAAAATGCCAACCACCGTCCGCATCGGATGCGCCAGCGCATTCTGGGGAGACACCTCGACCGCCGCCGCGCAGTTAGTGGACGGCGGTGCGCTGGATTACCTGGTGTTCGATTACCTCGCCGAAATCACCATGTCGATCATGGCCGGCGCCCGCATGAAGGATCCGCAGGCCGGATACGCCAGCGACTTCATCGACGTGCTGGCACCGCTGCTGCCGCAGTTGTCCGAACAAAAAATCCGCGTGATCAGCAATGCCGGCGGGATCAACCCGCAAGCCTGCGCTGCCGCGTTGCAGGCAGCCTGCGACAAGGCCGGCGTCGAGCTGAACATCGCCGTACTGCTGGGCGATGACCTGCAACCACAATTCAAACGACTCAGCGGCATCACCGAGATGTTCAGCGGCGCCCCGCTGCCGCCGATGTGCGTGTCGACCAACGCCTATCTCGGCGCGCCCGGCATCGTCGAAGCCTTGCGCCTGGGCGCCGACATTGTCATCACCGGGCGCGTGGTCGACAGCGCCGTGGTCAGCGCCGCGCTGGTGCATGAATTCGGCTGGTCGTGGCACGACTACGACAAACTCGCCCAGGCCGCGCTGGCCGGGCACATCATCGAATGCGGCGCACAATGCACCGGCGGCAATTTCACCGATTGGCGCGACGTGCCGGACTACGAACACATCGGCTTTCCGATCGTGGAAGTCAGCGCCGACGGCCAATTCATCGTCAGCAAACCTGAAGGCAGCGGCGGACTGGTCACACCACTGACCGTCGGCGAGCAAATGCTTTACGAAATCGGCGATCCACAAGCCTATCTGTTGCCCGACGTGGTTTGCGATTTCACTCAGGTCAAACTTCAGCAGCAAGGCAAAAACGCGGTGCACGTGCACGGCGCCAGAGGCCTGCCACCCAGCGACAAATACAAGGTCAGCGCTACGTATCCGGACGGTTTTCGCTGCACCGCCAGTTGCCTGATCGCCGGTATTGATGCGGTGGACAAGGCGCGACGCGTCAGTCAGGCAATCATCGCCAAAACGGCGGAAATGTTCAGCCAGCGTGGCTGGGCGCCCTACAGCGAAACCGACATCGAACTGCTCGGCAGCGAAGCCACCTACGGTCCACACGGGCAGCGTCGCGACAGCCGTGAAGTGGTGATCAAACTCGCCGTGCGTCATCCGAGCAAACAGGCGCTGGTGCTGTTCTCCCGGGAAATCGCCCAGGCCGCGACCGGCATGGCGCCGGGCTTGACCGGCATCGTCGGTGGCCGGCCAACCGTGTATCCGCTGATTCGCCTGTTCTCGTTCCTGATCGATAAAAGCGCCTGCACCTTGCAGGTTGATCTGGCCGGTGAAAGCCATCCTTGCGCCCTGCCCTCATCGGCAGCGCTCGACAGCGAAGACTTACCGATTGCCCGGCAACCGCCCAAACCCCAAGGTCGTGCCGATGCCAGTGTGGCATTGGTGAAACTGGCCGTGGCGCGCTCCGGCGACAAAGGCAACCACAGCAACATCGGCGTGCTGCCGCGCAAGCCCGAATACCTGCCATGGATCGCCGAAGCGCTGACCCCGGCGGTGATCGTCGACTGGATGCGTCATGTGCTCGATCCAATCCATGGCCGGGTCGAGCGCTGGTATCTGCCAGGCACCCACAGCCTGAATTTTCTCCTGGAAAACGCCCTCGGCGGCGGCGGTGTCGCCAGTCTGCGCATTGATCCGCAAGGCAAGGCCTTCGCCCAGCAACTGCTGGAAATCCAGATCCCGGTGCCACAAAGCATCGCCGAACAGCTCGACTAGAGGATTGTTTGCATGGCTTACGCGTCGATTTTCAACGCCGATCTGTTCAGCGGCCAGACCATCATCGTCACCGGTGGTGGCAGCGGCATTGGCCGTTGCACCGCGCATGAACTGGCAGCGCTCGGCGCCAATGTACTGCTGGTCGGGCGCAAGCCGGAGAAACTTCAAAAGGTCGCCGCTGAAATCGCCGAGGACGGTGGCCGCGCGCACTGGCAGGCCTGCGATATCCGCGATGAAGAAGCGGTGAAGCAACTGGTCAAGGCGCTGATCGCGGAGCACGGGCCGATTCACGGTCTGGTCAACAACGCCGGCGGCCAGTACCCGTCGCCATTGGCCGCAATCAATCAGAAAGGCTTCGAAACCGTGTTGCGCACCAATCTGGTCGGCGGTTTCCTGATGGCGCGCGAAGTGTTCAATCAGTCGATGAGCAAACACGGCGGCAACATCGTCAACATGCTCGCCGACATGTGGGGCGGCATGCCCGGCATGGGCCACTCGGGCGCGGCGCGTGCGGGCATGGACAACTTCACCAAGACCGCCGCGTTCGAATGGGGTTACGCCGGGGTGCGAGTCAATGCCGTGGCGCCGGGCTGGATTGCTTCCAGCGGCATGGACACTTACGAAGGCGCGTTCAAGGCAGTGATTCCGACTTTGCGTGAACACGTGCCTCTGAAGCGCATCGGTACCGAATCGGAAGTCAGCGCAGCGATTGTATTTCTGCTCAGTCCGGCGGCGGCATTTATCAGCGGCAGCACATTGAAAATCGATGGCGCGGCCAGCCTCGGCAATCGTGCGTGGCCGTTGCACAAGGCGACTCACAGCGAGTCGTTCAATGGTTTTCACCGGGCCTACCTGCCAGATGTCCTCAAGGACAAGGAGTAAGCCATGCCGCAGATCCACTCCCAACTCGACCCGCACAACGAAGCGTTTGCTCGCAATCGTGCAGCGATGCTTGCGGCCATCGAGCAGGTGCAGCAACTCGAACAGAACCTGCTGAACAAGGCTGCCGAAGCCAAAGCCAAATTCGACAAACGCGGGCAACTGTTGCCCCGCGAACGCCTCAACCTCCTACTAGATCCCGGCGCGCCGTTTCTCGAACTGGCCAGCCTTGCCGGCTACAAACTGCACGACGATAAGGACGGCAGTGCCGCCGGTGGCGGGCTGATCGCCGGTATCGGTTATGTGTCCGGCATTCGCGCGCTGGTGGTGGCGAACAACAGCGCCATCAAGGGCGGCACCATCTCGCCAAGCGGCTTGAAGAAATCCCTGCGCCTGCAACAGATCGCCCAGGAAAACAAACTCCCGGTGATTACCCTGGCGGAGAGCGGCGGCGCCAACCTCAATTACGCGGCGGAAATCTTCGTCGAAGGCGCGCGCAGTTTTGCCAATCAGGCACGCATGTCGGCAATGGGCTTGCCGCAGATCACAGTGGTGCATGGCTCGGCCACGGCGGGCGGCGCGTATCAACCGGGGCTGTCGGATTACGTGGTGGTCGTGCGCGGCAAGGCCAAGCTGTTTCTCGCAGGCCCGCCGCTGCTCAAAGCCGCCACCGGTGAAGTCGCCACCGATGAAGAACTCGGCGGTGCCGAGATGCACGCGCAGGTCGCTGGAACGGCCGAGTACCTGGCGGAAAACGATGCCGATGGCGTGCGTCAGGTGCGCGAAATTCTCCGTATGCTGCCGTGGAACGAGCAACTGCCGTGGCTGCCGGAGCCACAATACAAAGAGCCGCTCTACCCGATCGAAGACCTGCTCGGGTTGATCCCCGACGATCCGAAAAAGCCTTACGACGTGCGCGAAATCATCGCGCGCATTGCCGACGAATCGTGCTTTCTCGAATTCAAGGGCGAGTTCGATCAGCAAACCATTTGCGGCCAATTGAAGATTCAGGGCCGCGCCTGCGGCTTCATCGGCAACAACGGTCCGATCACCCCGAACGGCGCAAGCAAAGCCGCGCAGTTCATCCAGTTGTGCGATCAGAGCCAGACGCCGCTGCTGTTTTTCCACAACACCACAGGGTTCATGGTCGGCACCGAATCGGAACAGCAAGGTGTGATCAAACACGGTTCGAAACTGATTCAAGCGGTGGCCAACGCGCGGGTGCCTAAACTCACGATTGTCGTCGGCGGCTCTTACGGTGCCGGCAACTATGCGATGTGCGGGCGCGGTCTCGATCCGCGCTTCATCTTCGCCTGGCCGAACAGCCGCACCGCGGTGATGGGTGGCGCCCAGGCTGGCAAAGTGCTGCGCATCGTCACCGAAGCCAAGCAGCTCAAGGACGGTTTGACGCCGGACCCGAAGATGCTCGACATGCTCGAACAGGTCACCGCGCAGAAACTCGACAGCCAGTCCACCGCGCTTTACGGCAGCGCCAACCTGTGGGATGACGGACTGATTGACCCGCGCGACACCCGCACCCTGCTCGGCTACTTGCTGGACATTTGCCACGAAGCCGAGATTCGCGCGCTGCAACCCAACAGCTTCGGCGTCAGCCGGTTCTGACCACCACGGACCTTACGGAGAACAATAACAATGATCTTCACCCCGGAACATGAAGCGCTGCGCCGCACTGTCCGTCAGTTCGTCGAACATGAGATCAATCCACACGTCGACGACTGGGAAAAGGCCGGGCGGTTTCCCATCCACGAGATTTTCCGCAAGGCCGGCGACCTCGGTTTACTGGGGATTTCCAAACCGGAAAAATTCGGCGGCATGGGTCTCGACTACAGCTATTCGATTGTCGCTGCCGAGGAGTTCGGCACCATTCACTGCGGCGGCATTCCGATGTCGATCGGCGTGCAGACCGACATGTGCACCCCCGCCCTCGCCCGCTTCGGCTCCGACGAATTGCGCGAAGAGTTCCTGCGCCCGGCGATCAGCGGTGAGCAGGTCGGCTGCATCGGTGTATCCGAAGTCGGCGCCGGTTCCGATGTTGCCGGGCTGAAGACCACCGCGCGCAAGGACGGCGACGACTACGTGATCAATGGCAGCAAGATGTGGATCACCAACTCGCCGAGCGCCGATTTCATCTGCCTGCTGGCCAACACCTCGGACGACAAACCGCACATCAACAAGTCGCTGATCATGGTGCCGATGAACACGCCGGGGATCAGCCTCAGTTCGCATCTGGACAAGCTCGGCATGCGCAGTTCTGAAACTGCGCAGGTGTTTTTCGACAACGTGCGCGTACCGCAGCGCAACCGCATCGGCCACGAAGGCGCCGGTTTCATGATGCAGATGCTGCAGTTTCAGGAAGAACGTCTGTTCGGCGCGGCGAACATGATCAAAGGCCTCGAATACTGCGTCGACAGCACCATCGAGTACTGCAAGGAGCGCAAGACCTTCGGCAATGCGCTGATCGACAATCAGGTCATCCACTTCCGCCTCGCCGAGTTGCAAACCGAAATCGAATGCCTGCGCGCGCTGGTCTACCAGGCCACCGAGCAGTACGTGAAAGGCCAGGACGTCACGCGGCTGGCGTCGATGGCCAAGCTCAAGGCCGGGCGCCTCGGCCGCGAAGTCAGCGACAGTTGCCTGCAATATTGGGGCGGCATGGGTTTCATGTGGGACAACCCGGTGGCCCGCGCCTATCGCGATGTGCGACTGGTGTCGATTGGCGGCGGCGCCGACGAAATCATGTTGGGGATCATCTGCAAACTGATGGGCATCCTGCCGGGGAAAAAAAAATGAGCAGCCTGCCGGAATGCCACACGCTATTGCTGGAACTGCATGGCGGCGTGCTGCACATCACCCTCAATCGGCCAGACAGCCGTAATGCGATGAGCCTGCAAATGGTCAGTGAATTGCGCACCGTACTGGCATCGGTGCGCGACGAGCGCAGTGTTCGGGCTTTGGTGCTCAGCGGCAGCGGCGGGCACTTCTGTGCCGGCGGCGATATCAAGGACATGGCCAATGCGCGCGCTCAGGGCGTCGAGGCTTACCGTGATTTGAATCGCGCATTCGGCGCTCTGCTGCAAGAAGCACAGCACACGCCGCAAGTGCTGATCACCGTGCTGCAGGGCGCGGTGCTGGGCGGTGGTTTCGGTTTGGCGTGTGTCAGCGATATCGCGATTGCCGATCATCAGGCGCAATTCGGCCTGCCGGAAACCAGCCTCGGTTTGCTGCCGGCGCAAATCGCGCCGTTTGTGGTGCAGCGCATCGGCCTGACCGAAACCCGCCGTCTGGCGCTGACCGCTGCGCGTTTTGACGGCCATCAGGCACGGCGTCTGGGACTGGTGCATTTTGTCGAGCAGGATGCACAGGCATTGGCCGAGCGGCTCGATGAGGTGCTGCAACACGTGCTGTGTTGCGCGCCGGAGGCGAATGCCATGACCAAGCAATTGTTGTTGGCCAGTGCCGGCCAGCCGTCGAGTGAATTGTTGGATGAGGCGGCTCGGTGGTTCAGCGAGGCAGTGACTGGCGAAGAAGGTGTCGAGGGCACCATGGCTTTTGTGCAGAAGCGGAAACCGCGGTGGGCTACCTGAAAAGCATCGCTGGCAAGCCCGCTCCCACAGGGAATTTGCGTCGTTAACAAAACCTGTGGGAGCGAGCTTGCTCGCGATGAGGCCAGCACATGCAACGCAACTTCCGAGGAAACAGCCCATGCCTGCCATCCAGAAAATCCTGATCGCCAACCGCGGTGAAATCGCCTGCCGCATCCAGCGCACCGCCCAGGCCTTGGGTTATCGCACCGTCGCCGTTTACAGCGATGCCGACACCGATGCCCTGCACGTTCAAATGGCCGATCAAGCTGTACACATCGGCCCGTCTCCTGTTCAACAATCCTATCTCGGCATCCCGGCAATCCTCGACGCCGCCCGCCGCAGCGGCGCCGATGCGATCCACCCCGGTTACGGCTTTCTTTCGGAAAACGCCGAATTCGCCCGCGCCTGCCAACAGGCAGGCCTGACGTTCATCGGTCCCAGCGTCGAAGCCATCGAGCTGATGGGCAGCAAACGCCGGTCGAAAATCGCCATGCTCGAAGCCGGGGTGCCATGCATTGCCGGTTATCAGGGTGCCGAACAAGACGACGCAACGCTGTCGCACGAGGCCGAACGCATCGGCTATCCGTTGATGATCAAGGCCAGCGCCGGCGGCGGTGGCCGCGGCATGCGCCTGGTCCACAACGCCGCGGATCTGAGCGCGCAACTGCGCACCGCCCGCTCTGAAGCACTCAACGGTTTTGGCAGCGACGAACTGATTCTCGAACAGGCCTTGATCGAACCGCGACACGTCGAAGTGCAGCTGTTCGGCGATCAGTTCGGTAACCTGATCTATCTCGGCGAGCGCGATTGCTCAGTGCAGCGCCGTCATCAGAAAGTCATCGAAGAGGCGCCCTGCCCGGTGATGACCGCCGAACTGCGCCAGGCCATGGGCGAAGCCGCGCTCAAGGCCGGGCGTGCGGTGAACTATGTCGGTGCCGGCACCGTGGAGTTTCTGCTCGACGCGCGCGGGCAGTTCTACTTTCTCGAGATGAATACCCGCCTGCAAGTCGAGCACCCGGTGACCGAATTGATCACCGGACTGGATCTGGTCGCGTGGCAATTGCGAGTTGCCGAAGGGCAGCCATTGCCGCTGACTCAGGCGCAAGTCCAGCTCGATGGTCATGCGATGGAGGTTCGTCTTTACGCCGAAGATCCTGCGCAGGATTTTCTGCCGCAAACCGGTCGCATCACCGCCTGGGAACCGGCACAGCAACACGGCGCACGCATTGATCACGGTTTGCGCGAAGGCCAGTCGATCAGCCCGTTCTATGACCCGATGCTGGGCAAGTTGATCGCCCATGGTGCCACCCGTGAAGAGGCCCGGCGCAAACTGTTGCGCGCGGTGCAGGACACGGTGTTGCTGGGCGTGCAGAGTAATCAGCGCCTGCTGGTCAGCCTGTTGCAACATCCGCAGTTCGTCAGTGGCGACTTCAGCACGGCGTTTATCACCCGGCACTTCAGCGATCACTCCTGCCTGCGACGCTACGCCCCCGATGCCGAGGAACTGGCCATCGCTGCCGTGTTGTTCTATCAAACCTGCGCCGCCAGTCATCGCGCGCCGCTGAGCGGCTGGCGCAATAACGCCAGTGTGCCGCTGCATTATCGCCTCGGCCTCGACGAACAACATTGGGCAGTGCAACTGCTTGCTGAGCGACAAGGCGTGTTCAACGTGCAAATAGCCGAGCGCACGCTGAAATTGACACTCATCGATCACGACGCCCACTCGGTGACACTGGAAATCGACGGCTTGCGCCAACGTCACGCCTATCGCCTGGAAGGCGAGCAACTCTGGCTGTTCACCCACCCCGGCAGCCTGCGCCTGGAGGATCGAACTCACGCCGTGATCGACAGTCAGAGCAGCGTCAGTTCCGGCACCTTGAAAGCACCGATGGACGGCGCCATTGTCGACGTACTGGTCAGCGAAGGCAGCCCGGTCAGCAAAGGTCAGTTGCTGGTGGTACTGGAGGCAATGAAAATGGAGCACCCGCTCAAGGCCGGCATCGACGGCGTGCTCAAGCGGGTGCAGGTCAAGGTCGGCGATCAGGTAAAAAATCGTCAGGTTCTGTTGCAGGTCGAGTAGTCAGCCAGGCGCAAACGCAGGGTTTGACTACGCTCTGAATAATCAGGACGCGGAAATCAGGAACCCTGCGATGCCACACTGGCTGGTCATAGATCTGGAAGCCACCACCGATGAGGGGGGCTGGCCGGTCACCGAAATGGAAATTATCGAGATCGGCGCCACGCTGGTCGATCGTGCCGGGCGCGAACAGGACCATTTTCAACGCTTCGTCAAACCGACACGACGGCCGTTGCTGACGCCATTTTGCCGCGAACTCACGCACATCACTCAAGCCAATATCGATGCGGCGCAGCCCCTGAACGAGGTCTGGCCGACGTTCGAACGCTGGCTCGCCCAGCATCAGCCCCGCCTCGAGGGCTGGGCCAGTTGGGGCGATTACGACCGCAAGCAATTGCTCCAGGAATGGCAGCGCCTGCAAATCGACAGCGGCTTGAGCCGGGTGCCGCACATGAACCTCAAACAACGCTTCGCCAAGGCCCGACGCCTGGAGCGGCCGCTGGGGCTCAACGGCGCACTGCAACTGGCCGGCATGCAGTTCAGTGGCCAGCAACACCGGGCGCTGGAAGATGCGCGCAATACCGCGCGACTATTGCCACTGGTATTGCCACTCTAAGGTCAATTCGAGAACTCACTGGACAGACGCCGGGCAGGTGACGGCGCCAAACGCCTTGTGCATACTGGCCGCCTCCATTTTTTAACCCTTTTCGAGGAATCGCCCATGTTTAAAGTCAACGAGTACTTCGACGGTACCGTCAAGTCGATCGCCTTTGGCACCGCTGAAGGTCCGGCGACCATCGGCGTCATGGCTCCGGGCGAATATGAATTCGGCACCGCTCAGCGTGAAATCATGCACGTGGTCTCCGGTGCACTGACCGTCAAACTGCCAGACAGCAGCGACTGGGAAACCTTCGCCGCCGGCAGCCAGTTCAATGTCCCGGCCAACAGCAAGTTCCAGCTGAAGGTGGCGGTCGACACCGCTTACCTGTGCGAATACCGCGGCTAACGCCACGGTTTCACGGCGATAAAAAAATGCCCGTGTCCAAAGACACGGGCATTTTCGTTTCAGTGGCGGATTACTCGAGAATCTCCACCGGCATGCCGACTTCGAGTCGACCATTACCGTCATTCACCAGATTCTGCCCGAACATCGCGCCATCGGCTTCGGCGCGATACTTCTGCAAGGTGGCCAGCGGCTCGCGGTCGGCACTGCGCTCACCGGTTTGCGGGTCGATGGTGGTGAGGATGCAGCGCGAACACGGCTTGACCACGCGCAACTCGACATCGCCGATGCGGATGCGCTTCCAACTGTCTTCGGCATAGGCCTCACTGCCTTCAATGACCAGATTCGGCCGAAAACGCAGCATTTCCAAAGGTCGTCCGACCTTTTTCGACAGATCCTGCAGGGATGCCTCGCCGATCAACAACAAAGGAAATCCGTCGGCGAACGCGACCTGGTCATCCTCGTTGCCGTAGCCGGCTTGCGTGGTGCGGGCGCGATCCAGCGGCACCTGCACCAGACGCGTCGGCTTACCAATGAAATCGCTGACCCAGCGCGCCGCCTCGTCGCCAGCATCCGGCACACGCAAGGTGTCGCGCCAGATGGTCACGCCGCGCAGTTCGGCGTCGTTGCCCGGCAAAGCGATTTCGATGGACGATTGTTCTGGCGCACTGAGGGTCAGACCGCCCTGCGCGTTCCACAATGCCGACAGCTGACTCATCTTCGCTTCGGCGCGCTGGGTCAGGAAGCGGCCACTGGCTTCATCCACGAGCATCCAGCGTCGGTCGCCGTCGAGCCCCAGCTTGTCGAGGTCGACGCTTTGCAGAACATCGACTTTGCCGGATTTCAACGGGTAACGATAAAGCGCGCTCAGACGCAGCATGGCCAGCTCCCTGGAGGATAAAAACGCCACCCTATACGAGCTTTATCCGCGAATCAAAGCTTGAATTCGCGCACTTCAATCCCGCCAGCAATACAACCTTGTTCAGCCTTTATCAGGCTGGCACCTCGTCGAGCATCAAGCGCTGGCGCACCACGTCGACCAGTTTGTCCGGCTGAAATTTGGAGAGGAAGTTGTCGCAGCCGACCTTCTTCACCATCGAGTCGTTGAAGCTGCCGGACAGCGAGGTGTGCAGTACCACGTACAGGCCACGCAGGCGCGGGTCGTTACGGATTTCAGTGGTCAGACGATAGCCGTCCATCTCCGGCATTTCCGCGTCGGTGAAAATCATCAGCAGCTTGTCGGTCATGTTCACGCCGGTATCGGCCCAAGCCTTGAGCATGTTCAGCGCCTTCAGACCATCGCTGGCAATGTGCATCTTCACGCCGAGCTGGCCGAGGGTGTCACGCAATTGCGAAAGGGCCACGTTGGAGTCGTCCACCAGCAGCACTTCACGGCCACGCGCGCGCTCCAGCACGGGATCATCAAGCTTTTCACGCGACACTTTGGCGTTGTACGGGACGATCTCCGCGAGGACTTTCTCGACGTCGATGATCTCCACCAATTGATCGTCGACCTTGCTGATGGCGGTCAGATAATGCTGGCGGCCGGCGCTGGTCGGCGGTGGCAGGATCGCTTCCCAGTTCATGTTGACGATGCGGTCCACGCCACCGACCAGGAAGGCCTGTACCGAACGGTTGTACTCGGTGACGATGATCGTGCTGTTCGGACCCGGCACCAGTGGGCGCATGCCGATCGCCTGCGACAGGTCGATCACCGGCAGCGTCTGGCCACGCAGATTGACCACGCCGCAGACGAACGGGTGGCGCTGTGGCATCAGGGTCAGCTTGGGCAGCTGCAGCACTTCCTGCACCTTGAACACGTTGATCGCGAACAATTGCCGCCCGGCCAGTCGAAACATGAGAATTTCCAGGCGATTCTCACCCACTAGTTGCGTGCGTTGGTCTACCGTGTCGAGAATGCCGGCCATCAATGACTCCTGGGCTTGTACTGATGAATTCACTATGAGGGGTTATCGGCTGCGAATGGCGAATCTTGATTCCTGCAAAATTCGCCAGCAAAATGCCATATCCGGGCATTGATGTCACATTAACATCATGGTTTACTGGACCGGTGATTTTCATCTGCTACATTCTTTACGGCGCGACCTCAGTTCGCACGTTAGGTTCCCGCGCCTAAGGGAATCCCCTAGTAACAATCAGGCCTAACCTGATGTTCGCAATATCCAATAGCCATTAATGTGACGCCATTCTCATTGCATGAACGGAGTCAGGCTATTGTGTGCGATCGCAGGTCAGTGGAAACACATCCTCTCGAAACCCCGGATCTGTGCACCTGCGCAGCGGGGCGCGATCTCGCGTCGGTTCATGACCGTCGGCACACACGGCATTCCCTCATCAGACATGACGTTGTGGAGATAAACATGCCGATCGACCGTAAAGAGTGGACCCAGCGGTTCCCCGAATTTCTCGTCGAGGCCGAAACGCTCCTGGCCAAGTCCGAAGAATGCCTCAGTCATCTGCAATTGATCAGCAATGACAAGGACGCCATCGACTGCATGCTCAGCACGCTGCTGAAACTGGCGAACAGGGCTCAGGCTCTGGCACTGGAGGCTGTTTCGGAGTTCTCCCTGCACCTCCACGACCTGCTCAATGGCGCACAGGCTCATGTCAACCTGCATGAACAGGCGCTGCAAGCATTGCAAGACTGCTTTACCTTGATCGCCTGGCAACTGGAACTGGTCGACCCGCGCACCGGACAACTCAGCCTTGATGAAAGCGAACAGGCCGCCCTGATCGAAGCGTTCGCCCTCCAGGTCAGCCAAAGCCCGTTCAAGCCGTCGATGACGAGCAAACGTTTGCCGCCTCTCAGCTACTCGGAACGGCAGGCCTGAACGACACGAGCCTGCATCGGGCGATGCGAAAAGCCAGCACCCACGAATGTCGCAATTGAATAGTTCATACCTGCCAGCGACAAACCGAACTAAATAATTTCACCTGCCCCATGCGAATAATGTCCGCCGACCTCAGGGTTTACCTGTGTCTGAGTAATCAACTCAACTTTAGCTCAGGCGCTATTCAGGGAACACAATAAAACACCTTTTCCATTATGGAACTTGCGTCCAACGTGGTGTATTTCCTGACCCAATGGACATATATAGCAAACGCGACCAACGGTATCTTAAGTGGTATTATGCCGCCGATTAGTTGCTTTCAATTAATGGCACAGTGACTCCAGTGATCGGCGTAATTCCAAGTTGGCCGTCAACTGTCCATTACTGCCCAGCCTTGAAAGCCATAACATAATTGACAGTATTTCCAGACAGAGATCCGCCCGCCACCGGTCGATCTACCCGCAGCGAACATCCATTGGCTCCATCCGTTATGTACGCCAGCCTCAAGTCAATCATCACATGGCCACCCTCGCGCGAAAATGCACGCCGGTTCACACTCATACTGTGTATCGCGGCAGCCCTCGGCAGCCTGCTGACCTATGGCTTTTCCGCGCCATTGTGCCTGGGCCTGCTACTGCTCAATCTTGCCGCAACCGCATGCGTGTGGGTGCAATACCGACTGTCACGCAAATCGATCAAGTTTCAGCCGCAGGAACTCGCCGACCGTTTGCTGGAAGTTCAGGAAAACGAACGCCACCGCCTCAGTCGTGAACTGCACGACGATATCGGTCAGTTGCTGACCGCCGCCAAGCTGCAGAGCGAATGGCTCAAGCGGCGGATGCCGGAAGAATTGCAGGAACAATGCACGGTACTTTGCGACACCCTTGAAGAAACCCTGAACAAAGTGCGTGACGTATCGGCCATTCTCAATCCGCGCCAATTGACCAGTCTGGGTCTTGAAGCCAGTCTGCGGGCGCACCTGCTCAAGACCATGACCAACACCAACGTGCACTGGAGCCTCGATTGTCAGCAACGCCTGAACGGGATTCCGGAAGAAATGGCCGTGGCCGCTTTCCGGATCACCCAGGAAGCCGTTACCAATATTCTGCGTCACGCCCAGGCAAAAAATCTGCTGATTCGGGTACAACGGTTGCCGCAAGGCCTGACGTTACTGATCAGCGATGACGGCCTGGGATTCGCACCGGCCGTTGATCCGGGGCGAGAAGGACAGCGAGGCATGGCCGGGATGGCCGAACGGATCGAGCAATTGGGTGGCACCCTGAGCGTCAGCAGCGAGCCGGGCAAAGGCACTCGAATCGAAGCACTTTTCCCCTGGGCGCCCCGAGCTCTCGAGCGGGCCAGTACGAATAAGGTTATGCGTTGACTTGTAACTTACTTCTGGTGGATGACCACTCGCTGATCAGGGCCGGCGTGCGCGCTCTGGTGCTGGATATTCCTGGCTATGCGGTGATTGGCGAAGCCAATGACGGCTCGCAGTTGCTCGAAATGGTCGAGCAGCTGAGTCCCGATATCGTGTTGCTGGATATCTCGATGAAAGAAACCGGCGGCCTCGAAGCCCTGCAAAGGCTCAAGCGCGTACGCCCGCAGAGCAAAGTGTTGATCCTGTCGATGCACACCGATCCGGCGCTGATCATGCAGGCACTGGAATCCGGAGCTCACGGCTACCTGCTCAAGGACACCACGGCCACCGAACTCGAACACGCGCTGGAAGCCTTGCGCAACAACGAGCGCTACTTGAGCCCGGCCATTGCCCACACCGTGATCAATCAGGCGCTGACGCGCAATCAGAAGCAGCAACCGGACACCACCGATTCGCACAATCTGACCGCCCGCCAACTGGAAATATTGCGTCTGATTGTCCGTGGCAAATCCACCCGGGAAATCGCCAATGGTCTGGGTTTGAGTATCAAGACCGTCGAAACCCACCGCTCGCAGATCATGAAGCGCCTGCAGATCTACGATGTGGCGGGTCTGGTGCTGTTCGCCGTGCGCGAACAGATCATCAGTCTGGACGACTGACCGCACGCTGGCCACCGAGCAAGGGAGAATGCTCCGGCAAATGCACCCGCAGCGCCGCTGGTCGCGCCTCGAACCGCAGGCTGTCACCCTCCAGCGGTTCGCCATCGAGATTGATGCACAACCCTTCGGCGAGCTTGATCTCGACCCATGGCAAACGGGTCCGGACAAACATGTTGTCGATACCGAATCCATCGCTGAGCAGCGTCTTCAATGTGCCAACCAACTCCTGTGGCGCCGGCAAGATGCTGATATCCAGTAACCCATCGTCGACCAGCGCCTGCGGGCACAAGACATGCCCGCCCCCAGCCTGACGGCCGTTGCCGATACCCAGTGCCAGCAACTCGCCGCTCCAATGGAAATCGGGGCCCTGCAACTCCCCGTAAGCGGCATGCAGCTCGCTGAAGCGCGACAGACCGGTAAACAGATAGGCCGCGCCGCCCAGAACCTTTTTCAAGTCCTCTGAGGTATTGGCGGTGACCTGACTGCCGAAACCACCGGTGGCCATATTGAGGAAAATCTGCTCGCCGACTCGACCCAGATCGATATCCCGCGGCGGGACATCCAACAGTTCAAGCGCCTCGTCCGGCTCGAGCGGGATTCCGGCGGCGCGGGAAAAATCGTTGGCCGTGCCCAGTGGCAACAGCACCAGACTGGCCTCACCCGGGCGCGCCGCGAGCGCTTCGGCGATATCACGCAATGTGCCGTCTCCGCCTCCGGCAATGATTTTTCGGTAACCGTCAGCCAAAGCCTGCTCGACCCAACGCTGGGCATCGCCCGCCTCCCACGTCAGGCGCACCGCCAGTTCCCAGCCTTGTTGGCGCTTTTTCTCGACTGCGCTGCGAACCGCCTCGTTCAGCGCTTGCTTGCCATGCAGGATCAACAGCGCCCGGCGCTCACTCATAACGTCACTCCCTGAATTGAATTCGTTGAAACATCTTGACCGCTGCAACACGCAAAAAAGCCGCAATCATTTCAATTAATTCGCGAAACGGATCGCCGCGTCCTACACACCGGTATTTTTTCATACAGAATTTGAGGAATTGGCTCAATTGACCCGCCTCAACCATTGCTTCACCGTGTGCTGGCGACACCCCCTCTTCAATTCAACAACACACGGATGTGCAGGTAATGAGTGGATACACCCCGAAGAGCTTTTACCGCTCGACAGATGGACAAGGTCACAGGCGTACCGTTGAAGCGGCTGGCGGATTTTTCCATGCGCAGCCATGAAGCCAGAATTTCGGTGAGCCCGGTCGGGCCACTCGACGACAGCCACGCGGATAGCAAATCCGATTTTAGAAAAAGCGCCAGAACCGCTGGAGAAATTGCGATGGAACCTCGTGTGACCGAGCTGGAAACCCACCTCAAATACATTCGGCGGGACATGGACGAGGTTCGCAGTGACGTCAGAACGATCAAACACCGCCTGGCCTATTCGGCAGGTGCAACAGCAGTCGTCCTGTGTTTGCTCGGCTGGGTCGCCAATAGCCGGTTTGACCAGCTCGTGACCCTGATCAGTCATTGATCGGCCGAGTATCGGCAGGCGCCGGTGCTATGACCGACGCCTGCCCCCGCCAGACAGGGCTTAACCCAGAAGGTCACTCAGCGGAATGAAAACCACCGCGTCACCTTCATTCAACGTGTGGCCTTCCAGCACCTCCACCAAACCGTCTGCCCAGGCAGCACTGCGCAGCACACCGGAGCTCTGGTTACGATAGATAATCGCCCGCCCCTGCTCGAGGCGGCCTCTGAGGTACTCACGCCGGTTACCGGCCACCGGCCAGGCGAAGCCCGCCGGCACGCTGAACTTCAGCGGCTCGACATCCTGCACACCCTGACGTCGCAACAGATACGGTCGAGTCAGCAGCGCAAAAGTCACCAGCGTCGAAGCCGGGTTACCCGGCAGGCCGATCACCGGAACGTTGCGGAAATGGCCGAACGTCAGGGGTTTTCCCGGTTTGATGGCGAGTTTCCAGAGGGTCAGTTCCCCCTCCTCTCTCAAGGCGATACCGAGGAAATCCGCTTCGCCCACGGACACACCGCCGGTGGAAAGGATCAGATCAACGTCCTGCAACTCCCCCAGACGGGCACGAGTGGCGGCCAGATCATCGGGGAGAATACCGGCGTCGACCACTTCACAACCCAGACGCTGCAACCAACTGCACAGGACGACCCGGTTGCTGTTGTATATCTGCCCAGGCCCTAATGCCTGGCCCGGCTCGACCAGTTCGTCGCCGGTGGAAATCACCGCAACACGGACCTTGCGCACAACCTGCAGCGTGGCGCAGCCCAGCGAGGCGCACAGACCCAGCTCAATCGGTCCCAGCCGGGTCCCCCCAGTAAGGACCAGCTCACCGACGGTTGTTTCCTGGCCCTGCGCACGGATGTTCTGCCCGATGCTCATCGCTTCGATAAAGCGCACCCGGCCATCGGCCTGCACCTCAGCGTTTTCCTGCATCTCTACGCAATCGGCGCCCGCAGGCACCGGTGCCCCGGTGAAGATCCGCGCACAGGTGCCTGGCTTCAGTGGTTCGGGGGCCTGCCCGGCGAACACTTTCTGGCTGACCGGCAGCGGTTCACCCGTCCAGTCGGCCAGGTTCAGCGCATAGCCATCCATGGCGCTATTGGGCCAGGGCGGCAGATCCAGCGTCGACAGCAGATTTTCACCGAGCACGCGCCCCTCGGCTTGAGCCAGTGGCAAAATTTCATGCTCGACAATGGGCGAGGCTTCAGCCATTTCCAGCAGGCGCGCCAACGCCACCTCGACGGGCATCAAACTGCCGGTCTTGCCCGGCTTACCCACGGGATTCACAAGGCGCTGCCTGTTTCAAATGGGCAACGAAATTGCACGGACGATGACGCGCATCCAGTTGCTCACCGAGTATGCCGTCCCAACCGGTGCGTACCGCATTGGTCGAACCCGGCAGGCAGCACACCAGAGTGCCATTGGCCAAGCCGGCCAATGCTCGCGATTGCACGGTCGAGGTGCCAATATCTGCCACGGAAATCTGGCGGAACAACTCACCAAATCCATCAACCTGTTTGTCGAGCAGACAAGCCACCGCTTCCGGCGTACTGTCGCGTCCGGTGAAACCGGTGCCGCCGGTGATCAGCACAACCTGCACGACATCGTCGGCAATCCAGTTGGCGACTTGCGCGCGAATTTTGTAGAGGTCATCTTTAAGCAGAACCCGCGCCGCCAGATGGTGGCCGGCCGCCGTCAAACGGTCGACGAAGACCTGGCCTGAAGTGTCGGTTTCCAGCGTTCGGGTATCGCTGACAGTCAGCACCGCTATATTGAGCGGCACGAAAGGTACATCAGCCTTAGCTTTCATAGGCTCGTCCAGTTATAGGAGAAACAGCCCGGTGTTATATCACAGCGCCCCCATTTTCCGCCGACCCGCCGCAGAGCTGCCATGACTTTGAATACTCAACTGCCGCCCTGCTCCATTCTGCTGCTGGCCGGTGGCCGCGGCCAACGCATGGGCGGTCAGGACAAGGGCTTGGTCGAGTGGCTGGGCGAGCCGTTGATTGCGCATGTGCAGCGCAAGGCACGTGGGCTGACTGACGACCTGATCATCTCCTGCAATCGCAATCGTGAGCGATATGCGCCATTCGCCGATCAATTGGTGGTCGATGACGAGGGCGACTTTCCAGGGCCCTTGGCCGGTATTCGTGCCGGCCTGAAAGCCGCGCACCACAGGCATCTGTTGGTCTTGCCCTGTGATGTCCCGCGAATTGACGCAGCCTTGCTGCACAGCATGCGCGAAGCCGCCCATTTGAATCCTGACAAACCTTTAATGTTGCGCCACGACGAGCATTGGGAACCGCTGTTATGCGTGATTCCGGTCGACCTGCTGCCGGCATTCGAAACCGCCTGGAACGCCGGTGAACGCAGCCCCGGCCGGGTCATGCGCAGTCTGGGCGCGACGGCGCTGGAATGCCCGGACAACGATCCGCGTCTGGCCAACCTGAACACCCCCGAACTGTTAAATTCGCACAACACTGTGTCAGACTGACACCATTCAAGGAACTCTCACGCCTTGTATACGTCTCAAGCTCAGTAACCAAAAGAATTCCCATTCGGAGACACACCCATGACTCAACGGACCCTCGCCACTTTCATGCTCGCACTGGGCCTGGCTACCCTCGCCGGTTGCTCGTCGCCTACAGTGATCACCTTGAATGACGGTCGCGAAATCCAGGCCGTCGACACCCCGAAATACGATGACGATTCGGGTTTCTACGAGTTCAAACAGCTCGACGGCAAAGAAACTCGCATCAACAAGGATCAGGTTCGTACCGTTAAAGAGCTGTAAGCTCTGGGTCGACACCCGATACAAAAAGCCCGCATTAATGCGGGCTTTTTCATGGGCGTTCGAAAAGTACACGGGATGTCACCATTGCAGGGTGATGCGACTTTCGAATTCGCGCACCTCGCCAGTCACCGGGTCAATGAATCGCAACCCTTGCGCCAGCAGCTTCAACGGGTTGGCGTAGTCATCTTCAACGTCTTTCAACACGTGCGGATAAAACGGATCGTTACAGATGCTCGCTCCCAGCGCGGTCATGTGCACACGCAGTTGATGCTTTTTGCCGGTCACCGGAAACAGGCCATACCGCCAAAGATCGCCGTTCTTCTCGCGAACCTCCACTGCCGTTTCGGTATTGCTGGCGCCCGGTCCTTCCTGCATGCGGAAAAACGGTTCGCCATCGACCAGGCGGCTTTTGTGCACCAGCGGAAAATTCAGCTGCGGCAATGCCGGCGCGATGGCTTCATAGCGCTTGTCGATCTGCCGCGTCGGGAACAATGACTGATAGGCAGAGCGCGTTTGTGGGTTGGCCGAGAAGATCACCAGCCCAGCCGTGTGGCGGTCAATCCTGTGCAGCGGCACCAAGTGGGGATTGTCCAGGCGGCGGATCAAACGGCGCAGCAGTGTTTGCTCGACATATTCGCCCGCAGGCGTCACCGGCAGGAAATGCGGCTTGTCGGCGACCACCAGATGCTCATCGGCATACAGAATCGACTCCAGTACGGGAATCGGTTTTTCGTCCGGCACTTCGCGAAAGTAATGAATCCGCAGGCCTTCCTTGTAAGGCAAATCCACCGTGATCGGTTGCCCCTGACCATCCAGCACACGACCGCGCGCGATGCGGTCCAGCCATTGCTCGCGGCCAATGGCGCTGAAGTGCTCGCACAGACAATCGAGTACGGTCAGCCAGTGGCCCGGTGGCAGATAAAGCGTGCTGGCCTGATTCTGCGCAGCAGAGAATGTAGATGCGGACATACGGAGATTCGAACCCTCAATGCAGGCCGGCATTATCCAACACAGAAGGCAACGAACCTAGCGCAGATTCCTCAGGCCGGTATCGACTTGAGCGCCGCTGCGTCGGTGAACTCCTTGAGCCAGCGCAGCACGTCAACCGCTTCCCAACGGCCCGGGTCATACAAGGCGTACATCAGGCCCTGATAACCGACCACATCCAGTTGCCTGTGATACCCGGCACGCTGGAACAAGGCCTCGATCTCGGCAAAGCAGGTGTTGAAATGCAGCTTGTTGAAGGGCGTCTTGCCTTCCGTGACCAACCCGTCCAGGCGCAATTCGAGGACGGCCTCGCGCACCACGTCAACCGACATGCGGTTCACGCTGTTCTTCAACTGTTCGACATTGACCACGGTTCGTCCCTCTGACCCAATTACTGTATGAACATACAGTAACCGAATAAACCGTGAAGTGCCAAGGGATCGATGTGTGGTGACGACCGGCGGGATGACGCTGGCGCAACGAATTAACGCAAAAACGCCACGACTTCATCGGCATTGAACGGCCAGCCCAATTCCGCCCCGGTGTCGACGCGGCGCAACACCGGGATGCGCAGGCTGTAAGCCTCGAACCAGCTTTCGTCGTCAGCGATATCCACCAGTTCCACCAGCAGACCATGCTCGACAAAAGGCATCAGCTCGGCTTCAGCCACTTCACACAAATGACACCCCAAAGTGCCGAACAGCTGACATTCGGGAGGCATGGGCATTCCACCGACAATAAGTGCGCCTATTCTAGGCCGCTGCCGAAAACCCGTCGAGCCACCGCCGCTCAAAGGCTGCAGTGTCTCCACAACCGCTCATGCGCAAAATCCTGACGCAAATCAGTCCACATAAAAGCCAATCAGGCGATGCTTCCGCGCTTTTTGCCTCTACGCTTGAGAGGCCAAAGCCCTGACATCGGAGTGTCTCGTGTTTGCCAATCTGTTGATCATCCTCGCTTCGTCCCTGGTGGTGATAGCCCTGTTCCGTCGCCTGCGGCTGCCACCGGTGCTGGGTTATCTGTGCGTGGGATTACTGGTCGGGCCGAGTGCATTCGATTGGGTCAACGAGAGTGAGCACCTGCCCGATGTGGCTGAACTTGGCGTGGTGTTCCTGCTGTTTTCGCTGGGGCTGGAATTCTCCCTGTCGAAGATGATTGCCCTGCGTCAGGTGGTGTTCCGCCTGGGCAGTCAGCAAGTCTTGATCAGCACCGCCGTGCTGGGACTGCTGCTGATGTTGTTGGGCATGCCGATGACGCCTGCGCTGTTGCTCGGCGCCGGGCTATCGCTGTCATCCACGGCGATCGTGACCAAAGAGCTGGGCAGTCTCGGTGAGGTGTTCAGCAGTCATGGCCAGAACGCGGTCGGGGTGTTGCTGTTTCAGGACGTGGTCGCTGTTTTGTTGCTGACCCTGGTGCCGGTGTTCGCCGGCAGTAGCGATCAGGCCTGGTATTGGGCCCTGCCGCTGACACTGGCGAAAACCGTGGTGCTGTTTGTCGGCCTGTTGCTGGCCAGTCGCTGTTTGCTGCCGCGGCTGTTCCATGAAGTGGCGGCGTCGCGCTCGGCAGAATTGTTCGTGTTGTTGGCGCTGGTGATTGTCCTGCTCACCGCGTGGCTGACTCACCTGCTCGGCCTGTCCCCCGCCCTCGGCGCATTCCTCGCCGGCATGCTGCTGGGCGAAAGCCATTATCGCCATCAGATCGAGGCGGACATCCGCCCCTTCCGCGACATTCTGCTCGGGGTATTTTTCGTCAGTATCGGCATGCTCATCGACCTGCAACTGTTCGTCAGTCACAGCGTGCTGATTATCGGCCTGACCCTCGGATTGATGGTGATCAAAGGCCTTGTCGTCAGCCTGCTGGTGAAGTGGCGCGGCAGCGATAGCGAAACCGCCTGGCGCAGTGGTCTGGCCTTGGCCCAGGGTGGCGAATTCTGCTTTGCGCTGATGGCGCAGATGCAACAAAACAGCCTGCTGCCAGATGAGTTGGGCGCGCTGCTCCTGGCGGCGACCTTCTGCTCGATGCTGCTGACCCCCCTGCTGTTGCGCGCCGCCCCACGGATTGCCGCCGCCCTGCACCGTAAACCCAATCAGGAAGCGCAGATCGAGGAGATCAGCGCGCTCAACGCCGACCTCGACAAGCACGTGGTGATTTGTGGGTACGGACGGGTCGGCCAATCCATTGGCCGTTTCATGCGCAATGCGCGACAGCCCTTCATTGCGCTGGACAACGATCCGGTGCGGGTCCAGGAAGCCGCCAGTGGCGAAAGTGACGTGCACTACGGCGACTCGGCACGCGGCGATCTGCTGACCGCCGTCGGCTTGCTGCGCGCCCGGCTACTGGTGATTGCCGTCGACCAGAGTGACGTCGCCCTGCGCATCCTCAAGGAGGCGCGCCGGCTCAATGCCCACGTGCCGATTCTGGTGCGCACCCGCGACGACAGCCAATGGGCGGAACTCAAAGCTGCCGGCGCCAATGAAGTGGTGCCGGAGTTGTTGGAGTCGAGCCTGATGCTCGCTTCCCACGCCTTGATCATGCTCGGCTTGCCGGCGCATCAGGTGCAGGAGCAAGTCGATCAGGTGCGCATCGACCGCTATCGCCTGCTGCACGGCTTTTACCCGGGGGCTGACGATGAGGAAACCTAATCCTGACTCACGGCGCCGATCTTGTGCAGCGACAGGTCGGCGCCGTAATACTCCTGTTCCTGGCTCAGGCGCAGACCATGCAGCGCCTTGATCGCACCGTAAACCACGAAGCCACCGAGCAGCGCAACGACGACACCGAGCGCGGTGCCGAGCAACTGGCTGATCAGGCTGACGCCGCCGAGGCCGCCAAGTGCGGTCTGACCGAAGATGCCACAAGCGATGCCGCCCCACACCCCGCACAAACCGTGCAACGGCCACACACCCAGCACATCATCGATGCGCCATTTCACCTGGGCGGCAGTAAAGCACCAGACAAACAATGCCCCGGCGATTGCACCGGTCACCAACGCACCGACCGGATGCATCAAATCGGAACCGGCGCAGATCGCCACCAACCCGGCCAACGGGCCGTTGTGCAGGAAGCCCGGGTCATTGCGCCCGACGATCAACGCCGCCACGGTGCCGCCGACCATCGCCATCAACGAGTTGACGGCCACCAGCCCGCTGACACCTTGCAGGGTCTGCGCGCTCATCACGTTGAAGCCGAACCAGCCGACGATCAGGATCCACGAACCCAGCGCCAGAAACGGAATGCTCGACGGCGCAAACGCCACCAGACGGCCGTCGCGATAACGACCATTGCGCGGACCGAGCAGCAACACCGCCGCCAGTGCCAGCCAGCCGCCCATGGCATGCACCACCACGGAACCGGCGAAATCATGGAAAGCGGCGCCGAACTGCGCCGTCAGCCAGGCTTGCAGACCATAGTTGCCGTTCCAGATCATCCCTTCGAAAAACGGATAGATAAACGCGACGATCAGCGCCGTGGCGCACAACTGCGGAACGAAACGCGCGCGCTCGGCAATGCCGCCGGAAATGATCGCCGGGATTGCCGCGGCAAAGGTCAGCAGGAAGAAAAACTTCACCAGCCCATAGCCATGATCGGCACTGAGTACCGCCGCCGGTTGCATGAACGTCACGCCGTAAGAGATCCAATAGCCTATAAAGAAATAGGCCAGGGTCGAGACGGCAAAATCACTGAGAATTTTCGACAGCGCATTGACCTGGTTTTTCTGGCGCACGGTACCGACTTCCAGAAAAGCGAAACCGGCGTGCATCGCCAGTACCATCACCGCGCCGATCAGAATGAACAACGTATTGGAGCTGTGAACCAGCGTGTCCACAGCGCTTTGCAGATTTTCCATGGATAGGCAGACCTGGGGGGGCGAAAAAGGCACCAAAGCGGTTCATGCGGGCACTTCATGCACCAAGTTGCGACCCGGCAGTCACCGAGACTGATGTCCGATGAACCGCTTTGGCGCACGAGGTCGATGTCCTGACACGAACCGGGATTATTTGAGTTAAGGTTTTGCGGCGTACACGCCCGGCAACAGCGCACGGCTGCCGAGCGACGCACCACGACACAGCAAAAGTTGTACCAGTCATTTGTACTGAACCTTCGCGCAAGGCTCATACTCGAACGCATCAGACGCCACTTACGGAGATCCACCATGGCCAGCATCAAGGCAAAGACTGCTCAAGAAATCCTCATGAACGACTTCCAGACCCTGGTCGCCGATACCGAACGGTTGCTCGAGCACACCGCCACTCTGGCCGGCGACCAGGCAGATGAGCTGCGTGAACAGATTCACGACAGCCTGCTGCGTGCCCGCGAAACCCTGAAGCTGACCGAAGACACCCTGCGCGAGCGCGGTCAGGCAGCGGTCACTGCCACTGAAGATTACGTTTCGGCAAATCCCTGGCAGGCCGTCGGTATCGCTGCCGGCGTCGGTTTCCTGATTGGCCTGCTGGCCACTCGGCGCTGATTATGTCGATCGGTGAATCCGGCCCGACTGCGGGCACCGCCTCCTCCACGCGGCGTTTGGGCGCTGCCGTTCTGGGTCTGCTGCACAGCCATGTCGAGTTGTTCGGCATCGAGTTGCAGGAGCAGAAATCACGAACCGTCAGCCTGTTACTGTTCGCAGGCCTGGCCCTGGTCTTTGCCCTGCTATTGCTGGTGGGGTTATCGACCTTGGTCATGATCGTGTTCTGGGACACGTATCGCCTGGCCGCGATCATCGGCCTGTGCGTTTTCTATACCCTGGCCTCGATCTTCTGCGCGGTACGCCTCAAGGCAGCGATCTTCGATGAATCCTCGCCTTTCCACGGCACGCTCCAAGAGCTGGCCAATGATCGGGAGCGCCTGCTGCCATGAGCCTGCCTGAACTGCCACACAACAGCTCGCGTCGGGAAATGCGCAAGGCGTTGATTCGCCTGCGCATGGAAATGCATCGTCAGGAAATCCGTCAGGAAGTCGGGCAAGTCCTGCAACCCTTGCAACGGGTGCGCGGCATGACGCAAAACCTGCATAACGGCCTCGGCATCAAACACGCGCCCTTGTGGGGCGTGGCGGCGGTCACGCTGTTGGGCTTTCTCACCGGCAAAGGCGCGAAAAGCGGCGGCGTCGGTGGCTTGACCCGGTTGGTCCGTCTCGGCACCAGCCTCGGGCCGCTGATTAAACTGGTGATGCAAAGCTCGACTAAACGCTGAACCGAAGCATCTGGCTACATTCTTGCAATGACGGCGGGATGAACCTCTGTATCCAGAGGTTCAATCCTGCACGCCTACCCGGTCGGCGGGGTTCAACCAGAACAAGAACGACTAAGGAGGCCCCGTGATCGACGGGCAACCGCTCGCCTGCTTTCAGCCCTTCATCGATACCGCCACCGGACGCATCGCAGGCGTCGAAGCACTCGGTCGCCTGCGCCAGCATGACGGCCAGTTGACCTCGGTCGGGCCATTATTTGCCGACCCGCGTACACCGGCGATCGCTCTGCGGCGTCTTGACCGGCAGATCCGCGACAACGCCCTGAGCCGTCTGCACGAAGCCCCGGCAGACTGGTTTCTCAGCCTGAACATGTCGCCGCGCTGGATCAGCCGACTGCGCGCCGATCAGGCCCTGCCCAGCCTCAAGCAACTGGCGCGAAACGGCGTCGATGCGCAGCGCATTGTTTTCGAGATCACCGAGTTGGGCGGCAACATTCAGCGCCTGGCCGAGGTGGTCGCGCGTTATCGCGAAGCCGGCGCGAGGATTGCGATCGATGACTTTGGTGCCGGCTATTCGCAACTGGATCGCGTGCTGGCGCTGCAACCGGACATCCTCAAACTCGACATGCGCCTGTTCCAGGCGGCGGCATTGGGTGGCCCGAGCAGTGACGTGGTCAAGGCACTGGCGCAGATGGCCGAGAAGACCGGTTGCTGGATCATTGCCGAAGGCGTCGAGACAGAAGCGCAGTTGAATTTCGCCCTCGAATGCGGCTCGCGTTACGTACAGGGCTTTCTGTTCGCCCGGGCGCAAGAAGCGTTCTTTGCCACTGACGCGTTCGTGCCGCGCTTCGCCGAACTGCGCCAGCGCTACGTTCAGCAGAAACTCGCCGAACGCGGGCGGTTGATGCAGATGCGCCAGCAACTGGCCGAATTGATGGCGATCCTGCAAAGCTGGGCGCAGGCCCATGCACCGCTCAGTGCCCTGCCACATTTGCCGGCCTTTCCATGGCTGTTGCGGTTTTATCAATGTGATCGCCACGGCACGCAACTGACGCCGAATCTGGAGTGGCGCCACAACGCCTGGGTCGCCGATAACCGTTATCTGGGGCACAACTGGTCGTGGCGTCCCTACTTCTATCATCTGCTCGCCGAAGGTTGGGAGGAGCGACGCCTGACCCTGTCCAACACCTACCGCGATGCCACCAGTAATCAGTATTGCCTGACTGCCGGGCAGTTTTTCGATAACGGCGAGCGGTTGCTGCTGATCGATATAGATGCCGCGGGACTGTAGTTCCGCTTGCAGGCATCGGCATGAACCGGGAAGCTAGGGCAACAGTCACTTTGACGGAGAGAACCAGCCTTGGATTGGCAAACCCTGCTCAACCGCGAACGCCTCGGAAAGCCGCTGCACAGCCCGCAAGAGCTGGGTCGCAGCCCTTTTCACAAAGACCATGACCGTATCATTTTCTCCGGAGCCTTCCGCCGTCTCGGGCGCAAGACCCAAGTGCATCCGGTGACGAGCAACGACCATATCCACACGCGCCTGACCCATTCCCTGGAAGTCAGTTGCGTCGGCCGGTCACTGGGCATGCGCGTCGGCGAAACCCTGCGCAGTGCCCTGCCCGAGTGGTGCGACCCGAGTGATCTGGGGATGGTCGTGCAATCGGCTTGCCTTGCCCACGACATCGGCAATCCGCCCTTCGGCCACTCCGGTGAAGACGCCATTCGCCACTGGTTTCAACAGGCTGCCGGGCGCGGCTGGCTCGATGGCATGAGCGAAGCCGAGCGCGGTGACTTCCTCAACTTCGAAGGCAACGCGCAGGGTTTCCGTGTACTGACACAGCTTGAATACCATCAGTTCGACGGCGGCACGCGACTGACCTATGCCACCTTGGGCACGTATTTGAAGTACCCGTGGACCGCACGTCACGCTGACTCCCTCGGCTACAAAAAGCACAAGTTCGGCTGCTATCAGAGCGAGTTGCCGTTGCTGGAGCAGATCGCCAACAAGCTGGGCCTGCCGCAGCTGGAAGACCAGCGCTGGGCCCGGCATCCATTGGTGTATTTGATGGAAGCCGCTGACGACATCTGCTACGCGCTGATTGATCTGGAAGACGGTCTGGAGATGGAGTTGCTCGACTACGCCGAAGTCGAGTCGCTGCTGCTGGGACTGGTGGGCGACGATCTGCCGGAAACCTATCGGCAACTCGGCCCGCAGGATTCGCGTCGACGCAAACTGGCGATTCTGCGTGGCAAGGCCATCGAACATTTGACCAACGCGGCAGCGCGCGCTTTCGTCGAGCAACAGGATGCTCTGCTCGCCGGAACGCTGCATGGCGATCTGGTGGAGCACATGCACGGTCCGGCTAAACGCTGCGTGTTGAACGCCAAGGACATTGCGCGCAAGAAGATTTTCCAGGACAAGCGCAAAACCCTGCACGAAATTGGCGCCTACACCACACTGGAAATCCTCCTGAATGCCTTCTGCGGCGCTGCCCTTGAACAACACAACGGCCGGACGCCGTCGTTCAAGAGCCGACGCATCCTCGATCTGCTGGGCAATAATGCACCGGACCCACACGGGTCATTGCACGCGTCATTTCTGCGCATGATCGACTTCATTGCCGGCATGACCGACAGCTATGCCAGCGACATGGCCCTGGAAATGACCGGGCGCTCCAGTCACTGATCGATGCCTGTTCAGCCGGCGCTGTCAGCCGGTTGAACACCTCCCGTGCAACAAGCCAGCTACGCCTTTTCCAACGGCCCAAGCAGTTATTGAACGGCCTGTAATAAACAATTATTCAACGCAATTCGTCCACTTATAAAAACCATTGCCAGCCCATAGTTGCAAAACAACAAATGCAAACTATAAGCCCATACAAAAACTTGACCTGCTTACGCCAGACCTTGCTTGTACGTAGTCCCTTTCTTCATTAGTTGTAGGATTAATCTGATAAGACGACTGAGGTCAAGTCAGCTCATGCGAGTGCTCATTCATCTGAGCTAAGGTGCGCGCTTTATTCGTGCTTGTATGGGATTTGATTATGAACTCCGTTTTTATTGTCGACGATCACCCGGTCATCCGCCTTGCCGTTCGAATGTTGCTGGAACATGAAGGTTACAAGGTCGTCGGTGAAACCGATAACGGGGTTGATGCCATGCAAATGGTCCGCGAATGCATGCCGGACCTGATCATTCTCGACATCAGCATTCCCAAGCTTGACGGCCTGGAAGTGCTGGCACGATTCAACGCCATGAGTTCCCCACTGAAAACCCTGGTACTGACGGCGCAATGCCCGACTTTATTCGGCATCCGCTGCATGCAATCCGGCGCATCGGGATACGTCTGTAAACAGGAAGAATTAAGCGAACTGGTCAGTGCGATCAAGGCTGTGCTGTCCGGTTATAACTACTTTCCCAGCCAGGCACTGAACCCGGTTCGCAGCGACGACATTCGCTATACCGAACTTGAACTGTTCAAAGCCGTGAATGATCGGGAGTTGATGGTACTGCAACTATTTGCCCAGGGCCGGACCAACAAGGAAATAGCCAAAGGCATGTTTTTGAGTAACAAGACCGTCAGCACTTACAAAAAACGATTAATGCAAAAGCTCAAAGCCAAATCCCTTGTAGAACTTATCGAAATGGCCAAACGAAACGCACTCGTGTGAGAGTCCACATGCCCAGTCGTTTGCAGGATTATTTAATTGCTTTGAGCGCCGCTCTGTACTTGAGCGCCAGCGCGTTTGCCATGGCCGCCACCTCACCGGATCTGGTCCTGCTCAGCCGCTCGGCCAGCGAATCGGTACCGGTCACTTTCGAACTGTCCCAGCGACAATGGCTGCTTGAGCGCAACGAACTCATCCTGGGCACCTCCGCCCCCGATTACCCGCCCTTTGACATGACCGTCAGCGGCAAGGATTACGAAGGCCTGACCGCCGACTATGCCGGGCTCCTCAGTCAGGCCAGCGGTTTGCCGATCAGGGTCAAGCGCTTCCCTTCGCGCGACGCCGCGATCCGCGCGCTGGTCGACGGGCAAGTCGATTTGCTTGGCACGGCCAACGGCTTTGAAGCCGGCAATGCCAACCTCGCGCTGAGCGTCCCGTATGCCAAAGACCAGCCAGTGCTGGTCACCCGCGAAGACGAAACCCGTTCGCTGACCGCAGGCCTGGCCGGACTGCGACTGAGCATGGTCTATCACTATCTGCCCGTGCACGAGGTCAAGGCGCTTTACCCCAAGGCGCTGATTACCTGCTAACCCTCCTACCTGAACGCGATCAACGCCGTTGCTTTCGATCAAGCCGATGTATTTCTCGGCGACACCCTCTCTACCCACTACATGATCAACAAGGGTTACCTCAACAACGTACGCATGGCCAATTTCGGCAAGCAGGAAGCCCAGGGCTTCAGCTTCGCCGTGCGTCGCAACAATCCGCATCTGTTGGCCATCATCGACACCGTGCTCAGTGCCGTGCCGAGAAGCGAGCGCGACAACATCGCCAAACGCTGGAGTGCCGGCAGTGACCTGTTGCTCACCGACCAGAAGCTGCAATTGACCGACCGGGAAGAAACCTGGCTGAAACAGCATCCGGTCGTGAGCGTGGTGGTGAATGAGGCGTTCGCGCCGCTGACGTTCTTCGACGGTGACGGTAACTTGCGCGGCATCAGTGCCGACTTGCTCGAACTCATCCGCTTGCGCACCGGGCTGCGTTTCGAGGTCCGGCGCAGCCGTAACGACGCGGAAATGATCCGACAGATAGACAACCATCAAGCCGATCTGATTGCCGCACTGCTGCCGACTGCCGAGCGCGAACAAAAGCTCAACTTCAGCCGCCCTTATCTGGAAAACTCCTATGTCTTGCTGACCCGCAAGAGCGCCGACGGTCCGACCAACCTCGGCCAACTCAAAGGCAAGCAACTGGCGATCGCCCAGGGCAACCCGATGGTCGAGTACCTGCGCCGGGAGTTTCCCCAGATCCACCTGATCGAAACCCCGGACACGTTCAGCGCCGTCTCGCTGCTCGCCGAGAACCATGTCGACGGCGCCGTGAACTCGCTGGTGATCGCCAACTACTTCATTTCCTCGCGGATCTTTGACCAGCCGCTGCAAATCACCACCACCATCGGCACTGGCCAGGCGGCATTTTCTCTGGCCACCGCCAGGGACAGCACGGAACTCGCTTCGATCATCAACAAGGCGTTACTGAGCATTGCTCCCGAAGAATTGGGCGTGATCAACGGTCGCTGGCGCGGCTATTCCACCGCTTCACAGAATATCTGGCGCAATTACCAGCGCCTGTTTTACCAAGTGATCAGCGCCGCCGGCCTGGTGCTTCTGTTGCTACTGGTCTGGAACGCCTACATGCGCCACCAGATCAAACAGCGTCAGGCCGCCGAGCGCGCTCTGAATGATCAGTTCGAGTTCATGCGCTCACTGGTCAACGGCACACCGCACCCGATCTATGTCCGCGACCGCGAAGGTCTGCTGCAAAGCTGCAATGACAGCTACCTTGAGGCATTCAACGCCAGGCGCGAAGACGTTATCGGCAAAAGCGTGATCGAAGGCACGCTGAGCAACGCTTTCGAGGCGCAGGCCTTTCAAGCCGATTACCAGCGCGTGGTGGCTGAAGGCACACCGTTGATACTCGACCGCCCGCTGCATATCGGCAATCGACGTCTGACGATCTATCACTGGATCCTCCCGTACCGTGACTCCAGCGGCGCCGTGCAAGGTGTGATTGGTGGCTGGATCGATATCAGTGAGCGCCGTCAGTTGTTCGAGGAGTTGCGTGCAGCCAAGGAACAGGCCGATGAGGCCAACCGGGCCAAGAGCACGTTCCTGGCGACCATGAGCCACGAAATCCGTACGCCGATGAATGCGGTGATCGGCATGCTCGAACTGACACTCAGGCGCATGGATCAACAACATCCGGATCGCACCTCGATCGATACCGCCTACCACTCAGCCAAAGATCTGCTGGGGCTGATCGGCGACATTCTCGATATCGCCCGAATCGAATCCGGACGCCTGAGTCTGTGTCCGGAACGGGTCAATCTGGTCGACACGGTGGCATCGGTGGCGAGAATCTTCGACGGCCTCGCCCGGCAGAAGCATCTCGCCCTGCAACTGATCGTCAATCCACCGGACCTGGCCGTCGATGTGCACCTCGATCCCCTGCGCTTCAAGCAGGTCCTGTCCAACCTGATCAGCAATGCGATCAAGTTCACTGAACAAGGGCAGATCAGAATCACCCTGGACCTGATGCCGAGCGAGGTTCCCGCACGTGCGTTGATACAATTGACCGTACAGGACAGCGGGGTCGGCATCAGCGCTGAAGATCAACAACGTTTGTTCGCTCCTTTCGCCCAGGTACAGAACAGCGGCCAGCAAGTGCGCAGCGGTGCCGGACTGGGGTTGGTGATCAGTCGCAACCTGTGCGAAATGATGGGCGGGCAATTGCAATTGAGCAGCCAGCCCGGGATTGGTACGCAGGTCTGCGTGTCCTTGCCGCTGGAGACCCTGCCGGCACAGGCCAGTGCGCCGAGAACTGTACCGCCGGTTCAAACCTCGCTGACGCCGCTGAGCGTGCTGGTGGTAGACGATCATCCCGCCAATCGCCTGCTGATGTGCCAGCAACTGGAATTCCTCGGCCATCACTTCAGCATCGCCGAGAACGGCTGCACAGGGCTGGAACTATGGAAAGCCGGGCACTTCGACCTGGTGATCGTCGACTGCAACATGCCCTTGATGAACGGCTATGAACTGACCCGCGCGATTCGCCAGCATGAACAGCACGCGCGCAGCTCGCCCTGCACCGTGCTGGGTTTCACCGCCAATGCGCAACCCGAGGAAATCCTGCGCTGCAAGCAGGCCGGCATGAATGATTGCCTGTTCAAGCCGTTGAGTCTGAGCCTGCTCGGTCAGTGGGTCGATGGCATCACCCCGGCCGCACAATCACCGGCATTCAACCTGCAAAGCCTGAACGCGCTCTGCGGCGACAACCCGGCACAGACTCGGCGACTCCTGGTTGAGCTACTCAAGAGCAGTCGCCTTGACCGCGAGGAATTGCTCGCGCTGTTGCCGCCCGTTGACCTCGGCGCGCTGGCGATCGTCGCGCACAAGATCAAGGGCGCCGCGCGCATTGCCAAAGCATCACAGGTGATCAAATGTTGCGACGCCCTTGAGCAGGCCTGCGCGCAGACCTTGGCAACGGACGAGATCGCCCGCCGTTGCGAAGCGAGCAGCCAGGCCATGCTCGATCTGGAGCGAGCCTTGCGCCAGCAACTTGCCCTCTCGGATCGAAGCACAATGAGCTTGCCTTAACTATGCTTGGACGCTGAGCAGTGAGTTAAACATCATGGAGAGCCTGAAATGCCCAGCCCACTGCGCCCGGAACAACGCCGGTTCCCGCTGCACGTGCACATCAGCGTCATGTTCACCTTTCTCCTGTTGCTCACCGGCGTGGTGCTGGGGCTGTTCAACTATCACCAGACCACCAAGATCATCCTGTCGAGCAGTGAAAAACTGTTCAACCGCATCGAACAGGACGTTCGTCTGGACCTGCGCGCGACGTATCAGCCGATACGCCACCTGCTGAGCCTGTTGGAGGACAACCCGGCCACTCAGGCTGCGCACCTTGAACAACGCCTGCCATTGCTCAAACCTTTCGCGCAGTCACTGCGCGACAACCCCAACCTGGCCTCGCTGTATCTGGGCTACAGCAACGGCGATTTCTTCATGGTCCGGCCGCTGCGCGATGCGCCGCTGAAAACATTGCTCAAAGCCCCGGACGCGGCGAGCTATCAGGTCTGGAGCATCGAACACGCTGCTGATGGCGCGGCGCACTCGCAATCGCTGTTCTTCGATCTGGCGCTGAATCCTGTCAGTCGACTGGACAATCCCGACGACGTCTACGACCCGCGCACGCGCGCCTGGTTTACCGACGCGCGCCAGCAATCGGAACAGATCACCACCGAGCCCTACGTGTTTTTCTCCACCCACAATGTCGGTACTACGCTGGCTCGGCGTAGCGGTGAAAACGCAGTCATCGGCGCTGACCTGACGCTGGCCGCGCTGTCGGCAACCCTGGACAAACATCGGGTAACCTCGTCGACCGAAATCGCCTTGTTCGACGCCGATGGCAATGCGGTGGCTTACCCCGACAGCAGTCGTTTGATTGTCGACGACCAAACCGCGCGCCAGGCCCGGGTGGCAGACCTGAGCCCCGCCCTGCATGGCTTGCTCACCACCGACAACCTCGGCCGGCGCCTGCAGGCCGATGGCCGGCAATGGATCGTCGCGCGCAGCAGCATGCAGGAAGGCGGGCCGAAAGGTCTGCAATTGGCCCTGCTGGTGCCGGAAGACGAATTATTGGTCGATGCTTATCGCATGCGCTGGCAGGGAGCGCTGGTCACCCTCGCCACCTTGCTGTTGTGCTTGCCACTGGGCTGGCTGATCTCGCGAATTCTGGTCAAACCCCTGCATGCGCTGGTCAAGGAAGCCGACGCGATCCGCAGTTTCGATTTCAATTTCCCGCTGAGCCGACGTTCACCGGTACTTGAAGTCGATCAGTTGAGCGTGTCGATGGCGCAGATGAAAAACACCCTCGCCAGTTTCTTCCGGATCACTGACAGCCTGAGTGCCGAAACCCGTTTCGCGCCGCTGCTGCAACGGGTGCTGTTCGAAACCGTGGAGATCGCCCAGGCTCAGGCCGGGCTGATTTATCTGCGCGATAACGATGACAGTCGCATGGCGCCTTACGGGCTGGTGGTCAACGGCACGCCGCAGGCGCTGGAGACCTTCGACATTCAGGGCCACGACCTGCAGAACAACAATGGTCCGGCGTGGTTCAAGCAACTGATCAGCGCCGACAGTGTGGTCAGCGATCTGGGTTTCGAGCAGGCCGGGGATCTGCAGAAAGTCCTGCTGGCCATGGCCTCGCCACGCATCCATCTGATCGGGATCCGCCTGCACAACCGCCACAACGAAACCATCGGCCTGCTGATCCTGCTGGTCAACGACAGTGGCACGGCGGCGGATCTGGAAAAACTGCGGCCCGACCGCATCGCCTTCCTGCAAGCCGTGTCGGGCGCCGCCGCGGTGAGTATCGAAAGCCAGCGTTTGCAAGCCAGGCAAAAACAGCTACTGGATGCCTTCATTCAATTGCTTGCCGGGGCCATTGACGCCAAGAGCCCGTACACCGGCGGGCATTGCCAGCGTGTTCCCGAGCTGACGCTGATGCTCGCGCAAGCTGCCGCGGCCAGCCAGGCGCCGGCATTCAGCGCCTATCAGCCCACCGAGGACGAATGGGAAGCCCTGCACATCGCCGCCTGGCTGCACGATTGCGGCAAGGTCACGACGCCGGAATACGTGGTCGACAAAGCCACCAAACTGGAAACCATCAACGACCGCATTCACGAAATTCGCACCCGTTTCGAAGTGCTCAAACGCGACGCCTGGATCAGCTACTGGCAGGCACTGGCGCTGGGCGGTGAAGGAGTGGCTCTGGCCCGTTTGCGCGACGCCACGCTCGGCGCTCTGGACGACGACTTTGCGTTTGTCGCACGCTGCAATCTGGGTGGCGAAGCGATGGCCGAAGCCGATCTGCAACGCCTGGATGCCCTCGCACAGCGGACATGGTTGCGCACACTGGATGATCGCCTGGGCGTGTCATGGGAAGAAAACAAACGTCAGGCACGAACGCCTGCACCGACCTTGCCGGTCAGCGAAAAACTCCTGGCCGACAAGCCCGAACACTTGCTCGAACGAGACCGCAAAGAGTTGATCCCCGAAGACAATCCGTGGGGGTTCAAACTGGATGTACCGCGCTACAAATACAATCGCGGCGAACTCTATAACCTGAGCATCGCCCGCGGCACGCTGACCCGTGAGGAGCGCTACATCATCAACCATCACATGGTGCAGACCATCATGATGCTCAGTCACCTGCCCTTCCCCGGGCATCTCGACAGCATCGCCGAAATCGCCGGTGGCCATCACGAGAAAATGGACGGCACCGGTTACCCGAAACGTCTGAAACGCGAACAAATGAGCCTGCCGGCACGGATGATGGCGATTGCCGATATTTTCGAAGCGCTGACCGCGGCCGACCGGCCCTACAAGAAGGCCAAGACCCTCAGTGAAGCGCTGGGGATCATGGCCACCATGTGCCGGGAAGCGCACATTGACGCGCAACTGTTCGCACTGTTCATCAACGATGGCGTGTACCTGCAGTACGCCACGCGGTTTCTCGATCCGCAGCAGATTGACGCAGTGGATGCGGCCAGCCTGTTGCACAAGGCTGGCCTTGGCGGCTGATCAGCAGTCGGTCAGGCGCAGGAAGATCGCTGCCAGTTGCTCGATGCCAGCCTGGTCGTCAGCACCGAAACGCGCAAGCTTGGGGCTATCGAGATCCAGCACACCGATCAGGCGACCGTCCTTGACCAACGGCACCACCAACTCACTGTTCGACGCACTGTCGCAGGCAATATGGCCGGGAAAAGCGTGAACGTCTTCGACGCGCTGGGTTTGCAGAGTGGCCGCTGCGGCGCCACACACACCGCGACCGAATGGAATGCGCACGCAAGCGATCTGCCCCTGAAACGGGCCGAGCACCAACTCTTCATTGCGATTGAGGTAGAAGCCCGCCCAGTTCAGATCATCGAGCTGGTTGAACAGGAACGCCGAAAACTGCGCGGCGTTGGCGATGAAATCGCGCTCGTCCGCCAGCAGCGATTCCAGTTGCGCGGCCAACATGCCATAGCCTTCGAGGCCCTGGCCGCCTTGTTGCAAATCAATCATGCCTTGTGCTCCAACAATTTCAGTCCCACCCAGTAACGGGCGAATTGGTACGCGCAACGTCCGTTGCGATTGCCGCGGCCGGTGGCCCAGCGCACGGCGAGGATGTCCAGTGCTTCGTCGCGTTGCCAGCTCAGCCCGGCCTTGGTGGCCAACTGGCCGATCCAGTGCTCGACGACGTTGAGGAAGTGTTCTTGAGTAAACGGGTAAAACGACAGCCACAGACCGAAACGGTCCGACAGCGCGATCTTGTCTTCCACCGCTTCGCTGGGGTGCAATTCGCCGTCGACGCGCTTCCAGTTTTCGTTGTCGCTTTCCTTTTCCGGCACCAGGTGGCGACGGTTCGAAGTGGCGTACAACAGGACATTGTCCGGCGCCTGTTCCAGCGAGCCGTCGAGGACACTTTTCAGCACGCGGTAATCGCCTTCACCGGATTCGAACGACAAGTCATCGCAGAACAGCACGAAGCGTTGCGGCAATTTGGCGATCTGCTCGACCACGCGCGGCAGGTCGGCCAAGTGATCACGCTCGATCTCGATCAGCCGCAGGCCTGCGCCAGCGTGTTCGGCGAGCAGTGCGCGAACCAGCGACGATTTACCGGTGCCGCGCGAGCCCCACAGCAACGCATGGTTGGCGGGCATGCCATCGAGAAACTGCTGCGTGTTGCGGCCCAGTTGCTCCAACTGGCGATCAACCCCGATCAGGTCGCTCAGACGCATGTCGAGGCTGACTTCCAGTGGCAACAGATAACCGCTGCGCCCGTCGCGCTGCCAGCGCGCGGCGAGGCAGGTGTTCCAGTCAATAACGGGACGCGGTGCCGGCAACAGCGGTTCGATTCGCGCCAGAACCGACTCGGCGCGTTCAAGAAAAGCATTCAATCGGGAATCCACGTCTTCTCCTCGGGCACGTTCACAGTGATGATGACGATCCAGCGACAACCAGCAGATCAATATTCCCACGCCGCGCCTTGTTACAAGGCGATTCGGGAACCTCGGAATCGCTACATGATCGACTATGCTTGAGCAGCGAAGGGAAACGGAAGTGGTTCAACACCCCATGGATATCAAATTCACCCACCGGCTGTCGTACAAGCAAGCCAGGCTTACCGTGCTGGTCGGGTTCATTCTGGGCACGCTGCTCAGTCTGCTGCAAATAGGCATCGATTATGCCAGTGAAGACGCCTCCATCAACCGTGAAATCCTGTCTTTGCTGGAAATCAGCCACAATCCGGCATCACGCATTGCCTACAACATCGACGCCGAACTGGCGCAGGAACTCACCCTGGGCCTGTTGCGTTCGCCCGCGATCATTTCGGCGCAACTGACCGACAACAACGATACCGTGCTCGCCAGCGTCAAACGCCCGGAGCTGCAAAGCGGCTATCGGGTGATCAGCGACTTTCTGTTTGGCGCCAAACGCCAGTTCGAAGATCGCCTGTACCTCGATCATCTGCCCAATGAATCGCTGGGGGTGTTGAGCCTTGAAGTCGATACCTATGCGTTCGGCAGCCGCTTCCTGCGCCGGGCCGAGATCACTCTGCTCAACGGTTTCGCCCGCAGCCTGATCCTCACCGGCATCCTGCTGGCGCTGTTCTACGTGATGCTGACCAAACCGCTGGTGCGGGTCATCCGCGAACTCAGCGGGCGCGACCCGCGCAGTGCCGAACCGACCACGCTGGAATGCCCGTCCGGGCATGGCAACGATGAAATCGGCGTACTGGTCAAAGTCGCCAATCAGCAGTTCGAGAACATCGCCACCGAGATCCAGCAGCGGCGCAATGCCGAAAATCGCCTGACCGACTACCTTGGCCAATTGGAAAACATCGTTTCGGCCCGCACCGCCGAACTCAAGGCAATCAACACGCGACTCAGTCAGTCCAATCAGGAGCTTGAAGTCGCGCGCAGCACCGCGCTGGAAATGGCCGAGGCACGATCGGCGTTCCTCGCCAACATGAGCCATGAAATCCGCACGCCGCTCAATGGCCTGTTGGGCATGATCGCGCTGTCCCTCGACGGCCCGTTGAATGCCGAACAACAGCAACAACTGTCGATTGCCCATGACTCGGGCAAGGTGCTGGTCGAGTTGCTCAACGATATTCTCGACCTGTCAAAATTCGACGCCGGGCAGCTGGAGCTTGAGCACATCCCGTTCGATCTGGGTTCGCTGATCGAAGACACGGCCAACCTGCTGTCGCAGAACGCTGCGCCGAGCGTTGAACTGACCTGCCTGATCGACCCGCATTTCCCGGCGCTGGTACTGGGGGATCCGACCCGGGTCCGGCAAATCGTCAGCAACCTGTTATCCAACGCCCTGAAATTCACCCGCTTCGGTCGGGTGGACGTGCGCCTGTCGACCTACAAGGAAGGCGTGCGCATCGAAGTCTGCGACACCGGCATCGGTATCGCTCAGGACGCGCAGGTGAAGATCTTCCAGCCATTCACCCAGGCCGGTGCCGGCATCACCCGCCAATACGGCGGCACCGGGCTCGGTCTGGCCCTGACCTACAACCTCTGCGAAGCGATGCAGGGCCGCCTGACCATCAGTTCCGAGACCGGTTTTGGCAGTCAGTTCTGCGCCGAACTGCCGCTGCCTTGCCACACGCGGGCGCTGGCGCCTGCGCCGTTGCAGGGCAAAGTACTGGCCATCACCGCAGGCAGCAGTGGCCTGGCAGAGTTGCTCAAGAGTCTGCTGCCGGCGTGGGGTCTCGAATACGAACAGCGCACCATCGATGATTCTCTGCTCGGCCTGACGCCCGACGTGTTGATCACCGACTGCCCCGAGTGCCTGTTCGGGTTACGTCCGACATTGGTGGCGCCGATTCTGCTGGTAACCGCCTACGGCAGTTTTTTGCCCAGCGAAGAAGCGGCCGCCCTCGCCCCTTTGCAACAACAGGCACGCCCGCTGGCGCGCAATGCGCTGTATCAGAATCTGCGACGCACGCTGCAGCCGGACATCGCCACCATCAACGATGCGCAGCTTGAAACCGCGCCCACCCAGCGGCGCGGGCGAGTGCTGCTGGTCGAGGACAATCCGGTCAATCAACTGGTGGCCAAAGGCATGCTCGGCAAACTCGGCTGCGACGTCATCGTTGCCGCCCATGGTGCCGAAGCGCTGGACCAGTTGGAGTACCACGAATTCGATCTGGTGCTGATGGACTGCAACATGCCGGTGATGGACGGCTACGAAGCGAGCCGGCAGATTCGACAGAGTGGGCGCTGGCCGCATCTGCCGATCGTTGCGCTGACTGCCAACGCCATGTCCGAAGAACGCGAACGCTGCCGGGCGGCGGGCATGAGCGACTATCTGGCGAAACCGTTCCGCCGCGAAGAACTCGCGGCGCTGCTCGATCAGTGGATCCCGACTACGACAGCGCGTTGATCTGGCCAAGCAGATGATCGAGACCGTCGCGCAAGTCATTGAGCCGGTCCAGATCCACCCCGCTGTCGCACAACAGACGCGCCTTCAGCGGCCCGACCTGCCCACGTAATGCCTGACCTGCGGCTGTCAGGCTCAAGTGCACTTCGCGCTCATCACGCGCCGAGCGTTGCCGCTGCACCAGTTGCAATTGCTCCAGACGCTTGAGCAACGGCGTCAAGGTGCCCGAATCCAGCGCCAGCCGTTCACCCAGTGCCTTGACCGTCGGTTGCTCCGGTGCGCTGTCCTGCCACTCCCACAGCACCAGCATCGCCAGGTATTGCGGATAGGTCAGGCCGAGCTGATCGAGCATCGGTTTGTAGGCGCGAATCACCGCCCGCGACGCCGCGTACAACTTGAAGCACAACTGACTGTCGAGCTTCAGCGAATCGACCGGCACGCTGTTCATTTGAGCAGGGCTTCGATCTCGCGGCTCAGGTCCTGCGGCTTGGTGGCCGGGGCGAAGCGCTTGACCAACTGGCCGTCCTTGCCAATGAGGAACTTGGTGAAGTTCCACTTGATACCTTGCGAACCGAGTATGCCCGGCGCGCGCTTTTTCAACTGCACGAACAATGGATGGGCGCCCGCGCCGTTGACTTCGATCTTCTTGAACAGCGGGAAGCTGACGCCGAAATTCAGCTCACAGAACTCGCTGATCGCGCCTTCGTTGCCCGGCTCCTGCTTGCCGAACTGATTGCACGGAAAGCCCAACACCACCAGGCCTTGATCCTTGTAGGTCTGCCACAGGTCTTCAAGGCCTTTGTATTGCGGGGTAAAACCGCACTTGCTGGCAGTGTTGACCACCAACACGGCTTTGCCGGCGAAATCGGCCAGGGTCTTTTGCTCACCCGTGATGGTCGTGCACGGGATGTTCAGCAGGTTGTCGCTCATGGGGACGGCTCCGCAAATAGTCGGGAAAGGCCAAACATAGCGAGCAATTAAATTGTGTGCAATTTAATTATTGAAAAACAAGGCGACCCGCAGGTCGCCTTCATTCGTTTATTCGCGTGGTACCAGATCCAGGCACACCGAATTGATGCAATACCGCAGACCGGTCGGCGGCGGGCCGTCCGGGAACACATGGCCCAGATGCGCATCGCAACGGGCGCATTTCACTTCGGTGCGAATCATGCCGTGGCTGATGTCGCGGATTTCGGTCATGGCGCTTTCGCCAATCGGCGCGTAGAAGCTCGGCCAGCCGCAGCCGGAATCGAATTTGGTCGTGGAGTCGAACAGCGGCTCATTGCAGCACACACAGTGATAAACGCCGTCGGTTTTGGTCGCGTTGTATTTGCCGGAGAACGGTCGCTCGGTGGCACTGAGGCGGCAAACCTCGTACTGCTGTGGATCGAGCATGGCTTTCCATTCTTCCAGGGTTTTTTCCAACTTTTCCATCATCACACCTCAGCGGCTGAAAAAGCCCGATCTGTACCTTTTCCACGGATCGGGCGGCACGTATGATTGCGCCTCGTCACGCACCAGTCTGGCAGCCAGACCGGGCGCATTCAAACGGATTCTGGGAGCCGCGGCTCAAGACGTCCGCCTGTGCGAAGACGCAGGAATCCCAGTACGGTTGTCCACACGCCGTCTGGATCGTTCATTTTCGGGATCACATCGCCATGCAGTTCAGCAAATCGAACAAGCTCGCCAACGTCTGCTACGACATTCGCGGCCCGGTGCTCAAGCACGCCAAACGACTGGAAGAGGAAGGCCAGCGCATCCTCAAGCTGAACATCGGCAACCCGGCGCCGTTTGGTTTCGAGGCGCCGGACGAAATCCTTCAGGATGTGATCCGCAACCTGCCGACCGCGCAAGGCTACAGCGACTCCAAAGGCCTGTTCAGCGCGCGTAAAGCAGTGATGCAGTATTACCAGCAGAAGAATGTCGAAGGTGTCGGCATCGAAGACATCTATCTGGGCAACGGCGTGTCCGAACTGATCGTGATGTCGCTGCAGGCGCTACTCAACAACGGTGACGAAGTACTGGTGCCGGCCCCGGATTATCCGCTGTGGACCGCCGCCGTCAGCCTCGCCGGTGGCAACGCCGTGCACTATCTGTGCGACGAAGGCGCCGACTGGTTCCCGGACCTGGCCGACATCAAGGCCAAGATCACCCCGAACACCAAGGCCATGGTGATCATCAACCCGAACAACCCGACCGGCGCGGTGTATTCCAGGGAAGTGTTGCTGGGCATGCTGGAAATCGCCCGCGCGCACAACCTGGTGGTGTTCTCCGACGAGATCTACGACAAGATTCTGTATGACGATGCCGTGCACATTTGCACTGCGTCGCTGGCGCCGGACCTGCTCTGCCTGACCTTCAACGGTCTGTCGAAGTCCTACCGCGTGGCCGGTTTCCGCTCCGGCTGGATTGCCATCTCCGGGCCGAAACACAACGCCCAGAGCTACATCGAAGGCATCGACATGCTGGCCAACATGCGCCTGTGCGCCAACGTGCCGAGCCAGCACGCGATCCAGACCGCACTGGGTGGCTATCAGAGCATCAACGATCTGGTATTGCCGCAGGGCCGCCTGCTCGAGCAGCGCAACCGCACCTGGGAGTTGCTCAACGACATTCCGGGCGTGAGCTGCGTCAAGCCGATGGGTGCGCTGTACGCGTTTCCGAAGATCGATCCGAAGGTCTGCCCGATCCACAACGACGAGAAATTCGTCCTCGACCTGCTGCTCTCCGAGAAGCTGTTGGTGGTGCAAGGCACGGCGTTCAACTGGCCGTGGCCGGATCACTTCCGCGTCGTCACCCTGCCGCGCGTCGATGATCTGGAAATGGCCATCGGCCGTATCGGTAACTTCCTCAAGTCCTACCGCCAGTAACTGGCCAGCAGTGCGCAACGGCCAAACGTTGCGCACTGTCTGATTCAGCAACACTTCTGCGTCCCGCGTCTGCACACGCCTTCTACACTTGCGATTCGTATCAGTCACCTGCGCCTGAGGTAATGCCGACGGGTCGCGGCTGGCTGTCATCCCTATCGGCAACTGTTGTGGGAAATGTGCCGAGCACCGAAGAATCCGCTGTAGGACACAGTTTGAAATAGTCACTCAGTTGAATAGCCCGGTGCAGCACCTTATATACCCCGCAGTACGCTACATCTTTAGCTTGAGGAGATTTCTACAACCATGATGCGCATCCTGCTGTTTTTGGCCACTAACCTGGCGGTCGTGCTGATAGCCAGCATCACCCTGAGCCTGTTCGGCTTCAACGGGTTCATGGCGGCCAACGGGGTTGATCTCGACCTCAGTCAGCTGCTGGTTTTCTGTGCGGTCTTTGGTTTCGCCGGCTCGTTGTTCTCGCTGTTCATCTCCAAGTGGATGGCGAAGATGAGCACCGGCACCCAGATCATCAGCCAGCCACGCACCCGGCATGAGCAATGGCTGCTGCAAACCGTCGAGCAACTGTCCCGCGAAGCCGGGATCAAGATGCCCGAAGTCGGTATTTTCCCGGCCTACGAAGCGAACGCGTTCGCCACTGGCTGGAACAAGAACGACGCGCTGGTCGCGGTCAGCCAGGGCTTGCTCGAGCGTTTTTCGCCCGATGAAGTGAAAGCCGTACTGGCCCACGAAATCGGCCACGTCGCCAACGGTGACATGGTCACGCTGGCGCTGATTCAGGGCGTGGTGAACACCTTCGTGATGTTCTTTGCGCGGATCATCGGCAACTTCGTCGACAAGGTGATCTTCAAGAACGAAGAAGGCCAGGGCATCGCCTACTACGTGGCGACCATCTTCGCCGAACTGGTACTGGGCATTCTCGCCAGTGCAATCGTCATGTGGTTCTCGCGCAAGCGCGAATTCCGTGCCGACGAAGCCGGCGCACGTCTGGCCGGCACCAGCGCGATGATCGGCGCACTGCAACGCTTGCGCGCCGAACAGGGCCTGCCGGTGCACATGCCCGACACCCTGAACGCCTTCGGCATCAACGGTGGCATCAAGCAGGGCTTCGCCCGTATGTTCATGAGCCACCCGCCGCTGGAAGAGCGTATTGACGCGCTGCGTCGTCGCGGTTGATCAGATTGGCGTAAAAACAAGAGGCCCGCAGTGATGCGGGCCTTTTTTTGCCTTGATTAATTGGCTGTTCCTGATGGCCCCATCGCTGGCAAGCCAGCTCCCACAGTGGGTTGCGGTGTATTGAAAATCGAGAGAACACAACACAACCCTGTGGGAGCTGGCTTGCCAGCGATGACGTCAGCGCGCTATCGGCACAGAACTATTGGCTGGAAACCCGGTAAACCCGCTCCTCCAGCCGCGTCACGCCCGCCTGCAAAAACCTTCCACTCTCCGCCAGCACATCCTGCTCCTCAAGTACCTGCACCTGCCAGACATCCCCGAGCAAGCGCTGCACTTCATCATCCGCGACGGCAAACGGTGGCCCGGGCATCTGTGCCTGATCGTAATCCAGCGTGATCAGCAACCCCTCCACACCCTGTGCCAGGATCTGCTGAAGGTGCGCCGCATAGCGCTCACGCATCGGCGCCGGCAAGGCGATCAGCGCGGCGCGGTCATACAAAGCGGTGCAATCGGCCACATCGTTCGCCGTCAGCGCGAAGAAGTCACCGCACCACAGTTCGATGGCGCCACCACGATAAACCTTGAACGCGCCCTTCTCGCTGATCTGCGGCTGCACCTGATGCTCATGGAAAAAGTCCTCGATAGCCTTTTCCGACAGTTCGATCCCAAGCACCGGATGACCGCGCCCGGCGAGCCACGCCAGATCCAGACTTTTCCCACACAAAGGCACGAGCACTCGCGCCGTTGCCGCTACCGCCCAGTGCCGCGACAAATACGGATTCACCTGCGGCAGGTGAAAACCGATCTGACCGGACGCCCACTTCTTGTGCCAAAACTCAGGTTGCATGCATCACTCCGAATAATTCGATCAAAAAGCTTTAAAACTTATATTAGATTTAGATCAATGCCTGACTGAAGATGAGGCCATCTTAACGCTCAGGAATCCATCATGTTTCCCAGCCTGTTTATTTCCCATGGCTCACCCATGCTGGCGCTGGAACCCGGTGCCAGCGGCCCGGCCTTGGCGCGTCTGGCCGCTGAATTGCCGAAACCCAAAGCCATCGTGATCGTCTCCGCCCATTGGGAGAGCCACGAACTGCTGGTCAGCAGCCATGCACAACCGGAAACCTGGCACGACTTCGGCGGCTTTCCCCGCGCACTGTTTGAAGTGCAATACCCGGCGCCGGGCAATTCGCAACTGGCTGGCGAAGTGGCTGATTTGCTGACAGCCAACAACCTGCCAGCCCGCCTCGACCCGCAACGTCCATTCGATCACGGTGTCTGGGTGCCGTTGTCGCTGATGTACCCGCAGGCGGATATTCCAGTGGTGCAGGTTTCGCTGCCGAGCCGCGCGGGCCCGGCCCTGCAAACCCGGGTCGGCCGAGCGCTGGCGAGCCTGCGTGATCAGGGCATTCTGCTGATCGGTTCCGGCAGCATCACGCACAACCTGCGCGAACTGGACTGGCACGCCGGCCCGGAAAGCGTTGAACCGTGGGCGCGGGACTTCCGTGACTGGGTAATCGAGAAACTGGCGGCCGACGATGAGGCGGCGCTGCATGATTATCGCCAGCAGGCGCCGCATGCGGTGCGCAGCCATCCGAGTGATGAGCATTTGTTGCCGCTGTATTTCGCCCGGGGTGCGGGCGGTGAGTTCAGCGTGGCGCACAAGGGCTTCACGATGGGTGCGCTGGGCATGGATATTTATCGCTTCGGCTGACGTCGGCGCTGGCAAGCTAGCTCCCACAGGGGTTTGTGTGAACCCAAAAATCAGGCAAAAAAAAATCCCCGAACCAGTCGGGGATTTTTTATGTTCGATCAATCAGCCCAGGGGCGGATCAATCTTCGCGATAGCGACGCAGCTTCAACTGCTTGCCAGCAACGCGAGTGTCCTTCAGTTTGGTCAGGAGTTTGTCCAGACCATCTTCCGGCAGCTCGACGAGGCTGAAGCTGTCACGCACCTGGATGCGACCGATCGCTTCACGGGCCAGACCGCCTTCGTTGAGGATGGCGCCCAGCAGGTTTTTCGCGGCGATACCGTCACGCGCACCCAGCGCGGTACGGCAACGAGCACGGCCTTCGCCCAAAGGCATTGGCGCGCGACGCTCGCGGTCACCACGATCAGGACGGTCACCGGTGCGCTCAGGACGGTCGCCACGCGGTGCGTTGTTCGGCACCAGTGGACGTTCCTTCTCGATTGCAGCCAGGTTCAGCGCTTGACCGTTGGTGGCTTTGCGCAGCAGCGCAGCAGCCAGAGCACGCGGGGTGCAGCCGATGTCTGCAGTCAGACGATCGAGCAGCTCACCGTGAGTCGATTCGGCATCAGCGACCAGCGGCGACAGGCTGTTGGTCAGTTTCTTGATGCGTGCATCGAGAACGGCCTGAGCATCCGGCAGGCGGACTTCAGCGACTTTCTGACCGGTTACACGCTCGATCACTTGCAGCATGCGGCGCTCACGTGGAGTCACCAGCAGCAGTGCACGACCTTCGCGACCGGCACGGCCGGTACGGCCGATACGGTGAACGTAGGATTCCGGGTCGTACGGCATGTCAACGTTGAACACGTGAGTGATGCGCGGAACGTCCAGACCACGAGCAGCAACGTCGGTCGCGACAACGATGTCCAGACGGCCATCTTTCAGCGAGTCGATCACGCGCTCACGCTGGTTCTGGGCGATGTCACCGTTCAGCGCCGCGGCTTTGTAGCCTTTGGCGTCGAGGGCGCTGGCCAGGTCCAGGGTCGCTTGCTTGGTGCGCACGAACATGATCAGAGCGTCGAAATCTTCCACTTCCAGCAAGCTGAGAACGGCCGAAGTCTTCTGGTCAGCGTGAACCAACAGGTGAGCCTGTTCGATCGCGGTAACGGTCTGGGTCTTGGTCTGGATCTTCACGTGTTGCGGATCGCGCAGGTGGCGTTCGGCAATGGCGCGGATCGACTGCGGCAGGGTCGCCGAGAACAAAACGGTCTGACGGGTCGCTGGCAGAGCCTTGAAGATGACTTCCAGGTCATCCATGAAGCCCAGTTTCAACATTTCGTCAGCTTCGTCGAGAACCAGGTGGTTCACGGTCGACAGTACTTTTTCGTCACGGCGCAGGTGGTCGCACAGACGGCCCGGAGTGGCGACAACGATCTGTGCGCCATTACGGATTGCTTTCAGTTGCGGGCCCATCGGCGCGCCGCCGTAAACGGCCACAACAGTAACGCCCGGCATTTGCTTGGCGTAGGTTTCGAAAGCGGTTGCTACTTGCAGCGCCAACTCACGAGTTGGCGCCAGGATCAGGGCTTGCGGTTCGCGCTTGGCAGGATCGATGCGGTGCAGGATAGGCAGTGCGAACGCGGCGGTTTTACCGGTACCGGTTTGCGCCTGGCCAATCATGTCCTGGCCGGCCATGATGATCGGGATCGATTGCTGCTGAATCGCCGAAGGCTCTTCGTAGCCGGTCGCTGCGACGGCTGCAAGAATATTCGGGTTAAGATTAAAAGCGGCGAATCCGCCGGTTTCCTGGGTCATGGGTCTGCCTCTAAGTGCATCCGCAAAGACCCATGCTCCAAAGCTGCGCATGCCGTGTTGAGACTCAAGAGTCGCCCTGGCAGCTTTGTCGGCGGGGATTTGCGAAAACGAATGAATGAAAAAAAAGAATCGTCCGGGAAGAGCCCGCAATGCGGACGTGCAGCCGAAGCTGACTTCGGGGAATTGCGCTACCTAAACGCGGCCCGGTTAAAGGCCGGCGCGCACTATACCGGATTTTGCCCGAAAAGGGAGCTTTTTTTATCGTCTGAATGCGTGTGTCACCGCTGTGTAACGGGGTTTTGCGGATAATCGCGCCAAGGTCTATTTTTCAAAGGCCCGGCCCTGCGGGCGATGACGCTTAAACGATTCATCGACCTGCGGCATTGCGTCGCCGCACCCGCCCTTCCCGCCCGAGGATCTACCCATGAATCAGCCCTGCCCCGGCCGCGTCAGCCGTGAACGCCGTGGTCACGTCCATCTGATTGGCCTGGATCGGGCGGCCAAGCGCAACGCTTTCGACCTCGACCTGCTCAACGAGCTGAGCCTGGCCTACGGCGAGTTCGAGGCCGACAGTGAGGCGCGGGTAGCGGTGGTATTCGGCCATGGCGAGCACTTTACCGCCGGTCTGGATCTGGTCAATGCCAGCTCGGCATTGGCGCAAGGCTGGCAGGTTCCGACCGGTGGCTGCGACCCATGGGGTGTTTTCGTCGGGCCACGGGTGAGCAAACCGGTGATTGTCGCCGCGCAGGGTTACTGCCTGACCATCGGCATCGAGTTGATGCTGGCGGCAGATATCAACCTTTGCGCGAGCAATACCCGCTTCGCGCAAATGGAAGTGCAACGTGGGATTTTTCCGTTTGGTGGCGCGACTTTACGTTTTCAACAAATCGCAGGATGGGGCAATGCCATGCGCTGGTTGCTGACCGGCGATGAGTTTGATGCGCACGATGCGTTGCACTTGGGATTGGTGCAGGAAGTGATGGCCAGTGAGGATCTGTTGCCCCGGGCGATTGAATTGGCTGAGCGGATTGCCCGGCAGGCACCGTTGGGCGTGCAGGCGACGTTGATGTCGGCGCGGCAGGCAAGGTATGAAGGTGAGACAGCGGCGGCACAGGGGTTGCCGGCGCTGGTGAAGAAGTTGTTGGCGAGTGAAGATGCCAAGGAAGGGGTGCGCTCGTTGGTGGAGCGGCGACCTGGCATATTCAAGGGGATCTGAGAATTATGGCGCCTGTCAGGGCGCCATCGCTGGCAAGCCAGCTCCCACAGTGACCGAGTCGTTCACACATTTTGCGTACGGCGCGAACCCTGTGGGAGCTGGCTTGCCGGCGATGGGGTCAGCACTGACGACTCAGGTGGCCGGGCGAATACTGTTGATCAACGACTGCAACGAATACCCCAACTTCGGCGCCAGCGCCTCCGCCCGGGCCGTCAGTGCCTGCATGTCCAGCACCTGATCGAGATCCGCCGGCACAATCAGAATCACATTGCCCTCCTTCACCGGCAACTCCCAGTAATGCCGGTGATAGAGCCCACGCAACAGCGCCGCGCCCAGCGGCTGGCCATCATCGGTGGCCCACTGATTGATCACCAGCCAGCCACCCGGATTCAGACGCTTCTGGCAATCACCGAGAAAACCCCAGGCCAGATGCCCGACACCCGGCCCGACGTCAGTGTAGAGGTCGACGAAGATCAGATCCGCAGGTTCTGCGGTCGGCAACAACTCCAGCGCATCGCCGACACGGATGTACAGGCGAGGATCATCATCCAGCCCAAGGTATTCGATAGCCAAACGCGGCACATCCGGGCGCAGTTCAATCGCTTCGACATCTTCCAGCGGCAGAAACTTGAGGCAGGCCTGGGTCAGCGTACCGGCGCCGAGCCCGAGAAACAGCGCACTCTCCGGCTGCTCATGGCACAACGCACCGATCAGCATCGCGCGGGTGTAGTCGTATTCCAGCCAGCTCGGATCAGCGGTGAACACGCAGCTCTGCTCGATCGCATCGCCGAACTCCAGAAAGCGGTAATCGGCCACTTCCAGCACGCGAATCACGCCGAACTCATCCTGTACTTCGGCGAGCAGATGCTCGACGCGCTCCTCAGTCATTTCGTCTCCTGGTGGTCACCGGGCGCGGTGACGCGATGGCACCGCTGTGGCGCCGTGGCAAAGCGGCGATTGTCGGCGATGGGGCGGGAGCAGGTCACGCACTAATTGCTGCTACCATGGGCTTCCCGTGCGTAGAACCAATTAGAGACCGTGATGAGCCAACCGTGGAGCCCTGACAGCTGGCGCGCCCTGCCGATCCAGCAACAACCCCAATATCCTGACGCTGCGCATCTGCACCAGGTCGAGCAGACGCTGGCCAGCTATCCGCCACTGGTGTTTGCCGGCGAAGCGCGCGAGCTGCGTCGTCAGTTTGCCGAGGTCACGCAGGGCCGCGCATTCCTGCTGCAGGGCGGCGATTGCGCGGAAAGCTTCGCCGAGTTCTCCGCGGCGAAGATTCGCGACACCTTTAAAGTGTTGCTGCAAATGGCGATCGTCATGACCTTCGCCGCCGGTTGCCCGGTGGTCAAGGTCGGGCGCATGGCCGGTCAGTTCGCCAAACCGCGTTCGGCCAACGACGAGACGATCGACGGTGTGACCCTGCCGGCCTACCGTGGCGACATCGTCAACGGCATCGGCTTCGATGAGAAAAGCCGCGTACCGGATCCGGAGCGTCTGCTGCAGTCCTATCATCAGTCCACCGCGACGCTGAACCTGCTGCGCGCGTTTGCTCAGGGCGGTTTTGCCGACCTGCACCAAGTGCACAAATGGAACCTCGATTTCATCGCCAACTCGGCACTGGCCGAGAAGTACAGCCACCTCGCCGATCGCATCGATGAAACCCTGGCGTTCATGCGTGCCTGCGGCATGGACAGCTCGCCACAACTGCGCGAAACCAGTTTCTTCACCGCCCACGAAGCGCTGCTGCTGAACTACGAAGAAGCCTTCGTGCGGCGCGACAGCCTGACCAACGATTACTACGATTGCTCAGCGCACATGCTGTGGATCGGCGACCGCACCCGCCAGCTCGACGGCGCGCACGTCGAATTCCTGCGAGGCGTGAACAACCCGATCGGCGTCAAAGTCGGCCCGAGCATGAACCCCGATGATCTGATCCGTCTGATCGACGTGCTCAACCCGGACAACGATCCGGGGCGCCTCAACCTGATCGCGCGGATGGGCGCCAACAAAGTCGGTGACCACCTGCCAGCGCTGATCCGCGCGGTGCAGCGTGAAGGCAAGCAAGTGCTGTGGAGCTCCGACCCGATGCACGGCAACACCATCAAGGCCAGCAGCGGTTACAAGACCCGCGACTTCGCGCAGATTCTCGGTGAAGTTAAACAGTTCTTCCAGGTGCACGAGGCGGAAGGCAGTTATGCCGGCGGCATTCACATCGAGATGACCGGGCAGAATGTCACCGAATGCATCGGGGGCGCGCGGCCGATTACTGAAGATGGCTTGTCGGATCGCTATCACACGCATTGTGATCCACGGATGAATGCTGATCAGTCGCTGGAGTTGGCGTTCTTGATCGCTGAAACCCTGAAACAAGTCCGCCGCTAGACCGCATCGCCCCCTTCGCGAGCAAGCTCGCTCCCACACTGGATCTGTGTCGTACACAAAACCTATGTGGGAGCGAGCTTGCTCGCGAAGGGGCCAACTCAGTCACCACCGATCTCTGCCAATGCCACCCGCAACCGCGCTGCACTCTCGCGCTGGCAATTGAGCTGCACCCGCGCCAGTCCCAGCCAATCCGCCATCTGGCGCAAATTCACGGCCAGCGCCAACATCCCTTCCTCATCCAGCCCCTGTTCCTCTTCGTGCACCGCATGCACCGCCAACCGCCCCGCCGCCCGCTCGGCGCGCAAATCCACCCGCGCAGCAATCCGCTCGTTGTGCAAAAACGGCAACACGTAATAGCCGTACACCCGCTTGTCCTGCGGCGTATAAATCTCGAGGCGATACCTGAAGTCGAATAACCGTTCGGTGCGGCTACGCTCCCAGATCAACGAATCAAACGGCGACAACAGCGCACTGGCCATCACCTTGCGCGGGACTTTCGGCTCCGCCAGGCAATAGGCGATTTGCCGCCAACCAGCGACTTCGCACATCTGCAGTTGCCCCGCCTCGACCAGTTCGGCCAGGCGCGGACGCGCATCCGCCGGGTTCAACCGAAAGTAATCACGCAGGTCTTTTTCAGTGCCGACGCCCAGTGCCTGCGCCGCATGCAACAGCAGCCCGCGCTGCGCACAGGCTTCATCCGGCAATGCTTGTTGCAGAATCGATGGAGGAATCACCCGCTCCGGCAAATCATACAAACGCTCAAATCCGCGCCGCCCCGCCACCGTGACTTCACCGGCCGCAAACAACCACTCCAGCGCATGCTTTTCTGCGCTCCAGTCCCACCACGGTCCGGCCTTGTCTTGGCGAGTCGACAAGCTGCCAGCGCCCAACGCGCCCTGCTCTTCAACCGAACTCAAGACCCGGCGAACCACGTCCTGCTGTTCGCGTCCGAACCTGGCCAGTTGCTGATAGATATCCTCGCCACGTTTGGCCCGCTGCATGCGCCAGCCCATCAACGGATACATCGACAGCGGCAGCAACGAGGCTTCGTGCCCCCAGTATTCGAACAACGTGCGACGTCGCCCCGAACTCCAGGCAGCCTGGTCGAGCAAATTGGAGGAATAGGCACCGAGACGGGAAAACAGCGGCAGGTAGTGCGAGCGCACCACGGCGTTGACGGAATCGATTTGCAGCAGGCCCAGCCGTTCGATCAGCCGGTTGAGGTGAGCAGCTTTGACAGTCGGCGGCTGGCGCCCGTTGAATCCTTGGGCAGCCAGCGCCAGTCGTCGCGCCTGTTTGAGGGAAAAGGCCAGAGTCGCGGGCATGAGCATCTCCTTGTCTGCTCGCAACCTACCTCACTGGAAGTTGGTTTGTGTAGCGCTCTGCCCATCATTTATCGGCAGCGGGTCATTTATGCATCGGGTCATCCCAGAACGGCCGCACGGCTTCGTGTTCAACGTCGGCACGACTGACCCCGATATCCTTCAACGCCTCGTCGCTCAAACTAGCGAGCAACTCGCGCTCACGGTGCAGTTCGTACCAGCGGCTAAACTTGTGCAGCAGGTCGGAAACGATATGGCCGTGGCCGGAAAATTTTGCGTCCTCTACAAACTCTCTTTGACCTTTCATCGTGTTGCCCTCCTTGTGGATGGCTCAAGTCTCGCGCCGGCGCTAAGATCAATCCAACGAATGTTTCTGATGGCATGCATCACGGAGATTCATCAATTGTCGGCCTACCCCAGTATCGATACCGATGTTTTACGCACCTTTGTCGCCATCGCTGATCAGGGTGGCTTCACCCGCGCCGGCGAAATGGTCAACCGCACGCAATCGGCGGTGAGCATGCAGATGAAGCGTCTGGAAGAAGACGTGTTGCAACGTCAGCTGTTCGAACGTGACGGACGTCAAGTACGCCTGACCGCCGAGGGCCAAGTGTTGCTCGGCTATGCGCGGCGCATCCTCAAGTTGCACAGTGAAGTGTTCAACACGTTGCGCGAGCCACACATGGTTGGCACCGTGCGCATCGGTACGCCGGATGATTACGTGATGCGCTTTCTGCCGGGGATCCTGTCGCGGTTTGCGCAGTTCTATCCGCTGATCCAGATCGAAGTGCACTGCGAGTCGACCAGGCAACTATTGCAGCGCACGGATCTGGATCTGTCGATCGTCACTCGCGAGCCGGGCAACGAGATCGGCCAATTGCTGCGCAAGGAGCGTTTCGTCTGGGCCGAGGCGCAAAACTTCAGCGCCCATGAACAAACGCCGCTGCCCTTGGCGATGTTCAACAGTGACTGTTTCTGCCGTCTGTGGGCGTGCAATGCGCTGGACGCGATGGGCCGCGACTACCGCATCGCCTACAACAGCACCAGCCTGTCGGCGCTGATGGCGGTGGTGAGCGCGGGTCTGGCGATCACCGCGCAACTGGAAAGCCTGATTACCCCGGACATGCGCATTCTTGGCGCCGCCGAGGATCTGCCGCTGCTGCCCGAGGCCAGCATCATGCTGATCCGCAACCTGAACAATCCGTCGCCGATCACCGAGTGCCTCGCCGAGCACATCGTCGAAGGCTTCAAACTTTAAACGCGAGCATCACCGCACACAGCACCAGGAAACCGCAGAACAGCCCGCGCAGGCGTTTTTCCGGCATGGCGTGGGCGACTTTCACCCCCCAACTGATGCTGGCCAAGCCGCCGATGGCCAGCGGCAGGCCAATCATCCAGTCGACTTCGTGGTGCACCGCGTAGGTCACCAGCGTCACGCCGGTGCTTGGCAAGGCCAGCGCCAGCGACAAGCCCTGAGCGACCACTTGCGTGGTGCCGAACAGGCTGGTCAACACCGGCGTCGCCACCACCGCGCCGCCGACGCCGAACAATCCGCCCATGGTTCCGGACGCTGCGCCAAGCACGCCAAGCCACGGCCAGGAATAGCGCATTTGGGAAGTCGCCGCGGGTGGCTTGCCGAACATCTTCAACAGGTTGTAGGCCGAGAGCACCACCAGGAACGCGACAAAGCCGATGCGCATGGTTTGCGCATCAATGCCCACCGCCCAGATCGATCCGATCCACGCAAAGCAGAAGCCCATCACTGCCAGTGGCAGCGCGTGCCGCAGTTCGATGCGATTGCGCTGGTGATAACGCCACAGCGCCAGCATCACGTTCGGCACCACCATGACCAGCGCCGTACCTTGGGCGATCTGCTGATCCAGCCCAAACCACACGCCGAGCAACGGAATGGCGATCAAGCCACCGCCGATACCGAATATTCCGCCGAGTGTGCCGAGGGCGGCGCCGAACAGCAGGTACAACACAAACTCCATCACAGCAAATTCCTCTTACGTCAGGCGATTCATCCTACGCAGTCACGGCTGGCGGGGAAACGCACAGCAACGCACAATGGCTATGCTGATTTCGCACAGGCGTTGCCAACCATGAACCCCAATCAACTGACCGAACAACTCGGGCTGTTTCTCGATGTGCTGGAAAGCGGCAGTTTTTCAGCCGCCTCGCGCCGTCATCCGCTGACGCCTTCAGCCGTCGCAAGGCGCATTGATAGCCTGGAAAATGCCGTCGGCAGTCAGTTGTTCATTCGTAGCACCCACGCCGTCCGCGCGACGCCCGCCGGTCTGGCGTTTGCCGAACGTGCGCGGCGGATTGTCGCCGAGTTGCAACTGGCCCGGGCCGAAGCGGTGTCCTTGAGCAGCGCACCGGAGGGTTTGATTCGTATCGACGCGCCTGCAGCGTTCGGGCGCCGGCATCTGGCGCCAGTGATTGCTGACTTTCTGGTTTTGTACCCGGGGCTGGATGTGCAGTTGCACTTGATCGACAGTTTCGTCGATATGGGCGGCTCGAACCTGGGCAAAGTCGATCTGGTGCTGCGTGCCGGGCAAATGGCCGATACGCGACTGGTGGCCACACCGCTGGCGAGCATGGTGCGCATCGCCTGCGCCAGTCCCGACTATCTCAAACGCCGAGGCGTGCCTATCAATCCAGCCCAACTGAACGAGCACGATGGTCTGGATTGGGACGGTCTCGCTCCGCCTTTCGCCTGGCGGTTCGAACAGGACGGCCAGATGCAATTGCACCGCCCGGCGCGCATACGCATGAGCGCCAACAATGCCGAAGCCCTGGTCTGCGGCGCTTTGGCCGGTCTGGGCATCGCCCATCTGCCGACGTGGCTGGCCAGCGAATACCTGTTGCGCGGTGAACTGCTGCCGTTGTTCTGCGAAAACGGCCTGCCGAAGCCGGAGTCCACCGGCATTTACGCGCTGCGCATGGAGCAGCAGACCAACTCGCGCAGCCGCTTGTTGCTCGAATATCTCAAGACCCGCTTCAGTCCGGTGCCGCCATGGGATCTGGCGTTGCAGCGGGATCTGGGCCGGCACTAGCGCTGGAAAATTATCTGGCGCATTAAAGATTCGAGCGCTAGATTCATGGCCATCACCGATCAAGGCTTTGACATGACTTCCGAACGCGACACCTGCGACGACCTGCTCCTCGACAATCAGGCGTGCTTTGCCCTGCACTCCACTTCGCTGATGATGACCAAGGTCTACAAACCGCTGTTGCAAGCGCTGGGCCTGACGTATCCGCAGTACCTGGCGATGATGGTGCTGTGGGAGAAGGACGGTTTGACCGTCGGAGAAATCAGCGCGCGTTTGTTGACCGATCCCGGCTCGCTGACGCCGCTGCTCAAACGACTGGAAGGCGAAGGCTTGCTCAGCCGCACCCGCAGTCGTGAGGATGAGCGCGTGGTGATTGTCGAGTTGACCGAGCAAGGCCGCGCGCTGAAAGAAAAAGCCCAGACCGTTCCACAATGCATCCTCGGCGCCAGCGGCTTCTCTCTGGAACGCCTGCAAAACCTGCAAGCGGAGCTGCAGGCGCTGCGTAGCCATCTGCAAGAAAGCCTGATCTGACCTCGACCCTGCCCTCTGTGGGAGCGAGCCTGCTCGCGCCCGCATTGATTTCAGCGCCAGCAAAATATTTCTCAATACCTGAGCTCGCGCGCAATCCGCTCTAACTCAAGCCTTACAGCCCCCCTCTGAGAGCCACCCCTTCGTGTAAGTGCGGTTTTTCCGAAAAATTATCTTGCGCGCTAAATATTCGCGCGATACATTCACCTCGTACTTACTTAGCGCGCAAACAATTAGCGCACAAAACACACCCAATGAGGCTCACACCATGCAAACTCTCTACACCGCAATCGCAACTTCCACTGGCGGCCGTGATGGTCGTGCGATCTCCAGCGACAACATCCTCGACGTCAAACTCGCCACGCCGAAAGAACTCGGCGGTGCCGGCGGCGCGGCGACCAACCCTGAGCAGCTGTTCGCTGCCGGCTACTCGGCCTGCTTCATCGGCGCCCTGAAATTCGTGGCCAGCCAGACCCAACGCAAAATCCCGGACGACGCCTCGATCACCGCGCACGTCGGCATCGGCCAGATCCCTGGCGGTTTCGGTCTGGACATCGACTTGCACATCAGCCTGCCAGGCCTGGAACAAGCCGACGCACAAGCGCTGGTCGACGCTGCCCATCAGGTCTGCCCGTACTCCAATGCCACCCGTGGCAATGTCGATGTACGCCTGCACGTCACTGTTTGAAGCCATACACAAATCGCAGGCACAAAAAAGCCCGACTCAATGGTCGGGCTTTTTCTTTCCGCAAAAACCAGTGCTTATTTGGCACGGCCTTTGTAGGAACCGCCTTCGCGGGTGTCGATTTCGATCTTGTCACCGATTTCGATGAAGTCAGCAACTTGCAGCTCAGTACCGTTGGCCAGCTTGGCTGGCTTCATGACTTTGCCGGAAGTATCGCCACGAGCCGAACCTTCGGTGTAGTCAACTACGCGCACGATGGTGGTCGGCAGCTCTACGGAAACCAGACGCTCTTCGAAGAAGATCGCTTCGCAAACATCGGTCATGCCTTCTTCAACGAAAGGCAGAACGGCTTCGATGTCTTCAGCGTTCAGCTCGTACATGGTGTAGTCAGTGGTGTCCATGAACGTGTAGGTGTCGCCGCTGATGAAGGACAGGGTCGCTTCTTTGCGGTCGAGGATTACGTCGTCCAGTTTGTCGTCAGCGCTGTAAACGATCTCGGTCTTGTAACCGGTCAGCAGGTTTTTCAGCTTGGTCTTCATGATCGCGCTGTTACGGCCCGACTTGGTGAATTCAGCTTTCTGAACCAGCCAAGGATCGTTCTCGAGACGGATCACGGTACCGGGTTTCAGTTCTTTACCAGTTTTCATTGCGAATATCCGAATTTGGATGGGATTTACAAAAATCTAGGCCGCGTATCATATCCAATTTAGGTAAAACTGTACCAGCGCTGCGGCAAGATCGGCCTGCAAGCCTTGTTCCAGACACCATGCTTCGGCATTTTTCTGCAGTTCTGGCCAATGATTACGGACCGCGAGCCAGTGTTCGCCAATGGGTTGACCGGCACTCCACGCGCGCCAGAGACCGTTCATCGCCTCGGCAGCGGCCGGCGAAAGCCCTTTTGTATAGAGCGCAAGGAAGGCGTCGAGCTTGTCCAGATGGATGTCTTCGTCCTGCTGATAGATGTGCCAGAGCATCGGCCGCCCGGCCCATTGCGCACGGACGAACGAATCCTCGCCGCGCACCGCGTTGAAATCGCAGCACCAGAGCAGGTGGTCGTATTGATCCTGGCGGACGAAAGGCAGCACTTGCACGGTGAGCGACTGACGCACATGAATTGCGCCGACCGTCAGGGTTTCCACACCGAGCCAGCGTGCGACATCGCCGAGAATCCGCCCTTCCGGCACCAGAAGATGTGTCGGCGCGACATCGGCCGCCAACACATCGAGCCAACTGGCCAGCCCGGCATTCTCATAGGCAAACAGCGAAATCAGCTGTGCATCCGCTGCGCAATCGACGCCCAGACCTTGCAGGAATTGTCGCTGCGCCTCGGTATCCTGTTGAAACTGCCGACGCTGTTCGAGCAATCCGCGTTCCCGCAGCAGCCCACCGGTACCCGGCTGGAACCCTGGAAAGAAGAAGAATTTCTGCACCGATTTATATTTGACCGACGGCAAACCGTGACAACCAATCACCCAGTCTTCGGCACTCAGATAGTCGAGGTTCATCCACAGCGGCGGTTTTTCCCGCGCGGCCATGGCGTCCATGTAAGCGCCGGGCAACTGGCAGGCAAACGCGGCGATCACCACATCTGCCGCTTCGGTTGGCGGCCAGTCTTGCGGCCACTGCCAGACCTCGACGCCTTGCTGCCATTGCTGCGTGGCGTTGATGTCGAGCTCAGGGCAAATACGTTCGAATGCGCGCAGATCATCCACCCACAACCGCACCGCCACGCAGTGCTCAGCCACCAGTTGCCGGGCCAGACGCCAGGTCACGCCGATGTCGCCATAGTTGTCGACGACAGTGCAAAAAATATCCCAGCGGGTATTCAGTTGCGACATTCCGGACTCCCGTTGGCAAAAGCAGCGATTGTCCGCATAAATGACCTCGCGCAGAAGAGCCGACGGCGATTAATCTTCGTGCGACAATCGCCACTTGCCCGCAACCATCCGCCAGGAGGCAGCCATGCCCTACCGTCCCACCCCGCGTCGGCCCTTGCCTGTTCAGCTTAGCGCGCTGCATCTGACCGGCAGTATTGCCCTGGGCATGTGGCTGGGCTTTCTCGCCATTGCCCTGACCTGCTGGCTGCTGGCGCATTTGCTGTTCAAGGAACAATTGGCGCCGGTGGCCCAGGCAGTGCAGCAACTGGCCGAACCGCCAGCGGTGCAGGTGCAGGTGCCGGTCCAGCCGGACATTCCAGCGCAGAGCCCGCTTTTTCAGCAGTACGAAGAAAACCTGCGCAAGAACGAGCAACAGGCACGTCTGGATCAGGCGCGCGGCAACACGCGTAACCTGTCGAATCCGAAATGCCAGTTCTGGCTGCAACAGGACCAGACCGCCCCGAGCGAAAAAAGCCGCGCCAACGTTTTGCAATTCTGCGATTGATCATGAACAAACACACGGTTCACCAACTGATTCTCGACAAACTGCGTATCGACCTCGACATCGCCGAACGCGCTGCACAAACCGCTTACGAAACCGCGACCCACGAAGAAAATATCGTCGAAAACAAGTACGACACGCTGGGTCTGGAAGCGTCGTATCTGGCAGCGGGTCAGGCAAAAAGGGTCGAGGAAATCCGTCAGTCACTGGCGCTGTGCCAGAACCTGACGCTGCGGGCCTATGACGAGAATCGCGGCATCGAAGTCGGCGCCCTGCTCGGCCTGGAAGACGAAAAGGGGCGTGAGCAATGGCTATTTCTGGCGCCGGATGCAGCAGGCCTGAAAGTCGATGTGGTCGGTCAGCCGATTACCGTCATCACCCCGCGCTCGCCGCTGGGCAAAGGTCTGCTGGGCAAGTGCGAAGGCGATGAGGTGGAGATTCTGGTGGCAGGCACCCGGCAACAGTTCGCTGTCACCGAGGTGCTCTGAAACAACTGATCAGTGAACCGGCAGTTCGACGCCGTCGAACAACTCTTCCAGTTCCTGCTTGTTGTGGCACTGAATGGCTTTGGCCATCACTTCGCGGGTCAGGTGCGGGGCGAACTTCTCGATGAAGTCGCACATGAAACCACGCAGGAAGGTGCCGCGACGGAAACCGATCTTGGTCACGCTCGATTCGAACAGTTCGCTGGCATCCAGCACCACCAGATCGTTGTCGAGTTTGGTGTCGACCGCCATTTTCGCGACGATGCCCACGCCCAGACCCAGACGCACGTAAGTCTTGATCACGTCGGCGTCGGCGGCGGTGAACACCACTTTCGGCGTCAGGCCGCGATGGCTGAAAGCTTCGTCGAGTTTCGAGCGACCGGTGAAACCGAACACGTACGTCACGATCGGGTATTCGGCCAGCGCTTCCAGGGTCAGCTTCGGCAGCTTGGTCAGCGGATGGCCCTGCGGTACGACCACGCAGCGGTTCCAGCGATAGCACGGCATCATCACCAGGTCGCCGAACAGCTCCAGTGCCTCGGTGGCAATGGCGAAATCGACGGTGCCGTCAGCGGCCATTTCGGCGATCTGCATCGGCGAACCCTGGTGCATGTGCAGCGCCACGTCCGGGTATTGCTTGATGAAATTGCTGATCACCGGTGGCAGCGCATAACGTGCCTGAGTGTGGGTGGTGGCGATCGACAGGGTGCCTTTTTTCTCGTTGGAGAATTCCTGGGCAATCTGCTTGATGCTCTCGACTTTGCGCAGAATCTCACCGGCAGTGGTGATGATGCGCTCGCCGGCCGGGGTGACGCGGGTCAGGTGCTTGCCGCTGCGGGCGAACACTTCGACGCCGAGTTCGTCTTCCAGCAGGCGGATTTGTTTACTGATGCCCGGTTGCGAGGTGTAAAGGCTTTGGGCTGTAGCGGAAACGTTGAGGTCGTGGTGCGCCACTTCCCAGATGTAGCGCAATTGTTGAAGCTTCATATGAATCCCTCAAAGCAGGTAGACGCCACGGGCATCAGCGACGGTATATAACTATATTAATGGTTTGAATAATAAATCTAGAACTTTTTTATCAAAGCGCCATTATTCCTGCTTCAGCGATCCTCCCGCCGCCGCCGCTCCACTAACGGCACCAGATAAACCGGCACCTTGGCCAATTGCAGGACCCGCGCCGCCGTGCGCCCCAACGGCGTTTCCGCGCCCACCCCGTGGCTGTGACTGCCGACGATCAGCAAATCGACAGAGAGTTTCTCCACCTGGTCGAGAATCACCTGCGACGGATCGCCCTGCAGTACGCGCACCGCGCGAATCCGCTGCAGATCCTGCTCGCCTTCTTCTCCCAGTTCTTCGCGAAAGCTCTCCAGCACCCGCTGCTCGATATTGGCGATGACTGTTTTCAGACCCTGACTGTGAAAATCGTTCAATGCCTGCTCGTCGAGGTAACTCTGCAATACCGATTCGGCAAACAGCCCCATCGGCTCCACCGCGTGCACCACATACAAGTCGGCATTGAACGTTCGCGCCAATGCCAGGGCATGCTGCATCACTAACGGTGCGTACAGACCGAGGTCAGTGGCATACAGCATCGAACGAATCATATGACCTCCTCGCAAGCCAACATGGCGGAGATTTGATTCAGCTTAGCAGTGCCTTGGCGACTACGACGTGTGACGCAACGTCTTGAACCAAAGGGCTTTAGACCGACGGTTCGTTGCTGATGCCGTGCGGCACGTGGCCAGTGGCGACGACTTCGCGGGCGAGTTCGCAGTGACCGGCCTGATCGTCGAAAAACACGTCGGCGGCGAAGGCTTCAAGGAACGCCGATTTGGTCAGGCCACCGAGGAACAGCGATTCGTCGAGACGAATGTCCCACTCGCGCAAGGTGCGAATGACCCGCTCGTGGGCCGGCGCCGAACGCGCGGTCACCAGTGCTGTGCGGATCGGGCAGTCATCATCGGGAAACTCGCGTTGCAGCAAATTGAGTGCCGCCAGAAAGCCCTTGAACGGCCCGCCGCGCAACGGCTCGCGCGCGGCTTCACGCTCCTTGGCCTGAAACGCTTCCAGCCCGCCGGATTGATAGACGCGTTCCGATTCATCGGAAAAGATCACCGCGTCGCCGTCGAAAGCAATGCGCAATTCATCACTGGCCGCGCGGCTGGCACCACCGGACAGAATCGTTGCAGCAGCGAAACCGGCATCCAGCGCCGCGCGCACATCTTCGGCATGAGTGGACAGAAACAGGTCGCAACCAAAAGCTTTCAGATACGGATACGGACTGCGCCCACCGACAAACGCTGCGCGGGAAATCGCCAGACCGTAATGATGAATCGAGTTGAACACGCGCAATCCAGTGTCAGCGCTGTTGCGCGAAACCAGAATCACCTCGACCCGTGCACGGCCGAGGCGATTGTTGAGTGCCAAAAGTTTTTCCACCAGCGGGAAGGCATCGCCGGGGGCCAGAATCTCGTCTTCGTGTTCGATCTGATATTGCCGATAGGCTTCGACGCCGCTCGACAGATAGACCTTATGACTCTCGCTCAGGTCGAACAAGGCGCGCGACGAAATCGCCAGCACCAGTTTGTCATCGATGTTTTTGGCCATGCCTTCCCCCAGAGCGATCGACTTAAACGTTGCGTCGATCGATAAAACGTAAATTGCGATACAGCGCTTCGATGCGCGGCAACTCACAGCCCGCCGCTTTCGCCGCTGCCAGTGGCCGAGCGTAGATCGCCTCCAGCTCCAGCGGGCGCTTGTGTAAAAAGTCGTGGTACATGCTCGGCCAGTAGTCGGGCATTTTCTCGGTCATCATGAACAGATAGTCGGCGTATCCCGGCGGCACGTCGTGACCGCAGGCCTTGGCGCCCTGCACCACTTCGGCCATCAACGCCTGGATCAACACGCGGCTGTCGGCATCGGCCATCAGCGCGGTCGTGCCCGCACCGAGCAGCACCGAGAGGCCGTTGTAGGGAATATTCCACACCAGTTTCTGCCAGCGTGCCTGTTGCAGATTGGGCATTGCCTGGGAATCGAGTCCAGCGCTGCGGAACAGATTGGAGCCCTCTTCGACAAGCGCCATACGCGCAACGTCATCGATGGCCGGGCCGCTGTGATAACCGACGTTGACCGCGCCCAGCGCTTGATGGGTAACTTGCCCAGGGCCTTCGCGGTGCACGCAAATCAGGCACAAGCCGCCCAGCAGATGCAGGGAATCGGGCAGCAGTTCACGCAAACTGTCTTCGACGTCGAGGCCATTTTGCAGCACCAGCACTTTCGCGTCGGGTTTGGCCGCTTGAATGATAGAAGGCGCGAGGCCGGCATTGCTGGTGGTTTTCGCCCCGACCAACAGCCAATCACACTTGGGCATGTCTTCGGCGGCGGAATAGGCCTGCACCGGATTCAGCGTCAGCGGGCCATGCACTGCGCTGTTCACCTGCAAACCGCGCTCGGCGACCGCAGAGAATTCGCTGCGCAACAGAAAGTGCACATCGAAACCGGCCCGCGCCAGCATCACGCCGTAGAACCCACCAATGGCGCCGGTGCCGATGATCCCCACCTTCGGTTTATCAACGCCCGGTTTATTCACTGCCCCCATCATGGCAACTCCTCTGCAATTCGACCCAGTGCCTGTGCCAGCGCCGCGTTCAGCGCCTCGGCCGTCAGGCGTGTGTGCAATGCCCCAAAGAACTCGCCGTCGCGCACCACAAACAGCGCCGGCAAATGAAAGACCTGATAACGCTCGACCAAGCCGCCGTTGTCGCCGGCATCGATCCAGCACAGGCGATCGATGGCCAAGGCCATGTCCGGCAAGACCTCGCGGGCGTAACGGCAACTGGCGCAACCGACGCTGGTGAAAATCACCAGCGAAACACCGCTCATCGCCAGCAGCCGTTGGTCGGCGTCGAAATCGTTCAGTTCGGATTCGACCACTATACTGGGGGAAACAATGTCAAATGGCCGACACAGGGAGTCTGTGCTCATGGGACGTTTCATACCTCATCCGGACGAGGTGCCGGTTGAATTAACCTTGCTCAAGCCTGAGTGTATTTCCAGGCAACAGCTGCACACTATCAGCCTCGGCGGCATCGCTTGCAATTACCACCGTGCCTGGCGCCATGGCACCGCTTTGCAAGTGCGCATGCCGACCCTGAATGCCGACATCTGTTATCCGGGCTATGTGGCGTGGTGCCTGCGTCGCAAAAAAGGCTATCTGGTGGGCATCGCGTTTACCGATGAGCAGACGCTGTTCAGCGCGCGAATGGGTGAGCAGGTGTGTCAGATCGAGCGCTACTGCCGCATGCACGACAGCCACGAAGACTTGCAGGATATTCAGGCTGTGGCCCTGCGATGGGTCGAGCAACACGCCGACGAGTTCTCCCACGACAGCGTGCGCAAGGCTTTCGCCCAGCCAGTGCTGGACTGACCGTCTTCTCTAAACAGTTACTTGCCCATTGTCGAGCAGGCGCTTTACGCGCTAAGGTTCCGCTCCCCGACGCGCTTAAATCTGCTGTGCTCCGCCGCGCGGGGATCGCTGGCGGCCGGCACCCGTGACCTGACGAGTAAACGATGGCTGATTTACCGATCAACGACCTAAACGTCGCCTCTAACGAGACCCTGATCACTCCCGATCAGCTCAAGCGTGATATCCCTCTGAGCGACGCTGCCCTGCGCACCGTCACCAAGGGCCGCGAAGTCATTCGCAACATTCTTGATGGCACCGACCACCGTCTGTTCGTAGTGATCGGCCCGTGCTCGATCCACGACATCAAGGCTGCCCACGAATACGCCGATCGCCTCAAGGTGCTGGCGGCGGAAGTCTCCGACACCTTGTACCTGGTCATGCGCGTGTATTTCGAGAAGCCACGGACCACCGTCGGCTGGAAAGGCCTGATCAACGATCCGTATCTGGACGACTCGTTCAAGATTCAGGACGGTCTGCACATCGGTCGCCAGTTGCTGCTGGACCTGGCCGAAAAAGGCCTGCCGACCGCCACCGAAGCCCTCGACCCGATCTCCCCGCAGTATTTGCAGGATCTGATCAGCTGGTCGGCCATCGGCGCGCGCACCACCGAATCGCAAACTCACCGTGAAATGGCTTCCGGCCTGTCCTCGGCTGTCGGCTTCAAGAATGGCACCGACGGTGGCCTGACCGTGGCGATCAACGCCTTGCAGTCAGTGTCCAGCCCGCACCGTTTCCTCGGCATCAACCAGGAAGGTGGCGTGTCGATCGTCACCACCAAAGGCAACGCCTACGGTCACGTGGTACTGCGCGGCGGTAATGGCAAGCCGAACTACGATTCGGTCAGCGTGGCCCTGTGCGAGCAGGCGCTGAACAAGGCGAAGATCAAGCCGAACATCATGGTCGATTGCAGCCACGCCAACTCCAACAAGGACCCGGCCCTGCAACCGCTGGTGATGGAGAACGTTGCCAACCAGATCCTCGAAGGCAACCAGTCGATCATCGGCCTGATGGTCGAAAGTCACCTGAACTGGGGTTGCCAGGCGATTCCCAAAGACCTCGCCGACCTGCAATACGGCGTGTCGATCACCGATGCCTGCATCGACTGGTCCGCCACCGAGAACACCCTGCGCAGCATGCACGCCAAGCTCAAGGACGTGTTGCCGAAACGCCAGCGCGACTGACAGGCGTTTTGCAGGCATAAAAAAACGCCGGGCATTGCCCGGCGTTTTTGTGTGTGCGGTTCAGATCTTTGCAGCGCGGCGCTGATGGCGCTCCATGTAGCGCTCGACGTAGGAGCACGACGGAATCACCGTGTAGCCCATTTCCTCAGCGTACTGCAGCGCGCGCTCGGTCAGCGCTGCCGCTATGCCTCGGCCACGCAGGGCGTTGGGCACGAACGTGCGGTAGATATCCAGAGTCTGTTTCCCCAGATCCATATAGGTCAGGTAGGCACGATGACCGTCCACATTGGTCTCGAACTGATGACCAGCCTGGTCATGGTGGATGGACAACGCCTCGCTCATCACTACTCCTCGCGGGTCTTGAATTCTGACCCCTACCTTACCGATGTTTTTCCGGCGAAGGAACATCTACGCCACCCCGTGCCTGATGGACACCGAGAAGAGCCACACCGATCTCGCGCAACCGAGCACCTGATAAATAGTAGGCACCAATGGCCAAAATGCTCAAGGTGCACTCGTCATCACGTGGGTTGACCGGGGTTGCTCCGATTGACGCGGGGACGGTTCGGGAGAAGATCTTCCCGGGCCGCTCGCCTGTACATTGCCGGATGTTGAGACTTAAGACGTACGCCCTTTTTTAAAGTCACCTCAACATGCACAAAGATAAGCGAAGCAGCGCGCAAAATCGGAACAAAAGTGTGGACGAATTCATCTAGAAAGACTTTAGCCAAGACTGCAAAAACAGCACGCCGTAACGGGAACTTTTTCTCAATAACTCGCTCAGCTCGGGGCTTGTAGCTGGGTATTTTTTATACAGCGCAGTTAAAAGTTGCTCGAAAAAGAATCAGCGCCTACAATTTTTTTTGCTTCTTGCGCTACGTCAGTTTACTTACTACAAGTAATGGGTAGTATGTACGCCGGCTATTTCCTCAATCGTGAGGAGACAGCCACTTAATTTGAAAGTCCTTGAAGGGGAACACGATGAACAACGTTCTGAAATTCTCTGCTCTGGCTCTGGCCGCAGTTCTGGCTACCGGTTGCAGCAGCGCATCGAAAGAAACCGAAGCACGTCTGACCGCTACTGAAGACGCAGCTGCTCGCTCCCAGGCTCGTGCAGACGAAGCTTACCGTAAAGCTGATGAAGCTCTGGCTGCTGCTCAAAAAGCACAACAGACTGCTGACGAAGCTAACGAGCGTGCTCTGCGCATGCTGGACAAAGCTAGCCGCAAGTAATAATCCTTCGGGATTGTTATCAAGCCGACCCGATTTTCGGGTCGGCTTTTTTATTGCCTGGTGCTTTTCACCGGGCAATAAAAAACCCGCCGGCGCTTCACGCACCGGAGGGTTCTGCACCGCGATTTACTGCTGCAAGTCGATCGGTGTGTTCGAGACCATCGGCGCCGACGTATTCGGCGTGCCGATTTCGGTCGGCAGACCATCTTCGGCCGCGACCACATCCCGCACCACATCCCAGTTCACGCGCAGGTTGCTGGTGACGTCTTCACGCTTGAGCATCGCGTTGATCACTGCAGTGTGCTTGTCGACCACCGACGGATTGCCCTTGTCGTCGATCGGCGTGTGCGCTTCCAGATAAACCTTGCCGCCACTGCTGCCGAACTTGTACGCATCGTTGAGGATACGCACCGACGTTCCTACCGGCACCATGCTGGCCATTTCCAGCACGTTGTTGTTGAACATGCGGAAGCACCCGTGGCTGGTGCGCATGCCGATACCGAATTTCTTGTTCGAACCGTGGATCAGGTAACCCGGCGTGCCCAGCGTGAACTTGAAAGGACCCAATGGATTGTCCGGGCCGGCCGGCACGACGTTTGGCAGCGGGTCGCCATCGGCGGCGTGCTCAGCCTTGATCGAGGCTGGAGGCGTCCAGGTCGGGTTTGGCGTCTTGGCGGTGATCGAGGTGTGCGCGATCGGCGACCCCCACCCCTCACGACCGATACCCAGCGGGAACGTGTACACCACGTTGCGGCCTTTCGGGAAGTAGTAGAGGCGGTATTCGGCGAGGTTGATGACGATGCCTTCACGCGGACCCGGCGGCAGAATGAAACGGGTCGGCAAGACGATTTCGGTACCGGCGCCCGGCAACCAGGCATCGACGCCCGGGTTGGCCGCGACCATCTCCGAGTAGCCCAGATCGTACTTCGTGCCCAGATCGGCGAAGGTGTCTTCGTACTTGGCTTTGATCACCTGGACCTGGCCGATGATGTCTTCACCGGGTGGTGGCAGGGGAAACTCCAATGCAGCAACGGGACCGGCCACACACAGGGCGGCAAGTGACAGGCAGCGGGTGACGGCAGGAAAGCGCGGCAACATCCGGAAAATCCTTCGCATGATCAACAAGGGTATAAGAGCGCGATTGTACACCGCACTTTGAATATTCGGGGAGACGGCCCGATAGGCAGACAAACTCTTCATGTAAGCGCTGTCGCAGGCTGCGATCTTTTGCGCTTAAAGCTCGAAACGCAGCTCGGGCCAGATCGGCGAGGTGCCACGCTTCTGCGATTCAAGGATCGCCCGGCACAACGAACACAGGCGCTGATCCTGAAACACCCGGCGATCCACGCTCGACCAGCGCGGTTGCGCCGGCAGCAGGCTGCCGCACAGGGTGCGATCAGCCGAGCCACCGAGTTCGAGTTGCCGCGTCACCAGATGCACCCGCACTTCCTGGCAGGCGAACAGGTCCAGCTGCTCGTCAGGCTCGATCAGTTGGTAGGCAAACAGGGACCAGGCAGAACGCGACATCGGGGGCTCCAAATAAGGGGGCGCCACATTAGCCGAAAGCCTGCCCTTAGAAAAGCCTCATAACAGCGGTTTTAGCGTCGGCCAGACATTTTCCAGCAACTTGCCCTGAGCCCCGACCGCCGGGTGCAGACCATCGGCTTGCATCAAGTCTGGATGACCGCCCACGCCGTCGAGGAAAAACGGCACCAGCGGGATCTTTTTATCGTCGGCGAGTTTGCCGTACACCTCGGCAAAAGCATCGGTGTAACGCTTGCCGTAATTGGGCGGCAATTGCATGCCCAGCAGCAGCACCTTGGCGCCGCTCTGGCGGGAGCTGTCGATCATCGAGGCAAGATTTTGTTGCAATTGAGTTGGCGGCATTCCGCGCAAGCCGTCGTTGCCACCCAGCTCGAGGATCACCAGTTCCGGCTTATGCTCTGCAAGCAGCGCCGGCAGCCGCGCCTGGCCTCCGGCACTGGTGTCGCCGCTGATCGAGGCATTGACCACTTTGTCGTCGAAACCCTCCTGTTTGAGCCGTTGTTCGAGCAACGACACCCACCCCAAGCGGGTATCCAGTCCGAAACCGGCGCTGATACTATCGCCAACGATCAGGACAGTACCCGCCGCTGCGTTCTGGGCCATACACATCAAGGCCAGGCCAGCACTCAAAAACCACACACGCATCGGATTCTCCATGGGCGCAAGCATTCTCACCGCGAAGAACCTCAGCAAAGTGGTTCCCAGCGCGGAAGGTGAACTGACTATCCTGCACGAACTCAGCCTGGAACTGAACAAGGGCGACAGCCTGGCCATCGTCGGCGCGTCCGGTTCGGGCAAATCCACCCTGCTCGGCCTGCTCGCCGGCCTCGACCTGCCAAGCAGCGGCGAGGTCATTCTCGCCGGCCAAGGCCTGAGCAAACTGGATGAAGACCAGCGCGCGCGTATTCGTGCCGAGCACGTGGGTTTTGTCTTCCAGTCCTTTCAATTGCTCGACAGCCTTAATGCGCTGGAAAACGTCATGCTGCCGCTGGAACTCGATGGCCGCAAAGATGCCCGCGAACGGGCGACCGAACTGCTCCAGCGCGTCGGCCTCGGCCAGCGCCTGACGCACTCGCCGCGCCAGCTCTCGGGTGGCGAACAGCAGCGCGTGGCGATTGCCCGAGCGTTTGCTGCCGAGCCGGACGTGCTGTTCGCCGACGAACCCACCGGCAACCTCGACAGCCACACCGGTGAGCGCATCAGCGACCTGCTGTTCGAGTTGAACAAGGAACGCGGTACCACCCTGGTGCTGGTGACCCACGACGAACGCCTGGCCCATCGCTGCCGGCGCCTGATCCGACTTGAAGCCGGGCTGTTGGTCGCCCCTCTGGAGCCTTGATGGCACGTTTGCCGCTGTTGCGTCTGTTCAGCCTTGCCCTGCGCCAACTGATGCGCGATGCCCGCGCCGGGGAATTGCGCGTGTTGTTTTTCGCGTTGGTCGTGGCGGTCGCGGCGAGTACCGCCATCGGCTATTTCGGCGCCCGCCTGAACGGCGCGATGATGCTGCGCGCGACCGAGTTTCTCGGCGCCGATCTGGTGCTCGAAGGCAGTTCTCCGGCCCGTGAAGAACAGATCAGGAGTGGTACCGAACTGCGTCTGAATCATGCGCAGGTGGTGGAGTTTTCTAGCGTCATCGCCACCGACAACGGCATTCAACTGTCGAGCATCAAAGCCGTCGACCGCGCCTATCCGTTGCGTGGTGAACTGAAGAGCGCAGCCGCGCCGTTCGCCACAGAAGAAACCGGCGGCGAACCGCAACCGGGCGAAGCCTGGGTTGAGGCACGCCTGCTGACCGCACTGGATCTGAAGATCGGCGACAGCATCGATGTCGGCATGAAGACATTGAAACTGACCCGCGTGCTGACCTACGAACCGGATCGCGCCGGCAATTTCTATAGCCTGACGCCGCGGGTGATGATCAACCTCGACGACCTCGCCGCCACCGGTGTGGTGCAACCCGGCAGCCGCGTGAGTTACCGCGAACTGTGGCGCGGTGAACCGCAGGCGCTGGAAACCTATCGGCAACTGATCAAACCCGGGCTCGCCGCCAACCAGCGCATTCAGGATGCCCGCGATGGCAACCGGCAGATTGGTGGTGCGCTGGGCAAGGCGGAACGTTATCTGAACATGGCCAGTCTGGTCGCCGTGTTGTTGGCCGGTGTCGCCGTGGCGTTGTCGGCGAACCGTTTTGCCAGCCGCCGCTTCGATGCCAGCGCGTTACTGCGCTGCCTCGGTCTGTCGCGCCGGGAAACCATGCTGCTGTTCAGTTTGCAGTTGACCGTGCTCGGCTTGCTGGCCGCTCTCAGTGGAGCGCTGCTGGGTTGGCTGGCGCAACTGGGCCTGTTCGCGCTGCTGCACGATCTGTTGCCAAGCGATGTCCCTCCGGGCGGTCTGTTTCCAGCCATCGCCGGGATCGGCACCGGGCTGGTGGCGTTGGCCGGTTTCGCCTTGCCGCCACTCGCCGCGCTAGGCCGCGTACCGCCGCTGCGTGTGCTGCGCCGCGACATGCTGCCGATTCCGTCGAGTACCTGGATGGTTTACGGCGCTGCACTCGGAGCGCTCGGCCTGATCATGTGGCGCCTAAGTCTGGATCTGCTGCTGACCTTTGCCTTGCTCGGCGGTGGCGTGGTCGCCGCGCTGCTATTGGGCGGTTTGCTGTTGTTGCTGCTGCAAAGCCTGCGGCGGATGCTCGCCCGTGCTTCGCTGCCGTGGCGCCTGGGTCTGGGCCAATTGCTGCGGCATCCGTTGGCAGCGGCCGGTCAGTCACTGGCATTCGGCCTGATTCTGCTGTCGATGGCCTTGATTGCCCTGCTGCGTGGCGAACTGCTCGACACCTGGCAGAACCAGCTACCGAAAAACGCGCCCAACTACTTTGCCCTGAATATTCTGCCGGCAGACAAACAGGCCTTCACCGATCACCTGATCAAAGTCTCCGCACAAGCGGCGCCACTGTATCCGGTGGTGCCGGGGCGCCTGATCAGCATCAATGGCGAAGCCGTGCAGCAAATCGTCAGCAAGGATTCGGCCGGTGACCGTGCGGTGCAGCGCGACTTGAGCCTGACCTGGGCGGCGGATCTGCCTGCGGGCAACAAGCTCACAGCGGGTGAATGGTGGAAGGATCAACCCACGGATGATGTTCCCGGTGTCTCGGTGGAAGGCAAAGTCGCCGAAAGCCTCAAGCTCAAACTCGGCGATCACATGGTCTTCAGCGTCGGCGGGGTCAATCGTGAAGCGAAGGTCACCAGCCTGCGCGAAATCAACTGGGACAATTTCCAGCCGAACTTCTTCATGATCTTCCAGCCCGGCACGTTGAAGGATCTGCCAGCGACTTATTTGACCAGCTTCTATCTGGCCCCCGGTCATGATCAGCAGATCGTCGAACTGTCGCGCACCTTCCCGGCGGTGACCATTCTTCAGGTCGAAGCGCTGCTCGAACAGCTGCGCAGCATCCTCGCCCAAGTCACCCTGGCCGTGGAATACGTATTGTTGTTTGTCTTGGCGGCAGGGATGGCGGTGCTGTTTTCCGGCTTGCAGTCGACGCTCGATGAACGTATTCGCCAAGGTGCGCTGTTGCGTGCACTGGGGGCGGAGCGGCAATTGCTGATCAAGGCACGGCGCATTGAGTTCGGTTTACTCGGTGCGGTCAGCGGCCTGCTTGCGGCGATCGGCTCGGAAGTGGTGAGTCTGGTGTTGTATCGCTACGCGTTCGATCTGCCGTGGCATCCGCATCCATGGTTGTTGGTGCTGCCGTTGATTGGCGCCGCGCTGATTGGTGGTGCCGGTGTGTTCGGCACGCGCCGGGCGCTCAATGCAAGTCCACTGACAGTGTTGCGCGAGGGTTGATAGACTCAAGCGGTCTTAATCACAAGAAGTTGCCATGAGCCGTTATCGCCCCCCACGCCCCGCCGGCACCGCGCTGATCACCCCCGAAGGTGAAGCGCGGATGCGCGCCGAATTCCATGAGTTGTGGCATGTGCGCCGCCCGCAGGTGACGCAATCGGTGAGCGAGGCAGCGGCTCAGGGTGATCGCTCGGAGAACGCCGAGTACACCTACGGCAAGAAGATGCTGCGCGAGATCGACAGTCGCGTGCGCTTTCTGACCAAACGTCTGGAAGCGTTGAAAGTCGTCAGTGAAAAACCCAGTGATCCGAACAAGGTCTACTTCGGCGCCTGGGTCACCATCGAAGACGAAGACGGCAAGCAATCGCGCTACCGCATCGTCGGCCCGGATGAACTGGATTTGAAGCTGGGCCTGATCAGCATCGACTCGCCATTGGCCCGCGCCTTGATCGGCAAGGCGCTGGATGCTGAAGTCAGGGTGCAGACGCCGACTGGCGAGCAGTTCGTTTACATCGTCGCCATCGACTATCCGTAAAGCGCATCAGCGGCGGGTGATCAGACCCTGCCGCGCCACACGGACCAGTTGCTTGATCATTTCCGGCGCATCTTCCGCGCTCGAGGCCTGAATCACCGCCAGATCGAAACTGTCAGTGGCAAACCGTGCCAGCGACTCGCCGTCTTCAACGAACTGGATCAGGAACGCGGCAGGACCGCCGCTGCGACGTGGCCAGCCATCGAGATAACGCAACAGCGTCGGCTGATGTTTGCCGCCAAGGAGAATTTTCGGGTTGCGCTGGGTGATATGTGCCGTGATCGGCGCGGGACGTGCTGGAGGGCGTAGTGCATTCATCGTGTCGTGTCTCTGCCTCAAAAGTCTGCATGGCAGGTGAGAGGCAACACCGAACCAGCGCTTTAGCGGTATTTCGAAGCCCTGTTCCGGCTTCTGACGGCAACTGTTGAAGTCACCTGGCGCCCCGCAAGTAGCTGTTTAAATCGGCGCATGGGCAACATCCTAGAGAACGTGACCGATCAGTGTCAAGAATCAGCGGCAACAAAAAAGGCCCGCACAATGCGGGCCTTTTCCTTGAGCCAGAGCGCTTAACCGGCGATGGCGCGATCCACCGAGAGCTTGCCGGCGCCTTCGATCAGGACGGCGAGGCTGCCACCGAGCAGCGCCAGAGCGAACTCGTAACCGTTGTTGGCCATAAACAAACCGTTGCTGATGTGTACGGTAAAGATTGCCACCAGCGACAGGAAGGTCAGGCCCAACGCCGCCGGGCGCACCAGCAGGCCGATGATCAAGGCCAGGCCAGCGAAGAACTCAGTGCCGCCAGCCAGGGTCGCCATCAGGTAGCCCGGGTGCAGGCCAAGGCTGTCCATGTACTGCGCGGTGCCCGCCAGACCGTAACCACCGAACAGACCGAAAAGCTTCTGCGAACCGTGCGCGGCGAAGATCACGCCGACAGCAATGCGCAGGAGGGTCAGACCGTAGCCGGCGCGGGTGAACAGGACTTTGTTGATCAGAGAGCTCATGGGGCATTCCTTGTTTTTGCGAGGAGTTATGTGTGTTGGTTGGCCGCTATATTAATCAGTTAATTTCATGATAAAAGCGCAAATATTCCGCCATAACAATCAAATTATTAGATCATTTCCGTGAGACGACTTTTTGCGTCCCGGGCTCCAACGATTCACGCTCCCGGTCGAACGCCAAGTAATACTTGTTCACGCTATTAACATAGCTGACCGGGCCCATTCCTACCTGCTCCATGGCAATACGCTCGACCTGGAAGAACCACTGATTAGGGTTCAAACCACGCCGCCGGGCTTCGGCGCGCATGCCCTGCACGCGCTCGGGGCCGATGTTGTAAGCCGCCAGGGTGAAGGCCATGCGTTCGCGCTCATTGAGCTTGGAGCTGTTGAAGAATTTGCGGCGGATCATCGCCAGGTACTTGGCCCCGGCCTGCACGTTCGCATCAAGATTCTGGATATTGTTGACGCCGACACGCTGGGCGGCGGAAGGCGTGATCTGCATCAGCCCGGTGGGGCCGCTGCCACTGCGCGCATTGGGCTGCAGCGCCGATTCCTTGAACGCCAGGGCGGCCAGATTCAACCAGTCCATGTTCTGCGCGTCAGCATGCTTTTGCAGGGTCGGACGGAGTTTTTCCAGACGCTGGCGGTCGGCCTTGGCCAATGGATAGTGAACTTGATAGAGGCGCCGATAGATGCGCAGAAACGCCACGTCTTCGTTGGACGGCTTCTTGTAACCAACGAGGAAGCGATCGATGCTGGCCCGCAGCATCGACGCATCACGGCGCACGAACCAATACTCTTCGCCCGGTTCGCTGATCATCAGTTGGCGATCAAAACGCAGCTTCGGCAGGATCTTGCCCCAGCGCTCGGCAATGGGTTGCTCGACGATGGTCAGGTGGAAAATCCCGCCCTGAACCATCTCCAGCACATCTTCGACCGCCAGGGTCGGATCGACCCATTCGATCTTGATCGGCGCCAGTTTGTGCAACGCGAGTTTCTGATTGAGCTGACTGACCGCCTCCCCCGCTGCACTGCCGGTGGGTAACGCGAGGGTCTTGCCGGCGAGTTGCTCGACCTTGGTGTAACGGCGCTCGCCCTTGATCCCGACCAGCAACAGCGGCACGTTACTGGCGATCGGTTCGCTGCTGGCCACGGCGAAGCCCGGTTGCAGATCGAGCAATTCGCCCGGCGCAACCAAATCGCCCTCGCCGCGCTGCAGCGCACCGAGCAGTTGATCCTTGGCTTTGGGAATGATCTTGAGGGTGATTTCCTGGCCGTCGCGAGCATGGCCATTGAGGTATTGCTCGAAGGCGCGCAGGCGATGGTATTCGACGCCGATGGCCTGACCCTGAACTTCACCGGAGCTGTTGCGGCTCTGGTTGACCAGCACGCGCAACACGCGGCTGCTGCGAATCTCGGACAAGTCGCGCACCTTGGCCGCCGGCACGGCTTGCAGCGGCCCGGGCAGGCGCGCAACCGCCGTCATCGGCAGCAGCAGCGATCCACACAACAGAAGCAAAACCGAGGGACGAACCATCCACTCTCCGGAAAGAATACGGGGTGATAACACCGCTGAACGGTCGATATCACCGACGAAAACAGAGCGCCTGGAGCGCTGGCAAAGTGCGAGAGACTGGCACAGTAGTGGCATCGTTGCCAGACCGGGCTGCCTCGCGGCATCAAAAGACAGCTATAACTCGTTGTAGTTCTTGGCTTTTCTTATGAATCTACAGCTCTGGTATGCTTTCCGGCCTTCGGCCCGAGGTAGCAACCATGCAACTCATCGATATCGGCGTCAACCTGACCAACCCAAGTTTCGCCGACAAACATCAGGCCGTGCTTGATCGCGCCTATGCCGCCGGGGTCTGCCAATTGGTGCTGACCGGCACCAGCGTCGAGGGCAGCGAACAGGCTCTGGAGCTGTGCCAGCAACTGGATGAGAGCGGTCAACGGCTGTTCGCCACCGCCGGTATTCACCCGCATTCGGCCAGTGACTGGAACGCGGACAGCGCCCGTCGTTTGCGCAGCCTGTTGCACGAAAAAAACGTAGTCGCCGTGGGTGAATGCGGGCTGGATTTCAACCGTGATTTCTCGCCGCGCCCACAGCAGGAAAAAGTCCTCGAAGAACACTTGGCGCTGGCCGTTGAACTGCAACTGCCGGTGTTCCTGCACGAGCGCGATGCCAGCCAGCGGCTGCTGGAAATCCTGAAAGACTTCCGCGATCACCTGCCCGCCGCCGTGGTGCATTGCTTCACCGGCGAGCAAAAAGCCCTGTTCAGCTATCTCGATCTGGATCTGCACATCGGCATCACCGGCTGGATCTGCGACGAACGCCGTGGCACGCATTTGCACCCACTGGTCAAAGAGATCAAACGCGGACGGTTGATGCTGGAAAGTGACGCGCCGTATCTGCTGCCGCGCACCTTGCGGCCGAAGCCGAAGAACGGGCGTAACGAGCCGGCGTATCTGACAGAAGTGCTGCGCGAAGTGGCGTTGCATCGCGGTGAAACCGAGGAAGATCTGGCGGCGCATAGCACCGCGTGCGCCCGAGCGTTCTATAACCTCCCCACCCTCCCCTGACACACCATAATTCCCTTGTGGAAGCGATGTGTTCTTTTGATGTGTATCAAGATCTCGAATCTGCGTAGCGGCACAATGCTGGCACCTTGCCGAAACTGTTTCCGCTATCAGAGAAGACCTCCATGGGTGCCTGGCTTAGCAATATCTCGCTGAAATACAAATTCTGGGCGGTCAATGCGGTCGCCTTCGTCACCACCCTGCTGTTGGTGCTGTACGCCGTGCAACTCGAACAACAGGCGCGCAGTCACGCATCACAGGCCTCGGCGCAAGCCCAGGCACAACTGCTTAAAGCCTGGCCGGTCGGTCAGCCATTGCCCAAAGCCGATCAGGTGCTGACCTTCAAACGAGGTGAAGCACCGCGCCTGAACGATCAACCGTTGCTGGAAATCACTGAAAGCAACGGCTGGAACGACATCAATCATCTGCCGCTGTTCGGCGACAATCCGCTGATGGGCGCTGAAGTGTTCAGCCGCGCCGACGGCCAGCAAGTTGCCGTGATTGCCTATGGCCCGAGTCTGAGCCAGGTGTTCAGCGAGCGTTTCGCCAATTATGCGGTGGCAGTGTTCATCCTGATGTTTGCCATGCTGTGTGCCTCGCAGTTGCTGATCCGCTTCCTGCTCAGCCAGCTCAACACCCTGAAAGACGTGATGCTGCACGTGGAAAAAACCGGTGACCTCTCGGCTCGCGTGCCGCTGGCCGGCAAAGACGAGGTCGGGCAGATGGCCAATGCGTTCAACGCGATGCAGGCCGGTTACCAGCGTGTTGTGACCACCGTGGCCAACACCGCACGGCAACTGGATGTCGGCGCGGCGCGGTTGGCGTCGAGCATGAACGAAGTGCGTCACGGCATGCTCGGTCAGCAGAGCGAAACCGATCAGGCCGCCACGGCGATCAATGAAATGACTGCCACGGTCTATCACATCGCTCAGCACGCCGGTGCCACTCGCGATCTGTCGCAGACCGCCGATGGCCTCGCGGGCAGCGGTCAGCAAGTGGTCGCGCGGGTGCAGCATTCGATTGCCGGGCTCTCCAGCGGCGTGCAGCAGACCGCCGAGATGATTCAACGGCTGGCCGAGGACAGTCAGAAGATCAACGGCGTGGTCAGCGTGATTCACAGCATTGCCGAGCAGACCAACTTGCTCGCCCTGAACGCCGCCATCGAGGCCGCCCGCGCCGGTGAAATGGGCCGGGGATTTGCCGTGGTGGCTGATGAAGTACGTAATCTGGCCAAACGCGTGCAGACCTCGACCGACGAGATCACCACGATGGTCTCGGCCTTGCAGGCCGGCACCCGTGATGCGGTGGATTTCATGCAGGAGAGTTCGTACAAGGCCGACGACTGCGTGCAGCAGGCACAGGAGGCCGGTGCAGCGCTGGCGGAAATCACCGGGGCGGTGGCGCAGATGCGTGAAAGCAATACGCAGATTGCCGTGGCGGCGGAGCAGCAGAGTCAGGTTGCCGAGGAGATGAACCGGGCGGTGGTGAGTATTCGCGATGTGACCGAGAATACCGTGCAGCAGACGGTGGATTCGGCGACGACCAGTAATGAGCTGGCGACGTTGGCTGGGGAGTTGAGCAAGGCGATCGGACAACTGAAACTCTGACGGCCCTTTCGCGAGCAAGCTCGCTCCCACAAGGGGATTTGTATGCGCACCGGTCCAATGTGGGAGCGAGCTTGCTCGCGAAGGCGTCAGCCCGGGCAGCATCGAATCCTGCGATGACGCCTATCACTTCAATAGCCAACCTTGATTCGCCGCCCTCCCTGCCCGGGCCTATTCTTCAAGCATGTGTTCAACATGGATCGAGGAGTAGCAAACATGGGCAAACGTCACCCCAACCTTCCCGCGTGGCAATGGCGCGCGTACCCGGGCAATCATCAGCACCCGACCAATCTGGTGTTGCACCTGATTGCCGTGCCGTTGTTTATCGTCGCCTTTCTGCTGATCGTGTCCGGGGTGTTCAGCCCGAGTCTGGCCAGTGTGGCCATCGGCGTGATCGGTATCGTCGCGGCGCTCGGTTTGCAGCGCCACGGCCACAGCCTGGAGGCGCAAGCCTCCGAGCCGTTCAGTGATCGTAAAGATGCGGTGTCACGCTTGCTGGTCGAGCAGTTTCTGACTTTTCCGCGCTTCTTTCTCAGTGGCGGCTGGTGGCGCGCATGGCGTGAGCGCCACCGTCGGCATTGAGTCAGGCGAAGATCGTGACCGTCTGCCGACTCATCGCAATCAGCTCACCTTCTGCGCTCCACAGCTTGGCGGCGACATGGCCGTAGCCGTCGGCGGCGTACTCGATATCGGCCAGGTACTGGCACCAGTCCAGCGTGCTCAAATCGTGTAGAGGCTGCACGAATTCAATGGTCCAGGTCAGCGTGCTGCCGGGTGCAGGCTTCTTCAGATACGGCAACAGCGCAGGCGGCCACGCATCCACCAAAGCCAGCAGATGCGCCTCATTGACCGGCTCTTCTTTGACATCACCACGCAACCGCACCCAGCCCCCCATCAGCCGCGATTGGGTGCCGGTGAACGGCATGCCGCCCACACTCCAGCGCATTGCCAGATGACGCATGAATTCTGGCGTCACGCCTTTGATGTATGGCAACTCCTGGCATTCGTCCCAGTGTTTCATTGATGGCGCCGGATACGCTTCGACTGCCACTTCAGAGGGCCGCGAAGCCCCGAAGCTGCCCTGAACGATCGTCACCACCTGACCATTCTGCATCGCCCGGCCCATGACCTGGCTGACGGCTTTGCCTTCGCGCAGCACATCGACTTCAAAACTCACCGGGACTTCGGGTTCGACCGGGCCGACAAAAGTGATCGCCAGCGAACGCACCGGGCGATCCGCCGGTACTTTTGCGCGCATGGCTTCAAATTGCAGCGCGGCCACCAGGCCACCGAAACTGGCACGGCCCTGGCCCCATTCGGCGGGAATCGTCAGTTGCGGTTGGCGGCGGACCGCCTCGAGCAGATCGCTAAAGCGCATGGCAACCTCAGAAAACAAGAAAGGAATACAGGGATCTTAACCAGACCTGCACAGCGCCGCAGCGTCTATTCCGGTCAAATGGGCTGACAGAAAGGCCTTAGCGCACTTCCCGACACACACAACACCCTGTGGGAGCGAGCTTGCTCGCGAAAGCGGTGTGTCAGGAAAAAATGTACCGCCTGACAGAGCGCATTCGCGAGCAAGCTCGCTCCCACAGGGGAGGTGGTGATTTCAGGATTTTTTGAAGCAGGCAGCGCTGAGTTTTTCAAGCACTCGGTCGGCCTCGACTTCAGCGTTGACCATCGTCGCCTGCCAGGTTGCAACGCACGGTTGCATATCCGCCTCCAGCTCGGCTTTCGCCAGCCACTGCCAGCAATCGTGCCAGTCGCCCAACGCCCCTTGCGCAGCCTTCAATCGCTTCAACGCTGGGGCGGGCAAGCGATCCAGTTCGGGATAGGCTTCGATGCCGTAGCGCACGCGTTTGATCAACAGGCGCAGGCGATGGCGGTCGTGGGCTGGATCGTGCAGCGCCTGGTCGAGTTTCTGCCATTGTTTGCCGAGACGTTTTTCGATGCGTTTATCCAGGCCCTTGAGCAAGCCCTGACGCTGGGAGGCGCGCAGGAAGCGCGGGAAGGCGTCGAGAATCATCAACAGCGAAGCCACTTCGGCGCTCGCCGCCAGTGCCGGATACGCCTCAGCCATTTGCGCCATGCGCCGTTGCGCGGCCTCAGGCTGATCATGCTCGAGCAGATACGCCGCGAGCACTTCACGATCGCGCCAAGGGGTGGTCAATTGGCCGACTGCGGACGCGGCGTCTTCCAGTTGCTCGACACCGGGCAAACCGCGCAATGGCCGCAACAGGCTGCGCAAGCGCCGCACCGTGGTGCGCAGATCATGCAGCGCCTCGGGGTCGGTCCGTGCAGTGAGTCGCGCCTGACAGGCCAGCAGCCGTACTTCCAGGCTCAGGACATGAGCCACCAACCGGTCAACCAACGCAGACATCACTTGCTCCTGATTCAAATGGCTTTGAGAATTATTCTGCCGCTCGATCAAAGCAGCGTCCTTGCTTCACGTCAGCAGCTTAGCGCCCGGCGCGGGATTCGCGAATGTAGAAGCGCGCCTTCTCGGCTTTGTTGCTGCAACCTTCGAACCCTTCGAATTGTTGCTGAGTCTTCGCCGCCGTCAGCAACGACAAGGCTTTGGAATAACTGACCGTGCCGGCAAAGCCTTCGGCCTTGGCCAGATCCAGCTCATGCCAAGCCGCATCGAGCTGACTGCCGCAGCTGTCGCGGTAAGCGGTTTTACCGGCGCAACCGGCCAATGCCAGAGCCATCAACGGCACACAGATCCAGGCTTTCATCACTCACACCTCAAAATAGGTCAACAGTCGTGCAGGTAAGACGGTAAGGCTGCGAAAAAGTGCCTTGCCGGCGGGTGAAACCGCGCAACTGAGAAGGATAGCGCTGAAGGGTCATGCAGTATCAAAAAAACGACGTCACCGGCGCACTCAACGACCACGGCGATTGAGCCAGTCCGGCGATGGGTGCATTGTGCAAACTTGCCGGGGAGGAAACTGGATGAAAAAGCGTGTCGCACTGGTGCTGGGCTCCGGTGGCGCCCGGGGCTATGCCCATATCGGAGTCATCGAAGAGATCGAGAAACGCGGTTACGACATCGCCTGCATTGCCGGGTGTTCGATGGGCGCGGTGGTCGGCGGCATCTACGCCGCCGGAAAACTCGACGTTTACAAGAACTGGATCGAAAGTCTCGATTATCTGGATGTGCTGCGGCTGGTCGACGTGAGTTTCCGCCTCGGTGCGATTCGCGGCGAGAAGGTCTTCGGGCAGATCCGCAAGATCGTCGGCGAGATCAACATTGAAGACTTGCGCATCCCCTACACCGCCGTCGCCGCCGACCTCACCAACCAGCAGGAAATCTGGTTTCAGGAAGGTTGTCTGCATCAGGCCATGCGTGCCTCCGCGGCAATCCCCAGCCTGTTCACGCCGGTGATGCAAGGCAACCGCATGCTGGTCGATGGCGGGATTCTCAATCCGTTGCCGATCGTGCCGGTGGTGTCGAGCCACTGTGATCTGATCATTGCGGTCAATCTCAACTCGACCAACCAGCGTCATTACAAACTGCCGGTGATCCAGCGCCCGCCTGCGTTCCGCTCACGCTTCGACAGCCTGATCAGTTCGCTGGGTTCGAAGATGCCGTTCCGCCGGACACAGGCCGAGCAATTGTTGAAGCTCGAACAGGAAGCCCTGCGCGCGGAAGCCGCCGATATCAATCCATGGCTGGAAGGCGCCGAACCCGAGAATCAACAGCCGGCCGCCGCCCCTGAGCGTGAAGGCGCGCCGAAATCGGCGACCGGTTCATTCATCATCGACAACGTCGGGCCGGCGTCATTGCTGGACTTGATCAACCAGAGTTTCGAGGTCATGCAGACCTCGTTGGCGCAGTACAAGATCGCCGGCTATCCGCCGGATATTCTGATCAATGTGCCGAAGCGGGTGTGCCGGTTTTTCGAGTTCTACAAGGCGCCGGAGTTGATCGCGTTGGGGCGCGAAATTGCCAGCGATACGCTGGATCGGTACGAGAGTGAGCAGAACCGAGAGCCCTGAAGTTCTCCGCAGTCTGTAAGGGCCTCATCGCTGGCAAGCCAGCTCCCACAATGATCGGTGTGATACTCAGATTTCAATCACAGCTGAAAAACCTGTGGGAGCTGGCTTTCCAGCGATGGCGTCTGCCGGGACAACCAATGGCTAAAAATTGTTGTCACTGATCAGCCGATAACCAACCCCGGCTTCAGTGACAATAAACCGCGGCCGCGTCGGATCATCCGCCAGTTTCTGGCGTAAATGCCCCACCACAATCCGCAGATAATGGCTGTCTTCGGTGTGCGTCGGGCCCCAGATATCCTTGAGTAATTGCTGCTGGGTAATCACCCGCCCCGGATGTCGCGCCAGTTGCGCCAGCACCGCGTACTCCTTGCGCGTGAGCGCCACTTCGACACCGTCGAGCAGCACCCGCCGATAGGCCAGATCCACCGTCAGCGGACCGAAATTCAGCGCCGCCTGCTGGGCCTCCCCCGCCGGGGCCTGACGCAACAGCGCACGTACGCGAGCGAGGAACTCCTGAATGCCGAACGGCTTGGTCACATAGTCATTGGCGCCGCCATCCAGCGCCTGGACTTTCTGCCCTTCGCTGGCGCGCACCGACAGCACCAGCACCGGCGCCGTGGCCCACTCGCGAAACTCGCGCAGCACTTGCTGGCCATCCATGTCCGGCAGGCCTAAATCGAGCACCAGCAGGTCCGGTTTGTTCAGCGCCGCTTGCGCCAAACCCTCGGCACCGTTGCCCGCCTCAAGCACTTTATAGCCCTGTGAGGTAAGGCTGATGCGCAGGAATTTGCGGATCTGCGGTTCGTCGTCGATGACCAAAATGGTCGCGGTCTGGCTCATGAATTCACATCAACACAAAAGAGTGGCAAGAGAGTAGCGCAGTCCGCTTCAGCCTTCATCGTCCATCCCCGGTTGCGTCTGCAGTGGCAAGTGCAAGGTGATGCAGGTGCCGCGCCCGTCGATACCGTCAGCAACGCTGATCCGCCCGCCGTGCGCGCCGACCATGCCCTGGCAGATCGCCAGGCCCAGCCCCGTGCCCTGACCACCACGATCGCCGCGGGCAGCGGTGTAGAACATGTCGAATATCTTCGCTCGTTCGTCCTCGGGAATCCCCGGGCCTTCATCACTGACCGAGAAGAAAATCTCTTCGTCATGCGCTCCCGCGTTCAGTTGCAAACGACCGTGAGGGGGCGAGAAGCGCGCGGCGTTTTCCAGCACGTTGACCAGCGCCTGCTCGATCAACGCCGCGTGGACAAACAACAACGGTAGCTCGGCCGGTACGTCGGTACTGACTTGCAGTGGCGCCAGCACTGCGCGCAACCGGTTGAGCGAACTGCCGACGATGTCCGCTGGCGACACCCAATCGCGCGCCAGTTTCAGTGCACCGTGACCCAGACGGGTCATGTCGAGCAGATTCTGGATATAGCGATCGAGGCGCTCGGCTTCATCGCGGGTGCCTTCGAGCAGTTCGCGCCGGTCCTCCAGCGGAATCGCTTCGCCGAGCGCCAGCAGGCTGTCGATGCTGCCGCGCATCGCGGTCAGCGGTGTGCGCAAATCGTGGGATACCGAGGCCAGCAGTGCACTGCGCAGTTGTTCGGTTTCACCGTGCAGACGCGCGGCTTCCAGATCATCAGCCAACTGCGCGCGGGCCAGTGCCTGCGCCAATGGCTGACTCAACGCGGTGAGCAAACGCCGGCGCTGGCCGCTCAAGGTCTGGCCTTCTTTGGCGCAGACGCCGAGCAGCGCCAGCGGCCCGTCCTCGACCGACAGCGGCCACCACCACCAGCGCCCGAACGGCAACGTGCCGGTGCCCATGCCCGCCGGTTGATCGTGTTGCCAGGCCCAATCGGCGGCGGCGCGCTCGGCCTCGGTGAATTGCAACGGCCCGCCGGTCTCGACTTTCCAGTCGCCCTGACCATCGCGATTGAGCAAGCACAGTTGCAGGTCGCTCCAACCGTTGAGGTGTTGCGCAGCAGCGCTGACCACGGCCTGGCGGTCGGTGGCGGCGGTGAGTTTGCGTGACAGATCGAGCAGCTCGCTGGTCTCTTGCTGGGTGTCGCGCAACGCCTGCAATTGCCGCCGCTGACGCGCCGCAAGGTTACCGGTGAGTGCCGCCATCAACAGGAAAAACAGCAGGGTCAGCACGTCTTCTTCGCGCTGAATGCTGAAAGAAAAATTCGGTGGAATGAATAAGAAATCGTAGGTCAGAAATGACAGCGCCGCGCAGGCCAGCGCCGGGCCAAGACTGCTGCGCACCGCCACCAGCAACACCGCCGCGAGGAACACCAGCGAGATGTTCGGCAGCGGCAACACACTCGACACCGCCCATGCCAAGGCACTCGCCAATACGGTCGCCACCAGCGCCAGCGCATAGTCGAACCAGACCAGGGTCAGCGCGTTGCGCGGGCGTGGTTGATGCTGTTGCTGGTCGCTGTCGAGGACGTTGATTTCCAGCCCGTGAGCCTGACGCAGCAAGCGCGCCGCAAGACCGCCACCGAACAGCCGACGGCGCAGACGCGGCCGGGATTGGCCGACCAGCACCAGACTGGCGCGACGCTCGGCAGCATGCTGGATCAGGGTTTTCGCCACCTCGCCGGCACGCAGCAAGACCACTTCGCCACCGAGGCGCTCGGCCAGTTGCTGAGCGCTTTGCAGGCGCAGACGTGATTGCTCGTCGCGCACGCTGCCGTTGTCGACATGCACCAGACTCCACGGCAGATGTCGGCGCTGGGCGACGCGACTGGCATGGCGCACGAGGCGTTCGGCTTGCGCATCGCCATCGACGCCGACCAGCAATCGGCCACGCACCGCCGGCGCTGCCTGGCCGAGTTGGCGATAACCTTGGGCGAGATCGTTGTCGACCTGCGCGGCGGCCGTTTGCATCGCCAGTTCGCGCAGTGCGGTGAGGTTGGTCTGGGTGAAAAATGCATCGATCGCCGCGCGTGCCTGTTCCGGCACGTAGACCTTGCCCTCGCGCAGACGCTCGAGCAATTCGCGTGGCGGCAGGTCGATCAACAGCAGTTCATAGGCTTCTTGCAGGACCCAGTCCGGCAGGGTTTCGCGCACCTGCACACCGGTGATGCCGCGCACCTGATCGTTGAGGCTTTCCAGGTGCTGGACGTTGACCGTGGTGAACACGTCGATGCCGGCGGCGAGCAGTTCCTGAATGTCTTGCCAGCGTTTCGTGTGGCGACTGCCGGGGGCGTTGCTGTGGGCCAGTTCATCGACCAGCACAAGCTTCGGCTTGGCCGCGAGAATGCCGTCGAGGTCCATTTCTTCGAGCATCACGCCACGGTACTCCGAGCGCAGCAACGGTTGTTGCGGCAAGCCGCCGAGCAAGGCTTCGGTCTCGGCGCGGCCGTGGGTTTCGACGACGCCGGCGATGATTTTTACGCCCTGGCGCAGTTGCGTGTGGGCGGCCTGGAGCATGGCGTAGGTTTTGCCGACGCCAGGGGCGGCGCCGAGAAACACTTTCAACCGGCCGCGGCCGTCGCGGGGCAGGTCTGCTAACAGCGCGTCGGCGCGGCCGGAGTCGCTCATGCTTGATGCTCTCTCTTCCTGATTGATCGTTCCCACGCTCTGCGTGGGAATGCAGCCCGGGACGCTCTGCGTCCCATCAAAGCAGACGCAGAGCGTCTATTGATGCATTCCCACGCAGAGCGTGGGAACGAGCATCTACTAAAGTTTTTCCAATGCCATGTTCAGCTCAAGCACATTGACCACCGGCGGCCCTACCAGCGGCTGTTCGATGTGCGCATCGAGCAATTGCTGCACAGTCGATACGGGTAGATTTCGCGCCGCTGCGACACGCGCCAGTTGATAGGCAATTGCTGCCGGTGGCAAGTGTGGATCGAGGCCGCTGCCGGAGGTGGTCAGCAAGGCCAATGGCACCGGGCCTTGCCCCGGAACCTGCAACTTGTTGGCGTCATCGATCACCCGCGTGGCGAGTGCCGGATTGCTCGGTGCCAGGTTGCTCGCGCTACTGGAAACGGTAGCAAACGCACCGGCGGAGGGACGTGGGTGGAACCACGCATCACCGACGAAGTCCTGGGCGATCAGCGAGGAGCCACGCACCTTGCCGTCGGCATCGCGCACCAGGCTGCCGTTGGCTTGTGCGGGAAAGGCGACTTGCGCGACACCGGTCACCACCAGTGGATAGGCAACGCCAGTGACCAGGGTCATCAGCACCAGCAGGCTCAGGGCCGGACGTATCATTGTGGACATTTCATAATCCTCGAATTCGTTGGGCAAACTTTTGCGGGGTGTCAGGGAGGTCTTTTCCCCCTCACCCCAGCCCTCTCCCCCAAGGGGGCGAGGGGGAAAGGGAGCCGATTTTTGTGCTTTTCAAAACCTGAGTTCGGCTCGGTAGTTCAGGTCGGTGTATCTCTGATAAACCACTCGGTCAGTCCCCTCTCCCCCCGGGAGAGGGTTAGGGTGAGGGGCTCTTTTCAGCTTCACACCAGATGCAGCGCCGTGAGCAACATGTCGATCGCCTTGATCCCCACAAACGGCACCAGAATCCCGCCCAGTCCGTAGATCAACAGATTGCGCCGCAGCAACGCCGCCGCACTCGCCGCCTGCACGCGAACCCCGCGCAGCGCCAGCGGAATCAGCACGACGATGATCAAGGCGTTGAAGACGATGGCCGAGAGAATCGCGCTCTGCGGACTGGTCAGTTGCATGATGTTCAGCACACCCAGTTGCGGATAGATCGAGGCAAACAGTGCCGGCAGGATCGCGAAGTACTTGGCCACGTCGTTGGCGATGGAAAAGGTCGTCAGCGCACCACGGGTCACCAGCAATTCCTTGCCGATCTGCACCACGTCGAGCAGCTTGGTCGGGTCGCTGTCGAGGTCGACCATGTTCGCCGCTTCGCGCGCTGCTTGTGTGCCGTCGTTCATCGCCATGCCGACGTCAGCCTGAGCCAGCGCCGGCGCGTCGTTGGCGCCGTCGCCGCACATCGCGACCAGACGACCGTCGTTCTGCTCGTGACGAATGCGCGCGAGTTTTTTCTCCGGGGTGGCTTCGGCGAGAACGTCGTCAACGCCTGCTTCAGCGGCGATCGCGGCGGCAGTCAGCGGGTTGTCGCCGGTGACCATCACCGTGCGAATCCCCAGCTTGCGCAGTTCAGCAAAGCGCTCGCGAATGCCTGGCTTGACCACATCCTTGAGGTGAATCGCGCCGAGCAGTTTGCCGTCGGCGCAGACCAGCAACGGGGTGCCGCCGCTCTGGGCGATCTTGTCGATTTCCCGCGACAGGGCCGGGGCCAGATCCGCGCGATTCTGGCCGAGGAAACTCAGCAGCGAATCCACCGCACCCTTGCGGTAAACGCGACCTTGATAGTCGACGCCGGACAACCGCGTTTCAGCGCTGAACGGCACAGCGGTCAAGGTGTCCAGTGCAGGCTCGGGTTGCGGGTGCAGACCGCGCAGGTACTCAACGATCGATTTACCTTCCGCCGTTTCATCCGCCAGCGAGGCGAACAACGCACCCTCGGCCAGATCACGACTGTTCACACCTGGCGCGGCATACACCGCGCTGCAACGACGGTTACCGAAGGTGATGGTGCCGGTCTTGTCGAGCAACAGCACATGCACGTCACCCGCTGCTTCCACGGCGCGGCCCGACTTGGCGATCACGTTGAGGCGCACCAGACGATCCATCCCGGCGATACCGATGGCCGACAGCAGACCACCGATGGTGGTCGGAATCAGCGTGACCAGCAGTGCCACGAGGAACACCAGCGGCAGGCTGCCGTTGGCGAAATGCGCGAACGGTTGCAGGGTCACGACCACGAGCAGGAAGATCAACGTCAGCCCGATCAGCAAAATATCCAGCGCGACTTCGTTTGGGGTTTTCTGGCGTTTGGCGCCTTCGACCAGGGCGATCATGCGGTCGAGGGTCGACTCACCCGGATTGGCGGTGATCTGCACCAGCAGCCAGTCGGAGACCAGCCGCGTGTTGCCGGTAACGGCCGAACGGTCGCCGCCGGACTCGCGAATCACCGGCGCCGATTCACCGGTGATCGCCGCTTCGTTGACCGCCGCGATGCCTTCGATGACTTCGCCATCACCGGGGATCATCTCCCCGGCTTCGACGCGCACCACATCGCCCTTGCGCAGGCTCGCCGCCGGCACCACTTGAAAGCTGCCGTTGGCCAGTTTGCGCCGTGCGCTGAGGCCTTCACTGCCCGCCTTGAGGCTGTCGGCGCGGGCCTTGCCGCGACCTTCGGCGAGGGCTTCGGCGAAGTTGGCGAACAGCACGGTGAACCACAGCCACAAGGCGATTTGTGCGGCAACAAACGTCGGCACATCGGCATCAGGAATGAAGCACAGCACGGTGGTGAAAATCGCGGTCAGTTCGACCACCAGCATCACCGGCGAACGCTTCAATTGCCGAGGGTCGAGCTTGACGAACGCTTGCACCAGCGCCGGACGCCAGAGGGCCGAGATCGCGGTTTTCGCTTGTTCCGGTGCCTTGACGGCGGCGGGTTTGATTGCAGGCATATTCATGATGGATTCCTTAGAAGCCCATACTTAAATGTTCGGCGATAGGGCCGAGCGCCAGAGTCGGCAGAAAGGTCAGGCCGCCCACCAACAAAATGGTCACGGTCAACAGGGTCACGAACAGCGGGCCGTGGGTCGGGAAGCTGTTCTGGCCGATCGGTGCGGTTTTCTTCATCGCCAGGCTGCCGGCCAAGGCCAGTACCGGAAGGATGTAACCGAAGCGACCGATCAACATGCCCAGGCCCAGCATCAGGTTGTGGAACGGCGTGTTCGCACTCAGGCCACCGAATGCCGAGCCGTTGTTGGCGCTGGCCGAGGTGTAGGCGTAGAGCAACTGGCTGAAACCGTGGGGGCCGGGGTTGCTGATGGTTGCCGCAGCGCTGGGGACCGCGGCGGCAATCGCGCCGAGCACCAGCACGCCGACTGGCATCACCAACAGCGTGACGACCAGCAATTGCACTTCGCGCGCCTGGAGTTTCTTGCCGAGGTATTCCGGCGTACGCCCGATCATCAGACCGGCGAGGAACACCGCGATCAGCACGTTGAGCAACATGCCGTAGAGCCCGGCACCGACGCCGCCGAAGATCACTTCGCCGACCATCATGTTGACCAACGCGACCATGCCGCTGAGCGGGTTGAGGCTGTCGTGCATGCCGTTGACCGAGCCGTTCGAGGCGGCCGTCGTCGTCACCGACCACAGCACGGTGGCGGTGGTGCCGAAGCGCGCTTCTTTACCTTCCAGCGGTGCGGTCTGTTCAACGGCAGCGTTGTTCAGGGTCGGGTTCGGCTGATACTCGGCCCACAGCGAGGTGGCGCCGCCGATCAGGAACAACGCCAGCATGCAGGCGATGATCGCGCGGCTCTGACGCAGGTCCTTGACGTAGTGGCCGAAGGTGAACACCAGCGCCACCGGGATCAGAATGATCGAGGCGACTTCGAACAGGTTGCTCCACGCGGTCGGGTTCTCGAACGGGTGCGCCGAGTTGACGCCGAAGAAGCCACCACCGTTGGTGCCCAGTTGTTTGATCGCGATCTGACTGGCCGCCGGGCCGAGCGGGATCACTTGATCGACGCCCTGCATCGTTACCGCGTTCACATACTGCGCGAAGGTTTGCGGCACGCCCTGCCAGACCAGATACAGCGCCAGCAACAGGCACAGTGGCAGCAAGCCGTAGAGGGTGGCGCGGGTCATGTCGACCCAGAAGTTGCCGAGGGTTTTCGTCGACTTGCGGCCGATGCCGCGGCACAGCGCGACCAGCACGGCGAGGCCGGTGGCGGCGCTGACGAAGTTCTGCACGGTGAGGCCGACCATCTGGCTCAGGTAGCTGAGGGTCGCTTCACCGCTGTAGGACTGCCAGTTGGTATTGGTCATGAAACTGACCGCGGTGTTGAACGCCTGGGTCCATTCCTGGCCCGGCAGATTTTGCGGGTTCAGCGGCAAGTGATCCTGGAACAGCAGAATCGCGAACAGCAGCAGGAAACCGGCGAGGTTGAAGGCCAGCAGCGCCAGCGTGTACTTCTGCCAGCTCTGCTCAGCCTCGGCGTCGACGCCGGCGATGCGATAGCAGCCGCGCTCGACCGGGCCGAGAATCGGCGTCAGCCAGGTGCGCTGGCCTTCCATCACTTTGTAGTAGAAGCGCCCGAGGAAAGGCGCCGGCAGCAAGACCAGCGCAAAGAACGCGAGGATCAGCCAATAGTCATAACTGTGCATAGCCGCTCCTAGTTCCGATCCGCGCGCAACAGCGCAACCAACAGATAAATGAACAGCCCCACTGCCAGTAGCAGTGACACCCCGTCCAGAACGCTCATGGAAGATCTCCGTGTTACGGCGTATTGCCGTGTGTGCAGGCATTGTCGGAAAGGAGGCTGTAAAGGAACGAGACCGAGGGTGCTGGCTGGGCATAAAGAAAGCGTAAAGAGTGGGTTTATGCGGGCGTTACAGCAGGTTTTTGCGCCGTCAGGCCGGGCCTCTTCGCGAGCAAGCTCGCTCCCACATTTTGAAATGCGCGCGTCCAGACACCGCTGACACCTGTGGGAGCGAGCTTGCTCGCGAAGACGGCATAACTAGCAACATCGCACCCAACTGGCGCACAAAACGCAGCAATTCAGCAGGCATCCCGAAGCCAACATCCCCGATACGACAGCTTTCAACTCATTACGACTTGTTTCAGCGCAATGGCACGCCCACTGCACACACCCTCCCCCGAGCTTTCCAAACCGTTCAGGGAGCAACCGCATGAACACACAACTCAAACCCACGCTGGGCACCTTGCACCTGTGGGGCATCGCCGTCGGACTGGTGATTTCCGGGGAGTATTTCGGCTGGAGTTACGGCTGGGGCGTGGCCGGCACGCTGGGCTTTCTGGTGACCTCATTCATGGTCGCGACCATGTACACCTGCTTCATCTTCAGTTTCACCGAACTGACCACCGCGATTCCTCATGCTGGCGGGCCGTTTGCCTACAGCCGCCGCGCCTTCGGGGAAAAAGGTGGATTGATTGCTGGCCTGGCAACGCTGATCGAATTCGTCTTCGCGCCGCCGGCGATTGCTCTGGCGATTGGCGCTTACCTGAATGTGCAGTTTCCGGCGCTCGATCCGAAACACGCAGCGGTCGGCGCGTATATCGTCTTTATGGGTTTGAACATTCTCGGCGTGAAACTGGCGGCGACCTTCGAGTTGATCGTCTGCGTGCTGGCCGTCGCTGAACTGTTGGTGTTCATGGGCGTGGTCGCGCCGGCGTTCAGCTTCAGTAACTTTGCCCTGAATGGCTGGGCCGGTTCGGATGTGTTCGGTGCGCCGGCGATTGCCGGGATGTTTGCGGCGATTCCGTTTGCGATCTGGTTCTTCCTCGCCATCGAAGGCGCCGCCATGGCCGCCGAAGAGGCCAAGGATCCGAAACGCACGATTCCCAAAGCCTACATCAGCGGCATCCTGACCCTGGTGCTGCTGGCGATGGGCGTGATGTTCTTTGCCGGCGGCGTCGGCGACTGGCGCACGCTGGCCAACATCAACGACCCGCTGCCGCAAGCGATGAAAACCGTGGTCGGCGACAACTCCGGCTGGCTGCACATGTTGGTGTGGATTGGCCTGTTCGGCCTGGTGGCGAGTTTCCACGGGATCATCCTCGGTTACTCGCGACAATTCTTCGCTCTGGCCCGCGCCGGTTACCTGCCGGCGTCACTGGCGAAACTGTCGCGCTTCCAGACGCCGCATCGGGCGATCATCGTCGGCGGCATCATCGGCATCGCAGCGATTTACAGCGACGGTTTGATCAACCTCGGCGGCATGACGCTTACTGCGGCGATGATCACCATGGCGGTGTTCGGCGCCATCGTGATGTACATCATGAGCATGCTCAGCCTGTTCAAACTGCGTAAATCGGAGCCGAATCTGGAGCGCACCTTTCGCGCGCCGTGCTATCCGTTGATTCCGCTGATTGCGCTGGTGCTGGCGGTGGTGTGTCTGGTGGCGATGGCGTGGTTCAATGCGTTGATCGGCTTGATTTTCCTCGGCTTCATGGCGGTGGGCTTCGGGTACTTCCTGTTGACCGGGCAACTACGTGCCAACGCACCGGCCGATGCGATGCTGACCGGCAATTGAGGGATTTCAGGTGAACCGGGTGCAAGCGGCCTAGAATGGAACCACTGCGAAGTCACTTCGCTCAAACGTGGTATGCAGCGTCGTACGGCGAAATCCTCGTCCGTCGACCTGCCCTTAAGGAGAGCCGTTATGCCTTGGTATGCCTGGTTGATTCTGGTCGTTGCAATCGGCTCGATCGTTGGCGGATTAATGATGCTGCGCGACACCGCCAACAAGGTCGAACTGACCGATGAAGAACGCAAACGCGTTGCGCAACGCAATGCGGAAATGGACGCGAAAGAAGCGCAAGATCGCTAACGAAAACCCCGCCGAATTGGCGGGGTTTGTTTTTTCAGATCCGATCGGACCTGGCTGCATGCTTTTTAGAAGTAGAAGTACAGTCACCATTTAATTTTCCGTGGTTAAGATGGGGGCATTGTTGCGGAGAGTTCCACATGCGTTACTCGCAAGACCACAAAGCCCAGACCCATCAGCGCATCATCAAGGAAGCTTCGGCGCGATTTCGCAAGGACGGCATCGGCGCCACCGGCCTGCAACCCTTGATGAAAGCACTGGGGCTGACCCATGGCGGCTTCTATTCTCACTTCAAGTCCAAGGACGAGTTGGTGGAGAAGGCCTTGCAAGAGGCCGGCAACCAGGTCGATGGGTTATGTGCCGAGATTTTTTCCCAGGACAATCCTCTCGATATCTTTATCGAGACATATCTGTCCGAGTGGCATCAAACGTCGCCGCATGAAGGCTGCCCGCTGCCGACCATTTCTTCCGAACTGGGCCTTCGTGGACAAGCAAGTCTCACCAGTGACGCGGTACTCAAGTCACGACTGGAGCAGATCGAGAACAACCTCGAAGGCGAACACAGCGCCGATCGCGCCATTGTCATCATGTCGACCCTGATCGGCGCGCTGCTGCTGTCACGCAGCGTCGCGGATGCCGAGTTTGCGCAACGCATCCTCAATGTCACCCGCGATCACCTCAAGAACCGCGACTAAGCCTGCCAGCGCTTGAACAATACGCTGGCATTGACCCCGCCGAAGCCAAAACCGTTGGACAGTGCATATTCGATCGGCATTGACCGCGCTTCGCCATGGACGATATCCACACCGGCACTCGCCGGATCCGGGTTGTCGAAGTTCAGTGTTGGCGGAACCACCTGATCACGGATCGCCAATAGCGTGAAAATCGCTTCAAGCCCACCGGCGGCGCCGAGCAGATGACCTGTGGCCGATTTTGTCGACGTCACCGCGATTTTATTCTCTTCGCCGAAAACACTTTTGATCGCCGCCAACTCACCCAGATCCCCGACCGGGGTCGACGTGGCGTGGGCGTTGAGGTGCTGCACCTGATCCGGCTTGATACCCGCCTGCGCCAATGCCAGCGTCATCGCCCGACGCGCACCACTGCCATCTTCCGGCCCGGCCGTCAGGTGATAGGCGTCGGCACTCGTGCCATATCCGACCAGTTCCGCCAGCGGTGTCGCGCCACGAGCCAAGGCATGCTCCAGGGATTCAATCACCAACAGGCCCGCGCCCTCGCCCATCACGAAGCCGTCGCGCCCGCTGTCGAACGGCCGCGAGGCGCGCTGCGGGGTGTCGTTGTAAGCGCTGGACAGCGCCCGCGCTGCCGCGAATCCCGCCAGACTGACCCGGTCGATGCAGGCTTCCGCGCCGCCGCACACCGCGATGTCGGCTTCACCGGCACGAATCAGACGCGCGGCATCTCCTATTGCTTGAACACCAGCAGCACAGGCCGTCACCGGAGCACCCAGTGGCCCCTTCAAACCATGCTGGATCGAGACATGCCCGGCAGCCAGATTGACCAGGAAGGATGGAATAGTGAACGGTGACAAACGCCGAGGACCGCGACTGTCGGTGGTGCGTACGGCGTCAGCAATCGCGCCGAACCCCCCGACACCGGAACCGATGATCGTTGCGGTACGCTCTTGGCTTTGGTTTTCTGAAGGATGCCAGTCAGCCTGCTCCAGCGCCTGCCGGGCAGCCTCCATGGCGAACAGAATGAAGCGGTCCATCTTCTTCTGTTCTTTGGGTGGCGTGGCGCGATCCGGATCAAATCCTGCTTCAGCGTCCTCCTCCAACGTCGGCACAGCGCCTCCGACTCGCGTGGGTAAATCAGCGACCGTTGCCTCAGGCAAGTTACGCAAACCAGAACGCCCGGCCAGCAAACGCTGCCATACGATTTCAAGATCGCTGCCCAAGGGTGAAACCAGGCCCATGCCCGTGACGACTATTCGACGCGAATCCATACCGTGGTGACCTCTGATCAATTCAATTGCCGGACTTGTAGCGTTGGGCTGCGGAACTGCGGGAAAGGTTCGGCGCCATGACATGGCGAGCTGCAACAAAGGCGTGCCATTCGCCAGCGTCAGGCAGCGAAGGAATGGTGATCAACTCGCCCTGATCCAGGCCGGCCAGCGCCGCGTCGACCATCTCGCCCGCCTCCATGACCATTTCTGCCGGAATGCCACTGGCATCGATACCGGAACGCTCCCAGATTTCAGTGCGGGTCACACCCGGCAGCACGGCCTGGATCTGCACACCGGTACCTTCGAGCTCAGTGTTCAACGACTGCGTCAGGCTCAGTACATAAGCTTTGCTGGCGCTGTAGGTTGCGTTGAAGCGTTCCGGAAACAACGCCACCACCGAGGCGATATTGATGATCGTGCCACGTCCGGCCTTGGCGAAACTGGCGGCGGCTGCCGACGCCAGACGCGTGACGGCGGTGATGTTCAACTGGATCAGTCGCTCCAACTGGTCCATATCGGCGTTGGCCAGCAAACCGTCCGAAGCCACACCGGCGTTATTGACCAGCAGGCTGATGCTCGAATCACTACGTAAACGTTGTTCGAGTTTGAGCACGTCGTCCTTCTGTGTCAGATCGGCCTTGAGGACCTCAACCTGAACGCCATGGGCCTCACGCAACTGGCTCGCAGCGCCTTCCAGACGATCCTTGTCACGGGCAACCAGCAGCAGATCAAAGCCACGCGCCGCCAGGCGCTGGGCGTAAATCGCACCGATACCGGACGATGCGCCGGTAACGAGAGCAGTACCAGGATGTGCGGAATTCATGAGAGTGCTCCTAGGAGGCTTGAGGAAGAATCGCCCAGCACGAAGTGGAATCTAAGGCGAGGCAAATTATTATAGGCATAATTTTATCGCAATATGATAGCTGTAATTTTTATTTGCCCGACGAACGCCCTAACGCCGCTGAACTCTGCCTTGCGCGGCACAGAATGAAAAAGGACGGCTAACGAACGCCTTCCTGGCTTAGAAACATTAGCTTAATTCACTTGGGCGTCGCAGGTGCTTGGCCACTTTTGATTCACGCACCGTCAAATACCATTTCGGAAATTTTTGCTTAATTCAATGACTAAAAATTGCTACCATCCGACATAACGCACCGAGCAAAAAAAAACAATTGCTCGCCCCTATATTGAAAGCCCCGATAAAAACGGGCACCACATGAACATTCAAATGACAAAATCAATAAAATTTTACTTGTACACCGCAACTTTCATAATATTAATACTCGTATTCCAACTAAACATTCTTCGTACCACATCAGACTTTCAGTTCAAAACATACCGAGATGGCTCCGAAGCCCTTGTCCTCGGAAAAATCGTCGCTGACAAGAACGATATTGCAACCCCTCACTCGAACCTGGGATTCCTGGAGAAAGACGTCAACCAAAAAGGTCCTGGCGTGCTTTCAGTCTATGAAAGATTTAACAACCCACTAGGTTTATCAACTTTAAACGTCAGCGATCAATACTGGACTCACGGTTTTAGTAACAATCAAAGTGCTTTCGTACTGCCAGTTGCCAACACCAACGTTATAGGTTATATGCCAGACGAGCTTAAACTCGGAGAAAAAATAGAGTTTCTTCACGGGGACGTTCGCGAAGTCACCGCTACCGACAGACAGGGAAACTTTTTAAATGTCAGCTATTCCGGCCCGCGTATTGATGGTTCCGCCAGTGAGTGGCCAAATACTATAAAACCAACACACCCCCCCACCCTGCTGTTTGATCCTTACCCACAACAATTTGGCATTCAAGGTCTAGCGCTTTCACTTGTACATAAATCAATCCCCGTTTTCAATTCAGTATTTTCGCTTCAGCTGATTATGAGCGCAGCGTTGGCATTAACATTAATAGCATTATCCATGCAACTGTCTCGCTCAATTTCCCCGCTTTTTGGGATGATTTTTCTGATTACGATGATAGGCTCACCCTGGATAGTCGCATTTGCCAGAAACTTGTACTGGGCTTCATTTTTATGGTTCCTGCCTGCCGTTTTCGCCGCAGCTATTTTCAATTACATCGACCACGCCCAGAAGCGTAGATTCTTTTATGCAATGTACTTTATCGCCATAATGCTAAAGTGCCTTGCGGGCTATGAATACATCACATCCGTCGTTCTTCTTTCTCTGCTGCCATTCATGATCGCACCTTTTAAGGCAACACAGAAAAAACAAGTCGTTGACTCGATAAAACACCTGATATGCATTGGCATCACAAGCCTGCTAGCGTTCATCTCCGCATTGATTGTGCATGCAGCAAATCGTGCAGGATCAATCACTCAAGGGCTTATGCAGACTTTTAGTCAGGATGCGTTGAAATATAGCAGCGTCGTTGAGGTAAACGGGTTCAACCGGATTGGCCCGGACACCCCGCTCCTGCAAATTCTAAAAGAATATGTCTTTGACTGGAGTACGCCAGTTCTATTCTGGGTAACCATGCCTGGCTTTTTTGTATGCCTCATCGCAGTATCGATAGGCTCCTTGTTGTTTCAGTACTCTATAAATGACAAGTTCCGCTTTCGCGACACGGCGTTGCTTTTTGCTGCCTCCCTGTCGCCATTGAGTTGGTTCATACTGATGCAGCGGCATGCTGCGATACATATCAACCTTGATTATGTATTGTGGTACTTCGGCTTTTTGCCAGCTGTACTTTTTGTAATTATCCGGAGTGGTAAAATCGCAATAAGCATATTTGTCCAAAGAGTCACCCCAAACAAAAAAACGCCTATTGATTGTGAAAATCAGTAACTACTCACGGTCCACTTGCTCGATTCGATTCGCGTGACCGAGTTCACTAGTGATTGATGGGTTTTGTGGTCATGCTCACACACTGACGCAATTGAAGGAAGCCGACCAAATGATCGGCTTCCGATTCGACTGACGTACGTTAATTGATTTCGAGCTTATCGCGATTCCGATCCAGAATCGCCTTCCCGATACCCTTCACTTCCAGCAACTCATCGACTGAAGCAAAAGGACCATTTGCCTCACGGTAAGCCACAATAGCCTTGGCTTTCGCCTCCCCCACACCCGCCAGTTCACGTTGCAGAGTCGCCACATCTGCGTCGTTTAAATTGACTTTTCCGTCCTGCACCTTGGTCGTAACGGCCTGCGACAACACGACGTTGGCAGCCTCTGGCGTGGAGGCCGGGGCGGCGATGGCCGCGATCGAGGCGCTGGTGAGCAAGGCAAAAACCAGAGAGTAGAAGTAACCAGTACGCATAAGAAACGCTCCATGACATCGATTAAGTAGAAGCAGCTTTTCCTAAGCTGCCTCCCAAAGTTAGGCGATGTAGGCGAGCTGTCAAAAATGTGTCAGTTACAGAATGTGAGGCCGTTATGGATCGAGCCTGCGCTGCTGATAAATCCAGTCCACAATCTCGCCGGAGGGTACATAACCACTTACGGTTTCTCGCAGCAACTGCCGCACTCGAGCGTAATCATCGCACTCGACAGCCGCCAGCAGTTCTGTGAGACGGCCTTTGAGCACATCCCACGCAACGTGATCCTCCCGGGCCGTCATGATCATCGGATGGGACGTCGCAGAAACATCGTCACCAATCAGCAGCTCTTCATAGAGTTTTTCTCCGGGTCGCAATCCAGTGAACTCGATGGAGATATCCCCTTGGGGATTGCGCTCCGAGCGAATGCTCAACCCAGACAGATGGATCATCTTTTCCGCCAGCTCGACGATCTTCACCGGCTCCCCCATGTCGAGGACAAAGACATCACCGCCTTGCCCCATGGACCCCGCCTGAATAACCAGTTGTGCCGCTTCAGGAATGGTCATGAAGTAACGGGTTATTTTCGGATGAGTGACCGTCAGTGGTCCACCGGACTTGATCTGACTGTGGAACAACGGTATGACCGAGCCCGAAGAACCCAGGACATTGCCGAAACGCACCATGGTGAAGCGGGTCTTGTTCACCCTCGAGACATTGGCCTTGTCTCCAAACAATACCGGAGCCACCTCGCGACTGAGTGCCTGCAGCGTCAGCTCGGCGAGGCGCTTGGTACTGCCCATCACATTGGTCGGACGTACGGCCTTATCGGTTGAGATCAAGACGAAATTCGACACCCCTGACTGCAACGCCGCTTGCGCGGTATTCAGCGTTCCGATCACATTGTTGAGCACGCCTTCAGCAATATTGTGCTCAACCATCGGTACATGCTTATAGGCTGCAGCGTGATAAACGGTGTCGACTTTCCAGGATTTCATGACATCGAGAAGTTTATCTGGATGGCGAATGGACCCAAGTATCGGCAACAATCTGACGGATATCGACTTGCGAATGCCGCGCTGCTCCAGCTCCGACAAAATGCTGTACAGGTTGAACTCACTGTGGTCGAACAAAATGAGGGTGACCGGGCCCAATGCAAATATTTGCCGACACAACTCCGAACCGATCGAGCCGCCGGCGCCCGTGACCATTACCGTCTTGCCCTTGATACAACGCTCAAGCAAGTCAGGTTGCGCGGGCACGGAATCTCGCCCCAACAGGTCCGCGATATCCACTTCCTGGATATCTTCGACCTTGACCCGACCGCTGGCCAGATCGGTGAAGTTCGGAACGCTGCGGATATGAAGTGGAAAGCCCTCAAGTAAATTCAGGATTTCCCGGCGCCTTGCTCGGGTAGACGACGGCAGGGCAAGCAGAATTTCCTTCGCTCCCGTCACGTCGATCATCTGCTGAATATGCTTGGGCTTATAAACTTGCAGACCCGAAATGGAGCGATCAGAAATGCCCGGATCATCGTCGATGAACGCGACCGGGCGCATGACGCGCCCCATGCGCAGTGCCGCCACCAGTTGATTTCCGGCAACGCCCGCACCGTAGATGGCCACCTTGGTCAGACCATCATCACGGTTGGTGAAAGGCACATGCTGAACGGCAGTAAACCAGTCACCCATAAAATACTGGCGCATCAACAGACGCAGTCCGCCGATGATCACCATGCTCAACCACCAGTAGTTGAAGATAATGGACCGCGGCACAACCGTTTCGTGGTTGCTGTACCAGTAAACAATCAACGCGAGGATCAACGATGAAAGACTGACAGCCTTGATAATTGCGACCAATGCGTCATTGCCAAAATAACGCATGACGGCCCGATACATGCCGAACCGGATAAACAGGGGAATCGCCACGAGGGGTGCGGAAGCGAACAACCACATATGGACCCGCAACGGGTTGTACATATCATCGATGCCCAAGCGCACGATAAAAGCCAACCACAGCGCCAGCCAGACCAATACAATATCGGTGGCGACCTGAATCAACCTTTTGCGACGCCGGGGTAATCCCAGCAGATACGCACGAACCTTATCCATCATCCCGTCCACTACCTCAGCACGTTCCTTTCAACTGAATTACTGCGCCGAATCCTGTGATGCAGACGACGTTGACAGCACACTAAACAGTAACATTGTTTTTCAAATATTGGAGGTTCGACCTTCCAATTGTCCCGCCCTGTACTTGATTGCCAGCCCTACCAGCGGCGCATAAGCCAGGAGCAGAGCCAGCGTGCCGTCCCAATTGTAGAGGACCACTCCGATCGCGATTGGCAGTAGCCAAAGCAGGTTGATCAGGCCAACGGCAAGCGTGACAGGAAGATGGCTACCATGCGAACGGGATGCAAACTGATAGGCATGGCTGCGATGCGCTTCGTAGACCTTGTCGCCGCGAAACAGGCGCCTGAACAGCGTGAACGTGGCATCGACAATGAACACGCCCAACAGAATCAGCCACCCCCACAATAGAGCAGGTGAGACCCAGGCCGCTTGCAGGGACAGAAGCCCCAGCACGACGCCGAGAAAACCACTGCCTGCATCCCCCATGAAAATTTTTGCCGGCGGAAAATTCCAGCACAAGAAACCCACGACACAAGCCGCCAGAAGCACAACAGGCCAGGAAAGCTCCGTATGGCCACTGACCCCGTAAAGAAGTGCCCCGCCGACACACACGGTGATCGCTTCAAGGCTGGCGATACCGTCGATACCGTCCATGAAATTGTAGAGATTAAGCATCCACACCAGGTAAACCACAGCCAGAAGGTGCCCGACCCAACCTGCATCGATGGCAAAACCAAACACGGTAAACGGCGCCAGCCCGCCCAGCCAGTAAGCCCCCCAGGCCGCACCGAAGAAATGCGCAAGCAATCGCCACCGCGCGGCAATGTGCCCATGATCATCCAGAAAGCCAATCACAGCGATGATCGCACCCGCGCCGAGGAAAGCAATCAGTCCATCAGAAGAAATCAGTCCTCCACCGAACAGCGCCACCAGAGCAGCGCTATAGCTCAGGACGATTGCCACGCCTCCGCCACGCGGAGTGGGCACGGAGTGAGAGCTGCGACCGTTGGGTACATCCAGGAGACTGCGCGCCAGCGCATAGCGTCGCAAACCGGCAGTGAGGGCAAATGAAACACCCGCCAACAGCGGAACAATCCAGTAAAAGTTCATCACTTGTGAGATTCCAGATAAGCCTGCACGGTAGCGCTCAGTCCTTGATCAAGACTCATGGGGGGGGCCCACCCCAAGAGCCGTTCATTTTTGCTTATATCAACCTGGAGGGAGCCGAAGAGTCGCTGAGCCACTGCTTGCTTGCCCACAAGTCTCGCGCCCAGACGCATAAGCGGCACAGGAAAAGGCATCAACCTTGCGGGTTTGTTAAGCGCCTGACCGATTCTGCGCAGTAACTCGGTTGTGGATACATCATCTCCGTCACTGGCAAGGAACGTCTGATTGGCTGCTGCCGGATGGGAGCAACAAGTCACGATCAGATCAACCAGGTTATCAATTCCTACCAGACTGCGTTTATTGTCGATCGCCCCCAATGGCAATGGCACTCCACGCTCCAGCCAGCGAATCATGCTGAGAAAGTTTGCTTTCACACCCGGCCCGTACACCAGCACGGGCCTGACAATGACGACCTCCATCGGCGATGACGAAGAAAGTTGGCGCAGTGCCTCTTCTGCCTCGCACTTGGAAATGCCATAGGGATCAATGGAGCCCGAAGGATCGTCTGCCGTAAATACGCTGCCCGGAACAGTGAGTTCGCCATTCACCTTCACCGAGCTGATGTAGATAAACCGTCGAACCCCCGCGTTGACGGCCTGCCGTGCCAGATTCAGCGTGCCATCGACATTGATCAGGCGAAACTCGGCCAAGGGGTTCCCCGCCTGCTCGTCCATCACATGTACGCGCGCAGCGGCATGCACGACAACGTCGACACCGCTCAAGGCATCCTGCCAATCCGTTGTTGCTGTCAGGTCCGGGACATTGAACTTGAGCACCGACGCGGGCAACACCGCGCTGTCGCGCCTTATGGCCGTGCGCAAGGAGTATTCACCGCGCTTGGCCAATGTCCTTAGCAAGGCGCCGCCCACAAAGCCCGATCCGCCCGTTACTAATAGGGTGCTAGCGCTCATTTATCTCATTCTTCAAAAGCAAATCATCGCGAACAAGGCATTGGCCTTATCCCTTGGGGTTGAAATGGCGGAGCATCGTACTGGCCAACAAGCCACGTCACAAAATGCGTATTCGCACAGATTTGTTACACGATTATCCAATAAATCAGCCACGCATCACGGTCGGGCACCCCGCAAACCCGGGCCGCCTCTCCCAACAGTGAAAACCGATGCATGGACATGTTACCTGATTGAGCTCCGTCCGCCGGTCCATCTCCCTGCGCGCGGGCTGCTAAGCACTACTAGGGCAAAGGTATTTTCGCTACAATGCGCGTTTTGACTTTGGTCACTTAACATTAGTCAGAGGGCGCGTTTCGCAGGAATGCCTTCGACAAGGACTTTTCTGACCATCGAGTCATTTATTCGCAACGGAGTGCTAGGTGCATAGCCCCTCAACAACAGATTCTAAAGTGGATACTCACCAAGCAAATCAATTCGGGCAGACAAACTCCTTCCACCGCTTATCGTCCAGACGTGTCGCGGTACTCATGTGCACGTTCAACGGCCAGCGTTTTCTGTCCGAACAATTAGCTTCCATCGCTGCTCAAACCCACGAAAACTGGGAAGTTGTAGTCTCCGACGATGGCTCCACCGACCAGACCCTGGACATTATCGCTACATTTTCCGCAAGCCAGAACAGGGCAGACCGTGTCCGCGTTTTCAATGGCCCGAAACGTGGTTTCGCCACCAATTTTCTGACCCTCACCTGTAACGAGGCTATTCAGGCCGATTTTTATGCCTGGTCTGATCAGGACGATATCTGGCTGAACAGCAAACTAGAGACCGCATTGACCTGGTTGCAAACAGTTCCCGCAGGCGTTCCCGCACTTTATTGCGGTCGAACCCGTGGGATGAACGCTCAAGGAAAACCAATGGAGTGTTCCCCGCTTTTCTCTCGCCCGCCGACGTTTGCCAATGCGCTGGTACAGAGCCTGGCGGGAGGCAATACGATGGTGTTCAATCAGGCGGCACGTGATTTGATGCTCGGCGCAGGCGGCCATCTGGATATCGTCTCCCACGACTGGTGGGCCTATCTCCTGGTAACGGGTGCCGGCGGCCAGGTTGCCTACGACGCCCAACCTTTTGTTCTGTACCGTCAACATGACGGCAATCTGGTGGGTGCCAATTCCGGATTGAAGGCGCGACTGTCAAGGCTTTGCATGATGTTCAAGGGACGATTTTCCAACTGGAATGAACAGAACATTCACTGCCTGACTTCGGCACGCCGATTACTGACTGCCGAAAATCAGCAAAAGCTCGACCGCTTTCGACTGGCGAGGAAAAGCCACCTGCCAGGCCGGCTCCTTGGATTGCTGCGCGCCGGTGTTTACCGCCAGACATTGCCAGGAAACATCGGACTTTTCCTCGCGGCCATCGTGAAGGGCATTTGATCGATGACTGCTCATCAAACGTTTCGCAGCGGCGATGACAGTGTCTACGCCCATGCAGATTTCAGCCATGGCACTGCGTCAACCGGACAATTCCAGTCGCCAGTTTCAGGCGAACTGACTAACGTCGCCCGCCCCCTCTTTCCACTTACCGAACGGCCGCCATTGGAGCTTTTTCCTTGAACATGCATGATTCATTTCCAACGTCGCCTTTGAGAATGCTGATCAGCGCGATCAAAAATCGTCAACTGATCATGCAACTGACGAAGCGGGAAATATCCTCTCGTTATCGCGGTTCCGTGGGAGGCGTAGCATGGTCGTTTATCAATCCACTGCTATTGCTGGCCATTTATACATTTGTATTTTCGACTGTATTCAATGCGCGCTGGGGAGGCGTTGCGGGCACAGGATCAAAAGTCGACTTTGCACTGATTCTGTTTACCGGCCTGATCATTCATGCGTTCTGCGCAGAGTGCATTAACTCGGCACCGAAATTGATCACCAGCAACGTCAACTTCGTAAAGAAAGTTGTTTTTCCGATCGAGACCCTGGCGCCCACTTCAGTGTTGAACGCCTTGTTCCATCTATGCGTCAGCCTATCGGTATTGCTGGCCGCACAACTGGTGTTCAATCATTCGATACCGCTCACCGCGCTGCTATTCCCTTTCGTTCTGCTGCCTTTGATCCTGATGGTGATAGGCCTTTCCTGGATCCTGTCGGCACTCGGCGCCTATATTCGCGATATCGGCCAGGTCACGGGCATGGCAGCCACAGCGCTGCTGTTCCTTTCACCCGTTTTCTATCCAATCAGTGCCTTGCCGGAACAATATCGCGGCTGGCTGTATATCAACCCGCTGACTGCCATCATCGAAAACGGTCGTGCGACCATGCTTTTCGGTCAGTTTCCGGATCTGCACACACTCGGCACGAGCTATATCGTCGGCATCGTCATTTGCTGCCTCGGCTTTGCATTCTTTCAAAAAACTCGCGCAGGCTTTGCTGATGTCCTCTAAAGATGTTGCCATTCACGTCAATGGCCTCTCTAAGCGTTTCAATATGTACGAGAAAGCGCACGATCGCTTGCTCCAGATGATCCTGCCGTCGAAGAAACTTCACCATGAGTTCTGGGCGCTCAAGGACATCAACTTTGAAGTGGCACGTGGCGAATCCGTTGGCATCATCGGCAAAAATGGCTCGGGCAAATCCACCCTCCTGCAGATTATCTGTGGCACGCTGACGCCGACCTCCGGCACGGTCAATGTGGATGGGCGCATTGCCGCGCTGCTTGAGCTGGGCTCGGGTTTCAATCCGGAATTCAGCGGGCGGGAAAACGTTTATCTCAACTGTGCGATTCACGGTCTGAGCCGCAGCAAGACCGACGAGTTGATGGATGACATCCTGTCGTTTGCAGACATCGGCGAATTCGTCGACCAACCCGTAAAGACTTACTCCAGCGGTATGTTTGTGAGGCTGGCATTCTCTGTCCAGGCTAACCTGAAACCTGAAATCCTGATTGTCGACGAAGCCTTGGCGGTCGGCGATGCGCTGTTTCAGAAACGCTGCTACGAACGAATCGAAAAGCTCACCAGCAATGGCACAACCCTGCTGTTCGTCTCCCACGATGAAGAATCGGTGCGGACCCTCACACAGCGGGCGATCTTTCTGTCCAACGGGAAAATTGAAAGCATCGGATCGTCGGCAGACGTCATCCTCGATTACCGCAGGAACCTGCACGAACAGGAAAGTCTTTACCTGCAACAGTTGACGAAAAACCTTTCCGACAAAGCTGCGCAACATCAGAAGGACGACAACAAGGCTGCCAGGACCGAATCGAAAACTGCAGACCGGTTCTCCTTCGGTAATCAGGATGCCGAGGTCCTGGACGTGCGCGTATTGAACGCCGAGGGCGAAGAAACCCAGGTTTTCTATGCCACGCAGACGGCAGTCATTCGCGTGTCCTTCCGCTGCAACGTCGATCTTGAGCACCTGAATGTGAGCCTGCGTCTTCGCAACAAGGAAGGCGTCAAGATTTACTCTTGGGGCACGCTGAACCAGGACATGGCCATCGCCGCCAATCTGGCGACGGGCGAGACCTTCTGGAACAAGACATTCACTGCCGGCACCGAGTCCTCGGTTGATTTTCAGTTTGAATGCAGCCTTGGCGCCAACCTTTACGAAATTCAGGCTGCCATATCCCAGGAAGGCAAACCCTACTACGCCGAACAACGCATTCTTCACTGGCGAGACGAAGCAGCATTTTTTACGGTGGCCACCAAGCCCCGCGAATACCATTTTGGCGGTGTTCTCGACCTCCGCATGAAAGCAACCGAAATCAAGGGCTGAGCCAATGACTATTTCCACTACTAACATTTGCTCAGCATCGCTGACGGCAGGGGAACGCCAACAATTGGTCTCGCAGGTACTTTCAGCCTGCGGTAACGGCAAAGTGCTGCATATCGGCCTGCCTGATACAGAGTTGCTGCGGGCCTTCCTGCTTGCGGGTGTGCAGGCGTACAACGTCTTCCCGGGCACTGAAACCGACAGTGGCAACGCACAGCTTCCAGGGCGCTTCATTGAATGGGATGGCGCTGACCTGCCGTTGGACGACGAGGGTTTTTCGACGGTATTGATCACTCATACCGACGACACAGCTCTCTCCCTCAAGCGCTTGGCCGTCGAAGCTCCAAGAGTCTCGAAACGCAACATTTTCCTGTTTCTGGACACCAGTTCCGAACCCGACACGAAAGAAGCCCGCAAGGCATGGGAAATGCTGTTCTTCGAAAACGGCGTACGCAAACACCCTGCCTACTACCGCGTCAACGACTACCAGTCGCTGCAATACGAACAAGGCAAAATTGCCATTCCGCTTGAGAAGCTTCCCAAAGAAGCCGCCGCCGTTTATCCATTGGAAGCGCTGAAAGAAGAACGCGACCTGCACATGGACATGACGCGCGAGCCAGGCAGTCGCTCCGACGGCCATATCATTCGGTATCTGTTGGCCAGTCGCTATGTGCGCAATGGCGACCGCATCCTCGACGCCGCCTGCGGACTTGGTTACGGCGCCTACACGTTGTTCAACTGCTCGGACGCCGGTTCGATCCTCGGCGTTGATGGCAGCAACTACGCAGTCAAGTACGCTGAAAAAAACTTCTCTACAGTCAATTCACAGCTGACCTTCAAAGAGGGCTGGCTGCCGGAGGCGTTGAACGATATTCCGGATAACTCGATCGACCTCATTACCTCGTTTGAAACACTGGAACACGTACCGGATCCGGTGGGATTGCTGGCAGAGTTCTACCGGGTTCTGAGTCCGTCCGGACGAATCGTGCTTTCCGTTCCAAATGACTGGTCAGATGAAACCGGAGAAGATCCGAACGAATTCCACTTTCACGTCTACACGTGGGAGCGCATCGTTAAAGAACTGGAAAAAGACTTCATCGTCGAAGCGGCTTACGCTCAGACAGCGGATCAATACAAACCGAAAATCAACAACGCTTACGAGTGGGCCGTAGGCATTCGCGAGCTGTACGAGGTAGACACCAAGACATTGATCGAAAAAGATCCGTCTTGCGAATGGTGCCTTCTGGTCGGCATGAAATCGCCGACACTGGGCGCAACCGTGCCTTACCGCGAAACCACCTACGACCTCTATCCGGAAAACCCGGAATGGAAGGTCACGCGCTTTGACGACTATGCCAATCCCTGGCTGGTGAAGGGACTGGTCACGATCGGCCATCGAATCGAAGACAGTCAGAAGCTACTTGAGCTTTCCCGCGAAGTGGCCGCTCAAGCCTCGGCGACATCACCCGACCTGGGAGCGGCACTGTGCATTCAGGCTTACCAACTGCTGCAGGCACCTACACTGACGGTGAATCAGTTGGAAGTGTTTGCAAAGGATGCTGACGCTTATATGAGTCAGGCGGATCATTCGCCTCAGCAGTTGCGCTGGAAAGTATCGATATCGTTCGTTATGGCCCAACTCTGGCAGGCCGCAGGCGACACCGCTCGCGCCATTGATCTGTATAAAACATGCGTAGCCTATGACTGCACTCAATACAGTCCGACCCTGATTACCAAGCAAATCAGGTCGTACCTGAACCTTGGTTTGATCGAGTCCGGCAAAGGTAACAATCAACAGGCTGAGTTGTATTGGCGTACAGGCTTAACCAGCGCAGAAAAGGCCCTCGCCATCGATTGGTGCGCCTCAATGGGCTCGCTCGAAAAACCGACCGACTTCGGTATGTCCGAACTGGGCGCCATTGTCGAACTCGCCTCCTCTTGCGCTTATGCCTTGCGATACGCTTCCAACACCGAGGATCGCACCCCGCAATGGTGGCACCAGCATCTTCGTGACCGCGACTCTCAACTGTCGAGAGTGCCAGGTATCGTGGCGGAAACCGCGCGGCTGAATCGGGTGATCATGCAAAAGGATGCGGCCAGCCAGTCTGCCCAGAGCGATTGGGAGCAGCAATTCAACACCGCTCTTTCCGAGAAAGAGCAAAGCTTGAGTCTGGCCCTTACAGCCGCAGAAGCCGACAAACAAGCCAACGAACAAACCATCGCCTCGCTGTATCGGCAACTGGAACACACTACCGCCTCGTTGAATCAGCAACTGGAACAAAAGAACGCTATCGTGCAACTGCTTAATGCAGAAGTCGCACATCGCGAGCAACGGCTACAAACCATCGGCCGGAGTCGACTGTTCCGTTTGAGCCAGGCATTTGCTGCACAACCCAGCGACCTGAAGAAATACTTGCGCGTAGCCTACGTACTCACCTCCCTGGTGACCCCGGCCCCTGTTCGTCGCATGATGAGCCCAACCGTTTCGGCCTTGAAGAAAAGCCTTAGAGGCCAGCAACCAACGGCGATTGCGTCGAATACCGACGTGCCCGACGACATCAATGAAGATACTTACATCGTCAAGCAACCAGCCAGGCTGAACGCGGTCCGGCCACGGGTGCTGCATGTCATCGCGAACTTCATGACCGGCGGCTCCTCACGCCTGGTGGTGGATATCTATGAATACCTGGGCGACCGGTTCGATCAAAGTATTCTGACCAGTTACGCACCGACACCTGCCGCGTATTCGGGCATCACCATCAAGGAAATCAAACTGTCTGCAGACGAGATGCCTTTTGTCGAGTACTTGCAAGCACTAAAACCAGAAGTCATTCACATGCACTACTGGGGCGATTGTGATGAACCCTGGTATGACCAGACCATGCGTGCCGCGCAACAATTGGGCATTCCTGTCATCCAGAACATCAACACACCGGTTGCGCCTTACTTGTCGCCCGCCATCAAGCGTTACGTGTACGTCAGTGATTACGTTCGCAACGTTTTTGGACAAGCAGAAGCACCGAATGCAACGGTTTATCCCGGCTCCGACTTCTCGATGTTCAAAGCCGATGCGCCCAATCAGACTGCTACCGACACGATCGGCATGGTTTACCGACTGGAAACGGACAAGCTTAATGCTGACTCCATTACTCCGTTCATCAAAGCCGTACAGAAACGCCCGCAAACCCACGTATTGATTGTCGGTGGCGGAAGTCTGATGGAGACCTTCAAAGAAGCGGTGAACTCGGCGGGAGTTTCAGACAACTTTGAGTTCACCGGTTATGTCGCCTACTCGCAACTGCCAGACTTGTACCGCCGCATGAAACTTTTTGTCGCGCCAGTCTGGAAAGAGAGCTTCGGCCAGGTCAGTCCTTTTGCGATGCGCATGCATGTTCCGGTTGTCGGGTATGACATCGGTGCAATTGGCGAGATTGTCGATGACAGCAGCCTGCTCGCCCCTTATGGCGATGCGGACAAACTCTCGGACATCATCGTTGATCTGCTGAATGACAGCGCTCGCCGCACCTACATTGCCGACCGCCACAGCGAAAGAGCCGAGGCTCACTTCTCGATCCAGGCGATGATTGAGAACTACGACCAGATCTATGCCGAAACCTTGGCGGAAACCAAACAATGAAGATCGTTTTTTTTGTGCACTGCTTCTTTCCGGATCATTTCTACGGAACAGAAACCTATACGCTGGAACTGGCCAAGAACTACCGCAATTGGGGCCACGATGTAGTCATCGTCAGCGCCTTGTTTCAGGGCGAACCCGCGGCAGCGGAATTGATCACTCGATATGAGCATGAAGGCTTTGAAGTTGTCCTGGTCGACAAAAACAAAATCCCTCACGTCAATATCAAGGAAACGTACTACCAGGCGGAGATGCGTCCGGTCTTGACCGATATTCTCGCTGACTTGAAACCGGACATCGTTCATGTCACCCATTTGATCAACCACACCAGTGCCTTGCTCGAAGCTACCAAGGCCTTGGGCATTCCGACCTACGCAACCTTCACTGACTTTTTCGGCTTCTGCCTGACCAATAAACTGGAAGCAGCTGATGGCGCACTGTGTGCGGGCCCGTCGAGAACTCGCAGCAACTGCGTGGCCTGCTACTTGAAAGAGACTGCACGCACATCGAAAGAGGGCTGGATCAAATACGCAAATAATGGCACGTCAGCCAAGCTCATCGCGAGCGCCGTAACCGCTCTACGCAAAATGCCGGGCGTGAAAAACAGTGTGTTCGATCAAACGATCGACTACATCGCGGAGCGCCCGGACATTCTTGGAGCTCTTTACAATGGCTCCTACGCAGGTGCCGTCGCGCCAACCACCTTTTTAAGGGAAGCCTATGTCAAAAACGACATCAAGGTCCCCATGAATACCTTGTGGTTCGGCATCGACGTCGACCGCACGCCGAAGCCGCAGCGAGACGCCGAACACATTCCAGTGATCGGTTTCATCGGCCAGATTGCACCGCACAAAGGTACAGATCTGCTGATTGATGCCTTCAATCGCCTGCCAAAGGGCAGTGCACGACTGTTGATCTATGGTCCGACCGACCAGGATCCGGCGTACATGGAAGAGTTGAAAGCCAAAAGCGCTGGCACGCAAATCGAGTTCCGTGGCGTTTTCGAGAGCAAGGATATGGTCAATATTCTGCGCGACATGGACACCTTGGTAATCCCGTCGCGCTGGTATGAAAACAGCCCGCTGGTGCTGTTGAACGCTCTGGCCACCCACACCCCTGCTCTGGTATCGGATGTGCGCGGCATGACCGAGTTCGTAGAGGCCGGGATAAACGGAGAGATATTCGATCGCGGCAGCGCCGATGATCTTTATCGCAAGCTGTCGGCCTGGGTTGCCAATCCGCAAGCCCTCTATGATCTGGCGAAGACCACGAACTACGAGAGGACGCCGGAAATCATGGCCCGAGAGACATTTGCCATGTATGCGAAGACGCCTGAAACGGTCTGACGGTTTTGTATTGAACAGCAGGGCCAAGGACGGCCGATGCTGTACGCACTTCACATTCGCTTTAAACACCAAGCGCACGGGATTCACTTATGCATGCGACAGTCAAACTTGACGCACTGACATCATTACGTTTTTTTGCCGCTGCAATGATCGTTCTGGGACACACCCATGGAGCGTTTGGCTCTTTGGGGCTGGCAACGACGCTGTCCTTGGCCCAAGGTGTATCCTTCTTCTTCGTGCTCTCCGGCTTTATCCTGGCGTACAACTACCCGACGCTCTCTACACGCCAGGAAACGGCCCATTTTTTCAAAGCACGCATAGCCCGGATCTGGCCTGCGCACATTGCAGCGATCATCCTGCTGTATCTGCTGACGTCTAGCTGGAACCTTGGTGGGCTGACCTATCTGCAGGCCATATTCACAGCCCTGGCCAACGTATTTCTGATTCAGTCCCTCATCCCACTCAGAGATGTATTTCTCACATTTAACGGTGTCGCCTGGAGCATCTCGACCGAGATGTTCTTTTATTTCAGCTTTCCGTTATTGATTTCCAGTTTTATCCCGGGCTGGAAAGTAAAACTGATTTTCCTGAGTACCGTGGCAGCATTGTTTTTCGGATTCGCGATCGCTTGGAACGTACCGGCAGATGATGCAGCGCCATCGGTGAGCCTGATGGGCCTGTTTTACGTGAACCCATTTGTACGGATCATTGAGTTTTTTGCAGGAATCCTCGCTTGCAGGGTGTATCAGAAAATCCACAGCCGTACCAAGAACCAATCCGGCCCGCTTTTTTCCGCCGCAGAGTTACTGGTCGTTGTGCTCGCAGTATTCGCAATGTGGATAACGCCAAAACTCACGACTATTTTTGCCATGCACGGTGCCATTGGCAGCGCCGTAAACTATTACCTGATCAAGTCCGGCAGTTTCCTGTTTTTTGCAGCCCTGATTGTTGTATTCGCCCTCGGCAAGGGTGTGTTTTCCAAAGCCCTCTCCGCACCTTTTCTCGTGCTGTTGGGAGAAATCAGCTTTTCCCTGTACTTGGTACACATGACGATCTTCCAGTGGTACATGGCGAACTCCTTGTACTTCAGCCATCTTCCGCTTCTTGTGCAAACTGCCGGCTACTGGGCTATCGCCCTGTCAATGGCGTTTCTTCTGCACAAAGCCGTGGAGAACCCATGCCGCAAGTTAATCCTGAGCGTAAACAAAACCACGATCCCAAAAGCCCTGAGCACGGCATACAATGTAAGAGCTAGTGCCTACCTCGCAACAGCAGGTGCCTTGATCCTGGCCCTTAACTTATTACCCGCAGCGTTCGCCCCCAAAGGCTGCCAATCAGACGAATGCACTTACCTGGTCAAGAACCACGCGCTAACCAGCTCACCGGAGTTTGGTGAAAATCTGCGCCTTGTCGCCGCCAAATCCGTAAAGACGAGTTCAGGCGGCGACAACATCGAGTTGGCCTTCGAACTGATCAAGCCACTTCCCAAGGGATACATTCTGGCGGTTCACCTCCTGGACAAGAACGCGGAGATTCTCGACAAGTCGGATACTGCGCTTTCAAAGTCTGAAAAGCTCAGGCCAGGGGATCAATGGACAGAGGTTGTGACGCTCACAGCGGGCCTCAGCAAACCCTCACCGCAAATGCTGGGACTTGCAGTTTATCTTGACCCGGCCAGCCCGATTGCTGTGCACAGCACGGTCTCTGACTATAACGGACGCCGAGCGCTACTCCAGCTCTCAAACATCCAATCAAATTAAAAGCCTTAGACTTTGGTGAGAATCATCGAAATTATCAAAATGCGCAGCGCTGTTGGCCACCATGCAAGGTGAAACGCCTTTTGCCAATGGCAAACGTATTCTGCTGTGCGTTCATCAGTTTTTTCCGCAATTTTCTGCGGGAACAGAAGTGCTTACATTATCGACTGCTCAGGCACTGAGAGACGAAGGCTATATTGTTGAAATTGTGACGGCGCAGCTTCAGGGAGAAGAAAACCTGAGTCTTGCGTCTTACGATCATGAAGGCTTCAGGGTTCATCAACTACTGGTGCCCTACGTCGCAGGGAAGTTCTCCAGCACTACGCTAGTGGATGAATACAACAACCGTGCGGTATACGCTCCCTTCAAAAGTCTGCTTGATCACTTCCAACCGAATCTAGTGCATTTCTTTCATTTCAAAAACCTGACGATATCAGCACTTCAAGCGTGCGTTGACAAGAATATTCCAACGGTTTACACCCCTACCGACTATTGGATCAACTGCCGATCATGTCAGCTGGTGAAACCCTGGGGTCAGAATGAGTGCTCTGGACCAAGTCTTTTGGCAAGTAACTGCCTCAAACATGTAGCCATTAATAACCAGAAGGGCACCATGCGCCGGCTTTTGGCGCATACGCCTCAGGTACTATTTTCCGCGTTGATGCTGGCTGCGTCCGCGCCAATCAATACCCGCTTCAAGAACATCATGCTGGCCATGAAGGATCTTCGCAATCGTGAGCAGACCATTGCCCAAGCCATGCTCAAAATTGATAAAATTTTACCGCCTACATTATTCATAGAAGATTTACTGATCAACGCGGGAATTCCCGAGCAAAAAATCAGACGCCTCAAATACGGAATCCAGCCGCCAATCATTTATCCAGTTGATCTGGATCGAATCAAAACGCGGAGAAAGACGCCCACTATCGGTTTTATTGGAACGCTGACAAACCACAAGGGTTGTCACGTTCTCCTGCAGGCCATCAAGCAACTTCCAAACATGGATGCGGACGTTGTTATTTACGGCGACACACAACAAAACCCGGATTACGTGAAAAGTCTCGAAGGGGTTATTCAGAATGATTCACGAGTCCGGTTCATGGGAACTTTCCCTCACGAACGAATTGGTAGCGTTTTGCACTCGCTGGATGTACTGGTCATCCCTTCTACGTGGAGAGAAAACGCGCCCCTCGTGTTATTGAACGCTTTGGCTTGCGGCACCCCCATCATCGCAAGCGACGTAACGGGAATAACTGAATACTTGGGGGAGAAGGATAACGTAACAGTATTCGAGCCTGGAAACGCCGAAGAATTGGCGCAAAGGCTCCAGTCGTGCCTTGCATTGAATAATGAGCACGCCCACAATCATGGCGCAGGAAGGATAGCCGGTGAACCGCTGCACGCCTACATCAGCGTACTATCGGGTGTTTACGCGGATCTCATGCAAATTCATGAAAAATTGGAATAAATTATGAAGTATGTAATTTTCGGCGGCGGTGGCTTCATCGGCTCGAACATAGCAGACAAGCTCCTTGCAGAGGGCCACAGCCTGCGAATTTTTGAGCGGCCCCGAGTCCCTCCGTATCGCGTTTTCGAGTCCCATGAGAACGTTGAATGGATCGCTGGAGATCTGCAGAGCAAACACGATATTGAAGAAGCGATCAAAGGCGTCGATGGCGTACTCCACTTGGTATCCACTACCCTACCCAAATCTTCTAACGATGATCCTATTTATGACATTCAAACGAATGTCATTGCGACCCTGAACATGCTGAATGTGATGGTGGAGCAAAAAGTTGAGCAGATCATTTTTATATCATCGGGCGGTACCGTATACGGAAAGCCCGTTCAATGCCCGCTATCCGAAGAACATCCCACTGATCCAGAAGTATCTTACGGCATCAGCAAACTCACCATCGAGAAATACCTCTATCTTTACAAAAAGCTCCACAACATCAAACCGGTGATATTAAGGGTTGCCAACCCTTACGGCGAAAGACAAAGGATTGAAACGGCACAAGGTGCCATTGCAGCTTTTGTAAGCAGAGCGACAGCAGGAAAAGTGATAGACATTTGGGGAGATGGATCGGTTACGCGTGACTATATATATATAAAAGATATCGCCAACGCATTCTCGAAAGCCCTCAAGTACCAAGGCTCTGAGATTGTCTTTAACATCGGCTCAGGCGAGGGGACATCACTGAATGCGCTGATCGATCTTATTGAGAATATAACTGATAACGCAGTGACTCGTAATTTCATGCCCGCACGAGCTTTCGATGTGCCTATCAACGTACTTAATTGTTCGCTGGCAGAACGGGAACTAGGTTGGAAGGCAGAGTTCAGTCTTCAGGATGGACTGAGGCGCACAATAAACTGGTACGTCGATAGCCTGTCACCTGAAAATAATAAAGCTTAAGTTACACTGCAAGTATCGGACACTCTTTCCGCCACAACTAATCCGGCTACCAGTTCTACGGAAATAAGTGCGTAATTTCACTCGCCTGCTTCGTTGGAGGCGAGTGAGGTTTTTCCTTCAAAAAATATACACGTAACGCTCGGCCGACTGGATCAGTCTCACAGTGCCGCCGATTATCCATCGCGCAGAGAGCGGCGAACCGCCAATTTTTACGACTGAGCCCCATGTGGAGCAAAACGGGCTACCATTGCGCAAGCTAATTTGAGCTTGCTCTAACGACCAGGCAAATCGCGTCGATGCTGTTCACCGCGCAAATCCATGAATGATGCATCTAGCAAGTTCGGAAGACGGCATTGCAGGTGATAGTTTGCTTGTTCAATCGCGACTCAGTAACTCTCAAAGCTTAGAGCGGCCTCTCGACCCAATCTTTAATGGAACGGGCAGCGCCAGGTGCTATTGAGCCCTCTTAAAGCAGTGGCGATACCATTACCCTTGTTTGGTGAGGTGTGTCACGCTGATTAGCCGTTCGTTTACGAGTTTGCGCATGCCGACTATGTGCTCCTGTAAAATTTTACGCCTACAGGAGCACACAAAGAGACAGAAATCGCTACTGCGATATTAAATGCCCGGATTGGCTGCGTTTGCCAGCCGTCCGCAATGAACGAATCGTCACATAAACTCCTAGAACACTTGCAGTAATGAAAAACGGGAGCGCTGGAAAAACATATCTGACTTGCGTTCCAGGCCAAGAACTAGCATCAAGAATACCTAGAACAGCGCACCTCGCAAGCAAGCCTGCTACCGTGACCAAAATCAAAAACGCCGCTCCCTTCTGCTTAGCTAACAGTGAGACAATGAAACCGATCACTATTGCCGCACAAAGAAGATAGCCCATAAATCGATAAAGCTGATATAGCAATAGATTTTTTTCGCCATTAGCCCCAGCAGCTTCAAAAAGATTATCCAATCGATAAACTTTAACATTAGAAATACTATCAATACCCATCGTATAACTAGAGACGCCGTGTAGCGAAATATTATCGCCCACCTTTACTCCAGATATATCCGCTTTTGAAATTTCACCATTCAAATTCTTCAGATAGATGTATTGCGGGAGGATGCTTGAATCGGCCGCGAGCCAAAAAGGATAAGCTTCGGTGGAAATGTCAGCACGTTTTACGCCACCTAGAGCAGTCCAATCGCTAGGTACTTCATTGCCACCGAGAGCCATGAAACTACCGGCCGGTACTGCGACCCAACCCGAAATACCACTTTGTCTGGGTGCATTTCTACGACCCGCAATCGACACATACTTCTCAAACTGTGTTGGGGTTGCTGTGTCAGTCGGTGGTTCGAACTGATATCTCGGCAAGATTAAAAGCAGGAAAATATTCCATGTAGACGTTGGAACATCACCAACCCATTTGCCTAGATCCGGATCAATAAAGCTTGAAATTACATAAGGACGCTTCTTGAGCTTGCCACTCTCGAAGCCATGGTTAATATCACGGGTAATTTGAGCAAATTTTTCGTCAGCATATTCTGCACTTTCAAACCAGCCAGCATTTGCACCAGCATCACGCAGGGCCCAATAGAACCAACCATTCCCTATTTCCCCCTCCGAGCCGGCTATCGGGTGCGCAGCAATTGACTTCCCGATGGGCCCCTCAAAGAAAGGAGCCAGCTCTCTGAATGTCGGGCTGACTTCATAAGCCAAAGCTCGAGCGGCGGCTGTGACCGTAGCGTGCTTAGGAGTACGACCAACATCAATGCTGTTCAAAGACTTGACTGCACTTTGGTAGCCGGGCGCCGAAAGCTCGTTTAGCACAAACATATGCAGCCGAGTGTAATTGCCGATCGATATCACGGCCCCTAGAAAAATAGTTGCTATCAATGGAGCAACAATCAATTTAGTGCCGATCTTCTGCCAAAAACGTCCTTGCCACCATATTTCTTTGTAGAAGAAAGAAAAAAACAGCATCACTATCAATGGGGCGAGTAAAACAACACCTTCTTTTCGAGTCAGATAAGCAAACGCAAATCCCGACACAAAAAGTACATATGATATTTTTCTGGAGTAGCCACTTTCAGACTTCCTCGAGTTCCAGACCTCAATACCCGCAGCCAGAGTCAATAGCGTTAAGCCGCCTAGCAAGGTCTCAGAAAGCCCGCGATCCAACACCATGATTGCATAAGGGTGAAAAGCCAATAAAACGAATGCCAATAATCCTGCCGGCCTCCAACGGGTAAACCGCGAAATGGCAAATGCCAGATACAAGCTGGAGAATATCCAGAGTGCATCAATACCAAGACGAGCGGGGATACCTAGAAGACTTAAACCAAGCAACCAAATTGAATAGGTTGGTATTTGAGCAAATGCCATATGGGTGTAACCGCCACCCCAAATATACCTGGCAGCACTCTCGATGTACCAGTACTCATCATATGGACTATTGGTCGCAACTATATCCCTATCACCGGTCAACCAAAACCTGAAAAATACCAAGGCAGCGTAAATTGCAAAAAGCCACTTAGTAGATCCGGTTATTCTGTGCTCGCCACTACCAGTCAATAACATGCTCAACTCTTAAGATTCAGTAAATTTAAACATCGATATCCATACAAAAGAGCACACCGATTATTTAATCCCCTTGGGATTATATTTACCAAGACAAGCTCTAAATAACACCAGGAGCACCGAAAGGTTACCCTTGACACTGCTTATCTTAGTCGGGACCTCACCTTTAGGGTAACGTCGAACGGTAGCCAGTTCGACACAGTGATAACCCAGTTTAGGCGCCCGATAAGACAGATATGCCAACAGTTCGTAAGTCATAAACTCATCACGAAACAGAGAGACTTTCGGGTCCAACAGCATTTTCCTACTATAAGCCCGAAAACCCTGAGTGGTGTCAGTCCAGCTAAATCCGGAGCAAAGGCTGAGCATCGGCGCATGGATGAAGCGAATTGCAAAATCTCTCGATTTCGGTGTGTTCTCAGCCACGCCCCCCGACACAAAGCGCGAGGCCTGTACAAAATCGACACCTTGCTTTAACGCATCAATAAAGCGCGATATCGCTTCCGGATCATCCTTGTCGTTGCCATCAATGGTAACGATGCCTTCATAGCCCTGATCGAGTGTAAAGGCGTAAGCGCAACGTAATTGGGCGCTGAGTTTTCCAGGAGCAGTCTTCAGCAATAAGCCTCGTACGCCGACCTGCTGCAGTGCTTGTAACTCCAGCGAACCATCTGTAGAGCCACCATCGACAATGATGATATCTGCAATGGTTTCAATCTCGAGCGCCGCCATTCTAGCCAGCAAACTCTTGATACGTTCACCTTCGTTGATAACCGGAATTACCACACACCAGGGATGCTTACGGCCGAGCCAGAGTTGCGTGTCATAGGAGGGTACTTGCCACGCTTCGCGGTCAGCAGGAACATTTTCAGAAAAGGTCATCATGTTTACCATCAGGCGACGCGCGCTGTAATCAGCCCTACGCCGATAATTACCAATACGATCCCTGCCCCTGTAGTCCAGTGGAAGGATTCACGAAAAAACAGAACCGAAAAAAGGGCAACAGTAGCGATCGCTCCAGCCGTTAGAACCGGGTGCGCCACATTCAGCGGCAGACGTGCCAGAGCAGCGGCGTACAGGAGAAACGCCGCGCCATATAGGCCAAGCCCCAACCAGAACGGCCAATTGCTCAACGCTGACATTGGATCACCCAGCGAGGGAAACTTGCGCGGCGGCATCATGGCCATCTTCACCAGGACACTGGCAGACGCGTTTGAAAGAATACCCAGAATGAGGATGAGCCACTTTATGCTCATACACTCGCTCCTACATCTGTTCCACGATAATGCTGCATTGCCACTTTAAGGGCGCGCTCAATGGATATCACGTGCGACTCATCCTTTGTTGCCACCATCTCGATGGAAACCACATGAGAAGGCAAGTACCGCATCAGACCGACAGCAACCGTTCCATGATCTGTACCGCCATCGCCCAAAGGCACCAGATTGGGCTCGCTCGCATGCACATGACCAATTATCGCAGCGCACTGTTGCAACACTGCTTCAGCGCTTTCTTGATTGATGGTAAGCGCACCGGTGTCCAGTTGCATTTGAATAGCTGGATGCGCAACTAATTTAACGACCTCGGCCGTCTCGACAGTAGTTGTCATGAAATTAGCGCCATAACAAGTGGGGTTGGGCTCAAGGCAGATAATTACGCCACAAGACAGAGCTATTTCCCCCAATTTCCGAAAAAAGGCAATTGCTATATCCAACGCCTCTTTATCATTCAACCCACTGCGATCCCGATTCTTCGGTGAACCAAAAACCAGCCTGGTCGCCCCAAGACCTGCGCCGATACGGCATACCGCCGCCATGTGCGCAAGGAGAGCAGCTTGGCTTTCAGTGTTACCAAAGACATTCAATCCCTGGGTGCCGAACAATAGCGATTGCATTCCCGTGACTTCAATTCCACGTTCAGCCCACCACGCTTTGACCTTGGCAATACCAGCTTCGGTCGCTAGGGCGGGTTCCGGGAAATATTTGCCAGGTGCGATATCTATTGCATCAACTGCGTAGCGCTGAAGCAGCGTAACTACCGCCTCGTCCTCGCTGATGTCCCACGCAATGTTGGAGATCGCCAATCTCATGCGCCTGTCCCCTCTTCGGTTTTAATCGCGATCGGCTCGGACTGCGCATAACCTCGGACGGCTTGGATGGTTTCTCGGGAACTATATTGATAGCGGCCCGAGGAACCAAATACCTGCGCGTACCTGGTCTGCAGATCGTATGTTGCAGCAGGGTTAGCCAAGGTATTGGCGAAGGTTTTGCCGAAACCCTGTCGGGAAATCTCTGCCACGCTTATCGGTTCTGCAGTGAGATGTACCAACTTCAAGCGGGCGTTAAGCGCCGTTTGAATGTCATACCAAAGGTTCACCATTGGGTAGAATTGGAATACTCCCCGACTATCTATCGCTTGAAGATTGTTATCATTCAAAAAGTCGAAGATGACATTCTTGCGCAAACCCGGGCCGACCAAGCCTGGCAGACGAACAATCAGGTGGTTGGGGAAGTGCTCTTCGACGAACTTTTCAAGCAATCGCCGATGAAGACCATAGGCATGCAAACCAGACTCATCGACAGACGTCCCCTCGTCCACACCAATGGGACTCTTGAAGACATCGACCGTACTGATCAAAATAAAAGTCTGGCACTGAATGGTTCTGAGGTGCGCGATCAATGCCTCGATTTTCTGTCGATCAGACTGCGGATCGCGATTGGCGATCCATTTTTGCGCCGGGGCTCCGGCGCACACCACTGTGTCAAAGGTCTGATTATCTATATCGCCGATATTGGTTGAGCGATACAGCGAGGTAAAACTTTCCTGTTTGAGAAGGGTGCTGCCGACGTAGCCCGAATAACCAATAAGCGAATTAAACATTCAGCGCTCCAAGTTTAGATATATCTTGATCATCAACACTGATAATTTCTTCAGCTTCAAGGGTTTCAAGAACATCATAAATATTATCAATTTTTCCACCAAGCACCGAATAACAACCTGGTAACTCCGCGTGCTTCTCGAAAAGTATCGGCCTTCCGTCATCACCTTCGTTTTTCACGAGAACAGTCTTGACTTCAAATAACGAGTCTACGTGTTTGGCTTTCAAGACTTCAGGCATGTAACGCCCGACATCCCTCAGCATCCGGTCCACGCGAGTATTTCGTTCGTAATGACGCAGCTTTTCGTAGGGATCAATCCCCTGCTCGTCGCTCCAGTTGAGATGTGGCGTATAGCGAACATGAGACAAGGTGTGGAGCCCGCGCGCCGGAAAGGGCATCATCGAGAAAAAGGGGCCATCCATGACCGTGACCCCTAAACCTTCAAGTGATGGAGGCATTCTCATTAAGGCCATTTCCGTAATTTCTTGCTTGAGGCCTGTATTGACTCCGGGAAAGTCACCCTTGAACTGATTAAGGCCGCTGTAAGTACAGTTGAACACGTACCGACAGTTGAGAATTTCTGCCTCTCCGTGTCCGCACTCCAATACAACTTTCAACGGCGACCGCTCGCCCTTCGAAATAGCGCTCGCCCGCGTTTGGTAACGGACCTGAACGCCCGCGTCTTTCAACTCACGCGTTGCCCAACTCGCAAGCTGAGTAGTGTCAAACGCGTGCTCTTCGACCAGGTATACGTCCTCGATCAGTCGCGATTCAAACAAGTCTTTTAGACTAGGATCCGCGGGTTTGATATCCGCTCCAATCTGCCGACAAAAGCGTTCAAACTGCTTCGCAGTGACTTTCGAGTTTCGTCGAGAAATCGCGTATAGCTTGGTGAAATCCTTTTTCACCGCGAGTGGCCAGTCCCGAACAAATTTAGGCAGGTTTACTCGACTTCGATAGGCCGTGGTAAAACTTCGTGGGTAGTGGTAGCCGTTATGCACACGCGCCTGATTATTGTACGAGGCGCGCATTAGCAGGGCGGGTTCCCGCTCGACCAGAACGATGCGTTTGAGTCCACGTTGCTTGGCAAGATAGACCGCAATAGCCGCGCCGTAAAACCCCCCGCCAATTATTACGGCATCCTCGTTGCACACATTGGGATCGAAGTAAGGCATCAGGAAACGATTTCTTTATTGGGATCTTCCGCACTGGCGGAGTCCGACACTACCGCTTCAATATTCAATTTTTCAAGGCGCGTCATGCGCGCGCTGGTGAACTCTTGGCCTACGTGATAAAGAGGGCCTTCATTCGACAGACTGGCCATGTTCAGAATGTATTCACCCAAAACCAACAGGACCAGGGAAATAAGGAAGAACATCCCCGATTGCTGCAATGAAAAACTCACCCAACCCGGAGCAACATCTGTTTTTAGAATGCCAATTGCGAGCACATAAACGCTGTACACCACGTTTGCGATGGCACCAAAAAGGGAAAGCGTCGTAACCAATCGCATTGGCGCACGTGTGGTCGATACCAACAAGCGCATACCTCGGTCAATACTCTCCCCCAATCTCTTGGGACTGGACGCCTTCGGCGCAGAACTGTAATTCAGATAAGCCCGTGCAAAACCACCCGTTGCGGGAAGATGCCTGTATGTCATTACAGGCTGCGGATGTTGCAGGATGAAATTGATGACCCGCTTGCTCAGAATTCGGTATTGCGGAGCTTCTTTAGCTAAATGAACACCGTTCAAGCGATTGTAAATGCTGTGAAAGATAGCGTTAGCCCCACGATAGGCGAGGCTCTGCGCCGGTTTTTGCGAATTATTTGCAAATACCACATCAGCACCACTAACGGCGCGATCAAGCATCTTGGGAGCGAAGCTAATGTCGTCGACAAATGGATCGACCACTACAACGAAATCTCCGAGCGCATTCTCGAGACCAACCCATGAGGCGGTATCCGCATCCACCTCTTTCGTCAGCGCATAGACTTGCAAATTAGCCAGTCCGTCTTCTGCAGTGAGCTGCTTTAGTACCGAAATGCTATCGTCTTCTGAGGCGTTATCTACAACGATCAATTCATAGTCACTAACAACGCCCGCAATTGCAGCCACTGCATCAGCCAGAGTGCTTTCTATGCTCGCTGACTGGTTTCTCACCACGAAGACGACAGATAAAAAACAGGGGAAAAAGGACATTTTTTACTCTTGAATTGAATTGAAGAAACCTCCTGCAAAACGACATTCCGATCCTTGTCGAGCGAAAAATACGTCCTTGCTAGAGCGTGGGCATGGTCGAGCTGCCGGTGTCGCTAATCTTGAAAACGAAGATGAAGACCTTAGGACTACGGCATGCCCTCACCCCGAAAAGCCTCTGACTGAGCTGTTGGACGTGCCTGAAGAGGATTGATGCTTGACCTCCTCCACTCCCCTCCCACCCAAACAAAATGGGCACTATTCTAGCGAAATAGAGCTTTTTAAGCATCAGGTATCTGCCCCTGAAAGCGCAAGGCAACATTAGCTCGCGGCCACAGGAGAACCACTATAAGGCAGGTATACGCCCAATCTCATGCCTTTCGGCATTGTATCCGCGGCATGATCAGACATACAGGCATGGGGGCATCAGCGCCTTGCGGGCGTTTCAGCTGCCCATCCAAGCGGAACGGTTACTCGAACGAACAGAGACTATCGCAGGCGCCAATATCGTGACTGAAAGTAAACCTGGAAGGACGGATCGGGGGTCATACCCTCGCAACAATCCGTTACATTGAAATATCCATTTCGGGACTGACTGCAATCAGGTTCACTTCCTAAAATTTAACGCAGTAATCCAGCACACACAAAAGAATAGAATCTTATCTCGCACACGGCGGCGACACTTCCACGCATTCATTGATAACGACAGGAGTTCCATCCTACCCAAAGACCGCCACCTCAGGAAAAAGGGATGCGCCTCCAAACCGACCAGAGATCCAATGAGTGATACTTGAGAGAACCACCAACCGTTACTGATGGTTTTGTATCTGGAGATAAGGGGCCTGATACCGGCATTCGCTCCAACCTGATTCCGCTCGTGCTGCCGATAACGCAATGTCGAAACCTGATCGATAAACCATCTATACCCATGACTTCGAGCCAAGGCATAGATATACCAGTCATGCAGGGATACAGCCTGTAACTTTTGCCAGTCCTCAAGTACGGATGCCTTCAACGAGCCAGCGACCTTGCGACTTATCAAATAAGTACAACCCGGGCCCGCCGCCTCAAATAAATAATCCCACTCAACTTGAGGTTGTGCCTTATCCAGCAACAAAACCTTGCCGGTAGGCCAAAATGCAGTGACGTTACTGGAATATGCATCAACGCCATGAAACTGGAGCATGCGAATAGAATGCTCCAGCTTTCCTGCATTCCAAATGTCGTCCTGATCAGAGAGCGCAATGTAGTCATAGCCATCGAAGCTCACATCACGAATCAATCTGAAAAAATTGCGCGCCGCACCTCCAAACACTTCCGAGATGGGCAGAACAACCACCTCGGCGTGCTGGGCAGCGCAAGCAGCGCACCACTGTTCGGTGCCATCAGTTGATGGGTCGACACTGATGTAAATGGTCAGATTGACTGCTGCTTGACCGAGGATGGAATCAATCTGATCCTCTAGCCATTGGACACCGTTATAGGCCGCCAGCAAAACTGCAACCTTAGGTTTGACTGACATATGGCTTGCATCCACACTCAAGAAGTGTTCCTTGCATCAAATCGCCATTTTCAGCGATTAGTGGGCTCCAAGAGTTTCTGCAAGTACTGGCCATAACCAGTCTTCTTCAGCGCATCCGCTTGTGCACCCAACTGCTCAGCGGTGATCCAGCCATTGTGATATGCAATTTCTTCCAGGCAGGCCACCTTGAGGCCCTGACGCTGTTCGATGGTGTGTACGAAGTGACTGGCCTCAAGCAGCGAATCGTGCGTGCCTGTATCGAGCCAGGCAAATCCACGACCGAGCATTTCAACGCTCAGCGTCTTTCTTTCTAGGTACGCACGGTTGACGTCAGTGATTTCCAACTCACCGCGCTCAGATGGCTTGATGCCTTTCGCGATCTCGACGACATCGTTATCGTAAAAGTACAGTCCGGTTACGGCGTAATTAGATTTTGGCTTGAGCGGTTTCTCTTCAATACTCAGTGCACGACCGGTTTTATCGAATTCGACAACACCGAAACGCTCCGGATCAGACACGTGATAACCGAAGACCGTAGCACCTTTCTGCTGAGTACTCGCCGAACGTAAATTGTCCGAGAAATGCTGACCGTAGAAAATATTGTCACCAAGGATCAAGCAGCAAGGATCGTTGCCAATGAACTCTTCACCGATGATGAATGCCTGGGCCAGACCATCGGGACTAGGTTGTTCGGCATAGGTGAGCTTGATCCCATAAACGCTGCCATCACCCAGCAATTTGCGAAAACAAGGCAAATCTTCGGGAGTGGAGATGATCAGGATTTCGCGCATCCCCGCCAGCATCAACACGGACAACGGATAGAAGATCATCGGTTTGTCGTAGATCGGCAGCATCTGCTTGGAAACGCCTAGGGTCAGCGGGTGCAGGCGCGTACCCGAACCACCAGCGAGGATGATGCCTTTACGATTTGTCGTGGTCATTTGTTCAGAACTTCCCTAAGCATTCGGGTTACACCACTTTGCCAATCCGGCAAGTGTAGAGAAAATTTAGCGCACAATTTTTGAGAATTCAGACGCGAGTTCAATGGCCGTTGTGCAGGTGTCGGGTAGGCGGTCGTGTCGATGGCATTGACGGACGTTACAGCAAGCGTCTCACCATTGGCCCGGGCAAATGCAATTACATGAGTCGCATACCCGTGCCAAGACACTTCACCGCTGGCAACCAGGTGATACACGCCGGAAAGTTCCGGCTGCTGCAGCGCTTGGCGGATAGCAAGAGCGGTCACATCCGCGATCAGATCAGCCCCGGTCGGAGCTCCGATCTGATCGGCGATAACATTCAGCGTATCCCGCTCCTTTGCCAGACGCAGCATCGTCTTGGCAAAGTTGTTGCCGCGCGCACCGTAGACCCAACTCGTACGAAAGATCAAATGCTTGCAATTCGACAAAACGATCGCTTGCTCGCCCGCCAGCTTGCTCGCGCCGTACTGATTCACCGGGCCGACAGCATCGGTCTCCAGCCATGGCACGGAACCGACACCACTGAAGACGTAGTCGCTTGAATAATGAACCAGCCACGCATTCAGGGCGACGGCTTCTTCGGCCAGAACCTGGCTCGCCTGGGCATTCACAATGAAAGCCAGATCAGCTTCTGACTCCGCTCTGTCGACCGCAGTGTAGGCAGCGGCGTTGACGATGACATCGGGCTTGATCTGCCGAATCGTTGCGCGCAAGGCAACCAGATTGGACAGGTCCCCGCACAGCCCATCAACAATCTGACGATCCAGCGCAATTAGCTGACCAAGCGGTTCGAGCGAGCGCTGCAGCTCCCAACCAATCTGACCGTTCTTACCCAACAGAAGAATTTTCATGCCCTGTTCGAACGATCCGCATAATTCTGGTTAATCCACTGCTGATAGCTGCCGCTCTTCACGTGCTCAACCCACTCAGTGTTATTCAGATACCACTCAACAGTCTTGCGAATACCGGTTTCAAAAGTCTCTTCCGGTGTCCAGCCCAGCTCACGCTGAATCTTGCTCGCATCGATTGCATAACGCACGTCATGCCCAGGACGATCCTGAACATAGGTAATCAGGCTGGCATGCGGACGATGGGCAGAATCAGGGCGCAACTCATCGAGCAACGCACACAGGGTATGCACCACTTCGATGTTTTGTTTTTCGTTGTGACCGCCGATGTTGTAAGTCTCGCCGATCACGCCTTCGGTGACGACTTTGTACAGCGCGCGGGCGTGATCCTCGACATACAACCAGTCACGAACCTGATTACCTTTGCCATAAACCGGTAAAGGCTTGCCTTCCAGCGCATTGAGAATGATCAGCGGGATCAGTTTCTCAGGGAAATGGCATGGGCCGTAGTTGTTCGAGCAGTTAGTCACCAAGGTAGGCAGGCCGTAAGTGCGGGCCCAGGCACGAACCAGGTGATCGGAGCTGGCCTTGCTGGCCGAGTAAGGCGAGCTTGGCTGGTATGGCGTGGTTTCGGTGAAGAGATCTTCCGGCCCCTCGAGATCACCGTAAACTTCGTCAGTCGAAATATGGTGAAAGCGGAAACTCGCTTTACGCGCATCATCCAGCGCGGCCCAGTAGTGGCGGGCGGCTTCGAGCAGCGTGTACGTGCCGATGATGTTGGTCTGAATGAACTCGGAAGGACCAGTGATCGAGCGATCGACGTGGGATTCTGCGGCCAGGTGCATGATTGCATCTGGCTGGTGTTCACGCAGGACACGGTCGATCTGATCACGATCACAGATATCGACGCGTTCAAATGCATAGCGCGAATTCTGGCTGACTTCTGCCAAGGACTCCAGATTGCCGGCGTAAGTCAGTTTATCGACGTTAACGACAGCATCGGACGTGTTGGAAATGATGTGACGGATGACTGCCGAGCCAATAAAGCCGGCGCCGCCGGTAACTAGAATTTTCACGCGAACGATACCCTTGAGCTGCGGACAGCGCTGCCGATGAGCGCTGTCTAATCCATGAATGCAGAAGCCACTCGCAGTTGGCATCTGTCAGAGTCAGTCTGAATCGACATGCAATAAGGCAAGATCGAACAAGGGACGCATTTTACAGCTTAATGATGGTTTTACTAATGGATAAAGACAGGCAGAGGCGCAATTTCGACAGACGCCCTGCGCCTGTCGTTTTCAGACCAGTCGCTTGCGTGCAGCTCTGGACGAACGCCCCAGAAACCAACCCAATAAAGGGCCAATCAGCATTCCGATCAACAAAGCCAACACTGCAACGAGCGACACTGGCAACTGCGGGCCGGAAAAACCAAGAAACAAAAGCGAAACCGACTGCTGATTCTCAAGCACAAATGCCAGAACAACCAGAACCATCAGCAGAAGAAATACGCCAAGCAATATGCGTTTAAGGTTACGCATTCATGCCCCCTCGAATTTGAATAGCGAAGATCAAGCGCCCTCCTCCTCTTCCTCATTCACCCGATCACGCAATTCTTTACCGGGCTTGAAATGCGGAACGAATTTACCATCCAGACTGACAGACTGGCCGGTCTTCGGATTGCGGCCAACACGCGGCGCACGGTAGTGCAGAGAGAAACTGCCAAACCCACGGATCTCGATACGATCACCGGTAGCCAGGCATTGGGACATTTGTTCAAGCATGGTCTTGATGGCCAACTCCACATCCTTGGATGAGAGCAGCCCTTGATGGGTGACAATTCGTTCGATCAACTCCGACTTCGTCATATTTTTCCCTTCTTTTTCAAGCAGCTAGATCAGCGCTTGAAAGGTTTTAGCACGCCCGGAAGATTTTGAACAGCCCAGGGATTGACATATCTTCCACCGCGTCGAAACGCCCGTTTTCAGGGCATCACAGCCACAAACAGGGCACAGCATGCTTAACGGCATATCACCAGCATGGTTCGCGTCACGTAGCCCGCCGGGTTGAAGCCAAAAGGAAACTCATCTTCATCCTTGGCATCATCTGATCTCGTGATCACTTTGTAGCCCGCGCCCTTGCACTCCTTCGCCGCGCGCTTCTGGCATTTCTCCCAGCCAGAGCCTAACCCAGAGCAGTCGACCTCTATACCACTGACACCACGCACGGCATGGGTCTTGGCACTGGTCGTACAGCCAGCCAGAACCAGTACAGCCATGAGGACAATAAACTTGTTCATCCACTTCCTTATGCCAGGCAACTGCCCGACGACTACACGCTTAAGACCAAGCTTAGTCGTGAATAGGCGATTGATCCGATTAAAGAAACAGACCGCTCAGAAGCGGGATTGGTTTCACTAACACCTTCATGCATGACTCGAAACACTAAATCGCGAGCACAAAAAAGGGCGACCGAAGTCGCCCTTTTTATTGCCCAATCAGAACTTAGTTCTGTTTGGCCGCCATTGCCTGGCGCAGCAGGCCAGCCATGGTGGTGTCAGCTGCTTCACCTTCCGGAGCCGATTTCAGGCTCTGGATAGCTTCTTTCTCTTCAGCATCATCTTTCGACTTGATGGAGAGTTGGATCACGCGGCTCTTGCGATCAACGCTGATGATCTTGGCTTCTACTTCCTGGCCTTCTTTCAGAACGTTGCGCGCGTCTTCAACGCGGTCACGGCTGATTTCGGAGGCTTTCAGAGTCGCTTCGATATCGTCGGCCAGAACGATGATGGCGCCTTTGGCGTCAACTTCTTTCACGGTGCCAGTAACGATTGCGCCTTTGTCGTTAACCGAGACGTACTCGGAGAACGGATCGCTTTCCAGTTGCTTGATACCCAGGGAGATACGCTCGCGCTCTGGGTCAACCGACAGGATAACGGTGTCCAGCTCGTCGCCCTTCTTGAAACGACGTACGGCTTCTTCGCCAACTTCGTTCCAGGAGATGTCGGACAGGTGAACCAGGCCGTCGATGCCGCCGTCCAGACCAATGAAGATACCGAAATCGGTGATCGACTTGATGGTGCCGGAGATTTTATCGCCCTTGTTGAACTGGCCAGAGAAATCTTCCCATGGGTTAGATTTGCACTGCTTGATGCCCAGGGAGATACGACGACGCTCTTCGTCGATGTCCAGAACCATGACTTCCACTTCGTCGCCGACTTGTACGACTTTCGAAGGATGGATGTTCTTGTTGGTCCAGTCCATTTCCGAAACGTGTACCAGACCTTCAACGCCTTCTTCCAGCTCAGCGAAGCAGCCGTAGTCGGTCAGGTTGGTTACACGAGCGGTAACGCGAGTGCTTTCTGGGTAACGGGCTTTGATAGCAACCCATGGATCTTCGCCCAGTTGCTTCAGGCCCAGGGAAACACGGTTGCGTTCGCGATCGTATTTCAGAACCTTGACGTCGATTTCGTCACCAACGTTGACGATCTCGGAAGGATGCTTGATGCGCTTCCAGGCCATGTCGGTGATGTGCAGCAGGCCGTCCACGCCACCCAGATCGACGAATGCGCCGTAATCGGTGAGGTTTTTGACGATACCTTTGACTTGCTGGCCTTCCTGCAGGGATTCCAGCAGAGCTTCACGCTCGGCGGAGTTCTCGGCTTCCAGGACGCTGCGACGGGAAACGACAACGTTGTTGCGCTTCTGGTCCAGCTTGATGACCTTGAATTCCAGCTCTTTGCCTTCCAGGTGCGTGGTGTCGCGCACTGGACGGACGTCAACCAGGGAACCTGGCAGGAACGCACGGATGCCGTTAACGTCGACAGTGAAGCCGCCTTTAACCTTACCGTTGATAACGCCCTTGACCACTTCCTCAGCTGCGAAGGCTGCTTCCAGAACGATCCAGCACTCAGCGCGCTTGGCTTTTTCACGGGACAGCTTGGTTTCACCGAAACCGTCTTCAACCGAGTCCAGAGCAACGTGAACTTCGTCACCGACATTGATAGTCAGATCGCCAGCGTCGTTGTAGAACTGCTCAAGCGGGATGAGTGCTTCAGACTTCAGGCCAGCGTGAACGGTTACCCAGCGAGCTTGGTAATCGATATCAACGATAACACCGGTGATGATGGAGCCTGCCTGAAGGTTCAGGGTTTTTAGGCTTTCTTCAAAGAGTTCCGCAAAGCTTTCGCTCATTTTAATTCCTGTAAATGAGGGCGAAGGATACGCCCATCTCCACACCCCAGACGGTGTGGGTTAGTTTCATATAGAAGAAGCGCCACAGGACTATGACTGGTCCCCTGCAACCTTCTTGGTCACCCGGCGATATCGCGAATGGCGATCTCGCTCATGATGCGTTCCAGCACCTGATCAATGGACAACTCCGTGGAATCCAGCTGTATGGCGTCAGCCGCCGGCTTAAGCGGGGCTACCGCTCGCTGGGTGTCACGCTCGTCGCGTGCACGGATCTCATCTAGCAGACTCGACAGACTAACACCCTCGACTTTGCCCTTCAACTGCAAATATCGGCGGCGCGCCCTCTCCTCGGCACTAGCGGTCAGGAAAATCTTCAGCGGTGCATCAGGAAAAACCACCGTACCCATGTCGCGACCGTCGGCGACAAGGCCCGGCGCTTCCTGAAAAGCGCGTTGACGCTGCAGCAGCGCCTCGCGCACGGCGGGCAATGCAGCCACTTGCGAAGCACCCGAACCGATGCTTTCGGTTCGGATGACATCGCTGACCTCGTCACCTTCCAGAATGATCCGTTGCAGTTGACCTTCGGTCGCCGCAATGAACTGAACATCCAGATGAGCGGCGAGTTTCTTCAGCAACTCTTCATTGGTCAGGTCGACACCATGGTTGTGCGCAGCGAAGGCGAGCAAACGGTAAAGCGCACCGGAATCCAGCAGATTCCAGCCCAGACGCTTGGCCAGAATCCCGGCTACAGTGCCTTTGCCCGAGCCGCTTGGCCCATCGATGGTGATGACCGGTGCAATGCTTTTCACGATTGAGCCTCTTGTGCCACACGAATACCGACCTGCCCGCACAGCGCGAGGAAGTTCGGGAACGACGTCGCGACGTTCGCGCAATCATGGATGCGGATCGGTGCAGTGGCGCGCAGGGAGGCCACACTGAAGGCCATCGCGATACGGTGATCGCCATGGCCATGCACTTCGCCGCCGCCAATCTGGCCGCCGTCGATGATGATGCCGTCCGGGGTCGGCTCGCACTTGACGCCCAGCGCCAACAAGCCGTCCGCCATCACCTGGATGCGATCCGACTCCTTGACCCGCAGTTCTTCAGCGCCGGTCAGCACGGTGCGCCCTTCGGCACAGGCAGCCGCCACGAACAGCACCGGGAATTCGTCGATCGCCAGCGGAACCAACGCTTCAGGAATCTCGATACCTTTGAGTTTAGCTGCCCGCACGCGCAGGTCAGCCACAGGCTCGCCGCCGACTTCACGCTGGTTTTCCAGAGTGATGTCTGCACCCATGAGACGCAGAATGTCGATCACGCCGGTACGGGTCGGGTTGATGCCGACGTGCTCGAGCACCAGTTCCGAACCTTCGGCGATCGAGGCCGCGACCAGGAAGAACGCCGACGAGGAAATATCGCCCGGTACTTCAATGTGAGTTGCGCTCAGCTTGCCGCCGGACTCAACCGAAGCCGTAGCGCCTTCAACACTGACCGGATAACCGAAGCCGCGCAGCATGCGCTCGGTGTGGTCGCGAGTCGGTGCCGGCTCGGTCACGGTGGTCTTGCCTTCAGCGTACAGACCGGCAAGCAACAGGCAGGATTTCACCTGTGCACTGGCCATCGGCATGGTGTAGGTCAGACCTTTGAGCTTATGACCGCCACGAATGATCATCGGCGGACGACCTTCAGCAGCGGTTTCAATCACGGCGCCCATTTCACGCAGTGGATTGGCCACGCGATTCATCGGACGCTTGGACAGCGAGGCATCGCCGGTCAGTGTGCTGTCGAAGTTCTGCGCAGCCAACAGGCCGGACAGCAGACGCATCGAAGTGCCGGAGTTGCCCAGATAGATCGGGCCCGGCGCCGGCTTCAGGCCGTGCAGGCCGACACCGTGGATGGTCACGCGGCCGTGGTGCGGGCCTTCGATGACCACGCCCATGTCGCGGAACGCCTGCAAGGTCGCCAAAGCGTCTTCGCCCTCGAGGAAGCCTTCGACTTCGGTGACGCCTTCGGCCAGCGAGCCGAGCATGATCGAACGGTGGGAAATGGATTTGTCACCCGGTACGCGAATCCGACCGGACAGGCGGCCACCAGGTTGAGCCAGGAAGATCAGATCGTTGGAATTCATAGCGTCCACATAGGCCCTGCGGGCCAGGATTTTACTGAAATGCTCGCGGGCAACCCGGGCGCGAGTGAAAACGCCCAACAATTGGTGCCCATCCCCTGCATCGACCGCGTCGCGCAAGGCGTCGAGGTCGCTGCGAAATGTATCGAGTGTGCGCAGGACAGCCTCGCGGTTGGCGAGGAAGATGTCGTGCCACATCACCGGGTCGCTTCCGGCGATTCTTGTGAAATCGCGGAAACCGCCCGCAGCGTAACGGAAGATCTCAAGATTTTCATTGCGCTTGGCCAACGAGTCGACCAGACCAAAGGCCAACAGGTGCGGCAGATGGCTGGTCGCAGCCAGCACCTCATCGTGACGCTCGACCTGCATGTGCTCGACGTCGGCGCCCAGTTCGCGCCACAGACGATCGACCACAGCCAACGCGGCCGGATCGGTTTGCTCAAGCGGCGTAAGAATCACCTTGTGACGACGAAACAGCTCGGCATTGGAGGCTTCCACCCCACTCTGCTCGGAGCCGGCAATCGGATGGCCGGGCACGAAGCGCGGCGGCATAGCACCAAACGCTTCGGTTGCCGCGCGCACCACATTACCTTTGGCACTGCCGACATCGGTCAGAATCGCCGAGCCCAGATCCATGCTCGCCAACCGCGCGAGCACTTTTTCCATGGCCAGAATCGGCACCGCCAACTGAATCACGTCAGCGCCCTGACAGGCCGCCGCCAGGTCATCTTCGCAGCGATCCACAACGCCCAACTCAACCGCCAGCTTGCGCGATTGCGGATCAAGATCGACCCCGACCACTTCACGGCACACGCCGCTTTCACGCAAGCCTTTGGCAAACGAACCACCGATCAACCCCAGACCGACCACCACAAGGCGCCCGATCATAGGTGCAGCAGATTGCAGTGCAGTGACATCACCCACGAGCCAGAACCTTGCGCAGCGCTTCAAGGAAGCGGCTGTTTTCCGCCGGCAGACCGATGGTCACCCGCAGGTGGTTCGGCATGCCGTAGTTGGCCACCGGACGCACGATCACGCCTTCGCGCAGCAAGCCCTGGAACACCGGAGCCGCAACCTGAGCGAGATCGACGCAGATGAAGTTGCCTTTGGATTCGATCCAGCTCAACCCCAACTCACGGAAACCGGCCTGCAACTGCTGCATGCCCGCCTCGTTGAGCTGACGGCTTTGCGCCAGATACTCATCATCCTTCAACGCTGCGCAGGCTGCCGCCAAGGCGAGGCTGTTGACGTTGAACGGCTGGCGAACACGGTTCAGGACATCAGCAACAACCGCAGTCGACAGACCGTAGCCGACACGCAGCGCTGCCAGACCGTAGGCCTTGGAGAAGGTGCGCGATACCAGCAGATTCGGGTAAGCGGCGAGGAAATCCAGACCGTCCGGCAGATCGCTGCCTTCGGCGTACTCGATGTACGCCTCGTCGAGCACCACCAGCACGTGTTCCGGAACGTCCTGCAGGAACTCGTCCAGCGCCTCGGCGCCGAACCAGGTGCCGGTCGGGTTGTTCGGGTTGGCGATGAACACCACGCGGGTGTTGGCATCGATGGCTGCGAGCATCGCCGGCAGGTCATGCCCCCACTCCTTGGCCGGGACCACTTTGGCTTGTGCGCCAACGGCCTGAGTGGCGATCGGATACACCGCAAATGCGTGCTCGCTGAACACCGCGTTCAGGCCCGGTGCCAGATAGGCACGCGCGACCAGCTCAAGAATGTCGTTGGAACCGTTGCCCAGCGTGACCTGATTGAGGTCTACGCGGCATTGCTCGGCCAACAGCGATTTCAATGCGAATCCGTTGCCGTCCGGATAACGGGTCAGCTCGGCCAGCTCTTCGCGGATTGCCGCCAAGGCTTTTGGACTGGCGCCCAACGGGTTTTCGTTGCTCGCCAGTTTGACGATTTTTGCCGGATCCAGATCCAGCTCGCGTGCCAGTTCGTCCACAGGCTTGCCCGGAACGTATGGCGAAAGTTGTTGCACGCCCGGCTGTGCCAAAGCGAGGAAATTGCCACTCATTTGCTACCGCCCTTAGAGAACTGCTTTCGGGTAGGAACCCAGCACTTTGAGTGCTACTGCTTCCTGACTGATCTTTTCCAGTACACCTTTGATCAACGGATCACGGTGATGGCCGACGAAGTCGATGAAGAACACGTAGGTCCATTTGCCGCTGCGCGACGGACGGGTTTCGATACGGGTCAGGTCGATCCCGTTGTCGTGGAACGGCACCAGCAGCTCATGGAGCGCGCCGGGCTTGTTGCTCATCGACACGATGATCGAGGTCTTGTCGTCGCCGGTCGGCGGCACTTCCTGATTACCGATCATCAGGAAGCGCGTCGAGTTGTCCGGACGATCTTCGATTTTCTCGGCCAGACGGGTCAGACCGTACAGTCCTGCCGCCATATCACCGGCAATCGCCGCCGAATTCCACTCACCCTTCACCCGCTTGGCCGCTTCGGCGTTACTGGAAACCGCAACGCGCTCGACATTCGGGTAGTGCGCGTCCAGCCACTTGCGGCACTGGGCCAGCGACTGCGCGTGGGAATAGATGCGGCTGATGCTGTCGGTCTTGGTGTTTTCACCGACCAACAGGTGATGGTGAATGCGCAGTTCGACTTCGCCGCAAATAACCATGTCGTGTTCGAGGAAGCTGTCGAGCGTGTGGTTGACCGCGCCTTCGGTGGAGTTTTCCACCGGCACCACGCCAAAATTCACCGCACCGGCCGCCACTTCGCGGAACACTTCATCGATCGCCGCCATTGGCTTGCTGATCACAGCGTGACCGAAGTGTTTCATGGCCGCCGCTTGGGTGAAGGTGCCTTCAGGACCGAGGTAAGCCACTTTCAGCGGCTGCTCCAGCGCCAGGCACGACGACATGATTTCGCGGAACAAGCGCGCCATCTCTTCGTTGCCCAGCGGCCCCTGGTTACGCTCCATCACGCGCTTGAGCACCTGAGCTTCGCGCTCAGGACGATAGAACACCGGCACTTCGCCTTCGGCCAGCGAGGCCATCTTTACGCGCGCGACTTCCTGGGCGCAACGCGCACGCTCACTGATCAGCTCCATGACTTTGGTGTCCAGAGCGTCAATGCGAACGCGCAGTGCCTTGAGTTCTTGCTCGGACATCAGCCGTGTTCCTTCTCGAATTCAGCCATGTACGCCACCAGCGCGTTGACCGCGGTGATATCGACGGCGTTGTAGATGGAGGCGCGCATGCCGCCCACAGAGCGGTGACCCTTGAGGTTGAGCAGACCACGCTCTTCGGCACCGACGAGAAATGGCTTGTCCAGACGATCATCAGCCAGACGGAACGGCACGTTCATCCACGAGCGATCCGATTTGTTGATCGGGTTGCTGTAGAGGCCGCTGGCGTCGATGAAGTCGTACAGTGTGCGCTGCTTGACGTCGTTGAGTTTGGCGATCGCGTCGACGCCGCCCTGCTCTTTCAGCCACTGGAACACCAGACCGGAGAGGTACCAGGCCATGGTCGGCGGGGTGTTGTACATCGAGCCGTTATCCGCTGCGACCTTGTAGTCGAGCATGGTCGGGCACAGCGCGCGCGCCTTGCCGAGCAGGTCTTCGCGGATGATGTTGACGACGATGCCGCTCGGGCCGATGTTCTTCTGCGCGCCGGCGTAGATCATGCCGAAACGCGAGATATCGACCGGACGCGAGAGAATGTCCGAAGACATGTCAGCGACCAGCGGCACATCACCGACTTCCGGGATCCACTGGAATTCCAGACCACCGATGGTTTCGTTCGGCGCGTAGTGAACGTAAGCGGCGTCTTTCGACAGGTTCCACTCGTTCTGGCCCGGGATGGCGAAATAGTCGTAAGGCTTGGCAGTGGCGGCAACGTTGACATGACCGTAGCGCGAAGCTTCTTCGATGGCTTTCTGCGACCAGATACCGGTGTCGATGTAGTCGGCAGAGCCGCCTTCAGGCAACAGGTTCAGTGGAATCTGCGCGAATTGCTGGCTGGCGCCACCTTGCAGAAACAGCACTTTGTAGTTCGACGGGATATTCAGCAGGTCACGCAGATCCTGCTCGGCCTGGGTGGCGATGGACACGAACTCATCGCTGCGATGGCTCATTTCCATGACCGAGAGACCCTTGCCGTGCCAATCAAGGAGTTCACCTTGAGCACGTTGCAGGACGGCTTCAGGAAGCGCCGCAGGACCGGCGCAGAAGTTATAGGCTCGCTTGCTCACATCCAATCTCGCTCTGATTTGGTGGTCACTTAAATCTTTTGGTCTGCGGATGATCGTTCCCACGCTCTGCGTGGGAACGATCCCGTGCAGTGTTGCAAATTTTCAAACAGGACAAATAACAAGGGGGCGAATTCTCATCCGCCCCCTCGTTTGCCCGCTTATTCTTGCGGTTCTTCGTCTGCTGCGGCGTCGAGTTGCTGGTCTTCGCCAGCATCGTCGCTCACGACGCTGCCTTCGAATTCCTCGCCCTCTTCCCCTTCAAGCTCTTCACCTTCGATTTCCGAAGGCTCCTGAACCCGCTCCAGCCCGACCAGGGTTTCATCCTTGGCCAGCTTGATCAGCGTCACACCTTGCGTGTTACGACCCAGGCTCGACACCTCGTCGACACGGGTACGCACCAGGGTGCCCTGATCAGAGATCAGCATGATCTCTTCACCGTCCTGCACCTGCACCGCGCCGACCAGACGGCCGTTACGCTCGTTGCTGACCATGGCGATAACGCCCTGACCGCCACGCTTGTACTCAGGGAACTCGCTGATCGCCGTACGCTTGCCGTAGCCGCGCTCGGATGCTGTGAGGATCTCGCTGCCTTCTTCCGGAATCAGCATGGAGATCAGCTTCTGCCCTTCCGGCAGACGCATACCACGCACACCGCGGGCGGTACGGCCCATGGCGCGAACTTCGGATTCCTTGAAGCGCGTCACTTTGCCGCCGTCGGAGAACAGCATGATTTCCTGCTCGCCATCAGTGACGGCAGCGGAAATCAGGATGTCGCCTTCGTCCAGTTCCAGCGCGATCAGACCAACGCTACGCTGACGGCTGAACGCCACCAGCGGGGTCTTCTTCACGGTACCGTTGGCGGTCGACATGAAGATGAACGGGGCTTTCTTGCGGTCGGCAGCCTTGATACGGGCACGACGCTCTTCGTCGGTCTCGTTGCTGTTTTCGATGTCTTCTACATCAGCCTCGACGCCTTCAGCCTCTTCTTCGTCAGCCTGACGCTTCATGGCTTCGAGATCGACCGGCAGCATGGTGGTGATGTATTCGCCTTCGCTCAATGGCAGAAGGTTGACCAACGGACGACCACGGGCGGCGCGGGACGCCTCCGGAATCTCGTAGGTCTTGAGCCAGTACACCTTGCCCTTGCTGGAGAACAGCAGCAGCGTGGTGTGGCTGTTGGCAACCAGCAGGTGAGCGATGTAGTCCTCATCCTTGACGCCAGTGGCCGATTTGCCTTTACCGCCACGACGCTGAGCCTGGTACGCAGCCAGTGGCTGGGTCTTGGCGTAGCCACCGTGGGAGATGGTCACGACGCGCTCTTCTTCCGGGATCATGTCACCCAGGGTCAGGTCGAGACGGGCATCGAGAATTTCGGTGCGACGCTGGTCGCCGTATTCGGCACGAATCACTTCCAGCTCTTCGCGGATCACTTCCATCAGGCGCACGGCGCTGTTGAGGATGCGGATCAGCTCGCCGATCTGGTTGAGGATCTCTTGATACTCGGCCAGCAGTTTTTCGTGTTCCAGACCGGTCAGACGGTGCAGACGCAATTCCAGAATGGCTTGCGCCTGCTCTGGCGACAGGAAGTACTTGCCTTCGCGCAGACCGTATTGCGGATCCAGAGTCTCCGGACGGCAGGAATCAGCACCGGCACGCTCAACCATCGCCACCACGGCCGAGGATTCCCACGGCGTGCTGATCAGCGCTTCTTTAGCTTCCGACGGCGTCGGCGAAGCCTTGATCAGGGCGATCACCGGGTCGATGTTCGACAGGGCAACGGCCTGACCTTCGAGGATGTGACCACGCTCGCGCGCCTTGCGCAGTTCGAACACGGTACGGCGGGTGACCACTTCGCGACGGTGACGGACGAAGGCTTCCAGCAGATCCTTGAGGTTGAGGATGCGTGGGCGGCCGTCGATCAACGCAACGATGTTGATGCCGAATACCGATTGCAGCTGGGTCTGCGCGTAGAGGTTGTTGAGGATCACCTCAGGCACTTCGCCGCGACGCAGTTCGATCACGACGCGCATACCGTCCTTGTCGGACTCGTCGCGCAGTTCGGTGATGCCTTCGAGCTTCTTCTCTTTGACCAGCTCGGCGATCTTCTCGATCAGACGCGCCTTGTTCAACTGGTACGGCAGTTCGGTGATGACGATCTGTTGACGGCCACCGACCTTGTCGATGTCTTCGATGATCGAGCGCGCGCGCATATAAATGCGTCCGCGACCGGTGCGGTAGGCTTCGATGATGCCGGCGCGACCATTGATGATCGCGGCGGTCGGGAAGTCCGGACCGGGGATGTATTGCATCAGCTCATCGACGGTCAGCTCAGGGTTGTCGATGAGCGCCAGGCAACCGTCGATGACTTCACCGAGGTTGTGCGGCGGAATGTTGGTCGCCATGCCCACGGCGATACCGCTGGAGCCGTTGACCAGCAGGTTGGGGATACGGGTCGGCATGACCGCCGGGATCATTTCGGTGCCGTCGTAGTTCGGCACCCAGTCCACGGTTTCTTTGTGCAGGTCAGCCAGCAGCTCGTGCGCCAGTTTGGTCATGCGCACTTCGGTGTATCGCATGGCCGCAGCGTTGTCGCCGTCGACCGAACCGAAGTTGCCCTGACCGTCTACCAGCAGGTAGCGCAAGGAGAAAGGCTGAGCCATACGAACGATGGTGTCGTACACCGCAGTATCACCGTGCGGGTGATACTTACCGATCACGTCGCCGACAACACGGGCAGATTTCTTGTACGGCTTGTTGAAGTCGTTGCCCAGCTCGCTCATCGCGAACAGTACGCGACGGTGCACGGGCTTGAGGCCATCGCGCGCATCCGGCAGTGCACGGCCGACGATCACGCTCATCGCGTAGTCGAGGTAGGACTGTTTCAGCTCGTCTTCGATATTGACCGGGAGGATTTCTTTGGCCAGTTCGCCCATGAGAAGCCTGATTCCTTTTTCTGGTGAAACTTCGTCATATCCATATGGGACCAACGAAGCTCGTCGGGGCAGGCCGAGTGCCATGCGCCGACTTACGACAAATCAACATTGGATCGTGGATTTGCGCAGTAAAGACAGCTCCATGGAGCTGCCTCGGAAAACGCCGGATGTTATCACAAAGGCCGCCACGCACCTATCCCCCAGATGCGCATGGAGCATAGTTAGTTGACCGGTGACAGGCTTAACGGGGACGAGAGAAGCTCAGAGCTTCTTTCAATGCAGAATCGGGGCTAGGTTTAGCGATGTTTATTGACTTTTAGGGCCTCATCGCTGGCAAGCCAGCTCCCACAGGATCAGTGGCGAACACAAAACCTGTGGGAGCTGGCTTGCCAGCGATGGCGTCCGAACTGACGCCGAAGCCAATCAGTGCAGGCGCTTGCGGCACATCAACTGGGCCATTTTCGCGGTGTCCGGGCGTTCGACGATGCCTTTCTCGGTAACGATCGCATCGATCAGGTCGGCCGGGGTCACGTCAAACACCGGGTTGAACGCTTCAACATCCGCGCCGACGCGCTTGCCGCCGACTTCGAGCAATTCGGCGCCGTCACGCTCCTCGATCGGGATGTCGTCGCCGCTGGCCAGGTTCATGTCGATGGTCGAACTCGGCGCCACCACCATGAAGCGTACGCCGTGGTGCATGGCGTTGACCGCGAGTTGGTAGGTGCCGATCTTGTTGGCCACGTCACCATTGGCCGTGATGCGGTCAGCGCCGACAATCACCCAGGTCACGCCTTTGGTTTTCATGATGTGCGCGGCAGCGGAGTCAGCATTGAGGGTCACCGGAATACCTTCATTAGCCAGTTCCCACGCGGTCAGGCGCGAGCCTTGCAGCCACGGACGGGTTTCGTCGGCATAAACACGCTCGACCATGCCTTCCAGATAAGCCGCGCGAATCACCCCCAGAGCCGTGCCGAAACCGCCGGTGGCCAGCGCGCCAGTATTGCAGTGCGTCAGAATCGCCTGGGCATTGCCCTGATGCTTGCGGATCAGATCGACGCCCAGTTGCGCCATGGTCAGGTTGGCTTCGCGGTCGCTTTCATGAATGGCGATGGCTTCGGCTTCCAGCGCCGCCAACGGATCGGCGTTTTCTTTCAGGCGATCGAGGCGATCATGCATGCGGCCGAGCGCCCAGAACAGGTTGACCGCGGTCGGACGAGAATCGGCCAGCAAGGCGAAATCCTCTTCCAGTGCCGCGTACCAATCGCCACCCTCGGCGATCCGGGCACGCACCGCCAGCACGATGCCATAGGCCGCGCTGATGCCGATGGCCGGTGCGCCACGCACCACCATCGAGCGAATGGCCTCGGCCACACCGGCGGCGCTGGTGTAGGCGATCCAGGTTTCCTCGAACGGCAAAATACGCTGATCCAGCAGGTGGAGCGCGCCATCTCGCCAATCGATGGCCTTCACTTTCTCCGCAGCCAACAGTCGATCGCGCATCCCTCACCCCGCACTCATGAACAAAAGCCGCCGATTATAGCGATCCCCCCGCGAAGACGCTCGGGTATACTTCGCCATCCTTTACAAAAGCACTGGAACCGACCCTCGATGCCGAAACCTGCCATTGCGCTCGACTTATTATTGCTGCCGACCTGGCTGGTACCCGTCGAACCTGCAGGCGTTGTGCTCAAGGAGCATGGCCTGGGCATCCGCGACGGTCGCATCGTGTTTATCGGCCCGCGCGCCGAAGCATTGAAGTGTAACGCCACTGAAGTGCACGAATTGCCGGATGTGCTGCTCGCTCCGGGCCTGATCAATGCTCACGGCCACGCGGCGATGACGCTGTTCCGTGGTCTGGCCGATGATCTGCCACTGATGACCTGGCTGGAAAACCACATCTGGCCGGCCGAAGCCAAATGGGTCGATGAAGCGTTTGTCCGCGACGGCACCGATCTGGCCATCGCCGAGCAGATCAAGGGTGGCATCACTTGCTTCTCGGACATGTACTTCTTCCCGAAAGTCGCCAGCGAGCGCGTGCACAACAGCGGCATTCGCGCACAGATCGCCATTCCGATCCTCGATTTCCCGATCCCGGGCGCCAGCAGTGCCGACGAAGCCATTCGTGAGGGCGTCGAATTGTTCGGCGACCTGAAGCATCACGATCGCATCAAGATCACCTTCGGCCCTCATGCACCGTACACCGTTGGTGATGAGAACCTCGAAAAAATCCGTGTGATTGCCGAAGAGCTCGATGCCTCGATCCACATGCACGTCCACGAAACCGCGTTCGAAGTCCACCAAGCGCTGGAGCAACACGGCGAACGCCCGCTCGCGCGCCTCGGCCGCCTGGGCTTGCTCGGCCCGCGCTTTCAGGCCGTGCACATGACCCAGATCAGCGATGACGACCTGGCGTTGCTGGTAGAAAGCAACACCAGCGTGATCCACTGCCCGGAATCGAACCTCAAACTGGCCAGTGGTTTCTGCCCGGTCGAGCGTCTGTGGCAGGCTGGCGTCAATGTCGCGATCGGCACCGATGGCGCCGCCAGCAATAACGATCTGGATCTGCTCGGCGAAACCCGCACTGCCGCCCTGCTGGCCAAAGCCGTCGCCGGCTCGGCCACCGCGCTCGATGCCCACCGCGCATTGCGCATGGCCACCCTGAATGGCGCGCGAGCATTGGGGATCGAGGCACAAGTCGGCTCGCTGGAACTCGGCAAAGCCGCCGACATCGTCGCCTTCGACCTGTCCGGCCTGGCCCAGCAACCGGTGTATGACCCGGTTTCGCAGCTTATATACGCCACCGGTCGCGATTGCGTGAAACACCTGTGGGTCGCCGGCAAGCAACTGCTCGACGACCGGCGCCTGACTCGACTCGACGAAGAACAATTGGGCGCCACCGCCAGAGCCTGGGGCCAGCGCATCAGCGGCCACACCGAATCGTAAACACCGCGGAGCACAATCCGCGGCTACAGCCTTTTTCAAGTTTTAGAGGATTTAACATGAGCAACGTCGACCACGCCGAAATCGCCAAATTCGAAGCCCTGGCCCATCGCTGGTGGGACCGTGAAAGCGAATTCAAACCGCTGCACGACATCAACCCGCTGCGGGTCAACTGGATTGACGAGCTGGTCAACCTGGCCGGCAAGAAAGTCCTCGACGTCGGTTGTGGCGGCGGCATCCTCAGCGAAGCCATGGCCCAGCGTGGCGCCACTGTGATGGGCATCGACATGGGCGAAGCGCCGCTGGCGGTCGCGCAATTGCATCAGTTGGAATCCGGCGTCAACGTCGAATACCGCCAGATCACCGCCGAAGACCTCGCTGAAGAAATGCCGGAGCAATTCGACGTAGTGACCTGCCTCGAGATGCTCGAGCACGTGCCGGATCCATCGTCGGTCATTCGCGCCTGCTACCGAATGGTCAAACCGGGCGGCCAAGTATTCTTCTCGACCATCAACCGCAATCCGAAGGCGTATCTGTTCGCCATCGTCGGCGCGGAATACATCATGAAGTTGCTGCCGCGCGGCACCCACGACTTCAAGAAATTCATCCGCCCGTCCGAGCTCGGCGCCTGGAGCCGCATGGCCGGCCTGACCGTCAAGGACATCATCGGCCTGACTTACAACCCGCTGACCAAGCACTACAAGCTGGCCAACGACGTTGACGTCAACTACATGATCCAGACCCTGCGCGAGGAGTAAGCCGATGGCCATCAGAGCGGTTCTCTTCGACATGGACGGCACCCTGCTCGACACGGCGCCGGACTTCATCGCCATCTGCCAGGCAATGCGCGCCGATCGTGGCTTGCCGCCGATCAACGACAAGCACATCCGCGACGAGATTTCCGGTGGCGCCAAAGCCATGGTCGCGGTGACGTTTTCGATGGACCCCGAATCACCGGGCTTCGAAGAACTGCGCCTGGAGTTTCTTGAGCGCTATCTGGTCGGCTGCGCCGTGCACAGCAAGTTGTTCGACGGCATGGGCGAATTGCTCGCCGATATCGAGAAGGCCAACCTGATCTGGGGCGTGGTCACCAACAAGCCGCTGCGCTTTGCCGAGCCGATCATGCAACAACTGGGGCTGGCCGAGCGCTCGGCGCTGCTGATCTGCCCGGATCATGTGAAAAACAGCAAGCCGGATCCGGAACCGTTGATCCTCGCGTGCAAGATGCTTGATCTGGATCCGTCGACGGTTCTGTTTGTCGGCGATGATTTGCGCGACATCGAATCGGGGCGTGATGCCGGTACGAAAACCGCTGCGGTGACGTTTGGCTACATCCACCCGGACGACAACCCGCGGCATTGGGGTGCGGACGTGGTGGTGGATCATCCGTCGGAATTGCGCAAGGTACTCGATAGCGCGCTTTGCAGCTGCTGATCTGACTCGACTCAGGGTGAAGCAGGTCTTCATCAATGGATTGTGAGGTTTTTAATGTTTGATTATTCCGCTCGTCCCGAATTGCTCAAGGATCGGGTTGTTCTGGTCACCGGCGCCGGTCGCGGCATCGGCGCGGCGGCCGCGAGAACCTACGCCGCCCATGGCGCCACGGTGCTGCTGCTGGGCAAGACTGAAGCCAATCTGACGCAGGTCTATGACGAGATCGAGGGGGCTGGCCACCCACAACCGGCGGTGATTCCGTTCAACCTCGAAACCGCCCTGCCCCATCAATACGATGAACTCGCGGCGATGATCGAGACCGAGTTCGGCCACCTCGATGGCCTGTTGCACAACGCCTCGATCATTGGCCCACGCACGCCGATCGAGCAGTTGTCCGGGGAAAACTTCATGCGCGTCATGCAGGTCAACGTCAACGCGATGTTCATGCTGACCAGCACCCTGCTGCCGCTGCTCAAGCTGTCGCAAGATGCATCAGTGGTGTTCACCTCCAGCAGCGTCGGGCGCAAGGGCCGTGCTTACTGGGGCGCCTATGGCGTGTCGAAGTTCGCCACCGAAGGCCTGATGCAAACCCTGGCCGACGAAGTCGACGGCGTCGCGCCGGTACGCTCCAACAGCATCAACCCCGGCGGCACACGCACCAGCATGCGTGCCCAGGCCTATCCGGGGGAAAACCCGCTGAACAATCCTACGCCCGAGGAGATCATGCCGGTCTACCTCTACCTGATGGGGCCGGACAGTACCGGCATCAATGGCCAGGCATTCAACGCGCAATAACTGCCATACGTCGCATTTGTTGCCGCGGCAGATTCCTGTCGCGGCATGCATTTGCCGCCTGGGAGCGTCACAATCCTGTCAATTTTCCAGCACCAACTTCTCGCCTTCCAAGCCAAACCATTGATTCCAAACGGTTTAAATAAAACCGAACTGAATGGCACGACTTTCGCTCTAATTTTCCTCAACGCAAGCCGCGTGAAGGCATTGGGGCGAGGCCGATTTCGATAGCTTACTAATCGTCATCCGGCAGACTAAACTTACGCCAAACGTCCTACGGGACTGATGGATCAGTATGACGCGCAGCCCATAGCCGCTCTCACCCAGCCTGTAAGACAGACTTACTGCTAAGGGTTCACGCCATATGAAATCACCCTCCCAGACCAATGCAATTGACTTTGACAGTGCCAAATTGCAACGCCTGGGCTTTGGTCAAGTACCTCCCCTGCTGGAGCGACCGGCCAGTCTGGCGCAACTGCGCCAGCAAATGAGCCTGCAACTGCAAACCAGTCTTGAGCCACAACGCATCCTTGGCCTGTTTTTCCGCGAAGTTCAGCGCCTGGTGCCGCTGGATGCCTTGAGCTATGTGCATCAGGGCAGCGACCTGCGCCTGGAGTTCGGCACCCGCGGTCATCACTCGATCAGCTATAGCCTCAGCCACGAAGGCGAGCACATGGGCGAGTTGGTGTTTCGCCGCAATCAGCGTTTCAGCGACAAGGAACAAGGCAATCTCGAGTCACTGCTGTCGTCGTTGCTGTACCCGATGCGCAACGCCCTGCTCTATCGTGAAGCCACTCAGAGCGCTTTGCGCGATCCGCTGACCGGCGCCGGCAATCGCATTGCCATGGAGCAGACCCTGCAGCGCGAGATCGAGATGTCTCGTCGCCATCAACAGCCGCTATCGCTGCTGATGCTCGACATCGACCATTTCAAACGGGTCAATGACAGCCATGGACACGGCGCCGGTGACGACGTGCTGAAAGCGATCGCCGCCACCATCAAGGCGCAACTGCGCAACGTCGACATGGTGTTTCGTTATGGCGGCGAAGAGTTTCTGATTCTGCTGTCCAACACCAGCCGCGAAGCGGCAGCGATGGTCGGCGAACGGTTGCGCTATGCGGCGCAGGCCGCCGAGTATTACGCCGACGGCCAGTTGATCGAGCTGACGGTCAGCCTGGGATGTTCGACCTTGCTGCCGGGCGAGTCGGCGGAGAGTCTGTTGCGGCGTGCCGACAGTGCGCTGTACGTGGCCAAGCGTGAAGGCCGAAACCGCTTGGCGATGGCGGGCTGATTTTTCAGCCATCACAAAACAGTGTGGGAGCGAGCCTGCTCGCGAATGCGATCTGACATTCAACCATGAGTTGACTGAGATACCGCTTTCGCGAGCAGGCTCGCTCCCACATTGGTTATGCGTGACGCCGAAAATCAGCTCTCGACGACGGCCCTGCGCTCGCGGCTCACCAGCAAGCGCTCCGAGGTTTCAAGCTGCATGCAGCGCTCCAGGAACAGGTACATGTAGTCGTAGCTCTTGCACACGGCCTGGCGCAGTTCGGTTTGCAACGCCTTGCTCGGGTTCATCCCGGCCAGCGTGCAGATGATTTCCAGCGCTTCCCAAGGGTGGGCATCGTCGTACTGAGCGTGCATTTTCAGCCACTTCATCGCACGCTTGCGGTCCTCTTCGGGAAACGCCGCGGCGTACACGCCAGTTGAGCACACCACCGCCGACCACTCCCCGGTCGCGCCTTCGATGGCGTAGTTGGTGGCGGCAATCGCCACGATCAGCGAATCGGCGGAACTGGTGTGCCAGCACCAATGACTCAAGGCGTGCAGTTCCGGCGGCACTTGCTGGGCCTGGAGATCCTCCAGACTGACGCCATGCGCGCGACTCCAGTGCACCCAGTAATCGGCATGATTGAGTTCGACGCGAATGTTGCGCATCAGCCAGCGCCGCGCCATGTCTTCGCCCGGGTGACGGGCAAACCGGGTCTTGGTGAGATTCTGCGCCATGTACAACGCAAACTGCTCGACCACCGGCCAGCCGCCGATCAAGTACTGGCGCATGGTTCGGGCGCTGAGCTTGTTATCGCGCATGCGCAGGTAAAGTTCATGTTCGACAACCCGGCGCTTGCTCTCGCTGCAATCCTGAATGAGCTGTTGTGCCCAGCCAGGATAACTTGCAGCTTCCATGAGTGGTCCGGTTCGGTTGAATGTGTCGATCACTGTTCGGCTCCTTTTGATTTGTGATTGTAAGGATCGGCAAGAGACTTCAACGGAACGTGCCAGGCGCTTTGAATAACAGCGGCTGCGGTCTGGCGGGCCGACTTTGCAAACTGTCGCAGGTAAACAACTGTGGGCGTTCTATAACATAACCCTGAGCGTAATCCACACCAATTTCAAGCAGGGCCTGCTCGATCTGGGTTGTTTCAACGAACTCGGCAATTGTCTTCTTACCCATGACATGCCCGATGTGATTGATCACTTCGACCATTGCGCGGTTAATCGGGTCGTCCAGCATATCCTTAACGAAACTCCCGTCGATCTTCAGGAAGTCTACAGGTAAATGTTTCAGATAAGCGAATGAAGACATTCCGGCACAAAAGTCATCTAACGAGAAGTAGCAACCTAAGCCTTTGAGTTCATTAATAAATCGTATTGCACTGCCTAAATTTGAAATGGCGCTGGTTTCTGTAATTTCAAAACAAATCATTTCAGGGGGTATTGCGTAGTTAACAAACTGTTCTCGCAGGAAGTGCAAAAACGCGTCATCTCCTATAGTAATTCCTGACAGATTAATCGCACACATCGCTAAAGGACCTTGATGTTCTTGTGCAATACATTGAGCAATAACCTTGAATACGTTTTGCACTACCCAACGATCCAGTTGACTCATCAAACCGTATCGTTCGGCGGCCGGAATAAAACTGTCCGGCAAAATCATCCGCCCCGCTTCATCGTGCAGGCGCAGCAGAATTTCGATGTGCCCGCCCTTGTCATCGCTGTGTTTCAGTGGAGCGATTTCCTGGGCGTACAGGCAGAACCGGTTCTCCTCCAGCGCCATGTGCAGGCGTTGCACCCAGGCCATTTCGCCAAAGCGCAGGGACAACTCGGAATCGTCGGCGTGGTAGACCTGCACACGGTTGCGGCCCTTCTCCTTGGCCATGTAGCAGGCCATGTCCGCAGCGCGCAGCGAGGCTTCAAGCGTGGTCGGGGTCTGTGCAACATGCACCAGGCCGATACTCACCGTGGTCAGGAATGGCCGCCCCTTCCAGACGAAATGCAGGTTCTGCACGGTTTGACGCAGTGCCTCGGCGATTTTCTCCGAGGCTTCCGGCGCACAGTTCTCCAGCAGGATGCCGAACTCGTCGCCGCCCAGACGCGCCAGGGTGTCGCCCTCGCGCAGGCCCGATTGCAGCAGCGTGCATATGTGCCGCAACAACTCATCACCGGCGGCGTGGCCGCACGTGTCGTTGACCAGTTTGAACTGATCCAGATCGAGGAACATCAGCGCGTGCCGGCCCGGCTGTCGAGTGAGGTTGTGCAGCGCCTGCTCCAGGCGATATTCGAATTCGCGCCGGTTGGCCAGCCCGGTCAAGGCATCGTGGGTGGCCTGCCACGACAGGTTGGCGATGTATTGCCGCTCTTGCGTCATGTCATGCAACACCAGCACCGTGCCACTGACTTTGCCGGCATTGCGGATCGGCGCCCCGACCAGCGTCACCGAGACGGTGCTGCCATCCAGACGCTGGATCAGTTTGGAGTGTTCGCTGCCGCCACTGAGCTTGCCGCTGAGGATGTGTTCGATCAGCGTCAGGCCTTCGGCCTGGGCATTGTCGTCGAGCAGGTTGAACAGCGCGGCCAGCGGCAGCCCGGCTGCCTGCTCGGCCTTCCAGTGGGTCATGGCTTCGGCGGCGGGGTTCATGTAATCGATGGCGCCGCTGACATCGGTGGTGATCACGCCATCGCCGATCGAATGCAGCGTGACGTGCGCCCGATCCTTCTCCAGTTGCAGTGCCTCGGCAAAGGCGTGGCGCTGCTTGAGCAATTTGTGTGTACGCCACAAGGCCAGCACGATCAGCCCCAGCGCCGTGGCCAGATTGGTTAACAGCAGCAGTCGCAGAATCATCCGCGAGCCTTCGCCCAGCGCATCGCTGAACGCCTTGGCCGCTGGCGTCACGCTTTCGTTGATGGCGAGAATCTGCGCTTTCCAGCGCTGGATATCCGCCTGAGAGGCCGCGTTATCAGCGATGCGCTGGTGCATCTGCCGGGCCACGTCATCGAGTTGCACCAGATACGCATCCCCGACGGTCCAGCGGTCGATGGCGGTTTCCAGGTAACTGAAATGGCGAAAGTTGAGGTACAGCCAGATCAGGCTCGAGACATCGTCCGGATGGTTGCCACCCTTGAGGATGCCCTCACGCGCGGCCTGCAGATCAGGCGGTTGCCGATCCAGCGCCAGGCGCAACTCATGCCCGCCCTGCGGCACGCTGATCGCCTTCTGGTATTTGAGATAGATCGCCTCGTCACGATTGTCGGCGTACAGATTGAGGTAGTAGATGGCGTCTTTCTGGCCTTTGGACCACAGACTTTCCCCCGCCACATAACCGCGAACGGCCGAAAGCACGTAAAGACTCACGCCTCCCAGCAACGCCTGAAACAACACGACGGCAATGAATGGCCAGACGATACCCAACAACCGTGGCGTTCCGAGAGTCCGCTTTTGCTTCATGGGATTCCTTGCATGAGCACTGCCTGATCGTCCTTCTCTGTCAGACCATCCCATCAAGACTAGGAGGCGTTCCCGGTTCAGGCAAGCGACGGATCGGCCTCAGTGCAGGATCGCGCTGTACGCATATATATGTAATGCCACAACTGGGTCTCATGCCGGTTTACTGGGCGCCTGACGTTTCCCCGCTACCGGGGACGCCCCGGCCAAGGAGTGGCACATGACAACGACACCTTTACCTGCACCCGACAACGAAGAACGGCTTGCCGAACAAGCCCTGGGACTGGATGACAACCCGCACATCGACACACTGTTGCCTCGCCCCACCGCGCGCGACCACAAACGCTTCAAGGCTCTTTTACGCCAGACACCCGCGCTCGCGCAATCAATGACCGTTGAAGCGTACAAGGCACAACGCATCGACGAGCAAATCTACCAAACCGTAGAGAGTTTCATGAAGGCAGGCACCGGGCTGCTCCGTCAGTTGGCCGGCGATCTGTTGTTTTCACTCACTATCGAGGAAGTGCGCGCAACGCCATCCGTATTTCTGCGACAGATACTCGATTCCGCGCAATCCAAAGAGCTGACAGATCGGCTACTGAAGGCTCTCAAATGGTATGGCGCCCGGCCCGGCGAACAGACACCCGAATCCATGCGCCGCCAACTGTTGTGCAAAGCGATCTGCGTGTACCTGCACAAGCCGCGACCCGGCGAGCCGCAAGCAGCTTTTGGTTTCTCCTGGCAGGATACGGCGCACTGGGGCAAAAGCTATCAGGCCCTGTGGCAGGATTTTGAAGAGCACTTGAAGCGCTCGCATCGGGTGATTTACACCAAGGAAGCGATCATCCTCGGGCGGATCGCGCAGACTCGATTGTCCAGCGACCTGGCCGTACGCGATATCCCCGCCGAGTTGCGTTACAAAAGCTCGCCGGTGTGGGTCAACTTCATGCACGGCGTGCTGCTGGCTGACGAGCTGAGCCTGAATCAATCGCCACCGCTGACGTTTCAAGAACTGGTCAACCTGCCTCTGCAGCGCAGCGAGGGCGCCTCGCCCGAGCAGCTTGAGCAAATTGCGAAATGTCGCCTCCGCCCCGCACTGGAATGGGCGGTGTGCACCGGCTCCGTTGAGTTGCGAACGGCGTCCACCTACACCCCGCAAGATTACCAGCGAGCGATGGAGGCCCTGCAAACCCAGAACGAGCGCTTGAACACCGCCGTCATGGAACTGGAAGAACGGATCCCCGAACGGCTGAAAATGGCCAAAAAGATCAAGGACGAGCAGTGGGGTGCCAATACGCTGGAAGCCGACGGGCGCCGATTATTCCTGATCGACCCAATCTCGGTGAAGTCCAGGTCGGCGCCGCCATTGACCCTGCCGGGCCACGCCTTTCTCGACCTTTACGCCGATGGCCAACTGGACGACGGCAGCATGTGGGGCCTGACCCTGGCCGATGGCAAGACACGCACCCGCCTGACGTTGCGCATTGATCCTCAACGTAAATGCTGGCTGGAAGCGCCAGACCACCAAGGGATTTACCGCCAGATGGACGGCCCCCTGCCCAGTGGCAAGACATTACCCGATATCAATGCGGCGTTTGAAACGGCCTTCAAACGCTATCTGGCGACCATGACCAAGGCCTATCAGACCCTGCTCGCCAGTCTGCTGACCTCCCTGCCCCTGGCCGAGCGCAACGTACTCGCACAGGGTGAGGTCGAGATACTCCGACTGCGAGCAAGCAAAACACCAGGCAACCTTGCCATCCAGCAAAAGGCACGCAAGGGCTTTGTGCTGAAGGCGACCCAAGGCGACGACATCACTTACTACGAAGTCATCCCCAGTGCTGGCATCATTCGTTCACGTTCGGCCCTGAGAGTGGCGATCATTGCGGGCAATCGCCGCGAACTTCCGTTGCACGTCTCACTCCCTGAGTCCCCCTATTCGCCCGGTCAAAACACCCGTACGTCGCTGCTTCTAGACCTCGAAGCGCATGTTCAGGGCAAGATGCCGGAGAAAAAACCCCACTGCTACGGTTTCCTCGACAGCGTGGCGCTGGTGCCGCCAGCCTCGGCGGCCAACCCGGCGGCCACCGACACTGAAGCGGCGGTGCTGGCCGCACGCCTGAATGCAGTGGCCGAGGTCATCGCCTCGAAATTTCTCTATGTCGATGAAAACGAGTTGCGCACCGAGGCCCGGGGCATGACTTCTTTCGACGAGATCAGGGCGAGGAACGAGAAACGCCGGGAAACCTTTGTCACGGTGGTCAAAGGCTTCGTGCCATTTTGGGGCAGCATTGAAGACCTGCTTTCGGACAGCACCACCAGCAAAGTGCTGGGTGGCCTCGGACTTCTGGCGGATCTGGCGTCGTTCCTTTTTCCCATCGGCAAGTTCATCTCCGGTTCGGTGCGCTTGATCAAGGCCAGCACCGGCACCGCGCGCATCGCCGTCAAAGCCAGCCTGCCGTCCTTTTCAACGCTGACCCGCAAGCTGCTGATATCCACAGTGCGCAACACCAACCCGCTGGACGTTATCCCGTCGGTGGTACGTGGGGTGAGCAAAGGACTGCTCGGGGTCGGTCGCGTGGCTGTGTGGGGGGTCAACAGTCTGCGCAGCAGTGTTGCCGGTTTCCGACTGGCTCGCAATCTGCCGCAGGCCATCGATGCGGGGCAGTGGAAGCCGCTCAATGCCAGTGATCGACTGGCGACGCTCGATGGCATCGATGACGTTCTGGTGCGCCAGACAAACCCGCGGGATCCAAAACAACTGCACCTGGTCGACCCGGTGACATCCTTGCCCTATGGCCCGCGCTTGAGGAACGGCAGAAGTCTCACCGAGGGCCGCTCCGCGTTCAAGGCGCTGCCACCGAGCGAATCCCATGCTCTGGCAGAAATACCGGACAATGCCCGCGTCCGTGAAATGTTTGAAGTGGATGGTCGCACCACGATGTTGATCGATGACGTGCCGTATCGCCTGGACGGCAACCAACTGCGTCGCGCCGATCTGATCGATGATCAGTCGATGTTCAAAGCGTTGCCTTGTCGCCTGAGGCGTGCAGGCAATAACCGCTGCCAAACCCGCTACGTCACCGGCGAACCGGCCGCCACGCCGGCCGTGGGTACGTTCGACGAAACCAAAGACTATGCGCCATGGTTTGGCGACAGCATCTACACACCGGCGAATGCCCGACAACCAATGTCACTCAAGCAACTGAAAAGAAACAGTCAGCACCAGGCAACCATGTCCTTTCAAAAAGGGATATACGGCAGGCTCAAAGTCGAGATCCCCTCCAGTAATCCCCGACAGCCGCATATCCTCGAAGCGGGTGCGACCATTGTCCCGGCCATCGACGGTTCGAAACACTACGTGTTCACTCGACTGGATGCCGGCGACTTTTACGTGGCGGAACTGGCCAAGGGGCAAACATTTGCCACGCCTTTGACTTTGCGCAAGGCCAGCACCTTGCCCGCCGACTTGAAAGATGAATTGATGACGGTTTACACCGGCTCCCTCAACGCCAACAACATGGCAAGGATTCACGGCGTGGAAGCGGTGAAGCGCGCCATGCGAACCATGGACGAGATCGCCATACCGATTGGCGGCCGGGTCAACCCGCCCGACACCCTCAAGCATTTGAGAGTCGATACCAGCCCGGGCGAAGCGGTGCTGTTCGATCACGCCTCGCGCATGATCATCACCCGCAAACCGACCAGTGCGGCGGTGTGGTCTCGCAGCGAGACCGCCTCGGTGCCCTTTCGCCAGAGAGCAGCGGACATCTTCGATACGCTGCACGCTGGCGGCCGCTACGATCCCGATTGGGTGCACAACCTCGATGCCGATATTGTCGATACCCTTCCGATCAACCGGACGCTGCACAGCGAGTCAATCGATCAGGCCATCGGCAGGGTTCGGGCGCTGATTCCTATCAGCCCGCACACCGGACGGCCGAGAAACATCGCCTACGCTGACATTGTTACAGCGACCGGCAAACGTGAGGTGTATGTCAGCGTTTCCGGTAAACACGACGTGACTTCACAGCTGCCGCTGTTCCAACGCCCGCTCGCCAGCAATAGCGTCGTGGTGGGTGATACCACCTACTTCAACGTTGACGCCGGCCGGGGCTTCCCCGAAACATCGCTGAATGTCTCGGAGAACAGCAGGATACTGGCCATTCCCCACACAATAGAAAATGTCGGCCAATACAACCCGGGGAAGACTGTTCGGCCGACCTCGCTGGACAGCGAGGCCAAGCTGGTCAATGTGCTGCGGGAAAAGTACCCGGACCCCTCGACGCTCAAATCAGTCGACGTGGTGACGACCCTGCCGCCCTGCGAGAGCTGCTCGGTGGTGATCAAAGAGTTTGGCTTTGACGGCACAACCGAGGGTTTGAAGGTCATGTGGAACTGACCTACAAGCGCTGCAAATGCCCGTACAGCTTGGCGTACAAACCGCCATCGGCAATCAGTTGCTGATGGTCGCCATCCTCGGCCACTTGCCCGCCGTCGAATACCAGCACCCGGTCGGCCTGCTTCACCGCTGACAAGCGGTGGGCAATGATCAGCGTGGTGCGGCCATTGAGAAACCGCGCCATGGCCTGATGCAGGTTGTATTCGGTGGCGGCGTCGAGGGCCGAGGTGGCTTCGTCGAGGATCACCACTTTCGGTTCGGCGAGAATCATCCGCGCGATCGCCAGGCGTTGGCGCTGACCACCGGACAGGCGCACGCCGGAGCGCCCGACGATGCTGTCGATGCCATCCGGCAAGGCGCGAATGGTCGCGTCCAACTGGGCGATTTCCAGTGCCTGCCAGCAGGCTTCGTCACTGCGGGTGCGGCCCATGGTCAGATTGGCGCGCACGGTGTCGTTGAACAGCGCCGGGTGCTGCAACACCACCGCGACGTTTTCGCGCACCGTGTCCAGACCGATTTCCTGTTGGCTCGAACCGCCGAAACGGATGGTCCCGGCCAGCGGCGTGTACAGCCCCAGCAGCAATTGCACGAGGGTACTTTTGCCGCCACCGCTGGCGCCGACGATCGCGACTTTCTCACCGGGGGCAATCGACAGATCGAGTTGATCCAGCACCAGTTCATCGCCGTAACCGAAGCTCAGACCCTGCACCTGAATACCCACCGTGTCGCGCCCCTTGAACGGATCGACACCGCCGGCATACTGCGGCTCATCGGCACGCGCCAGCAGCTCGTTGATCCGCGTCAGCGCGCCGCCCGCCGCGTAGTAGGCGTATTGCAGATTGAGCAGTTGTTCGACCGGACCGATCATGAACCACAGGTAACTGAACACCGCGAGCATCTGGCCGATCGACAGGTCGGAAAACAACACGGTGAGCATCGCCGCCGCGCGAAAAATGTCGATGCCGAACTGGAAGAGCAAACCACTGGCGCGGTTGGAGGCGTCGGTTTTCCATTGCGAGTTGACCGCGTAATTGCGCACTTCCTGCGCGCGCAGGCCGAGCCGTCCAAGGAAGAAACCCTGGCGGTTGCCGGCACGGATTTCCTGAATCGCATCGAGGGTTTCGCTCAACGCCTGGGTGAAGCGCGAGGTGCTGTCGTTCTCAAGCTTCTTCAGGTGTTTGACGCGTTTGCCCAACTGCACCGTGGCGTAGATCACCAGCGGGTTGAACAGCAGAATCAGCAGCGCCAGTTTCCAGTGCATCCACATCAGGATGCTCGCGGTGCCGACCAGCGTCAGCATCGCCACCAGAAAGCGGCTGAGGGTTTCGCCGACAAACTTGTCGAGGGTATCCAGATCGGTGACCAAGTGCGTGGTCACCGTGCCGCTGCCCAGGCTTTCGTATTCGCCAAGGGAGATGCGTTTGAGGCGTTCGATCAAGCGCACGCGAATGCGATAGACGATGTCCTTGGCCAGCCGGGCGAACAGCCGCGACTGCAACACACCAAAGCACAGCGAGCCACAACGCAACGTCAGGGTGACCAACAACATCAGGCCGATGTAACCCGCCGCTTGCTGCCACATCGACGGCAACACATGGTTCATGACTTTCAGTGCGGCGTCGCCGTGGCCGAGCAGCACTTCGTCGACGAGCAATGGCAGCAGCAACGGGATCGGCACGCTGCACAACGTCGCCAGCACGGCGACGCCGTTGGCGATCCACAGGGATTTTTTGTGCGTCAGTGCCAATCGCCGGACTTCTGCCCAGCTCAGCCGGTCGACACGCTTTACGGCTGGCGTGTCATCGGCCAGATCAGGCACAGGCGGCGCGCTCCAGCCAGCGGCCGAGCAATGGCGACAGTTCGCTGAGCGGTTGATAGCCGTTGGTCAGCAACGCCAGTTGGCCGTTGCGCTCGGCCAGCAGGGTCGGGAAACCGGCGATGCCGAGATCCTGCACCCAACTGAAATCGGCCTGAGTCGCTTTGTGTTGATCGGCATGGTCGAACAACGCGGCGAACTCGATACGCGGCACACCGGCCTGCTCAGCCAGCTCGACCAGCACGCTGGCCTGAGTGACATCGCGGCCTTCAGCGTAAAACGCCTGCTGAATCAGCCCGACCAGTGTCCACGCACAATCCGGCGCCAGACTGCGCGCCGTAACGATTGCGCGGCAGGCCGGCTCAGTGTCGTAGACAAAACCGTCGGGCAAGGCGCCGTCAAACTTGAATGGCTGGCCGGTGGCCTCGGTGACCGCTTGCCAGTGCTCAAGGATGTAGCGCCGTGTGGTCGGCTCCAGCGCCGAGCCGCTGCCGGTGCGCAGGCCACCGACCACCAGATGCAACTCCACCCCGGCTGCTTGCGCCTGCTCGACGAGTGCCTTGGCCACCGGAGCAAATCCCCAGCACCACGAACACATCGGATCCATCACATAGAGCAGGCGTGCTGACATGATTAAGCCTCGGTGGATGCTTGCTTGTAGTTGTAGCCGATCGGGTGCGGCTGGTTGCGCGCCTTGGCCAGTTCGATCTGCTTTTGCCGATCGATGGCGCTGCGCCGGGTTTTCTCGCTCAGCGTGTCCCAGCAATGCGGGCAGCTGATGCCGGCCACGTAATGCTCCGAGGTGCGATCTTCAACGCTGACCGGTGTGCGGCAGGCATGACATTGATCGTAGTCGCCTTCGCTGAGGTCGTGACGCACGGTCACGCGGTTGTCGAACACGAAGCAGTCGCCCTGCCACTTGGTTTCTTCCTGCGGCACCTCTTCGAGGTACTTCAGGATGCCGCCCTTGAGGTGGTAAACCTCTTCATAACCTTCGCCGAGCATGTAGCTCGAGGCTTTTTCGCAGCGAATGCCGCCGGTGCAGAACATCGCGACCTTCTTGTGCACGGCCGGATCGAAGTGTTCTTTGATGTAGTCGGGAAATTCACGAAAACTGGTGGATTTCGGATCGATGGCGCCTTCGAAGGTGCCGATCGACACTTCGTAATCGTTGCGCGTGTCGATCAACAGCACTTCCGGGTCGCTGATCAACGCGTTCCAGTCTTGCGGATCAACGTAGGTGCCGACCTTTTTGTTCGGGTCGACGCCTTCGACACCGAGGGTGACGATCTCTTTCTTCAGTTTGACTTTGGTCCGATAGAACGGCTGCTCGTCGCAGTACGACTCTTTGTGATCAATGTCGATCATGCGTGGGTCGTTCTTGAGCCAGGCGAGCAGGCCGTCGATGCCTTCGCGGCTGCCGGAAACCGTGCCGTTGATGCCTTCTTCGGCGATCAGCAGGGTGCCTTTGATCTGGTTGTCGACCATCGCTTGCAGCAAAGGCTCGCGCAGGTTGACGTAATCTTCGAGGGTGACGAACTTATACAGTGCCGCCACGACAATCGGTTGTGTCATGGGTATTTCTCCAGGTGGCTACCCTCGCAAAGGGTGAACCGGATTCAAAAAAAACGCGCCGGGTGAGCGGCGCGTTGCGGATTCTAGCAAAAAACCGAAGCTTAATGCTTGCTGCCGCCGGCACAGGTCGGCGATGCCGGAGCGGCGTCGATCTCCGCCCATTCCTGCGGGGTGTAGGTGTGCAGCGCCAACGCATGGAACTCGCCCATCAGCTCGCCGAGCGTGCCGTAGACTTTCTGGTGGCGCTTGACCCGGTTCAGGCCGTCGAACTGCGCGCTGACCACAACTGCCTTGAAGTGCGTCTGTAACCCGCGACTGTGCATGTGGCTTTCATCCAGCACTTGCAAGTGCTCAGGCTGAAGCAGGGCCAGCGTCGATTCGATGCGTTGTTGCATGGTCATCACGAACTCCGCTTACTTCTTCTTGGCCGCCGCAGCAGCGCCTTTCGGGTCCAGCTCTTTGGTCATGTCGTCGAGCAGCTTGTTGACGACCGGTACGGCGCTTTCCAGTTTGGCCTGGGTCATCTGGGCCGATTGCTGAGTCAGCTGCGGCATTTTTTCCAGGACTTTCTTGCCCAGTGGCGACTGGTAGAACGCGACCAGGTCTTTCAGCTCCGACTCGCTGAAGTTAGTGGTGTAGAGCTTGACCATGTCCGGCTTGAGCTTGTTCCAGCCAATGGCCTGGTCCAGCGCGGCGTTGGCCTTGGCCTGGTAGGTTTCCAGGACGGCTTTCTTGGCTTCCGGGGCTTTGGTCTGCTCAAAACGCTGAGCGAACATTTGCTGCACTTGCATGTACACCGGAGTGCCCAGCTTGTCAGCGTGCGCCAGGGTCAGAAAAGCTTCAGCACTGGCGTTGTGGCTGGCGGTATCGGCAAGCACCTGGCCGCTGGCGCAAACCAGTGCAACCGCGGTGCAGATGGCACGAAGACGAGTCATCGAGTTTCCTTTTCAGCTAGGCGAGGTCAAACCCCAAGGGCGACCATTCTGCGCCTAAAAAACCTCGTCGCTCAACCCCCGAGCCTTGCCGTGCTTGATTGCCCGGGTTTTACCGGTCAACAATCGGCTCGATGGAACCACCACGGCCGATGCCGGCCTAAACTGCGCAAACAGACCAACAGGAGTGTGCACGATGAGCCGTATCGAAACCGACAGCCTGGGCCAGATCGAAGTCCCGGACGACGCCTACTGGGGTGCTCAGACGCAACGCTCGCTGATCAACTTCGCCATTGGTCAGGAACGCATGCCGCTGCCGGTGCTGCACGCCCTGGCCCTGATCAAGAAAGCCGCTGCCCGCGTCAACGACCGCAACGGTGACCTGCCCGCCGACATTGCCCGCCTGATCGAACAGGCCGCCGACGAAGTGCTCGACGGCCAGCACGACGACCAGTTCCCGCTCGTCGTCTGGCAAACCGGCAGCGGCACCCAGAGCAACATGAACGTCAACGAAGTCATCGCCGGACGCGCCAATGAGCTGGCCGGCAACCCGCGTGGCGGCAAGACGCCGGTGCACCCGAACGACCACGTCAACCGCTCGCAAAGCTCCAACGACTGCTTCCCCACCGCGATGAGCATCGCCACCGCGCAAGCCGTGCAGGAACAACTGCTGCCGGCGATTGCCGAGCTGTCCGGCGGCCTCGCCGAACTGGCCGCGCGGCACATGAAACTGGTGAAGACCGGGCGTACGCACATGATGGATGCGACGCCGATCACCTTCGGTCAGGAACTGTCCGGTTTCATCGCGCAGCTGGACTACGCCGAACGCGCGATCCGCGCCGCACTGCCAGCGGTGTGTGAACTGGCCCAGGGTGGCACTGCGGTCGGTACCGGTTTGAACTCGCCGCACGGTTTTGGTGAAGCGATTGCCGCCGAACTGGCGGCGTTGTCGGGCTTGCCGTTCGTCACTGCGCCAAACAAATTCGCCGCCCTCGCCGGCCACGAACCGCTGACCAGCCTCTCCGGCGCGCTGAAGACCCTCGCCGTGGCATTGATGAAAATCGCCAACGACCTGCGCCTGCTCGGCTCCGGCCCTCGCGCAGGTTTCGCCGAAGTGCGACTGCCGGCGAATGAGCCGGGCAGCTCGATCATGCCCGGCAAGGTCAACCCGACCCAGTGCGAAGCGCTGTCGATGCTCGCCTGTCAGGTGTTGGGCAATGACGTGACCATCGGCATTGCCGCCAGTCAGGGTCACTTGCAGTTGAACGTGTTCAAACCGGTGATCATTCACAACCTGCTGCAATCGATTCGTCTGCTGGCCGATGGTTGCAGCAACTTCCAGCAGCACTGCATCGCCGGGCTGGAGCCGGATGCCGAAGTCATGGCCCGCCATCTGGAACGTGGATTGATGCTGGTGACGGCGCTGAACCCGCACATCGGCTATGACAAGTCGGCGGAGATTGCCAAGAAGGCTTACAGCGAAGGACTGACCTTGCGTGAGTCGGCGCTGGCGTTGGGCTATCTGACGGATGAAGAGTTTGATGCGTGGGTGCGGCCGGAAAACATGATCGAGGCTGGTGCCAAGGGCTAGTTTTATAGCGGCTGAAAGTCAGTCTTCGCGAGCAAGCTCGCTCCCACACTTGGGCGCATTTCCAACATGAGAATGCAGTCGAATGTGGGAGCGAGCTTGCTCGCGAATGGGGCCAACGCGGTTTAACTGGCCGCCATCTTCATCCGCCGCGCCTTCAACCCGGCAATCAACGAAGGCCCCAACGCCACCAGCGCCGACCCCAACACCACCAGCACCGCCCCGCCATAACCCAACCCATTGATCTGTTCGGCATGCACATAGTCCGGCCAGATCCCGGCCGCAATCGCCACCGCGCCAAACGTCACCAACGGCGTGATCGCCAACGTCGCACTGACCCGCGACGCCTCCCAATGCGCCAGCGCTTCGGCGAATGCGCCGTAAGCAATCAGCGTGTTCATGCAGCACGCCAGCAGCAGCCAACCCTGCAACGGGCTGAGGTTCAGCGCTTCCAGCGGATGCACCCACGGCGTCAGCAACAGTGCGCAGAACAGGTAGATCACCATCATCACCTGCAGCGAATTCCACACCGTCAGCAATTGCTTCTGGCCCAGCGCATAAAAGGTCCAGACCGTCGACGCCAGCAGCACCAGCAGCACGCCTGCGGTGTAATCCGACAGCGACGTGAGCAGCTCCGCCAGGCGCTGATTGAAAAACAGCACAAAACCGATCAACAGCACCGCCAAGCCAATGCCCTGGCCAATACTGAAACGCTCCTTGAACACAAACAGACTGGCGATCAGCAACATGATCGGGCCCATTTGCACCACCAGTTGCGCGGTGCCGGGGCTGAGCAGATTGAGGCCCATCAGGTACAACACATAGTTGCCGACCAGCCCGAGCACGGCCATCAGCACCAGCCAGCCACCCTTGGGGCCGAGCACTTTGCGACGGGGCAAGCGCTTGACCGAGGCCAGATAAATGAACAGGCAACCGCCGGACACCAGCAGACGAAACCAGGTCACTGTGACCGGGTCCATCACCATCAGCACCTGTTTGAGTTTGATCGGCAGGATGCCCCACAAAAACGCGGTCAGCAGCGCGAGGAACAAGCCGTACACCCAGCGACCCGATGAAACGTGCATACAAACCCCAACGCCTGCTGACAAGTGCGCTCATTCTAGGCGCGCCGTGGATCCGCACACAGGGACAGTTAAGGCCAGGACGCGAATGAAACTGTGCAGGTCGCAGCATTAAATTGACGCGGCGCCGTTGATCGGCTGGCCGGGCGCGTCAAGTGCTTCAGGCATAAGCTCATTGGATCCGTTTCAGCGCACCAGCCAGGGAGACCGATCATGTTAGCAATGCGCGCCCAGGACAGCGCCCCCGCCACGCACTTTCGCAGCGACCGGGTGTGCCGGGTCAATGGCGAACTGTTTTTCAGCACTCGGGAAAATACCCTTGAGGGGCCGTTTGACAGTCACGAGAAGGCTGAGCAGGAAATAAAGGCTTATATCGCGCGGATGCAGCTTCTGGACTCCAACCGCTAAGTGGTGGTGATCCAATCGCTGGCAAGCCAGCTCCCACAGGATTGGTGGCGTACACAGATTTTGCGAACGCTACGAAACTTGTGGGAGCTGGCTTGCCAGCGATAGCAATGGAACAGGCAACAAAAATGCTATGGCTTAGCGCACCGCCTCAAACAACCCGGTAGCGCCCATCCCGCCGCCCACGCACATCGTCACAATCCCATAACGCAGATTACGCCGTTGCAACTCCCGCACCAGATGCCCGACCTGCCGCGACCCGGTCATGCCGAACGGATGACCAATGGAAATCGACCCGCCATTGACGTTGTACCTGTCGTTGTCGATCTCCAGCCGATCACGGCTGTACAGGCACTGCGAAGCAAACGCCTCGTTCAGCTCCCACAGGTCGATATCCGCCACCTGCAAGCCCTTGGCCTTGAGCAGTTTCGGCACCGAGAACACCGGGCCGATGCCCATCTCGTCCGGCTCGCAACCGGCGACGGTGAAACCACGGAAAAACGCTTTCGGCTTGAGCCCCAGTTGCAGGGCTTTTTCCAGGCTCATCACCAAGGTCATCGATGCACCGTCGGAGAGCTGCGACGAGTTGCCCGCCGTCACCGAACCATCCTCGGCAAACACCGGTTTCAACCCGGCGAGGCTTTCGTAAGTGGTATCGGGGCGGTTGCAGTCGTCGCGATCGACGACGCCATCGAGAACCTGCACTTCACCGGTGTTCTTGTCCTCGACGCGATACTTGACTGCCATCGGTACGATTTCATCGTTGAACAGCCCGGCGGCCTGCGCCGCCGCAGTGCGGATCTGACTTTGCAGGGAGTAACGATCCTGCGCTTCACGGCTGACGCCATAACGCCGCGCCACGATTTCAGCGGTCTGGCCCATCGTGTAATAGATGCCCGGCGTCTGCTGCTTGAGCAGCGGGTTGATCAGGTGATCGGTGTTGACGCTTTTCATCGTCAGGCTGATCGACTCGACGCCGCCGGCGACGATGATGTCGCTGCAGCCCGAGGCAATCTGGTTGGCGGCAATCGCAATCGCCTGCAAACCCGACGAGCAGAAACGGTTGAGGGTCATGCCGGCCGTGCCGGTGCCCAGTCGCGAGAGCACCGCGACGTTGCGGCCGATGTTGTAGCCCTGCGCGCCTTCGTTGGAGCCGGCACCGACGATGCAATCCTCGACGCTGGCCGGGTCGATGTCATTGCGCTCAAGCAGCGCGTTGACGCAATGAGCCGCCATGTCGTCGGGACGGGTCTGGTTGAACTTGCCGCGAAAGGATTTGGCCAGGCCAGTCCGCACGCTGTCGACGATCACCACTTCACGCATGGCATACCTCATTGTTGTTGTCGGTTGAGAGTGGACCGAGCATAAGTCCACCCCATCGCCGACCGCGACAATCATTCACCCCGCGTATGCGCATCCATCGGTTTCAGTCCTTGTGTTTCTTCGCGTGCTTGTCGGATTTCTCGAAGGCGTCTTCCAGTGCGCGGTTGATCGTGCGCAACACCTTGACCCGCGCCCAGCGCTTGTCATTGGCCTCGACCAGCGTCCACGGCGAGATTTCCGAGCTGGTGCGGTCGACCATATCGCCCACGGCAGCGCGGTAGGCGTCCCACTTGTCGCGATTGCGCCAGTCGTCTTCGGTGATTTTGAAGCGCTTGAACGGGATCTCTTCACGCGCCTGGAAACGCTCCATCTGCGTGTCCTTGTCGATGGCCAGCCAGAACTTGACCACGATCACCCCGGCGTCGGCCAGTTGCTCTTCGAAATCGTTGATTTCGCCATAGGCGCGCAGCCAGTCCGCCGGCGTGCAGAAGCCTTCGATGCGCTCCACCAGCACGCGGCCGTACCAGGAACGGTCGAACACAGTGAACTTGCCGCGTGCCGGAATGTGTCGCCAGAAACGCCACAAGTACGGCTGCGCACGTTCCTCTTCGGTCGGTGCGGCAATCGGCACGATGTTGTACTGACGCGGATCGAGCGCCGCTGCAACCCGGCGAATCGCCCCGCCCTTGCCGGCCGCATCGTTGCCTTCGAACACCGCCACCAAGGCGTGGCGGCGCATGCGTTTGTCGCGCATCAGCCCGGACAGGCGCGCCTGTTCGGTGATCAGTTGTTCTTCGTAGTCCTTCTTGTCCAGACGCTGGGTCAGGTCGAGGCTGTCGAGCAGGTTCAACTGATCGACCGGTGTGCCCAGCGGCGCCGCGCTGACATCGTGAGGATGCACGTCCGGTCGCTTCAGCGCATTTTGCAAACCTTCGAGGAGAATCTTGCCGACCGCCAGACTGCGGTAGTGGGCATCGACACCTTCGATCACATGCCAAGGCGCATAGTCGCGGCTGGTACGGCGCAGCACGCGCTCGCCGTACTTGACGAACTTGTCGTAGGTTTGCGATTGCTGCCAGTCCAGCGGGCTGATGCGCCAGCTGTGCAACGGGTCATCGGCGAGCGCCTTGAGCCGGGCCTTCATCTGTTTTTTCGACAGGTGAAACCAGAATTTGAAGATCAGCGCGCCTTCATCACAAAGCATTTTTTCCAGACGTTCGGCGCCGGCTATCGCCTGATCCAGACGCGGATCCTTGAACAGGCCATGCACCCGCCCTTGCAGCATCTGGCTGTACCAGTTGCCGAAAAAAATGCCCATCCGCCCCTTGGCCGGGAGCATCCGCCAATAGCGCCACGCCGGTGGCCGGGACAGCTCTTCATCGGTCTGCTGATCGAAAGTGCGCACTTCGATCAGGCGCGGGTCCATCCACTCGTTGAGCAACTTGACCGTCTCGCCCTTGCCCGCGCCTTCGATGCCGTTGATCAAAATGATCACCGGGAAACGCTTCTGCTGCTGCAATTCGAACTGGGCTTCGAGCAAGGCTTCGCGCAATGCCGGGACGGCCGCCTCATAGGTGTCTTTGTCGATGGCGTGACCGATTTCAGCGGATTCAAACATGGGACGGCTCCTTCCAGGGTTCAGCAAGACTAGCGGATTGGGCACAGCAGCGGCGCAGAAATTCCCGCGGGTGGCGGATTGTCCGCGAGTCGTCGGGCGCAAGCCTTGCCATGGATCAAGCACCCTCCGCCCGATCAGCTAGAATGGCGGCCTTGTCGTTGCCGAGCCTGCCATGAAACCCGTATTGCCCCACGCCCAACTCGATTGGGATGAACAAGGACGCCCGCGTTCGCGCGTGTTTGATGATGTGTATTTTTCCGACAAATCAGGTCTGGATGAAACCCGTTATGTGTTCCTTGAACAGAATCGCCTGGCCGAGCGTTTTGCTGCGTTGCCGGCGAGCGGGCGGCTGGTCATTGGCGAAACCGGATTCGGCACCGGGCTGAATTTTCTCTGCGCCTGGCAGTTGTTCGAACAACAGGCCGTGGCCGGCGCGCGACTGCATTTTGTCAGTGTCGAAAAGTACCCGCTGAGCCCTGCCGATCTGCAACGGGCACTGGCATTGTGGCCAGAACTCAAACCGTTGGCAGATCAGTTACTCAAGCACTACGTCGCGATTCATCAAGGCTTTCAGCGCATCACTCTGGCCGGCGGCCGCGTCACGCTGACCTTGCTGATCGGCGATGCGCTGGAGCAACTGCCGCAGCTCGATGCGCAGATCGATGCGTGGTTTCTCGACGGTTTCGCCCCGGCGAAAAACCCCGACATGTGGACGGCTGAACTGTTCGTCGAACTGGCACGTCTGGCGGCCCCCGGCGCCACGATCAGCACCTTCACCAGCACCGGTTGGGTGCGGCGCTTGCTCAACGCCGCCGGGTTCAAGATGAAACGCACGCCAGGCATCGGCCACAAGTGGGAAATCCTCCGTGGCGAGTTTCTCGGCTGGCCGTCAGAGGTCGCAGCGCCCGCTGCGGAAAAACCGTGGTTCGCGCGCCCTGCCCCGCTCGCCGGTGCACGTCGCGCGCTGGTGATCGGTGCCGGTCTGGCCGGTTGCGCCACGGCGTCCAGCCTCGCCGCGCGCGGTTGGCAGGTCAGCTTGCTGGAGCGTCACGAGGGCGTGGCGCAGGAAGCTTCGGGCAATCCGCAGGGCGTGCTGTACCTGAAACTCTCAGCTCACGGCACCGCGCTGTCGCAACTGATCGTCAGTGGTTTCGGCTACACCCGCCGCTTGCTGGAAACCCTGCAACGCGGCACCGATTGGGCTGATTGCGGAGTCCTGCAACTGGCCTTCAACGCCAAGGAAGCCGAGCGTCATGCGCAACTGGCGGCGGCGTTCCCGGATGACTTGTTGCAGTGGCTCGACCAGCCGGAGGCGCAGGCTCGCGCCGGAATCGGTCTGGCCCATGGCGGTCTGTACTATCCCGAAGGTGGTTGGGTGCATCCACCTGCATTGTGTCAGGCGCAAACGGCGCAGCCGAATATCGAACTGCTCAGCCATCGCGAAGCGCTGCAACTGCGCAAGGTCGATGATCAGTGGCAAGCCTTCGACGGTGAGCGCTTGCTCGCCAGCGCAGCGGTCGTGGTGCTGGCCGGCGCCGCCGAGATCAAACGCTTTGCGCAAAGTGCCGAGCTGCCGCTCAAGCGTATTCGCGGGCAGATCACTCGCCTTGCCGAGACCACAGAAAGCCGGGCTCTGACCACTGTGGTCTGCGCCGAAGGCTACGTCGCACCGGCGCGTTTGGGCGAACACACCCTCGGTGCCAGTTTCGATTTCAATAACGATGACTTGACGCCGACCACCGCCGAGCATCAAGGCAATCTGGCGATGCTCGAAGAGATCTCCAGCGATCTCGTCACGCGCCTGCACATCAGCGAGCAGCCTGTCGAAAGCCTGCAAGGTCGCGCCGCGTTCCGTTGCACCAGTCCTGATTATCTGCCGATTGTCGGCCCGCTCGCCGACCGCGACGCCTTTCTCGAAAGCTACGCAGCGCTGAGCAAGGATGCCCGACAGGTGCCAGACATCCCTTGCCCATGGCTGGACGGCCTGTACGTCAACAGCGGCCATGGTTCTCGAGGTCTGATCACCGCGCCGCTGTCGGGTGAATTGCTCGCCGCCTGGCTCGACAACGAACCGTTGCCGTTGCCACGCAGTGTCGCCGAAGCCTGCCACCCGAACCGCTTTGCCTTGCGCTGGCTGATTCGCGGCAAATGAACGCAAGCCAGTGGGCACTGCAACGGTGCCCCGCCGGTCTGACCGCCCCACTTATAACTTATCGTTCTAAAACTCCCACAACCGCACCGGGTCAGTTTCTGAGTACCGGCCATTTTGGCCACTGAAGAAATACCCTCCCCAACGGAAAAACCGGTAAGGACTTTATGTGCGGATTAGCTGGCGAGTTACGTTTTGATCAACAACCTGCAGACCTTGCAGCGATCGAGAGAATCACCCATCACCTGGCCCCTCGCGGCCCTGACGCGTGGGGCTTCCATGCCCAAGGGCCGATTGCCCTGGGGCATCGGCGCCTGAAAATCATGGACCTGTCGGACGGCTCGGCGCAGCCGATGGTCGACAACCAGTTAGGCCTGTCGCTGGCCTTTAATGGCGCGATCTACAACTTCCCGGAACTGCGCGCCGAGCTCGAAGCGCTGGGTTACGCCTTCTACTCCGGTGGCGACACCGAAGTGCTGCTCAAGGGCTACCACGCCTGGGGCGAAGCACTTCTGCCGAAGCTCAATGGCATGTTCGCCTTCGCCATTTGGGAACGCGACGCCAAGCGTCTGTTCATCGCCCGCGACCGTCTCGGCGTGAAGCCGTTGTACCTGTCGCGCACCGGTCAGCGTTTGCGCTTTGCTTCGGCCTTGCCGGCGCTGCTCAAGGGCGGCGACATCAACCCGATCCTCGATCCGGTGGCACTCAATCATTACCTGAATTTCCATGCTGTGGTCCCGGCGCCACGCACCCTGCTGGCGGGTATCGAAAAGCTGCCGCCAGCGACTTGGATGCGTGTTGAAGCCGACGGCAGCACCGAACAGAAAACCTGGTGGACCCTGCCCTACGGCCCGCACGAAGATGAGAAAAACCTCAATCTGGAAGACTGGGTCGACCGCGTCCTCGACAGCACCCGTGAAGCGGTGGCGATTCGTCAACGGGCGGCGGTGGATGTCGGTGTGTTGCTCTCCGGCGGTGTCGATTCGAGCATGCTCGTCGGCCTGCTGCGTGAAGTCGGCGTGGAGAACCTGTCGACCTTTTCCATCGGTTTCCAGGATGCCGGCGGTGAGCGCGGCGACGAGTTTCAGTATTCCGATCTGATCGCCAAACATTACGGCACGCAGCATCACCAACTGCGCATCGACGAGAAAGAAATCATCGAGCAACTGCCCGCCGCATTCCGCGCGATGAGCGAGCCGATGGTCAGCCATGACTGCATCGCGTTCTATCTGCTGTCGCGCGAAGTGGCCAAGCACTGCAAAGTGGTGCAGAGCGGCCAAGGCGCCGATGAATTGTTCGCCGGTTATCACTGGTACCCGCAAGTCGATGGCGCGGCCGATCCTTACGCGGCCTATCGCAATGCGTTCTTCGACCGCAGCTACGACGACTACGCCGCCACCGTGCAGCCAAAATGGCTGACCGCGCATGACGCAGCCGGCGATTTCGTCAAAGAACATTTTGCCCAACCTGGCGCCGAGGCAGCGGTGGACAAAGCCTTGCGCCTGGACAGCACGGTGATGCTGGTCGACGACCCGGTCAAACGCGTCGACAACATGACCATGGCCTGGGGCCTGGAAGCGCGCACGCCGTTTCTCGACTATCGACTGGTCGAACTGTCGGCCCGCGTGCCGGGCAAATTCAAGCTGCCCGATGGCGGCAAACAAGTCCTGAAGGAAGCCGCGCGCCGAGTCATTCCAAGTGAAGTGATCGACCGCAAAAAAGGTTACTTCCCGGTGCCCGGTCTCAAGCACTTGCAGGGCGATACGCTGAACTGGGTGCGCGAACTGCTGCTCGATCCGAGTCAGGATCGCGGCCTGTTCAACCCGGCCATGCTCGACAAATTGCTGACTGATCCGCAAGGCCAGCTGACGCCGTTGCGCGGTTCCAAGCTGTGGCAACTGGCGGCCCTGAACCTGTGGCTCAGTGAACAAGGAATCTGATAGATGAAACCTCACGCTACGGCCATCAACCAACGCCTGTTGCGCGGCCAGACGCCGTCGTACGAACGTTTGCAGGCGCGTCTGGCCGAAGACGGCAGCAGCCCCGCCGCCGAGCCGATCGCGGTGCATTGCGGCTGGGGCCGGTTGTTGATCGGCCACACTTTTCCCGACCCGGCGTCGCTGGCGCAGGAGTTGCTCAACGAGCAGCCCGGCGAACGCGACATCGCTTTGTACGTTGCAGCACCGCAGCAGATTCTCGGACTTGAGCCGACGCAATTGTTCCTTGATCCATCCGACACCTTGCGCCTGTGGTTCAGTGATTACCGGCAGGCCACCCGAGTGTTTCGCGGCTTTCGAATTCGTCGTGCACAAAGCGAAGCGGACTGGCAGGCGATCAACCAGTTGTATTCGGCGCGCGGCATGTTGCCGATCGACGCCACCAGGCTCACTCCGCATCATCAGGGCGGCCCGGTGTACTGGCTGGCCGAGGATGAAGACAGCGGCGCGGTGATCGGCAGCGTCATGGGCCTGAACCATCAAAAAGCCTTTAACGACCCGGAAAACGGCAGCAGCCTCTGGTGCCTGGCGGTTGATCCGCAGTGCTCTCGGCCGGGTGTCGGCGAAGTGCTGGTGCGCCACCTGATCGAACATTTCATGAGTCGCGGTTTGAGTTATCTGGACCTGTCGGTGCTGCACGACAATCGTCAGGCGAAAAACCTCTACGCCAAGCTCGGTTTCCGCAACCTGTCGACCTTCGCCATCAAGCGCAAGAACGGCATCAACCAGCCGCTGTTTCTCGGCCCTGGGCCGGAAGCGCAATTCAATCCGTATGCGCGGATCATTGTTGAAGAAGCGCATCGGCGCGGCATCGATGTGCAGGTGGATGACGCCGATGCCGGGCTGTTCACCCTCAGTCATGGTGGCCGCCGCGTGCGTTGCCGCGAATCGTTGAGCGACCTGACCAGTGCCATCAGCATGAGCCTGTGCCAGGACAAAAGCCTGACGCACAAAGTGCTCAAAGGCGCCGGGTTGAAGTTGCCCTCGCAGCAACTGGCGGGCAATGCCGACGACAACCTGGCCTTTCTCGATGAGCATCAACGGGTGGTGGTCAAGCCGCTCGACGGCGAACAGGGCCAAGGCGTGGCGGTGGATTTGCAGAGTATCGAAGAGGTGCAGCAAGCCATTGAAGCGGCGAAGCAGTTTGACAGCCGGGTGCTGCTGGAGAGCTTCCACGAAGGTCTCGATCTGCGGATTGTGGTGATTGGTTTTGAAGTGGTCGCGGCGGCGATTCGCAAACCAGCGGAAGTGGTCGGCGATGGTCAGCATTCGATCGGGGCGCTGATCGAAGCGCAGAGCCGTCGTCGGCAAGCGGCCACCAGTGGCGAGAGCAAGATCCCGCTGGACCACGAAACCCAGCGCACCTTGCATGCGGCGGGTTATGACTACAGCAGCATCTTGCCGGCGGGTGAGCATTTGTTTGTGCGGCGCACGGCGAATCTGCACACCGGTGGCACGCTGGAAGATGTCACGGCGATTCTGCATCCGACGCTGGTCGATGCCGCCGTGCGGGCGGCGCGGGCGCTGGACATTCCGATGGTCGGCCTGGACTTGATGGTGCCGGCGGCGGATCAGCCGGAGTACGTATTTATCGAGGCCAACGAACGCGCCGGGTTGGCCAACCATGAGCCGCAGCCGACGGCGGAACGCTTTGTCGATTTGTTGTTTCCGCACAGTCAGCCGGCCATTTAACCCTTTCCTGATCGTTCCCACGCTCTGCGTGGGAACGCCTCACTGGACGCTCTGCGTCCGCTCTTGGGACGCAGAGCGTCCCTGGCTGCATTCCCACGCAGAGCGTGGGAACGATCAGTGCTCAACCCATCAGGAGTTTCCATGACCACGCAAATCCCCGAACCGGATCTCAACTACCTGCAAAAAGTCCTCCTGGAAATGCTCGCCATTCCCAGCCCCACCGGGTTCACCGACACCATCGTGCGTTACGTCGCCGAGCGTCTGGAAGAACTCGGCATCCCTTTCGAGATGACTCGGCGCGGGACCATTCGCGCGACACTCAAGGGCAAGAAAAACAGCCCCGACCGCGCGGTCTCGGCGCACCTCGACACCATCGGCGCGGCCGTGCGGGCCGTGAAAGATAACGGCCGCCTGACGCTGGCGCCGGTCGGCTGCTGGTCGAGCCGTTTTGCCGAGGGCAGCCGCGTCAGCCTGTTCACCGACAACGGCGTGATTCGCGGCAGTGTGTTGCCACTGATGGCGTCCGGGCATGCGTTCAATACTGCGGTGGACGAGATGCCGATCAGTTGGGATCACGTCGAACTGCGTCTGGACGCCTATTGCGCGACCAAGGCCGATTGCGATTCGCTGGGCATCAGCGTCGGCGATGTGGTCGCATTCGACCCGCTGCCGGAGTTCACCGAGAGCGGCCATATCAGCGCCCGTCACCTGGATGACAAGGCCGGTGTCGCCGCGCTGCTGGCGGCACTCAAAGCCATTGTCGACAGTGGTCAGGAGTTGATGATCGACTGCCATCCGCTGTTCACCATCACCGAGGAAACCGGCAGCGGTGCGGCGGCGGCGCTGCCGTGGGACGTCAGCGAATTCGTCGGCATCGACATCGCCCCGGTCGCCCCCGGCCAGCACTCCAGCGAACACGCGGTGAGTGTGGCGATGCAGGATTCCGGCGGACCGTACGACTATCACCTGTCGCGGCACTTGCTGCGCCTGGCCAGCGAAAACGAACTGCCGGTGCGCCGTGACCTGTTCCGTTATTACTTCAGCGATGCGCATTCGGCAGTGACCGCCGGCCACGACATCCGCACGGCCCTGCTCGCGTTTGGCTGCGATGCAACGCATGGTTACGAACGCACGCACATCGACAGCCTGGCGGCGTTGAGCCGGTTGTTGGGCGCCTACATTCTGAGCCCGCCAGTGTTCGCCAGCGATGCGGCGCCGGCCAATGCCTCGCTGGATCGCTTCAGTCATCAGATTGAACATGACACGCAGATGGAGAGCGATACGCGGGTGCCGTCGGTGGACAGTCTGGTGGGGCAGCGTTCCGACAGCTGATCCCTGCTGTGAATGGACCGGTCCCATCGCTGGCAAGCCAGCGCCCACAGTTTTCGCGGTGAATCACATATTTGTGAACCCCCTCAAACCCTGTGGGAGCTGGCTTGCCAGCGATGGGGCCGGCACAGGCCACACAAAACTGGCAGGCAAACCGCAATCGCCGTAGCATCCCGCCATTGATTTAGCCGAGGTGCCCATGCTCATTCCCTACGACGCTCTTGAAGTCGACACCCTCACCCGCCTGATCGAAGATTTCGTCACCCGCGACGGCACTGACAATGGCGATGACACGCCACTGGAAACCCGCGTGCTGCGCGTACGCCAGGCGTTGACCAAAGGCCAGGCGCTGATTGTGTTCGACCCGGAAAGCGAGCAGTGCCAGTTGATGCTCAAGCATGACGTACCCAAGCACCTGTTCGACTGAAACCCTCAGCGGGCCTTTTCGGTGGCTTGCTTGCGCTGGATCCGCTCATAGACCTCCGAGCGATGCACGTTGACCTTCTGCGGTGCCTCGACACCAAAGCGCACACTGGATCCGTTCACCGACAGCACGCGCAAGGTGATGTCGTCACCGATTGAAATCAACTCACCAACGACACGGCTGAGTACAAGCATGAGATTCGTCCTTCAGGGTTAGCGAACCCTGAAGATGCGCGGCTGAACGCCGCTGCACAATGCAGGCACGACAAATCAGTCTTGCCTTACAAGCCGCTCGCCATCGGGCTGTCAGACGTTTCCCGCAAAGCGGCGAATCAGGCGGCAGAAAAGCGCGGTCCGAAGAGGATCACGCTGGCGCCGATGACGCACAACGCCACGCCAATCCAGTCCGATCCCAACGGCCGAACCCGCTCCACCACCATCAGCCAGCCAATCGACGCGACGATATAGATCCCGCCATAAGCGGCATAGGCGCGGCCGGCGTAGGCCGCTTCGACGCGGGTCAACAACAGCGCGAACAGGGTCAGGCTGAGCAATGCCGGGATCACCCACAGCGCACTTTTGCCCTGACGCAGCCACATGAAGAAGGCGTAACAACCGGCGATTTCAAACAGCGCCGCGAGGAAAAACCACAGGTAATTGAGCATTGATGTGTCTCGACAGGGTGACCATTGCGGCCACCCTAACGACGCAACACCCTGCGAGCAAGTTCAGCCGTTGCTCTGTTTGGCCTTGGTGCGCATTTTCTCGGCCATGGCAGTCATTTCGTTGTAGAGCAACTGCGGGTTCTTCTGCTTGATCGCCCAGGCCATCCGGCCTTGTTCATGAGGCAGGATCATGAATTCGCCAGCGGCCACTTGCTGATGGATGTAATCGGCGATGTCCGCCGCGCTGATCGGCGAACTTTCCAGCAACTTGCCGACCTGGGCTTTCATCGCCGGGGTCGGACCACGGAACGAATCCAGCAAGTTGGTCTGAAAGAACGACGGACACACCACGTGCACGCCCACTTCCTGTTGCGCCAGTTCGATCAGCAAGCTTTCCGACAACGCCACAACGCCGGCCTTGGCCACGTTGTAGTTGCTCATGGCCGGGCCTTGCATCAACGCCGCCATCGAGGCGATGTTGATAATCTTGCCCTTGCTTTGTTCAAGTAGCGGCAGAAAGGCCTTGCAGCCCTTGACCACGCCCATCAAGTTGATCGCGATCTGCCAGTCCCAGTCTTCCAGCGACAGCTCGCTGAAGAACCCGCCCGACGCCACGCCGGCGTTGTTGACGATGATGTCGATGCCGCCGAGTTTCTCTTCGCAGGCCTGAGCGAACGCGGTGAGCTGGCTGTAATCACGCACATCGCAGCGCTGAATGAAGCCGTCGCCACCCGCCTCGCGGACCATTTTCAGGGTTTCCTGCAAGCCAGGTTCGCTGACGTCGGACAAGGCCAGTTGCCAGCCTTCCCGCGCCCAGCGCAGCGCGATTTCGCGACCCAGGCCCGAGCCCGCACCAGTGATCATCATGCGATTTTGCATAGCAGACAGCCTTGTTGTTCCGGGGAAGATGCGCGGAGTGTAGCGAAGGATCGGCGCCCGCCCACGCTCCATCAGATTGCTGAATGGTGAGGGCAAACCGTGGCGCGTTGGATTCCCCGCAACGGCCTGAGTTCTGAACTAGCGGAGGGTAAAAAGGAAATAAGTCTGCGATCCAAATACATTAAAAAAACATTGAATTTTCTCTCACTCGCACCGGTCGGAATTTGTAAGCCGTCTGGAATTACTTAGTCTCCAGTCGCCCTTGAATACCAAGACTTCTCGAACACTATCAACAAGGAAATCGACATGGGCACAATTCTAATCATTATCCTGATCCTGTTGCTGATCGGTGGTCTGCCGGTCTTCCCGCACTCCAGAAGTTGGGGTTACGGTCCTTCGGGCATTATCGGCGTGGTGTTGGTGGTGCTGTTGGTACTGCTGTTACTCGGTCGGATATAACGATTCAAGCGTAAAAAAAAGAGGCCCTGTTCAGGGCCTCTTTTTTATTGCGCGGATTTTACTATCGCCAAGCGATCAGTCCGGCTTGCCGTTGATCACACCAGCCGTGTTGTCCATCAGGCTCTTGGTCGCCGTTTGCAGGAACGCTTCGAGTTTAAGTTTCAACTCGGCGGTGCGCGGTGCATTCGGAACGATCTCGGCGTGCGGATTGGCACCCAACTGGTATTGCCAGATTTTCGGGCCCATTTCCTTGTCCTTCGGCAGGACCAGAATCTGCTCGGCGGTGACGATGGCGGTGGTCTGCTCACTGCCCGACGGCTTGATCACACCGAAACCGGTGTCGCCTTCGGGCAGGTTGAGCAAGTCACGGCCCCAGCACTGATGGCGCACTTCGCCACCGAGACGACCCATGATGGTCGGCACGATGTCGATCTGCGTACCCACAGTGTGGTCACGTGTGCCGAACTTCTCTTGAATGCCCGGTGCAATCATCAGCATCGGCACGTTGAAGCGGCCCAGGTCCATTTCGGTGATCTGGCGCTCGTTGCCGAAACCGTGGTCACCGACGATGACGAACAGGGTTTCCTTGAAGTACGGCTCTTTGCGCGCCTTCTCGAAGAACTGGCCCAGTGCCCAGTCGGAATAGCGCATGGCGGTCAAGTGTTCATTGAGGCTGCCACGATCAGTCACGCGCTCGACCGGCAATGGCGTCGGCAAGGCGTACGGCGTGTGGTTGGACAGGGTTTGCAGCAGCGCGTAGAACGGCTTGCCGTTTTCGCGCGCCTTGAGCTCCTGCAGACCACGGTCGAACATGTCCTGATCGGACACGCCCCAGGTCGGATCGGAGAACACCGGGTTGACGAAGTCATTACGGCCAACAAAGTTGGTCATGCCCTGGTTGCTGAAGAAGCCCGACTGGTTGTCCCAGGCGAAATCGCCGTTGTAGACGTACACATCGTCATAGTCACGAGCACTGAGCAACTGCGGCAGGCCGGACAGTTTGTGGCTGCCTTCCGGGGTCTGCATCAGGTATTCGAAACCCGGCAGGTTCGGGAAGCAGGCCATGGTCGCGAACATGCCCTGGTGGGTGTGCGTGCCGTTGGAGAAGAAGCGGTCGAACAGCAGGCCTTCCTTCGACAGTTTGTCCAGGTAAGGCGTGATGTTGCCGGGCGCGCCCAGAGCACCAACCGAGTGACCGGCCATGCTTTCCATCAGGATCACTACGACGTTTTTGATCGGCAGGGTCTTGTCGGCCGGCGGCGTGTATTCACGGCGCACCGCAGCAATGTCGGCATCGACCAGTTTGTCGTCCGGCATCAGCAGCATGTCGCGCACGACTTTCTGCGCTTGTTCTTGCGGCAGCGTGCCTTTCCAGATGTTGTCGCGGTCTTCGCCCATGCGGTCTTTCGCAGCGGCGATCAGCGACAGTGTGCCGTTGAGGCCCAGCTGATTGGCGAAGTTGGAGTCGGTGGTGTACACGTCACCCCAACGCATTGGCGGGCCCTGACGCAGGGTGCCACGGGCGGCGACCACGCAGATCAGCAGGCAGACCACGAACACCGCAAGACGGGTGTACCACGGCGCAACTTGACGAGTACCGACGCTGCCGCCGCTGAACGGCCCGCGCGGACGGGTGGCACGGTCAGCGCCTTTGAACGCCAGAGTCAGGATGACGGTGCCGATGACCCACGCCAGCAGATAACGCACCACCGGGAAACCGTACCAGAGCATGCTCATCACGGTTTTCGGGTCTTCTTTCACGTACTGGAACACCAGACCGTTGAGGCGCTGGTGGAACTCGCGGTAGAAGTCCATCTCCATCAGGCCGAGGAACAGCGCGATGCTCGAGGCGATGGTCAGCCACAGGCGGAAGAAACCGCGTGCAGCCATGGCGCGGGCACTGAACAGCGCCAGCACCAGCGGAATGCAGACGTAGACCACCAGGCGCAGGTCGAAACGCAGGCCGTTGGCGAAGGCTTCGAGGAAAGTCGAAGCCGGGGTGTCGAGGATCATCTCGCGGTTGTAGACCAGCAGCGCGAGGCGCAGCACGGAAAACATCACCATCATGACCAGCGCGCAAAGCAGCGTGTAGGCCAGATGCGATTTGACGGTCGGTTGCAGCAGGCGAGCAGAAGATCGCTGCTGATTCAGGGCGTCCGGGTTTGCCATGTCGTTTTAGGACCCATTGGAAGTTGAAGTTGCAAAAATACAGCGGCGCCATGCCCTCTATTGGTCATTCCAGACCCCGGGGCTTGCGCGGTGCGCAAATGTTGCACGATCACCCGCACCATTGCCATTGATTACTGCCCCGCTGCCAGACACTTTCATTCAGTGCAGCGCCAAACCGGGACAACGTGCAAACAGCGGGGCGAATTGTCTTGAACACTTTGTGAAAATTTCGTGCAACGCATATCTGGAAACACAATATAGATACAAAACAAAACGCCCCGAATCGGTCGGGGCGTTTTGTTTGAACGCGAGATTACTTCTCGGCGCGTTCTTTCAGCGCTTTCAAGGTGTTGAACGGCGCATCGACAACGAACTTGTTGGCCACCATCGCCGGCACACTGCCGCCCGGCTCGGTGTGCACTTGATAGGTCACTTCAACCTGGTCGCCCTTGGGCACGAACTTCCAGAAGCCTTTGACCTGCTGAACGCGGACAAAGCCTTTTTCTTCCGGAATATACGTCGGTAACCCTTCCAGGTTGCGGGTCAGGCTGCCATCGGCGCCTTCGACGGTGGTGACTTTCAGCACCGAGTCACGCGGGGTCACCGGCCAAGGGGTGTTGAACTGGGTGTAGGTCCAGCTCTGATCACCTTCATGCTTGAGCAGCTTCTGGGTCTTGCATTCGTGAATCCAGGCGCACGCGCCGGAAACGTCTTCCTGCAATGCGCGCAGTTTGGCGACGGTAGTCTTCATCAGTGCAACGCCCTGGTAGGACTTGTAGTCCGAACCTGGCACTTCACTCAGGGACACCTTGATGCCGTCCTCGTTCTTGGCGACTTTCCAGTCTTGCGCCTGAGCCACGGAGGTGACCAGCACTGCGGTCAAACCACACAACACAGCGATACGATGCAGCGAACCCATAGTCTTATTCCTTATTGTTGAAGTTCCGTTCGTTTGACACATCACGCCGCCGTCATTTGCTCCCACCAGCCGATCAGCCTGATCGCTTCTTCCGAGCTGTCGCCACAGACTTCGATGTCGGCAGAGAAACCGGAACAGACTGCCGGACGCTCCGGGCGGCCGAAAATGCTGCACAGGTTTTCGACCGAAAGTTGCACGCAACGTTCGCCGGCAGGTTTGCCATCAGGCATGCCGGGAATCGGCGAGCTGATGGACGGGGCGATGCAGCAAGCGCCACAGCCTTCACGGCATTTCATGACGAACAATTCCTCGCGACGGGCGATGTGTAAAAGGGACGCGGAACAGAGTAACCGCTAAAACGGCTGTTTCAAATTCCCGGAACCGGGGTTTTTAGCGATAACTGAATGTGACTGACCAGTCTCCGACAAAGCGTCTGGTCTGCGGGTCACAGATGAGGTGCAATTACTGCTTGAACTCGAAATCCAGCGCCGCACCTTCGATTTCCCGGCGATCTTCGTTGCGCAGCTGCAACTGCATTTCATTGCTGAGCAAACGGCCGTTGAGCTGGAAACCGTTGTTTTTCTCGCCAAACATCTGCGGCAGGATCGGCTCGCGTTTCGGCAACTCGACGGTGCCCTTCGGTTTCAATTCCTGAACCATGTCCTTGGGCAGGCTCAAGTCGAGTCTGGCCGGCGGCAGTTTGGTTTTCACCACTTCGCTGGCAGGTTTCGACTTGGAGGCAATTGGCTTGCGCTTTTTGAGCACTTTTTGCTCGGACTTCTGTGCGGGGGCAGCCTTCTTTGCCGGCGTGGTTTTTTTAGCAGTGCTCGTCGCCGCCGGTTTTTCCTGAACCGCAGCGGCCACGGCGCCAGGCGCCTGACCGAGCATCAGCAAACCCAACAAAACCCAAGCGGCAGGAAAAATCGCTTTCATGGACCCAACGACACTGACGGCAGAGGGCCATATGCTCGCTTGTTGGACGCCACAAGACAAGTACGACCCTGCGCTCGTTCAGAATCCGCCAGCGGTTTCCTGACACAGTTGCGTCGCCAGCAAGCCCAGGGTCATCAACGCCCGCTCCGCCTCGCGGTTCCACGGAATGCCGCAATTGAGGCGGATACAGTGGTTGAACTGCTCGGTATTACTGAAGATCAGCCCGGGCGCAATGCTGATGCCTTGTTGCAACGCGCGGACATGCAATTCTTGCGTATTGACCCTGCCCGGCAAGCTCACCCAAAGGATGAAACCGCCCGTGGGCCGGGTCATTTGCGTGCCTTCGGGGAAGTACTGCTGCACCGCCAGCTGGAAGGCGCTGAGGTTTTTTCGGTATTCCTGGCGGATGTACCGTAAATGCCGGTCATAACCACCGTTTTCCAGATAGGCGGCAATCGCCATCTGCGTCACGCTGCACGCCGAATGCGTGCTGAAGGTCTGCAAGCGCTGGATTTCCTGCTGGTACTTGCCGGCAATCATCCAGCCGATGCGCACACCGGGCGACAAGGTCTTGGAGAAGCTTGAGCAGTAGATCACCCGATCCAGCCGGTCATAAGCCTTGAGCGCTTTGGTTTTGCCCTGCTCGAACATCAGTTCGCCATAGATGTCGTCTTCGACGATCTGGATGTCGAAGTCCGAGGCCAGGCGCAACAGCTGCTTCTGCCGCTCTTCGGGCATGGTGCCGCCCAGTGGATTGCTCAGGCGCGTGGTCAGCACCAGGGCTTTGATCGACCACTGGTTGGCCGCCAGTTGCAAGGCTTCGAGGCTCATGCCGGTGGCGGGATCGCTGGGGATTTCGATGACTTTCAGGCCGAGCAGATCGGCCAGTTGCAGCAAGCCGTAATAGGTCGGCGACTCGGCAGCGATCAGATCGCCCGGACGGGTCAGCACACGCAACGACATCTGCAGGGCATCGACGCAACCGTGGGTGATCACCACTTCCGATGGATCGACCACCACACCGGCATCACGCATGCGGATCGCCACTTGCCGGCGCAACGGTTCAAAACCGGGGCTGAACATGTAGCTGAAGGCACGCGGACTATGGAAACGGGTGACCTTGGCCAGTTGCTGATGCAGTGCGCGCACCGGCAAGTAATCAACACTCGGCACGGCGGCACCGAGCGGGAACACACCTTCACGGCGCGACTCGACCAGCACCTGTTGAATGATGCTGCTGCGGGTCACCAGCCCCGGCCGTTCGACCCGGGCGATGTCCGGCGTCGGCGCCGTCAGTGCCGGCGTCTGGTGCACGTAATAACCGGACTGTGGACGTGCGCGAATCAGCCCCTGATCTTCAAGATTGGCATAAGCCTGCAACACCGTCGCATGGCTGACGTTAAGCTGCGAACTCATCTTGCGTACCGATGGCACGCGCTCCCCCGGTTGATAGACGCCACGGCGGATGTCTTCGGCCAGTTGCTGAGCAATACGTTGGTAGAGCAAGAGATTGGTCATGACGCAGCACTCGATTTCACGGGCATTTTATTCTTGTGTGAAACAATACCGGAACAGTTTAGAAGTGTACTGGGACAGTTGCCACATTACTCGACCATACAGTGCTGTGTCTGCCCCCGACTGTACTGATTTGCGAGCCATTCGACAGACGTAAAAAAGCCCGGCACTGCATGACAGTCCGGGCTTTCCAGAGACGCCACCCTCAGCGGGCGGCGCCGAGCTGGCCTTTTTCGTCGGAGAAGACGATTTCCACCCGCCGGTTTTGTGCCCGCCCACGCTCGGAAGCGTTGACGTCCACCGGGTATTCATCGCCGTAGCCTTCGACTTGAATACGTTTGTCGTCGATACCCAGATCGATCAATACATCAGCCACTGCCTGCGCACGATCGCGGGACAGTTTGAGGTTTTCCTGCTTGCCGCCGGTGCTGTCGGTGTAGCCCTCGATACGCACGACGCGTTTCGGGTTCAGTTGCAGGAACTGGACGATCTTCAGCACCACGCGGTTGGCCGAGTTTTTCAACTCCGCTTCACCGGTGTCGAACAGCACGTCACCCAAGGTCATCACCAGACCCCGGTCGGTCTGCGTGGTGGCCAACGCGACAATCTGTTCTTCCAGCCACTTGCCCTGCTGCTGCACGCTGAGCAGCTTCGATTCACGCAGGGCCAGTTGCAGGCGCTGGCGCTCCAGCTCGAGCTTGGCCGCGCGCTCTTCGTTGAGCACCTGATTGGTGTGCTCGCGGGCAATTTCGCTATAGCGCTGGCTCAGGTAGGCGTAATGCACCACGTCGGAACCGCTGCCCCAGTAGGTCGACAGACGATCGGCACGGGCCAGCGACTCACCGGCGCGGATCACGTCTTTCGGCGCGATGCGCAGCACATTGGAATCTTCTTTGACTTTCTGGAAGTCGGCGCTGGCTTCTTGCAGTGCGGATTCGCTGTGTTGACCGGCGCAGCCATACAGGCTGACACACCCGGCGAGCATCAGACCGCCGAGGACTTTCGACTTGATGCTCATTGGGCATCTCCCAATTGCTTGCGCAGACGGACGATGCGGGTGTTGAGAACATTCAGCTGTTCTTCACTTTTTTGCGTCAGCACTTTGGCTTCGGCCAGACGCGCATCCAGCTCGGCCTGTTCGGCACGCATGCGCGCGTTGCGGTAGGACTCGTCAGCCATGTTGCCTTTGGCGCGGTTGTACTTGGTTTCGGCCAGTTTCATTTCCGGCACATCATCAGCGGTGGCACCGACAGCCTTGGCCTGGGTGATGGCCTGCTCGGTCAGGCGCATTTGTTCATTGGGTGCCGGATCGGTCGCGCAACCGGCCAGGGCCAGAACGGCCACAGCCGCGAAAAGAAGTCGAATACTCACTAAGAATCCCTACTGTTTTGGGGCACTGACAGGTTGTTGCGGCTGTTGCTGCTGCGCCTTCCAGCGCTCGATATTGCGTTGCAGCGCAGCTTCCGTCAGTCCGGACGCGGGCAATTCTGTCATCTTTTTGGCTAGCTGTCCGCGCAACCACGGATCGTTGCACGCCGAGTTATGCGAAACCGCGAGGTACAGCCCCGGGCGGTCGACGGGTTGCTCGAACGCCAGCAGGTCATTGGCCATGCCCAACGCTTGCGCGGCGGCCATGCCCGAGTAGCGCCCGGCGAGTACATATTCCACTTCACCGAGAAGCAATTTCTGCAGGGCTTGAGTGAGGTTGGCTGTCTTGATCAGGGTCAGATTCTGCTCGGCGAAAGTGCCGAATGCCTGGGTCATTCGAGACTTTTCCGACAATGCTCCGGCGTGGCCGTGCAGGTCTTTGGCTTCGCTGTAGACCAGGGTCGAGCCTTTGCGCGTCCACACCAAATAGTCGTTTTCCAGCAATGGCGGATGAATGTAGTCGAGGGATTCCAGCTCGCTGAGGGTCAGCGGCGCATCGGCGAGCATGTCCATGCGCCCGCTGCGTACTTCGTCGAGGGCTTGCGAGCGTTTGCCGGCGTAAAGCAATTCGACCTTGATGCCGAGCTCCTTGGCGACTTGTTGCAACAGGTCGGCGCTGGCACCGATCAACTGCTTGGGATTTTGCGGGTCCTGCCACAGGTACGGCGGCGCATCCGGGCTGCCGGTAACGACGAGGCGCTCGCACTTGCCGGCGGCTGTGGCCAAACCTGGCAGCAGGGCCAATCCCAGCAATACCGAGTAACGCAATCCGCAGCGCAGATCCATGGCAAAACGCTCCCACTCAAATCCGAGACAAAAAAAAGCCCGACCAAAAGGTCGGGCTCTTTATAAGTGAAGCCGCTGGATTAGACCAGCTTCTCCAGCTCAGGGACTGCTTCGAACAGATCCGCCACGAGACCGTAATCGGCCACCTGGAAGATCGGCGCTTCTTCGTCCTTGTTGATCGCAACGATCACTTTGGAGTCTTTCATACCGGCCAGGTGCTGGATCGCGCCGGAGATACCGACGGCGATGTACAGCTGTGGCGCAACGATCTTGCCGGTCTGACCGACCTGCATGTCGTTCGGTACGAAACCTGCGTCGACCGCAGCGCGCGAAGCACCGACGGCAGCGCCCAGCTTGTCGGCCAGGGCGTACAGGTGTTTGAAGTTGTCGCCGTTCTGCATGCCGCGGCCGCCGGAAACGACGATCTTGGCAGCGGTCAGCTCTGGACGATCGGACTTGGCCAGTTCTTCGCCAACGAAGCTCGAAGTGCCAGCGTCGTGTGCAGCAGCAACGGCTTCAACGGCAGCCGAACCACCTTCAGCAGCAACCGGGTCGAAACCGGTGGCACGCACGGTGATCACTTTGATCGGTGCGGTCGACTGTACGGTAGCGATGGCGTTACCGGCGTAGATCGGACGCTTGAACGTGTCAGCGCTTTCGACCGAGATGATCTCGGAGATCTGGTCAACGTCCAGCTGCGCAGCAACGCGCGGCAGGATGTTTTTGCCGTTGGAGGTCGCGGCAGCCAGGATGTGGCTGTAGCCAGCGCCCAGCTCTGCAACCAATGGCGCAACGTTTTCCGGCAGCTGATGCGCGTAAGCGGCGTTGTCAGCGTTGAGGACTTTGCTCACGCCTGCGATTTTCGCAGCGGCTTCAGCCACGGCGCCAGCGCCTTGGCCGGCAACCAGAACGTGGATGTCGCCGCCGATTTTGGCAGCAGCAGCCACGGTGTTCAGTGTGGCCGGGGCCAGCACTTTGTTGTCGTGTTCGGCGATTACCAAGATAGTCATGATTAGATTACCTTCGCTTCGTTTTTCAGTTTCTCGACCAGTTCAGCCACCGACTTGACCTTGATGCCCGCGCTGCGTGCAGCCGGCGCTTCGACTTTCAGGGTCTTGTTGGTAGAGGCGGTGGAAACGCCCAAAGCGTCCGGAGTCAGCACTTCGAGAGGCTTCTTCTTGGCTTTCATGATGTTTGGCAGGGACGCATAACGCGGCTCGTTCAAACGCAGGTCGGTGGTGACGATCGCCGGCAGTTTCAGCGAAACAGTCTGCGCGCCGCCGTCGATTTCGCGAGTCACGGCAACGCTGTCGCCGGACACTTCGACTTTCGAAGCGAACGTGCCCTGACCGTAGCCGCTCAATGCAGCGAGCATCTGGCCGGTCTGGTTGTTGTCGCTATCGATCGCCTGCTTGCCGAGGATTACCAGCTGCGGCTGTTCCTTGTCGACCACAGCCTTGAGCAGCTTGGCCACGGCGAGCGAGGTCAGATCTTCAGCGGATTCGACGAGGATGGCACGGTCGGCACCCAGAGCCAGTGCGGTACGCAGCTGTTCCTGAGCGGTGGTCGGGCCGATGGAGACGACGACGATTTCAGTCGCAACACCTTTCTCTTTCAGGCGTACGGCTTCTTCCACTGCGATTTCGCAGAACGGGTTCATCGACATCTTGACGTTGGCGAGATCGACGCCGGAATTGTCCGCCTTGACGCGAACCTTGACGTTGTAATCCACAACGCGTTTGACAGCTACAAGAACCTTCATGGATTCCTCGTTACTCTCCGGTGAAAAGAAAGTCGCCTAGGCGAACCTGGCGGTTGATGCTCATCAGGCTAAAAGGGCACCTCTAAAAACGCCGACTCGGGTGTCAGGTGGCTGCACGGTGGAAGACCTGCGACCGTTCGTCAGGGGTGACCGACGGGTCATTGATCTTCACGCTGTGTAAACTGCGCGCCGGACCTGCGCTGCGCACCACCTTCTACTGCCTGTGCCCTGTCTTTAGACGTGCTCTTGAAACCGCCAGTCTGCCTACGACGAGCGCAAAACCGCCCGTATCTTGACCGGAACGCCTATTCCGGTCAATACAGCAAAATGACCATTCATAAGCCGCGCTTCTTTGATTTCTCTGGGCTGGAGCCGATTCAAACAAACGTTTGTATTGGACGCTGGGAGTGGTGTAGATATAATGCGCCGCCTAGAGAGAAAGGTCTGTTCTCCAATATTCCCCTTGACGTTAACGTAAAGGAATAGCGGATGCGACATCAAACCTCCAAATTAGAAAAAAAACTGTTGAGCCTTGAGTAGGAGATAGCCTGTGGAACGCGAATACATGGAATTCGACGTGGTCATCGTCGGTGCCGGCCCCGCTGGCCTGTCCGCCGCCTGCCGTCTGAAGCAGAAGGCCGCCGAAGCCGGTAAGGAAATCAGCGTCTGCGTGGTCGAAAAAGGCTCCGAAGTCGGCGCACACATCCTCTCCGGTGCCGTGTTCGAACCACGCGCTCTGAACGAACTGTTCCCGGACTGGAAAGAACTCGGCGCACCGCTGAACACGCCAGTCACCCGCGACGATATTTTCGTGCTGAAAAACGCCGAAAACGCGCAAAAAATTCCAGACTTCTTTGTGCCCAAGACCATGCACAACGAAGGCAACTACATCATCTCCCTCGGCAACCTGTGCCGCTGGCTCGCCCAGCAGGCGGAAAACCTCGGCGTAGAAATCTACCCAGGCTTCGCCGCTCAGGAAGCGCTGATCGACGAGCAAGGCGTGGTGCGCGGGATCATCACCGGTGATCTGGGCGTCGACCGCGAAGGCAACCCGAAAGAAGGCCTGTACACCCCGGGCATGGAACTGCGTGGCAAATACACGTTGTTCGCCGAAGGTTGCCGTGGCCACATCGGCAAGCAACTGATCAAGCGCTACAACCTCGACAGCGATGCCGACGCCCAGCACTACGGCATCGGCCTGAAAGAAATCTGGGAAATCGACCCGGCCAAGCATCAGCCAGGCCTGGTAGTCCACACCGCCGGCTGGCCGCTGGACATCATGGGCACCGAGAACACCGGTGGCTCGTTCCTCTATCACCTGGAAAACAATCAGGTGGTGGTCGGTCTGATCGTCGATCTTTCCTACAGCAACACGTACCTGTCGCCGTTCGACGAGTTCCAGCGCCTCAAGCATCACCCGGTGCTGGCGCAGTACCTGGAAGGCGGCAAGCGCATCAGCTACGGCGCTCGCGCGATCTGCAAAGGTGGCCTGAACTCGCTGCCGAAAATGGTCTTCAAAGGCGGCGCGCTGATCGGTTGCGACCTCGGCACCCTGAACTTCGCCAAGATCAAAGGCAGCCACACCGCGATGAAGTCGGGCATGCTCGCCGCTGAATCGGTGGCTGACGCATTGTTTGCCGAGAAGGACGGCACCGAAGAGCTGACCAGCTACGTCGACGCGTTCAAGAAGAGCTGGCTCTACGACGAACTGTTCGCCAGCCGTAACTTCGGCCCGGCGATCCACAAGTTCGGCGCCATCGTTGGCGGCGGTTTCAACTGGCTGGATCAGAACATCTTCGGCGGCAAACTGCCGTTCACCCTGCACGACACCAAGCCGGATTACGCGTGCCTCAAGCTCGCCGCCGACTGCAAGAAGATCGACTATCCGAAGCCGGACGGCAAACTCAGCTTCGACAAACTCAGCTCGGTGTTCATCTCCGGTACCAACCACGAAGAAGAACAACCTTGCCACTTGAAGTTGAAAGACCCAAGCATCCCGATCAGCAAGAACCTGCCGCTGTACGACGAACCGGCGCAGCGCTACTGCCCGGCCGGCGTGTACGAAGTGATCACCAAGGAAGACGGCGAGAAGCGCTTCCAGATCAATGCGCAGAACTGCGTGCACTGCAAGACCTGTGACATCAAAGACCCTTCGCAGAACATCACCTGGGTCACGCCGGAAGGCGCAGGCGGCCCGACCTACCCGAACATGTAAGTCGAACCGCTGAACAACAAGGCTCCCGATTTGGGGGCCTTTTTGTTACCCACAATTCCTGCAACACCACCGAACCCTGCAGGCCTTCGCCTGCTCAGGCAGCGCGCTCGTCACCCGGGCTACGCTCAAAGTAGCGCTTGTACTCGCGACTGAACTGCGACGTACTCTGATACCCGACCCGATGCGCCACCTGCGCCACACCCAGCCCTTCCGCCACCAGCAACGTCTGCGCCTTCAACAACCGTAAACGCTTCAGATACTGCACCGGCGACAACAGCGTGCTGCGTTTGAAATGCTCATGAAACGTCGACACGCTCATGTTCGCGCAACCGGCCAGCGTCTCGACATTCAACGGCTCGGTGTAATGCGCATGCAGATGACTGATCGACGCCGCCACCCGGGCAAACTGCCCCTGCTGTTCCACCAACGCGCGCAACACATCGGCCTGCGGCCCGCGCAACGCGACGAACAACAACTCGCGCACCCGCGCCGGCCCGAGAATCTGGCATTCCAGCGGATCGTGCAGGCAACTGAGCAAACGTTCGACACAGCCACGCATGTCATCGTCGAGCACCACCGAGGTCATCGACTCCGGCGTCTGCGCCGGAATATGCCGCCCGGGCGCCAGTCCCATCGCCAGTACCAGTTCACCGAGCAACACCCGATCAATCGCCACTGAAACCCCGAGCAACGGCGCATCCGGCAAGGCAAACGTCTCGCATTCGAACGGCACCGGCAGCGCCTGAATCAGATAATGCCCGGCGCCATATTCCATGGTGCGCGGCCCGAGAAACGCCAGTTTGCTGCCCTGGGCGATGATCATCAGGCTCGGCTCATAAATGTGCGGGCCACGGGCGACGTCGCAACTGGCGCGCAACACCTGCACACCGGGCAGCCCGGTCGGGGAATAGCCGTCGCGCAGCGCCAGGGGTTCGATCAGCGAAACCAGCCGGGCATTGGCATCAAGATGACGGGTCAATTGCATCGAATTGCTCTTCACAAAAAATCACGAAAATAAGGGATGAAAGCATCATCGCAGATCCTTTTGCCAATGCGACCGATCAAACCCGCATGCCGGAGGATTAGGCATGAGACCCGGAGGAATCGTCATGGCCGGACCGGCAGTCGGCGCCCAGAATGCGCCGCCTCAACTGTCACTGCTTTTGCGAGGTTTCACATGTACACCGCCATCGGCTATGCCGCTCAATCGGCCACCACGCCCCTCGCCCCGATGAAATTCGAACGTCGCAGCCCGCGCGCCGACGATGTCGCCATCGAGATTCTGTATTGCGGCGTTTGCCACTCCGACATCCACCAGGCGCGCAACGAATGGGGCATCGCCGTTTACCCGTTGATGCCGGGCCATGAGATCGTCGGAAAAGTCACCGCGATCGGTGCGAATGTCACCCAACACAAAGTAGGCGATCTGGTCGGCGTTGGCTGCATGGTCGACTCTTGCCGCACCTGTGAAGCCTGCCAGTCGAACCTTGAGCAATATTGCCTCGAAGGCCCGACCATGACCTACGCGACCCCGGACCGGGTCGACGGCAGCAACACCATGGGCGGTTATTCGGACAGCATCGTGGTCAGCGAACACTTCGTCGTGCGCATCCCGGAAAAACTGGCGTTGGCCAGCGCCGCGCCGATCCTCTGCGCCGGCATCACCACCTACTCGCCGCTCAAGCACTACGGCGTCAAGGCTGGCGACAAGGTCGGGATTCTCGGCATGGGCGGTCTGGGCCACATGGGCATCAAGTTCGCCAAGGCCATGGGCGCCGAAGTCACGCTGTTCACCCGCTCGGCGAGCAAGGCTGAAGAAGGTCGTCGTCAGGGTGCCGATCACGTGATCGTGTCCACCGATGCCGAGCAAATGAAAGCCGCTGCCGGTTACTTCGACTTCCTGCTCGACACCATTCCGGTGCAGCACGATCTCAACCCGTACCTCGATACCCTGCGTTTTGACGGCGTGCACATTCTGGTCGGTCTGATCGAACCGATCGATCCACCGGTACACGCCGCCAAACTGGTATTGGGTCGCCGCATCTTGGCCGGTTCGTTGATCGGTGGCGTCGCCGAAACCCAGGAAGTGCTGGATTTCTGCGCCGAGCACAACATCACCTGCGACATCGAAATGCTCGACATCCGTCAGATCAACGAGGCTTACGCCCGGATGATCGCCGGTGACGTGAAGTACCGTTTCGTGATCGACATGGCGACCCTGAAGGTTTAAATCTTCAGACCGAGTTCCGCCGAGAGCCGGGCTGTGACCCCTTTGATCAGGGGAATCAGCTCGGCCATTTTTTCCAGCGGCATGTACGGCACGGTGCTGGCGATACTGATCGCCGCGACAATGCCCTTGCTCGCATCGCGAATCGGCGCCGCCACACAGCGAATCGACGGCTCGTTGTCTTCCAGATCGAAGGCGTAGCCACCGGCGACGTATTCGGTCATGCGCTGCTCCAGCTGTTCCCAAGATTGCTGGGGATGCTGCGGCCAGAACTGACTTTTGCCACCGGCCGGCAGACTGATGTCGTAGAGCCGCTGCCAATCTTTCGGCGAGTCATCGAGCATCAACGCCTTGCCAATCCCGGTACGCGCCAGCGGCATGCGATGGCCGACCCGCGAACGCATTTCCGGGCCATTGCGCCCCGGATTTTTCAGCAGATACAGCACCTCGTCGCCTTCACGAATGCCCAAATGCACGGTGTCACCGGTCAGCGCCGACAACTCGTCCAGATAGGGCCCGGCCAGGCTCACCAGCGGCAATTCTTCGCGCGCTTGAAAACCCAGTTCGATCAGCTTCGGCCCAAGCAGATAACCGACTTGCGGCACCACGCGCAGATAACGCTCATCGACCAGGCAACTGGCCAGACGATGGGTGGTGCTACGCGTGGTGCCAATCAGCCGGGCAATCTCCTTGAGATCACGGGCGCCACTGGCCACCGCTTGCACCACGCCGAGGCCGCGCAATAGCGTCTGGGTGCCGGTGGGCGCGGCGTCCTTGGTTTTTTCCGGAGCGTCTTCCTGCATATCCAGCCTTTACCGTTGAGCGAGGGAACGGGCGGCATTATGGTCGCCCGACGCAGACCACTACAACTCGATACGCTCTACCTTGCCCACCAGCAGCACGTAGGACAAGGCGCCAATCAAGGCGAGCACCGCGATATAGGTGATCGCCGGCGCGAACGAATCGCCGCTGGCGAGGAAGCCGATGACGATCGGTGTGGCAATTGCCGACAGGTTGCCGATGAAGTTGAACACTCCGCCGGTCAAACCCAACAACCGCGCCGGCGCCAGCGTCGACACCAGTGACCAGGTGATAGAAGCCAGACCGTTGCCGAAAAATGCCAAGGCCAGGAAGGCAATCACCAGCGGCGTCGACTCAACAAAATTGGCGCCGATGATCGAGGTGGAAATCAGCAGCCCGCCAATGATCGGCAACTTGCGCGCAAAGCCGACGGTGCAACCGCGACGTATCAAAAAGTCGGAAAAGAACCCCGAACACAACACACCAACGAACGCGGCGAGAAACGGCAGCGACGCCAGCAGGCCAGACTTGATGAAGTCCATGCCGCGATATTTCACCAGATAGGTCGGGAACCACGTGAGGAAAAACCACAGCGTCGAGTTCAGGCAGAACTGGCCCAGGTAGATGCCCCACAACTTGCGTTTGGTCAGGACGATGCCGAGATCGGTCCAGCTGAATTTGGCTTTGACCTTGGCCGACTCTTGTTGAATGTCGACCAGACCACCGCCTTCGCGGATCAAGTCGATTTCCGCTTCGTTGGCGCCTTTGAAATCCCGTGGCTCGCGATAGACCGCGTACCAGATCGCCGCCCAAATGATGCCCACCGCGCCGGTGGCGACGAAGACCATGTGCCAGCCGAACTCGTGTTGCAGCCAGGCCAGCACCGGGGTCAGGAATGCCAGACCAACGAACTGCCCCGACGTGTAAAAACCAATCGCCGTGGCGCGCTCACGCTCAGGAAACCACGTCGTAACCACGCGGCTGTTGATCGGATACGCCGGCGCTTCCAGCGCACCGACCGCCATGCGTAAAACGAACAACGCAATGAAACTGGCAGCGAAACCGAGCATCACTGTGGCAATCGACCACAACAGCAAAGCGACGCTATAGAGAATGCGTGGTGGCACCCGATCGACCAGCCAGCCGCCGGGGATCTGCATGGCGGCGTAGGTCCAGCCGAACGCGGAAAAGATCAGGCCGACGTGAATCGGATCAATGCCCAACTCACTGGTCAGCGCCGGCGCGGCAATCGACAGGTTGCTGCGGTCGAGGTAGTTGATGACCACGGTGATAAACAGCAACACCATGATAAAAAACCGCTTACGGCTAGGCGTGACTAAAGACGCCTGCCCGGTGAGGGTTTGCGGTTGCATGGGGAGAGCCTCTTTTTATGTTTATTGAGGTCGGCCTGAGGCCTGCACTGCACCCTGTCTGATCGTTCCCACGCTCCGCGTGGGAATGCAGCCCGGGACGCTCTGCGTCCCAAAAGCGAACGCAGAGCGTCCATTGAGGCATTCCCACGCAGAGCGTGGGAACGATCTCACAGGGGGTTGTGGTGTGTCAGAGACAAATCACCACTCGGCAAAGCTGCCATCGGCATGACGCCAGATCGGGTTGCGCCAGCGATGCCCGACCGCCGCACGCTCGATCACGTATTCTTCGTTGATCTCAATGCCCAGACCCGGGCCGTTCGGAATCTTCACGAAACCTTTGTCGTAATCGAACACCCGTGGATCCTTCACATAGTCGAGCAGGTCATTGCTCTCGTTGTAATGGATGCCCAGGCTTTGCTCCTGGATAAACGCGTTGTAACAAACCGCGTCCAGTTGCAAACACGCCGCCAGCGCAATCGGCCCCAACGGGCAATGCAGCGCCAGCGCGACGTCGTAGGCTTCGGCCATGTTGGCGATCTTGCGGGTTTCGGTGATGCCGCCGGCGTGCGAGGCGTCCGGCTGGATGATGTCGACGTAGCCTTCGCTCAACACGCGTTTAAAGTCCCAGCGCGAGAACAGTCGCTCGCCGAGGGCAATCGGCGTGCTGGTCAGCGGCGCCAGCTCTTTCAGCGCTTCATAGTTTTCACTGAGCACCGGCTCTTCGATAAACATCAGTTTGTACGGGTCGAGTTCCTTCATCAGCACCTTGGCCATCGGCTTGTGCACGCGGCCATGGAAGTCGACGCCGATGCCAACGTTCGGCCCGACCGCATCCCGTACGGCGGCGACGTTGGCCAGCGCCAGATCGACTTTTTCGAAGGTGTCGAGGAATTGCAGTTCTTCGGTGCCGTTCATTTTCACCGCCGTGAAACCACGGCTCACCGCCTCTTTCGCCGCACGCGCGGTGTCCGCCGGACGGTCGCCGCCGATCCACGAATACACGCGAATCTTGTCGCGCACCTGACCACCGAGCAGATCACTCACCGACACCCCGAGCGCCTTGCCCTTGATGTCCCACAGCGCCTGATCGATACCGGCCAGCGCACTCATGTGAATCGCGCCGCCCCGGTAGAAGCCACCGCGATAGAGCACAGTCCAGATGTCTTCGATGTTGCGTGGGTCTTTGCCGATCAGGTAGTCGGACAATTCTTCAACGGCAGCCGCGACGGTGTGCGCGCGCCCTTCAACCACGGGTTCGCCCCAACCGGTCACGCCTTCGTCGGTTTCGATCTTGAGGAAGCACCAGCGCGGCGGCACGATGAAGGTGGTGAGTTTGGTGATTTTCATCTCTGCTCTCTTTTTGTAAATGCAGCTCTTGTTAGATGCAGCGCACGCAGCGCCAGAAAGTCTTAGCGAAGCGCCTTCCACGCGGCCACGTAGGCCTTGGCATTCACCGCTACTTGCTCCGGCGTCATGCCCGGTTTGAACAGGCCGGAGCCGAGGCCGAAACCTTTCACGCCGGCATCGATAAACGCCTGCATGTTGTCCGGCGTGATGCCGCCGACCGGTGCCAGCACCGTCCCGGATGGCAATACCGCGAGCCAGGCTTTGACGACGGCCGGGCCCATCTGCTCGGCCGGAAACAGCTTGAGAATGTCCGCGCCCTCCTCCAACGCCGCGAACGCTTCCGTCGGCGTCGCCACACCCGGCGACAGAAACAGCCCCGCCGCTTTTGCCGCGCGCAAGACCTTGGCATCGCTGTGCGGCATGACGATCACTTGGCCGCCGGCTTCTTTCACCAACTCGACCTGCTCGGACGTCAGCACCGTGCCGGCACCGATCAGGCAATCGGCGGGCACGGTCTTGCGCAGGATGCGGATACTTTCGTACGGCGAAGGGGAATTGAGCGGTACTTCGATGACGCGAAATCCAGCCGCATACAGGACTTCTCCGACAGCGCCAGCTTCCTGCGGATGCAGGCCACGCAGGATCGCGATCAGACCGTTTTGCGCCAATGCTTGCTTGAGCATGTCAGGCCTCCAGTCAGGGTTAACGGGATGAGGAATCGATCAGTCCGGCGGCCAGCGCCAGTTGCCACAAACCACGCTCGGTGGCCTGCTCGGCCAGCGTCACGTTGGCGAACCCGCAGGCATCGAGGGCGCGGCTGTAGCGCGCGCAGAGTTGCGCGTTACCGATGAGGATGATCGAAGGAAGATTCGGGTTGTTGCGGCGTCGGCGCTGAGCGCTGGCGAGTACTGCCAGTTCATGGCCGATCATCAGGCCGGACAGATAATCCGCCTGCGCCATTGGGCTCAGTTCACCGGTCAGCCCCAGCGTGCGGGCACTGAACAACGTCGACAGCACGCCGAGTTCGCCGTCCGCCGACTGCGCAACCTGCACGCCACGGTCAAACGCCTGCGCATCGAACGTCGCACTCTGCTGCTGGGTTCGGCCAAGAATGCTGTGCTCACTGAGCACAGCGAACACTTCGCCGGTCATGAAGGTATCGAAGTGGGTGATGCAGCCATCGACCACATCCACCCATTTCGAGTGGCTGCCCGGCAGGCCGATCAACAGATCAGCACCCGCCTCAATCGGCAGATTCTGCAGCACGCCAAGCACCTGGGTTTCTTCGCCGCGCATCACGTTCGGCAGACGCGAGCGTTGAATCACACCCGGCACGATATGCACCACGGTGCCGCGCAGACTGACAACTGTTTGTAGGGAATTTCCGAGATTGGCGACGTTCGCCGGCGTCTCGCAGTAGGCCGCTTCACGCCAGCCCTGCGCACTGCCGACCATGCCGCAGGCGATCACCGGCAGATCCGGCTGCGCATCGAGCCAGTCGCCGCAGGCCTCGTCGAAGGCCAATTCAAAACCATTGGTGCATTCGCGACCATTGATGATTCGCGGGGTCTTGGGCAACTGCATGATCCCGGACGACAGCGCGCGCTGCTCCAGCACCACACCGTCCGCCGCGAGTTTGTAAGCACGTAATGAGGTCGTCCCCCAGTCGAGCGCGATCAATTGCGCCAGCATCGCTTCACCTGTTTTGTTTTTGGCAGTGAGTGCGATGGACTATAGACCTCTCAGACGTGAAATCTCAATATGTAATTTTACATCCCATATTATGGGATGGTGTCAGTCCATTTTGTCCAGCGCTGAACGACATCCAGATTATTGTTGATCAGGATCCTCACTGTTTCGTACTCGCTGGATCCCACCTCATGTGTGTGGCCCTTGTCGTCAGTTACTCCGGGCTCCCGGCGTCCGTCAGCGCGAATAATGGTGTACGCCGCGAAGGGCGCCGGGTTTGCCTCTGAACCTGAAACAACCTTCAGCTTCGTGTTGTTCGGTGCGAACGAGGCCAGCATGCCGGCATAGGGTACGTCGCTACAGAGTCCGAGACTGTCAATCTGGTCATATCCCAGCGCCAGGTCATAGCGCCAGCGCACGATGCACACTGAGGCAAAAGGCAGCAACGACCTCGGTCGGTCGGACTGTTCAAGCGAAATACGCGCGGGCGCCACGCGAGGATTTTCTATCGCAGCAATGAACCGCGACGTGGGCATGTACATGACTTTCGAGTAATACGCCACGAACGGGAACGCGGTGATCACCACCTTGCACGGAATGTATTCCTGCGGCTTGAGGATCTGCACCAACTCAACCGGTCGAATGTGATTACGGCCGTCATTGACGGCGTGATTCTCGACACTGATATTCGCGAACATCTCATAACGACGATCGCCTTCAATCAAGCGCATACCGCTGACGCTTCCCGAGGCTTCCAGAACGATTTCATGTTCGATGGAAAAATCCGGATCGCCATTCAACGAGCAGTGGATCCACGTACCAATCTGACCTCGCCGACCATGATCTTCATAGAGGTCAACGAGGTTTCGGTCGGAGGTGAAACGCAGATCGTAAGAGGAAGACATCTCGTGATTGATCGAGACAAATTCAAGCCTTGCGGGGGGCACATCCAAATGCATGCAAGAGGAGCACAACGCGAACAAAAAAACCAAAAGCAACCTTGCCATTACCACTCCAAAAATCAACTGCCGGGCACGTCATCGCAAACTGTCGTAGTCCGACAGGGCAGATAAGACATCTGCAACGGGGATGAACAGTGATTTGGTGTAATACGCCTTATAACCCGTTGCCGTAACCACCACTTTGCACGGAATCATTTGCTTGTCTTTCAACAAGCCTTTTATGGCGTCACGACTCAAGTACTTCGAGGTCCTTTTCTTTTCACCAACGTCCTTGAAAGCAATGCTCGCGGTGTATCCGAATCCGGCCTTGTTCAAATGCTCCCTGTTTTCTCTGACCAACCCCATTGCTGCTTTCGATATCGTATGTTCAATGGAAAAGTCCGAGTCATCACCCAAGGCACAAATAAACACCTGATCAAAGCTGTTCGCTTTCTTTTCCCGCCAGAAAATCTCCAGCAGTTCCACATCCGAATTGAAATTGACCTCAAAAAAAACGCTTTTCGAGCGCGGCGTAATCGATTCATAGCCCAACGTCGCGGGTGTAATGTCATGAGACTTTGCGCAAGCAACGCACAATAACGAAACAACGATCAGCAATATCCATCTCATGCACCTTCCCTCAAGTAACCAGCGATTGAACTCGCCGACAAATCCAATGCTGACTGCCCGCACTCCAGCTCGGACTCATACAATCTCAAGGCCGAGTAATGGTTGAATTTGACGATCCCCATAACATCGGGACCGGATTCGATATCCCACTTGCCCCCCACCCAAGCGACTACGTCGGTTCGATCCATCTCGTCAGGCTCTGCCCGAACGTTGATCCAGGTTTCAGCCTTGGGCGTTGGCTCCGACCAGTAAATATCCGAAATCAACGCCACCATCACACCTTCTCCCACAGGATCCAGAGTAACGAGCATTTTTACGATATAACCTTTATCGGTGAGAATCTGCGACAAATGCGCGCCGTTCCACCCGCCCAAACTATGACCCACAATGTAGACATGTGCGGACTTGTGAGGCAGCTTGGAGAATACAAACTCTTCGAGGTCGGCATCCCCTTTTACATCGTTGTATCCCATGTAATAGGGTTGGAATTTGCCGCCATAGCTCGAACCTAAACGGATCTGCAAAGCTTCCATGGCCCGCAAGGTGTAGTTGCTAGGCCCGTCTCCGTAGTAACTTTCCGAGTCGCCAGCACCGCCAATGAAAAAAGCCACAACCTCTCTGGCAAGCGTCACAGGTTTGACCGTCTGATCCTCTTTTGTCGTCAACTCATGACTGGCGACCAGTCTCCCGATGCATCCTTGAACGGCTCCGGATTGAGCTCCCATCGGTATTACTCCACGTACAGTTTGATGGTTTCTTTGAGGTGCGAACTGACCGTGTGGGTATGACCCTTGGCATCAGTGACGCCTCGTTCCAGCGTTCCATCCGCCCGTTCGATGACGTAGGCAATATAGGAAAGCGGTTCACCGCTGTTTTCATCAACAATCTGCATCCGATCATTGAAATGCACCGGCATCGGCAACAACCCACTAAACGCCGCACCACCGCCGCTCTGGCCGATAATCACCGTCCCCGACCCACCGACCACAACATTGCCGTGGCCTCCGGTGCTGTCGAGCGTGGCGGCATTCAGGCCGTTGATGAATACGGTGCCGGAAACGGCGCCGGTAATCGGGCTGCCGCACGCCGATTTATCGGTCATGCGCGCAGCCGCGAGGCCGTCGAAGAAGACGTTCGGCGAGCCGGAAGCAATCGGGTTGGTGCCATGGCCTGGCAATGGGCAAGCGGTCGGGTCGGTGACGCGTGCAGCAGGTTTACCACTCAATTCAAAGCTCCTTGCTTCAGGGGTTCCGGGTGCGGCTGGTGGAGATCGACATCGGTCGCGGCGAAGCGCCAGCGGTTGTCGACGGGGTCGAACAGGGCGTGGCAGTGTTCACGGCTGTCGGGGGATGTAGCGATGTGCAGATGTTGCCAGGCTTGATCGACATGCCATGCCAGCTCGGCAGGCGTCGCGTCATCCAGCTCGTTGAGCCAGGCGTTGTAGTTGCGCAGGTGATTGCGCTCGTAAGTCGATTGCAGCAAATCGGCCATTTTTGCGCCGAGGTCCAGATGATGTTCGGCCGTCCACTGACCGATTTCGGAATAGGCGTACCAGCCCATCGGCATCAACCCGCCGTCCTTGAGTAGCGAATGCCCGGCAGGAGCGACGAAACCGCAACAGATGTGCAGCGTCAGCCAGCCTTGATGGGCGTCGATAAACGCCGTCGGATCGAAGGTGCGCAGCGCTATTACGCGGTAATTGTCGAGCCCGGTACTGCGCGTCATCAACTCGGCATCGAGGCGTGACACGAACGCACGAATGGCTTTGCCGCCCGTGCTGTTTGTCGTGCAGAGAATGTCGACCGGTTGGCGCTGGGGGTTGTCGCTCGAGCCTGAGTTTTTCACCAGGCCGTACAGACGCATTGTCGCCCGTAGTCCGCTCATCGCTGGACACTCGTTGACGCAGCGAAGGTTCCACGGGCGCGGAGAAATTGTGCCATAGGCATTGCAGGTGTCATCCATGAGCGTGCAAAAATGGCGCGTAGGATGCCGGACTAGAGCGCTGGCGACAATCGAATTACTGCCGGATTGCCATCATTGTGCTCAGCCCTCGGCAAACTCACGCAGGACTTTGCCATCCATGCGGTAGCGCACCCACTCTTCCTGCGGTTGCGCGCCGAGCGACTTGTAGAAATCGATGGCCGGCGTGTTCCAGTCGAGCACGCTCCATTCGAAGCGGCCGCAGTCGTTGTCGCAGGCGATTTTCGCCAAGTGACGCAACAAGGTTTTGCCAGCACCGCCGCCGCGTTGTTCGGGGGTGATGTAGAGGTCTTCGAGGTACAGGCAGTTGCTGCCGAGCCAGGTCGAATAGCTGAAGAAGAACACCGCGAAACCGATCGGCAGACCATCGCGCAGGCAGATCAGACCGTGGGCGGTGGCGCCTTCGCCGAACAGGCTGCGTTCGATGTCGGCAACGCTGGCGATGACTTCGTGGCGGGCCTTTTCGAAATCGGCGAGTTCAGTGATGAAGGCGAGGATTTGCGGGGCATCGCTGGGGGTCGCCGGGCGGATTTCGATCGTCATGGACGGGCCTTGTCGGAAAAGGAAAACGCCATACTAAGGCCGTGGGCGGCGCTCGTCACATGGCAAAACACACACTACTCTGCGCAATGTTGCAAACGCTGCAGTTCCCTGTGGGAGCGAGCTTGCTCGCGAATACATTCTGTCATTAAACAATGCAGGTGACTGCAAGGACGCCTTCGCGAGCAAGCCCGCGCCCACAGGGACTTCGACAATCTGAAAGGATGCTTATGAACCTTGAGTTTTTTACACCCGTGGCGGCACTGGCAGCAGAGTTACTGCCACACGCTCTGGAGCCGTCCGACGACGGCGCTCACGACCTCGCGCACCTGCAACGGGTCTGGCACAACGTGCGTACGCTGCATGAAGAAGAAGGCGGCGATCTTGAGGTGTTGTTGGCCGCCGTGCTGCTGCACGATTGCGTGGCCGTCGAGAAGAATTCGCCACTGCGTTCGCAGGCTTCGCGTCTTGCGGCGGAAAAAGCTTCTGCAGTATTAGCCGGTATGAATTGGCCGACAGCGAAAATCAGTGAAGTTGCCCACGCCATCGAAGCCCACAGTTTCTCCGCCAACCTCACCCCGCGCACTCGCGAAGCGAAAATCGTCCAGGACGCCGACCGCCTCGACTCACTCGGCATGCTCGGCGTCGCCCGTACGTTCTATATCGCCGGGCGCATGGGCTCGGCGTTGTACGACCCGCAGGATCCCGAGGCGAAAGCGCGCGATTACGACGACAAGCGTTTTTGCCTCGATCATTTCCAGACCAAACTGCTGCATCTCGCTGACGGTTTCCAGACCCGTTCTGGCCAGGGTCTGGCGCAAGTCCGGCATCAACGCCTGAAGGGTTTCATGGAGCAGTTCAAGGAAGAAATCGGCATCGCCTGAGCGTTACTCCGGCGTGCCGTGATCCTGACTTCGCCAAGCTCAGACCTAAGCCGCCTGCCTGACGTGTTAAACAGACGACGCTGAATTTTTCCGCTCAAGGATTCGCGTCATGTCGCAAGCAACACCTAAGGTCTCAGGCAAGTTGTTCGGTCTGTTCTGCTTCGCCAGTTATCTGCTGTCGCTGTCCTATGGCTCGACGTTTTTGCTGTCGTTGCTGATCGCTTCTCGTGGAGGCAATGAACACGATGCCGGCAGTGTGATTTCGGCGGCGATGCTCAGCACGTTTGTCGCGGTGCTGGTGTCCGGGCATTTGTCGGACTGGCTGGGTGCAGCGCGTTCGATTGCCCTGTTCGGGCTGTTGCTGGTGGCGGCAAGTCTGGGTTTTGCGCTGACACCGGGGTTTGGTCATCTGTTATTGGTTTTCGGTTTGTTGTTGGGCTTGGGCTGGGGCGTTTTCTACACCTTGGGGCCGATCATCGTCGCCAGTCTGGTGACCCCGGCGCAGCGCGCCAAGTACTTCGCGCTGCTGTCGGGCAGCATGATGACCGGGATCGGCAGCGGCCCGTTGCTCGGACGAGCAGCCAGTGCGCTGGGCTTGCCAGTGACCTCGGCGTTTTACCTGGCGGCGTTGGCAAGCCTGATCGGGGTGCTGCTGTTCTGGCGGCTTGGCGCAAAACTGAAAAGCACGCAAGCCCCGACAGCGGCAAAAATCAGCTGGCAAGCGACCGCTCAAGTGCTCAGCTCACGCGCACTGTTTGCGATCATCATGGTTGGGCTCGGCGGTTGCGTATTCGGTGGTCTGTCGAGTTTTCAGACCAGTTACGCGGCAGCGCGCTCGCTGGACTATTCGTTGTTCTTTCTCGGCTTCATGGGCGCGGCAATCAGCAGCCGAATGCTGATCGCAGGCTTTGTGGTCAAACGTGATCCGCTGCGGGCGTCGTGTCTGCTGTCAGGGCTGATGTTGGGTTCGATTGTGCTGTTCGCGTTCGGCGTGCACAACGGATTCACTTACCTGTTGGCAGCCGTGATGCTCGGCGTCGGTTACGGCCTGACGTATTCGGTGATCAACGGCCTGGCGGCCAACGAAGCTCCAGCCGGCACCACGTCGCAGGCCTTGTTGCTGTTCAGTCTTTCGTACTTCATCGGCGTGTTCGGCTTCCCGTTACTGGCCGGGAAAATCATCGTCGAGCACGGCATGAGCACGCTGCTTCTGACGGTGCTGATCGTAGCGTTGGCCAATTGGTTGATCACACTTGGCCGCCTGCTCTGGCGTCGGCTCAATGGCAAAACCGTGCAGGCAATCCAGACCGTTCGTCGTTCATCAGGCACCAATCCGATCAGAGGGCAGACCAAAGACAGGTAAGGATTCCAATCACTGGAGAAGCCCTATGATCCCGTCAAGGTTGACCGCTTTCGTATTCAGCGCCCTGCTCTGCCCTGCGGTTTTCGCCGCATCCGCCACCGCAGCGGGCACCGGCCCTACCGACCCGACCCCGCCCCGCGCGCCCGCCATCAACAGTGCCCCCGGTATGAATACCGACGGCTCCGGCGTCCCCCTGATCAATCAGCCTCCCGCCACCGGCACTGATCCGCGCACTCAGGGCAGTGACCCGGGTCGTCAGGGCGGCATGAACACCCCCGACGCCCCTGCAATGCCAGACAACGCCGGCCCCGGCGTCGGCTCGAAAACCACCACCGGTGGCTCCGGTTCCGAAGGCTCCGGTCAGTAGTTCGCCGACGCGAGCGTCCTATTCACATCCATGAAGAGGTACCCATGAACGTCGATAAAAACCTGGAAAAAGAAGTCCTCACCCGCCTGCTGCACGCCCATCCGAGTGGTTTGGGCAAGGAGGTGCTGGACAATTACCGGGGCGAGAAGGTCGTGGCCAGCGCCCTCGCCGCTTTGCAGGATCGTGGACTGATTCACCACGGGCATGTGACCTGCAACGAGGCTGGCGAACATTCGCTGAACCTGCCGATCAAGCTCAGCGCCGCTGGCGTTGAGGCGGCGCGCAAGCTGGATCTGCAGTAGTCCTGCGGCCGCTCGCTGCCGATGCGGCGAGCGGCCAATTCAAGTTCTGTTTTGAGGGTGATGGCCTCATCGCTGGCAAGCCAGCTCCCACAGGGACCGGGGTGTACACAAACGTGTGTTCACCGCAAAAAACTGTGGGAGTTGGCTTGCCAACGAGTGCGGTAGATCAGGCGCCGCCGGAATCGCGGACAAATGCAGCCACTTCGGCCGCCCCCGGCGAAGTCGCCGGCCCCCAGCGCGTCACCGCGATAGCCGCTGCCGCATTCGCCCGCCGCGCCGCTTCATGTGCGGTCAAACCCTGCGCCAGTCCGGCAACAAACACCCCGGCATGGGCATCACCAGCGCCATTGCTGTCGACCGCTTTCACCGCAAACCCGGGCACATGCCGACGCTCATCGCGCTGATGAATCCAGCAGCCCTGCGGCCCGTCCCTTACCACCATCAACACATCGCTGGGCAGGTGCTCAGCGAGACTATCCAGCGCCGCGCCAATATCATCAGCGCCGGTAAACCGCAGTGCTTCAACACTGTTGCTGGTCCACACATCGATGCGCGGCAGCAACGCCTGCATCATCGGCGAGTCCGGCGACTCCACCAACGGGCCCGGATCGAACACCACGTTGATCGAGTCCGGCAGTGCCAGCGTCCAGTCGAGCAACGCCTGGGCCTTGCCTTCGTGGAGCAGGCTGTAGCCACTCAGATAAACGTAATCGCCCGCCTCCGCCGCAACGCTGTTCAGATCCTCTTCGGTCACCTCACCTTCCGCGCCGATATAGGAAATGAAACTGCGCTCGGCCGACGCATCCGTCAGCGCCACACATAAACCGGTGTCCTTCTGCGCGGGTTCGGTAATGCCGATGTGAATCCCTTCGGCGTTCATCGCCTGCCGCGCGAGATCGCCGAAACGCCCGCTGCCATGGCGACCGAGGTAAACCACCGGCAAGCCATTACGCACCGCCGCCGCCATCACGTTGAACCCGCCACCGGCTTCGAAACCCGCCGACTGCGCCAGCACATCACCGCCAATCTGCGGCAGCTTATCCACGGCCATGACCAGGTCGATGATGACCTGGCCGGTGTGCAACATCTTAGGCATGAGCATTCTCGGTTTGCGCGGCGCGGCGATCTTTCGCCCCGCCGAGGACGAAGTAAATGCCACCGGCGACCACGAAGGTCACGATCCAGCCGAGGCCGTTGTGGCCCAGCCACGAATCGGACAGGAAGCCCTTGAACCAGACGTTCTCGGCAGTGGTGCCGATGGTGGTGAAGCTGAAGCCAAGGACGATGGCAATCGCCCACGCACCAAACGCGCGCCACTCGATGCCGCCGCGATACCAGTAGGCGCTGCTCGGGCTGACGTCGAGCAGGTCTTTGGGGCTGTAGTAGTGACGGTGAATCAGGTCGACGACGAAGATCCCGACCCACGCAGTGATCGGCACTGCCAGCAGGGAAATGAAGGTAATGAACGGGCCGTAGAAGCTGTCGGCAATCAGCATGAAGTAGATCGAACCGGCGAAGATCGCGACGATGTCGACCACCACCGCGTAGACGCGTTTGACCTTGAGGCCGAGGGTCAGCGTGGTCAAACCGGCGGAGTACACCGACAGGTTGTTCGACAGCAGCAGGCCACCGAATGCGGTGATCAGGTAAGGCACCGCCATCCACGTCGGCAACATGTCGCGAATCGCCACGATCGGGTCAGTCGCCGACGCCAGATCATTGTTGCCAACTGACAGCAAGCCGCCGAGGGTGATCAACAGCACCAGCGGAATGCCCGCACCGAACGCGGCAGAAGCAACAAGGCGCACAGCCTTGACGCTGCGATGCTGATAGCGCGACATGTCGGCGCCAGCGTTGGCCCAACCGATGCCGGTGCCGGCGGCCATGGTGCCGATGCCGATGATCATTGCGCTCACCGGCGCGGGCGTGGCGTTGAACACCGCGCTCCAATCGATGGTCGCACAGAGGAAACCACCGACCAGCAGGTTCAACGCGCCGAACACGTAGGTCGCCCACTTCTGGATCACCAGCAAAGTCGCGTGACCGAGGCCGGACACCGACAAGGTCAGCAGGACGAAAATCGCGATGAAAATCAGCGTCAGCACCGGTGCGCTTTTCGCTTCAACGGGTGAGCCGAACAGGATCGAGCACAGCGACAGCAGCACGAATGCCGCAGTGGTGGTGTTGACGGTTTCCCAGCCCAGTCGCGACATCAGCGAGACCAGCGTCGGGCCGATATTGCCCCGTACGCCGAAGATCGCTCGTGACAAGGTCAGGCTCGGTGCTCGGCCACGGCGGCCGGCAATCGAGATGATCCCGACCACCGCAAATGAACCGGCCGCGCCGATGATTGCGACGATGATCGCCTGCCAGATCGCCAAGCCGCGAAACGCGACCAGCGTGGCGCCCAGTGGCAGGCCGAGAATCGAGATGTTGGCGGCGAACCAGACCCAGAACAGTTGCAGCGGATGACCGTTGCACTCGGCTTCCGGCACCGGTTCGATGCCGCGGGTTTCCAGTTGCCCGGCGCTTTGCCCGGCGTTTGATGAACTCATGAAGGTGCTCCTGTTTGCCTTTTTTGTGGTTGTGGCAATGATGCAAAACGACAAGACATCGCGGCCGTCCTCGGCCTGTCTGCGCGATCCATTGCGGGTTGAAAATTCGAATATGCAGTGCGCCTATCGCTGGCAAGCCAGCTCCCACAGGGATCGGGGTGTACACAAATGTGTGTTCACAGCGAAAACCTGTGGGAGCTGGCTTGCCAGCGATGACGTCAGTCCAATCAGCGCAAGGCCAACAGCCCCTGCACCAACGGCTCAAGCTCAAGATGATTGACGACTTTCACCGTCTCGATCATCTCGGCAGGCCAACTCTCAAGACCCAGGCAGGCCCCCAGCATCGCGCCAAGAATCGCGGCGATGGTGTCAGTGTCACCGCCAAGACTGGCGGCCATGCACAGCGCCTCGAAAGCGCTCATCTCACCGACCGCCACTTGCTGCGCCAGCGCAAACGACACCACCACCGACTCCTGCGACGCCACCGAAGTGCCGATCACGTCGTAGAGCAGATCCGCGAGCAAAGCCTTGTCGCTGTCGACACTGATGGTGCGCGCCCAACTGATGCGCGAGGCGATCCGCCCACCCGCCACCCAATGGCCGTGTGATTCCGCTTGTTGAGCGATTTGCTGACCGAGGTTCAACGCCTCGCCCAGGTCCATGCCATTGATGCCGGCGGATACCACCGCCGCCACCGCCGCCGCACTGGAAATCCCCAGCGTGGTGTTGTGGGTGACCTGGCAAGCCTGCACCACCGCCGCAATAAACCGCTCCGGATCGGCGACATCCGCCGCGATCCCGACTGGCGTGATGCGCATGGCCGCGCCGTTAGTGGTGCCGTAACGCCCGGCCTCTTCCGGCGAGTGCCCGGCGAGGATCATTTCAATGGCGCGTTTGGTCGATGGGCCGAGCAAATCCTGCGAGCCCTTGGCCTGCATCTCGGCTTCCCACTCGATCAGGCGTTGCGCGAGGATCGCCGGTTCGATGCGGCCCTTGCCTTCGACCAGCAACTCGCCGACCAGAATGGCCTGCTCGGTGTCATCGGTGATCGAGCCTTTGGGCATGTTTGCGGCGATGGGTTGCAGTGGCCCGGCATCCTGCAGATCGGTGATTGTGCCGAAACGGGTCTTGATGGTTTCGCGGTTCAGCGATTGCGTCGGCATGCCCAGCGCGTCGCCGAGGGCCAGGCCATAGAAAGCGCCGAGGGCACGGTTGAGCGCGGTCATTTCGATTCTCCAAATTGCAGGTGCAGACGGAAATGCACCGGGTCGAGCAAACTTTCCACCTGTTCCATGAAACGGTTCTGCCGGTCGTAGGTGGTGCGCAGCGCTTTGAGAAATACCGTGCCTTCAGGCCGGCCGAGCAGTCCGGCGTCTTCGGCATTCAGCGGTTCGGCGCCGATCCACTGGTCGCCGCGTTCGCCGATGTAGCCATAGGCGGCCAAGGTGATGGTCAGGGAATTGTCGATCAGACCGACGCGCGGCAGGCTTTCCAGGCCGCCGCTGGCCGGCATCAATGAGCGTTCGAGGGACACCAGCGTGCCGGCAGTGGAGCGGCGACGGCGGTCAAGAGTGATGAACTGGTCAGTGCCGAAACGCGCCAGTAGATCGGGCCGGGTCACGGCTTCCAGACGCAACACTTCGGTATTGATCATCGCCCCGCTGTCGGCCAAGGCCTGCGCCCAGCCGCTGCGCTGGTCGAGGGCAACACCGTCGAAGGTGACGATGGAGCCGACGCCGCTTTGCGTGGCGATGTAATTGCGCCGTTTCAGTTCGGCCAGCGCTTCACGCAGCGTACCTCGGCTGACTTGGAATTCTTGAGCCAACTGATGTTCGCCGGGCAACAGAAAGCCGTCCTCCATGAGACCGCTTTCGATGCGCCGGACGAGTTCGTCGACCACCCGTTGTTTCTTGTCAAATCGTACCTGTCTAATCATGTACAAATTGATAACCGAAACGGGTGCGGGCGGGCAAGGTAAATTTACGGGTAGTGACGAAAGGCGGGAGAATAAAAAGCCCCTCACCCTAGCCCTCTCCCGGAGGGAGAGGGGACTGATCGAGGTGTTTATTCGAATTACATCGACCTGAAATATCCAGTCGAACTCAGGTTTGAAAAGCTAGGAGATCTGCTCCCTTTCCCCCTCTCCCTCTGGGAGAGGGCTGGGGTGAGGGGCTCTTGATCTTAGCGTTGCTTCAGACGGTCAATGACCACAGCCAGCAGCAAGATCGAACCACGAATCACATACTGATAAAACGTATCAATATTCTTCAAGTTCATCGCATTCTCAATAATCGCCAGAATCAACACCCCGGCAATCACATGCCGGATCATGCCAATCCCGCCACTCAACGACACCCCGCCCAACACGCAAGCCGAGATCACCGTCAGTTCAAAACCCTGACCAATCATCGGCTGCCCCGACGTCATCCGCGAAGCCAGAATCACCCCGGCCAGCGCACCAATCACACCGTGCACGGCAAAGATAATGATCTTGGTCCGGTCAACGTTCACACCCGCCAGCAGCGCCGCTTCCTGGTTGCCGCCGATGGCCATGGTGTTGCGCCCGTAGGTGGTGTAATTCAGCAGCCAGCCGAAAAACAGAAAGCAGACGATGGTGATCAGAATCGGCACCGGCACGCCAAACAACTGGCCGTTGCCGAACACGAAGAACGATTCCTGCGACACGCCCACCGCTTTACCGTTGGCAAAAATGTACGCCAGACCGCGAACGATCTGCATGGTCGCCAACGTCGTGATCAAGGCATTGACCCGCAACTTGGCGATCACGATGCCGTTGATCAGCCCGACAATCAGGCCCATCACCAACGCCGCACTGACACCGAGAAACACACTGTTGGTGTCACGCATCACCACCGCCGCAACCACGCCGGCGCAGGCAATCACCGAGCCTACCGACAAGTCGAAATGCCCCGACGCCAGGCAGTACAACATCGTGCAGGCGGCAATCCCGGTGGTGGAAATCGCCAGGCCCAGGCCACGCATGTTCAGCGGCGAAAGGAAGTTGTCGATCAACAGCGTGCAGGCAATGAAGATGCCGATCGCTGCCAGCAGCATGACCCAGTCATCGAGGAAGCGGCGCATGTCCAACGGTTTGCGCTCTTTGGGCAGGGTTTCGTTTTGGGTTGTCATCATAGTCACCTCTCAGTTCGCCACGCCGTCAGCGCGGTGGCGCGGCAAAGCCAGTTGCAGCAGGTTGGATTCATTGGCCTGGTCGCGGCTGATTTCGCCGCGCAGGGCGCCTTCGCAGAGCACCAGAATGCGGTCGGAAATACCCATCACTTCCATCAGGTCGCTGGACACCACGATCACCGAAATGCCTTCGGCGGCGAGGTTGTGGATGATCTGGTAGATCTCCGCTTTGGCGCCGATGTCGATGCCACGCGTCGGCTCATCGAGCAGCAAAACTTTCATCGGCATCGACAGCCAGCGACCGAGAATGGCCTTCTGCTGATTGCCGCCGGAAAGGAATTTGATCTGTTGCCCGGCGTGTGGCGTTTTCACCTTCAGCGCCTTGATCTGTTTGTCGGCGTTGCCCTTTTCCCACAAGCCGCGAATCAGACAACCGAGGCCGGAATTGGCACCGCGCGCACTGATGTTGATGTTCTCGGCAACGCTGGCCAGCGGGATGATGCCTTCCTTCTTGCGATCCTCCGGGCAGAGCAAAATCCCGGCGGCAATCGCGTCGCGCGGTGAACGCAGTTTCAGTTCATGACCGCGCAATTCGAGGCGTCCGGCGGTATTGCGTTCCAGTCCGCTGAGCAGGCGAAACAGCTCGGTACGCCCTGCCCCGACCAATCCGAACAGGCCAAGGATTTCACCTTTATGCGCCTCGAAACTGATCGGCTCGCGCAGCCCCGGGCCGAGCAAGCCATCGACCTTCAGCGCCACCGCGCCACGCGGACGATGGCGGTAATCGTAGATGTCCTGAATGTCGCGACCGACCATGCAGGTCACCAGTTGATCGTGGGTCAACTGGCTCATGTCGTCGAAGGTGCGCACGTAGCGGCCGTCCTTGAACACCGTCACGGCGTCGCAGATGCGGAACACTTCTTCCATGCGATGCGAGACGTAGAGCACGACTTTGCCTTCGTCACGCAGGCGGCCGATGATCGCCATCAAGCGGTCGATCTCACGGGCCGAAAGGCTGCTGGTCGGTTCGTCGAAAGCGATGACATGGGCGCCGCGCGATAACGCTTTGGCGATTTCCACCAACTGACGCTGGCCGAGGGACAGCCGTCCGACTTTGGTCTGCGGGTCGATTTCGTCAGCCAGGCCTTTCAGACAATTCAACGCTTGCTGACGCAGTGTGCCGCGATTGATCAAGCCGAAACTGGCCGGCAGGTGGCCGAGAAACAGGTTTTCGGCGACGGTCATTTCCGGGACCAGATGCAGCTCCTGGTGAATCACCGCGACGCCGCTGCCGATGCTGTCCGCCGTCGACTTGAACGCCATGGTCTGCTCGCCGATCACCAACTCGCCGCTGCTCGGAATGTAGGCACCGCCGAGGATTTTCAGCAGGGTCGATTTGCCGGCGCCGTTCTCGCCCATCAAGGCATGAACCTGGCCCGGATGCGCGACGAAGCTGATCGCGTCCAGCGCTTTCACGCCGGGAAAGGTTTTGCCGATCCCGTTGAAGCGCAGGCTGCCGCCGGCGCCGTGTTGTTGTGTTTGTACTTGCGCGTGCATAAAGCCACCTCTTCACACCGAAAAACGGCCCGGCTGCCCGGGCCGTCGCTGCATCAGTTCCACAAGCCGATTTTTTCCAGCTCTTGCTTGAAGTTCTCGCGGGTGATCAGGGTGACGTCGTCCATCGCGGTGTACTTCGGCGGTTCTTTGCCGGTGGTGACCCACTCGTACATCATTTCGGCAGTCTTGTAGCCTTCGATGTGCGGGCTTGGCAGCATCGAGCCGAAGAAGCCGCTGTTAGGCTTTTTCAGTTCACCGATGGCGTCAGTACCGTTGATGCCGATGCCGATCACGTTGGTCGCGGCAAAACCGGCGGCTTCGGTGGCGCGCACGCCGCCGAGCACGGTGTTGTCGTTCATACCGCCGATGATCAGGTTTTTCGCAGCGCTTGGCAGTTTCACCAGCGCCGAGTTGGTGGCGTCCATGCTGCCCGGCACGTCGAGGGTTTTCAGTGCGGCGAACAGAATGTGGTCTTTCGGCATGCCGGCGTCTTCAAGGGATTTCACCGAGCCGTCGGTGCGTTTCTTGCCGGTGTCGAGTTCGTTGTAGGTGTTGACCACCGCGTAGGTGTCTTTCCAGTCCCAATTACGCTTTTTCGCTTCGGCGACCATCGCGTTGCCCTGTTTCTGGCCAACTTCGAACGCGGCCATGCCAAGGTACGGCACGTCTTCCATGAATTTGCCGTTGGCGTCGACGAAACGGTCATCGACGGCAATCACTTTCAGGTCATTGAGCTTGGCTTTGGCCATGATTGCCGGGCCGAGCGAGACATCCGGCGGGCAGATCACAAAACCCTTGGCGCCGTTGGCAGCGAGGCTGTCGATGGCCGAGAGGGTTTTCTCACCGTCCGGCACAGCGATCTTGATCAGTTCAAAGCCCTTGTCCTTGGCGGCTTTTTCGGCGAAGGCCCACTCGGTCTGGAACCACGGTTCTTCCGCCTGCTTGACCAGAAAACCGATTTTCACGGTGTCGGCAGCGAGCAGCGCACTGCTCAGGCTGAACGCGGTGACCGCCAGGGCGGTACTGCACAGGGTACGAATCCCGAAACGACGTTTCATAAGCTGACTCCTTGTTATTTTTTTTGAGCAATGTTTGAAAAGCGTTAAAGCGTGTTCCTGCAAAGCCTGTTGAAAATAGTCATATCGTATGATGATTGGATTTCACACGGATTTACCCCCGTGAAAGCCAATGCACTCAGTCGTGGTACATCACCGAGCGCCCACCATCGATGGTGATGCATGAAGCATTGATGAATGGCGCCTCATCACTGGCCAGAAACACCGCGGTCATCGCCACTTCAAGCGGCTGGCCGATGCGTTTTGGCGGGTGCAGATCGAAGGCGCGTTGACGTTCGGCGTGCGGGTCGGCGAAACCGTTCCAGTAATCGACGTTCAGTTGCGTTTCGATATAGCCGGGGGCGATAGCGTTGACGCGAATGCCTTTCGCCGCGTATTCGATGCCGAGTGCGCGAGTCAGGCCGAGCAAACCGTGCTTGGCCACCGGGTACGGGAAGCAGCCGGGAATGATGTGGCTGGAATGGGTCGAGGCGATGTTGATGATGCTGCCGACGCCCTGCTCGATCATCTGCGGCAGCACCGCTTTGCAGCCGAACCAGGCGCCGTCCAGATCAATGGCAAAACAGCGATGCCAATCTTCCTCAGTCATTTCCAGCGGATCACGGAACACATTGACCCCGGCGCAATTGACCAGCACGTCGATGCGCCCGTGCAGCTCAACGGCGCGTTTGGCCATGGCGTGCAGATCGTGCTGACGCGAGACATCCGCCTTCAGCGCCTGCACATCAAAACCCTGCTCGCGCCAATGCGCGGCAACCTGTTCGACCTTCTCGGCCTGGATATCACTGATGACCAGTTTCGCTTGCTGTGAGGCGAAAGCAGCGACGATGGCCTCGCCGATGCCCTGAGCGGCGCCGGTCAGTAGCACGACCTTGTTTTTCAGTCGCTCGCCCTTCGGCGGTGCAGGCACCGGTGGCAGGGAAAGAGGTTCAGCCATGGAACAGGACTCCTGTTTCGCGAGCACAAAAAAACCGGGCATCTGCCGATGTCCGGTCTGGAAGGCGTTCTGAACGAAACAGGCAGGCGCGGCCGACAGCTTGGGGCCGTTGCGAGACGCGGACTCCGCTCGGGAGTGCGATAGAGATTCGCTGCATCACTTCACCTGTTTTGTTCTTTTTAAGTGTGAGTGCGTGTTACTGCTGCTGCCGACTATAAACCCGACCGCCAAATAATCTCAATATATAATTTTGCATCCCATATTTTGGGATTATCCAGCAAAGCGTGTGCAGAGTTTTCCGGGCACGTCGACGCGCATCGACAGCACCGCGCCATCCAATGGATGGTTGTGCGGGCTCTGGGCGCTGGTGATGTACAGGGTTTTCAAATCTTCACCGCCGAACACGCAACTGGTCGGGCGGCTGACAGGCAGGTCGATTTTGCGCTCGACTTTGCCATCCGGTGACAGACGCAGTAGGCAACTGCCGTCCCAGCGGGCATTCCAGATGTAGCCTTCGGCGTCCATCGCTGACCCGTCCGGGCCGCCCTGCTGATCAGGACCGTAGAAGACTTGTGCGGCATCGAGGTTGCCGTCGGTGTGAATGAAATATCGGTAGAGCGTGCTGTCGAGACTGTCGCCGAACAACAGCGTCGTGCCGTCGTCGCTCCACAACAAGGTGTTGGGAATTCCCAGATTACGCAGTAACGGTGTGACACGCTTATCGGGATCGATGCGAAACAAACCACCGGAACGACGAACGATTGGCAGATCTTCGCCCTGTTCGCCGATGTTGTTTTGCATGGTGCCGAGCCACAGACGACCCTGGCCATCGCAGCGCGCTTCGTTGGGGCGATTGCCCGGTTGCGGGTCGGCGACGCAGAACAGCGTCAGACGGGGTTCGAGGCCCGGAGAGTCGAGATCGAGACGGTAGACGCCGCTGCTCAGGGTCACCAAGGCATCGCCGCTGGCGCAGGGGATGAACGCGGAAACATGTTCGGGCATCTGCCAGATCTGTACGTTCTGGCCGATCAGACGCAGGGCCTGTTTACCGGCGATATCAACCCAGTACAGTGCCTGGGTCGGTGCGTCCCAGAACGGGCCTTCACCGAGTTGGGCGCGGTGTTGGGTCAGGGCGGTCCACGTCATGACAACTCCTTTCTTTGTTGTTGTTTTATTGTGGGAGCGAGCTTGCTCGCGAAGGCGCAGTGTCAGTCAATGATGATGTATCTGACCTGATGCATTCGCGAGCAAGCTCGCTCCCACAGGGGATCTCGGTGTATTCAGCCGGCTTTTCTGTCAGCCATGACTTTCGGGTAAAAACGTTTGATCGCCAGATCCGCGTTGTCGATCAGGGTCATGCACGCCCACACGCCGCGCGCCGAATCGCGGGCGGCGATGGCGTCGGCCATGTCTTTGTGGATTGGTAACGTGCGGCGCAGTTCATCCGGGTCGGCTGCAGAAACTTCAAATGACACCGCGAGCAACGCGCCGAGCGCCGGGACCATTTGTTCGATGAATTGGTTATGGCTGGCGGCGAGAATGCACTCGTGGAAGACCTGATCGGCGCGGTTGTAATCGATGCCGCTGTCGACGGCACGCTCAAGGGCGTTATAGGCCAGTTGCACCGCTTCGATCTGTTCCAGCGTCGCGCGCTCGCAAGCCCAGCGCACGGCCATGGGTTCGATGGTGCGGCGCAGGTCGAGCAAGTCATCGACGAAGTTTTCCGGCAAGCCATTACGCGACAGCCAACCGACGACCTGCGGATCGAACAGGTTCCAGCGCCGCACCGGCAATACGCGGGTGCCGACTTTCGGCCCGACTTCGAGCATGCCTTTGGCGACGAGGGTTTTGATCGCTTCGCGGATCACCGTGCGGCTGACGCCGAGCTGTTCGCCGAGATCGGCCTCGACCTTGATCGTCTGCCCGGGTTTGACCTGGCCAGCGGCGATCCAGCTGCCCAGCCAGTCAACGGTCGACGCATGAAAGCTGCTGGACATGAACACCTCAAAGCGGATCGCGATGGGTGATCAAGCTAATCATCATACGATTAACAGTCAATCGGGATTTTAAGGTGATTCACAGGGATTCGTGTTTATGGTTCGAGGCCGATGCGGAAGAACTCGCCGCCGCTCCACACACCGAGCCAGCGCTGACCGTCGATTTCGCGGCTGACCGCCAGTTCCACCAGTTGGTAGAACACATTGCGGTGAATCAGCGCTTCAAGGTTGCTGCGTACATGCACGTAAGGTGCAGGCTCCTGCGTCGCCGGATCGATCTCGACCCGAATCGGATGCTCAGGCCCGGCCTCAGCGGTTTCATCGACATTTGTGGTGAAGCGCAACAGCTGCGCCTCCCCCTCGCCTTCAACCTCAACGGCAATTGCCACAAACGGCGCATCATCGACCTTGATCCCGACCTTCTCGACCGGAGTAATCAGGAAGTAATCATCGCCGTCGCGGCGCATGATTGTCGAGAACAGCTTGACCATCGGCTTGCGCCCGATCGGCGTGCCCAGGTAGTACCAGGTGCCGTCGCGGGCGATGCGCATGTCGATGTCGCCGCAGAAGTCCGGGTTCCACAAGTGCACCGGCGGCAAGCCTTTGGTTTTGGGGATTTGTCCCAACAGGTCATTGGCTTTTTGCGGGCCACTCATGGCGTTCTCCTTGAATTATTGGTCGCCGACTCCCAACAGGCTGCGCGCGTACTGTGCCAGCGGCGGGCCGATCAGGTCTTCGGGCTTGTTGTCGTGGAACGTCAGTAAACCGCCACGACTCTTGATCCGTGCAGTATCAATCAAATACTGGGTGCTGGTCTCGATCAACATGATCTGGATGACGCCGCCGTCGATGCCGAGACGATCCACGGCTTCTTGATCGAGCCATTCGTCGGAGTTGCCGATGCGGTCATCAGCCTTGGCGAAACGCGTATACAGCAGATAGTGGGCGCCGGCATCGCGAGCTTCGCCCATCGCCTGATCAAGGCCTTCCGGCGCACGGGCGCGGCGGACCATCGGGAAGTATTCGACGAAACCTTTGAAGGCTTCTTCGGCCACCACGTTGGGGCGCGGGTAAGAACCACCCGGCGGTGCGAATGCGCCTTGAGCGATGTAGATGAACGAGTCCGGCTGAATGCGGAAGTTGTTCACGCGGCGGCTGTCGCTGTGATCCAGCAGGCCCGCATCGCTCATCTGATAGCGAGTGCCTTCGGCCATATCGCTGACAGTCATACAGCCGCCAAGCGCCAAAACGGCCAGCAGCAAAACCAGGCTACGCATCCTATTCCTCCAGAGGCCGGTGACGGAAAACCGGCGAATGGCCGTTGAATGCAGCTTTTGCGCCAGCTCTGGTTCTTCGTTGATTGATAAATCGTATTCGCGAGCAAGCTCGCTCCCACATTCGAAATGCATTCCAAATGTGGGAGCGAGCTTGCTCGCGAAAGCGGTTGTTCAGCCGCCGATAATCTTCATGACGGTCGCGCCGCCCGAGAACGCCACTTCCTGCTTGTCGCCCAACGCCTTGACCAGCAAACGCTGGAGCGCCGGCAAGGCCTGATGACGCGGCTTGTCGAGCAAATCGCCGACATAGTGACGGTTACTCGACGACAGGCAGCCATGCAGCCAACCGGTCGACGACAGGCGCAAACGCGAGCACGTCCGGCAGAACGGTACGCTTTCGTTGGCGATCACACCGAAGTTGCCCAACCCCGGGATCGCATAGCGCACGGCGGTAGCATCCACCGGTGCGTCGGTTTGCGCGTACTCATAACGTTCGCCAATCAGCTCCAGCAACTGCTGCAGGCTGACGAACTGTTGCAGGAACGCATTGTTGTCCTTGGCCAGGTGGCCCATGCGCATCAGCTCGATGAAACGCAGTTCGTATCCGCGCTCCAGGCAGTAATCGAGCAGCGGCATCACCTGATCAAGGTTCTGCCCGCGCAACGGCACCATGTTGACCTTGATCTTCATCCCCGCCGCTGCCGCCTGATCCATGCCGTCGAGCACGGTGGCCAGATCGCCGCCACGGGCAATGCTGCGGAACGCGCTGGCATCGAGGGTATCGAGAGAAACGTTGATCCGGCGCAGACCGGCATCGACCAGCAGCGGCAGTTTTTTCGCGAGGAGTTGACCGTTGGTGGTCAGGCTGATGTCGTCCAGGCCCATCTTGCCGACGGCGCTCATGAACGATTCGAGTTTGGGGCTGACCAGCGGCTCGCCGCCGGTGATGCGCAGCCGTTCGATGCCGGCAGCTTCGATCAGATACGCCACGCCACGCGCCATGGCTTCGGCCGACAATTCATCCTGCGCAGCTACCAACCGCTTGCCGTTGGGCACGCAGTAGGTACAGGCGTAATTGCAGGCTGAGGTCAGGCTGATGCGCAAATTGCGAAAACGCCTGCCTTGACGGTCAACGATCATGATCACTCCGGCGATAGAATTTCGAGCCGCTAAAACTTGACTCACAAATCAAGTTTTAGCAAGCCCTATGCCTGAGTATATTCCTGCGGTACTGCGTCATGTAGCGAAATCATGGCGCAATAAGGCAGCTGAATGGCTCAGCTGCTTGGGATTTCCGGATCGCGCTTGCGCTTGTTGCCCATGCGCACGCCGATGTCCATCAGGAACTGGAAGAAACCTTCCTGATCTTCCAGCACATTGCTCCAGAACGGCGAGTGATACAGCGCGACAGCGCCGTGCACCAGCGCCCAGGCTGCGCAGTAATGGAAGTACGGCGGCACGTCCTCAAGCTTGCCTTCGCTGATGCGGCCCTTGATCAGCAGGGTCAGGCGTTCGAAGTTCGAGGCACGGATCTTGTGCAGCTCCTCGACCATTTCCGGCACCTGATTGCCCTTGACCACTTTCTCTTCGAGGCGGTCGAACAGGCGATAGCGCTGCGGATCACGCATGCGGAATTCGAAGTAGGCGCGGGACAGCGCTTCCTTGTCCTTGTCGACATCCGCCGAATGCAGCAGCTCGTTCAAATCGCGCTCGTAATCGAGCATCAGGCGCAGATAGATCTCCGCCTTGGATTTGAAGTGCTTGTAGATCGTGCCTTTGCCGATACCCACGGCATCAGCAATCATCTCGACGGTGACACTGTCTTCACCTTGGTCGAGGAACAGCTTGAGCGCGGTATCGAGAATTTCTTGCTCGCGGCGACGAAACTCACGGACCTTACGAGGTTCTTTGTGCATAAGAAAAGGTCTGAAGGGTCAAAATTCGAAGCCGCGTATTATGCCTAACTTGCGCAAAAATGCACGGATCATCGACCATATCTGTGTTTCATGTTCGTTTTGAGAACGTTTTGGGCGCAATGAGAACTCAACTGAAGCAAACGTATTCCAAATTTGTTTAAAAACCCCGACCGGCTCACTGGACTGCACGCCAGACTGATCAATACTTGAACTGTCGGGCGACATCTCCCCCAAGTGTCGCGCCGATAAAGGTACCAAGGGACCGCGTGCCTTTGTTTTACTCCTAATGGTCTTAACCCGGATTCACCCCCCAGAACCCGGGTTTTTTTTGCCTGCGATTTGGCGAGTGCTTACAGGGCAGATTTAACACTGGCCAGCGGGAACAGGCGCTTGAAGTTCTCGGTGGTCTGTTCGGCAAAACGTTCGTAGTTCTCACCGCGCAGCATCGCCAGGAATTCCGCCACTTCGCGCACGTACTGTGGCAGGTTGGGCTTGCCGCGATAAGGGATCGGCGCCAGATACGGCGAGTCGGTTTCCACCAGCAGGCGATCGGCCGGGACTTTGCTCGCGACATCGCGCAGTGCATCGGCATTGCGGAACGTGACGATGCCCGACAGGGAAATGTAATAGCCCATGTCCAGCGCCGCTTTAGCCATGTCCCAGTCTTCGGTGAAGCAATGCAGCACGCCGGCCTGCGGCAATGCCGCTTCGCGTAGCAATTCAAGGGTATCGGCACGCGCGCCACGGGTGTGGATGATCACCGGTTTGCCGGTCTGCTGCGCCGCTTGCAGATGCAGACGGAAAGATTCCTGCTGCAGCTCAGCGGCTTCCGGTTCGTAGTGATAATCGAGGCCGGTTTCACCGATCGCCACCACTTTCGGGTGATTGAGTTCGTGCAGCAGCCAGTCCAGCGCAGGCGCCGCACCGGGTTGCACATCCAACGGATGCACACCCACCGAACAATCGACATCGTCATAACGCTCAGCCAGGGCTTTGACGTCAGCGGCGTTGTCGGCACTCACGCCGATGCACAGAAAGTGCCCTACTCCGCGCTGCCGGGCGGCATCGAGTGCGGCATCCAGCGAGCCATCATGGGCGGCGAGGTCGAGGCGATCGAGGTGACAATGGGAATCTACGAGCATAAAAAAGACGGCTACTTACATCGTATGAGTGGGACGGTCGGATTTAAGGGCTCCGGCCAGATGGGTTTCGATGCGACTGCGCGCGGTGTTGTCGCCATCGTTGAACTGCACGCCGACACCGGCAGCGCGGTTGCCTTGCGCCCCTTTGGGGGTGATCCAGGTGACTTTTCCGGCCACCGGAATTTTCTCCGCCTCGTCCATCAGGTTCAGCAACATGAACACCTCGTCGCCCAACTTGTAGCTTTTGTTGGTCGGAATGAACAGGCCACCGTTCTTGATGAACGGCATGTAGGCGGCGTAGAGCACCGACTTGTCCTTGATGGTCAGGGACAAAATGCCGTTGCGCGGTCCCGGGCTGACAGATTCATTCATGCTCACCTCCACTGCTGATGTTCAGAGTCTAGGTACACATTGTTATCTTTGACCAGGCAATCCTGCCCATTGCACCAACAACGCCTCCAGCAGCAAGGCCGGATTGAGGTTGGCCTTGCTCATGACTTTCTGGCGCTGCGCCAGTATCCAGTCCTGAATCTCGAGGACTTTGCCCTGCGCGCTTTTCTGCGCCAGATACTGCACAACCTTGCGCATGTCGGTCAGGCCGAGGCCTGCTTCATCCTGGGTCAATTGATAGCGCAGGATCAGGCTCGACCAGTCGCAGAACCAGTCGAACAGACGCAGCATCGGAATGCTTTTCCATTCTTCGGCCAGTTGCGTCGGCGATTGCTGTTGCTTGAGCAGCTTTTTCACCCCTTCAACCACTTGCGCGCGTTGCTCACGCACGCCTTGAGATTGCAGGCTGACCGCCATCAACGGCGAGCCGGCCGCCAACGTCAGCAATTCGACACGCTCGTCTTCGGAGCAATCCGGCAACGCCTGCGCCAGCCATTGCAAACTCATCGCTTCGCCCGGCAGCGGACAAGCCTGCTGCACGCAACGGCTCTTGATGGTCGGCAGCAAACGACTGGTCTGATGGCTGACCAACAGCAACACGGTATCGCCGGACGGCTCTTCCAGACTTTTCAGCAAGGCGTTGGCGGCGTTGATGTTCATCGACTCGACCGGCTCGATCAGCACCACTTTGCGCCCGCCCATCTGCGCAGTCTGCACCACGAAACTGACCAGATCGCGCACCTGATCGACCTTGATCGCCTTGTCGGCTTCTTCCGGTTCGAGGATGTAGTTATCCGGGTGACTGCCGGCCTTGAGCAGCAGGCAGGATTTGCACTCGCCGCACGCGTCCGGCGTCGGGCGCTGGCAAAGCAGGCTGGCCATCAAGCGTTCGGCCAACGCGCGTTTGCCGATGCCCGCCGGACCGTGCAGCAGATAGGCGTGCGCGTGCTGCTTGCGCCCGGCCAGTTGCTGCCAGAGGCTGTCTTGCCACGGATAGGCCTCAGCCACGGGCCAGCTCCAGCAAATTCGGTATCAGGGTATCCAGCGACTGCTGGACCTTGGCCAATGGCTGGCCAGCGTCGATGCGCACATACCGCGCAGGATCGGCCTCTGCGCGCTTGAGGAACGCGTTACGCACGGCCTCGAAAAACGCCCGGCCTTCCAGTTCGAAGCGATCCAGGCGGCCACGGGCACTGGCGCGGGCCAGACCGATTTCCACCGGCAGATCGAAAATCAGCGTCAAATCCGGACGCAGATCGCCTTGCACGAACGCTTCCAGCGCAGCGATGCGCTCAAGCGACAAACCGCGACCGCCGCCCTGATAGGCGTAGGTCGAATCGGTAAAGCGATCACACAGCACCACCGCACCACGGGCCAGCGCCGGGCGAATCACTTCGGCCAGGTGCTGAGCGCGCGCGGCGAAGACCAACAACAGTTCGGCGTCCGGATTCATGACTTCGTCGGCCGGGGCCAGCAGTACGTCGCGAATCCGCTCGGCCAGCGGCGTGCCGCCAGGCTCGCGGGTCAGCACCACTTCGATACCGGCGGCGCGCAGGCGCTCGGCGAGATACTCGCGGTTGGTGCTCTTGCCGGCGCCTTCCGGGCCTTCCAGGGTAATAAACAAGCCAGTCACAGGCAGTCCTTAATCAAAGTCATTGCGCGTTTTGCGGTGCGGAGGCTTCCGGTGCCGGGGCCGGCGCAGGTTCCTGAGGGGGAACTTGCGGCAGTGCTTGCGGCGCGGTATCCGGTGATGCCGCAGGAATCGCCTCTTCCGTCGCCGGAGCCGCTTCAGGCGTTACGGCCGGCGCAGGGCTGGAACGGTAATCCGCGCGGCGCTTGAGCTGGTACTCACGCACCGCATTGTTGTGTGCATCGAGATCGTCAGAGAACACATGACTGCCGTCACCACGCGCAACAAAGTACAGGCTGGTGCCGTCCACCGGGTTCAATGCCGCGTGAATCGCTTCGCGGCCAACCATCGCGATCGGCGTCGGCGGCAAGCCGGGGATCACGTAAGTGTTATACGCCGTAGGCTCTTTCAGATGTGCACGGGTCAACTTGCCGGTGTAGCGATCGCCCAGACCATAGATGACGGTCGGATCGGTCTGCAGCTGCATGCCCAGGGCCATGCGGCGCACGAAGACCCCGGCAATCTGCCCGCGCTCCTGCGGTACGCCGGTTTCCTTCTCGACCAGCGACGCCATGATCAGCGCTTGATAAGGTTCGGTGTACGGCACATCGGCAGCACGACTTTCCCACTCTTTGGCAAGGACTTCATCGAGACGATCAAACGCTTTCTTCAGCAGCTCGGCATCGGACATGCCACGCACGAAGCGGTAGGTATCGGGGAAGAAACGCCCTTCCGGGAACAAGCCTTTATGACCAATCTTCGCCATGACGTCGCTGTCGCTCAACCCGTTGAGGGTCTGCTCGATTTTCTCGTCTTTGGCCAATGCGGCGCGCACTTGATGGAAGTTCCAGCCTTCAACCAGCGTTAGGCTGTACTGCACCACGTCGCCACGCTTCCACAAGTCGATCAGACCGTTAACGGTCATGCCCGGCTGCATGCGGTATTCGCCGCTATGGATGGGCGTGCCGGCGAGATTGAAACGCCAGTAAACCCGCAACCAGAACGCGTCCTTGATGACGCCATCGGTTTCGAGTGAAAGGAAAGTACGGGTCGGGGTGGAGCCTTTCGGCACATCCAGCAGCTCTTCCTGCGTGATGTTCAGCGGCTGCTCCAATGCACTGTGAATCTTCCAGGCGCTGGCGCCCATCAACAGCCCTGCCAGAACCAGTCCGGTTTCCAGCAGCAGCAAAAGTTTACGTCTCACGAATCAGGCATCCAGTAGGGCGCGGGCAATGGTTTGCAGTTTACGGGTGAGCGGGCCAACCGGCCAGCTCAGTGCAGCGTAGGCGCGTACCGGCCAGACGCCATAAACGCTGTTGCAGAAAAACACTTCATCGGCCCATTGCAGCTGTTCAAGGCTGATGTCGGCGATTTGCGTGGGGATGGCCAGTGACTCGGCCTGAAACAATATTTCGGCGCGCATCACTCCGGCGACGCCACAGCGCTTCAGATCCGGTGTGATCAACACACCGTCGCGCACCAGAAACAGATTGCTGAACACGCCCTCGATCACTCGACCGGCCTGATCGAGCATCAAGCCTTCGGCGTGCTCGCTGTCCTGCCATTCGGCACGGGCGAGAACCTGTTCAAGGCGATTGAGGTGTTTGAGTCCAGCCAGTAAAGGCTGTTGGGATAGTCGCGTGTTACACGCAAACAGGCGAACGCCTTGTTCAGCATGAACGGGCGGATACGCCGCCGCAGGATTGCCTTGCAGAATGCGTCGGCCCGGCGCCACCGGGTCGGGCGCATAGCCGCGCAAACCGTCGCCACGGGTGAGGATGAGCTTGAGCACGCCCTCGCCCATTGCTGCCGCGTAGCTCAGCAGCTCGTGGCGAATCAGCTCGATATCGGCCGCGATGGCCAGACGCGAGCAGCCATCGGCCAATCGCGTCAGATGGCGATCCAGCAGGATCGGCTGGCCTCGGTGCACAGCGATGGTCTCGAACAGACCATCACCGTAAGCCAGGCCGCGATCTTTCAGCGACAGACTGTCAGCCGGTTGACCGTCGACCCAGCAGTCCATCAGCCTGCGAACCGGCGGAATGCCAGGGTGCCGTTGGTGCCGCCAAAACCGAAGGAGTTGGACAGCACGACATCGATGTCCATGTTGCGCGCAGTGTGCGGCACGAAATCGAGATCGCAGCCTTCGTCCGGCTCATCAAGGTTGATGGTCGGCGGTGCCACCTGGCTGTTGATCGCCAGCACACTGAAAATCGCCTCGACTGCGCCCGCCGCACCCAACAGGTGACCGGTCATGGACTTGGTCGAACTGACCGCCAGTTTGTAGGCGTGCTCACCGAACACAGTCTTGATCGCGTTGGCTTCGGCGAGGTCACCGGCCGGGGTCGAGGTACCGTGGGCGTTGATGTACTGCACCTGATCGATGTTGATCTTCGCGTCGCGCAGGGCGTTGGTGATGCAGCGTGCGGCACCGGCGCCATCGGCAGGCGGCGAAGTCATGTGGAACGCATCGCCACTGGTACCGAAGCCGATCAGCTCGGCGTAGATGGTCGCACCGCGTGCCTTGGCATGCTCCAGCTCCTCAAGAACCAGTGCACCGGCGCCGTCGGACAGGACGAAACCGTCACGCCCCTTGTCCCATGGACGGCTGGCGCGAGTCGGCTCGTCGTTACGGGTCGACAGCGCACGGGACGCGCCAAAGCCGCCCATGCCCAGACCACACGCGGCCATTTCGGCACCGCCGGCAATCATCACGTCGGCTTCGTCGTACATGATGTTGCGCGCCGCCATGCCGATGCAGTGCGTACCGGTGGTACACGCTGTGGCGATGGCGTAGTTAGGTCCCTGTGCCCCCAGGTGGATGGACAGGAAACCGGAAATCATATTGATGATCGAGCCTGGCACGAAGAATGGCGAGATTCGACGCGGGCCCGTCTCATGCAGGGTACGGCTGGTTTCTTCGATGTTGGTCAGACCGCCGATCCCCGAACCCATGGCCACGCCAATGCGTTCACGGTTGGCGTCGGTGACTTCCAGACCGGAATTGCGCACGGCCTGAAAGCCGGCAGCGAGACCGTACTGAATGAACAGGTCGAGCTTGCGTGCTTCCTTGACCGACAGGTATTCCTCGACATTGAAGCCTTTTACCGAGCCGCCAAAGCGGGTGGAATAGGCAGAAAGGTCGGTGTGTTCGATCAGACCAATGCCACTGCGGCCAGCCAGAATGCCCTGCCAACTGCTCGGCACATCCGTGCCCAGTGGCGACAACATACCCATACCGGTGACTACGACGCGTCTACGCGACACAGCACTCTCCTTTTTCAAATGACGACGACTTTGCATCAGGCCTAAAGAAAAAACCGCACGCCGTGATGGCAGTGCGGTTTTTCCATGACAGCAAACAACGATTACAAGCTATTACGCCTGATGGTTGGTAACGTAATCGATTGCAGCTTGTACAGTAGTGATCTTCTCAGCTTCTTCGTCAGGGATTTCGGTCTCGAATTCCTCTTCCAGAGCCATCACCAGCTCAACGGTGTCAAGGGAGTCGGCACCCAGGTCTTCTACGAAGGAAGCGGTGTTGACCACTTCTTCTTCTTTAACACCCAGTTGCTCGGCAACGATTTTCTTGACGCGCTCTTCGATGGTGCTCATACCTTGTTTTCACTCCTAATGGACAAATTCAGGCAGCTGGCCAGTGGGTAAGTGTATAGAAAGACTTTTCAGTTTTTCAACTGAAAGCTTCACTCCTCAAACCCTGCAGCCCTCTGCCTATAAATAGATTGCAGCTTTATAACGGATTTTAGACAGCTCGTATGACATTTTTTTGAAGCAATCCGTCACATTTTACTTACATGTACATCCCACCGTTCACCGGGATTGTAGCCCCAGTGACGTATGCCGCACCGTCGGATGCAAGAAAAGCGACCACAGACGCGATCTCTTGAGCTTGTCCCAGACGACCCAGCGGAATCTGCGTCTGCAAGGCTTCACGCTGTGCTTCAGGCAGCTCGCGCGTCATATCGGTGTCGATAAACCCTGGGGTTACCGAGTTGACCGTAATCGAACGCGAACCGACTTCACGCGCCATCGCACGGCTGAAACCTTCCAGACCGGCCTTGGCGGCTGCATAGTTTACTTGGCCAGCGTTGCCCATGGCACCCACCACCGAGCCAATACTGATAATTCGACCCCAACGCGCCTTGGTCATGCCGCGCAGAACGCCCTTGGACAGGCGATACAGACTGTTCAGGTTGGTATCGATCACGTCGTACCACTCGTCGTCTTTCATGCGCATCATCAGGTTATCGCGGGTGATGCCGGCATTATTGACCAGGATCGCCACTGGCGCACCAAACTGCTCCTGAATGCCCGCCAGCACGGCGCTGACCGATTCATCGCTGGTGACGTTGAGTTCGAAACCTGCGCCCTGAATACCGTTTTCCTTCAGGGTTGCAGCAATACGCTCGGCGCCCGAAGCGGAAGTCGCGGTGCCAATGACGATGGCGCCCTGACGACCCAGTTCCAGTGCGATAGCCTGGCCGATACCGCGGCTTGCACCGGTGACCAGTGCAACTTTACCTTGCAGACTCATGCAAGTTTCTCCTGATTCAGGCTTGCGCTGCGCGAGCGGCAGCGAAAGCGTCTGGGGTATTGAGGTTGGAAGTCGCCACGCCTTCGGCGCAACGCTTGTTCAGACCGGCCAGGACTTTGCCCGGGCCGCATTCGACCAGATTGGTCGCGCCTTTGGCAGCGAGAGTCTGTACCGACTCGACCCAGCGCACTGGCTTGTAGAGTTGTTCGAGCAGATCACGCTTGAGGGTTTCCAGATCGGCCGGCACTTGCGCGCTGACGTTCTGTACCACCGGGATCTGCGGCGCCTGCCAGTCGATGGCGGCAATGGATTCAGCGAAGCGTTCGGCGGCCGGGCGCATCAGCTCGCAGTGCGACGGTACGCTCACTGGCAACGGCATGGCGCGTTTGGCACCACGGGCCTTGCAGCCTTCAATGGCACGCTCAACGGCTGCCTTGGCACCGGCAATCACCACCTGACCTGGCGAGTTGAAGTTGACGGCACTGACCACCTCACCTTGCGCAGCTTCTGCGCAGGCTGCCAATACGTCAGCGTCTTCCAGACCAAGGATTGCGGCCATGCCGCCCTGCCCGGCCGGAACCGCTTCCTGCATCAGTTGACCACGGCGCTCAACGAGCTTCACTGCGTCAGCCAGTGTCAGGCTGCCAGCAGCGACCAGCGCGCTGTATTCACCCAGGCTGTGACCGGCAACAAAAGCCGGACGCGCGCCGCCTTCAGCCAACCACAGACGCCACAGGGCGATCGAAGCGGTCAGAATGGCCGGTTGGGTTTTATCGGTTTGATTGAGCAACTCTTCCGGGCCCTGTTGGGTCAGTGCCCACAGGTCATAGCCCAGAGCCGCAGAGGCTTCTTTGAAAGTTTCGAGGATCAACGGATATTCCGCGCCCAACTCGGCCAGCATGCCGAGGGACTGCGAACCCTGTCCTGGAAAGACGAATGCGAGGGAAGCAGACATGTAACAAGCCCCTAATGATCTTGTCGTCGGAGAATGACGCCCCACTGGGGGACGCAAGAAACTGACAGTTGGATGGCCCTTTGAACCGGGCGGTCACATTTAAGCATTGTCCGACGAAAACGCCTAAGACAACAAATCCTCCAGACGACCGTGGAGGCGTTCGGGCAAGTTCTCCTGTATCTCGATCAGTGCGCGCTGAATCGCGCTCTGAAAGCCCTGAACTCCGGCCGAACCGTGACTTTTCACGACGATGCCCTGCAAACCGAGAAAGCTTGCGCCATTATGTCGCGCCGGCGCCAGGTCAGCCTGCAAGCGCTTCATCAGCGGCAACGCCAAAGCACCGACCGCACGTGAAGCGATATTCTTTTTGAACAGCGCCTCGATGCGCGCCGCAATCATCGTCGCCAGCCCTTCGCTGGACTTGAGCAGGATGTTGCCGACAAAGCCGTCACAGACCACCACATCGGCCTCGCCGCGATACAGGCCATCACCTTCGACAAAACCGATGTAGTTGATGCCTCGGGCCGCCTGCAACAGCGTTGCAGCCAGTTTGACCTGCTGATTACCCTTGATGTCCTCGGTGCCAATGTTCAACAGCGCGACACGCGGACGAGCAATCCCCAGCGTCTGCGCTGCCACCGAGCCCATCACTGCAAACTGCAGCAGATGCTCGGCACTGCAATCGACATTGGCGCCCAGATCGAGCAACTGGCAAAAACCCTTCTGCGTCGGAATCGCGGCCACCATCGCCGGGCGATCAATACCCGGCAAGGTCTTCAGCACGAATCGCGAGAGCGCCATCAACGCACCGGTATTGCCAGCGCTGACACAGGCCTGAGCCTTGCCATCGCGCACCAGCTCAAGGGCGACACGCATCGACGAATCCGGCTTGCCACGCAAGGCCTGGGTCGGCTTTTCGTCCATGGTAATGACTTCGCTGGCCGCAACAATGGTCAGGCGCGCGCGATCGGCAGCCGATTGGCCGTGGATCAATTCTTCAAGAAGGGAGGGTTGACCGACGAGGGTCAGGTGCAGCGAGGGCGTAGCAGAAAGGCAAGCAAGGCTGGCCTGAACAATGCTGCGGGGACCGAAGTCCCCGCCCATTGCGTCAATCGCGATGACTTGAGCGGACAAGTGATTACTCGTCAGCGCCCTTGTCGATCACTTTACGGCCACGGTATACGCCTTCTGGCGATACGTGGTGACGCAGGTGAACTTCACCAGTGGTTTTTTCTACAGACAGGGTGCTAGCCTCGAGAGCGTCGTGCGAACGGCGCATGTCACGGGCAGAGCGGGATTTTTTGTTCTGCTGAACAGCCATAATTGATTAACTCCTAAACGTTTGGGTCACGCTTTAACTGCGCCAATACACTGAACGGGTTGGACCGCGTTACCTCGTCCTCGCTCGGTTCGGGCTCATCTGCTCCCGCCGGCTGCTGGCATTCTTCCGGATGATGAGCAGGCACAATAGGCAAGGCAAGCAAAAGCTCTTCCTCGACCAGTGACTGCAGATCCAATGGATCTTCGCCCAGTTCCAGCACGTCATAACCTTTCGGTAACGACTGGGTATTCGCACCCTCCTTCACTACAGCGTAACTGCATTCGCTGTGGATCGGCAGGGTGACCAGCTCAAGACAACGCTGGCAAACCATTTTGACCTCGGTGTCGATAAAGCTGTGGATCACCACAGATTTACGTTCATCTCGTTCAAAAACGAATTTCGCCTGCACCGTACCGACATCGTCGGAAAGCGGGTCGCAGAGTCTCTTCAAATCGGCCAGCAGCAGTTCACCTTGAAGGGTGGTGCCACGGTCAGCCAATTTGCGCGGGTCAACGTGAGGTGGAATCGGGTCATTCAACATAGGCGCAGCATTATAGGGATGCACCCACCCATGTCAAAGGAAATTGTGCCCTGTCCGTCACTTGCGTGCCTCCGCTAGAATTCGCACCTGCCTCAGGAGACGCGAATGCTGCCTTTATTACTCGCTTCAAGCTCGACCTATCGACGCGAATTGCTTACCCGCCTGCACCTGCCGTTCGTCTGCAGCTCGCCGGATATCGATGAAAGTCACCGTCCGGGCGAGTCAGCCATCGAACTGGTCAGACGCCTCGCCGAACAAAAAGCCCGGGCACTGGCCGACAGCCACCCCGCTCATCTGATTATCGGCTCGGACCAGGTTGCGGTGCTCGGCGAGCAGATTATCGGCAAGCCACACACCTTCGAGAAGGCCCGCGAGCAATTAATGGCTGCCAGCGGCGCCAGCGTGACCTTCCTGACCGGCCTGGCGCTGCTCAACAGCCAGACCGGCCAATGCCAGATCGACTGCGTGCCGTTCACCGTACACATGCGCCAGCTCGATCAGGCGCGCATCGAGCGCTACCTGCGCATCGAGCAGCCATATGACTGCGCAGGCAGCTTCAAGGCTGAAGGGCTGGGTGTGAGCCTGTTTCAATCCACCGAAGGCCCTGACGCCACCAGCCTGATCGGTCTGCCGCTGATTCGCCTGATCGACATGCTACTGGTTGAAGGCGTGCAAACTCCCTGACCCACAAAAAACCGGCCATCAAGGCCGGTTTTTTCATGCAGCAAGCTCTTAACGCAACGAAGGACCGTGAAAACCCATCCACATCGCCAACTGCTCAGCCACGCTGGCACCGAGCTTTTTCGAGAAGCGATCGAACGGCGACTCCTGCACAGTGAAGTCGACCAACTCTTTCTCGCCAATCACGTCACGCGCCACGGAACTGGCATTACCCAGACCGTCGATCAAGCCCAGCGGCAACGCCTGCTCACCTGACCAGACCAACCCGGAGAACAGCTCTGGATGATCTTTGTCTTTCAGACGATCGCCACGGCCCTGCTTGACGCTGTTGATGAACTGCTTGTGCGTGGTGTCCAGCACGCTCTGCCAGAACGCCGTCTCTTCAGGTTTCTGTGGCTGGAACGGATCGAGGAACGACTTGTGCTCGCCCGAGGTGTACGTGCGACGCTCGACACCCAGTTTCTCCATGGTGCCGACAAAGCCGTAACCCGCCGCCGTCACACCGATGGAACCCACCAGACTCGCCTTGTCGGCGTAAATCTGATCCGCGGCACTGGCGATGTAGTAGGCACCGGACGCACCCAGATCGGAAATCACCGCGTACAGCTTGATATCAGGATGCAGGCCGCGCAGGCGCTTGATCTCGTCATAAACATAACCGGACTGCACCGGACTGCCGCCAGGACTGTTGATCCGCAGGATCACACCCTTGACCTTCTTGTCCTCGAACGCTGCCCGCAGGCTACCGACAATATTGTCGGCACTGGCCGGTTCTTTGTCGGCGATCATGCCGGTGACGTCGATCAACGCGGTGTAATTCGGGCCGCGTGTGGCACTCTTTTCCATGTCCATCAACGGCGTGAACAGGATCAGCGCAACAAACAGATAAACAAACGTCAGCAGCTTGAAGAAAATCCCCCAACGTCGCGAACGACGCTGCTCTTGCACACCGGCGAGCAGGGTCTTTTCCAACAGCTTCCAGCTTTTTTCGTCACCGCCGTCGGCACTTGCCTTGGCCGGTGCTTTCCATTCGTCGGTCATGCCATCCACCCCAGCAAAAACGTATTAAGCCTGCTGCGCGAGCCAGGCATGCAATTCACAAAAACGGTCAATCGACAGGCGCGGCTCGAACTGCTGCAGCGATTCGATCGATTGCGCGCCATAACTGACCGCCACCGAATCCATCCCCGCATTACGCGCCATCAGCAGATCGAAGGACGAGTCGCCGACCATCAACGCCTGCTCCGGGCGCACGCCGCAATGCGCAAGGATCTGCTCCAGCATCAGAGGGTGTGGCTTGCTGGCAGTTTCATCGGCTGCGCGGGTGATATCGAAATAATCTTCCCAGCCATTGGCCTTGAGCACTCGATCCAGCCCGCGACGATTCTTGCCGGTCGCGACGGCGAGGTGATAACCCTGCTCACGAAAGGACGCCATCGACTCGACTACACCTTCGAACAACGGCGAAGGCACGGCTTCTGCAGCGATGTAGTGATCGGCGTAATACTCGCGAAACAAGGTCATTTCGGCGTCACTGATCTCGGGATACAGCGTGCGAATCGCCTCGGGCAAGCCGAGACCGATGATGCCTTTGACGGCAAAATCATCACGCAAGTCGAAACCAGAACGCCCGGATGCCGAGTGCATCGCCTCGACGATCCGATGAATGGAATCGGCCAGCGTGCCGTCCCAATCGAAAATCAGCAGCTTGTAATCAGATGGGCGCACTCAATCGCTCCACGGTCTTGGCCCACATTTCATCGACCGGCGCCTGCAAGGTCAGCTTGCCGCCATCGGGCAGCGGCACGGTCAGCATGTAGGCGTGCAGGAACAGGCGCTTGCCGCCCAGATCGCGGATTTCCTTGGTGAAATCCTCATCGCCATACTTGCTGTCGCCAGCAATGCAATGGCCGGCATGCAAAGTGTGCACGCGAATCTGGTGGGTGCGACCGGTCACCGGTTTAGCCTCGACCATGGTGGCAAAATCACCGAAGCGGCGCAGCACCTTGAACATCGTCAGGGCTTCTTTGCCTTCGTCGTTGACTTCAACCATGCGCTCGCCGGAACGCAGATTGCTCTTGAGCAATGGCGCACTGACCTTCTTGATCGAAGTCGCCCAGTTGCCGCGAACCAGCGCCATATAGCGCTTGTCGACGCCATCGCCGCGCAATTGCTCGTGCAAGTGGCGCAACATGCTGCGCTTTTTGGCGATCATCAGCAGGCCGGAGGTGTCACGGTCGAGACGGTGCACCAGCTCCAACTCTTTGGTATCCGGGCGCAACTGACGAAAGGCTTCGATCACCCCGAAATTCAGGCCACTGCCACCGTGAACCGCAATGCCGGCGGGCTTGTTGATCACGATCAGGGCTTTGTCTTCGAAGACAATCGAGGCTTCCAGGCGCTGCAACAAGCCTTGGGCCAGTGGCACCGGCTCGTCGCGCTCAGGCACGCGCACCGGCGGCACGCGCACGATATCACCGGCCTGCAGCTTGTATTCGGGCTTGATCCGACCTTTGTTCACACGCACTTCGCCTTTACGCAAAATGCGGTAAATCAAGGTCTTGGGCACGCCTTTGAGCCGGGCGAGGAGAAAATTGTCGATTCGTTGGCCGGCATACTCCGGCGAGACTTCAAGCAATTGAACGCCTGGAGTCGAAGGGGCAGTAGTTGTCATGCCGCGGATGATAACAATTTTTATGGAATTGAAGCACTTAATCATTGCTGCTATAGTCGCGAACGCCGCCAAAAGCGGCCTGGACAGAGGAACCACGGTCAAAAACCGGCCCTGACCAACGCAATTCACCAGGACGCGAGGCCGTCCTACGGGGCTTTCGCTACGTAACGGTGGAGTTTGCAGCTGTAACAAGCGCAGGTGACATGAGGCCTGAATTACACCGTCGAGCAGAGTTTTTACTCGCCTGACAGGCACACATTCAAGGCCAGTTCACAAAGTGCAGTCAGCTACAGATGACCCCGAGCGAATGCTTCGGAAACAACGCCTGAATTAGCCATGATGCGTGACCTCCCCTTTCGGAGCTCACGGTAAATGCCAACCCGCTGCGGATTCTGCGCGCGGCAGCACCCGAATTATCAGGGATACGTGTAGGGTGGAGATGCACAACCGCCGGACTGTGTAGCAATAGGCTTTATCAAGACGCTTCATCTCGTCCACAGCCGCTGGTTGATTCCTCCTCCTGACTGAGTGCTTAAGTAGCCACAGCAAGCAGGACGCGTACGTCGCGATATCGGCCCAATTGGTCGCACATCGCTGGACACGGGAATGGCCAACCACTCCCGACGCACCTGACACCGACCGTGAGAAGTCGTGTGTGCCGAACGCCGTTTCCGGCAGCCCGGAAACCGACGGTACTACATGAAAAGAATGCTGATTAACGCAACTCAACCCGAAGAGTTGCGTGTTGCACTGGTAGATGGCCAACGCCTCTACGACCTGGACATCGAATCCGGTGCACGCGAGCAGAAGAAGGCCAACATCTATAAAGGCCGCATCACTCGCATCGAACCAAGCCTTGAGGCTGCCTTTGTCGATTTCGGCTCCGAGCGCCACGGCTTCCTGCCCCTCAAAGAAATCTCCCGCGAATACTTCAAGAAAGCCCCTGAAGGCCGCGTCAACATCAAGGACGTCCTGAGCGAAGGCCAGGAAGTCATCGTTCAGGTCGAAAAAGAAGAACGTGGCAACAAGGGCGCCGCCCTGACCACCTTCATCAGCCTGGCCGGTCGTTACCTCGTGCTGATGCCGAACAACCCGCGTGCCGGCGGTATCTCCCGTCGCATCGAAGGCGAAGAGCGCAACGAACTGCGTGAAGCGCTGAACGGCCTGGTTGCACCGGCCGACATGGGTCTGATCGTGCGCACTGCCGGCCTTGGCCGCAGCAGCGAAGAAATGCAGTGGGACCTCGACTACCTGCTGCAACTGTGGACCGCCATCAAAGAAGCCTCGCTGGATCGTTCCGCGCCTTTCCTGATCTACCAGGAAAGCAACGTGATCATCCGCGCCATCCGCGATTACCTGCGCCAGGACATCGGCGAAGTGCTGATCGACAGCGTTGAAGCCCAGGACGAAGCCCTGACCTTCATCCGCCAGGTGATGCCGCAGTACGCCAGCAAGATCAAGCTGTACGAAGACAGCGTGCCGCTGTTCAACCGTTTCCAGATCGAAAGCCAGATCGAGACCGCTTTCCAGCGCGTCGTTGAACTGCCTTCCGGCGGCTCCATCGTCATCGATCCGACCGAAGCCCTGGTGTCCATCGACATCAACTCGGCGCGCGCCACCAAAGGCAGCGACATCGAGGAAACCGCCCTGCAGACCAACCTTGAAGCGGCCGAAGAAATCGCCCGTCAGTTGCGCCTGCGCGACATCGGCGGCCTGATCGTCATCGACTTCATCGACATGACCCCTGCCAAGAACCAGCGCGCCGTGGAAGAGAAAGTCCGCGAATGCCTGGAAGCCGACCGCGCTCGCGTGCAGATCGGCCGCATTTCGCGCTTCGGCCTGCTGGAAATGTCCCGTCAGCGCCTGCGTCCATCGCTGGGCGAAAGCAGCGGCATCGTCTGCCCGCGTTGCAACGGCACCGGCATCATCCGTGACGTTGAATCGCTGTCGCTGGCAATCCTGCGCCTGATCGAAGAAGAAGCCCTGAAAGACCGCACTGCCGAAGTTCGTGCACAAGTGCCGATTCCGGTCGCTGCGTTCCTGCTCAACGAAAAGCGCAACTCGATCACCAAGATCGAACTGCGCACCCGTGCGCGTATCGTCATTCTGCCGAACGATCACCTCGAAACCCCGCATTTCGAAGTTCAGCGTCTGCGTGATGACAGCCCGGAAGCCGCGACCAACCAGTCCAGCTACGAAATCGCTGCTGCCGCTGCCGAAGTCGAAGAAGTCCAGCCAGCCGCCGCGACCCGCACCCTGGTTCGCCAGGAAGCAGCCGTTAAAACTGCACCGGCCCGTGCCAACGCTCCGGTTCCGACCGAAGTCGCCGCACCTGCCGCTCCAGCACCGGCCCCGGTTGCCGCGCCAGAGCCAAGCCTGTTCAAAGGCCTGGTGAAGTCGCTGGTCAGCCTGTTCGCCACCAAAGAAGAGCCAGCCGCTCCGGTTGTGGTTGAAAAACCAGCCAGCGAACGTCCGGCCCGCAACGAAGAGCGTCGCAACGGTCGTCAGCAGAGCCGCAACCGTAACGGTCGCCGCGATGAAGAACGCAAGCCGCGCGAAGAACGTGCTCCACGTGAAGAACGTGCGCCGCGCGAGCCGCGCGAAGAGCGCGCGCCACGTGAAGCCCGTGAAGTCCGCGAGCCTCGTGAAGCCCGTACCGAAGCGCCGGTTGCCCGCGAAGAACGTGCACCACGCGCTCCGCGTGAAGAACGTGCACCACGTGCACCGCGTGAAGACCGCAAGCCACGTGGCGAGCGCGAAGAGCGCGTACGTGAACTGCGCGAACCACTGGACGCCGTTCCAGCTGCTGCTGCAGCCGCCGTTGCCGTCACCGCTGAAGAGCGTCCGGCCCGTCAGCCACGTGAAGAACGCGCACCGCGTCCGCCGCGTGAAGAACGTCAGCCACGCGCCGAACAGGCCGCTGCTGCCGTCGCTGAAGAAGAAGTGAACAGCATCGAAGAGCAACTGCCGGAAGACGGTTCGGAGAACGCCGAAGGCGATCGTCCACGTCGTCGCTCGCGCGGTCAGCGTCGTCGCAGCAACCGTCGTGAGCGTCAGCGTGACGCCAACGGCAACGTGATCGAAGGTTCGGAAGAATCCGAAGCCGGCGAAAACGGCGAAGAGCCAAGCACTGCCGATCTGGCTGCTGGCCTGGCGGTTACCTCTGCTGTTGCCAGCAGCGTGATCAGCGCTCCGGCCGAAGCACAAGCCCACGAGCAAGCTGAACGCGCCACCGCGGCTGTTCAGGAAACTGCTCCAGTGGAAGCACCGGTTGTTGAAGCGACCACCCCGGTAGAAGTGGTTGCTGCTCCGGAAGTCGAAGTGGCACCGGTTCATGAAACCCTGCCTCAGGTAGAGCCGGCGCCAGCCGTGGCTGCCGAGTCGGCGGTTGAAACCGTGACCGAAACCGTGCGTGAAGTTCGCGAAGAGCAGACCGCTTTCAACTGGGTTGCCGAGCCGGCAGTCGCTGAAACACCTGCGCCAGTGGTTGAAGCACCGGTTGTTGAAGCGCCAGTGTTCGAAGCGCCTGCGGTTGAAGCTCCTGTGGTTGAAGAGACCAAAGTTGCCGAGCCAGTGGTCGTTACTGAACCAGCACAGGCTGTCGAAGCACCTGTCGTTGCCGAAGCCCCAGCCCCTGTGGTTGAAGCACCGGCTCCAGTCAGCGCGCTGACGCCAAGCGGCCGCGCGCCAAACGACCCACGTGAAGTGCGTCGTCGCAAGCGTGAAGAAGAGCGCCTGCAGAAGGAAGCCGAACTGGCTGGCGCTGCTGCCCCAGTCGCTGCCGAGCCAGCCGTGGTTGCTGAAGTGGTCGAGGCAGCACCTGCCCCGGTCGCTGAAGAATCCGTGGTTGAGTCGGTGATCGCTGAAGCACCACGCTCCGTTCAGGACGCGGTCGAGCAACACCAAGAGGCCGAGGAAAAAGAACACGAGCCTAAACCACTCGTGTAATTTCCAAAGTCGTTAAAAAGCCCCGCCTGATTATTCAGGCGGGGCTTTTTTATGCCTCGATTTTTTGTGGTGGACTCTAGATCCAACCCCCTCACCCCAGCCCTCCCCCCAGGGGGCGAGGGGGAAAGGGAGCCGATCTCCGTGTGTTTCAAGGCCGGAGTTCGACTCGAAGTTTCAGGTCGGTGTACCTCGAAAGAACACCTCGGTCAGTCCCCTCTCCCTCCGGGCGGTCCGACGTTTCGGGAGGGCTAGGGTGAGGGGCTCTCAGGAATTTACGCAGCTCTCAAGACGAAGCAAAAACCAAAGCCTCAGGCACATCGATATCCCACAGCACGCCTGGATCATCGACGGCAATCTCCACCACCCGGCCCTGCTTGAACAACGGTCTGGCCCCACGATCGCCGCTCAACCCCTGCAACCCCGCCCCAAACGAGCGACCAAACCCCACCGGATGACCAAACTCGCCATCCTGCACCGGCACACTCACCGCATCATCAGCAATCGCCGCAACCACCCGTTCTATAGTGGAAGGCAAGATAAACGGCATATCGCCGAGGACAATCAACCAGCCATCCGCCTCCGGGCAAGCCGCGACGCCAGCGGCAATGCTGTCACCCATCCCGCTCGACTCAATCGAGACAATGTCACAGCCATAAGCCTGCGCCATGCGCATCGCTTGTGGCCGCGCTTCGGTGGTGACCAACACGCGCTTATCAAGCTGGGCCGGAAGATTCACCAGCACCTGCTCGATCACCGAACGTACCGCGCCATCCCGCCCCGTGCAGTCCGCCAGCAACTTGTCCTTGTCCGCGCCCGCCACCTGGCGAAAGCGACTGCCCTCGCCCGCAGCCAACACAATCACTGCAATGGACTGACTCATGCGCCCTCCAATGTCTTCTTCTGCTTCAACTCGACCCCGTTCTTGATCGCGACAATTTCCGCCAACAAGGACAAGGCAATTTCCGCCGGCGAATGACTGCCGATATGCAGACCGATCGGGCCGTGCAGTCGATCGATCGCCTGTACCGACAAGCCTAGCTGAGCCAGATTCTCCCGACGTTTCTGGCTATTGACCCGCGAGCCGAGCGCGCCGACATAGAAAGCAGGCGAATCCAGCGCCGTCAGCAGCGCCATGTCATCCAGTCGAGGATCATGAGTCAGCGCGACAATCGCCGTGCGTTCGTCGGTCTGAATACTCAACACCGCATCATCCGGCATACCCGGGACGAAACGCCCATGGTGCTCTTCCCAACCGTAGACAAACTCGGTACGCGGATCGCAAATCAGCACTTCAAAATCCAGCAGGCGCGCCATGTCCGCAACGTAGCGCGACAACTGCCCGGCGCCGATCAACAGCAAGCGCCAGCGCGGACCGTAGATCGCGCGCAAGGTTTTGCCGTCGAACGCCAGCGAATCGGTTTTGCTCGCTGCCGTCAAACGCACTTCCCCGGTTTCGATGTTCAGCTCACGGGCAACGATTTCGTGTGCTTCGCAACGCGCGAGCAGTTCGGCAACCCACGCAGGGTCGCCGATCCGTTCTTCCGTCAGGCGCAGCGTACCGCCACAGGGCAAACCGAAGCGCGCCGCCTCTTCACGGGTCACGCCGTAGGTGATGAGTTGCACCGGCGGCCCATCGGTGGCGATCCGACCGTCATGCAGGCGCGCAATCAAATCATCTTCGACACAGCCGCCCGACACCGAACCAATCACCACACCATCCTCGCGCAAGGCGAGCATCGCGCCGGGCGCCCGAGGCGCAGTGCCCCAGGTCTGCACCACACTGAACAACACCACCCGTTGCCCGGCGCGGCGCCACTCAAGGACGCTGCGCAGGACGTTGAGGTCGACGCTGTCCATTACGCCTCTGCCTTCTGCCAGCCCTGCAACTGATAACGCACCGGCAAGTTGCGGATGCGTTGACCGGTGGCCGCGAAGATCGCATTGCACAGTGCCGGCGCAATCGGCGGCACACCCGGCTCGCCGACACCGCCCAACGGCACATCGCCCGGCGGCGTGACCAGATGCACCGCGACTTCCTTCGGCGCCAGCGACATGCGCGCCACTTCATACATATGGAAGTTGTCCTGCTGGACCTTGCCGTCCTTGAAGCTGATTTCACCCAGCACCGCGTTGCCCAGGCCCATCACGCAAGCGCCTTCGAATTGCGAGCGGATGCGCTCGGGGTTGATCTGCGGCCCGCAGTCCACGGCGATATCCGCCTTGTGCACGATCAGCGTACCGTCGTCCTTGACCTCGACTTCGATCACCGCCGCCACGTAAGTGACGAAGCTGTAGTGCACCGCCAGCCCCAGACCACGCCCCTTGGGCAGTTTGCGCCCCCAACCGGCCGCTTTCGCAGCGGTTTCCAGCACGGTGCGCATACGGCCAGTGTCGATCGGATAACGCTCGGGAGATTCGCCGTAGTTCCACTCCTCGCTCAGCGTGCGCGGGTCGATCTGCCGGTCAGGGCCGAGCAGTTTGATCTGATACTTGAGCGGATCCTCGCCGGCCTTGTGCGCCAGCTCATCGACGAAACTCTGGATGGCGAAACCATGGGGGATGTTCGACACCGAGCGATACCAGCCGACCCGCGTGTGCACGGTCGCTTCGGGGTTTTCCAGGCGCACGTTGGGAATCGCGTAGGCCATGTTGGTGAAGCCCATGCCCAGTTCGAACGCCGCTTCATGGTTCATGCCCGGCGCAAACAACGCGGTGATGCTCGGCGCGACGGTACGATGCAACCAGCCGGACGGCATGCCGTCCTTGCCCACGCCGGCCTTCAAGTACTCGGCGGAGACGGTGTGGAAATACGAGTTGTGGATGTCATCTTCACGCGTCCACTGCACCCGCACAGCCTTGCCGGGGAACTCCTTGGCGAGGATTGCCGCTTCGACGACGAAGTCCGGTTTCGACTTGCGACCGAAACCGCCGCCGAGCAGCGTGACATTGAAAGTGACATTGTCGAACGGCAGCCCAAGACGTTCGGCAATGCGTTCGCGGGTGACTTGGGGTGCCTGACTCGGCGCCCACGCTTCGCAAACGCCGTCCTTGTAGCGAGCGATGGCAACCATTGGCTCCATCGGTGCCTGTGCCAGATGCGGCAAATAATAGGAAGCTTCCAGCGTGCTGGCAGCGCCGCTCAGGGCCTTGTCGATATCGCCGGTGTTGCGCACCACTTTGCCGGGTTTCAGCGAGGCGGCTTCCAGCTCCTTGCGATAGGCGATCGAGTCATAACTGGCGTTCGGGCCATCGTCCCACTCGATTTTCAGTGCTTCGCGGCCCTTGATCGCGGCCCAGGTATTGCTGGCTACCACGGCCACGCCACCCAACGGCTGAAACTCCGAAGGCAGCGGACGGCTTTCAATCTGCATTACTTTGAGCACGCCGGGGACTTTCAGCGCAGCGCTGTCGTCCAGCGATTTGACCTTACCGCCGTAGACCGCCGGACGAGCGATAGTTGCGTACAGCATGCCGTCGAAATGCACGTCCGCGCCGTATACCGCGCGACCGTTGACGATGTCGTCACCGTCGATCGCTCGGGTGCCTTCCTTGCCGATATAGCGAAACTCCGACGGTTGCTTGAGGCGCAGACTGTCGCGCGCCGGCACTGCCAACGCACTGGCTGCGGCGGCGAGTTCGCCATAGCCCAGCTCACGGCCAGACGGTGTGTGAATGACTTTGTGCAACTGTGCATGGCATTCGCCCACTGGCACTTGCCACTGCGCAGCGGCGGCCTGCTCGAGCATCGTCCGGGCCGCCGCGCCACAACGCCGCATCGGTTCATACCAGTGACGCATGCTGCGCGAACCGTCGGTGTCCTGGTTGCCGAAACGCACCTCATCACCCGGCGCCTGTTGCACTTTGACGTGCGCCCAATCGGCCTCCAGCTCATCGGCGACGACCATGGTCAGACTGGTGCGCACGCCCTGCCCCATCTCCGAGCGGTTGCACACGACGGTCACCGTACCGTCAGCAGCAATACTGACATAGACCTTCGGATCATCAATCCAGCCATTGGGCATGCCATCGGCGCCGAACTGTTTCGGTTTGTCTGCGGCCAATGCGTCCTGCCAGCCCCAACTCGCCGCCAACACCAAGGCACCGGTGGCGCCGACGCCTTTGAGGAAGCCGCGACGGCTGAGATTGCTCAGGGCGAAATCATGCGGAAGGCGGCTCATGCCTTGGCCCCCTTCAAATGCGTGGAAGCCTGGCGAATCGCTGTCTTGATCCGGTTGTAAGTGCCGCAGCGGCAAATGTTGCCGACCATGGCTTCTTCGATCTGTTCGTCGCTCGGATTCGGGTTGGTCTTGAGCAACGCGGTGGCCGACATGATCTGCCCGCCCTGACAGAAACCGCATTGCGCGACAGCGGTGTCGAGCCAGGCTTGCTGGACGATCTGCCCGACCGGATCAACATGCAGGTTGTCGATGGTGGTGACGTTCTGCCCGATCACCGAGCCAATCGGCGTGATGCAACTGCGCGCCGGCAAGCCATCGATGTGAATGGTGCAGGCGCCGCACAGACCCATGCCGCAACCGAATTTGGTGCCGTTGTAACCGGCGACATCACGAATCGCCCACAACAGTGGCATGTCTTCAGTGACATCGAGGGGATGGTCTTGACCGTTGAGTTTCAGGGTAATCATGGGCACGCCCGCATATTTTTAGTGGTTATGGGGTCGAGCAATCTGCCGCCGTTGAATCGGTGGTGGTTCACGCAGATCGACTCAGGCTAATCAGGCTCTCTTGTACCGACGGGAACGTCTGCACCGGGCCTTTGGTGGAGCAAATGACGGTTATCGTTAGCTCGCTAAGTTAACCCAGCGTTAACAAAAAAGCCCTGCACTTTTTAATCAGTGCAGGGCTTGGGATGGCGTCTGGAAAGCGTAGCCTCAATAGCGGTTGGGCTCCATTTCCAGGTCGACATTGAAACGTTCGGCAATATCTTTCTGGATGCGTTGCGCGAGGTCGAGCAGTTGCAGGCCCGTCGCCGTGCCGTAGTTGACCAGCACCAGCGCCTGCAATTTATGCACGCCGGCATCGGCGTCGCGAAAGCCCTTCCATCCGGCACGCTCGATCAACCAGCCAGCAGCCAGTTTCATTTGCCCGTCCGGTTGCGCGTAAGCCACCACATCCGGGTGCTGCGCTTTGATCTGCGCGACGATGGCCGCCGGCACCAACGGGTTCTTGAAGAAGCTGCCAGCATTGCCGAGCACGGCTGGGTCCGGCAGTTTTTCACTGCGGATGCTGCAAATCGCGCGGCTGACGTCGGCAGGCGTCGGCTGTTCGATCCCCTGCTCGGTCAGGCGCTGGCGCACCGGGCCGTATTCCAGATGCAGATGCGCGACGCGGTCGAGTTTGAAGCGCACGCGCAGAATCAACCAACGCCCCGGCTGCTGTTTGAACAGGCTGTCGCGGTAGGCGAAATTGCATTCTTGCAGAGTGAAATCACGGAGCTCGCCGGTCTGGCGATCCAGCGCGGTGAGTCCGGCGAACACATCCTTGATCTCGACACCGTAGGCACCGATGTTCTGCATCGGTGCCGCGCCAACGGTGCCGGGGATCAGGCTGAGGTTTTCCAGCCCGGAAAAACCCAGCGCCAGCGTGTGCTGCACAAACGGGTGCCAAGGTTCGCCGGCTTCAGCCTCGATCACTACGCGGCTGCCGTCATCGCTGAGCACGCGGATACCGCGCGTCGCCATGCGCAACACCAGCGCCGCAATATCTGCGGTCAGCAACAAGTTGCTGCCGCCGCCAATCACCAGCAACGGCAGGTCGTGAGCCGTGGCATACGCCAGCGCTTCACGGACATCGGTATCGCTATGAGCCTCGGCGAACAGTTGCGCGCGCACATCGACGCCGAAACTGTTGAACGGTTTCAGGGAAACCTGTGGGTGCACCTGCAAACTCATAACCGGCCCTTCACTTCGATCAACAATTGGTCACAAGCTGCTTCGATCAGATCCAGCACCTGCTCGAAACCCTGATCGCCGTCGTAATACGGGTCCGGTACTTCATCGACCAATCCGGCATAGCGGCGCAGAAACAGGTCCAGCTCGGCCTTGCCGGTGGACGGTTGCAATGCCTTGAGGTTGCGCAGGTTGCTGTTGTCCATCGCCAGGATCAGGTCGTAACTGGCGAAATCGGCGCGGCTGACTTGCTGCGCGCGTTGCGCCGACAAGTCATAACCGCGCACCTTGGCGGCGGCCTGGCTGCGTTTGTCCGGCGGGTTGCCGACGTGCCAGTCACCGGTGCCGGCGGAAGCCACCTCGACCTGATCCGCCAGCCCCGCCGCTCGCAATTTGTGGCGCAACACGCCTTCGGCCGTGGGCGAACGGCAAATGTTGCCCAGGCACACAAACAGAACGCGCATCAAGCCTCCAGCAGGCGACGAACGCGCTCGAGGTCTTCTACGGTGTCGACGCCGGTCGGCGGTGCGATCAGCGCATCAGCCACGTGAATCCGCACGCCGTGCCAAAGGGCACGCAGTTGCTCGAGGGATTCAGTGTTTTCCAGCCAGCACGGGCCCCAGTTGACGAAGTCCTGGAGGAATCCGGCGCGGTAGGCATAAATGCCGATGTGGCGACGGTACGGCACGCCTTCAGGCAATTGCTCGCGGCTCTTGGCGAACGCATCGCGCGCCCACGGCAAGGTCGCGCGGCTGAAGGTCAGCGCCAGACCGTTGAGGTCGCTGACCACCTTGACCACGTTCGGATTGAACAGGGTTTCCACGTCTTCAATCGGCTCGGCCAACGTGGCCATGCGCGCTTCGGTGTGAGCGGCCAGATTGGCAGCCACCTGATCGATCACGCTCGGCGGGATCAGCGGCTCGTCACCCTGCACGTTGACCACGATCGCGTCGGGCTCAAGGCCCAGTTTCGCCGCGACTTCGGCCAGACGATCGGTGCCGGAATTGTGGTCTTCACGGGTCAGCACCACTTCGGCACCGAAGGCCTGGCAGGCCTCGACGATGCGCGCATCGTCAGTCGCCACCACCACACGGGTCGCGCTGCTTTTACTCGCCTGTTCCCAGACGTGCTGGATCATCGGCTTGCCGGCGATGTCCAGCAGCGGCTTGCCCGGCAGGCGGGTCGAGGCGAAACGCGACGGGATGACAACAGTGAAGGCAGTGGTCATTTATCCAGACGCTCGTCGGTGGTCAGGGTGCGCGCTTCGCTTTCGAGCATCACCGGGATGCCATCGCGGATCGGGTAGGCCAGACCGGCGCCCTTGCTGATCAGTTCGGTCTTGTCGGCGCTGAGCTTGAGCGGGCCTTTGCAGATCGGGCACGCGAGGATATCGAGCAATTTGGTGTCCATGAACATTCCCTGGATAAAACAATTAAGGCAAAAGCCGATCGGGCAACAGGCGCATCAGTTGTGTGTCGAACCAGGCCACGAAGGCCGGCGACGGCACGGCATCGACGGCCAGATACCACCAATCGGCAGCAGCAAAAGAGCGGCACTTCACCGCGTCCTTTTCGGTCATCACCAACGGCAATGACGGTGTGAAATTCAACGCCTGCACGCTGTATTCGGCGTGATCGGCAAACGCGTGCGGGACTGCTCGCCAGTCTAGCGCTTCGAGGGTATTGAAGAAACGTTGCGGATTGCCGATCCCGGCGACCGCGTGCACGCTTTGACCGGGCGGAAAATGATCGAGCGCTTTGCGCTCGCCGCTGCGCAGGTTGACCAGCGCCGTCGGTTGCAGGCGGAAAGCGAAGCCGTCGTCGCGGTCTGCGGTGGCGCCATTGAACAGTACGCCGTCAACGCTTTGCAGGCGCTCGATCGGCTCGCGCAGCGGCCCGGCCGGCAGGCAACGTTTATTACCGAGGCCACGGGCGGCATCGATCAGCACCAGCTCCAGATCCCGCGCCAGACGATAATGCTGCATGCCGTCATCGGAGAGGATCAGATCCAGCGGTTCACTGGCGAGCAAGGCTTTGACGGCGGCGCTGCGATCGGGGTCGATCATCAACGGCACGCCGGTGCGCTGCACGATCAGCAGCGGCTCGTCACCGGCGATGTCAGCGCTTTGCGCAGCTTCGACGCGCCATGGCAGTTGCGGCGGCTTGGCGCCGTAGCCCCGGCTGACCACACCGACGCGCAAACCATTGCGCCGACAGTGTTCAATCAACCAGAGAATCATCGGTGTCTTGCCAGTACCGCCGACGGTGATGTTACCCACCACAATCAACGGCACCGGAGGCTGATAGATCTCGCCTTCACCGTCGAGAAAGCGCTGGCGTTTACCCACCACCACACGGCGATAGAGCATTTCCAACGGTCGCAACAGCGTCAGGGCCGGGTGCCCCTGATACCACGCGGCGAGCAAGCGATCGGACAGGCTCATCAGGATTTGGGCGCCGCCTCGACCGTGGTCATGCGCAGATGGCTGAAACCGAGCTTGCCGGCCGCGTCCATGGCGGTGATCACGGATTGGTGCTGAGTCTTGCCATCAGCACTGATCGACAACGGCATGTTGGTGTCACCGTTGGACTCTTTCTGCATCGCTTCCATCAGCGTCGCCAGATCGTTCTTCGGCAGAATCCTGTTGTTCACCGAAAACACGCCTTCAGCACTGATGGCCACGTCGATCTGCTTGAGTTGCTGATCTTCGGCCGGCGAGCCACTGACCGCCTCCGGCAGATCAACGCGCAACTGGGTTTCACGGGTAAACGTGGTGGTCACGACGAAAAACAGCAACAGAATGAACACCACGTCGATCAGCGACGCGAGGTTGATGTCGATGGTTTCCCGAGGCTTGCGACGGAATTTCACGCGCGGCCCTCGGCCAGATCGACGTCACGGTCGCCCTGCACCACTTCAACCAGTTTGATCGCTTCCTGCTCCATGCCCACCACCAATTCATCGATGCGGCGTTGCAGGAAACGGTGGAAGAACACCGCCGGAATCCCGACCATCAGGCCTGCCGCCGTGGTGATAAGCGCTTTCGAGATACCACCGGCCAATACCGAGGCATTAGTGGTCATGCCGGAACCGGTGAAGGCGCTGAAAATATCGATCATGCCCAACACGGTGCCCAGCAGGCCGAGCAACGGCGACATCGCCGCGATGGTGCCCAGCGCACTGACGTAACGTTCGAGTTCGTGGATTACGCGGGCTGCGGCCTCTTCGATGCACTCTTTCATGATCTCGCGACCATGCTTGGAGTTGGCCAGACCGGCGGCGAGAATTTCCCCCAGCGGCGAATTGGCGCGCAATTCCTTGAGTTTTTCTTTATTGAGCTGTTTGTCCTTGATCCAGACCCAGACCTGGCCCAGCAGATGCTCGGGGGTGACGCGACTGGCGCGCAGGGTCCACAGGCGCTCGGCGACGATCGCCATGGCCGCGATGGAACTCAGAATGATCGGCAACATCATCCAGCCGCCGGATTTGACCAATTCCCACACAGTGACAGTCCCCTCGAAAAAGTGCGCCACTTTACCATACCGATTGACGATTAAGACCCGCTGCCCCGACGACCGTGATGTCGCCCTCCTCTGCGCCCGATCAACGGGCGAACGCCGCTGGATCGCGCCAGAAACGCCGTTGTTGGCGCAGTGTCTGTGGCGGTTTGAAGGTGCCCAGTTGCAGATGAATGGCGCCCTGCTCGGCGCTGTCGTAAATGCGCAGGCCCTGTTTGCGGTAGCGCGCGAGCACTGTTGGGTGGGGGTGGCCGAACGAATTGCCGTGACCTCGGGAAATCAACACGGCCTCAGGTTGCAAGACCTTGAGCAGCGCCATCGAGGATGAGCTGCGGCTGCCATGATGCGGCGACTGCAGCCATTGCGTCGGAACCGCCAGTGGACTGTCGAGCAGGACGCGTTCGGCGTGGCTGTCGATGTCGCCGGTCAATAACAGGCGCTCGCCATTGGCCTCGATCTGCAACACGCAGGAACGCTGATTGCTGTCGTGCGCGTGCGCCCACTGCCAGAGTTGAAAACTGACGCCGTCCCACTGCCATTGCCGGCCGCTTTCGCAGGCTTCGGCGCTCAATTGCGCGGGCAATCCCACCGGATCGCCGCTGATCACCCGATCGACAGTCAGACCACGGGTGATCGCCAGAGCGCCACCTGCGTGATCGGCGTCGGCATGACTGAGCAACATCAGATCGAGTTTTTCCACGCGCAGTTTACGCAGCGCTGGCAACACCACACGCTCGCCCAGATCGAAATCACCGAAACGCGGGCCGGCGTCGTAGAGCAGGGTGTGATGGCGGGTGCGGATCAGGATCGCCAGACCCTGGCCGACATCGAGCTGCCAGACGTCGGCCAAGCCCTCGCTCAAGCGCTCACGTGGTGGTACCAGCAGAATCAGCAGCAACGGCCAACCCAGCGGGCGCAACGGCACGCCGCTCGGCAGCAGCAACAATACCGCACCGAGACTGCCGAGGATCCACACCCAGCCTGCTACCGATGGCGCAATCCACGCCGGCCATTGCCCGGCAATCACGGCCAGACCACGAAACAGCCAATCGATCAATCCACCGGCCAGCCACAACAGTCCGTCGCCAACATAGGGCACCGGCAGCAACAACGTCCCCAGCAAGGCCGGCGGCAACACCACGAGGCTGACCCAAGGCACCGCGAGCAGATTCGCCAACGGCCCGCTGAGACTGATCGGCAAGTTCAGCGCCAGCAACACCGGGCACAAACCCAGCGCGATCAGCCACTGCGCGCGCGTCCACGTCTGCCACCAGCGCCATGCGCCCAAGCGACCGCCAAAGGTGAAGATCAACACCGCCACCGCCGCAAAGGACAACCACAAACCCGGGCGCAGACTGGCGAGCGGATCCAGCAAAAGCACACCGTTCAATGCCAACAACAGTGGCCACCAGGCGCCCAGATGGCGAAAGCGCAGGCGCCATGACAGCACCAGCGCGACCATCACGCAGGCCCGTTGCACGGGCACATCAAACCCGGCCAGCAGGCCATAACCCAACGCCGCCGCGAACGCCAGGCCACAGGCCCACGGCAGCCATGGCCAGCGCAGTGGCCACAAGCCAAATCGCGCCAATCCCGCGACCAGCAGATACATCACCGCCGCCAACAAGCCGATGTGCTGGCCGGAAATCACCAGCAAATGCACGGTGCCGGTGTCCTGCAAAATCTGCCAATCCTCGCGACTGAGCCCCGAACCATCACCCAGTACCAGCGCCGCCAAAGCGCCGGCCCGACCCTGCGCATCAACTGCCAACAGACGCTGACGAATGCTGTCGCGCCAGGCCCAGCGCGCTGCGCTCAGACGCTGGCCATCCTTGATCGTGCCGGTCGCGCCAATGCGCTGAGCCAGCAGCCATGCTTCGTAATCGAAGGCGTCCGGATTGAGCAGTCCACCGGGACGCTTCAGCTTGACCGCCAGACGCCAGCGCTCACCGCTGTGGAGCGGCGGCCCGGCGTACCACGCCAGGCGCATGAGCGCTGGCAGTTTTTCGTGACGCGAGCGCGCATCCGCCAATTCGAAACGCACCACGCCGTCGCTGTTTTGCGGCAACCCGACCACCCGCCCTTCGACCCAACGGGTTTCGCCGTCCAGTTGCGGCGACAGCCGATCATTCAACGCCCAATGCGCGCAGACACAAGCCCACGTGAAACCAAACAGGAAAAACGCCAATGGATAGCTGCGAAACGGCAGCAACATCAGCCCCACCACCGGCAGCAGCACCCGTAACCCGACCGGCGGTAACACCGGTATAAAAACCGCAGCCAGCAGACCGACTGCCAGCGCCAACATCCCTGTGCGCATAAGCCTGTCCTTGCATAAGCCCGTTATTGAGACTCCCGCCCTTAGGCATAGCGGCTGTCGGTTACACACGCCGTCAACAATTGTCACAAAGTCTGAATGGGCGCTTCGTAGAATCCAGACATACTTGCCGCCTTAACCGACCGAGAAGCCTTATGCCCCGGCGCTTATTCAAACGTTACATGCCCGACCCGACGAGCATCAGGGAACACAAATCCTTACGCTTTCTCGGCAAGTTGCTGCATGACCCGAACCTCTGGCACCTCAATCGCCACTCGGTCGCGCGGGCAATGGCGGTCGGTCTGTTCGCCGCGTTCCTGCCGATTCCGGCGCAGATGCTGGTGGCCGCCGCCCTCGCCGTCACGGTGCGCGGCAACATGCCGATTGCCGTGAGTCTGGTATGGCTGACTAATCCGATCACCATGCCGGCGGTGTTCTTCTGCACGTATCAGGCTGGCGCGTGGTTGATGGACGTGCCCGCCCGGCATCTGCCCGACGAGCTGACCTGGGAATGGATCAGCGGCGAACTGTCGACGTTGTGGCAACCGTTTCTGCTGGGTTCGGTGGTGGTAGGACTGGTGCTCGGCGCCCTCGCCTACTTCATTGTGATGATGTATTGGCGCTGGTGGGTGGCGCGGCAATGGGCGCGGCGCAAGAAAAGCAGAATGCGCTGAATGCAAAACGGCCTCCACAGTGGGAGGCCGTTTCGTTTTGTGGCGTCTGCATTCGCGAGCAAGCTCGCTCCCACACTGGATCTTTGTTGTGCCGCAGATCCCCTGTGGGAGCGAGCTTGCTCGCGAAACCGTCGACTCGGTCTTAAGTCAGGTACGCATCCCGCGCCCACTTACCAGCAACCGTGCACATCCGAGATACAGCACGACCGTCGCCACCAGCATGAAGGTGATCGCGATGCCGATCTTGATATCCGACACACCGAGAATCCCGTAGCGAAACGCATTGACCATGTGCAGCACCGGGTTGGCCAGCGACACCGTCTGCCAGAACGGCGGCAGCAAGGTGATCGAGTAAAACACGCCACCCAGATAGGTCAGCGGCGTCAGCACGAACGTCGGGATGATCGAAATATCATCGAAGTTGCGCGCAAACACGGCGTTGATGAAACCCAGCAGCGAGAAAATCGTCGCCGTCAGCACCACCACCAGAATGGTCACACCGAGGTGATGCACCTGCAAATGGGTGAAGAACAGCGACAGGATCGTCACGATCACGCCGACCATCAGGCCGCGCAACACGCCACCAATGGTGAAGCCGATCAGGATCGTATGCGGCGACACCGGTGACACCATCAGCTCCTCGATGGAGCGCTGGAACTTGCTGCCGAAGAAACTCGAGACCACGTTGCCATAGGAGTTGGTGATCACCGACATCATGATCAGCCCCGGCACGATGTACTCCATGTAAGTGAAACCACCCATGTCGCCGATTTGCCGGCCGATCAGGTTACCGAAGATCACAAAGTACAGAACCATGGTGATCGCCGGCGGCAGCAGGGTCTGCGGCCAGATCCGCGTGAAGCGTTTGACCTCGCGGTAAACAATGGTTTGCAAGGCGACGAGGTTGGGACGGAATTCGGAACTCATACCGCCACCTTCGACAGATTTTTCTCCACCAGGGACACGAACAGCTCCTCGAGGCGATTGGTTTTGTTGCGCAGGCTCAGCACTTCGATGTTCTGCTGCGCCAACTGGGTGAACAACGCCGTGATGCCCATGGACTTGTCGACCTGGACTTCCAGCGTGTGGCTGTCGAGCAATCGGGCGGGGTAGCCGAGCAATTGCGGCGCGGCGTTCAAGTCGTTTTTCAGGTCGAGCAAAAAGGTTTCCACGTGCAACTGGCCCAGCAACTGTTTCATGCTGGTGTTCTCGACGATGGTGCCGTGGTCGATGATGCCGATGTTGCGGCACAGCTGCTCAGCCTCTTCCAGATAATGCGTGGTGAGGATGATGGTGATGCCTTTCTGGTTCAGCTCGGTGAGGAACGTCCACATCGACCGGCGTAACTCGATGTCGACGCCTGCGGTCGGTTCGTCGAGGATCAGCAGACGCGGCTCGTGGACCAGCGCACGGGCGATCATCAAGCGCCGCTTCATGCCACCGGACAACGAACGCGACGGCACATCACGCTTGTCCCACAGGCCCAACTGGGTCAGGTACTGCTCGGCGCGTTCCTTGGCAACTTTCGCCGGAATGCCGTAGTAACCAGCCTGGGTCACGACGATATCGAAGGTCTTTTCGAACTGGTTGAAGTTGAATTCCTGGGGCACCACGCCGATCGAGCGCTTGAGCTGCGCAGGATTTTTGTCCAGGTCATGGCCGAAGATATTCACCGTGCCGCTGGTCTTGTTGACCAGGGTCGAGAGGATGCCGATGGTCGTGGATTTGCCGGCACCGTTGGGGCCGAGCAAGGCGAAAAAGTCACCTTCGGCAACGTCCAGATCGATACCACTCAAGGCCTGGAACCCGTTGCCGTAGGTTTTGGTTAGCTGCCGGATGGACAGAGCGGAACTCATATCTGATTTACGCACCATTGAAGGGAAAAAAGGAGACGGCGGCGAGGGATCGAACCGCAGCGCAAGTGCGCAATGGTGCTTGCCGCCGCCGCACAAGTACAGTCAAGTGTGTCGATAGTAGGTATTAAGTCAACGCGGTCATAACGGCTTTTTGGTACGCCGGGCGCTGTTTCAGGCGCTCATACCAGGCTTGCAGATTAGCTTGCGGCGCACGTTCGATGGGCATCTCGAACCAGGCATAAATGAAGCTGCCCAGTGGAATATCGCCCATGCCGATGTCTGCTCCGGACAGATACGGCTGGCTGGCCAGCGCCTGATCGGCCATGCTCAGCAACTCGTTGCATTCCTTGATAGCGGCATTGATCGCCGCCCAGTCCTGCTTGTCTGCCGGCGTGCGCAACACTCCCCAGAACACCGTGCGGAAAGGGCCGGCGAAACTCGAGGTGGTCCAGTCCATCCACTTGTCAGCGATGCCACGGGCTTGCGCATCCGCCGGATACCAGGCGCTGTCGGGCGCATGCTTGGCCAGCAGATAGCGAACGATGGCGTTGGATTCCCACAGCACGAAACCGTCGTCTTCGATCACCGGCACTCGACCGTTCGGGTTCATCGCCCGGTACTCGGGTGTGTCGACGACGCCGAATGCGCCACCGGCATCGATCGCCTCGTAATCCAGGCCAAGCTCTTCAGCAGCCCACAACGGCTTCCTGACATTCGATGAGTTTTTCCGTCCCCAGATCTTCAGCATGACCGCCTCTTTTCAAATGAGTGGGCAGGCAGCATACGCCGGATCAGGTGCCGCTCAAATCACTCTGCATATCGCCGAGCAGTGGCGGCTGCTGATCCGTGAACAGATGCGGATAACACTTTTGCAGATGTTCGAAGAAGAACGTTTCCGGGACATCGGCAAATTGCCCATGATCGACCAGATACTCCATCAACTGCGCACCGTCGCGGTTGAACGGATGGAAAACGCTGTCGTTGATGCCGTCGAACTCCAGCGGCGCGACGTTGAACAACTCGCAGAGTTGCTGATTGAACGCCGGCGTGGCTTTTACCCAGCGATCATTGAGAAAAAATTCGGTATAGCCGTGCATGGCGAACATGTCGCTTTTCAACAATTCGAGCAGGCGCGGGGTCGACAGGTGATTTTTCACGTCGGCCAAGCCGATCCGCGCCGCGATCCCGCAATGCCGCGCGCAACCGGCGAGCAACGTGGCTTTGGGCACGCAGTAACTCTCCCCCGTCGCCAGTGCGTAACTGCCGCACAGGGTCTGCGGATCACGGCTGAAGGTGTACGGGTTGTAGCGCACCGCCTCACGCACGGCGTAATAGAGATTGATCGCCTGCGCGCGCGGATCGCGACTGCTGCCCCGATGCAGCTCGGCGAACTCCACCACCGCCGGGTGGTCACTATCGATGAAGCGGCCGGGACTCAGATACTCGTGCATGACGACAATCTCCTGGGTGAGCCCCGAGTCTAGCGACAGCGTCAGCACAGAGATAACGACGTTTCGGCCAAACTTGGACGCAAAGACGCGGGATCGGCGAACGATTTCCCACACGTGTTGCCCACCGAACCTACGAAAACCATCCGGGGTTTCCCACGATTTCAATCACCTTGGTCTGACCACCCGGTTTTGCAGATGCCGTCTAAGCTCTGGAGGGTCGATTTGCCTTGGTTCACGGAGGACTGAATATGCTGTTGTTGTGGATACTGGTTTTGATCGTTGGCGTGGCGTATCTCGCCCACCGACGTATTTCCCCTCTGCCGGCCTTGGGCATCGTTGCCGTCTACCTGCTGGCGATGGGTATTTTCAGTCATGCACCGGGCTGGCTGCTGCTGGTGTTCTGGGTCGTGCTGGCGGTGGTTGCCGCGCCGTTGTTGCTGCCCGACCTGCGCCGCAAACACTTCACTGCGCCGCTGTTCAACTGGTTTCAGAAAACCCTGCCGCCCATGTCGCAGACCGAACGCGACGCGATCGACGCCGGCACCGTGTGGTGGGATGGCGAGCTGTTCAGCGGCCGTCCGGACTGGGACAAACTGCTGGCCTATCCCAAGGCGCAACTGAGCGAAGAGGAACAGGCTTTCATCGACGGCCCGACCGAAGAACTCTGCGCGATGGTCACTGACTGGCAGATCGGCCAGTCGATGGACCTGCCACCCGAAGCGTGGACGCACATCAAGGAACACGGCTTTTTTGCCCTGATCATTCCGAGAGAATTTGGCGGTAAAGGCTTCTCCGCTTACGCCCACTCGCAGGTGGCAATGAAACTGGCCACCCGCAGCGGCGACCTCGCCTCCACCGTGATGGTGCCCAACTCCCTCGGCCCGGCCGAACTGCTGCTGCATTACGGCACCGACGAACAACGCAATCATTACCTGCCACGCCTGGCCCGTGGCGATGACATTCCGTGCTTCGCCCTCACCGGCCCGCTCGCCGGCTCCGATGCCGGCGCGATGCCTGACACCGGGATTATCTGCAAAGGTGAATGGGAAGGTCAGGAAGTCATCGGCCTGCGCCTGAACTGGGAAAAGCGCTACATCACCCTCGGCCCGGTTGCCACCCTGCTCGGCCTGGCGTTCAAGGCCTACGACCCGGAGCACCTGCTCGGTGACAAGGTAGACCTGGGCATCAGCCTCGCGCTGATCCCGACCGATACCGACGGTGTCGAAATCGGCCGTCGCCATCTGCCGCTGGGCGCGGCCTTCATGAATGGCCCGAACTCCGGTAAAGACGTGTTTATCCCGCTGGACTTCCTCATCGGCGGCCAGGAGATGCTCGGCAAAGGCTGGATGATGCTGATGAACTGCCTGTCGGTCGGCCGTTCGATCTCGCTTCCGGCGGTCGGCACTGGCGCGGCAAAATTCACCAGCCTGGTCACCGGGCAGTACGCGCAAATTCGTGAACAGTTCAACGTGCCGCTGTCAGCGTTCGAAGGTATTCAGGAGGCCATGGCGCGCATCGGCGGCAACGCGTGGATGATGGACGCCGCGCGGATGCTCACGGCCAACGCCGTGGATCTGGGCGAAAAACCGTCGGTGCTGTCGGCGATTCTGAAATACCACCTCACCGAACGCGGCCGCGAATGCATCAGCCACGCCATGGATGTGCACGGCGGCAAGGCGATCATCATGGGCCCGAACAACTACCTGGGGCGCAGCTGGAACGGTGCGCCGATCTTCATCACCGTGGAAGGCGCGAACATCTTGTCGCGCAACCTGATGATCTTCGGTCAGGGCGCGATTCGCTGCCATCCGTTCGTGCTCAAGGAAATGGCCCTGGCCGGTCGCGAGGACAAGGATCAGGCGCTGAAAGAGTTCGATGGCCTGCTGCTCAAACACATCGGTTTCGCCGTGAGCAATGCCGCCAGCACGCTGGTGCTGAACCTCGGCTTCGGTCACTTCGAACACGCGCCGGGCGACAAGATCAGTCAGGGTTACTTCCGCGCCCTTAACCGTCAGGCCGCAGCGTTTGCCATGCTCGCTGACTTCAGCATGATGTTGCTGGGCGGCGAACTGAAACGCCGCGAGCGTCTCTCGGCGCGCCTGGGCGACGTCTTGAGCAACCTGTATCTGGCGTCCGCTGCGCTCAAGCGTTATCACGATCTGGATTCGCCGGCGTACATGGAACCGCTGTTCCGTTGGGCGATGGAAGAAAGCCTCGGTCAATCGGAACGGGCGCTGGATGAGCTGCTGAGCAACTTCCCGAACAAAGTGTTCGGCTGCCTGCTGCGGGTCATCGTGTTCCCGTTCGGTCGTCGCCACAAAGGCCCGTCGGACAAACTCGGTGCCGAAGTCGCCGGTGTGATTGGTCGTGCGAAAGGCGATCCAGCACTGGAAGAACTGCTCGCCGGCTGCTATCGCCCGCAATCGCCTGACGATGCGGTGGGCGCATTGCAACACGCCAGCGAGCTGCTCAACGCCGCGCAACCGTTGCACAAAAAGCTGCACACCTCGCTGAAAAGTGGTCAGGTCAAACCGGCCGCCGGTGAACACGCCATCGACGCGGCGCTTGAGGCCGGGGTGTTGCAACCGGTGGAAGCGCAGAGTCTGCGCGATGCCGAAGCGGCACGGCGCAAGGTGATCGACGTCGATGATTTCGACAAAGAAGAACTCAAACAGGCAGAGGGCAAAGTCCGCTGATCCTGACAGGCATGTCAATGCGCGCGCGGGAGCTTTATACTCCCGCGCCCGTTTTGCTCTTGAGGACTTATCTCGTGTCCAACGTCGTTGCCGATCATCTTGTTTTGCTCGACCACCTGCGCAGTATCCTGGTCGCCGTAGGTGAGGCCGAACAGGTTCCCGAAGAAAGCCATGCCTTGTTCCTGGAGCGCTTCGACGAACTGCTGGCATCGCTGCCGATCGATCCGATCGAAAGCCAATACCTGGGCCAGGACATCCTGACTCAAGTGATTAGCCGTTACCCGCAAATCGCCCACCTGATCCCGCGCGATCTGTTGTGGTTCTTCGCCGGCGACTGCCTGCATTACTTGTCCGATGAAGAAATCGACCTGTATCAGGCCCTGGAAGAGCGTCGCTACGAAGCCGAACAGAACGACGAACCGTTCGACTGGAACCAGGAAAAACAGCTGCTGGCGATGTCCGCTCAGGACAGCAAGCACTGATTGTCGAGCCGTCCTGAAAATGCCCGCATGGTTGTCCATGCGGGCATTTTTTTCGCCGGCGTTAAAGCAGACCTTCGCTTTCGGGCAATTCATAGGCCAGCGCTGCGTTGCTCGCACCCGCCGCTTTACCGGGCTTACTCAAGGTCGGCTCCTTCTCCAGACACTCCACCAGAAAATCGATAAACACTCGCAGCTTGGGTGGCAGATAACGCGTCGGCGAATGCAACAGCCATAGCCCGCCGTGATAGGACGCGAGGAAGGTCCAGTCCGGCAACACCTGCACAACCAACTTCTGCTCAAGTGCATATCGCGCAGTGAAGTACGGCAGGCTGCCAATGCCGATGTGCTGCAATACCGCGCCCAATCGGACGCCAGTGTGGTTAGCGGCATAACGCCCGCGTACGCCGACCGTCACCGCTTTGCTGCCTTTCTTGAATTTCCAGCGCGCATCGCTCGGGGTTTCGCCCAGATAAATGCAGCTGTGATTGAGCAAGTCGTGAGGGTGCGTCGGCGTGCCGTGTTCTGCCAGGTATTGCGGCGTGGCGCACAGTAGGTGGTCGATGGTCAGCAACTGCCGTCCGACCAATCCGGCCGGCGGCCGATCGGTGATGCGAATCGCCAGATCGACATGGTCGTCGATCAAGTCGACCTGTCGGTCTTCCAGCAGCAACTCGACATCGACCTTCGGGTAGCGCCTCAGAAACTCGGGCATGTGCGGATGAATCACGAAGCGCCCCACCGCTTTCGGCACGCTGACCCGCACCAGACCTTCCGCTTCGTGGGTGAACTGGCCGCTGATTTCCATCACCGACTTGGCGGCGCTGACCATCTCCTGGCAGCGCTTGAACACTTCTTCGCCGCCATCGCTCAAACGCAATTTGCGCGTGGTGCGCTGCAGCAGTCGCGTGGCCAAGGCTTTTTCCAGCCGAGAAATGCTGCGACTGACCGCAGACGGGGACGACCCCAACTGGCGAGCCGCTTCAGAAAAGCTGCCGGTCTCCACGACCTTGACGAATATCGCCATTTCTCCGAGCAGCGGTAGCGGCAGATTTATGCTCACAGCGCACAAGTCCTTTGATGTTTGAACGGATTATCACGTTATTACACGATTCATATAATAAAAATAGAAACTTTAATAAGGGCATGGAATATGACGCTTCGCCTCTTTTTCCATAGTGATGACCTCAAGGCTAATGTGGAAGTCCTCGACTGCACGCCCCATGAGCACGAATTTGCCGTGGTGCTGCGCGCCACGTTGTTTCATCCGCAAGGGGGCGGCCAGCCTTGCGACACCGGCTGGATCGGCGAAAGCCAGGTCCTGCGCGTGGTCCAGGAAGTGGACCGGGTCGTTCACTTCGTCGACCGGGCGGTGCCGCTCGGCATGACCTGCATTCGGGTCGATGAGGAACGCCGCTGCTTCAACACACGCATGCATTCGGCTGGCCACCTGATCGGGCATTTCGTCCAGGCGCTGGGCTGGACGCCGATCAAGGCGCATCACTGGCCCAATGAAGGCCGAGTGCAATTCAAACCGGGTGACACCACCCAGGAAGTCGATGCAGACACCGTTCAACACGGCATTGGCCAGTGGATCGAACACGATCTGCCACGCCTGACCTCGCTGCGTGAGGGTGCGCGGGAAATCAGCTTCGGTGAGCTGCCAGCCTACGGCTGCGGCGGTACCCACGTGCGTAGTCTGAAGGATCTGGGCACCGTCACGATCGCGGCCCTTTCGCAGAAGAAGGGCACCCTGTCAGTCCACTACAGCGTGGATTAAGGATTTTGGGCGGTGCGCCACGCATCGCCCGACGCCGGGGGAACCGCGTTCGCCGGTTCCGTTGACTATCGATAGATGGACCTACAAAAAATGATGCTAGACGTCGAGCGTCTCGATGAGACGTGCATAAAAAAACTGGCCAACGAAGAAGTCCTTGCCATCCGCGTCAAAGGCTTTTTGCCCGAGCCGCTGGCGATCCAGATTGGCGACAAGATCCTCGCTCCCGGCTTTGAGGGCTACATCAATGCACCGAGTATCGGGCGCATCGGCATGGCGTTCTACGAGGCGGAAAACCAGCCGCTGCTGATCGAAGACTACTTCGAGCGCGCCACCAGCAACATTGCGGAATTGCGCAAGCGTTGTGCGCCCTACTCATCCCCCGTCGATACGCTGCGCTGCATGCTCGACGAGTCCTGGCCAGCCGGGGCGCATCTGGAAAACCTCTACGGGCGCAAAATGTATGTCGGTCTGTCCCGCGTGGTGAAACCGGGGGTGTGCTTCCTCGCCCACCACGACATCTTTGCCAAGGATGCTCCCGACAGCTTTCAGGCGCGCAGTCTGGAAGCGCAGTTCGCCTGCAATGTTTACCTGAACATGCCGACCGCAGGCGGCGCATTGCAGATGTGGGACGCCGACATTTCTGCCGACCAGTTCGATGAAATGCGCGGCGACAGTTACGGCATCGACCCGGCCCTGCTCGGCCCTCCGAGCCTTGAGGTGCGGCCGAATCCGGGAGATTTCATCATGTTCAATTCGCGCTGCATGCACTCGGTGACCCCGGGTGTGGCGGATCCGCGCTTGAGCCTTTCGTTCTTTGTCGGCTACCGCGGCAATGCTTCACCCCTAACTTTCTGGAGCTGAGATGTTATCGAACTACCTGGGCGAGTTTCTGGCATTGGCCACCATTCACTTTCTGGCCGTGGTCGCCCCCGGACCGGACTTCGCCGTGACCATCCGCCAGAGCGTGCGCTTTGGCCGAGTGGTCGGCATTTGTACGGCGCTGGGGATCGGCGCGGGCATCTCTGTGCATGTGCTGTATACATTGCTCGGCGTCGGCGCATTGATGCATACCACCCCCTGGTTGCTGACCGTGGCCAAGGTCATTGGTGGCGCCTACATCCTGTATTTGGGTGTCAGCCTGTTGCGCAGCAAACCGAAATCGGCGCTTGAGGGTGAGAAATCGATCGACGAACCCGTGGTCGAGCAGACACTGCTCAAGGCGTTCACCACCGGCTTCCTGACCAATGCCACCAACCCCAAGGCCACGCTGTTTTTTCTGGCGATCTTCACCACGATCATCAGCGCCAGCACACCATTGAACATCCAGGCGCTGTACGGGCTGTGGATGTGCTTTGTGAACGCCTTGTGGTTTGTGATCGTCGCGCTGTTTTTCTCCAGCGCCAAAGTACGCCTGTTGTTCCTGCGCATGGGGCACTGGTTTGAACGCACCATGGGGGTCGTGCTGATCCTGTTTGCCGGTCGCTTGATGATGTCCTGGTAACTCACAGACAAACAAAAGGCCCGTCGACGTTCATCGACGGGCCTTTTTGTTTCAACTGACGCCAGTCACCCTGACCCGGCTGCTATAGATAAATCGCGCCCCCATTAGCAGGGTCGCCAGGCTCAGGGCGGTGATCAATCCGGTCCAGATCCCTTGCGGGCCCCACTCCAGGCCAAATGCCAAACCCGCGCCGAGCGGCACGCCAACACCCCAATAACAGAAAACCGCCAGCCACATCGGTACGCGCGTGTCCTGCAGCCCACGCAAAGCCCCCGCCGCAAGCATCTGCAAGCCATCGGGAAACTGCAAGGCTGCGGCGAACAGCAACAGCGTCGCGGCCAGTGCCGTGACGGCGAGATCGGCGCTATACAGGCTGGCAATCGCTTCATTGCCCACCAGCAAGATCACGACCGATACGCTTTGCGCCAGCAACACAATCACGCAACCGGCCCAAGCGGCTTGCCGGACACGCTGCAGATCGCCGCGCCCCAGCGCATGCCCGACGCGAACCGTTGTTGCCTCGGCCACAGCCACCGGGATCATGAAACACAACTGCGCAAGGTTCACTGCAATCTGATGCGCCGCGAGAAACGTCGAACCCAATCGCCCGATCAACAGCGAAGTAACAATGAACAGGCTGCCTTGCATCAGAATCGCAATGCCGATCGGCATGCCGGTGCGCAGCAAATCCATGATGCCCGCGCGACTCGGCAGATCGAAACGCGCAAACAACTGCAAATGCGCCAAGCGCTGGCCAAACCACAGGTAGCCGGCGAACAGCAGAGCCTGTAGCCACATCATCACAGCCGAAGCGGTCCCCAGCCCTTGCGCGCCCAGCTCGGGGAAACCCAACTTGCCATTGGTCAACACGTAGCCCAATGGCGCCAGCACCAACAGACCGCCGAAACTGAAAATCATCGTCGGACGCATCCAGTGCATCCCTTCGCACAGATAGCGCATGCAGAAAAACAGCGTCAACGCCGGACTTCCCCAACGCACCGCGTGCAAGAACGCTTGCGCGCCGGGAATCATCTCCTCGGCGATCCCGGCAGGCGCGAGCAACATAGGCACCAGGCTGAGGAAGGCGAACATCAGCAGCCCCATTAAAAGCGCCAGCCATAACGCCTGGCGAAAGATCGGCGCGATTTCATGAGTTCGATCCGCGCCCTGTAAACGCGCGACCGACGCCGTCAGCGCAATCAACGTACCGATCGGCACCAACATCGGCAGCCACAACAACGCGGTGCCCAGCGTTACCGCCGCCAGGGTGTCGGTGCCGTGATTGCCGGCGATCAGGTTGTCGACGAAGGCAATCAAGCCGGCGCAGACATGACCGACGACCAAAGGCAGTGCGAGGAGCGCGGTAGCACGAATCTCGGGCAAACTGCCGCGCGAAACTGATTTCAATGACATGGCAGGGATCTCTGGAATCGACGGAAAAAACTCGGTGAGCGAGGCCAGTCGTTATCCCAGAATCGCCTCGCGCTGGCTGTCAGACGCTTCCTGATCTCACGGATCCGCTGTAGGAAAGTTGTAACAGGCAGGAAAACACAAAAAACGCGCATACAAAAACGCCGCTCTGTTGAGCGGCGTTTTTGTGAATTTGGAGCGGGAAACGAGACTCGAACTCGCGACCCCGACCTTGGCAAGGTCGTGCTCTACCAACTGAGCTATTCCCGCAAATGGCGTCCCCTAGGGGACTCGAACCCCTGTTACCGCCGTGAAAGGGCGGTGTCCTAGGCCACTAGACGAAGGGGACACGCTACCCGGAACACATGGTGTGTGTTTCGGTGTCCAGATCCGCACCCGAAGATTTGGTTCTGGTTTCACTCAGCCCCGCCCGAAAGCAGTGCTGTTTAAAATTGGAGCGGGAAACGAGACTCGAACTCGCGACCCCGACCTTGGCAAGGTCGTGCTCTACCAACTGAGCTATTCCCGCATTGGCGTCCCCTAGGGGACTCGAACCCCTGTTACCGCCGTGAAAGGGCGGTGTCCTAGGCCACTAGACGAAGGGGACACACTACAACATTCACTCCCTGCCGCGCTTCGCTGTGTGCTTTACGCTGCAAGTGGCGCGCATTCTATGGATGGATTGAGAGGTCGTCAACCCCTTGATATAAATTTATTTAAATCAATGACTTCGACCTGCTTTACGGCGGCAATCGGGCTTTTCCGTCGCCCGACGATTGACGCCTATATTCCGCCACCCGCCAAGACGTTATAGTCCACCGCGCAGTGATGGCAATCTGCACATGCATCGCCAGCATTCATATAAGCAGCATGCGGCCGATACAGATTGAACCTGCCGAACCAACCAGTCGAGCGGCGCTAGGCGGCTAAATGCCCAGCCACTACACTCGCATGCGAACCCTATAAAGAGGTCTTACCGGTGACACCACTCATGATCACCCTGCTTGTCATAGCCGGGATCGCAATTCTGATCGCCATTGGCTACATGAACCATGTGGTGGAAAACAACAAACTGGAGAAGGCCCGCACCAAGGTCGAACTCAACGACCGCCTGCGCCGTTGCGGCGAACTGACCGAGACCTTTCCCGGCCAATTCATGACCCCGGCCCTGAAGCTGCTGCTGACCCGCCTGGAACTGAACGTCTGCCAGCGATTGTTGAACCTGGAAAAAACCAGCGCCACCAATAAAGCACGCATCACTGAACTGAGCGCACTGGTAGCCCAGGGCGAATCGATCCCGGTCAACAACCCGCCAGCGCCGATCCTGACCGAAGCCAAGGCCAAAGACGTACGCTTCCTCCTCGAAGCCCTCCATGGCCAAATCACCCGCGCCGCCCACGACGGCTTCCTGCCGCCGAACGAAGCCAAACAGTGGATCCGCGAAATCCGCCACATCCTCGTTCTGCTGCACATCGAATTCTTCAACAACCTCGGCCAACAGTCCCTGCAACAAAACCAACCCGGCCAGGCCCGCCTCGCCTTCGAACGCGGCGTGCAATACCTGCGCAAACAACCCGATCCGCAGATCTACGCCGAACAACTGCAATACCTGGAAAAACTGCTGGCCCGCGCCAATGCCCAGGTCATGGACAAAATTGCCCCGGTTGAAGGTGAAGAGAACCAACTGACTGCCGGCCTGAAAGACGTCGAGGCCGACGCGGACTGGAAGAAGAAAGTCATCTACGACTGATGACAGACGCTGCACGAGAAGCCACCGCAAGGTGGCTTTTTTGTGGGCTCGCGGAGAGTGAATCCGACAGAGATTGAGTGAATGTCGAGACGCTTTCGCGAGCAAGCTCGCTCCCACAGTTTGAACTGCATGCCTCCAGATAGAGATTGGTCGGCTGTCAGGCCAGCTCCCAAAATTTAGATTTGCGTTCATCCCCCCGCGGCAAAGCCGCCCCACTCAACAGGATGAGCGCAAGCTCGGCTGCAGCTCTTGATCTTGATCTTGATCCACGGGCGACGTCGGAAGGCTGAGCGCAGGGATTGATCCGGGGGTGGGAGCGCAGCGACCGTTTGGCGCAGCCAAATGCATCGAGAGGAGGTGCAGCGAAGCAAACCGTAGGCGATGCCCCCGGATCGATCCCGGAGCGAAGGAACCCGAGCCCCAGCGAGCGGGCCGAACGCAGGAGCAAAGCCTTTTCGGTTACCTTTTCGGCGTTTGGAAAAGGTGACTCGCCGTAAGGGCGAAACCGCCAGCCGCAACCCCAAAAAAACGGATATACCCCCAACCCCCCAAGAGCATGGCCGGCCCAAAGGCCGCCAAGCCCAAAGCGTCAAAGCCTCAAAGCCTCAAAGCCTCAAAGCCGAAAATGCCCAACCATCCCCCGCAACTCCCCCCCCAACTGCGCCAGCTCAACACTGGAAGCCGCATTCCCTCGCATCGCCAACGAAGACTGATCCGCACTCGCACGAATACTCGTGACACTGCGATTAATCTCCTCAGCCACCGAACTCTGCTCCTCGGCCGCCGCCGCAATCTGCTGATTCATCTGCTGAATCAACGACACCGCCGCCGCGATACTGCCCAACGCGCTCTCGGTCTGCAACGCATCACTGACCGCCAATTTGACCAACTCGCCACTGCTCTGAATCTGCTGCACCGACGCATGCGCCGCCGCCCGCAAGGCACTGACCAGGCGCTCGATCTCTTCGGTCGACTGCTGCGTACGCCGCGCCAATGCACGAACCTCATCGGCCACCACCGCAAAGCCCCTGCCCTGCTCCCCGGCTCGCGCCGCCTCGATCGCCGCGTTCAGCGCCAACAGATTAGTCTGCTCGGCCACGCTCTTGATCACCTCAAGCACCGTGCCGATATTCTGGATTTCAGCGCTCAGGCTCTCGATGCTGGAACTGGCCGACGTCGCCGAATCCGCCAACTGCTCGATCCGCGCCATGCTCTGACGCACCACCTGCTGCCCACTTTCAACCTTGTCATCCGCCGTCTGCGCCGCCAATGCCGCCTCTTCGGCATTGCGCGCGACATCATGCACCGTGGCCGTCATCTGGTTCATCGCGGTGGCGACCTGCTCGGTTTCTTCCTTCTGACTGCTGACCTCAAGATTGGTCTGCTCGGTCACCGCCGACAGCGATTGCGCCGAACTCGCCAATTGCTCGATACCTGCCTGCAAGCCACTGACAATCGTGCTCAGTCCGGCACCCATCTGCTGCATCGCCAGCATCAACTGGCCGATTTCGTCACGACGGGTCACCTCCACCGTCGCACTCAAGTCGCCGGCGGCAATCCGCTGCGCGACCTGGATCACACTGCGCAATGGCGCGACGATCAATCGAGTAATCACCCACGCGGCGATCAACCCGACCAACAAGGCCAACGCCGACGAGCCAATGATCAGCAGCGAGTTTTTCTTCAGTTCGGCCTGCATCGCCTCGTCTTGCGCGACGTACGCCTGATTCACCCGCTCGACCACTTGGTCGGCACGCTGGTGCAGTTGTTCGTAGACGGTTTTTTCCTGGGCGAGCAACCCGGTGTATTCGGCCAGCTTGTCGTTGAAACCGGCGATGTGTCCGGACACTTCGTTGAGCACCGTCAGATAGCCTTCGTCCTTGACCGTGGTCTTCAATTCTTCGGCTTGCGTCTGGGCCTGCGCGGCCTGCTCGATATTGCCCTTGCCGGCACTTTCGGGGTCGCCCTTGCGGCTTTGATCCAGACGAACCCGCGCCTCATTCATCGCCTGCAGCATCAGCCGCGACACCTGACTGACCTGGCCGGCCTGTTCGATAAACTGTGCGCCGTCCTTGCCCTCGGTATCTTTCAAGGTATAAGCGCCGTCATCGGCAAGCCCGGCCTGCAACACATCAAGGTTATTGGCGACACTGGACACCGACCAACTGGCCATTTCCAGCGCAAGATCCTTGGCCTGGGTCAACGAGACAAACTCGTCGAACGCCTTGCGATACGCCCCCAGCGACTGCTCGACATCGGTCATTACCGGCACGTTGGCCGGCGACTGCGCCTTGAGTTCGTTGGCCAGCGTGACCAGTCCGTCGACGCCCATCCGCAGGGCATCGGCGGTTTTCGGGTTGCCGCGCAAGGCATATTCCTGCTCGAGCAGGCGCACCTTGAGCAGGCCGCTATTGAGCGAAGACATTTGTTTCAGCCCATCGAAGCGCTGGCTGATGGTTTGCAGTGACCAGACGCCGATGGCTGCCACCAGCGCCGTCAGCAGCAACACCAGCGCAAACCCGATACCCAGTTTTTTCGCCATACCGAGGTTGGCAAAACGTCCTTGCACGGCCGAATTCATTGCGCGTAGTCCCCTGCCAAAGTCTGTTGACGAAGATTCGCAATGGCCACCCACCGGCACAAGTCTCTGACGTCGGAATAATGGCAAAAAGCTAGGCCTGCGTCGTTTTCAGAACACTTGAGGTCGATCCGCAGCGGTATTGCGGAAAAACTGCCGGGCGCGCGGGTCGCAAGCGTAGGCCACGTTGATCCGATGCCATTCGCCGGCCTCGCCACTGGGACTGAACGCAGCCGGCGCTGACAGCAACACGCCACATCGTTGCGCCTGCTTGCGCACCCGCGCGTGATCTGCCATTCGCGAACGCGCCCAGATGAACAAGCCGCCGGCAGGCTTGCCGAAGACTTCCCAATCGGCATCCTCCAGCGCCTGCAACGCCGCCGCGCGATCGGTATTCAAGCGCTGGCGTTGGCGCTGTACCAGTTTGCGATAAGCGCCCGAACTCATCAGGTTGGCCAGCACTGCTTCAGAAAACCTCGAGCCTCCCAGGCCACTGATCATCTTGACCTGAGCCAGGCGCGCGATGAGCTCGCGGTCGGCCAATACAAAGCCGACCCGCAAGGAACTGCTCAACGTCTTGGAGAAACTGCCCACGTAAATAACCTGACCATCTTCATCCAGCGCAGCCAGGCGCGTTCCGTTGCCCGTGTGCAGGTCCGCGTAGACATCGTCTTCGATCAAACGCAAATCGTAGGTTTTGCTCAATTGCACCAGATGTTGGGCCACGGCCGGCGTCAGGCAACTGCCGGTCGGGTTGTGATGATGACTGTTGATGAACAACGCGCTGGGCTGAAACTGCCGCAGCAACGCCTCAAGCGCAGCGAGATCCGGGCCGCTGGGCGTGCGGCGTACTTCAAGCATGTGGACGCCATGCAAGCGCAGGAGATCGAACAGCGGCGCATAGCCGGGCGTTTCGACCACCACGCAATCGCCGGCCTTGAACAATGTGCGAACGATCAGGTCCAGCGCATGACTGGCGCCAGAGGTACTCAGCAAATGGCTGCTGCGAGCGTCGATATCGAACAGCTTCAGGCGTTTGACGATCTGCTCGCGCAACGCTGGCAGGCCCAGTGGCGTGCTGTAGTCGAAGAGACTGGCCATGTCGGTGCGCGCCACTTCACGCAGCGCGTAAGTCAGGTCGTCGGGCTCGCGCCAGCTTGGCGGCAAGCCACCACTGCCAAGCTTCAGGCCACCTGCCGCCGCACAGACCGCATCACACCAGGCCTGCTTGCCCTCCAGCGGAGCCAATTCTTCCTCGGCAGCGAACCGCGAGGGCGATTCGGCCACCACAAACCCCGAGCCCTGACGCGTGGTCAGCACGCCTTGCGAGACCAGCCGTTCGCACGCCTCGACGACACACGACTGACTCAGCAGATTGCCCCGGGCGATTTGCCGAACCGAGGGCAGACGGGTGGCTGGCGGAACCTCGTTTCGCAGAATCCATTCAGTCAGTCCGTCAACGATCTGCTGCACGACCGGCACCATTGCCTGTCGGTCAATTCTCAATTCCATGAGCACGCAAACTCCTGTCCGTTTTGCTGGCGGCAGTAAATCACAGCCGCGCCGTTCAGGCTGTGCGACAACGCCGCCAAAAGCACCCGATCTAATCATTTGATACACATTGTTTAACGGATTCACGGAACTGAGCGCAGGCGCAAGAAAAAGCCCGCACGAAGGCGGGCTGTTTTCCTACCCAGTGGCTTTAGAACGCGGTCACACCACCGTCGACGGCCAAAGAGTGACCGGTGGTGAATGCTGCGCCATCGCTGCACAGATACAGCACGGCGCTGGCAATTTCCTCGACCTTGCCAATGCGTCCCACCGGATGCATGGCATTGGCGAATTCGCCTTTCTTCGGGTCCGCCTCGTAGGCCCGACGGAACATGTCGGTATCGATCACTGCCGGGCACACCGCATTGACGCGGATTTTCTTTTTCGCGTACTCGATCGCCGCCGATTTGGTCAGGCCGATCACGGCGTGTTTCGACGCCGCGTAAATGCTCATTTTCGGTGCGGCGCCAAGCCCGGCCACCGACGCGGTGTTGACGATCGCTCCACCGCCCTGCGCCAGCAGCAGTGGCAACTGATACTTCATGCACAACCAGACGCCTTTGACGTTGACGCCCATGATCGCGTCGAACTCATCCATCGAGCCCTCGGCCAGTTTGCCCTTCTCGATTTCGATCCCGGCGTTGTTGAAGGCATAGTCGAGGCGGCCGTAGGTATTGATCACCTCGTCCATCAGATTTTTCACTTCGCTTTCGACGGTAACGTTGCAGCGCACGAAGGTCGCTTCGCCGCCGGCTGTACGAATCAGCGCTACCGTACCCTCGCCCCCTGCCGTATCCAGATCGGCCACCACCACTTTCAAACCTTCGGCGGCGAATGCCTGGGCGGTGGCCCGGCCGATGCCGTTGGCCGCACCCGTGACTACGGCAACCTGACCGGAAAACGTCATGCTCATTGTTATGTCCTCGAAGGGATAGATGCAGGGGGAGTTGTAGCCTGGCAGCATAGCTATTGCAGTCTGCCGAGCGTCAGCACTATCCAATGGCTGTTTATGCACCCATGCGTTGCAGTGATAAAACCGGCCCGGTGACTATCACTGCACTGGATCGGCGTGCATTCGCCGCATCAGCCCACCTTGCGACATTGCCGATGAAGGGCTATCAACAAGGCTTCATTCCGTTCGAGTGCCTGCCATGACTTCCCAGACCAATCGTCAGTTCCTGCTCGCCAAACGCCCGGTGGGCGCTGCCACCCGCGAGACCTTCACTTATCAGGAAGTACCGGTCGGCGAACCGACGGCGGGACAGATTCTGGTCAAGAACCAATACCTGTCGCTCGACCCGGCCATGCGAGGCTGGATGAATGAAGGTAAGTCCTACATTCCACCGGTAGGAATCGGCGAGGTGATGCGCGCACTGGGCGTGGGGAAAGTCATCGCCTCGAACAATCCGGGGTTTGCCGTCGGCGACTACGTTAACGGTGCCATTGGTGTGCAGGATTATTTCCTTGGCGAGCCAAGAGGTTTCTACAAAGTCGATCCGAAACTGGCGCCGCTGCCGGTGTATCTGTCCGCGCTGGGCATGACGGGCATGACCGCGTATTTCGCCCTGCTGGATGTCGGCGCACCGAAGGCTGGCGACACCGTGGTGTTGTCCGGTGCGGCAGGTGCGGTGGGCAGCATTGCCGGGCAGATCGCCAAGATCAAAGGTTGCCGCGTGGTCGGCATTGCCGGTGGCGCCGACAAGTGCAAGTTCCTCATCGATGAACTGGGTTTCGACGGCGCCATCGACTACAAGTCCGAAGATGTCGTGGCCGGGCTTAAACGCGAATGCCCGAAAGGCGTAGACGTGTATTTCGACAACGTCGGCGGCGACATCCTCGATGCCGTGCTGAGCCGCTTGAACATGAAAGCGCGGGTGGTGATTTGCGGCGCGATCAGCCAGTACAACAATAAAGAAGCGGTCAAGGGCCCGGCCAACTACCTGTCGCTGCTGGTCAACCGCGCGCGGATGGAAGGCTTTGTGGTGATGGACTACGCGGCGCAGTACGCCAGTGCAGCGCAGGAAATGGCCGGGTGGATGGCCAAGGGGCAGCTCAAGAGCAAGGAAGACATCGTCGAAGGTCTGGAGACGTTTCCAGAGACGCTGATGAAATTGTTCAGCGGCGAGAATTTTGGCAAGTTGGTGCTGAAGGTTTAAGGCCACCACAAAAACCAATGTGGGAGCGAGTCTGCTCGCACCCACATTTGGATATCAGTGTGGCTTAGGCGATTTCGGCGACAACCGAGGCCAATGCCTTGGCCGGATCCGCCGCCTGGCTGATCGGACGGCCAATCACCAGATAATCGGAACCGGCATCCAGCGCCTGACGTGGGGTCAGAATGCGCCGCTGATCGTCCTGCGCACTGCCCGCCGGACGAATCCCCGGGGTCACCAGTTGCAGCGACGGGTGCGCGGTTTTCAGCGCGGTGGCTTCCAGCGCCGAGCACACCAGACCGTCCATACCGGCCTTCTCGGCCAAGGCTGCCAGACGCAGGACCTGCTCTTGTGGCTCGATATCCAGACCGATACCGGCCAGGTCTTCACGCTCCATCGAGGTCAGCACGGTGACGCCGATCAGCAACGGTTGCGGGCCACTGCGCTTGTCCAGCTCTTCACGGCAGGCGGCCATCATGCGCATCCCGCCGGAGCAGTGCACGTTGACCATCCACACGCCCATCTCGGCGGCGGCTTTCACAGCCATTGCCGTGGTGTTGGGAATGTCGTGGAATTTCAGGTCGAGGAATACTTCAAAACCCTTGTCACGCAGGGTGCCGACGATTTCCGCGGCGCAACTGGTGAACAGTTCCTTGCCCACTTTGACCCGGCACAGTTTCGGGTCCAACTGGTCGGCCAGCTTCAGTGCGGCGTCACGGGTAGGGAAATCCAGGGCGACGATGATAGGCGTCTGGCAGGCGGACATGGGCGGGCTCTCAGGCAAGTCGAAATCGGCGCGCATTGTAGCGGAACCGGCGCCAGCGCGGCACCCGATGATCGGTAAATCGTCGCGCCAACCGTGATCAGCATAGCGCCCGCTGCTATTGTGTCGACTCCGATACACAACCGACACGCCAGCAACAAGCGTCCGCGTTAGCTTCGCCAGCCGCAACACGTCCTTACATCAGCACTTCCCGCCTCACGGCAGGACGCCTATGCTGAAACCACCACCTCGCAGCCCATCTTTGTGGTTGGCGGCCTACTGGCAGATGAACAGCCCCATGCACAACACCCAAACGACCGCAACGGATGAGCCGAAAGACGACAAGCGCTGGAACATTCGTGCGCTGATCGTCGATGACGACGTACCGATCCGCGAGCTGATGATCGACTACCTCGCCCGCTTCAACATCCACGCCAGCGGCGTCACCGATGGCGCCGCGATGCGTCAGGCGATGCAGGCCGAACACTTCGACGTCGTGGTGCTCGACCTGATGCTGCCCGGCGAAGACGGCTTGTCGCTGTGCCGCTGGCTGCGCGCCGAATCGGACATCCCGATCCTGATGCTCACCGCACGTTGCGAGCCGACCGACCGCATCATCGGCCTGGAACTGGGCGCCGATGACTACATGGCCAAGCCGTTCGAGCCACGCGAACTGGTCGCGCGCATCCAGACCATCCTGCGCCGGGTGCGCGATGATCGCACCGAACAACGGGCCAACATCCGCTTCGACAACTGGCGCCTGAACAGCGTCCTGCGTCAGTTGATCGCTGACGATGGCTTGGTGGTGCCGCTGTCCAACGCCGAATTCCGTCTTTTGTGGGTGTTTATCGAACGCCCGCGCCGGGTGCTCAGCCGTGAACAATTGCTGGATGCCGCGCGCGGGCGTTCGATCGAAGCGTTCGACCGCAGTATCGATCTGCTGGTATCGCGTCTGCGGCAGAAACTCGGCGACGACCCGAAAGCCCCGCAGTTGATCAAAACCGTGCGCGGTGAGGGTTACCTGTTTGACGCGCGGGACATCGGCTGATGCGGGCGCGCTTCGACACGCTGTTCGGGCGCCTGTTTGGCGTGCTGTTCGTGGCGATTGTCCTGGCGCACCTGTTGGCTTTTGCCTGGTTTCACCATTACGGCCCGCCTCCGCCACCACCGCCGCCGGAATTTTCCGCGGGCGTCGATGGCCAGCGCCCGCCACTGGATCCGCGTTTTGCGCCACGCCCACCGCGCCCATGGTTCGGTGGCCCGTTGGTGCCGCTGACGTTTCAGTTCATCACACTGATGATCGCTGCATGGTACGGCGCCAAACTGCTCAGCCGCCCGATTCAGCGCCTCAGCGATGCGGCCGAGCGCCTCAGCGAAAACCTCGACAGCCCGCCACTGGACGAATCCGGCCCGCGCGAAGCACGGCAAGCGGCGCACACCTTCAACCTGATGCAACAACGCATTCGCGAACAGGTGCAGCAGCGCGCCCGCATGCTCGGCGCGGTGTCGCATGATCTGCGCACCCCGCTGTCACGCCTGAAACTGCGCCTGGAAAACATCAGCGATGAAAAGCTGCAGGGCCAGATGCGTCAGGATCTGGACGACATGATCGGCATGCTCGACGCCACCCTCACCTACCTGCACGAACAGCGCACCAGCGAAGCCCTGCAACTGATGGATGTGCAGGCGCTGGTCGAATCGCTGTGCGAAAACGCTCAGGATCAGGGTGCGGATGTGCAGGTCAGCGGTCATTGCGCACCGATGCCGGTTCAGCCGATGGCGCTACGTTCGTGCATCAATAATCTGATGGACAATGCCTTGCGTTATGCCGGCCAGGTCCGTATCGAGATGCAGGATCAGCGCGAGCAACTGCTGATCCACGTGATCGACCACGGCCCGGGAATTGCCGAGGACAAGCGTGAAGCGGTGTTTGAGCCGTTTTATCGGCTGGAAGGTTCGCGCAATCGCAACTCCGGCGGCGTGGGCCTCGGGATGACCATTGCCCGCGAGGCGGCACAGCGTCTGGGTGGACAGCTCCATCTGGAAGAAACACCGGGCGGCGGCCTCACGGCCATCATTCGCCTGCCGCGCCCCTGAGAAACACGCGCTCCTACAAGATATTGGGTATTCATTGCATCGTGTGTAGCCACCGGTACAAACCCCACATACCCACGACACCTTGCGCCCTGACGCTGCATAAGCCGGTACACCCACCGGTTTGCCATTCCAGGGAGTGAGTCCAATGATCGGTAGCGTCAGCAACTACACGAGCTATACCAGCACCAGCAGCACCTCCACGCAAAACGCCCGCAGCCAGCAACTGCAAAAAGAACTGTTCGCCAAACTCGACAGCAACGGCGATGGCGCGGTGGACCAGGACGAACTGAAAAGCGCCCTGTCGCAAAAGTCCGATGATGGCCTGTTGGTCAACCTCAGTAAACAATTCGGCGATCTGGACAGCGACGCCAGCGGCAGCCTCAGCGCCGAAGAAATGACCGCCATGGCGCCACCTTCGCCACCACCCGGCGACCAAGCCCCCACCACCGAACTGGCCGACGCCCTGATCAGCGCCCTCGACACTGATGGCGACGGCGCCATCAGCAGCGACGAACTGAGCAGCGGCCTGACCAGCGCCGGCAGCACTGCGGACAGCAACGAACTCTTCTCGGCACTGGACAAAAACAAGGACGGCACCGTCAGCCAGGACGAACTCACTGCCAGCCTGACCCCGCCCCCTCCGCCGCCACACATCAACAGTGACGAACTGTTCAGCCAACTCGATGCGGATGGCGATGGCAGCGTGACCGCAACAGAACTCAGCAGCGCCCTGCAAACCAGCAACAGCACCTCATCGACCAGCACCGACACCAGCGCCGCACTGCTCAAAGTACTCGACAGCGACAGCAGTGGCAGCGTGAGCAGTGATGAACTGAAAGCAGCTTTACAGGCCGGGCGTGAACGACCTGACGAACAACAGACGGCATCGACCCAGAGCACGACAGACGCGCTGAACCGCATGATTGCCAATTTGAGCAAACAGTACTCGCTCGATAACGCCGCGCCGGTGGGCAAGTATTTGAATGTGGCGACTTGAGTCGAAGCCCTCACCCTAGCCCTCTCCCAGAGGGCTAGGGGACTGACCGAGGTGATTGCGAGAGATACGCCGACGTGCGATACCGAGTCGAACTCAGACTCTGAAACAGATCAAAAGCCCCTCACCCTAACCCTCTCCCGGAGGGAGAGGGGACTGATTGAGGTGTTTGGGAGAGCTACGCCGACGTGAAATACCGAGTCGAACTCAGACTGAAACAGATCAAAAGCCCCTCACCCTAGCCCTCTCCCGGAGGGAGAGGGGACTGACCGAGGTGTTTGTGAGAGATACGCTGACGTGCGATACCGCGTTGAACGCAAATCAAACGCCGAACACCCCACGCTCTTCACCACTCAATAGGCCGAGTGTCAGCTCGCCTGCTTTTGATCTTGATCCACGGGCGACGTCGGAAGGCTGAGCGGAGGGATTGATCCGGGGGTGGGAGCGCAGCGACCGTTTGGCGCAGCCAAACACAGCGAGAGGAGGTGCAGCGCAGCAAACCGTAGGCGCTGCCCCCCGGATCAATCCCGGAGCGAAGGAACCCCGAGCCCCAGCGAGCGGGCCGCACGTAGGAGCAAGCGTTTTTTGCTTACTTTTTTAGGCGCTTGTAAAAAAGTGAGTCGCCGTAAGGGCGAACCCCTAAGCAGCCGTTACCGCAGCAACGGATATTCACAAAAAACCCAAAACCCAAACCCGCTAGCGCCGCTCCTCAACCCGCCCCTGACTCTTACTCCAATCCGTCAACAAACTATAAGCCACCGCCAAAAGCGTAGGCCCGATAAACAACCCGATAAACCCAAACGCAATCAACCCGCCAAACACCCCAAGCAACACAATCACCAACGGCAAATTGCCCCCGCGGCTGATCAGATACGGCTTGAGCACGTTATCCACGCCACTGATGATGAAGGTCCCCCAAATCCCGAGAAACACCGCCATCCCGTACTCACCCTTCCACGCCAGCCAGGCCGTCGCTGGCACCCACACCAACGGCGGCCCCATCGGAATCAGACTCAACAGAAAGGTCACGATCCCGAGCACCAACGCCCCCGGTACCCCGGCAATCAAAAACCCGATCAACGCCAGAATCGCCTGCGCCGCCGCCGTGCCGATCACCCCGTTGACCACCCGCTGCACCGTCCCGGCCACCAGCTCGATGTAATACCCGGCGCGATCACCGATCAAGCGCTCCAGCAGACTGTGCACAAACGCCGCCAGCCGCGGCCCGTCACGATAGAAAAAGAACACGAAGACAATGCTCAAGGTCAGCTCGAGAATCCCGCCGCCAATCTGCGCACTGCGCGCCAACAGCCAGTTACCCACCTGCCCCAGATACGGCTTGACCGACACCATCAGCGCCGCACCCTGCTGATCGATACTGTTCCAGAGCCCGACCAGCCGTTCACCGACCAACGGCACAGTGCCCAACCAGACCGGCGCCTCCGGCAAACCATCGACCTGCACATCCTTGATGAACGCCGTCGCATCGCGCACATGATCGGCGAGGTTGAACCCCAGCCACACCAGCGGCGCTGCCACCAACAACATCCAGCCCAAGGTCAAAATCGCCGCTGCCAACGATTCACGGCCCTTCAGCCAGCGAGTCAGCAGGCGCATCAGCGGCCAACTGGCGAACGCCAGCACCGCGCCCCAGAACAGCGCCGACCAGAATGGCGCCATCACCCACAAACTGGCACCAAACAACACCAGCAGCAGGATCTGCACCAGCAGGCGATCGTTATTGAGCATGTAAGATCTCGAAAAAAGTCAGTCAGGCAAAGAGTAGGCGAACACGCGGTACGTGCTCGCCCGAATCAGCTTATCGCAACAGATCGATGCGCAGGCCAGAGCCTTCGACACTGCCGGTTTCCATGCGTGCCGCACGCACGCCCTGATTGATCAGTGCCTGTCGCCAGGCCTCGGCTTTCGGTCCGGACACCGTCACGCGCTGCGTGGTATCGAGGTTCAGGCCACGGGAAATCAATCGTAGCCAGGTGTCATCCGGATCATTCACCAGTTTGGGGAAATCCAGTTCACCGGTGCTTTTGAGCTGGCGCAACAAGGTCGCCGACGTCGGCAGCAATTCCCCCAACGGCGCGATCGCCTCGAACTGCTCGACATGCAGATAGGCTTTGCGATTGCCGCGGGTGATGCTGTAAAGCGCCACCAGCGTGTTATCGCGCGGTGCCGCCAGCCTCAACAGCAGATAGGCCTGCTGCTCGTCAGCGCCGTACAGTTTGGAATTGCCGAATACCTCGTTGGCCCACAGGCTGCTTTCGCCGCAATCGCGGGCCTGACACCAGAACAGCAACTCGGCGTCCTGCTTTTGCAAGGCTTCGCGAGCTGCGGTGAAGGCTTCGGTGGCGGAATGTTCGGGGGGTAACTCATAGGTGACCGAAGTGGTCTGGCCCCGGGCGGTGACCTGGCCATCGAAGCGTAACTGGCCGCTGATCTTGCGGATCGAACCCAACGGATAAATCCGTTCCAGCTCGACCGGAGGGCGATAGTCGACGATTTGCGCATCGGCCAGACGCGGCACGATCTGCAGATCCTGACTGCCCGGCACATCGGCGGCGGACGAAATGGAACTGAAACAGCACAGTGCCAACAGACTGAGTGAGCGCATGGTCAGGCTCATCGGATCGGCATGACGTGGCGGGTCGGGGTCGCAGCGGTATAGAAATCCATCGTGGTTGTCTCCCATTTCAACCCGCCCAGCCTCGACAGTTGCCCGCGGCAAGTCAAGGAATGGCGAAGAACCGATTGAAACAGTCTGCGACAAGGATCGCCCCGGCCTCATCGTTGAGGTGCAAATGATGCCCGCCCGCCAACTGTTCCCGGCTAAAGGGTAGACGCTCCAGCAACTCAGGATGTTTGGCCAGCATGCCGTCAGCCGCGACCACCAGATGCGCCGGGCAACTGACCCGAAGCGCAAAGGCCATTGCCTGTTCCTGGGTCAGGCGCAAGGGCGATGGCAGCGTCAGACGATTATCGGTGCGCCAGGTGTAGCCGCCCGGCACCGGCATCAAGCCGCGCTGAGCCAACAATTCGGCGGCCTCGCGACTGACCGCCACCAACCCCTTCATCCGCGCTTCGATGGCGCGATCGAGGGTGTTGTAAACCGGTTTGCGCTTCTCGCGCAGATCCAGTTGCGCTTGCAGGGCCATGCCCATGCGCTCGGCAGCATTTTCGCCTTTGTCTGTAGGAGGAATGACGCCGTCGATCAGCGCCAGATGGCTGATGCGCTCCGGCAGCGAACCTGCCAGCACCATCGAGACAATGGCGCCCATCGAATGCCCGAGCAGGCCGAAACGCTTCCAGCCCAGTTGCTCGGCGACTTGCAGCACGTCATGGGCGTAGTCCCACAGGGCGTACCCGGCGCCGTTTGGCCGGTGCCCGGAATGCCCGTGCCCGGCCATGTCCAACGCGATGATGCGCAGGCCTTTGAGCTTGGGTGCCAAACGGGCAAAGCTGTTGGCGTTGTCGAGCCAGCCATGCAGCGCGATCACCGGCAGACCGTCCTCGGGGCCGAACAAATGCGCCGCCAGCTCGATATGCGGCAGGCTCAGACGCACTTCTTCGAAGGTCGGGCTCATGCGCAATCCTTGTCCTGGCGGTTTTCCCAGCGAGTAAACAGATTCTTCAACAGGCGCGCGGTGTCCTGCGGACGCTCAAGGGGAAACATGTGGCCGCCGGGCATGCTCAGGGCCTCGCCCTGGGCCAGACGCGCGACGAAACGCGTGTGATGGCGCATGACCACGCGGCTCTTGTGCCCGCGCACCACCGCCAGCGGCACCTGCAACTGCCGAGTGCGGCCGGGGCTGGTGTGCGGCACGCCGCGATAGATGCTGATCTCGGTGGCCGGATCGAAGCGCAGGCGCAGTTTGTCGCCAACCTGATGCAAACCGTGTTGCAGGTAAGCGTCGAAACACTCCGGATCGAAACCACGGAACAAGGTCTTGCCAGCGAAATAGCTGCGCGCACTGGCGAGATCGGCAAACTCTTCACGCCGGCCCAGCGTACGACCGGCCGGCGTCAGTTTGTCGATAAAACCAAAACGCTTGGCCGCGCGGATCACCCACTGATCGGTACGGGTCAGTACCGGCGAATCAAGCATCACCACACCGCGATACAGTTCAGGACAACGCAGCGCCGCGTGCAGATGCAGCACGCCGCCGAAAGAATGGCCGACACCCCACACCGGTTGGTCCTGCTGCTGTAAATGGTGGATCAACTCGTCGACGAGGTTGTACCAGTTGTCATCCGCCGGAAAGCGCGGGTCATGGGCATGCTGCTCCAGATGCGCAACCCGGTACTCGGGCGCCAGCGCCGCGAACAACTTGCCATAGGTGCCCGAAGGGAAGCCGTTGGCGTGGGCGAAAAAGATCGGTTGCGACATGCGGGCAAATCCATGAGCGGGAAACGTGGCGTTGATTGTCCGCAAGACCGCGGGTTACGGCAATGACCGTAACTGCCAGGAATGGTGGCGATGTTGTTTTATCCATGAGCGAAATTTGCACCAGTCGTCGCAAACTTCATCCAACTGTAATTTCTGACAGTTGACCGTTCGCCTCCGTTGCCGAATAACTGAGTCCGGTTCACTGGCTAAGGGATGAGACATTCATGCACATTTTTACCCCGACCCTTTCTGTGACGGATCCGAGAAGGCAACACATTGCTACGGTGTCCTACTGCCGTGACATGGACGGTACAACGGCCGAACCACGAATTTACCGCCAGCGCTACGACGCTGTCGGTCGCCTGACTGACGCCTGTGATCCCCGCTTGCACGCGCGGCAAGAATGCGAGCCGGATACCCCACCGAATCTGAAACTGCGCTCCAGCCTCACGGGCGTGCTCCTTGACAGCGAATGTGTAGATGGGGCCACCCAACTGACCTTGCCGGGCGCAGCCGGTCAGCGTCTGATCGACTGGGACGGTCTACTGACCCAAACGCAGACCCGATACGACTTGATGCTGCGCCCGGTCAGTAGCATCGTGCAAACTCGTAGGGGGAATGCCAGAAACAGCACATTCTTCAGTTACGGCGACAGTACGCCATCGACCGCAGCGCTTAACCAGTGCGGTCGAATTGTCCGCCATGACGACAGTGCCGGTAGTGAATTTTTTCCGCACTACGCCCTGAGCGGTGCCCCTATCACGTGTGTTCAACATTTCCTCGACCAACTCGATGAGCCTGACTGGCCACAAAGTGAGACGCAAAGGAACCTTCTGCATGAAACCGGTCACGGCGCAGCAACCCATTTCAGCTACAACGCCTTGGGGGAGACGGTCAGCCAGCAAGACGCAATGGGCAACCAGAAGCGGCTGCAACTGAATATTGCCGGACAACTGAAACAGATCAGTCTGAAAATCGCGGGCGATACGCAAGACCGCGTGTTACTGCTCGATATCCAGTACAACCCCGACAATCAAATCGTGCGCCAGATTGCCGCCAACGGTGTAATCAGTCAGAACCTTTACGATCCGCAAAATGGTCGACTTGAGCAAATCAGCGCCGAGATGTCCGACAGGTCTACTCTGCAAAAACTGGTTTATCGCTATGATCCAGTAGGCAATATCCTTAGCGTTCAGGATATGGCGCAACGCACGCGCTTCTTTCGCAACCAGAAGATCGAACCGCTCAGTACATTTACTTACGACAGCCTGTACCAACTGATTTCAGCCACTGGCTGGCAACAAAGCAACACCTCAAATGGCCCTGATGCCCCTGTCTTCACCTCCCCAGCAGACTCCGCGCAACTGGAAAACTACCGTCAGACGTACACGTATGATGCTGCCGGCAATCTCACTACACTGGTTCACAACGCGGCCAGCCACAGCTGGACGCAGCGTACGGCAATCTCCCGGTACAGCAATCTGGGACTTGAACAATCCGACGATGGAACGCTACCCGGCGAGCATGAAATCGCCGCCGCATTCGATGCCAATGGCAACCGAAAAACGCTGCAACCGGGGCAGAATCTGCAGTGGAACGCTGGCAGACGATTGAGTCAGGTCGATCAGGTCATACGCACACAGGCTGCAAATGACTGCGAACGCTACGTGTACAACAGTGTGGGCCAGCGCAAGCGCAAGGTTCGCCTCGTATACATAGAGGGCATCGCGCAACGGCATGAAACGCGCTACCTGCCGGAGCTGGAAATACGCGAGTACCCCGACGAAACCCTGCACGTCATTTCCGTTCAAGCGGGACGCTGTGCAGTTGAGGTTTTGCATTGGCCTCACGAAAGCGCGACTGCCGATCACTATCACTACAGCTTCAGCAACCATCTGGGCTCAAGCATGCTGGTGCTGGACCAACAAGGAGACACCGTCAGCGAGGAGAACTATTTCCCCTACGGTGGTACTTCCTGGTGGGCGGGCCCCGATCAGGCTCGAGCCCGCTATAAGACCCGGCGCTACGCAGGCCAGGAGCGCGATGCCACAGGACTTTATTACTATGGACAACGCTTCTACGCACCTTGGTTGATGCGCTGGATCAGTCCCGACCCGGTGAGTACCGCCGATGGTCTGAACCTGTTTTTGATGGTACGCGGCAACCCCGTCAGGTTCGTTGACAGACAGGGACTGGCGGGGGTCGATACCGTCAGGGCAGCAGGCGCAACAGCCGCTCGAGAGTTTATGAGCGCAGCCGTTGGCGCGGCCGTGCAGGCGGCTTTTGTGGGGTTCCTGCCGGCAGCGAACTCTGCGGTGACGATTGGCGGTGCGGTGGCAGGGGCCATTTCGGGCGGCATCAGTGGCTACGCCGGGGCCAACTGGGCGCAAAGCTCAATGTCTATCAACGACCCGGGAAGCTGGGGACCTCTGGCAACAAAAATCGGCGGTGCCGCATTAGGTGCGGCGTTGGGCGCAGCGCCTTCCCTGCTCGGCATACTCGACCCAAGAGGCAATACAGCGGCCGCCAATCAGCTTGGCAGCGCCTTCGGTACAGTGTTTCGGGAGATGTCAGCCCAGTACCTCGCCAATGTCGGCCCAAGCAATCCCTCTGTCGGACGTGTTGACCTGGTCACGGGAGCTGCCAGTGTAGGTGCTGCCGGGCTGGCGGCAGGCGCTACCGGGTTCGGCGGCTCGGTGCTGTTTGGAACGGACGTGACCGGAAACGCTCTGCAGTCCATCCTTTCCGTTTCTGCGGTAACGGCCACCAGCGCTGCCGGAGCCTCCGCCGCGAGAGGGGTGCTGGGAACACCGGCCAAGCCTTCGAGCAACAGCGAACCGACCTTCAACCCGGAAAACGCCGTGGTCGGTGCCAGCAGCCGCCACTTCTTTCTATCTCTGGGACAAATCGCCAATCTGGCCGTCGCACAGATCCCCGGTTACGACACCCTGGATGTACATACTCGAACAGCGGTGAGCCGGGCAGTCGTCAGTGCCGTCGGCGATGTACGCTCGACGTTTGTCACAATTGCGACACCCGGTTTAAGCGCAGAACTGGGCCAAACCTCCTGGGATCTTGAGAGGAACCAGGTCGGCGCCGGCATCGATCGAGAGAGTCCGCCGATTTCGAGCAATGCAGGTTTTGACCCGGCCGCCACTGAAGTCTTGCATTTCGTCAGTGAAACGGGGACAGGACAACGAAAATACTCCCGATCACAACTGAATTTCTGATCGAGGTAACGTGCTTAAGAGCAGCCATCACCGTGCCGGCGGCTGCTCACCCAACGGCACCACCGCCATGGTCAGCCGCGACACGCAACTGGCCTTGCCTTCATCACTGGTCAAGCGGATGTCCCAGACATGGGTGGTGCGTCCGATATGAATCGGCTTGGCCACCGCCGTCACCCGGCCACTGCGCAAGCCGCGCAAATGGTTGGCGTTGATCTCAAGCCCGACGCAATAGAACTTGCTGGCATCGATGCACAGGTAACTGGCCATCGAGCCGACGGTTTCCGCCAGCACCACCGACGCGCCGCCATGCAGCAAACCGTAGGGCTGACGGGTGCGATGGTCAATGACCATGCTCGCGGTCAGCGATTGCTCGTCGAACGCTTCGAAGCGGATGTCGAGTACTTCGCCGATGGTGTTTTTCTGGATCGCGTTCAACTGCTCGATGTCGGGAGTGGTACGCCACAAGCTCATCGCAGACTTCCTTTGTTGTTTTAGTGGTCGCTCAATCCTGCCACAGCACCGCCTCGCTGCGCTCGCTCCATTCTTCGAAACGCGCACCGTAAGTGTCTTCGATGACGTTGCGCTTGATCTTCAGGGTCGGCGTGAGAAAACCGTTTTCCACGGCCCAACTGTCCTTGACCACCACCAGTCGGCGCAGGCGTTCGTGCTTGTCGAGCACGGCGTTGACCTCTTCGAGGAGTTTTTCCAGGCTCGAATGCAGACTCGCCCGGCCCTCTTCCTGATTGACCGTAGACAGCACACACAAACCCAGCGGCGCACTCAGGCCATCACCAACCACGCACACCTGTTCGATCCGCGAATGCACGGCCAGACGGTTTTCGATCGGCGCCGGAGCGACGTATTTTCCCTTGCTGGTCTTGAAGATTTCCTTGAGCCGACCGGTCAGACGCAACCGCCCTGCGGCATCCTGCTCGCCTTTGTCGCCAGTGCGCAGAAAGCCATCCTCGGTGATCGTCTCTGCGGTTTTCAGCGGTTCCTTGAAATAGCCGAGCATGTTCGCCTGACTGCGCACCTGCACTTCGCCCGACTCATCGATGCGCACTTCGACATCCGGGCACGGCTGACCGATCCAGCCCTGTTTGTATTGCCCGGGCAGGCAAATGTGTGAGTAACCGCAGCCCTCGGTCATGCCATAGACTTCCAGTACATCAAGGCCCAGCTTCTGATACCAGGCGAGTAAGGTCTGTGGCACCGGCGCGGCGCCGGACAACGCCACACGCAAGGCATCCAGCCCCAACCCCGCCAGCACTTTGTGCCCGACCCGCTTGCCAATGAATGGCAGGCCGAGAAGAAAATCCAGACGCCTCGCCGGGATCTTGCTGTACACACCCATCTGGAATTTGGTCCAGATTCGCGGCACGCCGAACATCGCCGTCGGCCGCGCTCGCTGCAGGTCAGTGATGAAGGTCTCAAGGCTCTCAGCGAAGAACACCGTCTGCCCGGTATAAATCGACGCCAACTCAACGAACATCCGCTCGGCGACATGACACAACGGCAAGTACGAGAGCAATCGATCGTGCTCGTTAAGCCCGAACAGTTGTGTGCCGTGCGTTGTGGCGAAACCGAGATTGGCAAAACTGTGCATCACGCCTTTGGGCAGGCCGGTGGTGCCGGAGGTGTAGATGATCGTCGCCAGTTGCTCGGCCGCCGGACGCGGATCGTCCTGAATCGGAGAGCTGCGCTGCAAGTCTGCCCAACTGAAATCGAACTCGCCGGGGGGATGCAACGGCAGGCTGATGGTCGGCAGATCCGCCGGCACGCCTTTGGCCATGCCCGGCCAGTCGTCGAGTTTGCCGATAAACGCCAAGACGCTTTCCGAATGATTGAGCACCTGCGCTACGGAGTCGGCGGTGAGGTTGGGATACAGCGGAACGGAGACATGCCCGGCCATCCAGATCGCCAGGTCGGCGATGATCCAGTGCGCGCAGTTTTTCGAGATCAGGGCGATATGACTGCCTTGCTGCAACTCGCGCGCACGCAACCAGTGCGCGGCGCAGCGGGCCTGATGACCGACATCGGCCCAGCTCAGGGTGTCAACCTGCCCGCCACCGACGGGCTGCACGAGAAAGCGCTGGCGCGGGTGTCGGGCTTCACGTTCGTAGAACACGTCCAGCGGCAAACGGAAGGCGGCAGACATGCGACTCGCTCCTGTTTTTTGGGTCTGGAGCAAGCGTAGTCAACCAAGCAAGTGCTTGGTTGGAATTTTCAAACAAATAATTTCATGGGTTGGCAGAAACCAATGTGGGAGCGAGCTTGCTCGCGAATGCAGTGTGTCAGACACATAAAGGGTGAATGACACGCCGCTTTCGCGAGCAAGCTCGCTCCCACAAGAGATCAGCGTTACGGGTGTTTGAGGCTGTTGAGGGTCATCGAGCCGATCAGCAGTTCCGGGCTTTCCAGCTCCGCCAACCCGGCGGTGCTGACCTTCTCCGGCGGATACCCGGCGCCATGTTGCAGATAGCTCAGCAGATTGCCCACCAAAGGGTTGTGGCTGACCAGCAGCACATTGCTCACCGACACCAGTTGATCAGTCACCTTGTCCGGATCGACCTCCGGCGTCAGCCACTCGACCGTGCGAATCTCCGGCTCGAACCCCAGCGCCTCGCGAACAATCTGCGCGGTCTGCTGCGCGCGCAGATAAGGGCTGGCGTAAATCGCCGTCAGCGGCTGGCCGATCAAATGCGCGGCGCTGCTCAAGGCTTCTTGGCGACCGTGATCGGTCAGTTCCCGCTCGGAGTCGGGGCACGCGCCATAAGGCACGGCTTCACCGTGACGCAATACCCAGAGTTTCATAGCTTGGGTTCCTCATCTCGGACCGGATGCGGCGCCGGTGCGACGGCGTGTGGCGCTTCACCTTCCGGGGTACGCGGCGTTGGCCAGTCGGCAAACGGCCAGGGTTTCTGGTCGCTGTGGAAACTGCCGAAGCGGCCGATCTGCGCCAGAAACTGGCTCAGACTGTCGCCGAAATTCATCAGGCTGGCGCTCGGTGCGCCATAGATCAAACGATAGATCAGTTGCACCAGCACCACCGCGCCGAGGATGAACTGCGCCACTTGCCAGACCAGCACGTAGATGATCATCCACAACACGCGCAGGAGAATGGATTCGTACCTGGCTTCGGTTTTCGGATCGTTCATGACTCACTCCCTGCCCGTAAATAAATGCAATCAGTTGAAACCACTGGTGGAAATAAAGTCGACGTCGGTTTTCGGCTCGGCCCGCATCAGTAGACCGATCACCTGCTCCAGCGTGCGTCCTTCGAACAGGATCGCGTGCAATCCGGCGACCAGCGGCATATAGACGCCGACCTCCTGGGATTTGGCCTTGAGCACTTTCAGGGTATTGACCCCTTCAGCGACTTCACCGAGGCGCGACACCGCTTCGTCGAGGCTCAAACCCTGACCGAGGGCGAAACCGACCTGATAGTTGCGGCTCTTCGGCGACGAGCACGTCACGATCAGATCACCGACACCGGCCAGACCGAGGAAGGTCATGGGATTGGCGCCCTGATTCACCGCAAACCGAGTCATTTCCGCCAGCGCGCGGGTGATCAGCATGCTCTTGGTGTTCTCGCCCATTTCCAACGCCACCGCCATGCCGGCAATGATTGCGTAAACGTTCTTCAACGCCCCGCCCAACTCGACGCCGAAACGGTCGGCGCTGGCATAAACACGGAAGGTGCGACCATGCAGCGCGGCTTGCACTTGTTTACAGAGTTCTTCGTCTTCGCTGGCGACCACCGTGGCGGTCAGCGCGTGCTCGGCAATTTCCCGCGCCAGGTTCGGCCCGGACAACACGCCGATGCGCGCCTGCGGGGCGATCTCTTCGAGAATCTGGCTCATCAGTTTAAAGGTCTGGGCTTCGATGCCCTTGGTCAGGCTGACCAGCATCTTGCCGCTCAGCCGCTCGGCGTGGACGGCCAGCACCGCACGCAGTGCGCTCGACGGCAGCGCGACAAAGCACAAGTCGCAGGCGTCGAGGGTTGCTTGCAGGTCGGTGACGGCGGTCACACCCGGCAGAATCTTGATGCCTTTGAGGTAACGCGGGTTTTCGCGATTGACCCGGATGGCCTCGGCCTGCTCGGGGTCACGCATCCACTGCCGGACTTGATGGCCGTTCTCGGCCAAAAGATTGGCCACGGCGGTACCAAAACTTCCGCCTCCCAGGACCGCAATCGGGCGCTGTTCAGTCATATGCAATCCGTTAATCCATACCAGTGGCGATGCCGGCATTATACGGGGCGCCCCACGCGCGGCCAGCCCCAGCAACAATTACCGACACTTGTAGGAAGAAGACCAATAAAACCTAGGAAAATGCCTGCAACGTGACTGGAAAAGTCGCTGCCCTCGGTTAACATGCGCGCCAATTCTTCGCTATCAAGGTTGTGCCGTGTCTTTTGGCTCTTCGTCCCCGCGTTCGTCCGTATTATTGGCGCTGCTGTTCAGCCCGGTATTGCTGGCGGACGATCTGTTCATGGACAACGAAGCACTGCCACAGGTGCTGACCGCCACGCGCCTGAAACAAACCCCGGCGCAAGTGCCCGGGAGCATGACCGTACTCGACAGCGAACTGATCAGCGCCAGCGGCGCCCGTGACATCAGCGAACTGCTGCGCCTGGTGCCGGGAATGATGGTCGGCAACATCAGCGGCAATCAGGCTGCGGTCAATTATCACGGCACCAACGCCACCGAAGCGCGGCGCATGCAGGTGTTGATTGACGGTCGCTCGGTGTATCGCGCCGGTTTGTCCACGGTGGACTGGAGCGATATTCCGGTGGCCATGGAGGACATCGAGCGCGTCGAAGTCTTTCGCGGCCCGAACACCGTCAGTTACGGCGCCAACGCGCTGATGGCGGTGGTCAACATCATCACCCGCCACCCGGCGGACAGCCACGGCACGCGGTTGAAGTACACTCGTGGCCAGCGCGGCATCAACGATTTCTACGCAAGCCAGGGCACCGGCTGGAATGGCGGCGATCTGCGCCTGTCGCTGTCCGGCCAGGAAGATGACGGCTTCGACAGCGATCGCAGCGGTGCCGATTACCGCGACAGTCGCCGCTTGAACCGTTTCAGCCTCGCCGTCAGTCACACCCTCAGCGACAACCAGAGCCTCGACTGGCAGGTCAACGCGAAGGACGGCAGCAACCAGCGGCCCTACACCTACCGCCCGGTGTTCTCGGGGATTACCGCCGCCGGGAATAATTCCGACGTAGTCGCCAAGGATTACGCCGGTTCGGTGCGCTGGAACCTCGACATCAATCCCGAACACAGCCTTTATATACAAGGCTCGGCGCAACACTGGGATCGGCAGCAAACCTGGCGCGCCTGCGATGCCGAAGTGTCGTTCAGCCCCGAGTTGACGCAACTGTGGCAACTCAACCCGAACTACACCGAACGACTGGCGCGCAACATCACGCAGTTCACCGGCCCCGGCGCCGCGCCCGGCACCCCGCAGGAAATGGCCCTGGCCAATCAGGTGCTCGAGCAATGGCGCAACGGCGCCAGTCGAACCCTGTGCGGCGATATCGACCAAAGCGCCCGCGAATCGCGCTACGACCTCGAACTGCAGGACACCCTCAGCCTGTCCGACAGCCTGCGCCTGGTCAGTGGCATGAACTATCGTTACGACCGCGCCGATTCCGAAACCTATTTCAACGGCACGCTGGACGACACCACCTGGCGTGCATTCGGCCAGTTGGAATGGCGCGCCACTGAACACTGGTTGTTGCAGGGCGGCGCGATGTTCGAAGACACGCAACTGATCGGCAGTTCGCTGACGCCGCGCTTTGCCGTCAACTACCTGATCAACCCGCGCCATGGCTTGCGCGCGGTGTACTCGGAGGCGATCCGCTCACCGGACATGTTCGAGAACAATGTGAACTGGAGCTATCAGGTCAGCAATCTGCGGCCCTCGGCCTATGGCCAGTCTTCAGCGCGCTACTTCGTCAAGACACGCGGCCCGGGCGATCTCGATCAAGAACACATGCGCTCGCGCGAACTGGGTTACAACGGCTACTTCGCCGAGCTGGGTCTGGCCCTGGATGTGAAGCTGTTCTACGACGAGATCACCGGCATGATCAGTGAGCCACTGCGCAACAACCAATACATCGCGAGCAACGCCAACAGCTCTCGCTTTCGTGGCACCGAAACCCAGCTCGACTGGCGCGTGAGCCTGGCCGACCGCCTGCGTTTCACCTACGCCTTCGTTGACGCCGAGGCGAGCAACCCACTGGATCAGCAATTCACCTCGCGCAACAGCGGTTCCGCCGGTTGGTTGCGCGATTGGGGCCACGGCTGGAACAGTGCCCTCTTCTATTACGGGGACAACGCCCTCAACGGCTATCGCTTCGAACGGGTCGACACGCGCATCGCCAAACGCATCCCGCTGGGCAAAGCGCAGCTGCAATTGGCCGGCGTCCTGCAGCAACGCCTCGACCATGAGCCGAGCACTTTCGTCGACAACAATTACGACGAACGCCGGGTGATGTATTTCAGCGCCGAGCTGGAGTTCTAGGATGCGCTGCCGGCAGTCACGGAAGATGCCAACCCTTGGCCACTGGCTGGCCGGGGTCTGTCTGTTTGTGACCGCATGGCTGCATGGTGTGGCGGTGCAGGCGGCCGATATTCTGTTGACCGGCGCCGAGGAAAGTCCGGGCGTACAAGCGTTCGTCCAGGCGCTCAGTGAACTGCGCCCGACCGACAACGTGCGCTTTCAACCGCTGGCCAGCCTGCCGGCACCAGGCAAGTTACCGTCCAGCCTGCGCCTGATTCTGCTCGACCTGCCAAGCTTGGACTGGCGCCTGCAGGACGCTCAGGGCCCGGCGACACTGGTCCTGCGCATCAGCCGTTTACAGGCCCGCCAACGGCTGGGCAATGCACAACCGCCGCACTTGAGCCTGTTGTGGAGTGATCCGCCGCTGAGCCGACAGTTGCAGCTGATCCGGCGGATCCTGCCGCAGGCACGGCGCATCGGCGTGCTGTTTGATCAGCACAGTGAGTTCCTGCTCAACGAGCTGCACATGGCCGCACGACCGCTGAATCTGGAAATCGTCAGTCAGCGTTGGGACAACACTCACGACAGCCGCCCGCTGCAAGCCGTGCTGAAGAACAGCGACGTCTTGCTCGGGCTCGACGATGCCGATCTGTACAACCCGAAAACCGCGAAAAACCTGCTGCTCAGCAGTTACTCGCGGCAAGTCGCGCTGGTCGGCCCCAACGTCGCCTTCGTCCGCGCCGGCAGTCTGGCCAGCACGTACAGCGATCAGAACGACTGGCTGGCGATCCTCGACCAATTGCTTGACCAGCCGCCGGCCGGTTGGCCGCGCACGCTCTATCCCGCACGCTTTAAAGTCTCAAGTAATGCGCAAGTCGCTCGTTCCCTAGGTATCGAACCGCTGGATGAAGCGTCTGTCGCCAACGCGCTGGCAGAAGGAGAACGCCGCCCATGAGTTTCCGTCGCCGTTGGGACATCAACACCCGCACCCAGCTGATCAGCCTGGGCCCGGCGTTGTTGCTGACCCTGTTGTTGATCAGCTTCTTCACCTTTGTGCGTATTCAGGATTTGCGCCAGGAGCTGAACCACACCGGCCAACTGATCGCCAACCAACTCGCGCCCGCCACCGAATACGGGGTGATTTCCGGCAACAACGAAGTGCTGGAAAGCCTGCTCAAAGCGACGCTGGCCACACCCAACGTGCGTTTTCTGGAAGTACAGGACAGCGCCAACCGCATTCTGGTGTACGTCGAACAACCGGCGGCCACGCACGGTCACCCGCATCAGGTCGAAGTGTTCCAGGCACCGGTACGCCTGCAACGGATCGCCCTGCACAATGATTTTTTCCAGGATGGCAAAGTCAGTAACGGCGGCGCCAGCGAGGATTATCTGGGGCGAGTCATCGTCGGTCTGTCCAACGATGCCTTCAGCCAGCGCCAGCAGGAAATCCTGCTCAAGGCCGGGATTCTGGCGCTGTTTGCCCTGCTCTTTACGTTCGTGGTGGCGCGGCGCCTGGCCGGCAGTCTGTCGCAGCCGATCCGCGATATCGGCGATGCGGTCAAGGCGATTCAGGACGGCGACTACAAAACCCCGCTGCCGATTGTCGATGACACCGAACTGGGCGCGCTGTCGCAACACATCAATAACCTCGCGCAGGCCTTGGAACAGGCCAGCCGCGAGCAGCATCAAGCCATGGCGCAGTTGATTCAGACCCGCGAGGAAGCGGAAAAGGCCAACAACGCCAAGTCCGACTTTCTGGCGATGATGAGCCATGAATTGCGCACACCGATGAACGGCGTACTCGGCATGCTGCAACTGCTGGAAACCACCGAGATGACCGAGGAGCAGGTCGAATACGCCGCTCTCGCCTCGGAGTCCACCGAGCACTTGCTGAAAGTCATCAACGATATTCTCGACTTCTCCCGCATCGAACGCTCGGAGCTGGAACTGGAGCACATCCCGTTCAACCTCGCCGACCTGATCGGCGCCTGCGCGCAGTCGTTCCAGCACAGTGCGGCGCAACGCGGTCTGGCGCTGAATTTGCGCATCCCGGACGACATGCGCGGTTTGCAGGTGCAGGGCGATCCGACGCGGATCCGGCAGATTCTGGTCAATCTGGTCGGCAATGCACTGAAGTTCACCGAACAGGGCCGGGTCAGCATCGAGGCGCAGTGGCAGTCGCTGGATCATGAACTGCTGTGGTTCACCTGCTCGGTGCGCGACAGCGGCATCGGTATCTCATCTGAAAGTCTGGAGCTGATGTTCAACGCCTTCCAGCAGGCTGACAGCTCGATTTCGCGGCGTTACGGCGGCACCGGTCTCGGTTTGCCGATCGCTCGTACCCTCGCCGAGCGCATGGGCGGCACCTTGCGCGCGCAAAGTGAGGAAGGTCGCGGTTCGGTATTCACTCTGGAAATTCCGCTGGCACTCTATAAACAGACGCTGCCGACATTGGCCGCGCCGCGTGCGTTGAATGGCACGGGCCAAGGCGAAGGGCGCAATGTCTTGCTGGTCGAAGACAACCCGGTGAACCAGACGGTTATCGAAGCGATGCTGCGCAGTCTGGGCTTTACTGTCAGTGTCGCCACCGACGGCGCACAGGCCGTGCGCAGTGCCGAGGGCCGCGACTTCGAAGTGATTCTGATGGATTGTCGCTTGCCGATCATCGATGGCTACGAAGCGACCCGGCAGATCCGTCTTCTGCCTGGCCGCAGCGAAGTGCCGATCATCGCCCTCACCGCCAACGCCTTGCAGGGCGACCGCGAAACCTGTCTGGCGGCGGGCATGAACGATTATCTGGCAAAGCCGTTCAAACGTAATGATCTGCAGCAGATTCTGCAGCGCTGGGTGTCGTAGTGTGGGCCTTTCGACCATCTGCGACTGGCGTGAAAAGCGAAAGTGCGGCAGTCTTAGGCACCCGAACGAGCCTCAAAAGGGGCTTGAATAAAAATTTCAGTGCACAAGTGTACATTCATGTCCTTGGTGCTGTGACTTTCACCACAACGCAATAGTCTATGAGTAGGCTGCCGGTTCGAGGCATGAACGCTTCGAACGGTCGGGAAGATTTGCCCCACCTGCCGCATGGGATTATTGAGGAGCTCGCATGACCAAACAAAACGCCTTTACTCGGGAAGATCTGCTGCGCTGCAGTCGCGGTGAGCTGTTCGGCCCAGGTAACGCGCAACTGCCCGCCCCGAACATGCTGATGGTTGATCGCATCACCCTGATCAGCGAAGAAGGCGGCAAGTACGGCAAAGGTGAATTGGTCGCCGAGCTGGATATCAACCCTGACCTGTGGTTCTTCGCGTGCCACTTCGAAGGCGATCCGGTGATGCCGGGCTGCCTGGGTCTGGACGCCATGTGGCAACTGGTCGGCTTCTTCCTGGGCTGGCAAGGCCTGCCGGGTCGTGGCCGTGCGCTGGGTTCGGGCGAAGTGAAATTCTTCGGCCAGGTACTGCCGACCGCCAAGAAAGTCACGTACAACATTCATATCAAACGCGTCCTCAAGGGCAAGCTGAACCTGGCCATTGCCGATGGTTCGGTGACTGTCGACGGTCGCGAAATCTACACCGCCGAAGGCCTTCGCGTCGGCGTGTTCACCTCCACTGACAACTTCTAAGGGTTATTCGCATGCGCCGCGTCGTTATCACTGGTCTGGGCATTGTTTCGTGCCTGGGCAATGACAAAGAGACCGTCTCCGCTAACCTGCGTGCAAGCCGCCCTGGCATCCGGTTCAACCCGGAATATGCTGAAATGGGTCTGCGTAGCCAGGTTTCCGGCTCCATCGACCTCAACCTTGAAGAGCTGATCGATCGCAAGATCTATCGCTTCGTCGGCCACGCAGCGGCTTACGCCTACCTGGCCATGAAAGACGCCATTGCTGACTCCGGCCTGACCGAAGAGCAAGTGTCCAACCCGCGTACCGGCCTGGTGGCTGGCTCCGGTGGTGCTTCCACGCTGAACCAGATGGAAGCGCTGGACATCCTGCGCGAGAAAGGCGTGAAACGCGTTGGCCCATACCGCGTAACGCGGACCATGAGCAGCACCGTTTCCGCTTGCCTGGCCACGCCATTCAAGATCAAGGGCCTGAACTACTCCATCGCTTCTGCCTGCGCCACCAGTGCTCACTGCATCGGTACCGCCATGGAACAGATCCAGATGGGCAAGCAGGACATCGTTTTCGCCGGTGGCGGTGAAGAAGAGCATTGGAGCCAGTCGTTCCTGTTCGACGCGATGGGCGCGCTGTCCAGCAAGCGTAACGACACCCCGGAACAAGCTTCCCGTGCCTACGACAAAGACCGTGACGGTTTCGTCATCGCTGGCGGTGGCGGCATGGTCGTGGTTGAAGAGCTGGAACACGCTCTGGCCCGTGGCGCGAAAATCTACGCGGAAATCGTTGGCTACGGCGCGACCTCCGACGGTTACGACATGGTTGCCCCGAGTGGCGAAGGCGCGATCCGCTGCATGCAGATGGCGATGTCCACCGTTGATACGCCGATCGACTACCTGAACACCCACGGCACTTCGACTCCGGTCGGCGACGTTGCGGAAATGAAAGGTGTGCGTGAAGTGTTCGGCGACAAGGCACCGGCGATCAGCTCGACCAAGAGCCTGTCCGGTCACTCCCTGGGCGCCGCCGGCGTTCACGAAGCGATCTACTGCATGCTGATGATGGAAGGCAACTTCATTGCCGGTTCCGCCAACATCGACGAGCTGGACCCGGAAGTGGCCGATCTGCCGGTGCTGACCAAGACCCGCGAGAACGCCACCATCAACACCGTGATGAGCAACAGCTTCGGCTTCGGCGGCACCAACGCCACGCTGGTACTGAAGCGCTGGGAAGGCAAGTAATTTCCCGCTGCTGAGCCACACATAAAAACGCCCCGACTGGTTCGGGGCGTTTTTTTTCGCCTGTAGAAATCAGCCGGAACACTACCGGTCCGTGTTGTTGATCGTTCCCACGCTCTGCGTGGGAATGCAGCCCGTGACGCTCCGCGTCACTGGACGCGGAGCGTCCCCAGAGGCATTCCCACGCGGAGCGTGGGAACGATCAAAGACAGGGGGCTGCGGTGTTCTGGAGATGAAACTTCTGTCATGAAACTTTGCGCCCTGCGACCGAATGTCGCGGATTCCGCGGGCTGTAGCAATGTTGCGGTTTTCGCAAAAATACATTGCACAAATTGAGCGTTTACTTAGCAAGCTAACAAATCATATAACAGAGTCCTGCACACGCCTTGCTGCAGATAACTTGAGATTTGGAGCTAGCAGATGACTGTAAAAGTAACTGAACGCGACGATTCACACATGTCCCACGAAGGCGTAGCCGCCGGTATCCGCATCTGGGATGTGCATCAACAAGACTTGCTGGTCGGCATGTTCCACAACGAGATCGATGCCCACAACTACAAGGCCGAACTGGAAGTGCAAGAACAGCAACGCGATCTGAAATCCGCCTGATTCAACCACAGCATTGAAAACGACAAACCCCGCCATGAGCGGGGTTTGTCGTTGTTACAGCTTTATCGATTTACCACATCAGATCATCAGGGATCTGATAGGCCGCGTACGGATCGTCCTCGGTGCTGACCTCCTCGGTCTGCACGTTGAGCTGGACGATGCGTTGTGGATCGCGCTCCTGGATCTTCAGGGCCGCCTCACGCGGGATCACCTCGTAGCCGCCGGCATGGTGCACGATCGCCAGCGAACCGCTGCTGAGCTTGTTGCGCATCAGCGTATTGACCGAGATACGCTTGACCTTCTTGTCGTCGACGAAGTTGTAGTAGTCCTCGGTGGTCAGCTTGGGCAGACGCGAGACTTCGATCAGTTGCTTGACCTGCGCGGCACGCGCCTTGGCTTCGGCCTTCTCTTTCTGCTGACGGTTCAGCTCCTGGTCGCGCTTGACCTTCTCGGCCATGGCTTCCTGGGCGGCACGCTGCTGCGAGTCATCCAGTTCGATCTGGCCTTTGTGCGCCAGACGTTGCTGCTTCTGCTTGTCCTTGCTGACCTGCTTGGCCTGCTTTTGGTTGACCAGGCCTGCTTTGAGCAACTGGTCGCGAAGGGAAATACTCATGGGGCTTACTCACTTGGGCAGTTGCTCAGCCGCAGCTGGGCACATTCTTTTCCTGGCGTTTGGCTTCACCCCACAGGGCGTCCAACTCTTCGAGGGTGCAATCTTCCATGGGACGGTGGGTGTCGCGCAATGCCTGTTCGATAAAACGGAAACGTCTTTCAAACTTGCCGTTGGCGCCACGCAGTGCGGTCTCCGGGTCGACCTTCAGATGCCGGGCCAGATTGACCACGGAAAACAGCAGGTCGCCGATCTCGTCAGCCACGGCGACGGGATCGTTTTCGGCCATGGCTTCGAGGACTTCATCGAGTTCCTCGCGGACCTTGTCGAGCACCGGCAAGGCGTCCGGCCAGTCGAAACCGACCTGCCCTGCGCGCTTCTGTAATTTGGCCGAACGCGACAAGGCCGGCAGTGTGGCCGGCACATCATCGAGCAGTGACAGTTGCTCGGGCGCGGCGGATTTTTCCGCGCGCTCCTCAGCCTTGATCTCTTCCCAGCGCTGCTTGACCTGTTCTTCGCTCAGGCGCGGCACATCCAGCGGCGCGTACAGATCACCGGTGGGAAACACGTGGGGATGACGACGGATCAGCTTGCGGGTAATGCTGTCGATCACGCCGGCAAATTCGAAGCGCCCTTCTTCCTTGGACAACTGGCTGTAATACACCACCTGGAACAGCAGATCGCCCAACTCGCCCTGCAAATGATCGAAGTCACCGCGCTCGATGGCGTCGGCCACTTCGTAAGCTTCTTCGAGGGTGTGTGGAACGATGGTCGCGTAGGTTTGCTTGATGTCCCACGGGCAACCGTACTGCGGATCGCGCAGCCGGCTCATGAGGTGGAGCAGGTCTTCAAGGCTGTACATAAAAATCTCACTCAACCCTTTCTGCGATCTTGATCGTTCCCACGCTCTGCGTGGGAATGCAGCCCGTGACGCTCCGCGTCACTGGACGCAGAGCGTCCCTTGAGGCATTCCCACGCGGAGCGTGGGAACGATCAATCGAAGCCATCTTCACGGGGTACGGTTACGCCGCGTCTCGATGATGTTCGGCAACTGCGAAATCCGCCCGAGCAAGCGCCCCAGCGCATCCAGACCGGGGATCTCGATGGTCAGCGACATCAGCGCGGTGTTGTCTTCCTTGTTCGAGCGGGTGTTGACCGCCAGCACGTTGATGCGCTCGTTGAGCAGCACCTGCGAGACGTCACGCAGCAGACCGGAACGGTCGTAGGCGCGGATGATGATGTCCACCGGATAGGTGAGCACCGGCACCGGCCCCCAACTGACCTGGATGATCCGCTCTGGCTCGCGTCCCGACAGTTGCAGCACCGAAGCGCAGTCCTGACGGTGAATGCTCACGCCACGGCCCTGCGTGATGTAGCCGACGATCGCGTCGCCCGGCAGCGGCTGGCAGCAGCCGGCCATTTGCGTCATCAGGTTGCCGACGCCCTGGATCTGAATGTCGCCGCGCTTGCCCGGTTTGTAACCGGTGGCTTTGCGCGGAATCAGTTCCAGCTGTTCGTTGCCGCGTTCCGGCTCGACCAGTTGCTGCGCAAGGTTGACCAGTTGCGCCAAGCGCAAGTCGCCCGCACCGAGGGCGGCGAACATGTCTTCGGCGGTTTTCATGTTGGCCTTGTCGGCCAGCTTGTCGAAATCCACCGCAGGCAGACCGAGGCGCGTCAGTTCGCGCTCGATCAGGGTTTTACCGGCGGCAACGTTCTGATCGCGCGCCTGCAATTTGAACCAGTGAACGATCTTCGCCCGCGCCCGCGAGGTGGTGACGTAACCGAGGTTGGAGTTCAGCCAGTCGCGGCTCGGCGTACCGTGCTTGCTGGTGATGATCTCGACCTGCTCACCGGTCTGCAGGCTGTAGTTGAGCGGGACGATGCGTCCGTTGATCTTCGCGCCACGGCAGTTGTGGCCGATCTCGGTGTGCACGCGATAAGCGAAGTCCAGCGGCGTCGCGCCTTTGGGCAAGTCGATGGCGTGACCGTCGGGGGTGAAGATGTACACCCGATCCGGTTCGATATCGACGCGCAACTGTTCGGCCAGACCACCGATGTCGCCCAGCTCTTCGTGCCACTCGAGGACCTGACGCAGCCAGGAGATTTTCTCTTCGTAGTGATTCGAGCCGGATTTGACGTCGGTGCCCTTGTAGCGCCAGTGCGCGCAGACGCCGAGTTCGGCTTCTTCGTGCATCGAGTGCGTACGGATCTGCACCTCAAGCACCTTACCCTCAGGGCCGATCACCGCGGTGTGCAGCGAGCGGTAGCCGTTCTCTTTCGGGTTGGCGATGTAGTCGTCGAACTCTTTCGGGATGTGCCGCCACAAGGTGTGAACGATGCCCAGCGCGGTGTAGCAGTCGCGCATTTCCGGGACCAGCACGCGCACCGCACGCACGTCGTAGATCTGGCTGAATTCCAGACCCTTGCGCTGCATTTTGCGCCAGATCGAATAGATGTGTTTGGCCCGGCCGCTGATGTCGGCATCGACGCCGGTGGCCTGCAATTCGTCCTTGAGCTGGGTCATCACATCGGCGATGAAACGCTCACGATCAAGCCGTCGCTCGTGGAGCAACTTGGCGATCTGCTTGTATTGATCAGGCTCCAGGTAACGGAAGGACAAATCCTCCAGTTCCCATTTGATATGACCGATGCCGAGACGGTGCGCGAGCGGCGCATAGATGTCGAAAACTTCGCGGGCGACGCGGTTTCTTTTTTCGTCATCGGCGGTTTTCACCGCACGGATCGCGCAGGTGCGTTCGGCGAGTTTGATCAGCGCGACGCGCACATCGTCGACCATCGCCACGAGCATCTTGCGCAGGTTTTCCACCTGCCCTTGCGTGCCCATGACCATCGACTGCCGTGGACTGAGACTGGCACTGATGGCGGCCATGCGCTGCACGCCGTCGATCAGTTTGGTCACCACCGGACCGAAACGCTGGCCGACAGCTGCGAGTTCGATCTGGCCTTCGCGCACGCCGCGATACAGAACCGCCGCGACCAGCGAATCCTGATCGAGCTTGAGGTCGGCGAGAATCTCGGCGATTTCCAGGCCCGTACTGAAACTGCCGGAGCCTTCGGCCCACAGATTCTTCTTGGCATTGGACTGTTGTTCGGCCTCGCGAGCGAACTCGCAGGCTTCTTTCAAAGCTTCGCGATCCAGTGCCAGATCGACACTGACCGCGTGATCGAGCCAAGCTTCGAGATTGATACTGCCGTCAGTGTTGATCGGCTGGTGTGCTCTCACCTGTACCATCTTGCTTTACCTTCCCTACGACGCAGATTCAATGCGTCAAATCGCTGATCCTTGTTGCCCGTTTGCGCTCGCGGGGCTAATGCGAGCGCTGCACGGACAGATCAGGCGGATTCAGACGAGCCATCCTGGCTCGCTTCAAATAACGCCATGGCCTCGACATGTGCCGTCTGAGGAAACATATCGAGAATCCCGGCACGTTTTAACCGGTAGCCCTGCTTGATCAATTCGACCGTATCGCGCGCCAGAGTTGCAGGGTTGCACGACACGTACACCAACCGTTTCGCGCCCAGGGTCGCGAGCTTGCGCACCACCTCGAAAGCACCGTCACGCGGTGGGTCCAAGAGTACCGCAGAAAAGCCGTTTGCGATCCACTGGGCATCGGTCAAAGGCTGGGATAAATCGGCTTGAAAAAACTTTGTGTTATGCAAATTGTTACTAGCGGCATTGGCTTCGGCACGATCGACCATCGTCTGCACGCCCTCCACCGCCACTACTTCACGCACGCCTTTGGCCAGCGGCAACGCAAAGTTGCCCAAGCCACAGAACAGGTCCAGCACCCGCTCGTCACGGGTCGGTTTCAGCCAGTCCAGCGCCTGCGCAACCATCGCTTCGTTGACCCCGGCGTTGACCTGAATGAAGTCTCCCGGCCGGTACGCCAGATCGAGATCCCACTGTTCCAGGCGATAGCCCAGCGACTGGCTGGCATCGACCGGTTGTGGCTCGCCTGCGCCATGCAGCCACAGTTGCGCTCCATGGAATTGGCAAAAGTCCTTGAGGATCGTCAGATCCGCTTCGGACAACGGCGCCATGTGCCGCAGCAGCACCGCCAGCGACGAGCCACTGAACAACTCGACATGCCCCAACGCCTGCGGTTTGCTCAAACGACGGAGCATCTCCGGCAAACGGGTCATGATCGGCTGCAAGGGCTGTACCAGCACCGGGCATTCGCTGATCGCGACAATGTCCTGACTGCCAGCCGCGCGGAAACCGACTTCGAGGTTCTTCGCTTTCATGTCCCAGCGCACCGCAATCCGGGCGCGACGGCGATAGCCGAATTCCGGGCCGGTCAGTGGTGCGGCCCACTCTTCAGGTTCGACACCGGCAACGCGCGACAATTGCTCGGCGAGCATGCGCTGTTTCAGGGCAAGCTGTTCGCTGTGGGGCAAATGCTGGACGCTGCAACCGCCGCAACGGCCGGCGTGCTGACACGGCGCCGGGCGACGCAGCTCGCTGGCCTTGAACACGCGCTCGGTGCGCGCCTCGACCACTTTGCCGTGGGCGCCGAGCACCCGCGCTTCGACCTCTTCACCGGCGAGGGCGCCGAGGACGAACCAGGTTTTGCCTTCGAAAAACGCGATACCGCGACCGTCATTGGCCAGGCGCTCGATGCTCAAGCGCTGCTTTTTGCCGGTCGGGATTTGCGCGGCCTTGCTGCCACCCGTGGGCTGGAAGCGCAGGCCTCTCTCGTGCTTGGCCATCAGTTGGGCGCGTCGAAAATGCCGGTCGACAGGTAACGGTCGCCACGGTCGCAGATGATCGCGACGATCACCGCGTTTTCAACTTCTTTGGACAGGCGCAGCATCGCTGCCACCGCACCGCCCGAGGACACGCCGCAGAAGATGCCTTCTTCGCGGGCCAGACGCCGGGTGACGTCCTCGGCTTCGCTTTGCGCCATGTCGACGATACGGTCGACACGGTCGGCCTGATAGATCTTCGGCAGGTATTCCTGCGGCCAGCGGCGAATGCCGGGAATGGCCGAGCCTTCCATCGGTTGCAGACCGACGATCTGCACGCTGTCGCTCTGCTCTTTCAAGTAGCGCGACACGCCCATGATGGTGCCGGTGGTGCCCATCGAACTGACGAAATGGGTAATGCTGCCCTGGGTCTGACGCCAGATTTCCGGACCGGTGGTGGTGTAGTGCGCTTCAGGATTATCGCCGTTGGCGAACTGGTCGAGCACCTTGCCCCGGCCTTCGGCTTCCATGCGCTGCGCGAGGTCGCGGGCACCTTCCATGCCCTCTTCCTGGCTGACCAGAATCAGCTCGGCACCGTAAGCGGTCATTGCCGCTTTGCGCTCGGCGCTGGAATTGTCCGGCATGATCAGGATCATTTTGTAACCCTTGATCGCGGCAGCCATGGCCAGTGCGATCCCGGTGTTGCCCGAGGTCGCTTCGATCAGCGTATCGCCGGCGTGGATCTGCCCGCGCAACTCGGCACGGGTGATCATCGACAGCGCCGGACGGTCCTTGACCGAACCCGCCGGGTTATTCCCTTCGAGCTTGAGCAATAGGGTGTTGCTGGTAGCACCGGGCAGGCGCTGCAAACGCACCAGCGGCGTGTTGCCGACGCAATCGGCGATGGTTGGGTACTGCAAGGTCATGGCGTATTCGCAATCCAGACGTGCGGGGGCGCCTATCATACCGGCAAACCCGCGCAGGCCATATCACGCAAAGTGCGGTGCTTATGGTTTATGGGAATAAGCAGCAATAGTCTCACCACTGGTGAGACTTTTACGTTGGGTCATTTTTAATGGCGGCGATGCGAATGGCCTCATCGCTGGCAAGCCAGCTCCCACAGTGACCAGCGTTGCTTCATCAATTGTGTCAGCAGTGCTGACAGTGTCTTGTATTGCTCAAACAATCTGCGGTTGAAACACATTTCCTGTGGGAGCTGGCTTGCCAGCGAAAGCGTCAGTCGGCGCGACACAATCATCCGCCAGCAAGCGCAGATTCAAACGCAACCCCGCCCCGCCATTCTCCGCCCAAATGCTCCCGCCCTGGCGCTGCACGGCATTGCGCGCAATGCTCAGGCCCAAGCCAAACCCACCGCCACCAGGCCGCGAGCCGTCGAGGCGAGTGAACGGCAAAAAGATTCGCTGCAAATCCGCTTCCGCCACGCCGCCGCCCTGATCCTCCAGCCACAGGTGCCAATAATCGCCATCGCGCCGCCCATCGAGCCGCACGATCCCGCCCGCCGGCGAATGCCGAATGGCGTTGCGCAAAATATTTTCCAGCGCCTGCGCCAGGGTATTCAGGTTGCCGCGCACCCAGCATGAGGACTCGACCGCGCACTGCAATTGCAGACTCGGCCAGCCGCTTTCATAACAGGCATTGTCAGTGAGCATTTCCCACAGGGCCTGAATTTGAATGGCTTCATCCGGCAGCGGCGTGCGGTCGGTATCGAGCCATGCCAGTTGCAAGGTGTCTTCGACCAGTCTTTGCATACCGTCGACTTCACGACCGATGCGCTCGCGCAGTTGCACCAGACCCTGCTCGCTTTCACTGGCCACACGCAAGCGGCTCAGCGGTGTACGCAATTCATGAGACAGATCGCGGAGCAATTGCTGTTGCAGGGCAACGGTCGATTGCAGGCGTTCGGACATCGAGTCGAACGCCCGGGCCAGTTCGCCGAGTTCGTCCGGGCGCTGGGTGATGCCGCTCGACAGCCGCACATTCAATTGATCGGCGCGCCAGGCGTTGGCCTGTTCACGCAGATTGTTCAGTGGCACCACCAACAATCGATAGAGACCGACGCACAGCAACAAGGTGAACAGGCCCGGAATCACGCCGTTGGTGATCACCCGCCAGAACACCCGGTATTTGCCCGGCACAAAACGCTCGGGCAATTCGATCACCAGACTGCCGGCGGATGGCTCCTTGGGAAAAGGAATGCGCAGCCACGGCCGCCCCTGTTTGTGAATCGGCCAGTCGAGGCCGCGCAAGAACGTCAGGTGCTGGATCTCCTGTTCATTCAGCGGATCACTGCTCAACGACTGCAAATTGCCGCCGATCACACCGACCCAACTCGCCTCGCGCAATTCCATGCTCTGCAACCAGTCGTCGACACCGCTGCGGCCACCGCGCTGCCAGGCTTTTTCCGCTTGCGCGGCATAACGCGTGAGGGCACCGCGCGCGTCGTCGGAGAGGAACTGGTTGCGCTCCTCCATGTAACGCCCCCATGACCAGCTCAGCCAGATCATCAGCAAACAGAAGGCGACCAGCAAACAGGCGAGCTTCCAGAACAGCGAATGACGGCCCGGCAGCTCAGACAGTTTCATCGGCGCCGCTCAGCACGTAGCCCTTGCCCCACACCGTGCGCACTTCGCGCTCGGTGTAACCGATGGCCTTGAGCTTGCGACGGATCTGACTGATATGCATATCAAGGCTGCGATCATGCGCGGCATAGCCGCGCTGCAACACGTGCTGATAAAGGAAGGCCTTGCTCAACACTTCCTCATCATTGCGGTTGAGGGTTTCCAGCAGACGGAATTCGCTGCGAGTCAGCCCGGCGGCTTGCTCGCGGAAAAACACTTCGCACTGTTCATCATCGAAACGCAGCGGACCGGTCACGACAGGCGCCGCCAGCGTTGCCGGACGTCGATCGAGGGCGACCCGACGCAAGATCGCTTCGATGCGCACGTGCAGCTCGGCCATGCTGAACGGTTTGGGCAAATAGTCGTCGGCGCCCAGACGAAAACCACTGATGCGATCCGCTTCAGCGCCTAGGGCCGACATCAGCAGCACCGGCGTCGCATGGCTCTGGCGCAATTGCGTGAGCACATTCAAGCCGTCCAGCCCCGGCAACAGAATGTCCATCAGCACTACATCGAACGGCTGACGCCGGGCGATGCTCAGGCCTTCCTGGCCATTCTGGCACCAGGTCACCTGAAAGCCGCTACGGCCCAGATGCTCGTGGACGTAGGCACCGAGGACCGGATCGTCTTCGATGGAAAGAATGCGTGGCGCGCCAACGGGAACAGGAGTCATGAGTATCTGCAAATAATTCTCAGTTGGCTGATTATTCAAGATTGCCGTGGCCGGAGCAACCCAAGGTTGACCGGGCGGACAAACGAGCCTGCGCAAAGCGACCGATGACGACATCATTTTTAGCGCGAACGCCCGCCTGCAAATCGCTACACTGCGCCCATGTCGCGTGCCGGATGCACGCATGAGTCAACAGATCAGCGGGATGCAGGAGATAGGTGTGCTCAAGAAACTGGGAATCAAGGGTCGCGTCTTGTTGCTGACCCTGTTGCCGACCAGCCTGATGGCCTTGGTGCTGGGTGGTTATTTCACCTGGACGCAGCAGGCCGACTTGCAGACCCAATTGATGCAGCGCGGCGAAATGATCGCCGAGCAACTGGCGCCGCTGGTGGCACCCGCCATGGGCCATGGCGACAGCGACCTGCTCGAACGCATCGCCACCCAATCCCTCGAACAACCGGACGTGCGCGCAGTCACCTTTCTCGCGCCGGATCGTTCGCCGCTAGCCCACGCCGGCCCGACCATGCTCAATCAGGCGCCCAGCGGCGACAGCGCACACTTGCAACGGCGCAGTGGCAATGATGCGACGCGCTACCTGATGCCGGTCTTCGGCAAACACCGCAACCTCGCCGGCGAACTGATCCCGGCAGAATCCGAGCGCCTGCTCGGCTGGGTCGAACTGGAGCTGTCGCACAACGGCATGTTGCTGCGCGGTTATCGCAGTCTGTTCGCCAGCCTGCTGCTGATCGCCGCCGGTCTGGCCGGTGCCGCGCTGCTCGCGTTGCGCATGGGCCGCACCATCAACCGGCCGCTGAGCCAGATCAAACAAGCCGTCGCGCAACTCAAGGATGGCCACCTGGAAACCCGGCTGCCGCCGCTTGGCAGTCAGGAGCTGGATGAACTGGCGTCGGGCATCAACCGCATGGCCGGGACCCTGCAGAACGCCCGCGAAGAACTGCAGCACAGCGTCGATCAGGCCACCGAAGACGTCCGCCAGAATCTGGAAACCATCGAAATCCAGAACATCGAACTGGATCTGGCGCGCAAAGAGGCGCTGGAGGCCAGCCGGATCAAATCCGAATTCCTCGCCAACATGAGCCACGAGATCCGCACGCCGCTCAACGGCATTCTCGGCTTCACGCATCTATTGCAGAAAAGCGAACTGACCCCGCGCCAGCTCGACTATCTGGGCACCATCGAAAAATCCGCCGACAGCCTGTTGGGGATCATCAACGAGATCCTCGATTTCTCGAAAATCGAAGCCGGCAAACTGGTGCTCGACCACATTCCGTTCAACCTGCGCGACCTGTTGCAGGACACCCTGACCATCCTCGCCCCGGCCGCGCACGCCAAGCAGTTGGAACTGGTCAGCCTGGTCTACCGCGACACGCCGCTGTCGCTGGTCGGCGACCCGCTGCGCCTCAAGCAGATCCTCACCAACCTGGTCAGCAACGCGATCAAGTTCACCCGCGAGGGCACCATCGTCGCCCGCGCCATGCTTGAAGAGGAACATGAAGACAGCGTGCAACTGCGCATCAGCATTCAGGACACCGGCATCGGCCTGTCGAACCAGGATGTGCGCGCGTTGTTCCAGGCCTTCAGTCAGGCCGACAACTCGTTGTCACGTCAGCCCGGTGGCACTGGCCTGGGCCTGGTGATTTCCAAGCGCCTGATCGAGCAGATGGGTGGCGAGATCGGCGTCGACAGCACCCCCGGCGAAGGTTCGGAATTCTGGATCAGCCTGAGCCTGCCCAAGACCCGCGACGACGCCGAAGACCTGCCCTCGGCGCCATTGCTCGGACGCCGCGTCGCGGTACTGGAAAGCCATGAACTGGCGCGTCAGGCCTTGCAGCATCAACTGGAAGACTGTGGTCTCGACGTTACCACGTTCAATACCCTGGAAACCCTGACCAATGGCGTCACCGGTGCCCACCAGACCGATCAGGCGATTGACCTTGCGGTACTCGGCATCACCAGCAACGACATGCTTCCAGAGCGTTTGAACCAGCACATCTGGGACCTCGAACACCTCGGCTGCAAAGTGCTGGTGCTGTGCCCGACCACTGAGCAAACGCTGTTTCACCTGTCGGTGCCGAACCCACACAGCCAGTTGCAAGCCAAGCCGGCGTGCACGCGCAAGCTGCGCCGGGCGCTGTCGGATCTGGCCAACCCGCGCCAGCCGCGCAACGAGCCGGGCGAGCCATTGTCGAGTCGCGCGCCGAAAGTGCTGTGTGTCGACGACAACCCGGCCAACCTGCTGTTGGTGCAGACCCTGCTCGAAGACATGGGCGCCAAGGTTCTTGCGGTGGAAAGCGGTTACGCGGCGGTCAAAGCGGTGCAGAGCGAATCCTTCGACCTGGTCCTGATGGACGTACAGATGCCTGGCATGGACGGCCGCCAAAGCACCGAAACCATCCGCCAGTGGGAAAGCGAACGGCATAGCACGCCGCTGCCGATCGTTGCCCTCACCGCCCATGCCATGGCCAACGAGAAACGCGCGCTGCTGCAAAGCGGGATGGACGATTACCTGACCAAACCGATCAGCGAGCGGCAACTGGCGCAAGTGGTGCTGAAGTGGACCGGACTGGCCCTGCGCAATCAGGGACCGGAGCGAGTCAACGATAGCGCGATGGCCAGTAATGAACTGCCGGTGCTCGATCATGAAGAAGGTTTGCGTCTGGCCGCTGGCAAGGCGGATCTGGCGGCCGACATGCTGGCGATGCTCCTGGCGTCACTGGAAGCCGACCGCGAGGCGATTCGCGCGGCCAGCGAAAACCGCGACCAGAACGCCTTGATCGAACGCGTCCATCGCCTCCACGGCGCCACCCGCTACTGTGGCGTGCCGCAATTGCGCGCGGCCTGCCAACGCAGCGAAACCTTGCTCAAGCAAGGTGATCCCAAGGCAGTGGCGGCGCTGGAGGAACTGGAGCGGGCGATCAATCGCCTCGCGGCCCAGGCCAGAATCAGCGCCTGACCCACGACAATGCCGATGCGGCTGTCCCACGCTAAGGTAAGGGCGGGTCGTCCCTGACCTGCCACGTCGTTCAAGGAGACATTGATGCGCACCCTCGTTTTCAGCAGCCAGACCTACGACCGCGAAAGTTTTCTCGCCGCCGACTGCCCGGCCGACCTCGAACTGCACTTTCAGGCAGCCCGGCTCAGCGTCGACACCGCGGCACTGGCCGAACAACACGAAGTGGTCTGCGCCTTCATCAATGACGACCTCAGTGCTGCGGTCCTTGAACGTCTGGCCGCCGGCGGAACGCGGCTGATTGCCCTGCGTTCGGCCGGCTACAACCATGTCGATCTGGTGGCGGCAAAACGCCTTGGCTTGTCCGTCGTGCGCGTCCCGGCGTATTCGCCGCATGCCGTGGCCGAACACGCGGTGGCGCTGATCCTGGCACTCAATCGGCGCTTGCACCGCGCCTATAACCGCACGCGCGAAGGTGATTTCAGCCTGCACGGCCTGACCGGTTTCGATCTGGTCGGCAAAACCGTCGGCATTGTCGGCACCGGACAGATCGGTGCGACGTTCGCGAAAATCATGCACGGTTTCGGTTGTGAACTGCTGGCTTACGATCCCTTCCCCAATCCCGAGGTACTGGCCTTGGGCGCGCGTTACCTGAGCCTGCCGGAACTGCTCGCGCAGTCACGCATCATCAGCCTGCATTGCCCGCTCAATGAGCAGAGCAAACACCTGATCAACCGCGATTCACTGGCGCACATGCAGGCCGGCGCCATGCTCATCAACACCGGGCGCGGCGGTCTGGTGGACACCCCGGCACTGATCGACGCGCTGAAGGACGGTCAACTCGGCTATCTGGGTCTGGATGTGTATGAGGAAGAGGCGCAGCTGTTTTTCGAGGATCGTTCCGACCTGCCGTTGCAGGACGATGTGCTGGCGCGCCTGCTGACCTTTCCCAATGTGATCATCACCGCGCACCAGGCCTTTCTGACCCGTGAAGCACTCGGCGCGATCGCGGCGACCACCCTGCACAACATCGCGACCTGGGCGGCAGGGGCGCCGCAGAACCAGGTCGAGGGTTGAGGCTTACTTCGGTGACAGCGAGGTGGCCAGAATCAGCAGGGCCAACCAGCCGAAACCGAAAAAGCGCTGTTTCATCGAATGCCCGCTACGCAGCAGAAACCAGACGAATACCAACGGCATCAGAAACACCATGATCTTCAACCAGCCTTCAACCGGACGGCTGCCGTCGGCATTACCGGGCATCACCACCGGTTGCTCGGCCTGCTGGCGACGGCGCCGCCCTGCCGCTGCCGACAGCACTTTGGGCAGGGGTTCTGCCACGGGCGGCAAGGCAACCGCCTCCGGAACCGCCTTGTTGCGCGGCAGGCTGCCGAAAGAAATCGTCGACGCCTGAGCGGGAGCCGCTACAGCCTCTGCGTGTGCAGGCACCGCTCGCTCCGCCATTGGCGCCCCGCAATGAATGCACACCAGGGCCTGCGAGCTGATGCTCCGCTTGCATTCATAACATTCGATCAGCGCCATGTTCCGTTCCTTCAGATTCGAGGCCGGCAGTTTGCCATGAGCGTGCGTCGATTTGAACCGGATCGAAGGTCGCACGCGCGCATCATTCTGCAATCAAGCCCGTGCTAGCATGTCGCGCATATTTGGAGGACCCATGGTCGAACACGATTTCCGCTACACCCTGATGAACCCGCAACACACCCTCACCGAATGCCGCGCGCTCGTTCCGGGCCGCTATCAGGTCACCGGCAACGGTGGCTCGATTCGCATTGGTGACGCGCTGTTGGTCACCCTCAAAGGCAGCAAGGATTTGTCCATGCGCCTGACCGTTGAAACCGTCCGCCACCTGATCAACCCGCCGGGCCAATGGACCGCGATGACCACAGGCCCGGTGTTCGGTGAACTGGCAATCCACACCTGGCAGGTCAACTGCGACAGCTGCGCCAAAGAGCTGAGCTTTGAATTTGCCGTGGATGCCAAGCTGGGCAAAACCGCCGAAAAACCGGCCGCCACCGCGCGCATCGCCGAGCTGGGCTGGAAAGCCATCGGCGACAAGCACCTGTGCCCGAAATGCCAGGAGCCTGCGTGATGAAACGCCTTGCCCTGACCGCTTTGGTCAGTGTCGGTCTGGTCGGTTGCGCGGCGGAGCCTGTGCAACTGCAGCAGAACCGCAGTTACATTCTGGAGTGGATCGGCGAACGGCCATTGATGGATTACAGCCATCTGACCGTGACCCTGGGCGATGACGGCCGCGCCTACGGCAACGGTGGCTGCAACCATTGGTTCGCGCCTTACACGCTGGACGGTGACAAGCTGACTTTCGGTAAGATCGGCAAGACCCGCAAGCTGTGTGCACCGGCGCTGATGGAGCAGGAGCAACGCTTCTTGCAGGCGCTGGAACATGTCGAGCGCTGGGACATCTCGCCGATCGAGCAGATGCGCTTCTGGCCGGCTGAAGGCAAGCCGTTGCGTTGGTGGCTGGAAGAGGGTTAAGCCTCAGGATCGCCAAAGCCCTCACCCTAGCCCTCTCCCAAGGGGAGAGGGGACTGATTGGGGGATATTGGGGAAGTACACCGACCTGAACGGCCTATGCCGAATCCATAATCGACTGGATCTTTTAGGCAGTGAGTCTGCCAAAGCCCTCACCCTAGCCCTCTCCCACAGGGAGAGGGGACTGATTGGGGGATATTGGAGAGCTACGCCGACCTGATCCTGCTTTGGTGAATCCATAATCGACTGGATTTTTCAGGTCGATGGAGGATGCCAGACACCTCGGTCGGCTCCCTCTCCCCCTGGGAGAGGGCTGGGGTGAGGGGCTTTTGACGTTACTTGGTCGCCTGCAACGCCTCAAGCTTCGCCATCACCCCCGCCGCCGTCTGCTCGCCCATCAACTGCTCACGCACCTTGCCCTTGTTGTCGATGATGTACGTCACCGGCAGCGCTTCACTGCGTGGCAGTTCGAACAGTTCTGCCGGATCCTGCGCCAGCACGGTGAACTTGATGCCCAGTTTTTCACTGGCGTCCTTCAGTTCCACACCCTGCACGTTGTCAAAGTTGACCCCGAACACACCGACATTCTTGCTCTTGAGTTCATCAGCCAAGTGGTTGAGTTCCGGGATTTCCGTGCGGCACGGGCCGCACCATTCGGCCCAGTAATTGAGCACGACCCATTGTTTGTCCAAGCGCTCGGAGGCGACTTTCTGACCGTTCTGGTCAATGCCGTAATCATTGCCGCAGCCCCCCAGCATCAACGCCCCGATTACCGTCAATGCCGCTGCCAATCGCCGTGTCATGTCATGTTCCTTGTGAAAATTTGAAGGCGCCTGCGACCCATTGCCTCCGAAGGTTCTGGATTGCGCGCTGCACAGTTAGAATAGCCGCCACTTTACGCCAGAAGCGACCCGCCATGACCGATCTGACGCTTTATCATAATCCGCGCTGCTCGAAATCCCGCGGCGCGCTGGAACTTCTCGAAGCCCGCGGCCTGAGCCCAAACGTCGTGCGCTACCTCGAAACCCCGCTGAACGCGGGGCAAATCAAGGCCCTGCTCGGCAAGCTCGGGATCAGCGCGCGTCAGTTGCTGCGCACCGGGGAAGATGAATACAAAATGCTTCAGCTGGCGGACGAAAGCCTCAGCGAAGCGCAATTGATCGACGCCATCGCCGAGCATCCAAAACTGATGGAACGGCCCATTCTTGAAGTCGGCGACAAAGCCGTGATCGGTCGTCCCCCGGAAAATATTCTGGAGTTGTTGCCGTGAGCGCGCCGTACATTCTGGTGCTGTATTACAGCCGCAACGGCTCGACCAACGAGATGGCCCGGCAAATTGCGCGCGGCGTCGAACAGGCGGGGCTCGAAGCGCGCCTGCGCACGGTGCCGGCGATCTCCACCGAGTGCGAAGCGGTGGCGCCGGACATTCCGGACGACGGCGCGCTGTATGCCACGCTCGATGATCTGAAGAACTGTGCAGGTCTGGCCCTTGGCAGTCCGACACGATTCGGCAACATGGCCGCGCCGTTGAAATACTTCCTCGACGGCACCAGTAACCTTTGGCTGACCGGTGCTCTGGTGGGCAAGCCGGCCGGCGTGTTCACCTCTACCGCCAGCCTGCACGGCGGTCAGGAAACCACCCTGCTGTCGATGATGTTGCCGCTGTTGCACCACGGCATGCTCATCACCGGCCTGCCCTACAGTGAATCGGCGTTGCTGGAAACCCAGGGCGGCGGCACGCCTTACGGCGCCAGTCATCACGCTGGGGCGGACGGTAAAAAAGGCCTCGATCAGCACGAAGTCGCACTGTGCCGCGCGCTCGGTCTGCGCCTGGCCAAGACTGCGCAGAAGCTGGAGGGCTGACAGTGGCGAAGAAGCCGAAAGTCCTGCCCCCGGTCGAGTGGCTGGAGCCGCGCGTCAAAGCGATGCGGGTTGTCAGTCTGCTGAGTTTTTTCGCGCTGGCCGGATTGCTCGCCGCCTACTACCTGGTCTTCGCCGACCTGCACGGCGCACGGCCGTGGGTGATTCTGCTGGTCGAGCTGATCCCGTGGATCGTCCTCGCACCGGCGATGATCATGGGCAGCGCGCGCGGGCATTCGTGGATGTGTTTTGTGGTGAATCTGTACTTCATCAAAGGCGCACTGGCGGCGTATGACCCGAGCCGGCAGTTGTTTGGCGTGCTGGAGATGGTCGTGAGCCTGGCGGTGTTCTGCTCGGCGCTGCTGTATGTGCGCTGGCGCTATCAGTTGAATCGCAAACTGGCGGGTGAAGGCGAGATCTCCGTCGCCTGACAGATCGCCATCGCCGGCAAGCCAGCTCCCACAGAAATCTGCGTTGAACCACAATAGTGTGATTGACGGAAAAACCTGTGGGAGCTGGCTTGCCAGCGATTGGGGCAACCAGGTCTTAATGGTTGACGGTGTACGCGAGCATCATCGAAATCTGGCTCATCGCCCGCCCGCCGCTCTGCTCATGCCACTGGTTGAACACATCCTGCACAATCGCCAGATCGCGCTGGCTGGTCGGCACCTTGTCGACGATCTTTTGCGCATTCAGCGCCGCGACCACGTCGTAGCTCGGCACGAATGTGTCCTTGCCGACCATGCGCAAGAACCGTGGCGCCGACAGCCCGCCCAATTGATGGCCGTGCTTTTTCAGGTAAGTCCACAGACCGACGATATCGGTCACCGGCCAGTCGGCGATCAGTGCGCCGAAACTGCCCTTGTCTTTCTCCACATCGAGAATGAACTGCGCATTGCGCGGCACGCTTTTCAGCTTGCCCAGGTGGCGGATGATCCGCGCGTCCTGCATCAGCCGCTCAAGGTGTTCGGCGCTCATCAGCACGACTTTTTCCGGATCGAACTTGAAGAACACTTCTTCGAAGGCCGGCCACTTGGCGTCGACCAGACTGTGCTTGAGGCCGGCACGGAACACGCGCAGGGCCATGGTCGAGAGGTAGCGGTCGTCGCTGATCTTGCGCAGTTGCGCCGGGGTTTTGGGAACGGGCAGATGGGCTTCCAGTTCAGCCGCCGAACCGAAGCGGTTCAGACAGTATTCGTGCAGCCACTTGTAATCGCGCATGCCCTCTCCCGGGAATTGAAAATGAAATTTTACTTGTGAACACAAAATACTGTGGGAGCGAGCTTGCTCGCGAAAGCGGCCTGTCATTCAACATGGATGTCGGCTGACACAACGCCTTCGCGAGCAAGCTCGCTCCCACATGGATCGGGTTTACAGATTGACGACGTTGACGAAGCGCGAAGCCGCGGTCTCGTCGATCTTCAGGCTGGTGAAGTCGAACAGGTTGCGGTCGGCCAGTTGCGACGGGATCACGTTCTGCAGACTGCGGAAGATGCTTTCGGTTCGGCCCGGGGTCTTGCGCTCCCAGTCCTGAAGCATGTCCTTGACCACCTGACGTTGCAGGTTTTCCTGCGAACCGCAGAGGTTGCACGGGATGATCGGGAATTCTTTCAAATCCGAGTAAGCCTGGATGTCTTTCTCGTTGCAGTAGGCCAACGGACGGATCACCACGTTGCGCCCGTCATCGGCGCGCAGCTTCGGCGGCATCGCCTTGAGGCTGCCGTTGAAGAACATGTTGAGGAAGAACGTCTCGACGATGTCGTCACGGTGGTGACCGAGGGCCATTTTCGTCGCGCCGATTTCATCGGCGAAGGTGTACAGCGTGCCGCGACGCAGGCGCGAACACAGCGAGCAGGTGGTCTTGCCTTCCGGGATCAGCTCCTTGACCACCGAATAGGTGTCTTTCTCGACGATGTGATACTCGACGCCCAGTTCTTTCAGGTAGGCCGGCAGCACATGCTCGGGAAAGCCCGGCTGCTTCTGGTCCATGTTCACCGCGACGATCTCGAACTTGATCGGGGCAACCTTCTGCAGGTGCAGCAACACGTCGAGCATGGTGTAGCTGTCTTTGCCCCCGGACAGGCAGACCATGACCTTGTCGCCGTCTTCGATCATGTTGAAGTCGGCGACCGCTTCGCCGGCCAGGCGGCGCAGGCGCTTTTGCAGTTTGTTCTGGTTGACCGTAAGAGTGCCCATGACGCGAAATCCGTGAGGTGTGACGAAAGGCCGGCATTTTACGCAAAAACCCCGGGGTTGTGGGCACAGGTTGTCGTGGCCCAAGTCGGCATTCTTTACAGACCCCAAGGCGATTAAGCCCAGTGTTTACAGCGCGATTTGCTCTAAGCCCCTAATACCTGTGCGGTTAAGTCCTTTCTATACTGCGACATAAGGTCGCACACATCTATAGACCTGAATTTGCTCGGCCACCTTGGCCCGTAGGCGCTCCGTTGGGGGGCGATGGCAATAACAAGAGGAGTGACTGGCATGATCCATCACGTAGTGGGACTTTTTACCCACCCCGATCAGGAATGGAAGGAAATCCGTGGCGACCAAGAGGAAAGCATCAGCCACATGTACCTCACCCACACGCTGATTCTGGCGGCGATCCCCGCTGTCTCGGCGTTTATCGGCACTACTCAGGTCGGCTGGGTGATCGGCAACCGCGCACCGGTGATGCTCACCGTCGAAAGCGCGATCTGGATGACGGTCATGTCGTATCTGGCGATGCTCGGCGGGGTCGCGGTCATGGGCGCCTTCGTGCACTGGATGGCCCGCACCTACGACGCCAACCCGAGTCTGGCCCGTTGCGTGGCGTTTGCCACCTACACCGCGACACCGTTATTCGTCGGTGGGCTGGCGGCGTTGTATCCGCATATGTGGCTGGGCATGATCGTCGGCACGGCGGCCATCTGCTACACGGTTTACCTGTTGTATGTGGGGCTGCCGACGTTCATGAATATTCCGTCGGATGAAGGTTTCCTGTTTTCCAGTTCGGTGCTGGCGGTGGGTCTGGTGGTGCTGGTCGCCATCATGGCGTTCACCGTGATTGTCTGGGGGCTGGGCGTAGGCCCTGTCTATACCAACTGACGTGCCGAGAAAAACCGGATCTGCCCACTCAGGCCGCCGCAAGGCGGCCTTCTCATTAGGAGGATGACCATTCGGCAGCTCGGCGATTCGCAACGCGCCAACGTTGCGGCATACTCGACGCCTCTGGAGATCCATCAAGCATGCCCGAGCAACTCAATACCCGCGTCGAAGACTGTTACCAACTCGCAGAATCCTTTTTCAAACGTTCTTTTCCACGCCCTGTCGTCAGCCTCAAGCTGCGCGGGCAAAAAGCCGGTGTCGCGCATCTGCACGAAAACCTGCTGCGCTTCAACCCGCAGTTGTACCGGGAAAACAGCGAACACTTCCTCAAGCAAACCGTGGCCCATGAAGTCGCGCACTTGATCGCCCATCAGTTGTTTGGCGAGCGCATTCAGCCCCACGGCGAAGAGTGGCAACTGATCATGCGCGGGGTTTACGAACTGCCGCCGGATCGCTGCCACACCTATGCAATCAAGCGCCGCAGCGTGACCCGCTATATCTACAAATGCCCGTGTGCCGACAGTGATTTTCCGTTTTCGGCACAGCGCCATAGCCTGGTGCGCCAAGGGCGGCGGTATTTGTGTCGGCGCTGCCGCAATACCTTGGTGTTCAGTGGCGAGATGCGCGTCGAATAGTCAGTCTTCTATTGCCTGTTGTGGCCTCTTCGCGAGCAAGCTCGCTCCCACCTTGGAATGCATTCTCCTGTGGGAGCGAGCTTGCTCGCGAAAGGGTCGGTACAGGCACTAAAGAATCACTTTGGATGAACGCAATTCAGCAATCCGCGCAGTACTAAACCCCAACTCCGCCAACACCTGATCCGTATGCTGCCCCAACGCCGCGCCAACATGCCGCGGCGCCGGCAACGCCTCGGAAAATTTCAACGGACAGGCCATCTGCGCCTGCGTCGTGCCATCCCCGCGCGGCACCTGCTTCACCAGTTCGCGCGCCTGCAACTGCGGATGGCGTACCGCCTCACCCAGATTCAATACCGGTTCGACACATGCATCGATCCCGGCAAACATTTCGCACAGCTCGGCAAAATCATGTTTTTCAAACTCGACCGTCAGCGCGTATTTCAATGCCCGCTGCTGTTCGGGTTTGGGCGACAAACCCTGTGCCGCCAACTCCGGCCGGCCCAACGCCGTACACAGTTGCTGCATGAACCCGGGCTCCAGACTGCCCACCGACATCCAGCGGCCATCGCGAGAGCGGTAGTAGTCGTAAAAGCTGCCACCGTTAAGCATCTGATCTTCCCATTCCGGCTCCTCGCCGCAGGCCAGATAGCCGGCCCCCGCCATGGCATTCAGGCTGAACGCGCAATCGGTCATGCTCACGTCCAGATGCGTGCCCTGGCCGGTCTGTTGACGCGAAATCACCGCCGCCAGCAGGCCAATCACCCCGTGCAACGAACCACCCGCCACGTCAGCCACTTGCATGCCCAACGGCAACGGCCCGCTGTCGGCGCGACCGGTGTAGCTGGCCAGCCCCGCCAGCGCCAGATAGTTGATGTCATGCCCGGCGCGATCCTTGTACGGCCCGGTCTGGCCGTAACCGGTAATCGACACGTAAATCAGCTTCGGGTTGATCGCCTTCAACGCTTCATAGCCCAAACCCAATCGCTCCATCACGCCGGGGCGAAACTGCTCGAGGACGATGTCGTAATCGGCCAGCAGTTGCCTGACCACGTCCAGCGCCTCGGGCTGCTTGAGGTCCAGCGCCAGGCTGCGCTTGTTGCGATTCAGATAAGCGTGACTGGCGGACATCCCGCCATCGTGCGGCGGCAGCACCCGCAGCAGATCCAGGCGCGTCGGCGATTCGATACGCAGCACTTCGGCGCCCATGTCCGCCAGCAACAACGAGGCGAAAGGACCCGGCAACAGCGTCGAGAAATCGAGGATCTTCAGTGAGGCCAGCGGTGCGGACATGGGCGAACTCCTTGGGCGATGCACTCAGCCTAGGCAGCGATGCCGCGCACGGCAATCACCGTAAATGTCAGCGGGTGTGACCGTTACGCTCAAACAGCAGGCAAGAAAAAACCCGCCGAAGCGGGTTTTTCATGAAGCGAGGGTTACTTGACGCTGCTAGGCGTTGGGCCTTCAGCCACACCCAGGTCATCTTCCGGACGGGTATCAGCGATACCACGACCGCCCGAGGCCAGCTCGGTTTGCAGCGTGTCGGTGTCCAGCTCTTTCACCCACTTGGCAACCACGATGGTCGCTACCGCGTTACCAACGAGGTTGGTCAGGGCGCGTGCTTCGGACATGAAGCGGTCGATACCGAGGATCAGCGCCAGACCGGCCACCGGCAGGTGACCTACTGCCGACAGGGTCGCTGCCAACACGATAAAGCCCGAACCGGTCACACCGGCTGCGCCTTTGGAGGACAGCAGCAACACCACCAGCAGAGTGATCTGGTGAGTGATGTCCATGTGCGTGTCAGTGGCCTGAGCAATGAACACAGCAGCCATGGTCAGGTAGATCGCAGTACCGTCGAGGTTGAACGAGTAACCGGTCGGGATTACCAGACCCACTACCGATTTCTTCGCGCCCAGACGCTCCATCTTGATCAGCATGCGTGGCAGTACCGACTCCGACGACGAGGTGCCGAGTACGATCAGCAGCTCTTCACGGATGTAACGGATCATCTTCAGCACGCTAAAGCCGTGCATGCGCGCGATACCGCCGAGCACGATCAGGATGAATGCCAGGCAGGTGATGTAGAAGCAGATCATCAGTTGACCCAGCTGCACCAGCGAACCAACACCGTAGGCACCGATGGTGAACGCCATGGCACCGAAGGCACCGATTGGCGCGAGCTTCATGATCATGTTGATGATGTTGAACATCACGTGGGCGAAGCGATCGATGAAGTCGAGGATCGGCTTGCCGTAGGCACCCAGGCGATGCAGGGCGAAACCGAAGATCACCGAGAACATCAGCACTTGCAGGATGTCACCGGTGGCGAACGCGCCGACGATGGTGGTCGGGATCACGTTGAGCAGGAAGCCGACAACGCTCTGGTCAGCGCCAGCCGCTACATAAGAAGCGACTTTCGAGGCGTCAAGGGTGGCGACGTCGATGTGCATGCCGGCGCCCGGTTGCACAACGTTGACCACAACCAGACCGACCAGCAAAGCGATGGTCGAAACGATTTCGAAGTACAGGAGTGCGTAACCACCGGTCTTGCCGACCGACTTCATGTTCTGCATGCCGGCGATGCCGCTGACCACGGTGCAGAAGATGATGGGGGCGATGATCATTTTGATCAGTTTGATGAACCCGTCACCCAGCGGCTTTACGGCCACACCGAACTGCGGGTAGTAGTGACCGAGCGCGATACCGATAACGATTGCGACGATCACCTGTAAATACAGGGATTTGTACAGTGGCTGACGAGTCGTCATTGCAAGTTTCCTCAAGAGCCTCGCGTGGCAACATCCATCTGTTGGCCGCGAAACCTGAATTGCGAACCCTCCTGCACTGGAGGGATTTGTTGTTGGAGCGGCGTTTTCCGGTCGGGACAAACGCACGCTTCTGTCGCTCTTATCGCAAACGTCGTGCCACTTTGGTGCATTTCGCTGCAAGCCTTTTGATATCAGGGGCTGCAGGCTTCTTCAGTGTCACCGTCCGGTGACTTGAGTGTGGCGGATTTCCGCCAACTCGCCGCTTCTCGTCCTACAATTTGGCGGATTTCCGCCTTGTTGCACCTGTCGCCCACGGCTACCATCCAGCGCCTGAGGAAGGATCTGCCGCTTATGCGCGAACGCACCATTGCCAGTCATTTCGCCCGTGCCGCCCTCGGTGGCGCACGCCGCCTGGGCTTTGACTATTCGGACTTGCTGCTGCAACTGGGCATCAGCCCGGAGTTGCTTGACGAGCCCCGCGCGCGCATCGCCCCGGAGCAGTTCACGCAACTGCTCCAGAGCCTGTGGCTGGCGCTGGACGACGAATACCTCGGTTTCGGCAACGCCCCGAGCAAGCCCGGCAGTTTCGCGATGATGTGCCATGCCTCGATTCACTGCCGCAATCTGGAGAAGGCACTGCAACGCGGTTTATTGTTTTATAGCCTATTCCCCGCAGCCCCGCGCCTGACCCTGACGCGCGAAGACGAATGGGCGCGTTTGAGCCTCGACGATTCGTCATTCTGGGATCCGGATCACTTTCTCACCGAAAGCCTGCTGGTGATCTGGCATCGTTTGGGCAGTTGGCTGATCGGCCAGCGGATTCGTCTCGAACACGCGACTTTCAGCTACGCCAAACCCGCGCATGGTGCGGAATACGACTTGCTGTTCCCCTGCCCCCTGACCTTCGGCACCGAGCAGAGCAGCCTGCTGTTTCACAGTCGCTACCTGCACATGCCGCTGTTGCAGGACGAACGCACGCTCAAACATTTCCTCGAACGCTCCCCCGCCGACCTGCTCTCACGCCCGGACGACGGCGACAGCCTGAGCAGTCGCCTGCGCCGTTTGCTCAGTCGCGACACTGCGCGCTGGCCGGATCTGGAAGCGGTGGCGGCGCACTTGCACATCAGCCCGCAGACCCTGCGCCGGCACTTGCGTGAGGAAGGCACGAGTTTTCAGGAGTTGAAGGATCAACTGCGGCGGGATATCGCCATCTACCATCTGGGCCGGGCGGATCTGTCGTTGCAACAGATCGCCGAGCAGTTGGGGTTTTCCGAACCGTCGGCGTTTCATCGGGCGTTCAAGAAGTGGACGGGGCTGACGCCGGGGGCTTATCGGGCGCAGGAGCATTGAGGCAGCACATCAAAAGCCCCTCACCCTAACCCTCTCCCGGGGGGAGAGGGGACTGAATGGGGGATGCTCGATAGATACGCCGACCTGAAACTTCGCTGTTGAATCCATAATCGACTGGCTATTTCAGGTCGATGTATAACGCCAGACACCTCGGTCGGCCCCCTCTCCCTCTGGGAGAGGGCTGGGGTGAGGGCATTCCCGATCACACCGCAGGAAAATGAATCCTGAACGCCGCCCCGCCCATCGGTGAATCACCCAAGGCCAGTTTGGCGCTGTAGCTTTCAATAATGTCCTTGACCACCGCCAACCCGATCCCCTGACCCGGATGCTGGGCATCCAGCCTTTCACCGCGCTCCAGAATCCGCGCACGCTGATCCGGCGGCACGCCCGGGCCGTCGTCTTCCACACACAATTCCACCCCGGCCAGGGTCTCGCGTACGCTGATGCGCACTTCGCCCAGGCACAAGCGATAGGCGTTTTCCAGCAGGTTGCCCATCATCTCCAGTAACGCGCCCTGTTCGATCGGCACATAGCAATGCTCGGGCAGATCAAACGCCACGCGCACACGCTTGTCGCGGTAGACCTTGTCGAGGGTGTCGCAGAGGCTTTTCAGTACCGGTTGCAGGCGCACCTGATGGCGCACCAGACCGCTTTTGCGCAGGCTCGCGCGTTGTAGCTGGTAGCTGATCTGCTGGCTCATACGTTCGATCTGGCTTTGCAGCACCCAGGCCTGATCGCGTTCTTCGGGACGTTGAGCCATGTCTTCGCTGACGCCTTGTAACACCGCCAACGGCGTTTTCAGGCTGTGCGCCAAGTCATCGAGGGAATCGCGATAACGGCTGCGCTGTTGCCGTTCGCTGTGCAGCAAACGGTTGAGCGAGCCGGTCAGGCGCAGCAATTCACGCGGGTGTTGTTCGGTGAGGCTTTCGCGGGTGCCGCCTTCGATCTGGTCGAGTTCCTGACTGAGTTGGCGCAGGGCTTTGAGGCCCCAGGTCAGACCGATCCACAACAACGCCAACAGCACGAGCAATGCCGCGCCGAAGCCCAGATAGAGATTCTCGCGCAGGCCTTCAAGGGTGGTTTCGTACTCGCGCACCGGTTGCAAGGCGACGATGCTGAACGCTGCGCTTTTGCCGCCGAGCAGTTTGACCTCGACGTCGTAAACGAAGAACTCCTGACCGTTGGCTTCGCGGATCCGCGCGAACTCGTTGCCGAGGCCGTCGTAACGCGGTTTGTAGTTGATCTGCTCTTCCTGGGTGGCTTTCGAACGCCACACCAAGTGCCCTTCGCGGTCGTAGATGTAGCCGAGCAAACGGAAGTCGGTGAGATTGAAGCGCTCATCCGGCAGTTGCGTCGGCATCACCAGCCGACCGTTTTCAATGCGCGCGGCCGAGATCAGTGTGGTCACGTCAGAGGCCAGGCGCTGCTCGATCGAGTCCTGCAAGGCGAGACTGAACGCGCCTTGCATCGCCGGCAGCAAGGCAAGCATGAACAACACCGCCAACGTGGTGGCGGCGAGCATCAGGCGAACACGAAGCGAACGAATCAAGTGCAGCGCTCATTGAACAGGTAGCCGAGGCCGCGCACGGTGTCGATCGGCTTGAACCCGGCCGGGCCTTCGAGTTTGCGGCGCAGGCGGCCGACCAGCACTTCAATCACGTTCGGATCGCGCTCGTCGTCGTCCGGGTAGAGCTGCTCCATCAAGCGATCCTTGGGCACCACTTGTTGGTGATGGCGCATGAGGTATTCGAGGATGCGATATTCGTAGGCGGTCAGCGCCAGCGGTTGTTCGTCGAGGGTCGCCTGTTTGCGATTGAGGTCGAGCAGCAGCGGACCGGCGACGATGGTCGACTGGGTGAAACCGCTGGAGCGGCGCAGCAAGGCATTCAGGCGCGCGTCGAGTTCTTCGAACTGGAACGGCTTGACCACGTAATCGTCGGCGCCGGCGGCGAGGCCTTCGACCTTGTCCTGCCAGTTGCCGCGCGCGGTGAGGATCAGAATCGGGAAGGTCTTGCCGCCCGAGCGCAACTGGCGGATCAGGTCGAGCCCGCCCATGCCAGGCAGGCCGAGATCGATCACCGCCAGGTCAAAGTTGAACTGCCCGGTCTGGTACAGCGCCTCTTCGGCATTGGCCACGGACTCGACCACGTGACCGCTCTCCGTGAGGCGGGTTTGCAGGTGATGGCGCAACAGCGCTTCATCTTCGACGACCAACAGTTTCATGACCTTCTCCTAATCACTTGAAATCTCCACAACCCCCTGTGGGAGCGAGCTTGCTCGCGAAGGCGATTATTCAGTCAACGATGATGTTGAATGAAACATCGCTTTCGCGAGCAAGCTCGCTCCCACAGGATTTCAGGGCGACTCGCTCCTTAGAAATTGTAGTTAGCCGACAGGTAAGTCTGTGCGCTGCTGTTCAGATCCAGCGAGCCTTGCTTGCTGCCACCGCTCTCTTTCATTTCGGTGCTGGCGTTGCTCATCAGGTAACGGTAACCGAGTTCGACCGAGGTGTTTTGCGAAACTTGCTGCAACACACCGACCTGGCCGCCGACGGCATAACCGATGTCACTGTCGCGGCTGTAGCCTGGCGAATCCTGGGTCAGCTTGGTCAAACCGGCTGTGGCACCGCCGAACAATTTGGTGCTGCCGCCCACCGGGTAGAACAGATCGTAGCTGCCCAGCAGGTTTTCCTGACGCAGTTTAATGCCATTGTGCGAACCGGACACGTTGTCATAGGTGGCGTAGTAGCGACCCTGGCTGTTTTGCTGACCGAGGCGTACGCCATAGGTGTTGTTGCCGTCGATGGCGCCGGTGGCGTTCGGGTGGTCGAGGTTGTTGTTCAGTGCGTGGGACTTGTCGATCTTGTCGCTGGTCTGGCCGAATGTCAGGCCGGCAAAGTTGCTGGTGTCGTCGGCGTTGGCCGCGACGCTGGAGCCTAACAGGGTAAATGCCAGCAGCAGTTTGTTAAAACGAGTCATGGGTATTTCCTCTTTCACAGTTGCTGTTTGGGTATGGCGCAAGGTTACTGACCCTCCCCTGTACCGGCCCTGAACCGTCTCTGAACCTGACCTGAATCAAATCGACTAGGCTGTTTTGACCACTTTCGATAAGGAGACCCGACCATGCGCCTGTTCCTCGCCCTTACTTTGCTGGCTGTCAGCAGCCTCACTCAGGCTGCGATCAAGACAGAGGAAATCCCCTATAAAAGCGCCGATGGCACCCAGTTGATCGGTTACTACGCCTATGACGACGCGATTAAAGGCAAACGCCCGGGCATCGTCGTGGTGCATGAGTGGTGGGGCCTGAACGAGTACGCCAAGCGCCGCGCGCGCGATCTCGCCGGGCTCGGCTACAGCGCGCTGGCGATTGATATGTATGGCGAAGGCAAGAACACCGAGCACCCGAAAGATGCGATGGCCTTCATGCAGGCCGCGACCCAGGACGCCGCTGCGTCGAGCAAACGGTTCGAGGCCGGCCTGAATGTGCTCAAGCAGCAACCACAAACTGACACGAACAAACTGGCCGCCATCGGCTACTGCTTTGGTGGCGGTGTGGTGCTCAACGCGGCGCGGCAGGGTGAACCGCTGGCAGGCGTGGTGAGTTTCCACGGTGCGCTGGCAACCAAAACCCCGGCGACGCCCGGCAGCGTGAAGGCGAAGATTCTGGTCGAGCATGGCGCGCTGGACAGCATGGTCACCCCGGACAACGTCACCGCGTTCAAGTCTGAAATGGACAAGGCCGGGGCTGACTATAAATTTGTCAGCCTTGATGGCGCCAAGCATGGTTTCACCAATCCGGATGCCGATCGCCTGAGCCATGGCGAGCACGGTGGCCCGGACATCGGGTACAACAAGGCAGCGGATGAAAAATCCTGGGCGGACATGAAAGCGTTCTTGCAGAAAATCTTTAGCTGACCGCCAGCACCTGATCGTTCCCACGCTCCGCGTGGGATCGATCATCTCGACCTTGCCACGACTAACCGGCAAAATGCCCGCCATGAATCTCACCCCCGCCCTTCCCGCCTGCTGCACCCCGCTCGATGCTCACTGGCCGTTGCCGACGGTGCTGCCCGACACCGTGCTGCTCAGCACCCATTTCGACCCGGCCCAACTGCTCGGCGATGATTTCCAGCGCAGCGCCGTCACGGCACCGCCGAGCATTCAACGTTCGGTGGCCAAGCGTCAGGCAGAATTTCTCGCCGGGCGGATTTGCGCCCGGGCGGCGTTGCAGCAACTGGAAGGCAGCGGCATGGTGCCGGCGATTGGCGAGGACCGCGCACCGGTGTGGCCGGCGCACATTTGCGGCTCGATCACCCACAGTACGGGCCGAGCAGCGGCGATAGTCGCCAACAAGCAACACTGGCGCGGTTTGGGCATGGACCTGGAAAACCTGCTCAACCCCGAACGCGCCGAACGCCTGGCCGGGGAAATTCTCACGCCGGCAGAAATGCAGCGCATGACGGCCGCGTCGCGGGATCATCTGGCGTTGTGGGTGACGCTGACGTTTTCGGTGAAGGAAAGCCTGTTCAAGGCGCTGTATCCGATCGTGCAGCAGCGCTTTTATTTCGAGCACGCTGAAGTGCTGGAGTGGACCGAGGCGGGTCAGGTGCGCTTGCGCTTGTTGACGGACTTGTCGGCCGAATGGCGCAACGGCACTGAACTTGATGCGCAGTTCGGGGTGCAGGATGGGCAGTTGTTGAGTCTGGTGAGCATCAAGGCCTGAGGATTTTCAGCGCCTGCAAGGGTCTCTTCGCGAGCAAGCTCGCTCCCACAGGAAATCGCATTTCAAATGTGGGAGCGAGCTTGCTCGCGAAGGCGGCATCGCGGCCACCACAAGAATTACCGACGCTCCTGATTCCTCGGCCAACTCAGGCTGAAACAAGCCCCACCCAGACTCTTGCTCTTGCCAATGATCGCCCGGCCGTCATGCCAATGGATGATCCGCCGCACAATCGACAAGCCCAGACCATGCCCGCCCGACGCTCGCGTGCGGCTGTCGTCCAGACGCAGAAACGGCGTGAAAATCCGCTCCCACGCCACTTCCGGCACGCCCGGCCCGTCATCCTCGACATCGACGCGGCAACGCAACTGCCCGACCTGATAACTCACTGTCACCTTCGAACGCGCATGGCGCATGGCGTTGCTCACGAGGTTCTGCATCGCCCGATGCAAATAGCGCGGCTCGGCCTCGACCCACGCGGCGTCATTATCGGCCGCCGACAAACACAAGCCGCGCTGCACGGTAACCCCGGCGCGCAGCGGCGCGAGTTCCTCGATGACTTGATTGACCAGCGCGTCCAGATCGATGCGCTGGAACGTCAACGCCGGCGAGCCCTGTTCCAGCCGTGCGTAAGTGAGCATTTCATCGACCAGTTTATCGAGGTCCTCAATGTCGTGGTCCATGCCTTCGCGATACTTCTCCAGCGCCTGCGGGGTGGTCGCCGAGCCGATCATTTCCAGACCGAAACGCAACCGCGCCACCGGCGTGCGCAACTCATGGGACACCGCCCGCACCAGCTCGCGCTGAATCGCCAGCAACTGCTGCAAGTGCTCGGCCATGCCGTTGAACGCCGCCGCCAGACGCCCGACCGAGTCGGCACCGCGTGCCGGCACACGGGTTTCCAGGCTGCCCTTGGCGATGCGTGTGGCGGCCGCTTCAAGACCACGCAAGCGCCGCTCGAGCTGACGCACCAGCAAATATACGATCAGGCCGATCAAGCTCAGCCCGAGGGCGGCGATCAACACCAGCCACTCCGGCGGATACGGGTTCATCTGATACAGCGGGCCGATTTCCAGCACCCACGGCGTACCAACCATGCCGGCGAACACACGGATCGAATCACCGCCCTTGCCCAACGCCATCACCGTGTCGCCTTCGGACACGCGCCGGCTCTGGTCTTCGTCCATGTCGGCGTCGTCGGCCGTGACCAGCCGCAAATCGAATCCGAAGCCCTTCTCTTGCTTTATCTGCGCGAGGCGCTTGGGCTGCTCGCCGACCGGCACCCGCACCAACTCATCGGCCAACAGGTAAATAGTCGCGCGGGCCAGTTGCTCGCTGATCTGCTGCACCTCCCCCACCAGCACAAGCTGTTCCTTGTCGCTGACCAGTCGATACACCTTGGCCGCATGCGGCCCGGTCTGTTCGACCAGGGCTTGGCCGCGCTGCACGCGGGTGCGTTGCGCGAGGTCGAGATCAGTTTCGGCAAATGTCTTCAGCGCCAGCGGAATACCCAGCAGACGCTCCCACACCAGCAGCGCCCGGTGGCGTTCGGTTTCGTTCATCGGTTGCAGGTTGCCGGCCATCAGCGAAAAAGTGCCGTGGGCGAGGCGTTCGCGGTACTGCTCGCTGCGCACCTGATTGAGCAGGTTCAATGCCAGCACGCCGAGCACCGCCACCAGAATCAGCGCTGCGCACATGCCGCCATAGATGCGCAGGAAGATCGAGTTCACAGCGGCAGGTCTACGCAGGCTTCCGGGACGAACAGGTAGCCCTTGCTGCGAATGGTCTTGATCAGGCGCGGATGGTCGGGATCGTCACCGATTTTCGGGCGGATGCGCGAGATACGCACATCGATCGAGCGGTCCTGGCCGTCATAGCCGATGCCGCGCAGGGCGGTGAAGATTTCTTCGCGGGACAAAATGCGCCCGGCGTTGGACACCAATAACCAGAGCAGGTCGAACTCGGCGCTGGTCAGTTCGATACCGTTGCCGCTCAGCCAGGCTTCGCGCAAGGCGTTGTCGACCAGCAGCGGGCCGAATTGCAGGCGACGGGATTTTTCCACGGCCGGCTCTGGTGTGTCACTGCGTCGCAGCAGCGCCTGGATCCGCGCCAACAACAGGCGCGGACGCACCGGTTTGCAGACGTAATCGTCGGCGCCCAGGTCCAGCCCCTGAATCTGGTCGGCGTCGTCGGTACGCGCGGTGAGCATCAGAATCGGCCCGTCATAACGATCGCGGACCTTGCGACAAATGCTCAGACCATCTTCGCCCGGCAACATCAGGTCGAGGATCACCAGATCCGGCTGCTCGCTGATGATCCGCGCCGCCGCCAGCGCGCCGTTGCCTTCGATGTCGACGCGCAGTCCATTGGCGAGCAGGTAGTCGCGCGTGAGTTCGGCCAATCGCTGGTCATCCTCGACGATCAATACCTCAAAGGCTTGTTGCTCCACCGGTGACCTCTGCTTGCTGTTTTTATTAATAGAAGAAAGGCAATTGTCCAGGCACTCAAACCCCTGTCGCTTTGAATCCTCCCGTCTTTTTGTCATGTTCCGGGAGGATAAAGATGCCTGTGCATGGCCCGATTGTATAAACGGCGTACCGGCAGAACACAAGTCGGTAAATGCGTTCGGACAAGGCGGTTTTTTGTGATAGGGTTCGCGCCCTTAAAAATCCGCTGAAGCGTTTTTCCCGATGCAAAAACAGTGACAGACGGTCTAGCTCAGCAGGTTCGCGGCCTACACGTGGATTCGGGATTTCTTACACAATTTACGCACAGGCTTATCCACAGGTAGTACGTTGCAATCCCCCCCTGAAACGCATTATCTTGTAGCCCGAGCGAAAAAAAACCCTACATGTAGGGTTTTACGCTAAAAAACCAAACACAAACCCGGCAGTAATTTCAAGGCTTTTTATTGCCATTGTCGGGTTGAACCAAACGTATTTTCAGAAGCCCAAACCGCGCCTGCGGATGGCTACCGATTTTCAGCCGATCACGGCGTTTACGGTACGGGTGTTGCAGTGACGAAACTGCTCCCGGAATGGAATGCGGATTCACGCGTATCGCGTGGACCGAAGACTTCGGCATGGAAGCGGCGCTCACAAGGCCCTCTTCCTGAACTGTCCCGAAGTCGTTATGCCCGGCGCGTGCCGGTTGTAGTGCTTCAGGACGGAACGGTGGGCACCGTGATGGTGCCCAAACAAACATAGAGAACGTGGAGACACCCATGCAAACCGACACAACTCGCGAGAACCCGCAGGGCACCTTGCCGCAGGCCGCTGATTCGAATTCGGATCTGGCAGCCACCGCGCCTGGTCAACTGCGCGTGATCAAGCGTAATGGCACTGTCGTTCCTTACACCGATGACAAGATCACCGTCGCTATCACCAAAGCGTTCCTCGCAGTTGAGGGCGGCACCGCTGCCGCCTCGTCGCGAATCCACGACACTGTTGCCCGCCTGACCGAACAAGTCACCGCGACCTTCAAGCGTCGCATGCCTTCGGGCGGCACCATCCACATCGAAGAAATCCAGGACCAGGTTGAACTGGCCCTGATGCGTGCCGGCGAGCAAAAAGTGGCGCGCGACTACGTGATCTACCGTGACGGTCGTTCGAAAGAACGCGCTGCCCACGCCCCGACCGAAGAAGCGGTCAACGCTCACCCGTCGATCCGCATCACCCGCGCTGACGGCAGCCTGGCGCCTCTGGACATGGGCCGCCTGAACACCATCGTCACCGAAGCGTGCGAAGGTCTGGAAGAAGTCGACGGCGACCTGATCCAGCGCGAAACCCTGAAAAACCTGTACGACGGCGTGGCCCTGACCGACGTCAACACCGCACTGGTGATGACCGCCCGTACCCTGGTTGAGCGCGAGCCGAACTACTCGTTCGTGACCGCCCGCCTGCTGATGGACACCCTGCGTGCCGAAGGCCTGGGCTTCCTCGGTGTGGCCGAAAGCGCTACTCACCACGAAATGGTCGACCTGTACGCCAAAGCACTGCCGGCTTACATCGCCAAAGGTATCGAGTTCGAACTGCTGAACCCTGTGCTGGCCTCCTTCGACCTGGAAAAACTGGGCAAGGCGATCAACCACGAGCGCGATCAGCAATTCACCTACCTGGGCCTGCAAACCCTGTACGACCGTTACTTCATCCACAAGGACGGTATCCGCTTCGAACTGCCGCAGATCTTCTTCATGCGTGTGGCCATGGGCCTGGCGATCGAAGAGAAGCAGAAAGAAGACCGTGCGATCGAGTTCTACAACCTGCTGTCGTCCTTCGACTACATGTCGTCGACTCCGACGCTGTTCAACGCCGGTACTCTGCGTCCACAACTGTCGAGCTGCTACCTGACCACCGTGCCGGATGACCTGTCGGGCATCTACCACGCGATCCACGACAACGCCATGTTGTCGAAATTCGCTGGCGGCCTGGGCAACGACTGGACGCCGGTGCGTGCACTGGGTTCGTACATCAAGGGCACCAACGGCAAGTCGCAAGGCGTGGTTCCGTTCCTGAAAGTGGTGAACGACACCGCCGTTGCCGTTAACCAGGGTGGCAAGCGCAAAGGCGCTGTGTGTGCCTACCTGGAAACCTGGCACATGGACATCGAAGAGTTCATCGAACTGCGCAAGAACACCGGTGATGATCGTCGTCGTACCCACGACATGAACACCGCCAACTGGATCCCTGACCTGTTCATGAAGCGTGTCTTCGATGACGGCAAGTGGACCCTGTTCTCGCCATCCGAAGTGCCGGACCTGCACGACCTGACCGGTAAAGCCTTCGAAGAGCGCTACGAGTACTACGAAGCCCTGACCGAATACCCAGGCAAGGTCAAACTGTTCAAGACCATCCAGGCCAAAGACCTGTGGCGCAAAATGCTGTCCATGCTGTTTGAAACCGGCCACCCATGGCTGACCTTCAAAGACCCGTGCAACCTGCGTAGCCCGCAGCAGCACGTCGGCGTGGTTCACAGCTCGAACCTGTGCACCGAGATCACCTTGAACACCAACAAGGACGAAATCGCCGTTTGCAACCTGGGCTCGATCAACCTGCCGAACCACATCGTCAACGGCAAGCTGGACACCGCCAAGCTGGAACGTACCGTGAACACCGCAGTACGCATGCTCGATAACGTGATCGACATCAACTACTACTCGGTGCCACAAGCGAAGAACTCCAACTTCAAGCACCGTCCGGTCGGTCTGGGCATCATGGGCTTCCAGGACGCTTTGTACCTGCAGCACATCCCTTACGGTTCCGACGCTGCCGTCGAGTTCGCCGACAAGTCGATGGAAGCGGTCAGCTACTACGCGATCCAGGCGTCCTGCGACCTGGCAGACGAGCGCGGTGCGTACGAGACGTTCCAGGGTTCGCTGTGGTCCAAAGGCATCCTGCCGCTGGATTCGCAACAGATCCTGATCGAGCAACGTGGCCAGAAGTACATCGATGTCGACCTGAACGAAACCCTGGACTGGGCACCGGTTCGCGCCCGTGTACAGAAAGGCATTCGTAACTCCAACATCATGGCCATCGCACCGACCGCGACCATCGCCAACATCACTGGCGTCTCGCAGTCGATCGAACCGACCTACCAGAACCTGTATGTGAAATCGAACCTGTCGGGCGAATTCACCGTGATCAACCCGTACCTGGTTCGCGACCTCAAGGCTCGCGGTCTGTGGGACTCGGTCATGATCAACGACCTGAAGTACTACGACGGTTCGGTTCAGCAGATCGAGCGCATCCCGCAAGAACTCAAAGAGCTTTACGCAACCGCGTTCGAAGTGGACACCAAGTGGATCGTTGACGCCGCCAGCCGTCGTCAGAAGTGGATCGACCAGGCCCAGTCGCTGAACCTGTACATCGCCGGCGCATCGGGCAAGAAACTCGACGTGACCTACCGCATGGCCTGGTACCGTGGTCTGAAAACCACTTACTACCTCCGTGCCCTGGCCGCGACCAGCACCGAGAAGTCGACCATCAACACCGGCAAGCTGAACGCTGTTTCCAGCGGCGGCAACCACGGCGACGATTCGGTTCTGGCTGCTCCTGCCGGTCCAGCGCCAGTGCCAAAGGCTTGCGCAATTGACGAGCCGGATTGCGAAGCTTGCCAATAAGCTGAGCTGAGTCAGGCGCCACAAGACGCTTGAATCAAAAACCCCCGACAGACCTCAGGTTTGCCGGGGGTTTTCTTTTGCGTGGAAAAAAACAAAAGCCGACCGCACGCTCTTCCACCACTCAACGGGGTGAGCGATAGCTCGTTAGCAGCTCTCGATGTTTTTTTTTGGGGGGGGGGTGGGATTGGGGGGGGCATATCCGTTGCTGCGGGTGATATTTCTGGCGGTTTCGCTTTTACAGCGAGTCACCTTTTCCAAACGCCGAAAAGGCAACCCATAAGGCTTGGCCCCGGCGTACGGCACTTCGCAGAGGCTCAGTGTTCCTTCGCTACGGTGGGGCTGAAGATCAAAAGCCAGATCAAAAGCCAAATCAAGAGCCCCTCACCCTAACCCTCTCCCGGAGGGAGAGGGGACTGACCGAGGTGTTTGAGAGAGCTACGCCGACATGAAATACCGAGTCGAACTCAAATTCTGAAAAGCTCACAAATCGGCTCCCTCTCCTCGGGGAGAGGGCTGGGGTGAGGGGCAAACCCAACACAAAACCAAAGCCGACCGCACGCTTCTTACCACTCAATACAATGAGCGTTAGCTCAAGTACCGCTCTTGACCCTCACCACTCAGCACAATGAGCGTTAGCTCGAGTACCGCTCTTGATCTAGAAGGCCCGTCGGCAGGCTGAGTGGAGGGAATGATCCGGGGGTGGGAGCGCAGCGACCGTTTGGCGCAGCCAAATGCATCGAGAGGAGGTGCAGCGAAGCAAACCGGAGGCGATGCGCCCGGATCAATCCCGCAGCGAAGGAACCCGAGCCTAAGCGAGGGCCGAACGTCAGGGTAAAGCCTTTTGGGTCACCTTTTCGGCGTTTGGAAAAGGTGACCCGCCGTAAGGGCGGAACCCTGATCAGCAACACCCGCAGCAACGGATATGCCCCCAAAACCCAAAACCCACCCACAAAAAAGCCCCTCAAAACGAGGGGCCCCTTTGCACAGCCAAACCCAGAATCAAGTCATCTGAATAATGGTCTGCATAATCGTGCTCTGAGTGGAAATGGTCTTGGCGTTCGCCTGATAGTTGCTCTGGCCTTTGATCAGGTCCACCAGCTCGTTGGTCAGGTTAACGTTCGACTCTTCCAGCGAGTTGGAAGCGATCGAACCCAAGGTACCGGTTTCCGGTGCATCGTAGCCCGGGATACCCGAAGCAAACGTCTCTTTCCAGCTGGTGCCACCGATAGCCTGCAGGCCTTGTTCGTTGGTGAAGCTGGCGAGCGCAACCTGGCCGATGGCCTTGCTCTGGTTGTTGCTGAAGTTGGCAAACAAAGTACCGGTGCCGTCGATGGTCAGGTTGGTGATCTGGCCAGTGGCGTAACCGTCCTGAGTCGGAATCGAACGCGCGGTGTCAGCGTTGTACTGAGTGGTCTTGGCCATCGAAATGGTAATGCCGGCCGGGTTTGCCGCAGCACCATTAGGTGTAAAGGTGCCGTTGACCACTTTGCCCGGTACCCAACCGGTCAGTTTCAAGTCGCTACTGATGATCGGGTTCGGCGCCGGAGCTGGTAACGTGCTAGGCGTGCTGACTTGCAGCAGATTGCCGGAACTGTCAAACGTAAGCGTCGAAGCAACCGGATCGACCTTGGTTGGATCGCTACCGGCTGCATCCGGGTTACGGCCATCGACCAGGGTGTAAACCTTCCAGGTATTCTCGCCAGTTTTCACCACGTACTGATCCATAACATGCGAGTTGCCCTGCGTGTCATAGATCGGAGTGCTGAAGTTCTTGGTGTAGGTCTCAAGCTTGCTCGGATCAAACTTGCCGGCCGCCACTGTGTCGTCGATCACCGGCGCGGTCGAGTTCAAGTTGATGCTCGACGTCACCAGGGAACTCGATTTCGGCGCCAGGTTCGAGGTATCAATCTTCAGGTCAGTCAACACACCGTTGATGATCTTGCCGTTGGCGTCCACACCGTAACCCTGCAGGCGCGAGGTGTAGTCGGTGTTGGTGATGTAACCGGCGTTGTCGACCTTGAACGTACCGGCACGGGTGTAGGACACCGAGCCGTTGTTGCTCATGGTGAAGAAGCCCGAACCGTTGATGCCCATGTCCAGCACGTTACCGGTGTTGTTGATGTCACCCTGGGTGAACTGCTGGGAAACGTTGGCCAGGCGCACGCCGTTGCCGATCACTTTGCTGCCGCTACCCAGGCGAGTGGCCGAGTAGACGTCTTCGAATTCTGCACGGGACGATTTGAAACCGGCGGTCGCGACGTTGGCGATGTTGTTGCCAGTCACGTCCAGTTGTTTGTTGGCTGCATAGAGACCGCTAAGGCCGATATTGAAAGACATATTCCACTCCTTTGTGCCGGTTAGTCGGCTCTATATACCAATGGTTTGTACTTTGGACAGGGCAACGGTGCCCTTGCCGGACAGGTTGAGCATCAGCTCGCCGCCGGTCTGGCTGATCGTCACGCTGGTGACGGTAGCCGGCAGGTAGGTCGCCATGTCGGTCGAGGTGCCATTGATCGATGCGTTGGCCTTGACGGTATAAGTACCGGTCTTGACCACGTTGCCGTCCTTGTCCTTGCCGTCCCAGGTGAAGCTCGCGCTGCCTGCGGCGCGACTGCCCAGATCGATGGTGCGAACCACCGTGCCGCTGCTGTCGGTGATGCTGACGGTGCCGCCTGCAATCGACGACGGCACGGTGACCGAACCGGTCATGCCTTTGCTCGGATCGTCGAGCTGAACCGAGTTGGTCTGCACGATCACGTTCCGACCGACCAGCGACGAAGCTTGCAGCGCTTGCGAAGAGTTGTAGTTGCCAGCAAGGCCACTCACGGTGGAGTTCAGCGTAGTGATGCCTTCCAGGCTACTGAACTGCGCCAACTGGGCAACGAAGGCGCTGTTGTCCTGCGGATCGAGCGGGTTCTGGTTTTTCAGCTGGGTGACCAGCAATTGCAGAAACGCGTCCTTGCCCAAGGCCTGGCCGCCGGTGGCACTGTTGGTCGCCGAGGCGATGCCGCCGGTCGTCGAACTGCTGGCCTTCTTCGACGAGTTGGCCAGGATGTCGTTCATGCTCAGGGAGCTGGTGGTATCGGAAACACTCATGGCAGTCGCCCCTTATTACTGACCGAGGGTCAGTACCTTCTGCATCATGGTTTTGGCGGTGTTCATCATTTCGGCGTTGGTCTGGAAGGACCGGCTCGCGGAAATCATGTCAGCCATTTCTTCCACCACGTTGACGTTCGGGTAGTAGACGTAGCCTTTGGCGTCGGCCGCCGGATGGTTCGGCTCGTAGCGCGCTTCGAGATTGCTCTGGTCTTCGACCACGCCGAGTACCTGCACGCCTTGACCGGCGGCATCCTGGCTCTGGAACAGCGAGTTGCTGCCGCTGTTCTGGCCGCCCTGGAACATGGTGGCGAACACCGGGTGACGGGCGCGATAGGTCTGGTCGATGCTCGACGAGACGGTTTCGGCGTTGGCGATGTTCGACGCCACGGTGTTCAGGCGTGTGGTCTGTGCGCTCATGCCGCTGCCGGCAATGTTGAAAACGCTGGACAGGGACATGGATTACTCTCCGCGCAGGGCTGACACCAGCCCTTTGAATTTGCTGTTGAGCAGGGTGAAGCTGGCCTGGAAGCCGACCGCGTTTTCCGCGTAGTTCGACTGTTCCAGTTGGGCGTCCACGGTGTTCTGGTCGATCGACGGTTGCATCGGCGTGCGATACATCAGCGATTCGTCGCCATTGCCCAGGCCTTCAGCTTCGATGTGACGGCTGTTGGTCATGTTCAGGGCGATGGTGCCGTTCGCATTTTTCTGGGTCTGTGCTTCAAGCACTTTGGAGAAATCCAGATCCCGAGCCTTGTAGTTCGGGGTGTCGGCGTTGGCGATGTTGTTGGCCAGCACTTCGGCACGCTGGGCGCGGAAGCCCAATGCCTTTTCGTGAATGCCGAGCGCTTTATCGAAGCTGATGCTCATGTCGGGAACCTTCAGGTGACCGGTTTTTCGTAACTGAGCTTTAGCAAGCGCCGTGCCAAACCGAAAAACGCCCGTAAACCGGGGCTTTGCCGGGAATTGGCAAAGCGGCAATGCCAGAAAAGCGGCAACCGGTTTCCGCCGCATGCCGCTTTTCTGCCGCTTGCCGTGCCATCAATATCACCGCCGGACAACTGTGGGAGCGAGCTTGCTCGCGAAGGCGGTGTGTCAGCCGATGCAAATGCAGGCCTCTTCGCGAGCAAGCTCGCTCCCACAGGGATTTTTGGTGTTAAGGAGAATTTCTTCGGGCATAAAAAAACGGCAGGCCTTTGCGGGCCCGCCGTTTTTTGTATTGCCGCTGCAATCACTTCGCCTGGTAAATGATCCCCGGGCTGCACTGGACCATCTGGTAATGGTCCGGCAAACCGTTCAGCGCTTCGGACGCGCCAAGGAACAGATAACCGCCCGGCTTCAAGGTGCTGTGAATGCGCAACAGGATGTCTTTCTTCACTTCGGCAGAGAAGTAGATCAACACGTTGCGGCAGAACACGATGTCGAACTTGCCCAGCGCGGCATAGCTGTCGAGCAGGTTGAACGAGCGAAATTCCACCCGGTTCTTGATCGGCGCCTTGATCACCCAGCGCCCCGGCCCTTTCGGGTCGAAGTAACGCTGCAGACGTTCCGGCGACAAACCGCGACCGATCGCCAGACTGTCGTACTCGCCGGTCTTGCAGTTGGTCAGCATCAGGCCGGACAGATCCGTGGCAACGATCTGCACACCCATTTTCAACTGACCTAGGTTGGTGCGCTCGAACTCGTCGATCGACATCGACAGCGAATACGGCTCCTGCCCCGACGAGCACGCCGCCGACCAGATCCGCAGACGCTGGTTGGGGCTGGCCTTGATCGCTTCAGGCAGGACCTTGTTCTTCAAGACTTCAAACGGATAGGTGTCACGAAACCACAGGGTTTCGTTGGTCGTCATGGCATCGACCACTTGCTCGCGCAAACCGCTGCGCGGCTGGGTCTGGATGCGCTGAACCAACTCACCCAGGGATTTGATGCCTTGCTGCTCCATCAGTTTGTTGAGACGGCTCGAGACCAGGTACTGCTTGTTTTCACCGAGCAAAATGCCACAGGCTTTTTCCAGGAAGACCCGGAACTGTTCGAAATCCAAATTACCCGTAGACAATGATGCCGCCTCTTAAATCGTGTTGACCGCCAGGAGCAAAGCGCTCCTAGCTGATATCTGCTGCTTTGATCCGGTCGACTACCCGGGATGCCAGGTCATCAGGACGGAATTTGGCCAAAAAGTCATCGGCACCGACTTTCTTGACCATCGCCTGATTGAATACCCCGGACAACGAAGTATGCAGGATGATATGAAGCTTTTGCATGCGCGGGTCAGCGCGAATCTCGGCCGTCAAAGTGTATCCGTCCATCTCCGGCATCTCGATGTCGGAGATCATCATCAGAAACTCTTCTTCCGGCTTCTTGCCCTCATCGACCAGCTTGCGCAGGTAATCCAGCGCCTGCTTGCCGTCGTTCAGCGCCACCACTTCGACACCGACCGTCTGCAGGCAACGCGTGACCTGCTTGCGCGCCACCGACGAGTCATCGACCGTCAGCACTCGCAGCGACAACGCTTTGGTCTGGGTCTCGACATCGACCACGCCGACCGAAATCGCTTCCGGTGTCGGCGCAACTTCCGCCAGCACTTTCTCGACGTCGATGATTTCGACTAACTGATTGTCCACCCGAGTCACAGCGGTCAGATAATGATCGCGACCCGTGCCCTTGGGCGGTGGATGAATCTCTTCCCAGTTCATGTTGACGATGCGCTCCACCGAGCGGACCAGGAAACCCTGGGTCTTGGTGTTGTACTCCGTGATGATCACGAACGGGTTTTTCTTGTCTTTCAACGCTCCGGAACCGGTCGCCATTGCCAGATCAAGGATCGGAATGGTCGCCCCCCGGATATTTGCCACCCCGCACACGACAGGACTGGACTTGGGCATCAACGTCAGTGACGGGCACTGCAACACTTCCCGTACCTTGAACACGTTGATTCCGTAGAGCTGCTGACCGTCAAGACGGAACAACAACAGCTCCAGGCGATTCTGCCCTACCAGTTGCGTGCGCTGGTTCACCGAATCCATTACACCAGCCATGCCCAGACTCCTACACCAACGCCAAGTGTTGTTGCGACGCACATTCATTGCTAAACGGCACGGCGCTTGCTTTTTAACTCGTATGAACGCTCAAACGACATTTTTCCGACGCCTGACATCGCCCCTCCGCAGAGGGCTTTGCGTTGCGTGCGCCATTTGCTGCTCTTTCGCTGGCAGCCCTGCCATTGCTGATGCGGTTACCTTGCCTGACATGCTTATCGGCGTCACTCAGGGCTTTCTTGAGTTCACCGTAGAAGACTATCTGGCCACCAGTCAAACGGAAGGCCGCTACGAAATCGAAGTCAACCAGCTCGACCCCCGTATGCGCATGCCTATGTGCGACAAGGAATTGACAGCCAGTTTGGAGAGTCCGGCACGTCCGCTGGGCCGGGTAACGGTCAAGGTTCGCTGTGAAGGCGCCTCGCCCTGGACCGTGTTCGTGCCCGCTCAAGTCCGCCTGTTTCGCGAAATTGTGACCACCACCCGACCGCTCAAACGCGCCGGGATTATCGCGCCGCAGGACGTGACCTTGCGTGAACGCGACATCAGTCAGATCAATCAGGGATTTCTGACGTCGGTAGACGATGCGATCGGGCAAAAATTAACCCGACCAACGGTAGCTGATCAGGTGATTACCCTGGTCCATCTGGAACAGGCAGAAGTCATTCGCAAGGGCGATCAAGTGGTGATCACCGCACGCAGCGGTACACTCGCCGTGCGCATGCCCGGTGAAGCCCTGTCCAATGGCGGTTTGAAAGAACAGATCCGGGTAAAAAACCTCAACTCGCAACGGGTCATCAAGGCGCAAGTCACCGCGCCGGGCCAAGTGGAAGTGGCGATGTAGAAAACTGGCGCTGGCCCCGGCTGTTCCCTAAACTGTGCCGCAGCAGGACACGCGCCGGCGCATGCAAGGCTCATTGTAAATGTGCCTAAAGTTTTCCAGGGGATGGCCGAAAACATGGCAAGCGTCCAAATTCCCAGAGGTTTTTATCATGGTCATCGATTTCAGCCGTTTGAACAGCTCCTCGTCACTTACGGGCAGTACACGTACCAGCAACGCCAAGGAAACCGCCGAAACCGGCACCTCCGCGCCGCTGAATACCCAGGCCGAACCGGCCAGTACCGCAAAAAGCGGGGAATCGGTACACCTCAGCAATGAGGCTCAACAGTTGCAGAAGGTCACTGACAAGCTGCGCGATCAACCTGCTGTCGACAAAGCCCGTGTGGCCGAGTTGAAAGCGGCGATTGCCGATGGCAGCTATAAAGTCGACAGCAACCGTGTAGCCAGCAAACTGCTCAACTTCGAAGCCCAGCGCTAGGCCTTTGCCTGCGCGAGGCTTTTGGACGCTTAAACCCCAAGGCCAGCCATGCACGACACTAATTTATTGCAACTGATCAACGACGACTTTGCTCCAGCGCAACAATTGCTGGAGTTATTGCAAACCGAGTCCCTCGCCTTGCACGGTCGCGACATGCCGCTGCTGGAAGAAATTCTGGCGCACAAACAGGCATTGATCATTCTGCTTGAACAGCATGGCCGCAAACGCAGCGAAATCCTCGCCAGCCTCAACTTGCCGACCGATCGCAGCGGCCTTGCGCAACTGGCCAGCCAATCGAGCATTGGCGACCAGTTGCTGACGCAAGGCGATGCATTGACTGATCTGATCGCTCAATGCCAGACGGCCAATCTCAAGAATGGCCAGTCGATCCAGATCCAGCAGGCCTCCACGGCCAATCAGTTGAAGATCCTCACCGGCGGTGAAGCACCGGCGCTGTATAACGCCAGTGGTACTTTCGCCAAACCGGCCGTACCGCGTCCGCTCAGCCAGGCATGAGCCGTTGATGCGTCAGCACTATCAACCCGCGGAACATGCTGGCAAAATGCTGGCAAGTCGTCATATTTTGTCTGGAGATTGATAAACCGTGTCCAACGCCCTCAGCGCGGATGATGCTCCGCAGCCCCCTAAGGTGCTTACCACGCCACTGGAAATCTCCAGCAACCTGCGCCAGCTGCAAGAAAGCCACGATCCGCTGATCATCACCTTTCATGAGCGCAGCCAGCGCTTCCAGAGCTACCTGATCAAAGTCGACCGCGACAGCGCTTCGATCGCTCTGGACGAAATGATCCCGCGCGATGGCGAACGCTTCCTGCTGGCCGGCGAACCGTTCAGGGTCGAAGGTTTTCACGAAGGTGTGCGCATTGCCTGGGAATGCACCGGCACACTGAACATCGAAGAGTCCGAAGGTGATCGGTTCTACACCGGTGACTTGCCGACCGAAGTGGTTTATCACCAGCGTCGCAATGCGTTTCGCGCAGCTTTGAAGCTGACTGATCTGGTCAGCGTCGAACTGGGCGGGGAAAAGCTCAAGGCACCGATCAACGGCAAGCTGCTGGATATTTCCGCGACCGGTTGCAAGCTGCGCTTCGAAGGCGACATCACTGATCGCCTGCAACTGGGTCAGGTCTACGACCGCTTGATCGCCCCACCGCTGTTTGGCAACCAGCCGACCTCCGTCGAACTGCGTTATCTGCATTTCGAAGAAAAACTCAACATCACCTTTGCCGGCCTGCGCTTCCACAACATCAGTGGCCAGGCAGCCCGCAACGTTGAACGCTTTGTTTATCAGTTGCAGCGCGAAGCACGGCGTTTCGATAAAGACGATCTCTGATTCGCACGCCAACACAAAAAAGGGCAGCCCCGAATGGGACTGCCCTTTTTTCATGCCTGCTGAAAATGCCAGGTTCACTAAATCCCTATGGCGTCAGGGCCGCGCACCGCTGATGTCCGGCGTCGGTTTATCGCTGCCGTCATCCGGGTCAGGCACCACCGCCGGATCAGGCTGAATGTCAGGCTCTGGATCAGGTTGCGGTTCTGGCTCAGGCGCCACGGGATTCTGCATCTGCTCCTGCACCACCTGCTCATCCACGCGCGGGTCCAATGCTGCCACCAGCGGCGAACTGGACATACTGTCCGGCATGGCCACGTGATGCAGCGGTGCATCGTCGACCTGGTGCAGATTGGTCACGGCTTTCGGCCGGATCCGCCACACCAGCACCAACGCGAAGAAGCTGAAAAACGCATACAGGCTCTGGCTGCCGAACAGCTTCATCAGTACGCCTGCGAGCAACGGCCCGATGCTCGCGCCGACACCGTAAGTGACCAGCAGCATCGCCGTCAGCGACACCCGGCGATCACCTTCAACGTGGTCGTTGGAGAACGCCACCGCCAATGGATACAGACAGAACTGCACCAGCGAACAGAGGAAGCCAACCCCGAACAACACTTCCAGCGGCACGTGCGGAAGGATCGCCAGCGGCAACGCCGCCACCGCAAGGAACCCGGCAAAGCAACGAATCAACAGCGCCCGGTCATAGCGATCGGACAACCAGCCCAACGGCCACTGCACCAGCAAACCGGCGAAAATGCAGCTACCCATGAACAGACCGACCTGCTCGGTCGACAACCCCTGCTGCGAGGCATACAGCGGCGCCAGACCGTAGAACGAACCGATGATCAGCCCCGCCCCGAGCACCGTACTCAACGACTGCGGCACACGCTTGATAAAAAAGCGCGGCTCCATCGGCGCCGGATGCAACGGCGCCGGGTGAATCCGCCGGGTCAGGGTCACCGGCACCAGACACAGCGCAAAGCACAGCGCGACCAGCATCAGCAGTTCCAGACCCAGGCCCGGATGCATGACCAGAATCAGTTGGCCCAACACCAGTCCCAGATACGAGGCGATCATGTAACCGCTGAACACCAGCCCACGCTGGTTGGCGTCCGCCTGCTCGTTGAGCCAGCTCTCGATCACCATGTATTGGCACATCATGCCCAGACCGACGATGGTCCGCAGCACCAGCCAGGCCGGCAACCAGTCGACCAGACCATGGCCGAGCACCGCAGCCCCGACGATCCCGGCACACGCCGAATACGCACGGATATGCCCGACCCGGGCAATCAACCGGTGGCCGATCTTGCCGCCCAGCACCAGGCCGAAATAGTTGGCCGCCATCAACGCACCGACCCACAGCCCATCGACATGGTCAGCGGCCAGGCGCAACGCCAGATAAGTAGAAAGAAGGCCCGAGCCGATCAACATCATCAGCGAGGCAAAATACAGCGCTCGAAAGGATTTCCAGATTTGGCGCATCGGCGTTCCGAGCGGCTCCTTGCAGTAAGTACCGGGCTATCAAACGATAGCCCGATGGCGACAGTTCGTCAGGCCTGGGCTGCTAGAACACGCCGTTCCCAGGGAGTGATTTCGTCAAAGAAACTGGTCAACTCCATGGTCTTCGAAGCGATGTAGCCTTCGATGAACTCCTGTCCGAACAGTTCCCTCGCCAATTGGCTACGTTTCAGACGTTCAAGGGCGGCGTGCAAGGTACACGGCAGCGAAAGATTGTCCGGCACCTCGAACTCGCCCTGAATCGCCTCTGTCGGTTCCAACTCGTGCTCGATCCCATGCAAACCGGCGGCCAGACTGGCAGCGATCGCCAGATACGGATTGGCGTCGGCGCCCGGCAAACGGTTCTCGACCCGACGAGCGACCGGCGAACTCGCCGGAATCCGCAGCCCCGCCGCCCGATTGTCGTGGGACCAGCAGGCGTTATTCGGCGATGCATACGGATGGCACAGGCGCTGATAGGAATTCACGTTCGGCGCAAACAACGCGGTGAAGTCGGCCATGCCCGCCTGCTGTCCACCGATGAAGTGGCGGAACATCGCCGTCGGCTCACCGTGCGCGTCACTGAAGACGTTCTTGCCGCTGTCGATGTCGACGATGCTCTGATGAATGTGCATCGAACTGCCCGGCGTGTGCGCCAGCGGTTTGGCCATGCACACCACGGTCAAGCCGTGCTTGAGCGCGACTTCCTTGAGCAGGTGTTTGAACAGGAACGTCTGGTCGGCGAGCAACAGCGGATCGCCGTGCAGCAGATTGATCTCGAACTGGCTGACACCCATTTCATGCATGAAGGTATCGCGCGGCAGGCCGAGCGCCGCCATGCATTTGTAGACTTCGCTGAAGAACGGCCGCAGACCGTTGTTGGAACTGACGCTGAACGCCGACAAGCCGTCTTCGCGACGACCGTCGAGGCCAACCGGTGGACGGAACGGCTGAGTCGGATCGGTGTTCGGCGCGAAAACGAAAAATTCCAGTTCGGTGGCCACCACCGGCGCCAGACCGCGCGCGGCATAACGGGCGATGACCGCTTTGAGTTGGCCACGGGTCGAGAGGTTGGAGCTTTCGCCGGTCAGTTCATCGGCATCGCAAATGGCCAGGGCACGCGGGTCGTCACTCCATGGCAAACGGTGGATCTGGGTCGGTTCGGCAATCAGCGCGAGATCGCCGTCATCGCTGCCGTAAAACCGTGCCGCTGGATAACCACCCATGATGCATTGCAGCAGCACGCCACGCGCCAGCTGCAAACGCCGCCCCTCGAGGAAACCCTCGGCGGTCATCACCTTGCCCCGTGGTACGCCGTTCAAATCCGGCGTGACACATTCAATCTCATCAATGCCCGTCAATCGCTGCGCGAGTGAACGCTGACCATCGGTAGTCATGACGCTATCCTTGTTATTGTGCGAGCCGCGAACGGCGACTCGTACAAAATAGGCTCCGGCTGTTCGGAATATCAAGCAGCGTCAAAACAAAAACCCGCGTCACGGCAGATAAAGGCTGAACACCCCGCCGCCGAGCGGTCCGCCGTTGCTGATTTCGGTGCGACCTTCGACGCCATTGCGCTGATGCAACGCCGCGATCCGGTTGGCGAAGTACAGGCCAAGCCCGGTACTGCCGCTGCTGTGATTGATGCCCTGCACGTAATCGGCCTGACGCTCGAGCATCTCGGGCGGATAACCGTCGCCGTCATCATTGATGCTCAGCACCAACTGCCCGGCTTCGTCGCTGACGGTGATCAGCAACGATTCGCGCGCATAACGAATCGCATTGTTGATGCAGTTACCAAGCACCGAAGCGATCAGTTCACGGTCGAAGAAACCCAGCGGGCTCAGCGGATCGACTTCATAGGTGGCGATGATCCCGCGACTGGCAAACACCTCTTGATGCGCCGCCAGTTGCGCCTCGATGAAATCGTCGAGTTCGTGATAGGCCGGTTGCAGCGGCATCTGGTTGACGCCCAGCTTATACAGGCCAAGCAGTTGCACCAGCATGCCGTTGAGGTGGGCGAACTCGAAGTCGATCACGCCCTGCTCCGCGCCTTGCCGTTGGGCCTCGGGCAAGCGCGCCAGCCATTGGCTGTGGGCCTGCATGAGCATCGCCAGCGAGTTCTTCATGTCGTGGACGGTGGAGGCGATCACCGTGGAAAAATCCAGAGATTGCTCGTCGTGGTTCATTCGCCAAACGCCTTGCTTTTCAGCTTCTGATAACGCGCAAAACGCGCGTCGGTGTCGGGCATCAGGCCAACCATTTTCAGGCAGGCCCGACATTCTTCCAGCTCCGCCGACGGCACACTGGTGTCGGTGCCGTGCAGCAGCGACTGGGCCATGTTCAGCGCGATACTGATGTTCTTCGGTTGCATCTTCAGCGCCTTGCGGAAGACCTCGCGGGCCTCCACCAGATTGCCGGTCTTGTACACGCGCACGCCCTGGCGGTTGAGGTCAGCGGCCGCATTGCTGGAACTGAGGATAGTCGGGTCATCGGTGAGCTTGGCGATGTCTTTCATCACCGCCGGGTCATCACCGTAGATCTCCGCGCAGCTCTTGAGCATCGAGGTGCCCGCCTCGGCCTGACCGAGCATCTGCAACTGCTTGGCGACCAACAACGCCGCTTCCGGGCTCATGAATTGCTCCATGCCGTCGAGACGCATCAGCGCTTGCTCGGTGAGCTTGTCGGCGGTTTCGGCATCGTTGAGCAGCAGGCTGGTGGCCTTCATCAGGCGTGCACGAATCTGCAGGCCGGGGTCGCTCGGGTTCTCTTTGGCCACGGCACTGAGGGTGGTGTTGATCTCCAGCCGCGTGCGCGTGTCGAGCCCGCGCTCGCTGCCCTTGCTGATCAGCGCATGGGCCAGCCCGAGGTTGCTTTCCGGATCCTTGAAGCGTGACTGCGCGCCTTGCGCCACGGCCTGACGATAGGCGCGCGAGGCAGTGTCGAAATCCTCGTTGGTCATCGCCAGTTTGCCGAGCAAGGCCTGGCGACGCACTGCCAGCGGCGACAGGCGAATCGCCTCTTCCAGCACCCGCTGCGCACCTTTGGTGTCGCCCTCGGCAACCAGCACGTCGGCCATGCCGTCGTACAGCGACGGCATCATCGGGAACACTTTCAGCGCTTTCTCATAGACACCTTTGGCCTGCGCCACCTGACCACGCTTGAACAGCAATTTGCCCAGCCCGGCAAACGCCCACGGCAACGGCCGGTCAGCGATGATGCTGTCGTAAAGGCGCTCGAGCGCTTCGTTCTGGTTCATGTCGCGCAACGCATCGGCGCGGTAGCGCAGGCACAACGGCGAATAACGAATGTCCTGCTTGCACAGCGCAATACAGGCATTGAGCACCTCGACCGGTTTGCCACGATCAAGGGCTTGCAGAATCGGTTTGAGCAACGTCTTGCGTTGTTCCAGACGCTCCAGGCGCTGCGCCAGCCCGGAACGGTTGAACGGTTTGGTCAGGTACGCATCGGGCTCGTGCTCCAGCGCACTGAGCACCATCGCCTGACTGGTCTCGGCAGTAACCATGACGAACACCGCTTCATGGCTGATCAGCTTTTCCAGCATCAGGTCTTCGAGCACCTGCTGGCCGTTTTTCTTGCCGTCGCCGAGATGGAAATCCTGCAGGATGAAATCGTAGGACTTCTGCGCACACATCTTCAGCGCCTGCTCACCGGTATCCGCAGTGTCGACGTCCTTGACCCCAAGTTCGCGCAGCATTGAACGCACGGAACTGCGGAAATCCGAGAAATCATCGACGATCAGAAAACTCTTTTGGTGATACGACAGCATCGAAGATTTCCAGGCAATTGAAGTGAGGGCAATTTCAGGCGCGCAGATGATAGCTGCCGGCCAAATGCTATCAAGCGAATTCACGCGACTTTTAAGTCACCGAGTGGGTTATCGGCCACCAGTGGCGTTCTCTGAAGCGTGCACTTCAAGATTCCTCGTTATGCGATTACTCTGCTCAGCTTCTTGGCTTTCCACTACAAGGTTGCTCTCGTGTACATCAAAGGACGTTGCATCGTGTCCGCCTGTGCGCTGCTGTTTTTCCAGCAGGCGATGGCGGCGGGAATGGATTGTGCGAAAGCGGTGAGTGCAGTTGAGAACGCTGTTTGTGCGGATAAAGGGTTGTATGCGCTGGATACTCAGATGGGCGCTACCTACAGCAAACTCATGAAGTCCATGCCAGACACAAAGGCCGAGCTGAAAAGCACTCAACGCCTTTGGCTAAAGGATCGTGACCAATGCGCTGAGGATGTCAGCTGTTTGAATCAGCGTTATCGCGAACGCCTGGAATCGCTGCAAGCGCAATGGATCGATACGCTGGCGTATTCGCCCGACGCGACAGACAAACAGGTGATGGCGCAACTGCAGCAGCGAATTGAGGCAGCGCGCAAGGTTGATCCCGAGTTTGCACTGGAAAAGACCCTTGATGCATTCACGGTAAACCTCGATGGAACGTCTTTCGCCGGTATCCCCGATGACGATGAGCAAACGCACTTTCCCGAGACGATCCCGAATGGGGTGAGTCAGGATGAATGGAAGGCATTAACTGCGTCCAACATCACCGGGGCCGCCGACACAGGCCAGACGACTTATATCCTCACTGATCTGGATGGCGATGGACTGCGCGACCTGATCGTTGAAACCTATTCCGGCGGTACAGGGTTGTTCTCGTATACCGAAACCTGGCGCGGCATGGGCAAAAGATTCACCAGAAGAGGCGCCGAAGCGGCTCCCGAAGCCAATGGCGAGACAACCCTTTTCTACACCAATGATCGCGGCGCCAATCAAGCGGTCAACTGGATCAAGGTGAACGGGAAAATCTACGCCGCCTACCGAGACAGCGCCTACGGTGTCGATAAGGTCTATCTGCTCAATCCCTTGCAGATCAACCGTCAGGTCCCGGCGATAACGTTGCAGTATCGATATGAACTGAACGTGCCTCGTACTCAGGCGAATCAGGACAATACAACAGCCTACGAACTGGAACCGGCCGTGCAAAAAGCGCTTATGCAAGGCTTGGCCAAGACAGGCAATAACGAAACACCGAACTCCAAACCGATCTGCCCAATCCCTGCGTCAGGCCCCGGGGACGACGACTATTACAGTTACGGCGCAAGTTATTACACGATGGAACCGGTCGCTGACGTTCCGGTGATCCTCGGCAATGACTGTTTCATCGCCAGACTGATCAATTGGTATGGCTCCTACGATGAAAAATCCGGGCTGTTTGCTCAACTGACCCTGCGTAAGCCGGGGTCTGAAGAACAGGCACAGAGTTACACGGTCAATGGCCGCCGCCACATCACCCAAGTCAGCACTTCGATAGGTAAGGCTGAGGGTGGTGCGGCAAACTAGGCAGCGGTGACTGGAACGAAAAAGCCCCGGCAGACCATTCTGCGCGGGGCTTTTTTGCGAGCATTTGCAATGCACTGAATGATGGTGTCCCAGGGCAGGTTCGAACTGCCAACCTTCCCCTTAGGAGGGGGATGCTCTATCCAATTGAGCTACTGAGACACTGTGTTATCGCGGCCAGAGACGGTGCGACGGACGGCGTGCATGTTAACGGCCAGGCCCTGATTTGTCATGTCGTCCGTGGCGCTTTTTAAGTGTAGGCAGGCGCCTTGCAATGCTGCGGGAAGTTTTACCGTGCATTTTGCACTACCGCAAAAAGCCAGCATTGCAGATTGCAACCCGACCGTTCGGAAAAACCCTTCCAAATCCTTGTTTTTAAAGGACTTAACAGCGGTTAGACTGTTGGCACGCCGGCTGCTTTGTCTGTTCCATAGAAGAACAATCGGAGCAGCCCCCATGAACAGCACCCTCTTGCTCGCAAACGCAGCCGCATTGGCGGTTTTGGTGGGTTTTCACTTCGCCCCACAGGGTGCTGCGCCGGAACCGGTGGCTCAGCGCATGCCGCATTACTTGCAGGTGCAGAAAGCGCCGCAGTGGGCGGTGTTGAATGATCGCAGTGATGTCGCCCCACAGGCAGTCAGTGAACCTGTGCAGGCGCTGACTGGGTCCGTTGGCGAACGTCTGGTTTTTTGAAATATCTTCAGGAGTACAGCATGTCCAAGTCCGCTGCAGGATTTCTGATCCTCGCCTTATTGAGTGGCGTTGTGCATTTTTCGCTGTTCGAGGACACCGAAATCACCCTGCCGTTGATTGGCTGTGGCGTGTTCGCGGTGTTGTTTGTGTTGGCGTTGGTGGCCGGGCGCCGGATCAAGTTTGATCCGGTGTTGCGTTGAGCCGGATCAGCTCGAGCAATTGATGGACGGCGGCTGCCAGGTCGCCGGAGTTATCGATCAAGTGCACCGGTGCGTCACTTGATCGCCTGTCTTTGAACAGCGCGTTGCGGGCGAGTCGGGCGTCGATCTGTTCCAGCGTCTCTCGACCACGGCGCAACAAGCGTTCGCGCAACACCTCATCCTTGACTGTCAGCAGAACCGGCAACAATGTCGGATAGCATTCCATCGCCTGGCGCAGGTTGGCGCGCGAGCCGTTCACCAGTACATCGCGCCCGGCTCGCAACCATTCGTCCATTTCTCGGGGGATGCCGTAGGCAAGACCATTGGCCTGCCATGCGAGGGAAAACTCGCCGGCGCCCTGACGTTGCTCGAACTCTGCAGGCGTAACGCCGATGGCATCTTCGCCCACTGACTCCGCTGATCGGGTAATCACCCGACGGATGATTTCGCAGTTTCTCGCCCGCAATGGCTCACGCGCAGCCTCGATCAGGCTGTCCTTGCCTGAACCGGAAGGTCCCATCAGATAAATAAGCCTGCCATCCATCCTGAAAACGCCCTCCGGCCGGTGTCTGCCCCTAGTAAATCGGCAAATTGCCACTATCCTGTACAGGTAAGGAACAAAGGATTGAAACCCGCATAGCATGCACGTTCTGAGGTCTACGGACATCAATTGATCTGCATGAAGAAGCGGTCAGAGATGCCGGCCAAGGTAAAGTTTTCCAACCAGTCCGCATTTCTGATAATTGGTGCTGGCATTACGCCTTTACCCGGCTCAATATTTGTCACAGAATTGACGCCAATGATCTGGCAATTTTGAGGCATGATGCCGGCCTCTTAACAATTCAGGTTGAACCATTTGGCGCGGATGCTTGTCCTACCACACATCCTGCGGCCAATCCCGAGAACCGCTCCCCTGAACTAACCGGTTAAATATATGCGCCCATTGAAACAGGCAATTTATTCCAGCCGTACGGCTGACAAGTTCGTCGTACGTCTGCCAGACGGAATGCGTGAACGCATTGCCGAGGTGGCTCGCAATCATCATCGCAGCATGAACTCCGAGATCATTGCGCGCCTTGAGCAGAGTCTTATTCAGGAAGGCGCATTGGGCGAAGAGCTGAGCATGCGCCTGGACAGCCCGGAGCTGTCGTTGCACGAGCGCGAGCTGCTGCAACGCTTCCGTCAGCTGTCGCACCGTCAACAAAACGCGTTGGTGTCCTTGATCGCCCACGACGCCGAGATGGCCGCAGACGCGTCCTGAGCCATACCGAACACCTCAAGCCAGCATGAGTGCTGGCTTTTTTTTGCCTGCGATTTGTGCAGTGGCGCCACGCGCAACAGGCACAAAAAAGCCCGCCAATTGGCGGGCTCTTTATTGGCGCGGATCAGAGCAGGAAGATCGTCGCCAACCCCAGGAAGATGAAGAAGCCACCGCTGTCGGTCATTGCCGTGATCATCACGCTGGCACCCATGGCCGGATCGCGGCCCATCTTGGCCAGAGTCATCGGGATCAACACGCCCATCAACGCCGCGAGCAACAGGTTGAGCGTCATTGCTGCCGTCATCACCACGCCCAGCGACCAGCTGCCGTAAAGCAGATAAGCGACCACACCGATCACCCCGCCCCAGACCAGACCGTTGATCAAGCCGACTGCCAACTCCTTGCGCATCAAACGCGAGGTATTGCCAGTGCTGACCTGGTCCAGCGCCATGGCGCGCACGATCATGGTGATCGTCTGGTTACCGGAGTTGCCGCCGATACCCGCCACGATCGGCATCAGCGCGGCGAGCGCCACCAGCTTCTCGATCGAGCCTTCAAACAGACCAATCACCCGGGATGCGACGAATGCGGTGATCAGGTTGACCGCCAGCCACGCCCAACGGTTGCGCAGGGACTTCCAGACGGAGGCGAAGATGTCTTCCTCTTCACGCAAACCCGCCATGTTGAGGACTTCGCTTTCGCTCTCCTCACGAATCAGGTCGACCATTTCGTCGATGGTCAGACGGCCGATCAGCTTGCCGTTCTTGTCGACCACCGGGGCCGAGATCAAGTCGTAACGTTCGAACGCCTGAGCGGCGTCGTAGGCGTCTTCGTCCGGGTGGAAACTCACCGGATCGCTGGCTATGATATCCGCCACCTGCTTTTCCGGGTCGTTGACCAGCAAACGCTTGATCGGCAGCACGCCTTTGAGCACGCCGTCGTAATCAACCACGAACAGTTTGTCGGTATGACCGGGAAGCTCTTTGAGACGGCGCAGATAACGCAACACCACTTCGAGGCTGACATCCTCGCGGATCGTCACCATCTCGAAGTCCATCAGCGCACCGACCTGCTCCTCGTCATAGGACAAGGCCGAACGTACACGTTCGCGCTGTTGGTTATCCAGGCTCTCCATGAGCTCATGGACGACGTCTCGCGGCAGCTCGGAAGCCAGGTCAGCGAGTTCGTCGGCGTCCATGTCCTTGGCGGCAGCCAGGAGCTCGTGATCGTCCATGTCGGCGATCAGCGTTTCACGAACCGAATCGGATACTTCGAGAAGAATGTCGCCGTCGCGATCAGCCTTGACCAGTTGCCAGAGCGTCAGACGATCGTCCAGCGGCAGGGCTTCGAGAATGTAGGCGACGTCGGCGGAGTGCAGATCATCGAGTTTGCGTTGCAACTCGACAAGATTCTGCCGGTGAACCAGGTTTTCAACCCGGTCGTGGTGCGCGCCTTCCTGGCGATGAGTCAGGTCTTCAACGACCCGTTGACGCTGCAGCAGCTCGACGACTTGCGCCAGGCGATCCTGCAGGCTGTCCTGTGTTTTCTTTACTTCGATTTCAGACATAGGCGAACTCCACTCCCAGCAGCGGGGCACGCCGGAAGGATCAATCAGTCAATTCATGATTGGTAAAACGGGGTACTGAGTAACTACTGGGTAAGTCCATGGAGGTTTTCCATAAGCCCCGGCGGGGCTGACGGGCGCAATGATACACCGCCTGACGGTTTTAAACGTTAAAAAATCACGGTCGAAACAAGCGCTTGCGAAACAAACCTGAGCACTGTCCTGATCCTTGCCAATGCGACGACTCATCCTGAAAAGAAAACACACCAGCACTGAAAAATGTAGCGACTACCCTTGAGCGTAGATCGTCATGGAGGACGTCGAATGCCATCCAAAGCGTTATTTTTTGTACTCGCCAGCCTGCTTTTCCTCACGCCCGCCGGAGCCGCTACCAGCCTGCATCGCTGCGAAGCGGTCGACGGCAGCATTACCTTCACCAGCATGAGTTGCGCGAGCGGTGAACAGCGCTCAGTGCAGGAAGTCCACCCCTACTCACCCGGATCCGTCGTGGCGGTAATGCCGGAACACAACCACGAAGAAATATCCGGCATGAAAAACATAGGACGCGAACCCGGTGTTATCGGCACTGCCCAAGACCCCTGTGGAAACTTGATCGATGCCAGGCAACGTCGCGCAGCGATCATCAATCAACGCGTGATTGCCGGCATGACGCAGCAGGATGTCGAAAGCGCGCTAGGCAAACCGGACAAAGTGAATATTCGAACGTCGACGACGAGCTATCGCTATGACCTCAAGCGAGGCCGTAGTGCTCAAATAGATTTTGATGAAAGGGGCTGCGTGAAAGGAAAAGGCAAATCCCGGACAGCAAAAAGCCCGCGTTAAACGCGGGCTTTTCGGTATATGGTGCACTCGACAGGATTCGAACCTGTGACCGCTCGGTTCGTAGCCGAGTACTCTATCCAGCTGAGCTACGAGTGCAATTTGTGTTTTTTGACCAGACCACAACTGGCTGAAACCAAGTTATTCGCATTGCTGCAACTAACTCTTAAATGGTGCACTCGACAGGATTCGAACCTGTGACCGCTCGGTTCGTAGCCGAGTACTCTATCCAGCTGAGCTACGAGTGCATTTGTGTTTTTAAACCAGACCACAACTGGTTGAAGCCGAGTTGTTTATATTGCTATAAACAACTCTTAAATGGTGCACTCGACAGGATTCGAACCTGTGACCGCTCGGTTCGTAGCCGAGTACTCTATCCAGCTGAGCTACGAGTGCATTTGTTGCGCCGCATTATAGCCCGTCTAATCTCTATTCCAACCACTTTTTCTAATAAATTCAACAACTTACAGAAAAAGCCAGATTACGACGTACTAAGCAAATAATGGCGGAGAACGGGGGATTCGAACCCCCGACACCCTTTTGAGGTGTACTCCCTTAGCAGGGGAGCGCCTTCGGCCACTCGGCCAGCTCTCCGCAACACGGGGCGTATCTTAACCAACCTTTTCCCCGTTTGCAAACATAAAAATCGATAAAAATTAATGGCTTGGTTCTTCGTCCTTCTCTTTCTTTATACGCAGGTAAATTTCCTCACGGTGCACGGCAACCTCTTTCGGGGCGTTGACGCCGATACGCACTTGGTTTCCTTTAACGCCGAGCACGGTCACGGTGATTTCGCCATCACCGATAATCAGGCTTTCTGCGCACCGACGAGTCAGAATCAGCATACCTTTCTCCTCACGCAATTCAGTTCAGGGACAACAGTCTGCAAAAAAAAGGCACCCGACCTACAACCGGAGCGATCGTAGCCCTACATGCCTGAGTATTGACCAGCGCGAGCAAAAGAACAGTTCAGGGCTCGCGCCATTCAAAAAATAAAGGGCGCGGTCAGACCGCGCCCTTCAAGAAATGGAATTACTCGCCCTGACGGGCTGGAGCGTCCAGTTCGAAAGCCGTGTGCAGGGCGCGCACGGCCAGTTCCAGGTACTTCTCTTCGATCACCACGGAGACCTTGATTTCCGAGGTCGAGATCATCTGGATGTTGATGCTTTCTTTTGCCAGGGATTCGAACATGCGGCTGGCGACGCCTGCGTGGGAACGCATGCCGACGCCGACGATCGAGACCTTGGCAATCTTGGTGTCGCCAACCACTTCACGGGCACCGATCTCGCGAGCGGTGTTTTCCAGCACGGTCTGTGCGGCCTGGTAGTCGTTGCGGTGCACGGTGAAGGTGAAGTCGGTGGTGTTATCGTGCGCGACGTTCTGCACGATCATGTCGACTTCGATGTTCGCGGCACTGATCGGGCCGAGAATCTTGAACGCCACGCCCGGGGTGTCTGGCACGCCACGGATGGTCAGCTTGGCTTCATCGCGGTTGAAAGCGATGCCGGAAATGATCGGCTGTTCCATGGTTTCCTCTTCATCAATAGTAATGAGGGTGCCCGGACCCTCCTTGAAGCTGTGCAGTACGCGCAGCGGAACGTTGTACTTGCCGGCGAATTCCACCGCACGGATCTGCAACACCTTGGAACCGAGGCTGGCCATTTCCAGCATCTCTTCGAAGGTGATCTTGTCCAGACGCTGAGCGACCGGCACCACACGCGGATCGGTGGTGTAAACACCATCGACGTCGGTGTAGATCTGGCACTCGTCAGCCTTCAACGCAGCAGCCAGTGCCACGCCGGTGGTGTCGGAACCGCCACGACCGAGGGTGGTAATGTTGCCGTGCTCGTCGACGCCCTGGAAACCGGCGACAACCACCACGCGACCGGCCTTCAGATCAGCACGAATTTTCTGGTCATCAATCTGCAAGATACGCGCTTTATTGTGCGCACTGTCGGTCAGGATCCGCACCTGATTACCGGTGTACGATACCGCCGGCACACCGCGCTTGATCAGCGCCATCGCCAGCAGGGCAATCGTCACCTGCTCACCGGTGGAGACAATCACGTCCAGTTCACGCGGAACCGGTTGGCCATCGCCACTGATTTGCTTGGCCAGATCGATCAGACGGTTGGTTTCGCCGCTCATTGCAGACAGCACAACCACCAGGTCATCGCCGGCATCGCGGAATTTCTTAACCTTGTCGGCGACCTGCTCGATTCTCTCGACAGTACCGACCGAGGTGCCTCCAAATTTCTGTACGATCAAAGCCATTTCAAAGCCGCCTCTGCCCATGAAGGGCGCCCAATAATCACTCGAACAGCCGCCCGGCCCGCCACTAGACTGCGGGCCGGACGGACTGCCTTATAAACCCTGCTCGACGAATGGAACGGTCAGCGCCAGTGCGCCATCCAGCGCGCCGGCATCAACACCGCCGCCCTGCGCCATGTCCGGACGACCACCGCCCTTCCCGCCCACTGCCGCAGCAGCCTGCTTCATCAAATCACCGGCTTTGAGTTGGCCAGTCAGGTCCTTGGTTACGCCTGCAACCAGTACGACCTTTTCCTCATGGACACTGCCGAGCAGGATCACTGCGCGGCCGAGTTTGTTCTTCAACTGATCAACCAGTGCCAGCAGCGCCTTGGCGTCCTGACCATCCAGGCGTGCGGCCAAGACCTTCACGCCCTTGACGTCCAGTGCCGAGCTCGACAGATCGTCGCCCGCAGCGCTGGCCGCCTTGGCTTGCAACTGCTCGAGCTGCTTCTCCAGTTGGCGATTGCGCTCCAGCACAGCCGACAACTTGTCGATCAGGTTGTCGCGGCTGCCCTTGACCAGGCTGGCCGCTTCCTTGAGTTGTTCTTCTGCTGCATTCAAGTAGGCCAGTGCCGCAGCACCGGTCACTGCTTCGATACGACGCACGCCCGAAGCCACACCGCCTTCGCTGATGATTTTCAGCAGGCCGATGTCGCCGGTACGGTTGGCGTGGATACCGCCGCACAGCTCGACGGAGAAATCACCGCCCATGCTCAGCACGCGCACGTTGTCGCCGTATTTCTCGCCGAACAGCGCCATCGCGCCTTTGTTCTTCGCGGTTTCGATGTCGGTTTCTTCGGTCTCAACCGCGGAGTTCTTGCGGATCTCGGCGTTGACGATGTCTTCCAGCGCTTTGATCTGCTCAGGCTTGATCGCTTCAAAGTGGCTGAAGTCGAAACGCAGACGCTGGCTATCCACCAACGAACCTTTCTGCTGAACGTGCTCGCCCAGTACCTGACGCAGCGCAGCGTGCAGCAAGTGCGTGGCCGAGTGGTTCAGCGAGGTAGCGTGACGCACTTCGGCGTCGACGTGGGTTTCCACTGGTGCGCCGATGGTCAGGCTGCCCGAATCCAGTACGCCGTGGTGCAGGAAGGCGCCGCCGGTTTTGGTGGTGTCGCGGACGTCGAAACGTGCGCTGCCCGCCTGGAGGAAACCGCAGTCGCCGATCTGGCCGCCGGATTCCGCGTAGAACGGCGTCTGATTCAGAACGATCACCGCCTCTTCGCCTTCATTCAAGACGTCGACCGACTGGCCATCTTTATAGATAGCGACGATTTTTGCCGAACCGCTGGTGTCTTTGTAACCGGTGAACTCAGTGGCTACATCAACCTTGACCAAAGTGTTGTAGTCCAGACCGAACGAGCTGGCCGAACGCGCGCGAACACGCTGGGCTTCCATCTCACGTTCGAAACCGGCTTCGTCAACAGTCAGGCTGCGTTCACGGGCGATGTCGGCGGTCAGGTCCATCGGGAAACCGTAGGTGTCGTAGAGTTTGAACACCACGTCGCCCGGCACCACGGTGCCTTTGAGTTCCAGCAGGTCCTGCTCAAGAATCTTCAGGCCGTGCTCCAGAGTCTTGGAGAACTGCTCTTCTTCGGCCTTGAGCACGCGTTCGATGTTGCTCTGCTGCTTCTTCAGTTCCGGGAAGGCTTCGCCCATCTCGGCAACCAGTGCGGCAACGATCTTGTAGAAGAAGCTGCCAGTGGCGCCCAGCTTGTTACCGTGACGGCAAGCGCGACGGATGATCCGGCGCAGCACATAACCGCGACCTTCGTTGGACGGCAGCACGCCGTCGGCGATCAGGAAACCGCACGAACGAATGTGGTCGGACACGACTTTCAGCGAAGACTGATCGCCGTTTTCGCAGCCGATCGCTTCAGCCGAGGCCTTAAGCAGGTTTTTGAACAGATCGATGTCGTAGTTGGAGTTGACGTGCTGCATCACCGCACTGATCCGCTCCAGGCCCATGCCGGTGTCGACCGACGGCGCTGGCAACGGATGCAACACGCCATCGGCGGTGCGGTTGAACTGCATGAACACGTTGTTCCAGATCTCGATGTAACGGTCGCCATCCTCTTCCGGCGAGCCCGGTGGGCCGCCCCAGATGTGGTCGCCGTGATCGTAGAAAATCTCGGTGCACGGGCCGCACGGGCCGGTATCGCCCATGGTCCAGAAGTTGTCGGAGGCGTACGGCGCGCCTTTGTTGTCGCCGATGCGGATCATGCGCTCGACCGGCACACCGATTTGTTTGGTCCAGATGTCATACGCTTCGTCGTCGGAGGCGTAGACGGTGACCCAGAGTTTTTCCTTCGGCAGTTGCAGAACGCCGGTCAGGAAGGTCCACGCGTAGGTAATCGCGTCCTTCTTGAAATAGTCACCGAAGCTGAAGTTACCGAGCATTTCGAAGAACGTGTGGTGACGAGCGGTATAACCGACGTTTTCCAGGTCGCTGTTCTTGCCACCGGCACGCACGCATTTCTGGCTGCTGGTCGCACGGGTGTACGCACGTTTTTCCTGGCCCAGGAAGCAGTCCTTGAACTGGTTCATCCCCGCGTTAGTGAACAGCAGGGTTGGGTCGTTGCCCGGAATCAAAGAGCTGGAGGCTACACGGGTGTGGCCTTGCTCTTCGAAGAAGCGAAGGAAGGCTTCACGGATTTCTGCGCTTTTCATTAGGTTCTTCCACGGAGGCTGCGGCCAAAGGCCTGTTCGAAACGTCAACAGACGAAGCGACGGCAAAGGGCCGCATTATATCGGCCCTGCGCGCGGGGTACAGCGTGTTTATACGATAGAAACGGTCAATTGGACGGCTAACGCTGTCACTTGCGCGAAAACTCGACGAATGTCGCGATCACTTGCTCGATTTGCGAGCGATTGACATCCATGTGCGTGACCATGCGCAGACGCGCGGCGGCGCTCAACTTGATCCCGCGTTCGCCGGCAAAGGCCTTGATCGCTTCGGCCTTGTCGCCCATTTGCACATAAACCATGTTGGTTTGCACGGGTTCGACGATGAAACCCGCTTCACGCAGGCCATCGGCGAGCAACTGCGCGTTGGCGTGGTCATCAGCCAGACGTTCGACGTTATGGTCTAGCGCATACAGCCCCGCCGCCGCCAGCAATCCGGCCTGACGCATGCCGCCGCCGACCATTTTGCGCAAACGGCGGGCCTTGCCGATCAGTTGCTCGGAGCCGCACAGCACCGAGCCCACCGGCGCGCCGAGGCCTTTGGACAAGCACACCGATACTGAGTCGAAATGCTGGGTGATCTCCCGCGCATCAACCCCGAGTTTGACAGCCGCGTTGTAAAGCCGCGCGCCGTCGAGGTGCAGTTGCAGGCCATGGTCTTGGGTAAATTGGCGAGCGCGGGCCAGATACTCCAGCGGCAGCACTTTGCCCTGCATGGTGTTTTCCAGCGCCAGCAATCGAGTACGGGCGAAATGGAAGTCGTCCGGCTTGATCGCGGCGGCGACTTGACCCAGATCCAGCGAGCCGTCGGGCTGTACTTCCAGTGGTTGCGGCTGGATAGACCCGAGCACCGCCGCGCCGCCACCTTCGTATTTATAGGTGTGCGCCTGCTGGCCAACGATGTATTCGTCACCGCGCTCGCAGTGCGCCATCAAGCCCAGCAGGTTGCTCATGGTGCCGGTCGGCACGAACAGCGCGGCGGCGAAACCCAAACGCTTGGCCAACTCCGCTTCCAGACGATTGACCGTCGGATCTTCGCCGTACACGTCATCGCCGGTGTCCGCCGCAGTCATCGCGTCGAGCATGGCGGGAGTCGGTTGGGTGACGGTGTCGCTGCGAAGATCGATAACGCTCATGAACCTGGCCTCTAATCAGCAGGGGAAATCCCTTTTTGAAGGTGAATTACTGCGGTCATCGCGGCGATTAATCAACCCCTGAACAAGGAAAAGGCACCTTACTCCTCGAGAAGGCACAACCCATGTGGGAGCGAGCTTGCTCGCGAAGGCGGATTGGCAGTCAGCATCCGCGTTGAATGTTAAACCGCTTTCGCGAGCAAGCTCGCTCCCACAGGTTCTGTGCAGGGCTGGAAAATATGTGTTAAAAACGCTGCGCCGCCCGAGAAAGGGCGGCAAAAACGTTCTCAGGGCGGGGTGCAATTCCCCACCGGCGGTAATTGCGCGCAACGCGCATAGCCCGCGAGCGCTTGGCGACGGACACGACTTCGGTTGAGATCGGCGGCAAGGTCAGCAGACCCGGTGTGATTCCGGGGCCGACGGTCATAGTCCGGATGAAGAGAGAACGGGATTAACGCCAAAGGGCCGTCCGCGCGATGTGTGCGTGTGCGCACCCTTGAATCCCTTTCGATTCATAACGCCCTGTTTTTCACACAAACAGGAGTCAGAACATGCAACCCACCGCTATCGACAGCAAAAGCAAACACCCACACGGCGAGCGCGTCGCGTTCATCCAGGCCTGCTGGCACAAGGAAATCGTCGATCAGAGCCGTAAGGGCTTCGTCGCCGAAATGATCGCACTGGGTTATCAGGAATCGGACATCGATATCTTCGAAGTCGGCGGCGCCTTTGAAATGCCCCTGCACGCCAAGTTGCTGGCCAAGACCGGTCGTTATGCCGGCATCGTCGCCGCAGCCCTGGTCGTCGACGGCGGCATCTACCGTCACGAGTTCGTTGCCCAATCGGTGGTCAGCGGCTTGATGCAAGTGCAACTGGAAACCGAAGTGCCGGTGTTCTCGGTATCGCTGACCCCGCATCACTTCCATGCCGGTGACGAGCATCAGAAGTTCTTCTTTGAGCACTTTGTGCATAAGGGTCAGGAAGCGGCGCGCACTTGCGCAGATACGCTGCGCAAGGTTCGCGCACTGCGCCGCACCGAGCCGCATGCTGTAGCGGTGTAACACGAGGAGTGAGATCTCTGGTCTCACTCATTCCCCTGTGGGAGCGAGCTTGCTCGCGAAAGCGGACTGACAGCCAACTCAAATGTTGAATGCCAGATTGCATTCGCGAGCAAGCTCGCTCCCACACGGTTATATGTCAGACCGGAAATTGGGTCAGGCGAGGTTTTCGCCAGTGGTCGGGACGATCAGGATGCCCGCGCGCAGGCCGTTCTTGACCTTGGGATTGGGGAAAATGATCCGCGCGCCCTCTTCCTCGATAATCCAGCGGGTATTGGCCAGATCTTCGGCCAGCACGTAACCCACCTCCAACTCGGAAAAGTTCTCGATGTCCTGCGGCAGGTTCAGGCGGAATGCATCGCTGTGCTTGATGATTTCCCGCGCGACGCTAAACAGCTGCAAACCGTCCAGCTGCGCTTCAGCCATTTCCGGCTCAGTGCCTTCGATGATCTGCTGCAGACGAGTCTCCAATAGCGAGACGTTGACGCCGTCGTTCTGCCCGAATGGCCGCGCCTTGCCCAGTTCCAGCGTGAAAGCCTCAGCACCGAGCTTGTCGTAGGTGTACGAGCTGAACACGATTGAAGGCTTGTTCTGCAACAGCACCGCTTCCATGCCGGCAGCACGCAAACGCGCCAGCTCAAGACGTGAATGCTGGCGACCTTCCTTCCACGGATACAGCGCGAACTGTTCGATCTTCGAACCGCGAATCGCCGTGTGCAGGTCATAGTGCAGCCGCTGGCGATCCGGCAGGCTGAAGAAACTCGCCGCCAGCCGCTCCAGCTCACAGGCACGCAGCGCTTCGCTGCCACTGCTTTGTTCATGACGGCCGTTGAACAGCCGATTGACGTCCTGCTCGACGAAACGCTCGCCTTTGCGAATCGCCTCGGGATTGCCGAACAGGAACAGAATGCGTGCGCGCGGCTTCAGATCGCCGCGTGCGATGTCGTGCAGCAGCCGATCAAGCAACTCGATCGGCGCTGTTTCGTTGCCGTGAATGCCCGCCGACAGCAGCAGGTCCAGGCCATTGTCACGCGCTTGCGGTGGCCGGACTTCCAGCGCACCTTCGCTCAACCAGCGCATGCGCACGCCTTCGACAGTCAGTTGAGTCTTCTCCGCCGGTTCGCGGCCGGCGAGGGTCAGTTCAAGCAGTTTGCCGAGGGCGAGCATAGAGCGGTTTCCTTAGTGATCGTGGTTGCAATCCGGGCCGTGCACGTGGTCTTCGTCGTCGCCGACTTCAGCCGGTTCCATTTCCAGTTGCAGACTTACCAGATTAGTCGCCAATGGGCGCAGCAGCAGGTTGGCGTATTCGGCGTCACCTTCTTCAACGTCCACGCCGATCAGCAGTTGGCCACGGCCGTCCTGCTGGATCCACAGCTCTTTGCCTTGCCACATGACCGCGACGCGGGTGCACGAGGTTTGCAGTTGCGTGCCGTCGGTGTCTTCAAGGATCAGCTGCAGGGAATCGCTCATGTTTTTACTCTCTTGGGGAGACAAGCCGCGCGCCGCGTTCAGGCGACGCGCCGGCCATCAATTGATCTGGAATGGATAAACCGCGCCCAGTTTAAGGATTTGCGTCAGTTCATCCAGTGCCGTCCGGCATTCAAGCAGCAATTGCGGGTCCGCCAGATCGGTTTCGCTCAGGCGGTCGCGGTAGTGCTTTTCAACCCATGCGGTCAACGAACCGTACAACGGTGGCGTCATGATAACCCCTGGGTTGACGGCCGCCAGTTCGGTTTCGTTAAGCGCGACGCGCAGTCGCAGGCACGCCGGGCCACCGCCGTTCTGCATGCTTTGCTTGAGGTCGAAGACTTTTACTTCGCGGATCAGACCGCCAGAACTGGTCAGGCTTTGCAGGTAAGCCCAGACGCGTTCGTTGGCCTGGCACTCTTGCGGCACGATCAACAGCATCGAACCGTCAGGACGCGAGAGCAACTGGCTGTTGAACAGGTAGGAGCGCACCGCGTCATCCACGCTGACCGCCGAACGCGGCACACATACGGACTGGAAGTTGCCGCCGACCTTGGCCAGTTTGCTTTGCAGTTCGGCCAGCATCGACTCGGTGTCGAGGAAGGCGTCCTCGTGATAGAACAGCACCTCGCCGTTACCTACGGCGATCACGTCGTTATGGAACACACCCTGATCGATCACGTTCGGGTTCTGCTGCGCATAGACCACGCCCTCATCACGCAGACCGTGCAGACGCGCAACCGCTTGCGAGGCTTCGAGGGTCTGGCGTGCCGGGTATTTCTGCGGCGCCGGGAAACGGTTGTCGAACGCACTGCGGCCGAACACGAAAAACTCGACGCCCGCCTCACCATATTCACGGCAGAAACGTGTGTGGTTGGCTGCGCCTTCGTCACCGAATTGCGCCACTGCCGGCAGGGCAGCGTGATGGGCGAAGTGCTGCTGATTGGCGAACATCGCGCCGAGCACGCGGCTGGTGGTCGGGTGCTCGATGCTGCGGTGGTATTTGCAGTTGAGGTTGGCGGCGGTGAAATGCACGCGGCCGTCTGCGGTGTCGGCACTCGGGCTGACGGTGGCGGCGTTGGCTACCCACATGCTCGACGCCGAGCAACTGGCGACCAGCAGCGGCATGGCTTCTTTAGCGGCGCGCTCAATGACCTGAGCGTCGGTGCCGCTGAAACCCAGACGGCGCAGAGCGGCCACGTCCGGACGTTCCTGTGGCGCCAGCACACCTTGCTGAAAGCCCATTTCCATCAGCGCTTTCATCTTCGCCAGACCTTGCAGCGCCGCTTCCTTCGGGTTCGAGGATTGCTGGCTGTTGCTCTGGGAGGCAACGTTGCCGTAGGACAGACCACCGTAGTTATGGGTCGGCCCCACTAGACCGTCAAAATTGACTTCATAGGATTTCATCAGCGAGGCTCCACGAGAATCTGTTGTTATAGGCTTCAGTAACTAACTGTTCAGTGCGACCGCGTCGCGGCCATCGCTGGCAAGCCAGCTCCCACAGGATTGGTGGTGTTCACAGATTCTGTGGACGACTCGACCCCTGTGGGAGCTGGCTTGCCAGCGATTGGCATCACGCCATTTTCACGCCGGGTGTCAGAGTGGCAGGCAACACCAGGCTCGGGGTTTCCAGCGACGCCACCGGGTACGCGCAATAATCCGCCGCGTAATAGGCACTGGCGCGATGGTTGCCCGAGGCACCAACACCACCAAACGGCGCGCTGCTCGCAGCACCGGTCAGTTGTTTGTTCCAGTTGACGATGCCGGCGCGGCTTTCCAGCCAGAACTGCTGGTAACGCGCTTCGGAATCGGACAACAGGCCTGCGGCCAAGCCGTAAGCAGTGTCATTGGCTTCCGCGATCGCCGCTTCAAAATCGACGTAGCGAATCACTTGCAGCAACGGGCCGAACAGTTCTTCGTCCGGACGCTCGGCAACCGCCGTCACGTCAACAATGCCCGGCGTCAGCAACGCCGCTTGCGCCTGCGGCTGAGTCATTTCCAGCAACGACACCGCGCCGTTGGCCAGCAGATGCGTTTGAGCGTCCATCAGCGCTTTCGCGGCGCCGAGGGAAATCACCGAGCCCATGAACGGCGCCGGTTGTTGATCGAAGGCGCCGACCTCGATGGTCGAACTCACTTCGACCAGACGCTTGAGCAGGCTGTCGCCCCACGCGCCTTGCGGCACCAACAAACGGCGTGCACAGGTGCAACGCTGACCGGCAGAAATGAACGCCGACTGAATAATCGTGTAAACCGCTGCATCCAGATCCGCGACCTGATCAACCACCAGCGGATTGTTGCCGCCCATTTCCAGCGCGAGAATCTTGTCCGGACGACCGGCGAACTGCTGGTGCAGATGATTGCCGGTGCGGCTCGAACCGGTGAAGAACAGACCGTCGATGCCCGGGTTCGCTGCCAGCGCGATGCCGGTTTCGCGAGCGCCTTGCAACAAGTTCAACACACCCGCCGGCAGACCGGCTTCGATCCAGCACTTGACCGTCAACTCAGCAACTTTAGGGGTCAGCTCGCTTGGCTTGAACAGCACGCTGTTACCCGCCAGCAACGCCGGCACGATATGGCCGTTCGGCAAATGGCCGGGGAAGTTGTAAGGTCCGAACACCGCAACCACGCCGTGTGGTTTGTGGCGCAATACGGCGGTGGCGTCGCCCAACGGGCCGCTCTTCTCGCCGGTACGTTCGCGGTAGCTCTGCACCGAGATCGCAATCTTGTTGACCATGCTGGTCACTTCGGTCGCCGATTCCCACAGCGGTTTGCCGGTCTCTTCACCGATGGTGCGAGCCAGTTCGTCAGCGTGGTTTTTCAGCGCGGCAGCGAACGCTTCAAGCACAGTGATGCGCTCGTCGAGCGTACGACGCGCCCAACCCGGAAACGCCTGACGCGCAGCCTGCACAGCCGACTCGACCTGAGCAGTCGTGGCGCCCTCCCCCGACCACAGCACTTGCTGAGTCACCGGGTTCAGCGATTGAAAGGCTTCGCCCTGACCGGCCAGCCACTCACCTGCGATGTATAGCGAATTCATTATTTCGACTCCCGTGCAGCGGACAACGCGACGGCGCGCACTTGGTCGCCAGCGTTGAGTTGAAGACGTTTGGCGGTCTGCGGATCGACCACCAGCGTGCCGGCAGCCAGACGCGCCGGCGCAGCGGTGATGCGGCAGTCTTCGCGTTTGCGGTTATGGATGATAAACGGCGTGGCGTCGTCACCCGGCGTGCCAACGGCCAGCACCAGCGCTTCACTGTCACGCACCGCGCGGATCTTGCCGGTCTCGCATTCGATGGCCGGGCCGGCGTCAAAGATGTCGACGTAACCCTGATAGCTGAAACCTTCGCCCTTGAGCATCGCCAGGGCTGGCTCAGTGTCCGGGTGAACCTGACCGATGACACTGCGCGCGCCTTCGGAGAGGAAGCAGGTATACAGCGGGAATTTCGGCATCAGCTCGGCAATGAACGCCTTGTTGCCGACACCGGTGAGGTAATCGGCCTGGCTGAATTCCATCTTGAAGAAGTGCCGACCGAGGCTTTCCCAGAACGGCGAACGGCCGGCGTCATCGGAGACGCCGCGCATTTCGGCGATGATCTTGTTGCCGAACAGTTCCGGGAATTCGGCGATGAACAGCATCCGCGCCTTCGACAGCATGCGACCGTTCAAACCACTGCGGTAATCGGCGTGCAGGAACAGCGAGCACAGCTCGGAATTACCGGTCAGGTCGTTGGCGAGGAACAGCGTCGGAATCTCGCGGTAGATGTTCAGCTCTTGCGAAGCGCTGACGGTCAGGCCGACACGGAAGTTGTACCAAGGCTCACGCATACCGACCGCGCCAGCAATGGCGGAAATCCCCACCACGCGACCGTCGTCGTCTTCGAGCACGAACAGGTAGTCCGCATCGCCACGGCCGGCTTCACCGCGAAAAGTCTTCTCGGCCCAGCCGACCCGATGGGCCAGACGTTCTTCGTTGGCCGGCAACGTGGTCAGGCCGGTGCCGGTGCTGCGGGCTAGGTCGATCAGAGCGGCTAAATCGCTGCTGCGTACGGGACGAACAATCATGCTATCTCCTCAAACGGGCCGCTTTCGCCACCCGTGAAACTCGCTAAGGCGTTAAACCGCCACCAGGCGCACGCTGGCACCTTCACCGACGCCCAGGGCTTCGGCCGCTTCCAGATCCAGAGTCACCGGTTTGCCCGGCGCGTAATCCAGTTCCAGCAGTACCGCGCGGTAATCCTGCAACTGCGCGTTGGCCACCAGATACTGGCGCCCGGCGCCTTTGACCGGCTCGCCGATCTTCACCGGCACCACACGGCTCTGAGCGATCGAACGAATCCCCGAAACGCGTGCATGCAGGGTCGGGCCGCCGTCGAAAATGTCGATGTAGTGATCGGTCTCGAAGCCTTCGCGCATCAGGATGTCGAAGGTGATCTGCGCTCGCGGGTGCACCTGGCCCATCGCCTCTTGGGCGGAGTCCGGCAGCAGCGGCACGTAGATCGGGTAATGCGGCATCAGCTCGGCGAGGAAGGTACGGCTTTTCAGCCCGCACAGACGCTCGGCTTCGGCATAGTTGAGGTCGAAGAAGTTGCGACCGATGGCATCCCAGAACGGCGAGTCGCCGTTCTCGTCGCTGTAACCGACGATCTCGGTGACCACCGAATCAGCGAAACGCTCCGGATGGCTGGCAACGAACAGCAGACGGCCACGGGAATTGAGCTCGGACCACGGCGAACCGACCAGCTCGCGCTGCACGTAGAAACTGGTCAGCAAGCTGTTGCCGGTCAGGTCGTGGCACTGCGAGAGCACGTGGATCTTGTTGTGGATCTTCAGCTCGCGCGAAGCATGCACGAAGGTCTCGTTGCGGAAGCTGTAGAACGGTTCCGAGTAACCGGCCGAGGCGACAATCGCCGAGCAGCCGACCAGTTTGCCGGTGGTGGAATCTTCAAGGACGAAGAAATAGCTTTCTTCACCGTTGAAACTCACTTCGGCGGAGAACGAAGCTTCGCTCGCAGCGATCTTGTCGCTCAGACGTTCCACGTCATCCGGCAAGGAAGTGACACCAATCGGGCTGTCCGCAGCAAGACGCTGTACCTCGCCCAGATCAGCCATTTGCGCGGGGCGCATCACCAGCATGGTGTCACTCCTTTCTCTTATCAATTCACAGAAAAAAACACCGGACACTGTGGGAGCGAGCTTGCTCGCGAAAGCGGTGTATCAGTCAGCATAGATGGCGACTGAAACTCCCTCTTCGCGAGCAAGCTCGCTCCCACAATGAATCTCACCGGCATCAAAAATTGGGTTCGACGCCTGAAAACCTCCAGGCGCCGAAGGGTCTATCAGGCTTGCGTCAGTGCTGCTGCAGCGCGCTCGAAACGATCCAGGCCGGCATCGATATCGGCGTCTTCCACCACCAGGCTCGGGGCGAAGCGGATCACGTCCGGGCCGGCTTGCAGAATCATCAGGCCTTCTTTTTCAGCGGCGTTGAAGATGTCCTTGGCCTTGCCTTTCCAGGCCTCGCTCAATACACAACCGATCAGCAGACCGAGGCCACGCACCTGAGTGAACAGGCCGTATTTCTCGCCGATCTGCTCAAGGCGCGCCTTGAACTTGTCGTGCTTGGCGTTCACGCCGTTCAGCACTTCAGGGGTGTTGATCACATCGATCACGGCTTCCGCGACCGCGCACGCCAGCGGGTTGCCGCCGTACGTGGTGCCGTGAGTGCCGACGACCAGATGTTTGGCCAGCGCTTCGGTGGTCAGCATCGCCGCGATCGGGAAACCGCCGCCCAGGCTCTTGGCGCTGGTGAGGATGTCCGGGGTCACGCCGTAATGCTGGTAGGCGAACAGCTTGCCGCTGCGGCCCATGCCGGTCTGCACTTCGTCGAACACCAGCAGCGCGTTGTTCGCGTCGCACAGCTCGCGGGCACCTTGCAGGTAAGCCAGTTCGGCCGGCAGTACGCCGCCCTCGCCCTGGATCGGTTCCAGCACGACCGCACAGGTCTTGTCGGAAACGGCGGCTTTCAGCGCGGCCAGGTCGTTGTAAGGCACGTGGGTGATGCCGGTGATTTTCGGGCCGAAACCGTCGGAGTACTTCGACTGGCCACCGACGTTGACGGTGAACAGGGTACGGCCGTGGAAGCTGTTCAGCGCCGCGATGATTTCGTACTTCTCAGTGCCGAAACGGTCGAACGCAACGCGACGGGCCAGCTTGAACGCGGCCTCGTTGGCTTCAGCGCCCGAGTTGCAGAAGAACACGCGCTCGGCGAACGTGGCGTCGATCAGCTTGTGCGCCAGGCGCAGCGCTGGCTCGTTGGTGAACACGTTGGACACGTGCCACAGCTTGTTCGCCTGTTCGGTCAAGGCACCGACCAGCGCCGGGTGCGCGTGGCCCAATACGTTAACGGCAATCCCGCCGGCGAAGTCGATCAGCTCGCGGCCGGCCTGATCCCAGACGCGGGAACCGGCGCCACGCACCGGAATGAAAGCGGCTGGCGCGTAGTTGGGAACCATTACCTGGTCGAAATCGGCGCGTTGTACCGCAGCGTGCTCAACGGACATCGGAGTCTCCTGATGAGAAGCACTCGCCTGAAACTGGCGAGCTTGGTGGGGATTGTAAGGACAGTTTTGCGCCCGGCCTTGTCGCCAAGCGACAACTTCTTATAGCGCAAACCCCGGATTTTCACGGGTTTACGGCAATGCGACAAATAGCGTCGCAAAGGCGCAGTTTAAACTGTCACCAGCGAATTACGGCAGGCCCGGGAGCATATCAACTCAGATCCGTCTCGCCGGTATAAATATGCACCGCACGCAGCGTCTCGCGCTCTGGTCTGCTGTTGGCTTTCCCGCCGCCAAGGATTGGCCCGATGCAAGCCAACGAACACCCGCAATCTGCCGCCACCACCGCCACGCGCAACCCACGACCCGACGTTCACTATCTGCATCTGCAGGCCAGCCTCCCGCAGTGGTTGGGCAACGCATCGGCGACCCGACGCCAGGCCATGAAAGCCACCCAGCCGCAACTGCCTCTCAAGCTCCAGGCATTGCCAGCGGGCCAGCACCAGTTATTGAAAACCCTCAACGCCGCGCACTGGACAGCCCAGTCCGACGTCGACCGGCAACTCGAACACTTCAAGGATGCCAGCAGCTTTGCCGAACCCCTGCTCAAAGCCGCACTGAAAAGCCGCTTCGATCTGGAACTGGACGTACGCACCACGTTCCTGCGCCTGTACCTGCCCGCGACCACGCCGCTGTTTTCGATAAAGACCGGCGCGCGCACCTGGACGGTTTCGCTGCTGGACGCAGCGCTGCACAACTTCGAGCAGAAGGAAACCGAGGACGACGCCTATGAGGCCAGTTCGACCTTCATCACCCAGCCTTCGCCAGGCGGGCAGTTCGACACGCTGCCGCAGATCAAGGAGAAGCTCAGCATCACGGCGTTTACCCGACTGTGCCGAGCGCTGGATATCGGTGCGCAGTACATGACCTATCTACAGGCGCAGCTCGGTTTTACCCAACCGGCGACCGCCGCAGATCTGCGGCAAAAGATCGACAAAAGTCAGCAGGCGGCACTGAAAGCCGCGCTGCAGTTTGCCCGCATGAACCGTGATATCAGCGAGGGCTACTTTCGTACGATCACCGCGCTGGCCGAAGGCACGCCCCATCTGCGAATCGACGGCCAGCCGTTGCAATGTCACAGCCTGACGATGATGTCGGCGCCGCTCACCGACATCATTGTCTTCGCCCCGCCGGCATACGAACCGCGAACTGCATCGAGGGTGGTGGCCTATGTGCCGGACGATCCGCTGCACCCGATCAAGGAGTACGCCTCCTCCGCCGAACTGGAAGTCGAACTGACCCGCCAACTGCGTGCCAGCGACTACCAGACGTTCTTCAGCCGCTTCATCAATCATGATCAGCGCGGCTTTTTCTTTGCCAGCCTGAACAGTCGCCTGAGCCGCGTGACCTGGCATGCGCCCGTAACAGGCAGCCAGCAACCGCCATGGCGAGACGAGCCATTCGCGCGGCCGGACCTGCAAATGGCCGCGACACCGATCCGCCTTGAGCTGTGGGAACATCTCTATCAGGGCAAGTTGAACAAAATCCTCAATGATGCCCGGACCCTCGCCGTCGCCACCGCCAGTGTCGATTCAAAGGTTCGCTGGGCACTCTGGGATTCGCTGGTCGGCATTGCCTCGTCAATCGTCCAGACCGCCGCTTTCATCATCGCGCCGTTCGTTCCCGTGCTCGGGGAAATGATGATGGCGTACATGGCCTACCAGTTTGTCGACGAGGTATTCGAAGGCATCATCGACTGGACCATGGGCCAGACTGCCGAGGCGATACAACACCTGATCGGCACCGTCGACTCGTTGATTCAACTGGGCGGTTTCGCTGTCGGCGGCGCCATCGTCGTCGGCGAATTCCGCAAAGTCCTGCCCAAAGAGATCGTCGCCTTCATCGACCGCTTCAATCCGGTACGAATGCCCGACGGCCAGACCCGCTACTGGCAACCGGACCTGCAAAGGTACGAGCACAGCAGCGCGCCGGACGCCAGGTCGCGGCCAAACCCGCTGGGGCTGCATCAGCATCAGGGCAAACAATTGCTGCCTCTGGATGACGCGCATTTCGCGGTGAGCGAAAGCCCGGTCCCCGGCCAATACCGAATTGACCATCCGAGCCGAGCCGACGCTTATCGACCGCGGGTGCGACACAACGGCGACGGCGCCTGGCACGCTGAGTTCGAACAACCGCTGGCATGGGATAAAGCCACGGCGCTAAGGCGGATCGGTCACGCAGTCGAATCGCTGACGCCGGCGCAACGCGAGCGGGTGCTGCACATCAGCGGGTACGACGATAACGCCTTGCGCCTGATGCACGCCGATCAGCAACCGCTGCCACCGTTGCTGGCGGACAGCATTGCGCGCTTCAAGATCGATCAGGATCTGCAGCTGTTTATCGAACAACTGGGCAGTGATTCGCCCGCAGCGTATTGCGCCGCCGACCCACTGACGCAGTTGCAACTGCTCAGCGAACACGACCGCTGGCCCGCGCAAAAACGTCTGCGCCTGATCGATGCGCAAGGCGAAGTCACCTGGCAGTCTTCGAGCAACGAAACCCTGGCGGTCACCGACATTCACCAAGGCAATCTGGTGGAGGACGACGTCCTCAAAACCTTGCTGCTGACACTCGCCGAACCGGACGCCAAAGTGCTGCTGGGTGAAGCCTTCGCCGACACGAACCTGTCGCTGGATACTCGCGTGCGCAATCTGCGCCAGCAACTGTTGCAACACGCGAAAGCGCAGCGCGGCACTTTGTTTGAATCGCGCTACCAGGCCATCGCCACCGACCATGATCCGCTGGTCGCGCAACTGGCCCGGCACGAACCGTCACTGCCCCCGCGCGTGACTCAGGCGCTGCTCGACAACGCGAGCGGCGATGAGCTGCTGTTGATCAGCGAAGGGCAACTGCCGGCGCGGCAGCAGACACTGATTCAGCACGCCCGCGATGAAGTGCGGGTCACCCGTGCGTTTGAAGGCCTGGAACTGGACTCGGTGAACAACCCCGACACTGACACGCTGGCGCTGCACAGCCTCGCCGCCCTGCCCGGCTGGACCGGTGAAGTCCGCCTGGAAATCCGCGACGAGCACTACGAAGGCGCAGTGCTCGCCAGCAGCGGTCACGCCGATGCGCCGGCGCAAAAGGTTCTGGTCCGGCGCACCGATGGCCGCTACCAGCCGTTTGATGAGCGCGGTCAAGAACTGCATTCCGCCACTGACTTCTACTCCAGCGTTCTCTACGCCCTGCCGGATAGCGAACGCCAGGCGCTGAACCTGCAAATCGGCCAGACGCAACAACTGCAAGCGGCCATACGCGGCCGACCGCTGGCGCGAGAAGAACTGCGGGTGGCGATATCCCTGCCGTCCAGTGCCGAGCAACAGGTCACCGACCTGGTCCCGCTGGGCCGCGCCAGCCTGCCAGCGATTGAGTTGCCCGTAAACGATTCGCCTTACTTCGACCATCCGGCGCCGGTGGAAAACATTCGCGCGATCTATCGCGATTACACTGCCGAGCAAGCCGAAGAATTCGCCAGCAGCTTGCACAATGACCGGCAGGCCATCAGCAACGAACTGGCGCGGCTGATGAGCGAACTCACTCGCCTCAGGGACGACCTGCGTTCCTGGGAAAGCCGGATTCCGACCAAAGATCCCGGCACCGGACTGCCTCTGACCGACATTGAAATCCGCGCGCAAAAGTACAGCCGGGCAACCCTGAGAAACGACCTTGAACGCTGCTGGCGCCGGCAGACCAGCAGTTCGGCCGGCTACATCCTGCAGATCCGCTATCCATTGATTGGCGACCTTCCCGTGCTCAACGCCGATTTCAGCCATGTCGCCTCACTCCTCCTCAACGGCAGCTCGCGCACCGGCAATATCAACGGCTTTTTGCAGCCGTTTGCGCGACTGCAATACCTCGACATGCAACACCTCAACCTTACCCATGTGCCGCCCGCCATCAGCGCGATGCCGACGCTGCGCCAACTGACCCTGCGCGATTGCGGCATCGTTCTGCCGGCCGCCAACCGGGCGATGTTTGCGCCCTTGTCCGAACTCCAGCTCCTGGACCTGCAAGGCAACCCTCTGGGCGTTGCGCCCGATGTGCAGGCGATGCCCGCGCTGCGTTACGTCAACCTCAGCAACACCGACATTGCGACGTTGCCGCACGGTCTGCTGGACCATCCACGGCTGATTACCGGGCGATTCGCCCACAATCAGCTGACGGACATCCCCGAGGCATTTTTCGAGCTGGCCCCCGTGCTCAGTGACGGCTTCAATTTTGCCGACAACCCGCTGTCCCCGACCGGCCGGGAGCGGGTCAAGCGCCATTACCAGCGCACCCAAAAGCACTTCGGCGTGCTGCCGGAAGAAGCGGATAGCCGGCGGGTCGCCGAACTCTTTCCGGCCCTCGATGCCGAGCGGATCACTGAGCTGCTGTATCAACTGCCCGGGACGTTGGCCGATGGCCGCGCGCAACTGGCCACCTGGGAAACCGAACTCAGTGGCCTCCAGCAGGACCTGTCTCGCTGGGGCGCCGATATTCCCGAGCACGAGCCTGGATCGCTGGTGCCTTTGACGTTCAACGAGAAGGTCAGCGAACGCCTCGCCCGACAGGCGTTCAGCAACAAAGTGGAGCAACTGTGGCGACAGAGTCCGCCGTCTCTGCCGGCATTGCGAACCATTCGTCTGGATGCAACGGCAGCGTTCATCGGCGACCTGCCGGCGCTGAGAGCAGACTTCAGCCATGTGCGTGAAATCATCCTCAATGGCAACAAAGAGGTGTCGGCACTGCAGCCCTTTCTGAACCAGTTTCAGCAATTGACCCTGCTTGAACTGAATTTTTTTGACCTGGCACCGGCAACCCTTTCCTCGCTCGACACCTCGCAACTGCTGACCCTGCGGTTGCGGGACTGCGGGGTCACGATGACGCCGGAAAATCAGGCAGCACTCTGCGCCATGCCGCAACTGCAAATCCTCGAATTGCGCGGTAACCCGCTCGGGTCTTTTTTTGATCTGAACCTGATGCCCTCGCTCAAATACCTCGATCTGTCTGCCACCGGGCTGCGCGAACTCCCCCCCGGACTGACCGATGCTGTGCGCCCCAGGACCGCACTGCTCAGTGAAAACAATTTCGTTGAACTGCCCGACGCGCTTTTTGACATGCAGGCCGAGCACGGCGAAGGCATCAGCCTGGCCGACAACCAAAGCCTTTCGGTTAACGCGCGTAACCGCATCAAAAGCTACTTCCGCCGAACCGGCAATGATTTCAGCGTACTGGCAGATCCAGCGGACATCGCTTTGGCCAAAGAACTGTTTCCCAACCTGGACACCGTTGACGCCAGCGAACTGATTTACGACCTGCCCGGAACCCTGGCAGACAGCCGGGCACAGCTGCAGGCGTGGAAAGTCGAACTCGCCACACTCAAGGAACAACTGATCCGCTGGGCCACGCGCGTACCGGAGCGGGATCCGCTGAGCGGCGATACGGTCGATGCCGTCGAGATGTACAACCAATATTTGCACCGCGCTGAATTTTCACAGCGCATACAGGGGTTCTGGCAAAACAGGTCGAGCACCTCGCGCCTGCGCAACGATGAATTCGTCGCGAACCTCAACTTTACCGGAGAACTGCCGCAGCTGACGGCGGACTTCAGTCATGTCGCAACCCTGCGCCTGAAGGGCAATGCAGAAATTACCGGCATCAGCGCGTTCATCGAGCTGTTTCCCAATGCACTGGTCGTGGAGATGCATGACTTCGCCCTGTCTGAAGTACCGAGCCTGTTCGCGCCCATGACTCAACTCAAGGAACTGACGCTGAGCAACTGCGGCATCACCCTCACGCCTGAAGGGCAGGACCTGCTGCACTCACTCACGGATCTGGAACGGCTGGATTTGAGCAACAACCCACTGGTGCTGGTGCCCGACCTGACGGCCATGCCGGGACTCAATGACCTGCGCCTGAGCAACACCGGGATTACCAGCCTGCCCGAGGGTCTCGTCACGCATCCCAACCTCAGAGGTGCGCGGCTCACCCACAACGCAATCACTGACTTGCCCGAGGTATTTTTCAGCATGGATGTCGATCTGGCCGATGGCATCGACCTGGCCGACAACCCACTGTCCCCGGCCACTCGAGATCGCATCAAAACCTATTACGTCGCCACCGGGTATGACATTGGCATACTGCCCGACCCGGCTGACATCACCAGAGCACAGTCCCTGTTCCCGCAACTGAGCCTGGAAGATGCCAGCCATGTGATCTATCAACTACCCGGAACGCTGGCAGACGGCAGCACTCAATTGGTCCGTTGGGAAATCGAAATTGCGCAAATGATCAGCGACCTCAGTGCATGGTCCGAGCGTGCGCCGAAGGGGATCGCGGGCCAGAACATGGACGCGGTCGACCGGGTCACACAGCGGGCCCGGCGCAAAGCCTTCAGCAAAACGCTGGAGAGACTCTGGCGCAGCCGCCAGGCCGCGAAAGCAGAACTGAGGGCCAACTTCTTCAACCTCAATCTGAACGTCGCCGGTGATCTGCCCACCTTGAGTGTCGACTTCAGCCATATCTCCCGACTGGCGCTGGAAGGCAACGAGCGGCTGACCAGCGTTGAAGGCTTCCTCAATTGCTTCAGCGGACTGGAAGCCCTGGAAATGCGCCGTTTTTCCCTTGGTCGATTGCCACGTTCCGTCGCCCGAATGAGCCGCCTGAGAACACTGGCAATGACCAGCTGCGGCATCGTTTTCGATGAGTCGGCGCAAGCCACCCTGTCCGCCCTGAGCCACTTGAGAGGGCTGGACATGTACAACAACCCGCTGGGCAGCGTCCCGCAGATTGCCGCGCTGAAAGCGCTGGATTTCATCGACCTGTCCAGAACCGAGATCGATCGACTGCCAGCCGGCCTCCACGAACTGCCCTACCTGAAAGTCGCCCTGTTCAGTGAAAACCTGATCAGCGAATTGCCTGAGGAGATTTTCCACCTGCCCGACAGGGTCAAGAGTGGTTTCGACCTGGATAACAATCCGCTGACGCCGCAGACGCGCGAACGGATAAAGGCTCACCACCACGAGAGCGGCATCGATTTCGGCGTATCGATCAGCCCCGAGGACAACGAGTTGGCGCGCCTGCTGTATCCGCTGTCCAGCGACGTGAACATCAACGACATCGTCTATAGCTTGCCCGGCACGCTGGCCGACGGGCGCGTGGAACTGGTGCGCCGACAGACCGAGCTCACGACCTTGGTCAGTGATCTCGACGCATGGGCAAAACAGGCGTCAGTCAACACCCCAGGCTCCGCCGCACTGGACGCCGAAAGCCTGCACCTGCAGCAAACGTGCAGAGACCAATTCAAAACACGCCTGGAATATTGCTGGCGCCGGGTCACTATCGTCGGACAGAGCGGATTAGAGTTCGCCGCCGATTTACCGATCATGGGTGAGTTGCCCACGCTATCGGCTGACTTCAGCCATGTACAGAAACTGACCCTGACCAGTACCAGCGACACCGCCCCGCGCGTCGGGCGCTTCCTCGAGGGGTTTCCCAATCTGCAAGAACTGGTCATCCAGGGCTATGGTCTGGGCGACATTCCCGAGGCGGTGCTGGCCATGGATACGCTGAAAATACTCCGCCTGCCGCTATGCCAGATCAGCCTGACGCCATCGACCGTAGAAGCGCTGGCGAAGATGAAAAACCTCAACACGCTGGTGTTGCGCAACAACCTGCTGAGCCGCGCTCCGGATGTCGGCCGGATGCCGGAATTGTCCTGGCTTGACCTTAGCCATACCGGCATCGATGAACTACCGACGGGATTGTTCAACGGCCACGATCTCGCCACCGTTGACCTCTCCGGCAATGCCATTGTCGAGGTGCCGATCGAATTGTTGAACAGCGCCACGACTGAATTCGACTTCAGCGACAACCCGCTCTCGGAGATCAGCAAACAACGCGTCAACACGCAACGCCTCGCTAGAGCCAACGCGCTGACCGAACAACAAGGGATGCAAGAGGGATCCGCAACCTCGTCCGCTTCCACGGTCAACGAGCAGTCGTCGACACTCAGTGAAACATCGGAGGTGGCGGTCTAACCGCGTTCAGGCGGAACGGACGACAATTCGAACGGACTGCTGCTGCGCCGCTGGTTGCGATCTTCCCGCGGCGTGGCACCGAAGAAATTGCGATAGGCGCTGGAGAAATGCGGCCCCGAAGAGAAGCCACACGAGAGGCCGATCTGGATGATCGACTTGCTGGTTTGCATCAACATCTGCCGGGCCTTGTTCAGGCGCAATTCCAGGTAGTACTGGCTCGGCACACGGTTGAGGTATTGCTTGAAGATCCGTTCCAACTGACGACGGGACACGCACACGTGCTGGGCGATTTCGTCAGTGGTCAGCGGTTCTTCGATGTTGGCTTCCATCAGCAACACTGCTTGGGTGAGCTTCGGGTGGCTGGAGCCGAGACGGTTCTGCAACGGGATGCGCTGACGCTCGCCGCCTTCGCGGATGCGTTCAACGACCAGTTCTTCCGAGACCGCGCCGGCCAGTTCCGCACCGTGATCACGGGCAAGTACTGCCAGCAACAGATCGAGCACGGACATGCCGCCGCACGCGGTCAGGCGATCGCGATCCCAGTCGAACAGGTGACTGGTGGCGATGACTTTCGGGAAGCGTTCAGCGAAATCGTCCTGCCAGCGCCAGTGCACGGCGGCGCGATAACCGTCGAGCAAACCGAGTTGCGCCAACGGGTACACACCGGCGGACAGACCGCCGATGACCGTACCGGCACGCACCAGTTGCTTGAGCGCACTGCTGAGGGCCGGGGCCAACGTGGTCGGCGGCTCGTCAGCGAGCAGGAACAGTTTCTGGAAGTTTTCCAGTTTGCCGGTCCAGGCTTCGCCGGGCAATTGCCAGGCGCCTTCGGTCCCGGTGCCTGTAACGGCTTCGGCCTGCAGGAACGACAGTTCGTAAACCACGTCCGGGTGCACCCGCTGAGCAACACGCAAGGCTTCCTCCGCCAGCGCCAGCGTCAACGCTTTAGTGCTGGGCCAAATCAGGAAACCAATTCGATGGGCAGTCATGGGCGGGCAATCCGAAACGAGGAACAGTGATGAAGGCATGGGCCAATGCTAGCCCGTAAATGAACACAAATCTTGAGAGCAACACCGATCCATTGTGGGAGCTGGCTTGCCAGCGATGGCGATATGTCTGTACCAGATATGCAATCTGATACTCCGCTATCGCTGGCAAGCCAGCTCCCACAGGGATTGGAGCCGGCTTTCAGGTCGCGAAGCATGACCTAATCTGGTGCATAACGGCAGCGATTACTTGAGGCTGCCCGAGAGGAATTGTTGCAGACGTTCCGATTGCGGATTGACCAGCACTTCGCGCGGGTTGCCGCTCTCTTCAACCACACCTTTGTGGAGGAACACCAACTGGTTCGACACTTCACGGGCGAAGCCCATTTCGTGGGTGACCACGACCATGGTGCGACCTTCCTGCGCCAGCGCTTGCATCACCTTCAGCACGTCGCCGACCAGCTCCGGGTCGAGCGCCGAAGTCGGTTCGTCGAACAGCATCACTTCCGGCTCCATCGCCAGCGCACGGGCAATCGCCACACGCTGCTGCTCGCCACCGGACATGTGCCCAGGGAATGCGTCCTTACGATGCGCCACGCCAACCTTGTTCAGGTAGTGCTCGGCTTTCTCGCGGGCTTCGGCCTTGGACACGCCGAGTACATGCACTGGCGCTTCCATGATGTTTTCCAGCGCAGTCATGTGCGACCACAGGTTGAAATGCTGGAACACCATCGACAGGCGCGAACGCATGCGTTGCAGCTGCTTCGGATCAGCGGCTTTCAGCGCGCCGTCCTTGTTCGCCACCAGTTTCAGCTCTTCGTTGTTGAGCAGAATCTTGCCCGCGTGCGGCTGCTCGAGCAGGTTGATGCAGCGCAGGAAAGTACTTTTGCCGGAGCCACTGGAGCCGATGATGCTGATCACATCGCCGGCTGCCGCTTTCAGGGACACGCCCTTGAGCACTTCGTGACTGCCATAGCGTTTATGCAGGTCTTGGACTTCAAGTTTGTACATGCGGTCGGTTCTCACAAAAACAGTCAGTCAGTCGTTGAGCAAGCGCCCGTGACGCAGCGCTTCGCGCCCCGCCACCTTGGCCAGCCAGAAACCGGGTTGGGCATAACGCAGCCGTTCAATGGCAAACAGCACCCCGGAGGTACCAGCACACACCGTGCTGACCCGATCGGACAGAGGATCAATCACTTCAAAAATCTCGTCGCCCGCCTCGACCCATTCGCCGGGCTTGCGCAGAAAACTCACCACGCCCGGATGCGGCGCAAACAGCAACTCGGTGCCTTCGAACGGCATGCCTTCACACGCTTCGTGCGCCGGGTTCGGCCACTCGCCGGTGATCAAACCCTGCTCGGCGAGAAACGCGAGAATGCCTTCAGCATAGGCGCAGGCTTCAGCGCGACCGGTATCGGCCTGACCGCCCAGCTCAATGGTCGTGGCCAGACACGCCAGTGGAATCTGCGCATCGGGGAACTGCCGCGACAGACGCAACCACGGCAGCGAACAGGCTTCATCGAACGAGCTGCCGCCGGAATCTTCCGCCAGCAATCCGACCTTCACATTCAGATGCGCCGCCAGCGAACGCCACTGCGGCCAATGCTGCGGCAACGCATACATGTGCAGCGCGGCTTCGGCATCGCAATGCAGATCGAGCACCACATCAGCGGTGCAAGCGTGGCTGAGCAACACACGTTGCATGCCTTGCAACTGGCTGCTCGCTTCCGGCAATGCCGTCAGATGATCGGCCATGGCCTGACGGATCAGACGCACATTGGCATGCGGATCATCACCGAGGCTGTCGGCCAATGCGGCCGCAACCGGCGCGCTCAGCTCGACGAAATCACGGTTGAAATTCTTGCCGCTGCCGGCCTCGAAACGGCCCTGGTGATTGCCTTGCAGCAATTGCCCGAGACCCAACGGGTTGGCGACTGGCACCAGCTCGATGACACCGTTGAGCAAGCCTTTGGCTTCGAGTTCGCCGAGGCGCTTTTTCAGCTCCCAGGCGGTGCGCATGCCCGGCAATTCATCAGCGTGCAGGCTGGCCTGAATGTAGGCCTTGCGCTCGCCGTGGCCGAAGCGGAACACCGAAATCTTGCGCTCGCTGCCCAGGTGGCTCCACGGCAATACGTGGTCGATGCGTTCCATATCAGTGCTTCCGCGGGGCCAGGTAGCTCAACCAGCGACGCTCGGCCAGTTTGAACAGTTTGACCAGAATGAACGTCAGGCACAGGTAGAACACGCCAGCGGTGATGTACGCCTCGAACGGCAGATAAAACTGCGCGTTGACCGTGCGCGCCGCGCCGGTGATGTCGATCAGGGTGACGATGGAGGCCAGACTGGTGGTCTGCAGCATCATGATCACTTCGTTGCTGTACTGCGGCAGTGCCCGGCGCAGGGCCGATGGCAGCAGGATGCGTTTGTACAGTTTGAAGCGCGACATGCCCATGGCTTTCGCCGCTTCGATCTCACCGTTCGGCGTGGCCTTGAGGCTGCCTGCGATGATTTCAGCGGTGTAGGCGCTGGTGTTGACCGCAAAGGCCAGGCACGCGCAGAACGTTGCGCTGGACAGCCACGGCCACAAGAAGCTTTCGCGAACCGCCTCGAACTGCGCCAGACCGTAGTAGATCAGGAACAGTTGCACCAGCATCGGCGTGCCACGGATCACGTAGGTGTAAAGCCACGCGGCGCCGTTGACGACCGGGTTCTTCGAGACGCGCATCAGCCCCAGCGGCAAAGCCCCCAGCAGACCGAAAAACAGCGACAGTGCGAGCAGTTTGAGGGTGGTCAGCAGGCCGCCGAGGTACAGCGGCATCGCCTCCCAAATGACGTTATAGTCGAAGATCATAGATCAGCCGCCCTTACGCCTACCGAGTAGCGCTTCTCAAGTTGACGCAGGATCAGCAACGAAACACTGGTGATGACCAGGTACATCGCCGCCACTGCGAGGAAGAAGGTGAAAGGCTCGCGAGTGGCATCCGCCGCCTGCTTGGCCTTGAACATCATGTCTTGCAGACCGACCACGGAAATCAGCGCGGTGGCTTTGGTCAGTACCAGCCAGTTGTTGGTGAAGCCCGGAATCGCCAGACGAATCATCTGCGGCACCATCACCCGGAAGAACACCTGAAAACTGCTCATGCCATACGCCATACCGGCTTCGGCCTGACCTTTGGGGATCGCCATAAATGCGCCACGGAAGGTTTCCGACAGGTACGCACCGAAGATGAAACCGAGTGTGCCGATGCCGGCGGCCAGCGGATTCAGATCGATGTAGTCGTTGAAGCCGAGCATCGGTGCCACGCGGTTGAGCAAGTCCTGACCGCCGTAGAAAATCAGCAGGATCAGCACCAGATCGGGAATCCCGCGGATCACCGTGGAATACAGATCGCCCAGCCAGGCCAGCCAGCGCACTGGCGACAGGCGCAACGCGACACCGATCAGCCCGAGAACGATGGCCAGAGCCATGGACGACAAGGCGAGCTGAAGCGTCAGCCATGCGCCATCGAGGATGACAGCCCCGTAGCCTTTCAACATGATTCAGGTCCTCGAAAGTTGGGATGAAAAAATGGCGCAAACCGCAGAGATCCTGTTGCTTGCGCCATTTCGGACTTGTCGCAGAGACGTGTTACTTGCCGTAGATATCGAAGGCGAAGTACTTGTCCTGGATTGCTTTGTATTTGCCGTTTTCGCGAATGGCCGCGATGGCCGCGTTGATCTTGTCTTTCAGGGCGTCGCCCTTACGCACTGCGATGCCTACGCCGTCGCCGAAGTATTTGACGTCGGTGAACGCCGGGCCTGCGAAGGCGAAGCCCTTGCCAGCGTCGGTGTTGAGGAAGCCATCTTGCAGCAGGGTGGCGTCAGCCACGGTACCGTCGAGACGACCGGCGGCCACGTCGAGGTAAATTTCGTTCTGCGAGCCGTACGGCTTGATCTCGGCACCCAGTGGCGCCAGAACTTCGCGGGCGAAACGCTCGTGGATCGAACCGCGTTGTACGCCGATGTTCTTGCCCTTCAGCTCAGCCAGGCCTTCGCTGACCTGAGTACCGGCCTTCATGACCAGACGTGCCGGGGTGTTGTAGTACTTGTTGGTGAAGTCGACCGACTTCTTGCGATCTTCAGTGATCGACATGGACGACAGGATCGCGTCGATCTTGCGCACTTTCAGTGCCGGGATCAGACCGTCGAACTCTTGCTCGACCCACACACACTTGACCTGCATCTGCTCGCACAGAGCGTTGCCGATGTCGTAGTCGAAACCGACGATGCTGCCATCCGGTGCTTTCGAAGCGAACGGAGGGTAAGCCGCTTCGATACCGATCTTCAGAGGTTTTTCGTCAGCGAAGGCGTTCATCGACAGCACGGACAGTGCCAGGGCGCCAAGCAGCACAAGTTTCTTCATCTCGGGACTCCATCGGTAAAGGGCAAAAACGGCAGAGTGAGCGACAGCCCAATATGCGAATGGGTGAATCGGGAAATCGGTTGCTGCATCGGTGGGAAATTTCCCATTGAAACCGTCAGAGATTTCAACGTCAGCCACGATGAGCGAGTGATCGGCATTCTAACGACAGGCCCGAAGCCGATATTTCTTCAATGCGACAACTAATTACAGATGCACAGAGAAAGCGACTTTGGCACATTGACAGCCCTGCAATTTCATGCAAGAGCGAAAGACAGTGAACCGATCTATGCTGCAAATTGCGGGCCTATTATTCGCAAACCCTTCTAATCCGGCAAGCGCAGCGTTGTGTCTTATTTTTCACCGGGGGTTTTAAGGCTCTAAAACGGGGCGATGCGTTTCCCAATGCCCCGCTCCGGGGCGGGCGGTTACACATTCGGTTACGTGGAAAGCGGCGGGTAACAGTGGGAAATGTCTTACGGGGGAGATCGATAATTATTGGTTGAGTCGCTGATCGTTCCCACGCTCCGCGTGGGAATGCCTCCCTCGACGCTCTGCGTCGGCTTCTGGGACGCAGAGCGTCCCTTGCTGCATTCCCACGCAGAGCGTGGGAACGATCGGATCTGAAGGTACTCGGTCAAACTGTGGGAGCGAGCTTGCTCGCGAAGAGGCCCGCCCAGCCACCACCCCCCCCCTGACACAAAAAAAGCCCCGCCCGGCATACACCGGACAGGGCTTTCTTGTTCTCAGACCTGCTACTTAAGCAACATTCATGGTCTTGTGCGTATCAATCAAATGCTGCACCACACCCGGATCCGCCAGGGTCGAGATATCCCCCAACCCGTCATATTCCGCCGTGGCAATCTTGCGCAGGATGCGGCGCATGATCTTGCCCGAACGCGTCTTCGGCAGCCCCGGCGCCCACTGGATCACGTCCGGCGAAGCAATCGGCCCGATCTCCTTGCGCACCCAGTTCTTCAGCTCCAGACGCAGCTGCTCGGTCGGCTCCTCGCCATTCTTCAACGTGACATAGACATAAATGCCCTGCCCCTTGATGTCATGCGGCACACCCACCACCGCCGCCTCGGCAACCTTCGGATGCGCAACCATCGCGCTCTCGATCTCGGCCGTACCCATACGGTGACCGGACACGTTGAGCACGTCATCGACACGCCCGGTGATCCAGTAATAACCATCGGCATCACGGCGCGCGCCGTCACCGGTGAAGTACATGCCACGGAAAGTCTTGAAGTAGGTATCGACGAAACGATCATGGTCGCCATACAGCGTGCGCGCCTGACCCGGCCACGAATCGAGAATTACCAGATTGCCCTCAGCCTCACCCTCAATAATGTTACCGAGGTTGTCGACCAGGGCCGGCACCACACCAAAGAACGGACGCGCCGCCGAACCCGGCTTCAGCGCGTGCGCACCCGGCAACGGGCTCATCATGTTGCCGCCGGTTTCGGTCTGCCACCAGGTATCAACGATCGGGCAACGCGACTTGCCGACATTCTTGTAGTACCAGTCCCAGGCTTCCGGGTTGATCGGCTCGCCGACCGAACCGAGCAAGCGCAGGCTGCTGCCATCCGCGCCTTCAACCGCAGCCTGACCCGAAGCCATCATCGCGCGAATCGCGGTCGGTGCTGTGTAGAGAATGTTGACCTTGTGCTTGTCGACGATCTTCGCCACCCGGGTAATGTCCGGATAGTTCGGCACGCCTTCGAACAGCAGCGTGGTTGCGCCATTGGCCAGCGGGCCGTAGACGATGTAGCTGTGGCCGGTGACCCAGCCGACGTCGGCGGTGCACCAGTAGACTTCGCCCGGACGGTAATCGAATACGCGCTCGTGGGTCATCGCCGCATACAGCAAGTAACCGCCGGTGGTGTGTTGCACGCCCTTCGGTTTGCCGGTCGAGCCGGAGGTATAAAGGATGAACAGCGCTTCTTCGGCGCCCATCTCTTTCGGCGCGCAGACGGTGCCCGCCACTTTCATCAGGTCTTCGTACCAGATGTCGCGATGCTGGTTCCACTTGATGTCGCCACCGGTGCGCTTGCAGACGATGACTTTCTGGATGCTGCTGGTTTCCGGGTTGGTCAGCGCGTCGTCGACGTTGGCCTTGAGGGAAATCTTCTTGCCGGCGCGAATACCCTCGTCAGCGGTGATCACCACTTTCGATTTGCAGTCGATGATGCGACCGGCCAGGGCTTCCGGCGAGAAACCGCCGAACACCACCGAGTGAATCGCGCCGATCCGGGTGCAGGCCAGCATGGCGACCACGGCTTCGGGAATCATCGGCATATAAATGGTCACCACGTCGCCACGGTGCACGTCCTGACCACGCAGGGCGTTGGCCAGTTTGCACACTTGTTCGTGCAGTTCGCGGTAGGTGATGTTGCGGCTCTCGGAAGGATCGTCGCCTTCCCAGATGATCGCGACTTGATCGCCGCGCTCGGCCAGATGGCGGTCGAGGCAGTTGTAGGAAACGTTCAGGGTGCCGTCGGCAAACCACTTGATGTCGACATGGTGATCGTCGAACGACGTCTGTTTCACCGTGGTGAAAGGTTTGATCCAGTCGAGACGCTGGGCTTGCTCGCGCCAGAAGCCGTCAGGGTTGACGACCGACTGCTGGTACATGGCTTTGTAGGTCGCCTCGTCAGTCAGCGTGTTAGCCAGAACCTCGGGACGAACGGGATACAGAGAAGCCGCACTCATCTTTCCTACCTCGGTGTAATAGTTGTTTTTGTATGACCCTGTTGTAACGGGGCGGGGGCCATAGAACCATTCGACGATGGTAGTAACAAGCCCTCACCCACCCACGATGGCCCGTGCAGGAGCTGCCGAAGGCTGCGATCTTTTGACCTTGCCTCTAAAAATCAAAGTCAAAAGATCGCAGCCTTCGGCAGCTCCTACAGGGGGATTGAGGTGTTTTTGGGGGGGATTGTTACCAAATATGTGAAAAGTGTTTATCAAAACCCGGTCTGTTTACCCCCACTCCACCTCCCTAGAATTCACCTCGCCGACAAGGCAACCGCGATTAACAACGTTACAGCCCCCACGAAGGCCGTTAATCCAGCTCTCAAGTAACAACCGCAAACGATGAAGCTCCACACGCAACCCTAAAAAGGTTGCGTGACCCCACTCGACCTCAAAAAGGTAAATTTGAAATGAAAGCTTTATTGGTTCTGGCCCTCAGCAGTCTGTGCGCAACCGCCATGGCAAACGAGGTCCCGACTGATGTCGCCCAGCAAAAACCGGCCATCGAGGAATACACTTACTCGACCCACCTGGACATCGCCAATGTTGTATCGATGAGCGAAGTTCCGAATGTCTGCGAAGTTGTGCCAATGAAAATGGAATACGACGACTCCACCGGCCAGCGCCACATCCTGCGTTACAGCGTGATGGGCAACGGCTGCACCAATTGATGATTTCAGACTGCACCGAATTGGATCTCTCAGCGCTTCATTGAGGGTCGATTCCAGCCCGGCTTCGGTCGGGCTCAGTTGTGTCTGGAGTCGGTCAAAAGGGTTGCAAAACACAAGATATAGTGAAAAACGCGGTTTTTTGCTCATTTCTTGAGCAACCAAAGCCCGGCGAAAAAATTAATCAAAAAAAATTCTCAGGGGCCAATCCCAGCGAAAGCCCTGTAAACCCTCGCTCCGACTGAAATCCCCTTCCTGATCGACCGCCCTGCGCGCTTTCGCCCTCCCCCACGACCTCATTTTTTTCCCTATAATGCCGCCCTAATCGGGTTAGCAATATTCCCTTACAGGGATCAAAAGCCATTCTGAAGCCCCGCAGCAGTGTTCAACGCTGATTGCGCCCGTCAGAGGCTCTCGGAAACCCGGAAAAAATTCTGTTTTATTGCCTGCGTATAGCTGCAAAAAACGATTCCTTAAGATCCAACGCGGTCTGTACGACCGTGTGAAAAACCAACCAATCAGGTTTCACACGGGCGACAGGCCCTCACGCAGGAGACGACACGTCATGCTGAGCTGGGACGAATTCGACAAAGAAGACAGTGAAGTAGCAGCAGTGAAAGGCGCCAACGCCGGCCACGCTACTGAAGCCAACATGGATCGCCTCGATAACGCTGGCGGTGCCGCCGCGATCGAAGCCCGCGCCGTGACCGCCGACGACTCGGCCGCCGTGGCCCGCGCCAAGGCTGCACTGAACTCCCTCGACGTTGCCGAAGGCCTCGCCGAACTCGAAGGCGCCTCCGCCCGTGTCGCCGTTGACGAAAAGCGCATGATCAACTGCCGCGCCGACCTCAACCAACTCGTGCCATTCAAGTACGACTGGGCCTGGCAGAAATATCTGGACGGTTGCGCAAACCACTGGATGCCGCAAGAAGTCAACATGACCGCCGACATCGCCCTCTGGAAAGACCCGGAAGGCCTGACCGACGACGAGCGCCGCATCGTCATGCGCAACCTCGGCTTCTTCTCCACCGCCGACTCCCTGGTTGCCAACAACCTGGTCCTGGCCGTTTACCGCCTGATCACCAACCCGGAATGCCGCCAGTACATCCTGCGCCAGGCTTTCGAAGAAGCGATCCACACCCACGCCTACCAGTACTGCATCGAATCGCTGGCCATGGATGAAGGCGAAATCTTCAACATGTACCACGAGATCCCATCGGTCGCTAAAAAAGCCGCCTGGGGCCTGAAGTACACCCGTTCGATCTCCGATCCGAAGTTCGAAACCGGCACCCCGGACACCGATAAAGAGTTGCTGCGCAACCTGATCGCCTACTACTGCGTTCTGGAAGGCATCTTCTTCTACTGCGGCTTCACCCAAATCCTCTCCATGGGCCGCCGCAACAAAATGACCGGCGTCGCCGAGCAGTTCCAGTACATCCTGCGCGACGAATCCATGCACCTGAACTTCGGCATCGACGTGATCAACCAGATCAAAATCGAAAACCCACACTTGTGGGATGCTGAGATGAAGGAAGAAGCGACCCAGATGATTCTGCAGGGTACGCAGCTGGAGATTGAATACGCGCGTGACACCATGCCTCGCGGTGTGTTGGGTATGAATGCGGCGATGATGGAGGACTATCTGAAGTTCATCGCTAACCGTCGTTTGTCGCAGATTGGTTTGAAAGAGGAATATCCAGGGACGACTAACCCGTTCCCTTGGATGAGCGAGATTATGGACTTGAAGAAAGAGAAGAATTTCTTTGAGACTCGTGTGATCGAGTACCAAACTGGTGGTGCGTTGAGCTGGGATTGATTAATCTTTCAGATTTTTAGTATAAAAACCTCGCCATGTGCGAGGTTTTTTTTGAAACATACCCAATCTAAGAAGATCTTTTCTTAGACCCACCACAGCTAACTTCCAGACATTTTCAGAGCAGATACTACAGACATATACAAAACCGCAACCAGCCCAAACTCTACCACCAAAGTCATAAGCACGATTTCAACAAAAAGAAATCGACTAGTACGCCACGCCCGACTGATTTTTTCGATAACACTCTTAAACTGATTCTTCAGCGACAGCTTCTCTACCTTTCTTACTTCCTCGACTTTAAATGCATCCTCCAAAAAACATGAGGCATTCGCATAAGCAGCAACCACAAACATTGCGAAGCAAAAGACACCAGTGAAAATCCTTGCAAATGTTGGATTATCGAACTGCACACCGAACTCACGAACCTTCAAAAATGCGACAAATGATATCGACAACATTAGCGCTTGTGGCGTTAAGTTTCTCAAAAACTCTAAAAAAGGCTTACGCCCCCTTCCGGTTAAATACATTGCCCCTCCTACCAAATTTCAAATTAATCCCTCCAACCGGAACAACCTCACCCAAGGTCAAGCCATCATTCATCAAAAGCGAGGGAAAAATTTCGCCCCTTGATCAACACTTGACTGCCAAACAAATCTTCTTTAAGAGAAAAAATCTCGTCTCTAAAATTATAAAAATCCTGCCGAGACAAATATGTCCTTCCCAGTACTTTATCTTGGGTCGCGGCAATCTCATCGGCACTCCACTTTGGCAACTCTTGCTTTAAATACTTAACAACCCTGGGCATCAAAATTCTCGCATGCTTATCACATATAGCTCGAATCACTCTCATCAAAACCCCCGCCTCATTAGGATTGTCGGCTAGAACAATATCCAACTCACCCAACCTAAGACACTCCAAGTAAGAAGGAGACGAGATTATTTTTTTTTCTTTAAAAGAATAAGCTACAGCATCCCAATTGGTTATAGTCGTAAGAAGCAAGCTATCTCGACCAGTGTATGCGACGTAATTATTCTTGAAGGCCCAAGTCTCACGAATAGGCCACACATCGACTGTCCACCCACCTACTTCAAGCCGATAACCACCAAATTTGTTTCTATGAAACTCTTCAATTTGGCGTGAGAAAAAAACCGCTAATGAATCAACGGAGCAATCTATAACCAAATCGATGTCTGAGTTAAAATCTTTAGCACCGAAAAGTGCGATATCTCTCAGAAGACCGCCAAAAACCAGCACCTCTCCAACGTCGGAAAGGCGCTCAATAAAATCAATTACATCAGCTCTTTTTTGCGAGTCGAAAAACCTTACAACTCGCTTCTTAAAAGCTTGATTGTTAGCTGCAATGTCTATCATAGAGTGGCTTTAATTCTGAGTGCAATGTAATTAAATAACTGTCCGTCATGCCCGAAATTGCATCCGCAAGAAGTTGAGCTTCTTTATAACCTACAGACAAATCGTTGCCCGGATCAGAAAATATACGGCGGTAGCTTTCAGAAATCCTTGAATACACATATTTCCCAAATGGAGTTTCAGACTTAAAACCCTTGCTCAACCTACCGTGTATCCCTACCCACAGCATATCCATCGTTTCTTCAATGTAATTATTACCTCTCAACTCCAACTCCAGCACACTTTTATGTTTGAAGCCGTATGCCATGTCAAAATCCTTTAGGACACTGCAGAACTTCGCCGCTGGGGACACACTCATAATCCCCTTATAAATTTGTTGCCCGCCCACAAAATCATTTGACAATACAGAGAATTGTTCAACAACCGCTTTGACCATCGCGGTAATAGCATGAACTCGAAACATCTGCATCGAGCAATCATTTAATTCTTGAGGACTAAGCGAGCCTTGTTCAAACTCAGAGCTATGCTTCCTCGCTGCAGCGACTACTCCTTGAGCTACGGGGTCTTCAGCACAATTTTTTTCTAGATACCTAAGAAGATCATAATAGGATGCAAGCCCCTTCTTCACAGTATCCTCTGCATCAAGAACGGAATAAGCAATATCGTCGCAGGCTTCCATTATATAGGTTAACGGGTGCCTAATACCCTCTGACAAACCGGTAGCCTCCCAGACCTCTGCAACAATTTTTGCTTCAGACTTAAAGAAACCTTGTTTCTTCCACTTTTCCTTATCAATCCCCTCAGTCGATACCGGGTACTTTATCAAAGCTGCAAGTGTGGCATATGTCAGATTAAGGCCAAACTGATCATTTAAAATCTGTAATTTTGAAACAAGTCGTACAGTCTGCGCATTACCATCAAAGTTTAAAAAATCAGACGCTCCCTCATCACTCTCACCAAAAATGTCCGGCTTATTTTTCACAAACCAATTTCTGATCGCGTACTCGCCCTGATGACCAAAGGGCGGATTGCCCATGTCATGCACCAGCCCTATAGCAGCGAGTAATGCTGGAATACTTCTTTGTAAAAACTGACTAGATCCAGCTTCACAAAAAATTCCCTCATTTTCATAAACCAGACGCAGACCGATACTTCTCGCCAAAGTGGCGACTTCATGTGAATGCGTGAGTCTATTTCTAACACTGTCGTTTTTATCTAAAGGAAAAACTTGTGTTTTATCCGCCAGCCTTCTTGTCGGCGCGGAAAATAAAATCCGATCATAATCCCGTTCAATTTCAAATCTACCATTTGCAGTAGCAGATATATCTACGGCCTTCAACCTGTCCTTTCTACGACTCTCATTCAAGAGCTTAGTCCAGTTGAGCATCTGAGTTCCCTTTCAAAGATTTTTAGAAGATCGCATGATACGGGAGAATTCATGCAGACTAATAGAGCAAATCCCCTCTCACGTATGGTTACAACAACGGGAATCGCTGGCTGGACAACTGACGTTCATACCAATACGCTCGCTGCCTGGTGCCTAAGAAACACCTCACACAGCGGATTGCCCGCACCCGACAGTCGCGGCTTTTTTGTGCCTACGGTTTCCCCGTGCGCATCAAAAACTCTGTTATGCCGGGAGTGGGCGAATACAAGACCCGAAAGGGGAATATGTCCGGCCCTCTGTGTGGGGTTTCTTAGCTCCCGGCACCCAGCCTTAAGAAAGCTGACATCACACAGAGGTAAATGGATATGCCTAGAAATGTCTCCTTCGGCACGAAGGAAATCAGCTTCAACCTCAAGATGATCTACATGCTTCCAGCATTGGAGGTCTGCCATGTCTGAACCTCACAATTCGACTGTCTTCACTCTGCACAAACTCTCTCTCCACGCCCTCCTCCTTGAAGGCCAGCCATGGTTTTGCGCACGCGATATTGGTCGCTTGATGGGTGTCCATCTCAGTGATCGGATGGTCAGCAAACTGGACAAGGATCAACATCGTTTTCTGTGGATTGAGTATCACCGGCATCCTGAGAAGCAACTTATGCTCAGTGAGTCCGGCGTGTATGCGCTGTTGGTGTATCACTACGTCCCAGGTAATCGTCTGTTGCGTGAATGGCTGACCCATCAGGTGGTTCCAGCCTTACGCGATGCTGCGTCCTCGGAACATTCAGATCTACCTATGCTAAGTTTTTTGAAATGGCCTGAGATGTCTGTGAGTCTGTTGCATTGGCAGGATGAAAGCTGGATTCGGCTACGAGATATGCCGTATCTGTTGCAGGGTCAAACACAGCAGCGAGCGACTGCCTCGAAGTCTTGGTGGCGGAAGGCTGCAGACGTATTTCAGTCGTCGAAGCATCTGATGAGTTAGGCGCTGCTTGTGAGATCACTTGCGAGAACTGTCGCAAATCTCTGTAGGAATTTTCCTAGACAGCCGTGATGGCCACTCAGTATCGTCCGAGGGTTTTCAACCCTCGGCGATATTATGAGCGACAAGAAAAAAGACACTGACTGGACTGTTGCTGAGATAGAGGCAGCAGTTGATGCCTATCTGAAGATGTTTGAGCTTGAGCGAATCGGCCAAAAATTCAACAAGGCACATGAGAATCGCGTGCTGCGTGCATCTGCGTTGCACAACCGCACTGAAGGCTCAGTCGAATTCCGCATGCAGAACATCTCTGCCGTTTTATTGAGAATGCATAGGGAATACATCAAAGGGTACAAGCCAGCCAGAAACGTTGGGACTAACGTTGAGCCAGCCATCCGAGCAGTGTTGATTGCCAAAGGGGTGACGCTTGGGGATCCAACGGTTGCGACTGCGGATGAAGAAGCACTAGAGCAGAGAGCTCTGGCGCTAGAGAAACTGCCTCTTGAAGACGAACCTGCGGGGATTGTGAAGCCGAAGCGCGCTCCCGCCCAAAGCACTGCATTTATACGTGACCCGAAGGTTAGAGCCTGGGTCCGTAAGAAAGCCAAAGGGATATGTGAAGGGTGCGGTGAACCGGCTCCATTCACTAAAAATGACTCTCCTTACCTTGAAGTTCATCACGTGAGGCATTTGGCGAATAAGGGTTCTGATCGAATCAGCAACGCTGTAGCTCTTTGTCCGAACTGCCATCGGCGCTGCCATCACTCGAATGACAGCAAGGAGTTCACCGAGTCGCTCTATGACAGGGTTAAACGGTTGAAGCGTGAGTACCCGAACCGAAAAACGATGTGACGAGAGGGCTTGCCCTCGCTCGGCCGTGAAATCTGGTTGATGCCATCAATCGCCAGCAGGCTGACTCCCACAGATTCCGAATCATCCTGAAAACAATCAGTGCAACCCGCGCCGCCTCCCGCTATTAATACCCCTCCCCCACTCAAGGATCCGAGCCCCACCATGAAATTCGATCTCGCCTACTGCCTCAGTCTCGACGACAAGTTGTCGATCTATGACGTTCGCGATCTCAATTTCGATGAGACGGTGGCGTTCGATTCCGCGAAGGAACACTTCCAGTGCCCCAACGATGCCTGTCGTTCAGCGTTCGAGGCGTCCAACGAGTTGGGCACCTTCAACGCCAAGAACGTGAATTACGTACGTACGCCGCACTTCAAGAATCTGCCCACTACGCAGCACGTCGCGGGTTGTCCGTATGTGAGTTTGAAGGCTTTGGCTTCTGGCGTTGAGACGGCGGATGGCGAGGTGGATGAGGGGCGTGAGGAATACTTCCCATCAGAGTTGTTACTGACCCGGCGTGAGTATGTGCGCAAGCCTGTCGCGCCAGCGGGGGCGGCGGATGTGTTGCGGGATGATCGGGTGCGGGTGGCGGCGGACGGTGGTAAAGAGTCGGCGGGTCGTGAGTCGGCGCCGGACAAGACCAGTGTGTTTGCGCATCCGGTGGAGTGTTTTGTTTCCAACTTCGCGGACAAGGAGTTGCTTAAGCGTATGCCGTTGAAGGTCGGTGAGCATACGGCGCCGTACAGTTCTTTCTTCAAGAAGATCGAGTATCTGACGGACAACAAGGGGCTGATTTACTGGGGGCGGATCAAGAAGATCGAGGACTTCCACAGTGCCAGTTTTCGCATCGATTTCGAGGATAAGGTCTGGTTCAAGAAGCCCGAGGACAGTAAGAAGAAGCCGTATCCGGTCAGCGTTTATCTGAACAAGAAGCTGATCGACAACTACCGCAAGCGCAAGGCGTTTCTGGAAGAGATCAAGCACGCGGTGGATAGCGAAAAGGCGTTGTTCTGTTTCTTCTATGGAGTGACGCCGGAGTTGAAGCAGGTGCCCGGCAAGAAGAACCCCGAAAAGCCTTTCGAGGTCTTCAATGCCAATATCGAGAACTTGGATCACTTCATTATTCGTGAAGCGCCGGGGTTGGAGTGATGGTTAGCCTTGGGGCAGTTGCAGTTTGACGGCGCCGGGGTGTTGTTTGATCAACGAGTACGGCAGGATCGACCAGTCGGGCGAATCGCAGGCTCGCTCAATGCGGGCGAAGTACGCTCCGATGTACAAACCTTTTTCGGTGAAGTGCCAGTTGGAATAGCTCCAGTTGTCTTCATTGGTGAAGTCGCAACTGTCTTCATCTCCGCCTGCCGGTTTCTTCATTTCATCCGGGTACAGTGCGGTGAGCTGTTTTATTAGCCACGGCTTGAAGATTTCGCGTTGGTACTTTGAGCGCGCTGCGTCTTCGGCCTCGGTCAATGGCTGGTCACCACCTCGGTAGCGATCAGCGTGAAGGATTGGCTGACCCTCGCCCACCCAGAGCACGTCTTCGAGCGACAACGGATGGCCGGTTTTCACATCGATGTTAAGTGGTGAATCGCCGAAGTCCGGGTGCGCACCGCCGCAGTCGTAGCTGGTGGAGATGTTCAGGCTGATGACGCTGGGCGAGATAAATGTCGGGGTGACGTCCTGTAGGAATTCGGCGTAACCGCGACCTCGCAACTGGCAACCGTAGTAACTGATGGCCTCGTCCCACAAGCGCCCGAGCAATTGCTGGTTAACCCGTTGCAGATCTTCTTGTGGCATCCCGGATTCGATGCTGAACATGGACATCTTGGTGTCAGGCTCTTCCCACCATTGCAGGGTGTAGCCCATGAAGTCCTGCTTTTTCCCGGGTTTGAGTTTCAGTCCTTGAAGCCGCAGATATTCGTAGGGCTCGCTCTTGGGCAACTTGGCGATGTAGGGCAATGCATTCGCCGGTACTTCGGGAAGTGGCGTATCGGTAACCAGTACGGGCAGTTTTTTGCCTTTAGCGTTTTGCCATTCGCCCTTCCAGCCGGCCTCAATCGGTTTCAGTTTGAGGGTCGGTAATGGCTTGTCCGGGTCCATACGATCACTGCCCTCTGTGAGCAGCAAAACGTCATTTTTATAGGTGCCGTTAAGCTCTAGATCGCGGTGAAACTTCTCATAGAAGTAGCGACCGGTAACTTGCTCCGGGTCACTGGTGTCGACTTCGAAAACGATCGGCATTTTGCCCAACGTACCGGTGAATACCAGCCGGTTATCTTCGGCCTGCGCGGTGGATAGCAGCGAGAACAGCACAGCAGCGCAGGTTGCCAGGCGCATCAGTCCCTTGAGCATTGATCGATCCTTGAAAGAGGAGAAGGCCGCACCGGCACTTGAGGGCCGGCGCGGATAAATTCGGGGGGATTATGGAGAGAACAAATCAGGGATGCGAGGCCCGCAGTGCCTTTCAGGCTATTGCAGCTCACTCTGAAACGCCTGGATCTCCCGCTCTGCCTGTTTGCGTCGCTCCAGCGCAGCCTGAATGCCAGACTCATCGACAGCGCAATATTGGCGCAACCAGTGGGCGATCATTTCTTCATCTGGCCTGAAGTAATCCTTGCGCCCTTTGCTGTTTCTGAGTCGACTGTTCATCTGCGCATCGAACCCGATGGCCGCGCGTTCGCCCTGCGGCAAACAACCCCACTCGGCGGCACAGTCCTGAAAAAACCAGGCGATCTGCTCAATGTGCTGTTGTGCACCGCGATGGCTGCGACGATAGAAACGATGTTCTGCGCAGGCTTCTTCAAAACGATCCGACAGGATTCCCGCGTCAGCCCATTGCATGAAGTCATGGTTGATCGCGTCGCGTAGCAAGCCTTCGCGCCAGCGTTCGACAAATCCTGCGACAAACCCTTCAGCATCGGCCTTTTTGGCATCGGCGAGGATCATGCAATAGCGGGTTTGCACATGGATTACGAGCAACACGTGTTTGCGTTGGACGGTGATTGCGTGCACGAGCCACTGCTCGTTGGAGCTGCCCGGTTGATCATCTTCGATCACTGCGGTCGGGGGTTTAGCGTCCACCGGAGTGATCACTTTGCCTTTGTGAACACGGCTGAAAAACTTACTGGCGGCTTCGGTGCAATTGAAGATCAACATCCTGGTTCTCTGGTAGTTGCTGGAGGACGGCGCTCAGTTACCGATTTTGATTTCTTCCGCTGTAGCCTGGCAATGGTTCATTTAAGCGAAATGCACAGCAGCACAATAATCAGCAAACCAATATAGACCCAGGCATGCACCTGGTCTGGTATCCGCCCAATCCATGGCGCGGCCAATCGAATCCCGATGAGCGAGCCAACCGTCAGCACCGCAAACGCGAGCAGATCCACATACCCGACAAACCACGTGCCCAGGTCAGCCTGACTGAACCCGGCCAGCGCCATGTACGTCAGCGTCCCAGCCAATGCCACCGGTACGCTCAACGGATTGGCCATGGACGTCGCTTGCGACATGCTCAATCCACAGCGGCGCAACAACGGCACGGTCATGACGCTTCCTCCTACACCGAGAAACGTCGCGATGGCGCCGATGCCTACACCACCTGCGGAAGTTTCCGTAGCGCCAAGTCGGCGTGGGATGACGTCTGCGTTTTGCGTGAGAAAGCCGCGTCGCAGCAGGCAATCAATGATGGTCACGCCGAGATAGCCTATGAACGCGTAGCGAATCACTTCGCCGCTGACCCACACCGCCGCTATTGCGCCAACGACCGCCCCCACTCCGATAAACCCTCCCAACGGCCACAGGTAATGACGGATGAGATTGCCGGCGCGACGATGTTTGTCGGTGGCGATCAGGGCGTTGACGATCATCACGCAGGTCGAGGTGGCGACGGCGATGTGCATCGCCGATTGGCCGATCGGGTCGTCGGCGCCGTGGCTCGCGGTGAGCATGCGATACAGCAGCGGCACGACGACGAAGCCGCCCCCGAAGCCGAACAGCACGGCGGTGACGCCGGTCAGGCAGCCGAAGAGGGTCAGCAGTAAATAGAACATGTCGAGGCGTCCGTGGAGGGAGAGCTGTCGACGATAGAGCGGCATCGCTTGGCCTGCTTCAGCAACTCAGCCAATAATGTTTGCGTTTACGCCAACCACCGGGAAACGCCTGATGCGCAATGTTTCGATCAATCTGCTGGATGACACGCCGCGCGCGGTGGTGGCGATCGGTACGGATTATTCCCACGGTCACCTGTTGCCCTTTCATACGCATCGGCGGGCGCAGTTGTTGTACGGCGCGACCGGTGTGATGCAGGTCAGCACGCATGACGGTAACTGGGTGGTGCCGCCGCAACGGGCGGTGTGGATTCCGCCGGGGGTCGCGCATGAGGTTTTGATGCTCGGGGTCAGTACTCGCAGTGTGTACATCGAGCCCGATGCGGTGGATTTGGGGGAGCGCTGCCAGGTGATCAGTGTGTCGCCGTTGCTGCGGCATTTGCTGATGGAGGCGGTGGAAGTGCCACTGGCTTATGACTTGGTCGGACGCGATGGTGTGTTGATCGATCTGCTGCTGCATGAATTGACGCGCAGTGCGCCGCTGCCGTTGCACATCCCGCTACCGACTGACGGAAAACTCCTGTCTCTGTGTCAGAACTTTCTGCATCAGCCGTACGCACACCAATCACCACAGCAGTGGGCCGACCATTTACACATAAGCTTGCGCACCTTCAACAGACTTTTCCGTCAGCAGACCGGGCTGAGTTTCAGGCAATGGCGGCAGCAGGCTTGCGTGGTCCTGGCGCTGGCACGACTGGCCGCAGGTGAAGCGGTGACGCGCATCGCACTGGACTTCGGTTATGAAAGCCCGGCGGCGTTCTCGACGATGTTCCGGCGGATCCTCGGTCAGGCACCGTCCGTCTGGTTGGAGGCGGCGAATTAGGGCAAATCAAAAAATGCGTTTGATCCCGGCCGAAAACAACTGTACAAAAACACAGTACATTTTCAATCAGCACTCTTGAGCCCGGAGCACACCATGGCCTCTCTTGCGATGAACCACATCCTCGAACGCATTGCCCTTTTCCAGTTCACCCCGACGCACAGCGTCCAGGCCCGAGCGATGCTGGGCTGGAGCGTGGAACAGCTATCGCGGGAAGCCGAGGTTTCGGTGGAAGAAATCCAACGCTTTGAAGCGCAGCAGGATGTCGCGGATGCGGCGCGACTGGCGTTGGCTTATCGGTTTGAGGCACAGGGGCTGGTGTTCTTTCCCGGGTTTGCGCCGGGGCGTAGTGCGAGTGTACAGGGCGTGTCGTCGGAAGCGATGGGGCGTGGGGATTTTGCGATGGCTGAGTAAGACAATCGCCCCCGAAGGGGCGAACTCGGCGAGCTATCAAGCACTCTGCACCACCCCCTCACTCTCCCCTTCAACCGCCAACCACCACGCCTCCCCGCGTTGCGGCTGAGCGATGTTAAACGCCTCACCCATCTGCGGCGTGGTAATGGAAATACTGCGTTCCCACGCCAGTGCCAGGATCCGGTCGAACGGTTCATGCCACGCATGCATCGCCAGATCGAAGGTGCCGTTGTGGATCGGGAAGAGCCAGCGGCCCTTGAGGTCGATGTGCGCTTGCAGGGTTTCTTCTGGCTGCATGTGCACATGCGGCCACTCGACGTTGTAGGCGCCGGTTTCCATCAGGGTCAGGTCGAACGGGCCGTACTGTTCGCCGATGCGTTTGAAGCCGTCGAAGTAGCCACTGTCGCCGCTGAAGAAGATCCGCGTGTCGCCGTCGATCATTACCCATGACGCCCACAGGGTGCTGTTGCCGTCGAACAGGCCACGGCCGGAAAAGTGCTGTGACGGTGTGGCGACGAAACGGATGCCGGCAATTTCGGCGCCCTGCCACCAATCGTACTGGCGGACTTTGCTGGCATCGATGCCCCATTTGATCAGGGTGTCGCCGACGCCCAGTGGCGTCAGAAAGAGATTGGTTTTGGCGGCCAGTCGGAGCACGGCCTGGTAATCGAGGTGGTCGTAATGGTTGTGCGACAGGATCACCGCTTCAATCGGTGGCAACTGGTCGATGCTGATCGGTGGCTGGTGGAAGCGTTTCGGGCCGGCCCACTGCACCGGCGATGCACGCTCGGCGAAGACCGGGTCGGTGATGAAGAATTTGTCGCGCAGCTTCAGCAGCAGGGTCGAGTGGCCGAGGCGAAAGACGCTGTGGTTTGGCGCCGCCAGCAACGCTTCCCGGGTCAACGCTTGCACCGGGATCGGCGCGGCGGGCCGGGTGTTGCGCGGCTTGTGGAAAATCATGTTCCACATGATCCGCAGCATTTTGCGCAGGCCTTCGCGTTGCACCGGCGCGTGGTTGCGAAACAGCCCCTGATTCTGCCGCGAGGCTTCAGGCGTGGATGTGTTATCCGGGATCGAAACTGGATTGGCCATGACTGAATGACTCCAGAAAAACCGCGCAATTCACGGTTCTTCGCGGTGGGACGATAAATGGCCAAAGCTGCACGCATAGGCCGAACTGTCTGGTTTTTAGGCTGCGAGGATTAACGCAACATTACACTGATCGGTGTAGTTTCTAGGTTGCATCAAAGCGGATGACAAGTAAACTGCCAAGTGTAATTTCATCTTTCTCTGCCGAAGCGTACTTATGACAGCTCCACAGCGCCTCACCGACCGTAAACGCGAAGCCATCATTCAGGCGGCGATTGCCGAATTCCGGGCCAACGGTTTCGAAGTCACCAGCATGGACAAGATTGCCGCCACGGCCGGTGTGTCGAAGCGCACGGTGTACAACCATTTCCCCAGCAAAGAAGAGCTGTTCGCCGAAATTCTCAACCAGTTATGGACTCGAATCAGCGCTGAGCAATCGGTGACCTACAACCGCGATCAGCCGTTGCGTGAGCAGTTACTGAAGATGCTGCAGGCCAAGGTGCAGTTGATGGCCGACGAGAATTTCCTCACCCTGGCACGCGTGGCGATTGCCGCCACTATCCATTCGCCGGAGCGCGCGCAGAACATGGTCGAGCGTATGGGTGAACGCGAGGAAGGTCTGACCGTGTGGATTCGCGCCGCGCAGGCTGACGGCCGACTGAAGCCGGTCGATCCGGAGTTCGCCGCTCACCAGGTGCAAGGCTTGCTCAAGACCTTTGCCTTCTGGCCGCAGATGTCGATGGGCCGCGCCGCTCTTGATATCGATATGCAAAACACCGTCGCCGAATCGGCGCTGGAAATGTTCCTGGCCCACTATCAGCTCTAAATCGCCCCTCTCCTGCGCGAGCCACCGATTAAATGGCTCGGAAGGACACTGATTATTCCCGTTGGAATAAATGACAATGTCCGACAATCGACCGACGAACGGTCAGCCTGAGAAAATACTGCAAAGTATTTCAGGATGAATTTCGCGCAGGGCATCATGGAAAACCAACGCGGCAAAGGCTTGTCATTCGCCCGACGTATTTACCTGCCCAGGGCCATCGGTCTGGGGGTCGGTTTCTTCAGCGTCGGTGCTGCGTTGTATCCGCTGAACATGCCCGGCTGGATCTGGGCACTGTTGATCTTCAATGGCTTTGTCTGGCCGCATCTGGCTTATCAGATCTCCACGCGCTCGGCTTTCCCGTATCAGGCTGAACGGCGCAATCTGCTCTGCGACTCACTGTGCGGCGGTTTCTGGGCGGCGTGTTTTCAGTTCAATCCGCTGACCACCGTAACCATCCTGTCGATGATGACCATGAACAACGTCGCCGCCGGTGGCTATCGGTTGTTCGTATTCGGCGCCCTCGCCCAACTCGCCGGCGTTTTGCTCGGCTGGACGATCTTTGGTTTCAAATTCAGCCTGATCATGACGCAGGCGCAAGTCTGGGCCTGTCTGCCGATGCTGACGCTGTATCCACTGGCACTGGGCATGGTCTGTTATCGCCTGGCGATCAAACTCTCGCAACACAAACGCACGCTGACCGCCCTCAGCCGTACCGACAGCCTGACCGGACTGCTCAACCACGGCGCGTGGAAAGACTTGCTGCATCTGAAATTTCAGCAATGCCGCCAGCACAACACCCAAGCCACGCTGGCGTTGATCGACATCGATCACTTCAAGCAGATCAATGACAGCTTCGGGCACATTGTCGGCGATGAGGTGCTTCGGCAATTGAGTCAGGAGCTCAAACGCCTGCTCGATCAGTATGAATTGGCCGGGCGCTACGGTGGTGACGAGTTCTGCGTGGTTCTGCCGACACTGCCATTGCACAAGGCCGAAGCCGTGATGGAGCAACTGCGCGAGGCATTGTTGCAGTATCGTCATCCGCAGGTATCAGCGTTGCGAGTGGGCCTTAGTATCGGTTTGGCGCGCTACCAATCCTTGTACAAGGATGCACTGGACTGGCTGGACGATGCCGATAAAGCGCTCTACACCGCTAAACACACGGGCCGCAACACCATCAGCGTTGCCTTGACCAGGGTAGCGACGGACAGCGCAGACGCCTAAAAAGTTATACAAACTTACAAATAATTACTTTCTTGTACAACTTTATGAAGTTTTGTATAAGTAGCCATCTGCCAGTTAAGGAATGCTGGCATTGAGCAGTCACCGCCGAATGCCGTCCGCGCATTCGGTCTGCCAGCGCGGGAATAGGGACTGAATCCTCGATCTTCCCTCCTTCCAGAGTACTGCGAGCATGTTCTTCAATCGCCACAAATCCGCCGTCGCCGATCTTCAGCGTTCCCTCACCGAACAAGCCGGCCTGCTCGACGCGATCAATCGCTCGATGGCAGTGATCGAGTTCGATCTGGATGGCGTGGTATTGCGCGCCAATGACAATTTTCTCAAGACCATGGGTTACACCGCCGAACAAGCGATCGGCCAGCCCCATCGACGCTTTTGCACACCGGAATTCGGGCGCAGCGCTCAGTACACTGATTTGTGGTCACGCCTGAAAAACGGCCAGTTTCAGTCCGGGACATTCGAGCGGGTCAACAGCAAGGGTCAGCCGATCTGGCTCGAAGCCAGTTACAACCCGATCAAGGATGCCTCGGGACGGGTGGTGAAAGTGGTCAAGTACGCCATGGACGTGACCGCCAAGGTGCAACAGGAAAGCGAGGCCAATGCCAAGTTGCAGGCGATTGACCGGGCGATGGCGGTCATCGAATTCAATCTCGACGGCAGTATTCTCACGGCCAACCAGAATTTTCTGACGCGCATGGGTTACACACTCGCCGAACTCAAAGGTAAACATCACCGTTTGTTCTGCACGCCGGAACTGGTCAATAGCAGTGCCTACGAAGATTTCTGGCGCCGCTTGAATCAGGGCGAGTTTTTCCATGGTCTGTTCGAGCGTGTGGACAAGCGCGGGCAGACCGTGTGGCTCGAGGCCAATTACAACCCGGTCTACGACGCCGCCGGGCGCTTGTGCAAAGTGGTGAAGTTCGCCTCCGATGTCACCGCCCGCGTCGAACAACACGAGCAGGATGCGCGCAGTGCCAGCGCGGCGTATCACATCTCGGTGGCCACACGAAAAGTCGCCGAACAAGGCACTCAGGTGATCCAGCAGGCCGCCAGCGAAATGCGCGAAATCGCCGAGGACATTGCCGGATCGTCGACGTTGATTGCGCAATTGGGTGAGCGCTCAGAGCAGATCACCGCCATCGTCAACACCATCCGCGCGATTGCCGACCAGACCAACCTGCTGGCGCTCAACGCCGCAATCGAGGCCGCGCGAGCCGGTGAACAGGGACGCGGTTTTGCCGTGGTCGCCGATGAAGTGCGACAGCTGGCGGCACGCACCAGCGGGTCGACGGCGGAGATTTCCAGCATGATCAGCCTGATCCAGAACGAGACCCGGCAGGCCATCAAGAGCATGGAGGGCACCCGAGGTCGTGCGGCACAAGGGGTCGAGTTGGCGGATCAGGCAGGCACGGTGATTCTGCAGATTCGTGATGGCGCCAGCGAGGCGGTGGATGCCGTGAGCATGTTTGCCAATGAGCGGGCCCCGGGTTAAAGGCAGGTAGACCGCGTCGTTGCCTTCGCGAGCAAGCTCGCTCCCACAGGGGTTAGGTTGATCACAATATGTGTGAACACCCCGGCTACCTGTGGGAGCGAGCTTGCTCGCGAAGGGGCCGGTCGCCACAGCGCAGAGCTATAGTGACTACACGCCCCACGCCCTGCCGAGTGCATCATGACCACTGAAAAACCCGCAATACCTGAAGCTGCTCCCGTCGATCACCTGCGCTTCCACCGCCCCCACGCCCACCTCAGCACCACTTTCGGCAACGACACCTTCGCCCTGCGCGCCGAGGCGTTTGCGCGGTTCTTCGGCACGCCGACGTTTCTCGGCGCGCAAACCCTGATTGTGTTGTTGTGGGTTTGCCTCAACGTGTTTGGCGTGACCACCTTCGACGTTTACCCGTTCATCCTGCTGAACCTCGCTTTCAGCCTGCAATCGGCCTACGCCGCGCCGCTGATTCTGCTCGCACAAACCCGTCAGGCCGCCCGCGACAAGGCACAGGCGGATGCCGACGCGCTACACCGTGAAGCGCTGGCACAAGCCAATACCGAGCGCCAGGCCCAGGCCGCGAAGAACACCGCACAGTTGCTGGAACTGCTGGAGCAGAACACCCGCCTGACCGAGATGACCAAAAGCCTGACTGAACGCATCGAATGTCTGACCCGCGAAATGCACGAGCACATGCACGTGAATCCGCAGCGCTGATCACGGCAAACGCAGCGCTCGCCCCAGTTCGTCGAACAACGTCACCACCGAACGTAACGCCCGGCAATCCGGGCGGGTCAGCAGCCACAGCGCGGTGTCGTATCCGTGCAGCGGCTCGCTCAACGCCTGCAAACCCTCGCTGATCAAAAAGTCCGGTAATGCCGCCACGCCGAGGCCGGCGCGGACCAGTTCGGTGACCGCCAACATGCTGTTGCAGCGATACCCCGGCATCACGCCGGGCAATTGCTGGCGGCGCCAAGCGACGGTCGGGTGATCGGGCAGGAAGTCGTCCGGAGCGATCCAGGTCAGCGCGGCCAGATCGCCCGGATCGACGTTCTGCAAATAGCGTGTACTGGCGCAGACTCGGTAGGAAATCTTCGCCAGTTGCCGTCCGACCAAGTGCTCCGGTGGTGTACGCGTCAAGCGCAGGGCAATGTCGGCATCGCGACGGCTGAGGTTGGCGAAATCGTTGGAGGTGCTCAGCTCAAGGGTCAGCGCCGGATAATTGGGCATGAATTGCGCCAACGCCGGCAGCAACAAACCTTGCAACACCGAATCGGTGCAGGTCAGGCGCACCGTGCCGCTGACCACTTCACCGCCCTGCTCCACGCCAATGCGCGCGGCTTCGAGCGCCTGTTCGGCGCGTTCGGCCTGCTCGCCTAGCGTCTGCGCGAGGGTTGTCGGCAAATAGCCGGCGCGGCTTTTTTCGAACAGTTGCTGACCGAGTGCGGCTTCAAGACGCCGCACCGCGCGAAATACCGTGGAGACGTCTACTTTCAACAGCTGCGCTGCCCGGGCCAGCGAGCCGCCACGCACCAGGGCCAGAATCAGGGCCAGATCGGGATAGTCGAGCTGATAGTGCGTCGCTGCATTAATCACTTGGGGAAATGCCCATGTTGAGTGCGTGAGCGCCAATCTATAGTGAGTGCCATCATTCAACAAGCGCAGGGAATCCCATGGAAAATAGCGCCCTCCGTATCGCCCTGATCGGCGATTACGACCCGCAAGTCACCGCTCACCAAGCCATTCCTGTCGCCCTCGGTCTGGTCGGCGAACACCTCAACCGCAACGTGCAATTCGAATGGTTGCCCACCGAGCAGATCCACGCCGATACGCCGCTCGGCGGTTTCGACGGTTTCTGGTGCGTACCGGCCAGCCCTTACAAAAGCGAAGCCGGCGCATTGCGGGCGATCCGTTTTGCCCGCGAACAACAGCGCCCTTTCCTTGGCACCTGCGGCGGTTTTCAACATGCGGTGCTGGAGTTTTCCCGCCACGTACTGGGTTGGGCTGATGCGGAACATGGTGAAACGTCGCCCGATTCCGAGCGCGCGGTGCTCACGCCGCTGACCTGTTCGCTGGTCGAAGCGCTGGACAGCATTCACCTGGTGCCCGGTTCGTTGATCGCCAGGGCGTACGAAACGTCGCAGATTCGTGAAGGCTATCGCTGCCGCTTCGGTGTGAATCCGCTGTTCGAACGGCAACTGTTGAACGATCGCCTACAAGCGGTGGGGCATGATTCGTCAGGGGATTTGCGTGCGATTGAACTCAAGGATCATCCATTCTTTGTGGCGACGTTGTTTCAACCAGAGCGCGCGGCGCTCAAAGGGCAGATGCCGCCGCTGGTGCGCGCGTTTGTTGAAGCTTGCGGAGAGCCGCGTTGATGGCTGCTTGCTTTGCGGTGATTTTTACCTCGACTCGCACCGAGGGTGACAACGGCTATGCCGAGGCGGCTGAGCGCATGGCTGCCTTGGTCAGTGAGCAGCCGGGGTTCCTTGGGGTGGAGTCGGTTCGCGGTGCGGATGGTGTCGGGATTACGGTGTCGTATTGGGACAGCGAAGCGGCAATTCTGGCGTGGCGGCAGCATCCTGAGCATCGGCTGATTCAAGCGCGTGGGCGCTCGGAATGGTATTCGGCGTTTCATACGCGGGTGTGTCGGGTCGAGCGGGAGTATCAGTTCGGCCTGTGATATTGGTGGCGAATTCACCGGCCTCATCGCTGGCAAGCCAGCTCCCACAGGTTATGCGCGGCTCGGAGGATTACATCGTACCTGTGGGAGCTGGCTTGCCAGCGATGGGGCCAGTACAGCCACTACAAAATCTCAGCCGCGCACCAGACTGCGCACCGCCTCAATCTCCGGCACTTCAACCTTGCTCATATAAACGCGCAACGGCTCGGTGATGTTGATGCGGTCATCGATGTTCTGATCCAGCAACAACTGAATCAACTCGCGCTTAAGCGTCATGGTCTGCGCTGTCGTCGGCGCCCAGACGAATTCATTCACAGGAATAATGCCGTCATCGGCCACGTCCATGCCGAACGAATCCTCGCTGAAGCGCACGATGTACTGAGCGGTTTTGCGGTTGAGGCCGACAAACCCCTTGAGATCGTCGGCGGCCTGGCAGATGAGTTGGGAGGTGATGCGCATGGTAAACCTCACGAAAAATGATCGATGGTTTACACGCAGGGCAACGGAGCGGCGCGCCCTCTGCCGGAGCGTCTGCCGTGGGCAAGCGTACTGCAAACGGCGCCACAAAAGTGCAGGAAAAATCGCTTTTAATACGTTTATGTCGGTCTGGCGATAGCACGTAATCGATTCAGTTGTTAAAAGGTACGTCTTTGAAAATGCCCTGCGAAAGGAACTCGAACATGCCCGCCACTTTCACCAAAAGCGCTCTGGTCCTGAGCCTGCTGCTCGGCCTCGGTCAGGCGCACGCCGCCAGCCAGACTGATCCGAATGCAGTCGCTGCCGCCAACGGCATCCCGCACCCGGCGGTGATTGCTCACCGTGGCGCGTCCTTCGATGCACCGGAATCCACGGCGGCGTCCTACAAACTGGCGCGTGATCTGGGCGCCGATTACCTGGAAATGGATTTGCAGCGCAGCAAGGACGGCGTGCTGTTCGCCCTGCACGACAACAACCTGCAACGCACCACTGACGTCGCCAGCAAGTTCCCGGAGCGCAAGGACAGCCCGGCCAATGCCTTCACCATGGCCGAGCTGAAAACCCTCGACGCCGGTAGCTGGTACAACAAGGCCTACCCGGATCGCGCGCGCCCGACTTACGCCGGGCTGAAGATTCTGACCCTCGATGAAATCATCGACATCGCCCAGGCCAACCCGCAACACAAACCGGGCCTGTACATCGAAACCAAAGAGCCGCAGCTGTTTCCCGGGATCGAAAAAGACCTCAAGGAAAAACTGCAGGACCGCGGCTGGCTGAGCCCGGCCGGTTCGAAACTGGCGAAAAGCGCACTGGGCGTCGGTCAGGGCAAAGGCAAAGTGATCCTGCAAACGTTCGAGAAAAACAGCCTCGAACTGCTGGAAAAAGAAATGCCGCAAGTGCCGAAAATCCTCCTGCTGTGGGTCGGCGAAGGCAGCATCGAGCCGAAATCGAAAGTGACCTTTGCCGAGTCCGGCGAGAAGGACAAAAACGTTTTCTACGGCAAACAAGAGCCGAAGTCTGAAGCCGAGTTCAAGCAATGGGTGGACTACGCCAAGGCCCAGGGTGCCATCGGCACTGGCCCGTCGGCGAAGTTGACCAAGGGTGGCGACCAGAGCTATTCGGATCTGGTGCAACCGTGGATGAATAAATACACCCACGATCAAGGCCTGCTGGTGCACGTCTACACCGTCGACGAGCCAGTGGACTTCGAGAAAGTCATGGCCGCCGGTGTCGACGGCATCTTCACCAACCGTGCCAGCGAACTGTTGAAGTTCTATAAACGCCCGGCGGCCGCCAGTGTTGAGCAAGTGTTGAAGAACAACGGCTTCTGAGTGAGCGCACACACCGAGTGGACAGGCCGCCTCTGGCTGGGGCACGACTATGGCCTGATCCACGGAGTGTCGGGGCGCACTGCGCCCCATTGCCACTATGCCCATCAAATCATCCTCGCCCCTGAGCGACCGGCCACGGTGTGGCTCGAGGGCGAAACCGTCAGCAGCTCTCGGCTGTTGATTGCTTCCAATGTGCCTCATGCGATTGTTGAAGCGCCGGATCCGCTGTTTAGCGTTTATGCAGAGCCGTTGCTGTTCGAAGCGGCGACACTGCGTGAAGCCGTTTTCAACGCCGAACTGTCTTTAACCGCACTCGATCTCGCGCTACGCCAATGCCCGCGCCGCTCGTTGCATGATCCGCGCATCACACGTGCACTGGCCGCCGTCGACGCCTCGCTGGGCAGCAAAGTCGCCGCCCGCTCGGTGGCCGACACGGCAAATTTGTCCCTGAGCCAATTGCAGCGATTGCTGGTCGATCAGGTCGGTTTGCCGGTGCGCAGACTGGTGCTGTGGCGGCGCTTGCGCATGGCCATGGCTGCGATTCTGGCGGGCAGCCCGGTGACCACCGCTGCGCACGCTGCCGGGTTTGCCGATTCGGCGCACTTCTCACGCAGCCTGAAAAAACTCTTCGGGGTCACTGCTCGTCAGGCGCTTCAACACATCGAGTTGAAGCTTTTGAGCTGATTCAGCGGCGCAGCGCCGCGGGCACTGTCGGTTCGCGAGCCAACGTTACCGAGTCAAAAGGATCAAGCAATTGCGCCAGGTAATTCCTGGGAAAATCCGGGCGACTGCCAATGCCCAGATCGCCCTGCCCGATCCGATACTCATCGGTGTAAAAACCAGTGCCCAGCAGCCAATCCCACACGTTGAAGAACAGACCGAAATTGACGTCACCGGCGCGCCCGTACTTCATGTGATGAAAGCGATGCAGCGGCGCCCAGGCGAAAATCCAGCGGAGGAAACCGAGGCGCATGTCGACGTTGGAATGCTGCAGCAACAGTTGGATCGCGATGGCAAACGCCAGCAACGTCGCCACTTGCAAAGGAATGCCCAGCACCAACAACGGCAACAGCCCCGCCGACGCTTCGAGCAATTGATGCAACGGATGCTTCATCAAACCGTTGAAACCGTAGAGCCGTTCAACACTGTGATGCACCGCGTGTAATCGCCACAGCCACGCCACGCGATGGCTGGCGTAATGCATCAGGCTGATGCCGGCGTCAGCAATGAAAATCGCCAGCCCCAGTTGCAACCACAACGGCCAACCGCTTGGCCACACGCCGTCAATCGCCAGCAACGCCACCAGCCCGGGCAATGCGAGCAGGCCCAGCGCACTCAACGCTTCGTTGACCAGCGCATGCAAGATGTCGCGTCGGCGATCACCGGCCGGACGGTTCCAGACTGTCTCATAGGGCAGCAGCCATTCCGCCGTGAACGACACCGCCAGCGCCGCACCAAACAGCGGCAACAGCCATGCCGTCGAGCACTGCGCCAGCCATAACCCACCGCCAATAAAACCGCCCCAGAACAGCGGCGCGTACAACCGGGCAACGATACGTTTCATGTGCACCTCCATTGATCGAGGGCACAGCATGAAAGCTTGCGGCGTGGGCTAATTGAACAAACGACGCAACCGAACGGCGCGTTTTAAGGGTGAATTAAGTTGCGCTGTTTAATCTGAACCCACTGAAACAGCACACCCGCTTAGACAAACACCTAAAGGATTGAACCGATGAAAACTTTGACTGCCCTGTTTACCGCTGCCGCCCTGACCCTCACCGCTGGCCTGGCCCAGGCTGATGTCCGCGTTGACCAGATCCCGCAACTGGTCAAGGAAGGCAAGATCAAGTCGCTGGAGTCGATGAACGCCGAAGCGTTGAAGCTGCACCCGGGTGCGACTATTACTGACACTGACCTGGATAACCACTTCAATGGTTATGAGTATGAAGTTGAGCTGCGTTTGGCCGATGGCACTGAATGGGATGTCGACTTCGACGCCACCACCGGCAAAGTGCTGAGCAACAAGCAAGACACCTGATAGCGCGAATATAAGGAGCCGCACGATTGCAAGATCGTGCGGCTTTTTTGTGTTCGGCTTTTTTGATGTGTTGTCAGTGAAATTTTCTCCCCCTCACCCCAGCCCTCTCCCCCAAGGGGGCGAGGGGGAAAGGGAGCCGATCGGGGGCTATTCAAGACCTGAGTTCGACTTGATATTTCAGGTCGGCGTAACTCACATAATCACCACGGTCAGTCCCCTCTCCCTTTGGGAGAGGGCTAGGGTGAGGGGAAAAGGCATCACACCGAGGTGCTGACCAGCGAACCCGAAGTGCTCGAGTCGGAATCCTGCAACGCCTGCAACAGCGAGGCTGTTGCGGTTGACAGAGAAGCCGAGGTGGCAGTGATCTGCGCTTGTGCGGAGGCTACTTCGGCAGCCTTGGCATCCGAACTTTCCTGCTTCGCCTGCGCCGCTTGCAACGCCTGCTGCTGTTCCTGCAATTGCTTCTGCAGTTCGGCAATCTGCTTGCGCAGTTCTTTCACCGAATCCGATTCTTCACTGCTGCTGGAATTGCTGCCGCCCGCCGGAGCGGCCCCACCACCGGCGGCGACTTTACCGGTATCGGCCGTCGTGCCCGTGCTGGCGATTGCTGAGGTAGACGTGTCGTCACCAACGTCACTGATCGAGGTTTTGCTGGTGGGCGTGGTGACGGTCTGATTGATCGAAACAGAAGTGATGCTGACCATGGGAATACTCCAATGCCGGTTATAGATAACCGGTCATCGACCACGCCCGCCTCGATTTGAGATCGACTGTGTACCGACTCGGTATCCGAACCGGTACACGTCCAATCGCCTCAGGCGCTCAAGCGCGCGGTGACTTCGTTCAGTTGCCCCGACAGGCTGTGCAGGTTCTGGCTGGCGCTTTCGGTGCGCTGCACGTTGTCGAGGTTGGTGCTGGCGATCGAGGTGATCTCGGTGAGGTTGCGCGAGATGTCTTCGGCAACCGAGGTCTGCTCTTCGGCTGCGGTAGCGATCTGACGGTTCATGTCGCGGATCGCTTCCACGGCGTGGGTAATGCGCTCCAGCATCGCGCCGGCCTGAGTCACTTGCTCGACACTTTCGTCACTGCGTGTCTGGCCGCTGTCGATGGCTTGCGCCGCATCCACCGCGCCGGTCTGCACGCTGTGAATGATCTGGTTGATCTCGATGATCGACTCGGCGGTGCGTTGTGCGAGGTTGCGCACTTCATCGGCGACCACGGCAAAACCACGCCCGGCCTCACCGGCGCGCGCCGCTTCGATCGCAGCGTTGAGCGCCAGCAGGTTGGTCTGCTCGGCGATGCCGCGAATCACTTCCAGCACTTTGCCAATGCGGCCGCTGTCAGCTTCCAGGCGACGAATCACTGTAGCGGTGTTGGCGATTTCGCCGCGCATCTGCGTGATCGAGTGGATGGTGCTCTGCATGACCTTTTCACCCTGTTGGGCAGACTGGTCGGCATCGTCGGCTGCACGCGCAGCATCAGCGGCGTGACGCGCGACTTCTTGCGCGGTGGCGGACATTTCGTTCATCGCCGTGGCCACCTGATCAGTGCGGTTGAACTGCTCGTTGGTGCCGCCGGCCATGGTCGTGGCGATTGCATTCAACTCACCGCTGGCGCTGTCCAGATCCGACGCGCTGCGTTGCAAACGGGTGAAGGTGTCGGCGAGGAAATCACGCAGGGTGTTGGCGGCAGCGGCGAGGTTGCCCAATTCATCCTGACGGTCGCTGACCACACGTTCGGCCAGTTTGCCGCGACTCAATTGAGTGACGTAATCGATCAGCTTGCGGATCGGCTCGACCAGATTGCGGTTGACCAGCCACAGGCTCAGCAGGCCGATCAACAGGCCCGACGCGAGCATCACCAGCAGACCAAACAACACCGTGCGGTCAGCCTCGGCACTGATCAGCGCCGACTGCTCTGTCCCCTGCTTGCGCAATTGGGCGACCAGTTCGCTCATCTGATCGCTGGTGGCACGATCGACGCCTTTGACCGCAGTGTCGCCCGCCGTCGGATCGCCACCGGCGGCCACGTAGGCATCGCGGCCCTTCTGATAGGCGGAACCGAGCTGACGATGCTCATCACGCAGACGTTCGATACGGTTTTTCAGGCTCGGCTCGAGGCCTTTCTGGCCGGCCAGTTCGCCGAGGATGTTTTGCACATCGCGCTGACGATCTTCGAACTGCCCCCAATATTTGCTCAGATCCGCCGGTTGCTTGCCGCGCAGCAGGACGTTTTTCCATTCCTGCACCTGCACCTTGAATTGCAGGTTGGCCTCATCGATCAGTTGCGAGGTGTGCAAGGGACCTGCGATCAACTGGCTGTAGCTTTGCACGCCGTTGGACAGGAAATGAAAACAGGCCAGCGCGATCAACAGCATCGCCAGCAGGCTGCCGCTCAGCAGGGCGAGAATTTGCGCTCTCAGGGATTTTTGCAGCATCGAAAGATACTCAGGACAAGGATGAGGCACGCCCGGTAAGGCGTGAAATTGTGCCGGACATCCGTGTCGGCGAGCCTTGGCTCATGGCCAAGCGCGCGCAACGTAACCCAAGCTTGATCGGCGTACCAGAGCGCTTCTTGAAGAAAATCCGACCGTCGGTAAGTTGCTGATTTGACGTCATTTTGCTGTCACACAAACGTCATGTGACATTGCGATGATGCGGCTCAGTGAACCTGCCATTTGCGCGACCGACGCCCCCTCTTCGCAGCGAGCCTTCATGAACCATAGCCTCGATATCAGTCATCGCGATCCTGATCTGTTTGGCCTGCTCTACGGCTTTCGCTTCCTGCCCGGCGAACGTGGCCGCGAAGTCGATTCGGCCACGGCATTGCGCTGTTTGCAGGACGATAGCGACAGCGGTGAATTCCTTTGGCTGCACCTCAATCTGGCGCATGCGGCGTGCGAGCGCTGGATGAAAAGTCACCTGCAATTGCCCGAAGAGTTTTTCGAGGCGCTGCACGAAGGCTCGCGGTCGACGCGCATCGAGCATGTCGACTCGGCGTTGCTGGCGGTGGTCAACGACGTGGTGTTCAACCTGAGCAGCATGGTCTCCTCGGACGTGTCGACGCTGTGGGTTTGCGTGCGCAGCAAACTGATCGTCAGCGCGCGCCTGCAACCGCTGCACTCGGTGGATAAATTGCGCTCGTCGGTGAAGGCCGGCGAGCGTTTTCGTTCGCCATCGGAATTGCTTGTGCATCTACTGCGCGATCAGGGTGAGGTGCTGACGCAGATCGTGCGCAAGACCAGCCTCAGCGTCGATCAGGTCGAGGACGAATTGCTCTCTTCGCGGCTGTCGACCAACCGCGCCGAACTCGGTGCCAACCGCCGCGTGCTAGTGCGTCTGCAACGGCTGTTGGCGCTGGAGCCGGGTTCGTTGCTGCGCCTGCTCAATCGGCCGCCGCCGTGGTTGCAGAAGGAGGACGTCAAGGAACTGCGCAAATCCACCGAGGAGTTTGCGCTGATCATCAACGACCTCACCGCCCTCGGTGAACGGATCAAATTGCTTCAGGAAGAGATCGCCGCCAACCTCAACGAACAGAGCAACCGCACGCTGTTTACCCTGACGGTGGTCACGGTACTGGCGCTGCCGATCAACATCATTGCCGGTTTTTTCGGGATGAATGTGGGCGGCGTGCCGTTATCGCAGGATCCGGAGGGGTTCTGGATATTGGTCGCGCTGGTGGCGACGTTTACCGTGATTGCCGGGCGTTGGGCGTTTCGCAAGCGCGGGGATTATTGACCACAAAACGCAATGCCACCGCAGATCCCCTGTGGGAGCGAGCTTGCTCGCGAAGACGGAGTGTCAGGCACCATCATTGTCGGATGACACACCGCTTTCGCGAGCAAGCTCGCTCCCACAGGGATCTTCGTGGTTCTTTAGATCAGTGGTCGGGCTAATAAAGCAAACACTGATCTATCGCAGTCTCTCTGTAACATTCTGCAATGATCATGGGCGGCACTCCTTCCCTCGCTCAGGATTGTCCGCTCATGGCTACTCCCTCCCTGACCGCCAGCCCCGCGTCCGCCGCCAGCGGCAGGCCAGCCCTCGACAAGAAAACCGGCCCGTTTACCTACGTGATCTTTTTCGCCGTGCTGGCGATGGGAATGCTCTTCACCGCTTACAGCCTGATGCACGACATGCACGAACTCGGTACGGTGGTGACCACCTGGACGCCGTTCCTGCTGCTCGGCGTGGCGTTGTTGATTGCGCTGGGCTTTGAGTTCGTCAACGGTTTCCACGACACCGCCAACGCCGTCGCGACGGTGATCTACACCCACTCGCTGCCGCCGAATGTCGCGGTGGTCTGGTCGGGGTTCTTCAACTTCCTCGGCGTGCTGCTGTCGAGTGGCGCAGTGGCGTTCGGCATCATTGCCTTGCTGCCGGTGGAGCTGATTCTGCAGGTCGGTTCGTCTGCCGGTTTCGCGATGATCTTCGCCCTGTTGATCGCGGCGATTCTGTGGAACCTCGGCACCTGGTGGCTGGGTTTGCCGGCGTCGTCGTCACACACCTTGATCGGTTCGATTATCGGCGTCGGCGTGGCCAACGCCTTGATGCATGGCCGCGACGGCACCAGCGGTGTCGACTGGGCACAGGCGACCAAGATTGGTTACGCGCTGCTGCTGTCGCCGCTGGTGGGTTTCGGTTGTGCGGCGTTGTTGTTGCTGGCGCTGCGTGCGTTCGTGAAGAATCGTTCGCTGTATAAAGCGCCGGAAGGCAACGCGCCGCCACCGTGGTGGATTCGCGGTTTGCTGATTCTGACCTGTACCGGCGTGTCCTTCGCTCACGGCTCCAACGACGGCCAAAAAGGCATGGGCCTGATCATGTTGATTCTGGTCGGCACGTTGCCGATGGCTTACGCCTTGAACCGCACGATGCCGGAAGAGCAATCGCTGCAGTTCGCCGCCGTGGCGCAGGTCACCCAGCAAGCGCTGGTGAAAAGTGCACCGCTGCCGACGCCCGCCGATCCGCGTGCAGTGCTCTCCGACTACGTGCGCAGCAAGGACGCCACGCCGCAACTGATCCCGGCCCTCGCCGCCCTCACCGGGCACATCGGCGAAGAAGTCAGAGGCTACGGTTCGCTGGCGAAAGTCCCGGCTGAAGCCATGGGCAACGTGCGGAATGACATGTACCTGGCCAGTGAAAGCATTCGCCTGATGGACAAGAACAAGGTCGGCAATTTCGACGCCGATACCAGCAGCAAACTGCAACTGTTCAAGCAACAGATCGACAACGCCACACGGTTTATTCCGCTGTGGGTGAAGATCGCCGTGGCCATCGCGCTGGGGCTGGGCACCATGGTCGGCTGGAAGCGGATTGTGGTGACGGTCGGCGAGAAGATCGGCAAGACCCACCTGACGTATGCGCAAGGAGCCTCGGCGGAAACCGTGGCCATGCTGACCATCGGCGCGGCGGACATGTTTGGTTTGCCGGTGTCGACCACGCATGTGTTGTCCTCGGGTGTGGCCGGGACCATGGTCGCTAACGGTGGCGGGTTGCAGATGAAGACCATCCGCAATCTGTTGATGGCGTGGGTGCTGACGCTGCCGGCGGCGATCCTGCTGTCGGGCAGCCTGTACTGGCTGTTCACCCAAATCTTCTAACCGCACAACTATCCTTGTGGGAGCGAGCTTGCTCGCGAAAGCGCTGGATCAGTCAACTCTGAATTGACTGACACGCCGTCTTCGCGAGCAAGCTCGCTCCCACATTGGTTTTGTATTCAGGTTCAGAGCGCAGAGCGAATCAGATCGCCCAGCCAATCCATAAACACCCGCACCCGCAGTGGCAAATGCCGTTGCCGCGCATACAGCAATGAAATCCCCATCGCCGGCGCCGTGAATTGCGGCAACACCGTCACCAGTTCACCGTTATCCAGATGCGGTTGCATGCCGGTGCGCGGCACCTGCGTCAGACCGAAGCCGCCGAGGCACGCCGACTCGTAAGCGTCAGTGCTGTTGACCGTAATGCTGCCTGCCATCGGCAAGCGTTGCACCTGTCCGCCCTCCTCGTACACAAAGCCTTCCGAACGCGACCCCAGCACACCGACGTAATGCACCAATCGATGCTGCGCGAGATCTTCCAGCGACTGCGGCACCCCGTAGCGTTCGAGGTACGCGGGGCTGGCGCAGTTGACCATGGGGAAGTCACCGAGGTGCCGCGCGACCACCGATTGATCCGGTTGCGCGCCAATCCTCACCACGCAATCGAAGCCTTCGCTGAGCAGGTCGACGCGGCGGTCGGTGGTGCTGATTTCCAGTTCCAGATTCGGGTGGCGAGCCATGAATTGCGGCAGGCACGGCATGACCAGACGCCGCGCCAGAATGTTCGGCAGGTCGACCCGAATGCGCCCGGTCAGCGACGCCTCGTCCTGGCGGAACAAGCCTTCGATCTCGTCCATGTGCGAGAGCAGATCCTTGCTGCGTTCGTACAGCACCAGACCGTCCTGAGTGGCCTGCACCTTGCGTGTGGTGCGTTGCAGCAGGCGTGTGCCAAGCAGCGCTTCAAGCGCTTGCACATGCTCGGAAACGGTCGATCGCGGGAGACCGAGATTTTCCCCCGCCAGGGTAAAACTCGACAGCTCGCTGACACGGACGAAGGTGCGCAGCAGTTCCAGTTTGTTCATGGGCCACCCGTTGATTGTTCGGTTCAAGCGATCAGTGATTCCGCTTTCAGTCTGTTTATCACCACAGGGCGGATAAATAAACTTTGATTCATCACCTGATCACTCACGGCAATCGAGGAAAAAACCATGAATCGCAAAATCGCATTGATCACTGGCGCCAGTCGTGGCTTGGGCAAAAACGCTGCCCTGCACCTTGCTGCTCAAGGCGTCGACATCATCGGCACTTACCACAGCCGCGCCGATGAGGCCCAGGCGCTGGTCGTGGAACTGGAAAAACTCGGCGCCAAAGCCGTGATGCTGCAACTGGACGTTGGCCGCAGCGACAGCTTTGCCGATTTCGGTTCTCGGGTTGAGCAAGCGTTACAGCAAACCTTCGACCGTCAGCGCTTTGATTTCCTGATCAACAACGCCGGGGTCGGTCTGCACGTCAGTTTCGCCGAGACCAGTGTTGAGCAATTCGACATGTTGATGAACGTGCATTTCAAAGGGCCGTTCTTCCTGACCCAGCAACTGCTGCCGCTGATCAACGACGGCGGCCGCATCATCAACATCTCCAGCGGCCTCGCCCGTTTCACCATCCCCGGCGCCAGTGCTTATGCGGCAATGAAAGGCGCGATTGAAGTGCTGACCCGCTATCAGGCGAAAGAGCTGGGCGCACGGCAGATTGCCGTGAATACCCTGGCGCCCGGTGCAATTGAAACCGACTTTGGCGGCGGCACCGTTCGCGACAACGCGGCAGTCAATGCGATGGTCGCCGACAACACCGCGCTGGGTCGCGCCGGTCAGCCGGATGACATTGGTGGGGCGCTGGCGCTGTTGCTGTCGCCGGGTGCACAGTGGATCAATGGTCAGCGGGTCGAGGCTTCCGGCGGGATGTTTCTCTAAAGTCCGGACACAAAAAATCGCAGCCTTTCGGGCTGCGATTTTTTTTGTTTATCCCTGACACGCATTGCGCATCATCACGCGCTCACGCACCACGTCATAACCCCAGTGATACACGTAGGTGTACGGCAGGAAAAACAGCAACACGCCGATGTCGAGCAAGAACGCCTGCCACAGGCTGACCGACAGCCACCAGGCAATCAGCGGCACGCCCATCACGATCAAGCCCCCTTCGAACAGCAACGCATGCACCACCCGCACCCAGGCGTTGTGCGCCACATTCATGCGTTCCAGCATGCGGTCGAAGAAGCGGTTGAACACCACGTTCCAACCCAGCGCCAGCAATGCGATCAGCACCGTCACCGCGCCCATTTCAAGCATCGGTTTTTGCATGATCCACGCCAGCAGCGGGGTGCAGATCAAAATGGCCAGCAGTTCGAAACCGATGGCCTGGAAAATACGTTCAGTGATGGATTTGTTGGCAGTCATGGCCTGAGTCCTTGAGTGAAGATGGTTGCCATGATCTATCCTCAAACCGATACTTCATAATCAATAACCATCGAGCAAGGCGATACTTGATGATCTCTCAGGAAGTGCTGTTGGCGTTTGTCCAGGCAGCCACGCAAGGTTCGTTTTCGGCAGCCGCGCGCAAACTCGGGCGCAGTCAGTCGACCATCAGCGCGGCGGTGGCCAGCCTGGAGATCGATCTGGATCTGCAGCTGTTCGATCGCAGCAGCCGCAAACCGACGCTGACCCCGGCCGGGCATGTGATGCTGCAACGTGCCGAAGCGATTCTGGCGGCCAGAAGTCGCCTGGAAATGACCGCACGGCAGTTGTCCCAAGGCGTCGAGCCGAAACTGACGGTGGCGATTTCCGACACGTATCAGTCGTACCGTTTTGAAGCCGCGCTGGTCGGTTTCGAGCAGCGTTATCCGGATCTGGAACTGGAATGTTTGATCGCTGAGTGCGATGACCTGATCGAGTTGGTGCAGCGCGGCCGTGCGCACCTGGCCTTCGCCGAGATGCAGGAAAACTATCCGCCGGATCTGGTCACCTCGACCGTGGCCGAACGCACGGAAATCGCCTTGTTCGTTAATCGCGACCATGCGCTGGCCAAGCTTGATCACATTGATCAGCACATCCTCGAGCAGCATCGCGAATTGCGTCTGGCGACGATCGTCAATCCGTATGACAGTCGTGGCAAAGGTCGGGTGTGGTCGGCGCCGAGTTACCTGATGCTGCTGGAAATGGCCGAGAAGGGTTTTGGCTGGGCGCCACTGCCGCGCTGGCTGGCGCAGCGTTTTGGCAATGATCTGCTGGTGGAGTTGAAGGTGCGTGGCTGGCCGAAACCGGTGTTTGTCGATGCGTTGTGGTCGCGGTTGTATCCGCCGGGGCCGGCGGGGAGTTGGTTGTTGAGCAAGATGCTGGAATAGCGGTGAAGATAGAGCCCCCCTCACCCCAGCCCTCTCCCCGAGGGAGAGGGGGCCGACCGAGGTGTCTTGCGTCATACATCGACCTGAGACACCGAGTCGATTATGGATTCATTGGATATGAGCTCAAAAGCCCCTCACCCCAGCCCTCCCGAAACGTCGGACCGCCCGTAGGGAGAGGGGGCCGACCGTGGTGTCTTGGGTCATACATCGACCTGAGAGACCGAGTCGATTATGGATTCGTTGCGACATTAAACCTCGACCAGGTTGGGTCGATTATGGATTCACCGCTGAGCGTTCAGGTCGGCGTACTTCTACAGCATCCCCCAATCAGTCCCCTCTCCCTCCGGGAGAGGGCTAGGGTGAGGGCAATTCCAGCGCCGAAAGCCGCCCTTCAATAAACCGCCTCTCCGGCTCCTGCCGCGTCAATTCCAAGGCTCGAAGATACGCCGCCCTCGCCACCTCCACCCGACCCAACTGCCGACAAAACTCCGCCCGCGCCGAATGCGCCAAGTGGTAATCCTGCAGCTCACCGCGCGCCAAAATCCCCTCAATCAAATTCAACCCCGCCAGCGCCCCATCACGCTTGGCCACCGCCACCGCCCGGTTCAACTCGATCACCGGCGAAGGCACTGCCCGCAACAGCACGTCATACAAGCCAACGATCTGCTCCCAATCCGTTTCTGCCGCCGTCGGCGCCTCGGCATGCACCGCTGCAATCGCCGCCTGCAAACAATACGGCCCGAACCGCCGCGTAGTCAGCGCACGCTCGACCAGCGCACAACCTTCAGCGATCAACTCGCTGTCCCACAATGATCGATCCTGATCGTCGAGCAAGACCAATTCACCACCCGGCGAAGTGCGCGCCGAGCGTCGTGATTCGTGCAACAACATCATCGCCAACAGCCCCATCACCTCCGGTTCCGGCAGCAACTCCATCAACAACCGACCCAGCCTGATCGCCTCACGCGTCAAATCCTCACGGGTCACCTCGGCCCCGCCCGACGCCGAATAGCCTTCGTTGAACACCAGATAAATCACCCGCAACACGCTGTCGAGGCGCTCGGGCAATTCGCTCAGGCTCGGGACTTGATAAGGGATTTTCGCGTCACGAATCTTGGCTTTCGCGCGCACGATACGTTGCGCTATCGCCGCTGGGGCGGAGAGAAACGCACGGGCGATTTCCTCGGTGGTCAGGTCGCAGACTTCGCGCAAGGTCAGCGGCACTTGCGCATCCGCCGCCAGCGCCGGGTGACAACAGGTGAAGATCAGCCGCAGACGATCGTCTTCCACGTCTTCGCCACTCCAGTCGGCCTGCTCCAGTTCTTCCAGTTGCGCTAACAACAATGGTTGCGAGGCCTTGAACCGGGCGCGGCGGCGCAACACGTCAATCGCCTTGAAACGCCCGGTCGAGACCAGCCAGGTGCGCGGGTTGTCCGGCACGCCGTCGCGCTGCCAGCGTTCGACCGCAACGAAGAACGCCTCGTGCAGGGCTTCTTCGGCGAGGTCGAAATCACCCAGCAAGCGAATCAGCGTCGCCAGAATCCGCCGCGAGTCTTCGCGATAGACCTGCTCGACCCGCGCGCGGACTTCAGACATTCAACTGCCGCACCGGGCGCACTTCAACGCTGCCCACCCGCGCCGCCGGAATGTTGCCGGCGACCTGGATGGCTTCGTTGAGATCCTTGGCGTCAATCAGGTAGAAACCGGCCAATTGCTCCTTGGTTTCGGCGAACGGGCCATCGGTGATCGACAGTTTGCCGTTGCGCATCCTGACGGTGGTAGCGGTCTGCACCGACTCCAGGGCCTCGGCGGCAACCATCCGCCCGCTGCCCTGAATCGACTCGGCATAAGCCCAGCACTCGGCGTCTTCCGGGCTGTCGGGCGATGAATGCAGCAGGCGTTCATCGCTGTAGACCAGGCATAAATACTTCATGGCGTTCTCCTGAAACGGACGGTTCAACTATGGCTGAAGATCAGGGCGTCACATCGAACAGGGTCGCGCCGCTCATCGGATCGAACGGCGCCGACCAGTGTTCGTGGGCGATTTTCCAGGCCCCGCCGACCTGGCGATAGCAGGCGGTGACGCGCATCCAGCAGCTCTGGGTTTCGCCCTTGTCGTTGGTGCCGCCGCAGTTCGCCACCCAGTGCGCGAAAGCGATGTTGTCGGCGCTTTCGATGGCGATTTCGTGGAACTCGAAAATGTGTGGGCCGGGGCACATTTCCATGCAGGCCACCCAGTGCTCGCGGTAGGCGGCTTTGCCCTTGAATTGCAGGGCCTTGATCGCGTCGAAGGAGACGATGTCGTCGGCGTACAGCGCCATGACTTTCTCCACATTCTTGGTCATGACGGCTTCGCGGTAGGTGTTGATCAGGGTCTGGATTTCAGCTTGTGCGCTCATGGTGTTCTCCGTGGTTTTTGTTGTGAAGACACCCTTAGTCGTTCGGCGGTTGGGCAGATCGACAGACGAAACAAAAAATTTCCGACGAAGCCAAAGTCGCTAGAATCGGCGGCTTACTCTTGTAGGAAAAAGGAAATTCCCGTGTCAGCCCAACTCGTGCCGTACGACAGCCTTAACGCTTTGCAGCGTAAGCAAGTCGAAGCGATTGAAATCCATGCCGAGCAGATCAAATTCTCCGGTGATATCCATGGTGCCTTGCACACGCTGCTGTCGAAACCCGGCCCGGGCGTGAAGGGGTTTGCCCTGCTGACGGAAGACGTGCCGGTGGCGTTTCTGCTGCTCAAACGCCCGCCGGTATTGCCGGCCTGGGCCAATGAACACAGCGCCACCCTGCATGCGTTGCAGGTCGATCGCCGCGCGCAGGGCAAGGGTTACGGCAAGGCCTGTCTGCAAGCGCTGCCCGACGCCGCGCGCCTGGCGTGGCCGGAGATCAAGGGGCTGGAATTGTCGGTGGACGCTGATAACGACGCGGCCATCGCCCTGTACGCCAAGCACGGCTATGTCGACAGCGGCGAAGCGTACAAGGGACGGATCGGTTACGAACGGCGCATGGGGCTGTTTTTCTAAGTCGGCGGGAGGGAACGCTGGACCGCAAACCCTGCAAAAACCTGTGGGAGCTGGCTTGCCAGCTCCCACAGGTTATGTGTGATGGGTCAGAGCGTGAGGATCATCTCGTGCCACGCCATGCCGCCGTGATCCGACTCCGACGGTTTGATGTAGGCAAAGCCAAACCCGGCATACAGCGGAATGTGCTGTTCCTTGCACATCAAATGAATCGTCGCCTTATCCATCCCGCGCATACGCTCGATGAACTCGCCCATCAAGCGCTTGGCCAAACCCTGCCCCTGATAATCCGGGTGCACCACCACCGACATGATCACCACGTTCGGGCCTTTCGGGTCGTGACCGATCAGTTCCTTGAACGCCTCGTCCGACATCTGCACGTCAAACGCCGCACCGGAATTGACGAAACCGGCGACCACGCCATCGACCTCAGCGACGATAAACCCTTGCGGCCAGGTGGCGATGCGCGTGGCGATCTTCTCGCGGGTGGCCGCTTCGTCGCCTTCGTAGGCAACGGTTTCGATGGCGTAGCAGCGGTCCAGGTCGGCGGCGGTGACGTTGCGAATGACGGTGTTCATGGCAGCTCGGAAATCAGCAGAAGAAAGTGCCGAAAGCATAAAGGAATAAGGCCTGCATATCGATGCGCACGGGCGGCGTAAAGCTTGCGTATAAGCGCTTTTCTTCGGGGTCGGGGCGGGCTATTTCTCAGGGGTGTCTCTGATCACCCTTGGGGGAAGCAACTTATGAGCAGCGTTCAGATCGGTCTGTTGATGGTGTTGGGCATCAGTACATTCGGCTTCATCACGCTGGCAATCGACTTGATGCGCACGCGGCGCAAACCGCGTTGAAAACATGAGGCGGATTGGTGATCCGCCTCATTGCTGTTGGCTCAAGCCTTGGTATCGACCGGCACGCAAATTTCCAGTTTCCCGGTGTGCTTCTTCGGGTTGAAATCGGCGCTGTAACGCTCCAACTCTGGAGCGTTGAGCTCCACATAGTGAGAGGTTGGCAGCCAGGTCTTGTAGATGTATTGCAGGGTTTGCGGCAGTTGATCGAGTGGCCCTTGGTGCTCAAACACCGCGTATTGCCGGGGCAGCACTTCGACCCATTGATAGACCTTCTGGTCGAGGTCATCGAGCTTGCTGATCTCCACCCCGGCGATGTAATCGAAGCCACCCTTGCCGTCGAAGTTGCTGCAGACCCCGTAGGTCACTTCGTTCTTTTGCCCCTGGATTTTTCCCAGGTGCGGCAAGAACTTTTCCCACAGCGCCGGGATGTCCCTGGCAGTGTCTTGGGTAAATCGACCGCGAAAACCTGCAATCAGCAGGAAGTGTCCATGTTCGAAGCGAGGTTCAGCCACTTCGACGCGTTTTTGCTCATCCATGACTCGACTCCTGGCACAAAAAAAGGGGTTCGGCTGGGAGTATAGAAAGCCAAACCCAATTCGCACGCTTACAGCGAATGCAACTGCTCGACGGCGCCCGAGCCGACAAATTCGTTGTAACCAGATACGATCACGTAGACCGCGAAATAGCAGAAGATCGCTGCAGATGCCATATAGGAATAGCGCAACAGCTTGTCGCCCAGCAGCTTGCCGCCGTGGCTCGCCGCGAAGCACAAACCCGCCGACCACAGCAGCCCGGCGCAAAGGAAACCACCGAGGAACAGCGCCGAACTCAGCGGGCCACCACCGCCGGAACGAGCGATCAACGTGCCGCCCACCGCCGCGAACCAGAGAATCGCGCTCGGCGACGACATGGCGAGAAAAATCCCCCGGAAGAACTCCTTGCGATGCGAGTTTTGCCCCACCTCAGCGGTCGCGGCCAATTGCGCTTCGTGGTGGATCGCCGAGTAAATCATCTTCGCCGCGAAGTAGATCAGCAGCACCGAACCGCCGATCCACAGCACCCAGCGCACAGTTTCGTATTGCAGCAACACGGTCATCCCGGCCAGCGCCAGCACCGCGTAAATCAGGTCGCCGACACAGGTGCCGAGGCCCAGCGCAAAGCCCTGAAAGTAACCGCGCTGCATCGCCAGGGTGATCATGGCGATGTTGGCCACGCCGATATCCAGGCACAGCGAAAGGCTCAGCAAGAAGCCGCTGGTGAATTCCATCTACCGATTTCCTTGGGCAAAAATGTTTGAAAAACGCGCTGGACAGTATGCCATCACAGCCCTTATCTTCGGCCACAGGTCACCGCAGTGACCAGCGTCGCTCGGACGGTTCCGGGCGCTTACGTTATCCGAGGCAACAATGGCTGAACAAGGTTCGCCGCGCCGCTTTGCGCGCATAGATCGACTCCCCCCTTACGTTTTCAACATCACCGCCGAGCTGAAGATGGCCGCGCGTCGTCGTGGTGAAGACATCATCGACTTGAGCATGGGCAACCCCGACGGCGCCACGCCGCCGCACATTGTCGAAAAACTCGTACAAGTTGCCCAACGCGAAGACACCCACGGTTACTCGACGTCCAAGGGCATTCCGCGCCTGCGCCGGGCGATTTCCAATTGGTACAAGGATCGCTACGCGGTCGATATCGACCCGGAAAGCGAAGCCATTGTCACCATCGGTTCCAAGGAAGGCCTGGCACACTTGATGCTGGCGACCCTGGATCAGGGCGACACCGTACTGGTGCCGAACCCGAGCTACCCGATTCACATTTACGGTGCGGTGATTGCCGGCGCCCAGGTGCGTTCGGTGCCGCTGGTGCCGGGCGTGGACTTCTTCGATGAGCTGGAACGGGCGATTCGTGGCTCGATTCCGAAACCGAAAATGATGATCCTCGGTTTCCCGTCGAACCCGACTGCGCAGTGCGTGGAACTGGATTTCTTCGAACGCGTGATCGCCCTCGCCAAGCAGTACGACGTGCTGGTGATTCACGATCTGGCTTACGCCGACATCGTCTACGACGGCTGGAAAGCCCCGTCGATCATGCAGGTGCCGGGCGCCAAGGACATCGCGGTGGAGTTTTTCACCCTGTCCAAGAGCTACAACATGGCCGGCTGGCGCATCGGTTTCATGGTCGGTAATCCGGAACTGGTGAACGCCTTGGCGCGGATCAAGAGCTACCACGACTACGGCACCTTCACTCCGCTGCAAGTCGCGGCGATTGCTGCGCTGGAAGGTGATCAGCAGTGCGTGCGCGACATTGCCGAGCAGTATCGCCAGCGTCGCAACGTGCTGGTCAAAGGCCTGCATGAGCTGGGCTGGATGGTCGAAAATCCGAAGGCGTCGATGTATGTCTGGGCGAAGATTCCTGAGCAGTACGCGCATCTGGGTTCGCTGGAGTTCGCCAAGAAACTGCTGGCCGAGGCCAAAGTCTGCGTGTCGCCGGGGGTGGGTTTTGGTGAGTATGGCGATGATCACGTGCGCTTTGCGCTGATCGAAAACCAGGACCGCATTCGTCAGGCAGTACGCGGGATTCGCGGGATGTTCCGGGCCGATGGCCTGGCCCCGAAAACCTCCGCCTGACGCACTGATCGTTCCCACGCTCCGCGTGGGAATGCAGCCCGGGACGCTCCGCGTCCCAAAGCGGACGCAGAGCGTCCATTGAGGTATTCCCACGCAGAGCGTGGGAACGATCCACCCACAAAAAAACCGCATCGCTGCGGTTTTTTTGTGTCTGCAAGAAGCTGTTTAAACGAATAGCGACAGCAGCAGGATAAAGCCCAACGCAACCACCGAGAGGATGGTTTCCATCGCCGTCCAGGTCTTGAACGTCTCGGCCACGGTCATGTTGAAGTATTGCTTCACCAGCCAGAAACCGGCGTCGTTCACGTGCGACAGGATCAGCGAACCGGCGCCCGTGGCGAGCACCAGCAACTCACGGTTAACGCCCGGAATCATCCCCACCACCGGCACCACAATGCCGGCGCCAGTGATGGTCGCGACCGTTGCCGAACCGGTCGCGATCCGAATCACCGCTGCCACCAGCCAGGCCAACAGGATCGGCGAGATCTGTGCGCTGACCGCCATGTGGCCAATCACGTCGCCCACACCGCTGGTCACCAGCATCTGCTTGAAGCCACCGCCGGCACCGATGATCAGGATGATCGCGGCGGTTGGCGCCAGGCTTGCGTCGAGCCACTTGAGCATCTGCTGGGAACCGATGCCCTGCTTGTGCCCGAAGGTGTACAGCGACAGCAGTAACGCCAGCAGTAGTGCCGAGATCGGGTGACCGATCATGTCCATCCAGGTGCGGAAGAAGTGGCCGTCCGGCAGCGCCACGTCTGCGAAGGTTTTCAGCAGCATCAGGAACACCGGCAGCAGCACGGTGATCAGGGTGATGCTGAAGCTCGGCAACTTGGCCGAGTCGTCGTTTTCACGGGCCAGTTGATCGACCAGTTCCTGATTCGGGTGACCCGGAATGTGCTTGGCGATGAACGTACCGAAGATCGGGCCGGCAATGATGGCGGTCGGCAGCGCAACGATCAGACCATAAAGAATGGTCTTGCCGATGTCCGCGCCGAACACGCCGATGGCCAGCAACGGTCCCGGGTGCGGCGGCACCAGACCGTGCACGGCGGACAGGCCGGCCAGCAGCGGGATACCGATCTTGATGATCGACACACCGGTGCGGCGCGCAACGATGAACACCAGCGGAATCAGCAGGACAAAGCCGATTTCGAAGAACAGCGGGATGCCCACCAGAAACGCGGCGAACATCATTGCCCACTGGACTTTGTCTTTACCGAACGCACGGATCAGGGTCTGGGCAATCTGATCCGCCCCGCCCGACTCGGCCATCATTTTGCCGAGCATGGTGCCCAGCGCAAGGATGATGCCGACGAAACCGAGCACGCCACCGAAGCCGTCCTGGAACGCTTTGATGATGGTGCCGATCGGCATGCCCGACGTCAGGCCGAGGAACGCGGCGGCGATGGTCAGGGAGATGAAGGGGTGAATCTTGAATTTGGTAATCAGGATAATCAGGCCGATTACCGTGACCACTGCATCGAGCAGCAGGTAGGCGTCGTGGGACATGCCAAACATTGGGGGTGTCTCCTGGATTGTTGTTGTTATTAAAGCGGGTTAAACAGAAGTCGTGAGGACAGCGCTATCTCTTTCAACACACTCATACCGCCTGTTTCAGACCGTTGGCCTGCCACCAGACGTGAGCCTGGGACGCCAGTTCTTCAACGCTGTGGATCGAAGCATTCAACGCCAACGTCAACGGCTCGCCCTTGGGCGATTCGAGGGTGGCGAACTGGCTTTCGATCAACGTGGCCGGCATGAAGTGGCCCGGACGATGGGACACACGTTCAGCGGCGACTTCAGGGGTCAATTCAAGAAACACGAAACCCAGGCCCGGCAAGGCACTGCGCAACACTTCGCGATAACTGTGTTTAAGGGCCGAGCAGGTCAGCACCGGGCGTTTGCCCGACGCGTCGACGCGACGCAGTTCATCGCACAGGCTGTCGAGCCAGCCGGCACGGTCGTCGTCGTTCAGGGGGATCCCCGCGCTCATCTTTTCGATGTTCGCGGCCGGATGGAAAGTATCGCCTTCAATGGCAGTGGCGCCGCTCAATTGGCACAGGGCCTCGCTGACGCACGTCTTGCCGCAACCGGCAACGCCCATGATGACCAGGGCGGTGATGGGATGACTCATATAACACCTCAGCGCGCAGACAGCGCTACCTTTGCTAGCTATGACTCTAGTGCACAGGCAGAAGTTGCCGACGCCTTCTTGTCGTTTTTTTGGGTTGCAGCAGGTTTGTTCCCAACGCCAAAAAGCGAAGATCAGGCAGGACCTCGCTTACGCATTTACAGCTGCATCAGGACAGCGCTACCTTAGTGCCTTGATTTTTGTTTGGCAAGCCGCCCGATGACCTCCCCTAAAAACGATAAAAACACTCGCACCACTGGCCGTCCCACCCTGAATGAAGTTGCCCGCCTGGCCGGTGTCAGCCCGATTACCGCCTCCCGCGCCTTGCGTGGCGTCAGCACCGTGGCCACCGAACTGGTGGAAAAAGTCCAGAAAGCCGCCCTCGAACTCAACTACGTGGTCAACCCGGCCGCCCGCGCTTTAGCTTCGGCGCAAAGCCATTCGGTGGTGGTGTTAGTGCCGTCGCTGTCCAACTTGCTGTTCATCGATACGCTGGAAGCCATTCATCGGGTACTGACGCCCAAGGGCTTCGAAGTGCTAATCGGCAACTTCCATTACTCCCGTGATGAAGAAGAAAACCTGCTGCGCAACTACATGGCCTATCAGCCACGCGGTTTTTTGTTGACCGGGTTTGATCGCACGGAAAGTTCGCGGCGGATGATTGAGGCGAGCAACATTCCCTGCGTGTACATGATGGAACTCGACAGCGCCGCCGGGGTGAATTGCGTAGGTTTCTCGCAACTCAGTGCCGGTGAAACAGCGGCTGAGCATTTGCTTTCGCGAGGGCGCAAGCGTCTGGCGTATATAGGCGCGCAACTCGATCAGCGTACCTTGTTGCGCGGTGAAGGTTTTCGCAAGGCGCTGCAGAAGGCCGGGCGTTATGACCCGGATCTGGAAGTGCTGACACCGCGTGCCTCGTCGGTGGGGTTAGGTGGGGAATTGTTTTTGCAGTTGCTCGCGGCGCATCCGGATGTTGATGCGATCTTCTTCGGTAACGACGACCTGGCGCAGGGTGCGTTGCTGGAAGCACTGCGCAACGGCATCAAGATTCCGGAGCAGGTGGCGATTCTCGGTTTCAACGACTTGCCGATGTCCGAGCACATGGTGCCGCGCCTGAGCAGCATCAACACCCCGCGTGAAGCGATTGGCCGGCGTGCGGCGGAGCAGATGTTGACGCTGATGGCGGGTAACAGCGTGGCGCGGCCAGTTGAAGACATGGGCTTCGAGCTGAAGATCCGCGAAAGTACCTGACCTCCCTCAGGTTTTTGTAGTGTTCACAAATCCAGAGTTTGACCACAATCCCTGTGGGAGCGAGCTTGCTCGCGAAGGCGTCATTTCAGTCGACATCTTTGTTGGCTGATCCACCGCTTTCGCGAGCAAGCTCGCTCCCACAGTTGGATCTGCGCAATGTTCAATGGCTGAGCAGGTCAACCAGAGCCAGCGCGCCTTTCTGTAGCGGCTGGCTCTTGAGCCACACCGCATGCACCGGCATCACCAGTCCGTTTTCGATGTTGCGGAAATTCAGCCGTTTCAGCCGCCCGGCCTCGATCCGCGACTGCACCACCGACAACGGAAAGTTACCCCAGCCCAATCCCGCCTCGACCATTTCCATCGCCGTCTCGAGGCTGTCGGTGCGCCAATACGACTCCGCCACCAACGGCCGTGTCTCACTGATCGGCAAATCACGGCTGGCGACGATGATCTGCCGCACGTGCACCAGGTCTTCGAGAAACACATCCTGCTCCCGCAACAGCGGACTGTCTGCCGCCAGCGTGGCGATCATCCGTTCGCTGCCGACAAACTGAAAACGCTCCAGCACGTTCATGCTCAACCCGGCGAACGCCAGACACACGCTGACCCGGCCACTGTGCAGCATCGCCAGCACGTCATCCTGCGGCGCGGTCAACACTTCGATATCGAGCAGCGGATGCCGCTCGGCAATCACCTTGATCGCGGCCAGCAAACGGCGACGGTCGATGTCGGCGACCACGCCGATCGATAACTTGCTCTCCAGCCCCAACGACAACTCCACCGCGTGCACTTGCAGGTGTTTGAGTTGTTCGGCGATCAATCGCGCGTGGGGCACCAACGACAGCGCCATCGCCGTGGGTTGCGGTTCGCGATGGCTGCGGTCGAACAGCAGATAACCCAGTTCGGCTTCAAGATTACCGATGCCCATGCTCACCGCCGAGGGGACTTTGCCCAGCGCCCGCGCTGCCGCCGAAAACGAGCCGCGTTCGATCACGGCAAGAAACAGCTCGATGCTGTCGCTGTTGAAATTCACTTTTCACACCTATCAACAAAACTGAAAGCTACTGACTTTTTCTGTCAGCCCTATTGAAGCTATCTTTCGCAGCCTTCGCCAGTCCCGCTGGCCAACGAATGGCAAGAAAGAGGCAATTCCCTATGCAAGGCGTTAAACGCAAACTGGTCTACGTTTCGCTCTACGAAGTGATCGGCATGACCTTCTCCGCCCTCGGTCTGGCGCTGTTGTCCGGCACCTCGCCGGGCAGTACCGGGCCGCTGGCGGTGATCATTACCACCATCGCCGTGACCTGGAATTTCATCTACACCTCGCTGTTCGAGCATTGGGAAAGCCGTCAGGTATCGCGCACGCGCACGGTTAAACGCCGTATCGCCCACGCCGTCGGCTTTCAACTGACGTTGATCGTGTTCCTGATTCCGTTGATCGCCTGGTGGATGAACATCAGCCTGGTGCAGGCGTTTCTGCTGGATCTGGCGCTGATCATTTTCATCCCGTGCTACACGTTCGCGTTCAACTGGCTGTTTGACCGGATCTTCGGCTTGCCCGCTTCGGCCCTTCCCGATACGGCGGCTGCGGCATAAATCGTTAATTCGTAAACAGATATTGCGAGAAATCGGCGGGCTTCCGCACTACGCCGCCGATATTCACAATCCGCTGACTCCGATAGCAGGCTAAGCTTTTCCATCAATAAAAAATGGATCAGCCCATGACTGCACACGCCTCCGCCGCCGCGCAACGCGACGGCATCGACCCGGTACGCGCCGCCGAGATTTCCGCCCGCATCGACCGTCTCCCCGCCGTCGCGACGATCTGGCGGCTGGTGGCGCTGCTGTCGATCGGTGGGTTCTTCGAACTCTACGATCTGTTCCAGACCGCCTACATCAGCCCCGGCCTGATCCGCGACGGCATCTTCGCCACCGGCAATCAGGGGGTGTTCGGTTTCTCCGATCAGGCGGCGTTTGCCTCGGCGACGTTCCTCGGCCTGTTCCTCGGCGCCAGCCTGCTCAGCCCGTTGGCGGATCGCTTCGGCCGCCGCGCGATCTTCACCTTTGCGCTGGTCTGGTACACGGTCGCGACGGTGTTGATGGGCATTCAGAGTTCGGCGCTGGGCATCATCTGCATGCGTTTTCTGGTCGGCATCGGTCTGGGCATCGAACTGGTGACCATCGACGCCTACCTCTCGGAACTGGTGCCCAAACGCATGCGCAGTTCGGCGTTTGCCTTTGCGTTTTTCGTGCAGTTCCTGTCGGTGCCGGCGGTGGCGCTGATGTCGTGGTGGCTGGTGCCGCAAGCGCCGTTCGGCATCAGCGGCTGGCGCTGGGTGGTGTTGGCCAGTGCGGTGTTTGCGCTGTTTATCTGGTGGCTGCGCCAGCGCCTGCCGGAATCGCCGCGCTGGTTGGCGCAGCATGGCCGCTTTGATGAAGCCAAGCGAATTCTCGACCACATCGAAGCACGTTGCGAAAAGGACCATCGTCAACCGCTGGACGCACCCGAAGCAGTTCCGGTCGACGTCGAAGGCAAGGGCCGCTTCGCCGATATCTGGCAGCCACCGTATCGCCGCCGCGCGTTGATGTTGATCGTCTTCCACATCTTCCAGGCCATCGGCTTCTTCGGTTTCGGCAACTGGTTGCCGGCGTTGCTCTCCGGTCAGGGTGTCAGCGTCACCCACAGTTTGATGTACGCCTTCATCATCACCCTCGCCTACCCGCTCGGGCCGCTGCTGTTCGTCAAGTTTGCCAATCGTTTCGAAAACAAATGGCAGATCGTCGGTTCGGCCCTCGGTGCGATGACCTTCGGCACCCTGTTCGCCCTGCAAACCAGCGCGTTCGGGCTGATCTTCTGCGGGGTGATGATCACCTTCTGCAACGCCTGGCTGAGCTTCAGTTATCACTCCTATCAGAGCGAATTGTTCCCGACCAACATCCGCGCCCGCGCAGTAGGCTTCTGCTATTCGTTCAGTCGTTTGTCGACGGTGTTCAGCAGCCTGTTGATCGGCTTGTTTCTCGACAATTTCGGTACGCCCGGGGTGTTGGCATTCATCGTCAGCAGCATGCTGATCGTGATGCTGACCATCGGCTGGTTCGGCCCGCGCACACGCAATCTGGCCCTGGAAAACATTGCCCATCGCTGAGAGGCAACGGTCATCCTCTGCCGCTTATCGGCAAGGGATGACCGCCACGACCACTTGAGCAATGCTCAAATCATTGAAATATAGGGATTTATCTACAAGGCACGGTAATTGCTCCGCTACGCCAGTCAGCAATTACCTTCAGGTCCGCACATCATGTTGATCAGTGCCAAACAACAGCAAATCATTCACTTGCCCAAAGCACTGAATGACGATGCGACATCCATCGCCGCCGCCGGTCTGCAAGGTGGTCTGCACGGGGCCATGCTGCAAACCCTGCAAAATCAGACCCAGGCGCAAACCGCTGAAGCCACTGCCCAGGTGCAGAATTCGGCCACGCAGGTCGCCACCCAGCAAGTCAGCGAAGCCTCGCGCATCAGCGACAACGTCGACGAAGCGTTCGCCAAGACTCGCGTTGGCCTGCAATCGACCGACGCCACCAGCGCTTCGGCAACATCCGCCACTGACGAATTCAAGGACTACATGAGCAAGACGCCGGAACAGCGTCTGCGCGACAGTATCCTGCAGTCGATGGGGTTGACCGAAGACGACATCAAAGCCATGCCGCCGGAGAAACAACAGGCCATCGGCAAAGAGATTGCCGAGCGTTTGCAGGACAAGATGAAATTGGCACAGACGGAGAAAGACAACGACGTGAAGGACAGCGACAAGCAAGCGGACAAGTTTCTCGCTGCGCTCTGATCTCCAGGTCGCCTGAAATGAAATGTGGGAGCGAGCTTGCTCGCGAAGGCGGTGTTTCAGTGAAACTTCCATCGACTGACACACTGCTTTCGCGAGCAAGCTCGCTCCCACATTGATTGTATCCAGCTGAAGAAATCAGTTCAGTTGCAGGGTTTCATTGAACTGGCTGATCGCATCCACCACATGCCGCGAACCCTGCTGAATCTCCAGAATCACCTCCCCCGCTTCATTCGCCAGTTCCACCCCGAGCCCGGTCCGACTCAGGCTCGACTGCATACTCGACACCGCACTTAGCGACAGGTCATGGTTCTTGCGCACCACTTCGACAATTTCCAGCGTGGCCTGACTGGTGCGCGCCGCGAGGCTGCGCACTTCATCGGCTACCACGGCAAACCCGCGCCCGTGTTCACCGGCCCGCGCCGCTTCGATGGCGGCGTTGAGCGCCAGCAGGTTGGTCTGATCGGCAATGCCGCGGATGGTCTGGACGATGGTGCCGATGATGTCCGATTGTTTGCTGACCGCATCGATGCTGGACGCCGCTTCGTTGAGGTCGCGGGAAATGTCCTGAATGATCTGCACCGTCTGCTGCACGACCTGTGAGCCTTTTTGCGCGCAGGCGTCGTTTTGTACCGAAGTGCTGTGGGCCGATTCGGCAGCGTTCTGCAAGGTGGTCATCTGATGGGTGATGTCGCTGGCGAACTTCACCACTTTGTACAGTCGGCCCTTGGCATCGAACAGCGGGTTGTAGGAGGCTTCGAGGTAAACCATCTGCCCGGACTTGTTCTTGCGCTCGAAACGATGCGAGTGATATTCGCCGCGGTTGAGCGAAGCCCAGAAGGCCTTGTACTGCGCAGATTCGGCTTCGGCACGATGGCAGAACAGGCTGTGGTGATGACCGACGATTTCATTGAGCGAGTACTGCATGGTCTTCAGAAAGTTGTCGTTGGCGGCGATGACATTGCCTTCCGGGGTGAACTCGATCACCGCCATCGAGCGACTGATCGCCGCCAGCATGCTTTCTTCTTCGTGTTCTTTATTGACCCGCGCGGTGATGTCCGCCGCCACTTTGATCACGCTTCTGACTTGTTTGTCCGGGCCATACACCGGCATGTAACTGGCTTCGAGCCAGACTTCTTTGCCGGCCTTGTTCAAGCGCAGAAACGTGCCGCTGATCGGTTCGCCACGGGCCAGGTCGCGCCACAATTTGGCGTATTCCTCGCTGCGGTAGAACGCCTCTTCACAAAACACCCGATGATGCTTGCCGCGCACTTCGTCGGCGCTGTAGCCCATGGTCTTGCAGAAGTTGTCGTTGGCATCGAGAACGATGCCATCAGGGCTGAACTCGATCATGGCCATCGAGCGGCTGATCGCTGCCAACTTGGCGTTGGCCTCGGTCAGTGCGCAGCTGAAGCGCTCGATTTCCTGCAGGTCAGCCTTGTGATGTAGGTTGAACATGGTTGTATCACCTTTAGCGCGGTCTTTTGATTTGATGAAAGTTCAGTTCTTTCAAGATCCACCACTACGTTCCACAGAACAGGCACACGCATTCCTCCACGGGAGGAAGTTGTCAGGTGATAAATGATGATCAATCGGAGCGTCCATGCAGCGACGCTCTAATCAAGACATCCTTCTCTTGATAGCCCGCACGCGGGCCAGCCCTAACGCGTTGAAGAACTTCCATGTAGGCGACGCTCCTTGTTGGTTCAGTGTCGGTGCCTTGGCTTGCGCACTCTGGCAGCATGAATTCACGGACCAACGCTGTGCATCCGGCATGGTTTGGCATGACGGTCGACATAGTTAGTTACAGGAAGCATAGCCAGCGGGAAGGCTTGCGCAAGGCCACTAGTCGGCCAGTATCTGGCACTTTTTGCACAAGAATCGGTTCAGCGCGGGGAGAAATGTTGCCGGGGCGGACGCTTTCGCGAGCAGGCTCGTTCCCACATATGGAACGCATTCCCTTGTGGGAGCGAGCCTGCTCGCGAAGGCAAAAGTTGCAGCACTACAAAAACAACAAAAATGACTTACAGACTTCCAGTCACCTTGGTCGCCACATCCGCAGGCACCCAAGCTTTCCAGACCTGCGGCTGATCACGCAAGAACGCCTGCGCCACCACTCTCGGCTGCAAGCGTTTTTCGCTCATTCCCGCCAACGTCTGGTTCAACAGATCTATCGGCAAGTCGACCTTTTCAAAGAACGTCACCAGTTCCGGGTACTGCGCCTTGAACGGCGCCGACACACCAATCGCCAGGCTTGCCGGCATCGACCGCGTGCCCTTGGGGTTCGGGTTGTTGGCATCGGCCAGGGTCTTCCAGGCCTCGGCATCGAACGGTGGTTCATCGAGTTTGACCAGTTTGAATCGACCCAGCAGCGGCGTCGGTGACCAGTAGTAGAACAACACCGGTTTACCGCGCTTGATCGACGACGCCACCTCGGCATCCAGCGCCGCGCCGGAACCGGTGCGGAAGTTGACGAAGCTGTCGTTCAGCGCATAAGCCTTGAGCTTCTGGCTGTTGACGATTTCCGAGGTCCAGCCGGTCGGGCTGTTGAGGAAACGTCCGCGCGACGGATCTTCCGGGTCGCGGAACACATCCTTGTAACGCGGCAGGTCCGCCACTGATTTCAACTCCGGCGCCAGCGGCTTGATCCCACGCTCGGGGTCGCCCTTGATCACATATTCCGGCACCCACCAGCCTTCGGTCGCGCCTTTGACCGTGTCGCCGAGGCCGAACACCTTGCCCTCGCCGGCAGCCTTGACCCACGCCGGACTGCGCCCGGCCCACTCTTCGCCGATCACCTGAATATCGTTTTTCGCCAGCGCCGCTTCGAGGCTGACGGTGCTGCCCGGCAGTGTATCGGTCGGGTAGCCGTAGCCTTTTTCAACGATCAGGCGCAGCACTTCGGTGATGAAACTGCCGCTTTCCCAAGTGATGTCGCCGAAGTGAATCGGCGCGGTTTTTTCCGTTGCGGATACAGCGCCGACACTCAGGCTCAACGCCAATAGCGAGCTGCCGAGCAGGGTTTTGATCGATCTCATGCGGACCTCTTGTCTTGCAGAAATTGGTTGGCGCTGTGGCGATCGCACAGTGCTTGGGAACGCGTCATGTACACGCTGACCGAACGCTGGGAGATGCCCAGTTCGGCAGCGATTTGCGGGTAGGTCAGGCCATCGATGCGCGCCAGCAGAAAAGTCGTGCGGACCTTGCCGGGCAAGCGTTGCAGGCTGTGATCGAGGCGGTGGAGGGTTTGCGAGAGCGTGACGAGGTCCTCGGGGGAGGCGGCGTAATCGACATCGATTGACTGGCGATGACGACGCTCCAGGTCAGCCCGTCGCCAGCGCTGATAAAGCAGACGCTGGGCGATGGTCGTCAGCAAGGCGCGAGGTTCACGAATGGCCGTCAGTGCCGGGGCCTGGAGCAATTGCGCGAAGGTTTCTGCGGCAATGTCTTCGCTGCTGGCGCGGTCATGCACATGACCGCGCAGGTAAGCGCAGAGCCAGCGGTAGTGGGCGCGGAACAGACCGTCCACGGTGTGGCGATGGCAAAGCTCGGCGCCGGACATAGGGGCTCCTGGGTTAGGGGTCGCTTGAATGTCCGGTCGTCCGGTGGCGCGATCGTAGCAAGGCGCCTTATTCGTTAAAAATACTTAAAACGAATTCTTATATTCCATTAATGCATTAGCGAACGTGGCTATAGCCCGCCGCCTCGGCCTCTTGTTGATAGTCGAGGAGAATCTGGTAATCACGGGTGCTCGCCGGCAGTATTTCCGGCAAGCCCAGTGTTTTCGCGACGTCGGGCAGTTCGCGCAAGGTCTGGTTCATCACGTGCCGAAGCGTTTCGATCTGCTCGTCCGTGGCGCTGGCGACAGTAATGAACGGCAGAGTCGGGCTCAGGGCACTGCGCGCAATCACTCGCAAGGCGCTGACCTCGTGCGGCGCATGCTGCGCCAGGTAGGCGTAGGTGACGCTGTCGATGGCCGCCAGATCGGCGCGGTGTTCGCGCAACCAGCGCAGGCTTTCGCGATGACCACCGCTGATGCCGACCGAAGCGAAGAATTGCCCGTGCTGATGCAGCGGTGCCAGGCGCTGACGGAACAGGTTCATGCCACTGTTGGAATCCTCACTGTTGATCACCCCGCGACTGTCGCGCAACTGCGCGAGGGTTTGGCGTGGGTCATCGGCACGGCTGAGAATCAGGCTGCAATGATTGCCGGCGCTGGCGTCGGGCAGTTCGTAGCGTGGGCGGCCGACGAGGCGCACCTGCCCGCGCAACGCGGTCATCAGCGGATAGCCGCAGGTTTGCGTGAGCAACAGATCCGGTGATAACCAGAGTTCGGGCAATGACAGGCCATCAGCGCTCAGACGCGTGTGCCCAAGCTGCTCGAGGATGCGCGCAATCCAGCGCTCATTCGCCGCGCGGATCGGCTCGGGGGCGACGTACATCAGGAGTTCGGTGTGGTGTTGGCTCATCAGTGCTTTCTCATACAACGATTTTCCAATGTGGGAGCGAGCTTGCTCGCGAATGCGGTGTGTCATTCAAAACATTTTGGACTGATACGCCGCATTCGCGAGCAAGCTCACTCCCACAGGGGTCGGTGGTGTTCTTGGGTTAGTGGAACGGATGCTGCGGGCTGTCGATTGGCTTGATGCCATGACGGCGCCAGAACTCGCCATACCCTCGCACCAGAAACCCGCCACTGCGCGCAATCCATTGCTCGCGATGCATCCGGTAAACCTTGGGCAAGTCGTACCACGAAAGCTTCGGCAAGTCGTGATGCACCAGATGAAAATTCAGATTGAGGAACAACCAGCGCCACGGCCAACCGGCCTCATTGAGCACCGTGCGTTGTTCCGGTTGCGCATGCGGGCGATGTTCGTAGTAGGAGCGAATCATCGCGATCGACAGCGCCGGCACGCTGATCAACAACAGGTAATGCCACACCGGCAGCGCGCTGTAGCGGGCGATGAACCCCAGCATCAGCAGGGTGAACGCGCCGTGGGTCAGCCACATCAGCCAAGCCTGGCGCTCGCCGTTTTTCAAGCGTTGCAGCTCCTCGCTGGCGAGCGCCAACAGCGCCAGTGGCGCACCCATCGCGAAACGGCCGAGGACGGTTTTGTTCAGCCAATGCAGACTGCGTTCGAACAGCGAACTGCCCTGCCAGCGTGCTGCCGTCAGGTAGCGACTTTCCGGGTCGACACCGGGCACGGTCAAATTCTCATCGCGATGGTGCAGCAAGTGACTGTCGCGATAGAGCGTGTACGGATACCAGACTGCGAATGGCGCATAGCCGAGGATTTTGTTGACCAGGTTCCAGCGCGTCGGATGCCCGTGAAGCAGTTCGTGTTGCACTGACAACCAGAGCACCAGCAACGGGATCAGCAGCACCGTGCTCACGCCACGACCGAGCCAATGGCTATTGAGCACAATGGTGAACCAACTGCCGTAAACGCCGATCAGCAACAGCCAGGTGGGCCATTCGGTGCGGGCGGTAAAGCGTTGGCGCAGGGTTTCGATTTGCTGACGGTGGGCGGCGTCGAAGTAATGGGGCATGGCGTTGCTCGAAGCGGGAGTCTTGCCCTTCTGTGCAACGACGCTGCGCAATCTTGCAGATTATTTTCAGGTTCAGGCAGGAGCCCGAGAACCGGGCTCCGGAAAGGCGTGATCAGTGACCGAAGATGTCGACCTTTTTGGCTTTCTTCTCTGCGCGTTTTTCAATCGCGGTCTTGGCCGGTTTCTTCTTCGCGGCTTTCTTTGAATCCATACCTTTGGACATGATGCGTACTCCACTCACAGGGGATGTAGGCTCAGGTATACACCTATCCTGTTGCGCGCGTTCTTTTATAATCGCCGCTTTCAGCGCCGACAGTCCGATCCCATGCCCGACACCCAATACAGCCTGCTCGACGAGTCGTTATGGCCGTTGATGAACAAGTTTTACCGCAGCCACCAATCCTCGATGAAGGCCGTTCGCGAGGCACAATTGTGGGTAGCGCGGCGTGGTGAGATTGTCGCCGCATTATGTTTACGGCCAGTGGCCGGGGGGCATTGGTTGACCGGGTTGTTTGTGGATCCCGGGTGTCGTGAGCAAGGGATTGCCGCGCAGTTGATCGCGGTGGCAGTGGAGGATGTGAGCGAGCCGGTGTGGCTGTTCTGCCATCCGGATCTGCGTGAGTTTTATGAGCGACGCGGGTTCACCTTCGACCCGGCGCTGCCGCAGGCGATGGCGGAGCGGTTGAGCCGGTATGCGCGGAGCAAGCCGATGATTGCGATGGAGCTGAGACCCTCTAAATCCTGATGTGCAACGCAAAACCTGTGGGAGCGAGCTTGCTCGCGAAGGCGGAGTGTCAGTCAATGAAGACGTCACTGATCTATCGCATTCGCGAGCAAGCTCGCTCCCACAAGGGATGGCGGTGTTTGCAGGATCAATCGTCGGCTGCGGGATCGAGGTCCGGAAACATCACTTCGGTAAAACCGAACTTGCTGAAATCGGTAATGCGCGACGGGTACAGCCGGCCGATCAGGTGATCGCATTCGTGCTGCACAACCCGTGCGTGGAAGCCCGACGCAGTGCGCACAATCGGCTCGCCCTTCGGATCAACACCCTCATAGCGAATCTGCTGATAGCGATCCACCGCGCCACGCAAACCTGGCACCGACAGACAGCCTTCGAAGCCCTCTTCCGTGAGCGGGCTCAGCGGTGTGATCAGCGGATTGATCAGGATCGTCTGCGGCACCGCTTCAGCGTCCGGGTAACGTTCGCTGTGCTCGAACCCAAAGATCACCAGTTGCAGATCAACGCCGATCTGCGGCGCAGCCAGGCCGACGCCGCCGACGCTTTCCATGGTCTGGAACATGTCGTCGATCAGTTGCCACAGTTCAGGGCTGTCGAACATCTCGGCCGGTACCGGCGGCGCAATGCGCAGCAGGCGCTCGTCGCCCATTTTCAGAATTTCACGAATCATGATCAGACTTCGTCAGTGTCCGGCTTGATCGAGTGATCGCGACCCAGGCCCGAGACGTGTTGTTTGGGATGTTCATCGAGTTCGCCGGGGACTTTCTCACCCGCGTCCTTGCCCTCGCTGGACATGTGCTCGATCACCGCGTTCATTTCTGCCCCCAGCAGCAACACTGCGGCGGAAATGTAGAAGTACAGCAACAGCACGATGATCGCCCCGATGCTGCCATACATCGCGTTGTAGTTGGCGAAGGTTTTCACATAAAACGCAAAGCCCAACGAAGCGATGATCCATACCACCACGGCCAGTACCGAGCCGGGTGTGATGAAGCGGAATTCCTGTTTGACGTCCGGCATCACGTAGTAGATCAGCGCCACGGCGACCATCATCAAGATCACGATCACCGGCCAGCGCGCGATGGTCCACACGGTTACGATGACTTCTTCCAGGCCGACCTGCGCAGCGATCCAGCCCATCACCTGCGGCCCGAGCACCATCAGCGCGGCGGCCACCAACAGCATGCCGGCGATGCCAACGGTGTAGAAAATCGACAGCGGGAAGCGCTTCCATACCGGCCGGCCTTCGACCACGTCGTACGCCGCGTTCATCGCACTCATCATCAAGCGCACACCGGCAGACGCGGTGTACAGGGCAATCACGATACCGACCGAGAGCAGGCCGCCCTTGGACTGCTGCAACTGGTCGATCACCGGGTTGACCTGCTCAAGTGCCTGCGGTGGCAGGACCAGTTCCGATTGCAGGCGCAGCCAGGAGAAGAAGTCCGGCAGGTGCAGGAAACCGATCAGCGCGATCAGGAACAGAATGAACGGGAACAGCGAAAACAGCATCTGGTAGGCCAGTGCCGAGGCGTAAGTCGACATCTCGTCGTCGACGAATTCCGTCACCGTGCGCACCATCACCCGGTGCAGGGGCAGACCTTTCATGTCCGGAAAAATCATTCGCGTCTCCTTTCGCCGCTATACAGGTTTGAAGTCGTGGCGACTCAGGGGCCGTTTTTTACATCAAGGTAGCCTGTTTGGCGAACCTTGCCGGGTCTCAGCAGAATTTCGACACAAAAACGGCCATCCTTGGATGGCCGTTCGTGTCTTTCGTTCAAGGCTGAGTTACGCCTTGTCGACGCCTTTTTTCACAGCGTCTTTGGCTTTGCCGACCGCTTGCTGGGCTTCGCCTTTTTTCTCTTGAATTTTGCCTTCAACCTGCAGTTTGTCGTTGTCAGTCGCTTTACCGACGCCTTGCTTGACGTTGCCGACCGCTTCGTTGGCCATGCCTTTTACTTTATCGCCTGTGCTACTCATGGTGTTTCTCCTTGGTGCAATTAGGGGGAAAAGTCAGTACGTAATGATTGACTGGCCGGGTTTGCGCCAAGTTTCATTTATTTTCGGGGGGCATTTCGTCGTGGCGTGCAGGTTGGGCTTTATGTTTGCTGCCCAACCCACGAGAATGCCCACCATATGGGCGCCACGCGCCAGGAACCGATCCCGCAGGAATGTTATGAAACTCGATAAAACGCAGGCCATCGCCCGACGCAACAAGGAACTGGGCGGTGCCGTGCTCGGCACCAACAACTGCCACTTCGCCGAACTGAACCGTAACCGCAACATCTGGTGGTTCGACCTGCCGGTGTCGCGTCTGGCCATCGGTCAGTACGAGTGGATTCACTTGCTGATGCACACGCCGGCCACCGACGAGTTGCTGCACCTGAAGGTGCCGACGGTGTTCCTGCGTGAAAAGCTTGAAGGGCTGGTGATTCGCAATCAAGGCAAGCGCAAGGCGGCATTGAGCCTGGAATTGAGTGCGGACAAGGATTCGTATCTGCAGGACATGCGTCCGGCGGGGACCAACGTGAATTTCGCGCCGTTTCGTCAATAGCCCTCACCCTAACCCTCTCCCAGAGGGAGAGGGGACTGACCGAGGTGTCTGGGCAAGGTACGCCGACCTGAAATATCGAGTCGAACTCAGATTCTGAAAAGCCCCCGATCAGCTCCCTCTCCCTCGGGAGAGAGCTGGGCGGGCGGCGTTCCGATGAGGGGTAGGCTCAACGCGAAATCCAAGCCCTGCCCCGCACCCAACAAAAAGCCCCGCATCTGCGGGGCTTGGTGTTTTTAGGCGGCGGACTTGGCCTTGATCTTCTTCAGCTCTTCATCCCGCAGCTCGCGACGCAGGATCTTGCCGACGTTGGTCGTCGGCAGCGCATCACGGAACTCCACCGAACGCGGCACCTTGTAGCCGGTGACGTTGGCACGCATGTGCTCCATCACGGTTTCCTTGGTCAGCGTCACGCCCGGTTTGGCGACGATGAAAATCTTGATCGCTTCGCCCGACTTCTCGTCCGGCACGCCGATGGCCGCGCACTGCAACACGCCCGGCAGGGTCGCCAGCACGTCTTCCAGCTCGTTCGGATAAACGTTGAAACCGGAGACCAGAATCATGTCTTTCTTGCGATCGACAATGCGCATGTAGCCGTCCGGCTGGATCAGCGCGATATCGCCAGTCTTCAGCCAGCCTTCGCTGTCGAGCATTTCATCGGTGGCTTCCTGGCGCTGCCAGTAGCCCTTCATCACTTGCGGGCCTTTGACGCACAGTTCGCCGATTTCACCCAGCGGCTGCTCGACACCGGCATCGTCGATGACTTTGCACAGGGTCGACGGCACCGGAATGCCGATGGTGCCGATCTGAATGTTCTGGATCGGGTTGACCGTGGCCACCGGGCTGGTTTCGGTCATGCCGTAACCTTCGCAGATGGCGCAGCCGGTGACGGCTTTCCAGCGCTCGGCAGCGGCCAGTTGCAGGGCCATGCCGCCGGACAGAGTGACTTTCAGCGCGGAGAAATCCAGCTTGCGGAAGCCTTCGTTGTTGCACAGCGCCACAAACAGGGTGTTGAGGCCAACGAAACCGCTGAACTTCCACTTCGACAGTTCCTTGACCATCGCCGGCAGGTCACGCGGGTTGCTGATCAGGATGTTGTGGTTGCCGATCAGCATCATTGCCATGCAATGAAAGGTGAACGCATAGATGTGGTACAGCGGCAGCGGCGTGATCAGGATCTCGCAACCTTCGTTGAGGTTGGAACCCATCAGCGCCTTGCACTGCAGCATGTTGGCGACGAGGTTACGGTGCGTCAGCATCGCGCCCTTGGCCACGCCAGTGGTGCCACCGGTGTATTGCAGCACCGCGACGTCGCCGCTGTCCGGGTTGGCTTCAGCCACAGGCTGGCCCTGGCCCTTGCTCAGCACGTCATTGAACTTGACGGCTTTGGGCAAGTGATAGGCCGGCACCATCTTCTTCACGTATTTGATGACGCTGTTGATCAGCAGGCGCTTGATCGGCGGCAGCAGGTCGGCAACTTCGGTGACGATGACGTGTTTGACGCCGGTTTTCGGCACCACGGTTTCAGCCAGATGCGCCATGTTCGCCAGGCAAACAAGGGCTTTGGCACCGGAGTCGTTGAACTGGTGTTCCATTTCCCGCGCGGTGTACAGCGGGTTGGTGTTGACCACGATCAGCCCGGCACGGATAGCGCCGAAGACGGCGACCGGGTACTGCAGAACGTTGGGCAGTTGCACGGCGATTCGATCACCGGGCTGCAAGTCGGTATGCTGTTGCAGATACGCGGCAAACGCACCGGACAATTCGTACAGTTCACCGTAGGTGATTGTCTTGCCCAGATTGCTGAAAGCCGGTTTGTTGGCGAAGCGTTGGCAGGATTGCTTCAACACTGCCTGAATGTTCGGATACTCGTCTGGATTGATGTCGGCAGCAATTCCAGCCGGGTATTTATCCTTCCAAAAGTCTTCGATCATGGAAGCCCACTCCTCAGCAACGCGAATTCTTCACCGCATTTGATGCGATTATTATTGGTGTGTGTTTTGTATTGGTGAATCTGGCTTTCAGAGAGGCCGAGAAGTCACAAAGCGCGCCGAGAGTAGCAGCTTTGCCGAGGGTCGACTAGAGCCAAAAGCGGCCCCTACAGTCATATTCATGACTCAAGACTATCTAGCAGTCATTTTAGAGCAAAAATCCTAGAGCGCCTTGAAAGCCCCTGAAACTGGGGCTTTCTCTCAAAAGCATCGCGGGCAAGCCCGCTCCCACAGGGTGACAGAGAACCTGTGGGAGCGTGGCTTGCCCGCGATCGCGCGAAGCCCGGCCATTCACCGATTACGCGATATCGCGCAACTCGCGCCGCAGAATTTTCCCGACAGGCGTCATCGGCAATGACTCACGCAACACAATGTGTTTCGGCACCTTGTACGCGGTGAAATTCTCTTTGCAGTAGGCCTTCAGCTCTTCAAGACTGACGCCGGTTTCCCGCGGCACCACAAACAGCTTCACCGCCTCCCCGGAACGCTCGTCCGGCACACCGATCACCGCGCAGTTGGCGACTTTCGGGTGGGCCATCACCACGTCTTCGATTTCGTTTGGGTACACGTTGAAGCCGGAGACGATGATCATGTCCTTCTTGCGATCGACGATGCGCACGAAACCGTCCGGATCGATCACGGCGATGTCACCGGACTTGAACCAGCCCTCGGCATCCAGCACTTCAGCGGTGGCTTCAGGCTTGTTCCAATAGCCCTTCATGATCTGCGGCCCCTTGATGCACAGCTCGCCGCGCTCGCCCATCGGCTGCTCGACGCCGTCATCGTTGATGACTTTCAGTAGCGTGCCTGGCACCGGCAAACCGACCGTACCGAGCCGCGACTGATCGCCATACGGGTTGGTGCAGGCCACCGGCGACGTTTCGGTCAGACCGTAACCTTCGGTGATGCGACAACCGGTGATCTGCTCCCAGCGTTCGGCGGTGGCCTTGACCAACGCGGTGCCGCCGGAGTTGGTGAGTTTCAGGCTGGAGAAGTCGAGGGTCTTGAAATCCGGATGATCCATCAGCGCGACAAACAGTGTGTTCAGCCCCAGCAGTGCCGAGAAACGCCAGTTCTTCAGCTCCTTGATGAACCCGGCGATATCACGTGGATTGGTGATCAGGACGTTGTGGTTGCCGGAAACCATCATGCACATGCAATTCGCGGTGAAGGCATAGATGTGATAGAGCGGCAGCGGCGCAACCATCACTTCCTGGCCTTCGCGCAGCAGCGGCTGGCCATCAGGGCCAAGTTGCGCGAGGCAGGCGCGCACCTGTTGCATGTTCGCCACCAGGTTACCGTGAGTGAGCATCGCGCCCTTGGCCAGCCCGGTAGTGCCGCCGGTGTATTGCAACACGGCGATGTCATCGAGGCCGACCTTCAGTGGCTTGATGCCCAGGCCACGCCCCAGGCGCAGCGCACTCTTGAAAGAGATCGCCTGCGGCAGCGCATACGCCGGGACCATTTTCTTCACTTTGCTGACCACGGTGTTGACCAGCCAACCCTTGGCGGTGGGCATCAGGTCGCCCATCTTCGCTTCGATCAGGTATTGAATATCGGTGTCGGGCAGCACTTCCTCGACTTTCTGGCCGAACATGTTCAGGTACACCAGCGCCCGCGCGCCGCAATCTTTGAACTGATGGCGCATCTCCCGCGCGGTGTACAGCGGGTTGGTGTTGACCACGATCAGCCCGGCGCGCAAGGCACCAAACACGGCAATCGGGTAATGCAGGACGTTGGGCATCTGCACCGCGATGCGATCGCCCGGCAGCAGATCGGTGTGCGCTTGCAGATAGCCGGCGAAGGCCGCGCTCTGGCGCTCCAGTTCGGCGTAGGTCAGGGTCACGCCCATGTTGCTGAAGGCCGGACGATCGGCGAACTTTTTGCAGGAACGCTCAAACACCTCGATCACCGACTTGAATTCCCCCATGTCGATGTCCAGCGGTACGCCGGCCGGGCGTTTGTCATTCCAGAAATCAGGTTGCATTGTTCTTGTCCTCTTTACCTGAGCCGATCCGGGCCGCTTTCTGTCATTTCTGAAAAAGCGGAGCTTCACGGACACTAGCAGCTATGGCCATTGAGGCAAATATGGGCAAAGCCGTCATTGATCGTGTGAATCTTCCTGCCGTGGCGTGGGCTGATCAGACGCGCTATACAATGTTCCGACTCTGAGCAAAGGAATCGCTATGATCCACCACACCCTCTGGCTGGATGCGAGTGACCGCAGCCGCCTGTTCGTCAATCAATGGCTGCCTTCAGCGCCGATGAAAGCGGTGATTCTGCTGGCCCACGGTATGGCCGAGCACAGCGGTCGCTACGCACGACTGGCCGACATTTTTTGCGACAAAGATTACGGGGTGTATGCCCCGGACTTGCGCGGTCATGGCCAAACGGCCGATCAGGGCACGCTCGGGCATTTCGCCGATGACGATGGCTGGTGCAAAGTGCTGGGCGATCTGGCGAGCCTCAATCAGCACATCGGCCAGCAGCACCCCGGTGTGCCGATCATTTTGCTCGGGCACAGCATGGGCAGTTACCTCGCCCAAGGTTATTTGCTGCATCACAGCGCCAGTCTGCACGGAGCGATTCTCAGCGGTTCGAACTTTCAACCGGTGGCCCTGTATGGCGCTGCCCGGCAGATCGCCCGACTGGAAAAACTGCGCCAGGGCGGCAAGGGCCGCAGTGCGTTGATCGAGTGGTTGTCGTTCGGCTCGTTCAACAACACATTCAAACCGGTGCGCACGCCGTTCGACTGGCTGAGCCGCGACCCGCTGGAAGTCGACAAGTACGTCAGCGATCCGCTGTGCGGCTTTCGCTGCACCAATCAGCTGTGGATCGACCTGCTCGGCGGCTTGCAGCAAATCAGCAAAGCGTCCAATCTCGCCCAGATCGACCCGGGCCTGCCACTGATGGTAATCGGCGGCGAATGTGATCCGGTGAGTGAAGGCAAGCGTCTGACAGATCTGGCCAATGCCTTGCGCAGCGCCGGCAGCCAAAACCTGCAACTGAAGATCTACCCGCAGGCGCGGCACGAATTGTTCAACGAAACCAACCGCGATGAAGTGATCGCCGATGTGCTGGCCTGGATCGACCAGGTCCTGAGCCATCCGCGCCCTCACCGCAGCGAGTAATTTTTTGTGGATTCATTTAATCCATCAGAGGAATCAAGCCCGATGACCCAGGTTACCAACATCCCCTACGAAGCCCTCGAAGTCGGCCAGACCGCCAGCTACAGCAAGACCGTCGAAGAGCGTGACATTCAATTGTTCGCCGCGATGTCGGGCGATCACAACCCGGTGCACCTGGACGCCGAGTTCGCTGCCGCCAGCATGTTCAAGGAGCGAATCGCTCACGGTATGTTCAGCGGCGCGCTGATCAGTGCCGCCGTTGCCTGTGAGTTGCCTGGGCCGGGCACTATTTATATCGGTCAGCAGATGAGCTTTCAGAAGCCGGTGAAGATTGGCGACACGCTGACAGTGCGCCTGGAAATTCTTGAGAAACTGCCGAAGTTTCGTGTACGCATTGCCACTCGCGTTTTCAACCAGCGTGATGAGTTGGTGGTGGATGGCGAGGCGGAGATTCTGGCGCCGCGCAAGCAGCAGACGGTGACGTTGCCGACTTTGCCGGCGATTAGCATTGGCTGATTGATGGGTGGTGTGTCAGTGAGAGCTTTTCCCCCTCACCCCAGCCCTCTCCCCCAAGGGGAGCGAGGGGGAAAGGGAGCCGATCTCCGTGCTTTTCAAAACCTGAGTTCGACTGGATATCCCAGGTCGGCGTACCTCGAAAGAGCTCCCCGATCAGTCCCCTCTCCCTCCGGGAGAGGGCTAGGGTGAGGGGCTCTTGCTTTAGCTTTCCCCCGGACACAAAAAAACGCCAGACTAGCTGGCGTTTTTTCTACCCGGCTAACGCTTAAGAGCGAGCGCGAGCCTGGTTACGCAGGGCTTTCACCTGGTCGTGATTGCGTTGTACGCCGTGGTATTGGCGTTCAACCAGATCACGAATACCCACCAGGTTATGCTTGTTGATCTTCTCGATGGCTTCACGATAAGCCTTCAGCGCATGGTCTTCACCGCGCTCGGCTTCGTTGAGCACGGCCTCTTCGTCTTTGCCGGTGAACATGGCTTTGACGTCGACCCAGCGACGGTGCAGATCACCACTCACGCTGGTAGAGGTTTCCGGATCACCGCCCAGTTTGCGAACCTCGGCTTGCAGTTCAGCCGCCGCGGTGGCGCAATCGGCAGAGCGAGTAACAAACAGGGTTTTCAGTTCTGGATGCTTGATGTCTTCAGCGCAAGTCTTGAACCCTTCCTGACCGTCCTTGCAGGTTTCAATCAGGTCATTGAGTACAGAGATGGCTTCTTTATTCATGTCGGTCATTTTTCAATTCCTTGCGATCGGTGGAAGATGCAAGGGATATTGCAGTGTGCGTGCCAGCTTTTTTATTTATAAAAAATCGTTATATATCAACAACTTAAATATAAATGAACTATCCGTATCACGGTTATTTGCATGATCTGTCATTTGGCCTGCATGCAGAATGCCTGTATTTTCCAATCTGATTTAAAGCCAGACGATCTCACTGATGAATCCCGAAAAACTCGAACTGCTGATCACCCGCGAAATGCCCTTCGGCAAGTACAAGGGCCGGATCATTGCCGACCTGCCAGGCCCGTACCTGAACTGGTTCGCCCGCGAAGGTTTCCCGCACGGCGAACTCGGTGGCTTGCTCGCGCTGATGCAGGAGATCGACCATAACGGCCTGTCGGAATTGCTCGAACCGCTGCGCGCCAAACACGGCAAACCTGCCCCGCGCCATTGAAGCGCCCTCCTCATCCTGAGTTAGCCGACCATGCCCGATAACACCCGCCGCGCCCGTGACGAAGCCTTCTGGCAAACGTTCGCTGATCGTTACGACGTTCAACCCGGCCCCGTGAACCTGGAAAACGGTTACTTCGGGCGCATGTCGCGCACGGTGATCGAGGAATACCAGCGCAATATCGAGCTGATCAACACCAGTAACTCGGTGTATGTACGCCAGCGTTTTGAACAACACGACAACCTCGACATCCGCGCACAACTGGCCGAGTTGATTGGCGTGCGCGCGCAGAGCGTGGCGTTCACCCGTAACGCGACCGAGGGCCTGCAATCGCTGATCCGCAACTACAACCGCCTGCAACCGGGCGATCAGGTGCTGATCAGCGATCTGGAATACGACACCGTCAAAGGTGCGATGCGCTGGCTGGCCAGACATCGCGGTGCCGAGGTGATCGAGATTGCCCACGCGCACCCGGCGAGTTTCGACAGCCTGCTGGAGACTTATCGCGAGGCGTTCAAAGGTCACCCGAAACTCAAGCTGATGGCCCTGACGCACGTCACTCACCGCACCGGTCTGGTCATGCCCGTGCAGGCCATCGCCGCGCTCGCCAAGGAACATGGCGTCGATGTCATCCTCGACGGCGCCCATGCGCTTGGCCAGGTCGAGTTCAACCTCGAAGCACTGGGCATCGCCTTCGCCGGCTACAACCTGCACAAATGGATCGGAGCACCGCTCACCCTCGGTTTCCTCTATATCGCGCCGCAACGCCTGGCCGATATCGATCCGGACATGGGTGAAATGCATTACCCGGGCAATGACATCCGCGCGCGCACTTCGTACAGCACACCCAACATTCCAGCGCTGATGACCTTGCCGCTGGTGTTCGAAGAACACCGCTCGCTCGGTGGCGCGCCGGCAAAAGGCGCTCGCCTGAATTATCTGCGCAATCTGTGGGTCAGTGCGGTGCGACTGTTGCCGGGTATCGAGGTGATGACGCCGGATGATCCACGGCTATATTGCGGCATCACCTCGCTGCGCTTCACCCGGCACGACAATCAACAGGCGATGGCCGAGCGCCTGCTCAACGACTACAACCTGTTCACCGTGGTGCGCAATGGTGCCGCCAGCGGGCCGAGCATTCGCATCACTCCGGGGCTGACCACCACCGCCGCCGAGATGCAGTTGCTGGTTCGCGCACTGAACGAGCTGCGCTAAAACACCGCCTCCGTGCATTTATCGTAGCCCGCAAGGCTGATCTGCGACGACACCGCAAAGGTGTCGACGCCGATTGTCAGGCAACCGAAGTAGCCGTCCTCCAGGCTTTCACTGCCAATCGCTTGCAACAGCAAGCGCGAGGCGTCATCCGCCGTGACCTCACAACCGCATGCACAGGGTAAATGCAGTTTTCCTGTCCAGGCCTCGTGATGTGCCTGCGGGGATTGATCATCGCCGGCGATGCCCACTGTCATGGCGATGCATGAAGCACCGCCCGACAGCCGATCCGGGTAAAGGCTGGTAAACCGCACGATGCCTTTGCTGTCGGTCGCCTGCGTGCCGCACAGCGTGTCTGCGCCAATACGCTGTTCGATCCGCACCAGCGCGCCAGCCACCGGTTCAGCGGTCATCGCATCGACCAGCGTCAGACGCAACACCAGCGGTACGCCTTCGATGCCACGGCTGATGTTGCGCACGTTCGTTGCGGTTTCACGCCTGACTGAGCCGCCGACTCCAGGTTGCAATGGATACAGCTGATTACGCAGTAAAGCGACAGATTGATGGTCGTCCATGAGGCGTTCTCTCTTCCGTAAGATGAACGCAGATTAGCGCCACACAAATGCGCCTGTGCGGTAACTATGTATCGCGTGATGTCCTGGCACTGTCTTCAGGCAAAAAAAAACGGTGCACCGACCAAGCGCACCGTAAAGCCGTAGAACACACAACGAAGTGTCAGGTAACAATTGAAACCAGCGGGATCAGTCGAGCAGCGCCAACGCCTCGGCGGTGCATTCCTGAATACGCGCCCAGTCGCCGTTCTTGATCCACTCCGGATCAAGCATCCAGCTACCGCCCACGCACATGACGTTTTTCAGCGCCATGTAGCTCTTGATGTTGGCCGGGCCGACGCCGCCAGTCGGGCAGAATTTCACTTCGCCGAACGGGCCGCCAAGGGCTTTGATTGCCGCCACGCCACCGCTGACTTCAGCCGGGAACAGCTTGAAGCGGCGATAACCCAGACCGTAGCCTTCCATGATGCCGGAGGCGTTGCTGATGCCCGGCAACAGCGGAATCGGGCTGTCGACGCTGGCTTCGAGCAAATCACGGGTAATGCCCGGGGTGACGATGAATTGCGAACCGGCCGCTTCCGCCGCCGCGAGCATGTTGCGATCGAGCACGGTGCCGGCGCCGGTCATCAGCTCCGGACGCTGGTCACGCAGAATCTGAATGGCCTTGAGGCCGAACTGCGAACGCAGGGTCACTTCCAGCGCGGTCAGACCACCGGCGGCCAGAGCGTCAGCCAGTGGCAGCACGTCCTGTTCGCGAGCGATGGTGATCACCGGCAGGATCCGCGCCTTGGCGCAGAGGCTGTCGATCAGGGCAACTTTGTCCGCCATGGAAACGGTCGGGGATGGGGTTGTCATAGCGGCTGTTCCTTGGCTCATGGGCACCAGTAAATCTCTAACGTAGGTTGCAGAAACACGCGCACCGGCATGGCGGCGACGTCATCGGATGCCAGCGCGGCATTCAGGGTGGTCAGTTTCGACTGACCGGAAATCGACAGAATCTTGTGCTTGGCCGACGCGAGCAGCGCACGGCTCATGGTCAAGCGCTGACGCGGCACGCTCGGCGCCAGCATCGGCCAGCAACGGCGAGTGCCGTCGGCTTGCAGCGCTTCGGTGAGGTTCGGGCTGTCGGGGAACAGCGACGCGGTGTGGCCGTCATCGCCCATGCCCAGCACCAGCACGTCAATCGGCGGCAGCTCGGCGAGCAAACGATCCGCCTGTTCAGCCGCCTGCTCGACGTTGGCCGCCGCGCTATAAAGGCTGAGGAACTGCGCTTTCGCCGCTGGGCCTTTGAGCAGGTACTGCTTGAGCAGGCCGGCATTGCTGTCAGCGTGTTCAACCGGTACCCAGCGCTCATCGGCGAGGGTCACGACGACCTTGGACCAGTCCAGTTCCTGTTTGGCCAAGTGCTGGAAAAACGCCACCGGGCTACGACCGCCGGACACCACCAGCACCGCGTTGCCGCGTGCAGTAATGGCATCGGTCAGTTGCTTGGCAACGTTCAGCGCCAGCCCTTCGGCCAACAGCACCGGGCTCTTGAATTCGTGGGCGTTGACGCCCGCGGGCAGTTTCACATCAGATATCGCCATACCACGACCTCCCGTCCCGCGTGATCAATGCAATGGAGCTCATCGGCCCCCACGACCCGGCCGCATACGGCTTGGGCGCGTCACCGGATTTTTTCCATCCGGCGATCAGCTGGTCACACCATTTCCACGCGGCTTCGATTTCATCTTTACGGACAAACAGGTTCTGATTGCCGTTCATCACTTCCAGCAACAACCGCTCGTAGGCATCGGGGATCCGCGCGCTACGCCAAGTGTCGGAGAAATTCAGTTGCAGCGGCCCGCTGCGCAGTTGCATGCCTTTGTCCAGGCCCTGCTCTTTGGTCATCACGCGCAAGGAAATGCCTTCGTCCGGCTGCAGGCGGATGATCAGTTTGTTGCTGATCTGCAAGCGCTGTTCAGGGGCGAAGATGTAGTGCGACGGTTCCTTGAAGTGGATGACGATCTGCGACAACTTTTGCGGCATACGCTTGCCGGTACGCAGGTAGAACGGCACGCCGGCCCAGCGCCAGTTGCGGATGTCGGCGCGCAGGGCGACGAAAGTTTCGGTGTCGCTCTGGGTGTTGGAATTCGGTTCTTCGAGGTAACCCGGTACCGATTTGCCTTCGCTGTGGCCGGCGATGTACTGGCCGCGCACCACTTGCGTGGTCAGGCCTTCCGGGCTGATCGGTGCCAGCGCCTTGAGCACTTTTACTTTCTCGTCACGGATGCTGTCGGCGGACAAGTCGGCCGGCGGGTCCATGGCAATCAGGCAGAGCAGTTGCAGCAGGTGATTCTGGATCATGTCGCGCAGTTGGCCGGCCTTGTCGAAGTAGCCCCAACGGCCTTCGATGCCAACCTTCTCGGCCACGGTGATTTCCACGTGGGAGATGTAATTCTGGTTCCACTGGGTTTCAAACAGGCTGTTGGCGAAACGCAGGGCGATCAGGTTTTGAACGGTTTCTTTGCCCAGGTAATGGTCGATGCGGTAGGTGCGGTTCTCCGGGAAAAACTGCGCCACGGCGTCATTCACTTTGCGCGACGATTCGAGGTCGGAGCCGATCGGTTTTTCCAGCACCACGCGGGTGTTTTCTGCAAGACCGACTTTCGCCAGGTTCTCGCAAATCGCGCCGTACACCGCGGCCGGCGTGGCGAAGTAAGCAATCATGCGTTGTGTGTTGCCAGCCAGTTCGGCCAGCGCCACGTAATCTTCAGCCTTGAGGAAGTCGACGTGCAGGTAGGTCAGGCGCGCCAGGAATCGCTCGGCGACGGCCTCGTCCAGCTCTTTGCCTACATAGCGGCGCAGTTCGGCGGCGATGAACGCCATGTGTTGCTGCTGGGAACCTTCTTCACGGGCCAGCGCGATGATGCGCGTGTCCTCGTGCAGCAGGTCGGCGCCATCGAGGTGATAAAGGGCAGGAAACAGCTTGCGCAGGGCCAGATCGCCAAGCGCGCCGAACAAGGCAAAGGTGCACGGTTCAACCGTAATCGAAGGCATGATGTTTGTTCTTTTATCAAGTTAAGCTACAAATACCTTTTTTCAAGGCATCACTCAAGGGAAAATGTAGTAATAACCACAACATTTTCGCAAAATACAGATTCCGAGTGGTGGTCGCTCGGACGCATCAGTAGGATAGGCCACCGTTACGGGCCATATCAAAGGCCCAATTTGCATAGCCCGGCGCACCTTTGCGCAGGTGAATTAGGAAATCCATATGGACCGCGTGCGAAATTTACTGGAACAGATCCAGAGTCGCCTTGAAGACCTGAACAAGGCCGAACGCAAAGTCGCCGAGGTGATCCTGCTCAACCCGCAGCAGGCCACCCGCTTCAGCATCGCCGCCCTCGCCCAGGCAGCAAAGGTGAGCGAACCGACGGTCAACCGTTTCTGCCGTTCGTTCGGCGTCAGCGGCTACCCCGAACTCAAGCTGCAACTGGCGCAGAGCCTGGCCAGTGGCGCGGCGTATGTCAGCCGCGCAGTCGAGGCCGATGACAATCCCGAGGCGTACACGCAGAAGATTTTCGGCAGCGCCATTGCCTCGCTGGACAGTGCTTGTCAGGCGCTCGATCCGAACCTGATCAGCCGCGCTGTCGACCTGTTGATTCAGGCGCGGCAGATCCACTTCTTCGGCCTCGGCGCTTCGGCACCGGTGGCGCTGGATGCGCAGCACAAGTTCTTCCGTTTCAACCTGGCGGTCACTGCGCATGCCGATGTGCTGATGCAGCGGATGATTGCTTCGGTGGCGCACACCGGTGAGTTGTTCGTGATCATTTCCTACACCGGGCGTACGCGCGAACTGGTCGAGGTGGCACGTATTGCTCGCGAGAATGGCGCTTCGGTGCTGGGGCTGACGGCGGAGAATTCGCCGCTGGCCAAGGCGAGTACGCTGAGCCTGAACATTCCGTTGCCGGAAGACACCGACATTTATATGCCGATGACTTCGCGGATCATTCAGTTGACCGTGCTGGATGTGTTGGCGACCGGGATGACCTTGCGTCGCGGGGTGGATTTCCAGCCGCATTTGCGCAAGATCAAAGAGAGTTTGAATGCCAGCCGGTATCCGGTTGGGGATGAATTCAACTAAAGATCAAAAGCACCCTCACCCCAGCCCTCTCCCGGAGGGAGAGGGGGCCGACCGAGGTGCTCTAAGGAGTTACATCGACCTGAACGTTCAAACCGACCTCAGGTTTGGCCAAGCCAAGATCACCGTTGTAGTCGCAAGTCGGTGGACATAGCCAATCCAACTCGGTAAGTCCCCTCTCCCCCCGGGAGAGGGCTAGGGTGAGGGGCTACGATGTGACTGACACACTCAAGCCGCCGCCCACGCCTGCAAACTCAAATGCGCCTTCTCCCCCGGCGCCAAGTGCAAGCTATCAGTCCCACCCGCCGCCGCTTCCACACAGACAAACTCCGAAATTTCATCCCACGTCACGCCCAGCAATGGCCGCGCACCCGGATGCCACACAACCGTGTCGGCACTGTCACCGGTATCAATGCACAACTCGCGCTGCCAGGCGTGATCCTTCAGCTGCAATTCACCGTCATGCTGGAACACCCGCTGACAGCCACCATCCACCCTTAACTCACCTTCTTGCTGACAAACCTGGCGATTCAACTGGTCATAACCCTGCGCTCCTTCGAGCCCAGACAGCGCTATCTCACCGACATCGCCAATACGCCAGTAAGCGTGCAAAGCCTGGCTCAACTGGCACGGCATGTCGTCCTGATGCTCGGTGCTCAGGCGCAATTCCATGCGTTCGCCAAGGTGCGCGTGCAGGTCGACCTGCCAGTCGCACAGCTGCAATTGCCAGTGCAGGCGCACGCCGTCGTCGGCGCTGCTGCTGTCGAGCAACTTCCAGTCGAGCAACCGTGCCCAGCCATGGGACGGCCAGGCGTTTTCGCTGGGATGACGGCCATACCAAGGCCAACACACCGGCACACCGCCACGGATCGCGCCGACATGCGGCCACTTCGCCGCACACCACAACCACGGCTTTTGCCCGCGCGGTTGAAAGTGCAGCAACTGCGCGCCCTGACGACTGAACACCGCCTGACACAGCGGGTGATCGATCACCAAAACGTCGCGCATCTGATAGCGCTCCCAGGCGAACACCGGTTGTTCACGCAGGGATTTGAAGAAGCGTTGTAGCGGATGCTCATGCATTTGCCACGATCCTGAACTCGACTTTCACCGGGCGGCGCCAGCCCCAAAAAAAAGCGGACAGCCTTGGCTGTCCGCAAATATGCGCACATAGAGAGGAGCTTATCGCAGACGCGTTAGAACGTAGACTGAATTTTCAGGCCAGCGACCAATGCGTTGTCCACCGCATCCACGCCACCCGGGTGAGTGATGTACTGCAGGTTAGGACGTACGGTCAGCCAGTTGGTGACGTGGAAGCCGTAGTTGATCTCGTAGTTGTATTCGGTTTCACGAATCGGCGAGAACACCGGATTGTCGTAGTCCGAAACACCGTTGGAAGCGTTCAGCAGCTCGGCGTTTTTCTTCACGTCATCGTTAACGTGGATACGCGCCGCGCCAATGCCGACGTCATCTTTCGGACGCGCGTCGAACGGGCCTTTGTAGACAAACATCACCGACTGATAGTTATCGATGAAGTTGGTGTCTTTGTCGTGGAAGGTCGCGTTGGCGGCGATATTCAGACCGCGCGAGGCGTCACCGTTGTGGCTGGTGAGTTGCTGTTGCGCGACGAACCAGTAGCCGTGTTTGCTGCTGTGAGTCTTGTAGGCATCACCAGTGGTTGCAGCGTCAAAACCGTTGACGTCTTCACGAACGTCGCTGGCATCAGCGGTGCTCTTGTAGTAACCGACGCGGTATTCGCCCGGCAGGCTGTTGACCTTAGGCGACCAGACCAACTCGACCGGCAACACAGTACCGGCGGTGCCGCTGCCACTGAGCTTGAAGCCGTTGCCGTGTTCCAGTTGCGACGGGTTCTGGTTGTACGCGCCGATTTGCGCGTAGAGCTCGTCGTTGATGTTGTACTTCACACGGATCGCGGCCTGGCTGACGGGCCAGTTGTACCAGATGTTGGTCGCCCAGTTACCCACTTGCGAACCGCAGAACGCGAGGTTCTGGAAGTCGCACGGGAAGGTGTTGAAGTCTTCGCCTTCACCGAAGTAACCGGCCTTGACGTCGAGTTTGTTGTCGAAGAACTGGTGCTGAATCCACAACTGGGTCAGACGGACCATGTGGCCACGACCGTAGACTTCTTGCGAGGAGCTGAGGGTGCCGGCACGCGGATCGCCAACGCGGTCGTTGGAGATGTTGTAGCCGTTACGGTTGGTCAGCTGGATCTTCGCCTGGGTGTTATCCCAGCCCCACAGCTTTTGCAGATCGAGTGCCACGCCCAGACCGAACTGGTCAGCGTAACGCGCGGTCTTGTCGTCGTTGTAGCCACCGTGCAGGTTGCCACCGACTTCCCCAACGTAGTCGGCCTTGATGTCGATACCCTGCTCGATCAGCTTGGTCCGCTCGCCACCCCAGTCACCGGTCATCCATTTCGAGTCGGAGCTGAAGGCATCCGCCGCCATGGCGTTACCGGCCAGCACCAATGCCGCCGCAGCTGACACTTGGCAGATCAACCGGGCATTGACGTGTTTCTTTTTCATCCCTACATCCTCGTCTTTATTGTTATTAACTGTTTTTATCTAACGCGGTTTACATAAATTGCGCCGGATTACAGGCAATCCAGCGCGTGCTCCTTTGTGGGAGCGAGCAGGCTCGCTCCCACATTTGTTCCTCAGCGGCCTTTGAATTGCGCCACGTTCGCAGACCGCGCATCGGTCTGTGGTTGGCCGGCAGTGCCGAGGCGCTCACCGGTGTTGGCATCAAACAACAACACTTTCGACGGATCGAATTGCAGCGTCAGGCTTTCGCCCACCTGCGGTGCCACGTCCGGCGCCAGACGGCAGCAGACTTTGGTTTCATTGAGGTTGACGAACACCAGAGTGTCCGGCCCCGTCGGCTCGGTGACTTGCACCTCAGCACGAATGCTCGGCAGGCCATTGCCCTCGCCGTTCGCCAACACGATTTGCTCAGGGCGCAGGCCGAGGATCACTTCGCGATCTTCAAGGCCGGCGTCCTGCATGCTCATCGGCAACTCGCAACGGGCCTGGCCGCTGTCGAGCAGCGCCAGCAGACGACCGTCCTTGCGTTGCAGACGCAGCGGGATGAAGTTCATCGGCGGCGAACCGATGAAGCTCGCCACAAACAGGTTGGCCGGGTCGTTATAGATCTCTTTTGGCGTGCCGAACTGCTGAATGATGCCGTCCTTCATCACCGCCACCTTGTCGCCCAGAGTCATCGCTTCGATCTGGTCGTGGGTCACGTAGACCGTGGTGGTTTTCAGGCGCTGGTGCATCAGTTTCATTTCGGTGCGCATCTCGACGCGCAGCTTGGCGTCGAGGTTGGACAGTGGTTCGTCGAACAGATAAATCTTCGGCCGACGCGCCAGCGCGCGGCCCATCGCCACACGCTGTTGCTGACCGCCGGAGAGCTGACCCGGTTTACGGTTCAGCAAATGTTCGATCTGCAGCAGCTTGGCGACGCGCGCGACTTCTTCGTCGATCGCCGCCTGAGGCATCTTGCGAATTTTCAGGCCGAATTCGATGTTCTCGCGCACGCTCATGGTCGGGTACAGCGCATACGACTGGAACACCATGGCGATGTCGCGATCCTTCGGGCTCATGCCGCTGACGTCCTGGTCACCGATCATGATTGCGCCGCCGGTGATGGTTTCCAGACCGGCGATGCAGTTCATCAGGGTCGACTTGCCGCAGCCCGACGGGCCGACGAGGATCAGGAATTCGCCTTCCTTGATCGACAGTTCGATGTTCTTCAGGGTGTCCGGCAGGCCGGCACCGTAGGTCTTGTTGACGTTGCGAAGTTCGAGCGTTGCCATGATTACCCCTTGACTGCGCCGGCCGTCAGCCCGCGCACGAAATACTTGCCTGCGACCACATAGACCAGCAGGGTCGGCAGGCCGGCGATCATCGCCGCTGCCATATCAACGTTGTATTCCTTGGCGCCGGTGCTGGTGTTGACCAGGTTGTTCAGCGCTACCGTAATCGGTTGCGAATCACCGCTGGAGAACACCACACCGAACAGGAAGTCGTTCCAGATCTGGGTGAACTGCCAGATCAGGCAGACCATGATGATCGGCGTCGACATCGGCAGAATGATGCGGCGGAAAATCGTGAAGAACCCCGCGCCATCCAGGCGTGCGGCTTTCACCAGCGCATCCGGAATGCTCACGTAGTAGTTGCGGAAGAACAGCGTGGTGAACGCCAGACCGTAAACCACGTGGATAAATACCAGGCCGGTGGTGGTGCTCGCCAGGCCCATCTTGCCAAGGGTGAACGAGGCCGGCAGCAGCACAGTCTGGAACGGCAGGAAGCAGCCGAACAACAGCAGACCGAAGAACAACTGCGAACCACGGAAGCGCCAGAACGACAGCACATAACCGTTCAACGCACCGATGGCAGTGGAGATGATTACAGCCGGAACAGTGATCTTGATCGAGTTCCAGAAATAGCCATCAACCGTGGCCCAGGCCTTGACCCAACCAATGCCGCTGACCACGGTCGGCCAGCTCAGCAGGTTGCCGGTGCTGATGTCTTCCGGGGTCTTGAAGCTGGTCAGCAACATCACCACCAGCGGCACCAGATAAAGCAGAACGGCGATGATCAGCACTGCGTAGATCGCGATGCGACTCAGGCTGATAGCGGGTTTGGCAGCGAGACTAGTCATTGCGCTTGGTCCTCAGCTCGGAATACAGGTAAGGCACGATGATCGCGAGGATCGCACCGAGCATCAGAATCGCACTGGCCGAGCCCATGCCCATCTGGCCGCGACTGAAGGTGAAGGAATACATGAACATCGCCGGCAGGTCGGAGGAATAACCCGGACCGCCGGCGGTCATCGCCGCGACCAGGTCGAAGCTCTTGATCGCGATGTGCGCCAGAATCATTACCGCACTGAAGAACACCGGACGCAGGCTTGGCAGCACCACTTTCCAGTAGATCATCGGCATGCTTGCGCCATCGATCTGCGCGGCACGGATGATCGATTGATCAACGCCACGCAGGCCGGCCAAAAACATCGCCATGATGAAGCCCGAGGCTTGCCAGACAGCGGCGATCACCAGGCAGTAGACCACGCGATCAGGGTCGATCAGCCAGTCGAGACGGAAGCCTTCCCAGCCCCAGTCACGCAACAATTTGTCCAGGCCCATGCCCGGGTTGAGCAGCCATTTCCACGCGGTACCGGTAACGATCATCGAGAGCGCCATCGGGTACAGGTAAATGGTGCGGATAAAGCCTTCGCGACGGATGCGCTGGTCGAGAAACACCGCCAGCAACACGCCGATCACCAGGGTGATGCCGATGAACATACCGCCGAACACTGCGAGGTTTTTGCTCGCGACCCACCAGCGATCGTTATCGAACAACCGCGCGTATTGCGCCAGACCGGCCCACTTGTAGTTGGGCAGGAAAGTCGAGGTGGTGAACGACAGCACGAACGTCCACAGGATGTAGCCATAGAAGCCCACCAGAACGATGAACATGCTCGGCGCCAGCACCAGTTTTGGTAGCCAGCGCTGCAATGCATCGAACGGCGAGGCCTTGCTGAACACAGCAACAGAACTCATGGGGAAATCCAGTACGAGGGTAGAAAATTCACATGCTTTCCCCTTGTTGGAGCGAGCTTGCTCGCGAAGGCGTCTGACAGGTATTACACCTGCGCCTGACATTGCGCTTTCGCGAGCAAGCTCGCTCCCACAGGGGTTGCGGTGTTAGCTGTTATTTGGACGACTTGATCGCAGCGCCGAGTTTCTTGGCGGTGTCGGCCGGGTCGGCTTTCGGGTCGTTGATGTAGTTGGTCACGACATCAAAGAACGCGCCTTGCACCGCCAGCGTGGTCGCCATGTTGTGCGCCATGCTTGGTTGCAGGCCGCCGGATTTGGCGTCCGCCAGGAAGTCCTTGGCAGCGGTCTGTGCGCAGGAGTCGAAGCCCAGCGCTTCCATGTTGTTCAACATGTCGTTGCGCACCGGAATCGAGCCTTTGTTGATGCTGAAGACTTTCTGGAAGTTTTCACCCAGCACGACTTTGGCGATGTCTTTCTGACCGGCCGCAGTGCCTGCGTCTTTCTGCTTGAACACCGCCAGCGAGTCGATGTTGTAGGTGAACGCCTTGTCGGTGCCCGGGAAGGCTACGCACTCGTAATCCTTGCCGGCAACTTTCTTGGCGGCGGTCCATTCGGACTTGGCCCAGTCACCCATGATCTGCATGCCGGCCTTGCCGTTGATGACTTTGGCTGCTTCCAGGTTCCAGTCCTGACCTTTGCCGTCGACGTCCATGTAGGTCGCGACTTTCTTCAGTTCGGTCAGCGCCTTGACCATTTCCGGACCGGTCAGCGCGGCGTTGTCCAGATCAACCAGGGCTTTCTTGTAGCCATCAACCCCCATGACCGAAAGCACCACGGCTTCGAACACGGTGCTGTCCTGCCAAGGCTGACCGCCGTGGGCCAGCGGAATGAAGCCCGCAGCCTTGAGCTTGTCGCCAGCGGCGTAGAATTCTTCGAGGGTGGTCGGGTTCTTGGTGATGCCGGCTTTCTTGAAGACTTCCGGGTTGATCCACAGCCAGTTCACACGGTGAATGTTCACCGGCACGGCCACGTAATCACCGTCGTACTTCACGGTATCGGAGACTTTCTTGTCGAGCAGGCTGTCCCACTTTTCCGACTTGGCGACGTCTTTCAGCACGTCGGTATCGAGCAGGCCAGTGGACGCCCATTCCTGAATGTCCGGGCCTTTGATCTGAGCAACGCCAGGCGGGTTGCCGGCAACGGCACGGCTTTTCAGCACGGTCATGGCAGTCGCACCGCCACCACCGGCGACAGCGCCGTCTTTCCAGGTGAAACCGTCTTTTTCGACTTGCGCCTTGAGCACATCAACGGCAGCTTTTTCGCCACCGGACGTCCACCAGTGCACGACTTCGACCGAACCTTTGGATTCGGCAGCGGAAACACTGAGAGGCAGAATTGCGAGCGGGAACAGGGAGGCGACAGAAATGACAGTAGCGAGGCGAGAAATCGCATTCATCTGAGATGTACCTTTCTTGTTGTTATGCATGCAAGTCTGGTGCTTGCGCTGCACAGGAGTTTAAACAGGGCGATTCCCTTCGCAGGTAACGAAGGGACGCGCGAATGTCACCACATGGTTACACAGGACTGCTCTGGGATAACTGTGCCAGCGCAGTCGCCATACTGGGTGACAAGGGTAGACGAGGGATCAGCACGGCTTGCCAGGCGTGATACAGATCCGGTTTGCCTGGCCAGATATCAGCGCTGGGGATGTTTTGCGGGTTGAGTTCGTGGTGCCAGCTGCCGTCGCAACGGTCGATGAAATTCACCTCACAGAATTCCCAGAACAGCCGGTACCAGGTTTCGTATTGCGCATCGCCGGTGCGTTTGAGCAAGGCACTGGCAGCGGCACTGGCCTCGGCGTGCGTCCAGTGCAAGCGATGGCGGACCACGGCTTTGTTGCCCCAGTCGAGGGTGTAGACGATGCCCGGCAGACCATCGACGTCCCAACCGTTGCGGCAATTGTTCTCGAACAGTTTTTGCGCGTCGGTGGCGAGCCAACCGGGGGTGAGCATGCCGGCCTGCACCCGCGCTGCTTCGAGGTGCAGCAATAGCCGCGCCCACTCGAAACCGTGGCCAGGCGTGGTGCCGTAAGGGCGGAAACCATCGGCGGGATTGTCGTGGTTGTATTCGCGCAGCGGTTGCCAGTCGCGGTCGAAGTGCTCGATGACCATGTAACCGTTACCGGCCGCGTGACCGTGGATCACCCGCTCGACGATGCGTTGCGCGCGAATCAGCCAGCGCGGATCTTCGGTGACGTCAGCCAGCGCGAGGAACGCTTCGGTCGCGTGCATGTTGCTGTTGGCGCCGCGATAGGCTTCTTCTTCGCTCCAGTCGCGGCTGAAGAATTCGCGCATGGCGCCCTCTTCTTCGCTCCAGAAATAGGTGTCGATGATGTCGATGGCATCGTCCAGCAGCGCTTGGGCGCCGGGACGTTGCGCGACCACCGCAGAGCTCGCCGCAAGTGCGACAAAGGCATGCAGATAGGCGTTCTTGCCGGTGTTGTCATCGCGGTGTTCGGCAACGGCGAACCAGCCGCCGTGCAGTGCATCACGCAACGGCCCGCGCAGGGCGGCGATGCCGTGATCGACCAGCTCGGCGAAACCCGGCAGGCCCTGAATGTGGGCCATGGCGAAGCTGTGGGTCATGCGCGCGGTGTTCATGGTTTCGGCATGCGCGTTCGCTGGCAGACGGCCGCGTTCGTCGAGATTGCCGAAGCCTTCGGGGGATCTTGAAGCCTTGGCGAAATCCAGCAGGCGCAGGCCTTCGGCGGCGAGCCATTGCTGGTGGGCAGGGGCGTTCAGCCAACTGCTGAAGCCGGGTTGGAAGAGATCCATGGGTGGCCTTTTTTGTTGTTATGACTGCGGGGAGTCTAAACAACGGGTCGGGGTGGGCTTGTAACGAAGGGGACGGGGTTTGTCACCATGTCGTGACAAAAAGCGACCCTCACCCCAGCCCTCTCCCCGAGGGAGAGGGGGCCGACCGCAGGATGCTGAAGAGTTGCGCCGACCTGAAAGTGCTGTACCGAATCCATAATCGACTCAATGCATCAGGTCGGCGGATAGCCAAATACACCTCACCCTAGCCCTCTCCCCCCGGGAGAGGGCTAGGGTGAGGGAAAGCTTTTGACCTAATCCACCGAACGCGGCAACTGCAAGGTCACCCGCAACCCACCCTCACGCAGATTCTGCAACGTCACTTCCCCACCATGGCTGTGGGCAATATTGCGCGCGATGCCCAACCCCAAGCCATATCCCTGCTGCTGCCCCGCCAGCCTGAAGTGCGGCTCAAACACCTGCTCCAGGCGCTGCTCCGGCACCCCCGGCCCTTCATCATCGACGTGCAAGACAAACGCGCTGTCATCGTCATCGATGTGCAGATGCGCGTTCTGTCCGTACTTCAACGCGTTGTCGATCAGATTGCCGATGCAGCGTTTCAACGCCAAAGGCTTGCCCGGATACGCCGCCAGCGCGCGACCATGCTGTGTCACGCGCCCGTTGCCATTCGGCGCCAGATAAGGCTCGACCAGACAATCGAGCACATGGTTGAGATCCACCGGCTCGATGTTCTCGTGGATGTCGGTGTCTTTCACGCATTGCAGCGCACCCTTGACCAGCAATTCCAGCTCATCCAGATCGCGGCCGAACTTGGTTTGCAGCGTCTCGTCTTCAAGCAATTCGACGCGCAAACGCAAACGGGTGATCGGCGTGCGCAGGTCATGGGAGATCGCGCTGAACAACTGACTGCGCTCGGTCAGGTAACGGCTGATGCGCTCGCGCATGGTGTTGAATGCACGCCCCACTTCCACCACTTCACTGCCGCCGCCCTCGGCCACCGGCTCGACGTCGGCGCCCAGCGACAGATCACGCGCCGCCCGCGCCAGCCGCTTGAGCGGCCGGCTCTGCCAGTGCACCAGCAGGCCGATGAACAGCAGCAAGAATCCGCTGGTGAGGACGATAAACCACACCTGCTGCGAGGGCAGGCCTTGCTCTTCAAGACTGGTGTACGGCTCGGGCAGCAAGGATGCGATGTACAGCCATTCGCCCGGCGCCATTTGAATCTGCGTGACCAGCACGGGCGGGTTGACCGGTTCCAGGGTCAGCGCGTAATGCGCCCACGAGCGTGGCAATTCATCCAGCTTCAGCCCGGCGTTGAAGATGCGCAGGTCTTCGGGACTGACAAAGGTCACCGAAATATCCGTGTCATTGCCGAGGGTCTGGCGCAGCACTTCGTCGACCGCTTTCATCACCGCCGCTTTACGCGGCGTGACCGGCAGCACGTCCATGCCCAGCGGTTTGTCGTTGAGCGTCACCACGAAGCGGGTGCCGCCCATGCTGCGCAATTGATCGAGCACCAGTGGCCGATAAGCCACCGGCAACGAGCGAAAGTAACTGACGCTGGCGGTCATCGAATGGGCGAGGCTGCGGGCGCTGGTGACCAGGCCTTCGAGCTGCGTGGCGCGCAGTTGCGAGACCCAGATCACGCTCGACAACGTCTGCGCGAACAACACGGCAAGTAAGGTCAGCAGCAACATCCGCCCAAGCAGCGAACGCGGCACCGGAACCCTGGCGGCGAGTTTACGCAGCGAATCAGTGACCATTGCCGGCAACCACATTGGCTGCCAATTGGTAGCCGCTGCCGCGTACGGTGCGGATCAGCCGTGGCGGTTTCTCGGTGTCGCGCAGGCGCTGGCGCAAACGGCTGACGGCCATGTCGACGATGCGATCGAGCGGCATCAGGTCGCGGCCCCGGGTGGCGTTGCCGATGGTGTCGCGGTCGAGGATTTCCTGCGGGTGATCGAGGAACAGTTTCAGCAGGGCGAAGTCGGCGCCGGAGAGAATCACCTCCTCGCCGTCGGTGTGAAACAGTCGATGACTGACCATGTCCAGGCGCCATTCATCAAAGGCCAGCACGTCGCTGCCGCTGCGCTCCTGACCGAATTGCGCACGCCGCAGCAACGCCTTGATGCGCGCTTGCAGTTCGCGCGGGCTGAAGGGTTTGCCGAGGTAATCGTCGGCGCCGAGCTCGAGACCGATCACGCGATCGGCTTCATCGGAACTGGCGGTGAGCATGATGATCGGCACCTGCGCCTGACGCGGATGCTGACGCACCCAACGACAGAGGCTGAAACCGTCTTCGTCGGGCAGCATGACATCGAGGATCACCAGATCGCTCGGCGCCTCGTTGAGGGCCTGACGGAAACTGGCGCCATCGGCGGTGGCACGTACCTGAAACCCGGCGCGGGTCAGGTAGGTTTCCAGCAACTCGCGTATTTCCTGATCGTCATCGACCAACAATATCGACTTGTTGACTGAGCTCACTTCGAAGGCATCCTTGTTGTTGGAATTGGGGCGGATTATGCCTGATGAACCGATCGTTCCCACGCCGATCGTTCCCACGCTCTGCGTGGGAATGCCTCTGGGGACGCTCCGCGTCCAGTGACGCGGAGCGTCACGGGCTGCATTCCCACGCAGAGCGTGGGAACGATCTCACGCTTCAGCCAGCCTGTTCCAGGGCCACACCGGCGCCAACCAGGCCGGAATACGGCGCTGTCACCAGCCACACCGGAATGCCTTTGAAATAATCACTCATGCAGCCTTTGTCCGCAAAGCTGCGGGCAAAACCGCTTTCGAGGAAGAAATCGGCAAAGCGTGGAATCACCCCGCCAACGATATATACCCCGCCACGCCCGCCCGTGGTCAGCACGTTATTGCCGGCGACACGGCCGAGCCAGCAGCAGAACTGTTCAAGCACTTCCAGCGCAATCGGATCACCCGCCAGACCGGCGGCGGTAATTGCTTCCGGCGTATCCAGCTTCGGTTCATGGCCGTCGACCGCGCAGATCGCCCGGTAAACCCGTGGCAAACCGCCGCCGCTCAACGCGGTTTCGGCGCTGACATGGCCGATTTCGTTGTGAATGTGCTGCCACAGCTGGGTTTCACGCGAGCTGCTCAGCGGCAGATCGACGTGACCGCCCTCGCCCGGCAACGCCGCAAAACGACCTTCACCGAGATCGAGCAAGGTGCCGACGCCAAGGCCAGTGCCCGGGCCGATCACCACCGCCGGACGCAACGGCTCCGGAGTGCCCTCGCAGACCACGCGAAATTCGCCCGGCTGCAAGCGGGTCATGCCCAGCGCCATCGCCGAGAAGTCGTTGACCAGCAACAACTGCTCGACTTGCAAGGTTTTGCAAAACGCGGTGCGGCTCAGGCGCCAGTGGTTGTTGGTGAATTTGAATTCATCCCCACTGACCGGACCTGCCACCGACAGGCACACCGAACCGACCGAACCCGGCGCCAGACCGAGCCCACTCAGATAGAGGCCGATCGCCTCTTCCGGGCTGGCGTGGTCGGCCGTGGCCAAGACCTGAACCGATTGCAGTTGCTGGTTTTTCCACAACGCGAACCGCGCGTTGGTGCCTCCGATGTCACCGACCAAAGCCAGTTTCAATTAAGCGTCTCCAGGGCAGAAGTGAAGGCGCTGGCGCCCTGCTCCGCCGAGCTGAAGGCCATGCGCATGAAGCCAAACAGTTCGCGACCGCTGCCAATATTGTTGGCCAACAGGCCTTTGGCAGGTTCTCGCGCTGCAAATTCTTCGGCGTCGACTTTAAGTTCCAAAGTGCCTTTGACGCCATCGACGCGGATGATATCGCCCTCTTGCACGCGCGCCAAAGCGCCACCGACATAAGCTTCGGGGCTGACGTGAATCGCTGCGGGGATTTTCCCTGAGGCGCCGGACATGCGCCCGTCAGTCACCAACGCCACTTTGAAGCCGCGATCCTGCAGCACGCCGAGGAACGGCGTCATCTTGTGCAGTTCCGGCATGCCGTTGGAACGCGGGCCCTGGAAGCGCATCACCGCGACGAAATCTTTTTCCAGCAGACCGGCCTTGAACGCGTCGGCCAGATCTTGTTGATCCTGGAACACCATCGCCGGTGCTTCGACAATCTGGTTTTCCAGGGCGACGGCGGACACCTTCATCACACCGCGACCGAGGTTGCCTTCCATCACGCGCAAGCCACCCTCCGCCGAGAACGCACGGGCGACTGGACGCAGGATGTTTTCGTCGAGGCTGTCGAGCGGGCCTTCGCGCCAGACCAGTTGGCCGTTATCAAGGAACGGCTCTTTGGTGTACTGGCTCAAACCGTGGCCGAGCACGGTGTTGACGTCTTCGTGCAGCAGACCGGCGCCAAGCAGTTCGCGGATCAGGAACGACATGCCGCCCGCTGCCTGGAAGTGGTTGATGTCGGCTTTGCCGTTCGGGTAGACGTGGCTCAGGGTCGGCACGACTTCGGAGAGGTCGGCCATGTCTTGCCAGGTCAGTTGAATGCCCGCGGCCATAGCGATGGCCGGCATATGCAGGGTGTGGTTGGTCGAGCCGCCGGTGGCGTGCAACGCAACAATCGAGTTGACCAGCGACTTCTCGTCGACGATTTCGCCGATCGGCATGAAGTTGCCGTTCTGCTTGGTCAGACGCGTGACTTGATGCGCGGCTTCGCGGGTCAGCGCATCACGCAGCGGCGTGTTCGGGTTGACGAAAGAAGCGCCCGGCAAGTGCAGACCCATGACTTCCATCAGCAACTGGTTGGTGTTGGCGGTGCCGTAGAAGGTGCAGGTGCCCGGGCTGTGGTAGGACTTCATCTCCGATTCCAGCAGCTCTTCGCGGGTCGCCTTGCCTTCGGCGTATTTCTGCCGCACGTCGGCTTTTTCCTTGTTGGAAATCCCCGAGACCATCGGCCCGCCCGGGACGAAGATCGTCGGCAGGTGGCCAAAGCGCAGCGAGCCCATCATCAGGCCCGGCACGATCTTGTCGCAGATGCCGAGCATCAGCGCGCCGTCGAACATGTTGTGCGACAGCGCTACCGCCGTGGACAACGCGATCACTTCGCGGCTCGGCAGGCTCAGTTCCATGCCCGGCTCACCTTGGGTCACACCGTCGCACATCGCCGGAGTGCCGCCAGCGAACTGGCCGACCGAGCCGATTTCGCGCAGGGCGTTCTTGATCTGTTCCGGGAAGACTTCATACGGCTGATGCGCCGAGAGCATGTCGTTATACGAAGAAACAATGGCGATGTTCGCCGAGTTCATCATCCGCAGGCTGTGCTTGTCTTCGCTGCCGCAGCCGGCCACGCCATGGGCGAAGTTGGCGCATTGCAGCTTGCCGCGCATCGGCCCGTCAGTGGCGGCGCCGCGAATCAGTGCAAGGTAAGCCTGACGCGTGGCGCGGCTGCGGGCGATAAGCCGTTCGGTGACCTCAAGAACGCGGGGATGCATGTGTAGAACTCCAGGCTAACGGATGTGGCGACCTGATTGTCTATGCTGATCAAACGCCGTTGTTGTTGGAATGACAGACGGCTTTTTTGACCATTCGGACCAGTTGATTCAGGTCACTCGTTGTAGATAAAACAAAATATTGCCATTAAAAAGGCTTGTTTTCTATTTTTATGCGAATAATCTTGTAATTCCAACAACAAAACGACGGCGGCGCTGTTCCATGACTCTTCGAATCGCAATCAATGGTTTTGGCCGCATCGGCCGTAATGTCCTGCGCGCACTGTATACCCAAGGCTATCGACAGGATTTGCAGATCGTCGCCATCAACGATCTGGGCGACAGCTCGATCAATGCTCATCTGCTCAAATACGACACCGTTCACGGCACATTCGATGCTCAAGTCGAGCATGACAACGAAAGTCTGACCGTCAACGGCGACCGCATTGCGGTCAGCGCCATTCGCAACCCGGCCGAACTACCATGGGCGGCGGAAAAGATTGATGTGGTGTTCGAATGCACCGGTCTGTTTACCGACCGTGCCAAAGCCGCTGCGCATCTTACTGCCGGCGCGCGCAAAGTGATCATCTCCGCACCAGCCAAAGGTGCCGATGCCACCGTCGTTTATGGTGTGAACCACGACATTCTGCGCCAGTCGCACCAGATCATTTCCAACGCTTCGTGCACCACCAACTGCCTGGCGCCAGTGGCGCAGGTGCTGCACCGTGAGCTGGGCATCGAAAGTGGCTTGATGACCACCATTCATGCCTACACCAACGATCAAAACCTCACCGACGTCTATCACACCGACCCGTACCGCGCGCGTTCGGCCACGCAGAACATGATCCCGAGCAAGACCGGCGCCGCTGAAGCGGTCGGCCTGGTGCTGCCGGAACTGGCCGGCAAACTGACCGGCATGGCCGTACGGGTGCCGGTGATCAATGTGTCGCTGGTCGACTTGACCGTACAGTTGAAGAAAGAAGCCAGCGCCGAGGAAGTCAACGCGCTGCTCAAGGCTGCGAGCCAGCATTCGAAGATATTGGGTTACAACACGTTGCCGCTGGTCTCCAGCGACTTCAACCACAACCCGCTGTCGTCGATCTTCGACGCCAACCACACCAAAGCCAGCGGCAAACTGCTGAAAGTGCTGGCCTGGTATGACAACGAGTGGGGCTTCTCCAACCGCATGCTGGATAACTGCCTGGCGCTGTGTAACGCCGAGTAATCTCAAGTAATCCCCCTATCCCTGTGGGAGCGAGCTTGCTCGCGAAAGCGGTGGGTCAGTCGCTAGTTGAATTGCCTGACACTACGCCTTCGCGAGCAAGCTCGCTCCCACAGGGTTTCGATTTCAATTTGAAATCAACACTTGACCATTCGACTAGATGATAAGCATTATCATTCGCTCGAAATGGATCAGGTCCTCCCGTGAGTCAATCGCGCTTCAACCACGTCTTCCTCACCCAGCGCACGTCCTTGCTGCGTACGCTGGAACGGATGGTCAACAATCACAGCACCGCTGAAGACCTGTTGCAGGAGACCTACCTGCGCGTGACGCGGGCGCTGAGCGAGCGGGCCATCGACCATCTCGAACCCTTTGTCTTCCAGACCGCGCGCAACCTGGCGCTGGATCATTTGCGTGCGCGCAAGATCCATTCACGCACCATGGTCGATGACGTGCCGCAGGATGTCGTGCACAGCATCGCCGCCCCCGCCAGCAGCGCCGAAGATGCCGCCCACGCCGAACAGATGCTGGAGCGCCTGAACGTGAGCCTCAGTCAACTCAGCCCCCGCCAGCAGCAGATTTTCATCCTCAGCCGTTTGCACGGGAACAGTTATCAGGAAATCGCTGATGAACTGAATGTTTCCCTCAGCACCGTGCAAAAAGAACTGAAGCTGATCATGAGCATTTGCATCGGCGTCGCCGAACGTCTGAATGGTGACTGAAGCTGTAGGGCTTTTCTGTAAGTGCCAGGATCGACTGCACGGATCATCGGGCTTTGTTACCCTTGCCCGACTTTTACGCTTCACTTAGAAAAACAGCCGTGCGCAGACACTGCCGAGGAAACACCGTGACGGACACCCACCGCTCGCCTTCGCCGGATTCGGTGCAGGACGCTGCAAACGCAATGGACCAGGCTCTGGACTGGCTCATCGTGCTCGGCAGCCCGGACGAGGAGCAGACCCGGCAATTCCATGCCTGGCTGGCGGCCGACCCGCTGAATGCCGAAGCGTTCGCCAAGGCGCAGGCGATCTGGGACGGCCCGCAAATCGCCCAGTGCGCGCAAAACCTGGCGGCGAAACCTGCGAAAGTCACCTTCCTCAAGCGTCTGCGTCCGCACTGGAAGCCGCTGGCCACAGCCGCCGTGCTGATTCTCGGTTTGTTCAGTTTCAGTAACTTGCCGATGCGCATTCAGGCCGATCATCTGACCGTGGTGGGCGAGCGCCAGCGTCTGCAACTGGAGGACGGCTCGAAAGTCCTGCTCAATACCAATTCAGCGTTTTCCAGCACCATCAACGATCAGCAGCGTGTTGCCCGCTTGTTTCAGGGTGAAGCGTTTTTCGAAATCGCCAGCGGCCGTAGTCAACCGCTGGAAATCGATGCCGGGCCGGTCACCGCCAGCGTGCGCGATACCGCGTTCGCCGTGCGTTATCTCGATGGCGTCGCGCAGGTCAATGTGCAACGCGGCGATGTCGATCTGCGCGCCACCCACAACGATGCCCGTGTGCGTCTGACGGCAGGCGAAAGTATTCGCATCGGTCCCAACGGTTTTGACCGCCCGGCCAAACTCGATGCCAACACGGATCTGGCGTGGGTTCAGGGCCGACTGGTGTTCGAGAACTGCCCGCTGAATCAGGTGCTGGCCGAGTTGCGCCGCTACTACCCAGGCTGGATCATCAACACCAACGAGCAATTGGCCGATGTCGCCGTGACTGGCAATTACCGTCTCGATCAGCCGCTCGACGTGGTGCGTTCCCTCGCGCACATCACCTCGGCGCAACTGAAAGAATTCCCCGCCGTGGTCATTCTGAACTAAATGAGAATTATTTTTACTCGATAGCCAACGTCAGTACGTCTCGTTATAGCCAATGCAATTGATTCGCAACACGCGAAACCAATCAGCACCTATAAAGATTCGTGCGACACGGAGCGCTATCGATGTCCTCACGCCTTACCCGCCAGACTGCTTCCCCTTCCCGCGTATTGTCGCTGCTGACCGCTGCCATCCTGATGGCCGGCACTGCGCCGCTGATGGCGGCCACCGAGCAACCGACGCGCAACATGGGCGATTACTCGTTCGCCATCGGCCAACAGCCGCTGGTGTCGGCGCTCAATGCCTTCACCGCCGTGACCGGTTGGCAGGTTGGCTTGCCGGCAGAACTGGGTCAGGGCGTGTCGTCGCCGGGCGTGCGTGGCTCGCTGCCAGCGGAAAAAGCCCTCGAACGACTGTTGGTGGGGACCAATCTGACGTTCCGTAAACTCGGCAACAACAATGTCGTGCTGGAAAAGCGCAACGCCAGCGGCACGCTCAATCTCGATCAGGTGACCATCAGCGCCACCCGTCAGGAGCAGTCGGTCAACAGCGTGCCGGCCACCATCACTGTGCAGACCCGTCAGGATCTGGACCGCAACAACGTCAACACCATCAAGGATCTGGTGCGCTATGAGCCGGGCGTTTCCGTCGGCGGCGCCGGCACCCGTGGCGGCATCAGCGGCTACAACATCCGTGGTATCGACGGCGACCGCATCCTCACTCAGGTTGACGGCGTCGAAGTCCCGGATGGTTTCTTCAACGGCCCGTACGCCAAAACCCAGCGCAACTACGTTGACCCGGAAATCGTCAAACGCGTGGAAATCCTCCGTGGCCCGGCCTCGGTGCTGTACGGCAGCAACGCCATTGGCGGCGCCGTCAGCTACTACACCCTCGATGCCGACGACATCATCAAGCCGGGCAAAGACGTCGGCGCTCGTCTGAAAAGCGGTTACAGCTCCGCCGATGACAGCTGGCTGAAGTCCGCCACCGTGGCCGGTCGCGCCGATCAGTTCGACGGTTTGCTGCACTACAGCCAACGTGACGGTCACGAAACCGATTCCTACGGCAGCAACAACGGCACCGGTCTGGAACGCACCGCCGCCAACCCGGAAGACGTCAATGCCTACAACGTGCTGGCCAAGATCGGCTGGAACTACAACGAAGATTCGCGTCTGGGCCTGACCTACGAAAAATACAAGGATGATCGCGACACCGATCAGAAAAGTGCTTACGGCGGCCCGTACTTCAACGGCGCCCCGACCATCCCCAACAGCGTGCTGCCCGGCGGCATGTACCAGTGGCGCACCGGCAACGACACCATCACCCGTGAGCGTTTCGGCATCGAGCACTCGTTCGCCCTCGACAGCCTGCTGGTCGACAACGTGAAGTGGAGCCTCAACCACCAGATCGCCAAAACCGACCAGAGCACCACCGAGTTCTACTACCCGATCACCCGTAAAGTGCTGCGTACTCGCGACACCATTTACGAAGAGAAACAGTGGGTGTTCGATGCGCAGTTGGACAAGGCGTTTGCCATCGGCGACACCGATCACGTGCTGACTTACGGCACCACCATCAAGCAACAGAAAGTCACCGGCTCGCGCAGCGGCGACGGCACCTGCCTGGCGGTCGGTCGTGGCTGCACCGCCATCGGCGCGACCAGCCCCGCTGACGTGTTGGCCAAAGCCACCGACTTCCCGGACCCGACCATCAACACCTACAGCGTGTTCGCTCAGGATCAGATCAGCTGGAACAACTGGACCTTCCTGCCGGGCCTGCGCTACGACTACACCCAGCTCAAGCCGCACATCACTCAGGAATTCCTCAACACCGTGGCGGCTGACGGCCAAGGCACGGTCAGCGACAAGAACAAGACTTGGCACAAAGTTTCGCCGAAATTCGGCCTGACCTATGCCCTGACCGAAAACTACACTTGGTACGGTCAGTACGCCGAAGGCTTCCGCACGCCGACCGCGAAAGCCCTGTACGGCCGCTTCGAAAACACCACCACCGGTTACAGCGTGGCGCCGAACCCGGACCTCGAACCGGAAAAAAGCAAAAGCTATGAAACCGGTCTGCGCGGCAACTTCGAGCAAGGCTCGTTCGACGTAGCGGTGTTCTATAACAAGTACCGCGACTTCATTAATGAAGACGCTGTGACCCCGGGCCGCAACGAGCTGACCTTCCAGTCGGCCAACATCAAGCACGCCACCATCAAGGGTGCGGAAGTCAAAGGTCGCTTGAATCTGGATGCATTTGGCGCCCCACAAGGCCTCTACACCCAGGGCTCGATCGCCTACGCCTACGGTCGCAACAACGACAACGGCGAGCCGCTCAACAGCGTCAACCCGCTGACCGGTGTGTTCGGTCTGGGTTACGACCAGGACAACTACGGCGGCCTGCTGAGCTGGACCGTGGTGAAGAAAAAGGATCGCGTCGACGACAGCAACTTCAAGTCGCCGGACGGCGTCAGCAGTCAGTTCAAAACGCCAGGCTTCGGCATTCTGGATCTGGCCGGGTACTACAAAGTCACCGACGACGTCACCGTCAGCGGCGGCATCTACAACCTGACCGACAAGAAATACTGGCTGTGGGATGACGTGCGCGGTTACGACAGCGTCGGCGAAGCGTCAGTGACGCAACCGGCCAACCTTGATCGCCTGACCCAACCGGGCCGCAACTTCGCGATCAACCTGATCTGGGACATCTGATCCGGTCGACCTCACTGCGCGCATTCAGGTGGCGCGCAGTGAGGTTTTTTTACGCTTGCACGTCTTCTTGTTCGTCTCGTTAGCAAGCGCTTCTTTTTCTCAAGGATTTCCCATGACCGCTCAAGACACCGAACAACGCCCTGCCCTGCGTTCGCAACGCTTGAACCAGATCACCAACGAGCCGCACACCAAGCTCGACGCGTTGGTGAAGGCACACGCGCCGTTCGAGACCCGCGCCAACTTCGCCCGTTTTGTCGTCGCGCAATACCTGTTTCAGTCGGAACTGGTCGACCTGTACAACAACGCCGAACTGACCGCCATCGTCCCTGATCTGCCAGCCCGTTGCCGCGCCGAAGCGGCCAAGGCTGACCTCGCCGACCTGGACACCGAAGTGCCGGCGCCGGTCGCGGGCGCGGTGAAGAACCCGAGCAAGGCTCGCGCGCTGGGCTGGATTTTCGTCTCCGAGGGCTCGAAGCTCGGCGCTGCGTTCCTGATCAAACGCGCCGTGGCGCTGGAGCTGAGCGAAACCTTCGGCGCCCGTCATCTGGGTGAGCCTGAAGGTGGCCGTGCCGAAGGCTGGAAAAGCTTCGTGCGTACCCTCGATTCGCTGCAGTTCACTGCTGAAGAAGAGGCTGAGGTGGAGCAAGGCGCAATCGACGCGTTCAACCGCTTTACCGTGTTGCTGGAACAGGCTTACGCCACTGAAGCCGAATTGGCCTGATCCCCAAAACACCACAAAACCCTGTGGGAGCGAGCTTGCTCGCGAAGACGGCGGCACATTCAACATTGATGTGACTGACCTACCGCTTTCGCGAGCAAGCTCGCTCCCACATGGGAACAGCGCAAGTCTGTAGAATCCCCATCTCGCCTGACAGCAATCCCGAGCCCATGCCGCAACCCGCCTCCTCGAAACTCGCCCGTGTGCTGTTCGGCCTGCTGGCCTACGTCAGCCTCGGCATTGGCCTGATCGCCATCGTCGTGCCCGGCCTGCCGACCACCGAGTTCATCCTCCTCGCCGCCTGGGCCGCGACCCGCAGCTCGCCGCGCCTGAGTGCCTGGCTGGAAAACCATCGGCTGTTCGGGCCGATCCTCAGCAACTGGCGCAACGGCAAGATCATTGCGCGCAAGGCCAAGGTCAGTGCGACGGTGAGCATGTTGCTCTGCGCGACGTTAATGCTGGTGATGCTCGATCACGGCTGGCCGGTTTATCTGGCGATTGCCGGGATGAGTCTGGGCAATCTGTGGATCTGGTCGCGCCCGGAATCCATCCGGGTCTGCACTGACCCGTCATCGCACTGAAACATCCCTGTAATTAATCGCTTTTTCAGCACTTTCCCCTGCGCAAACGTTTAGCGCTGACCGTTCGTCGGCAGCCGCCTCATGCCCTCTGCTTCCACGCCGATGAGCATTGAATGGCGCTGAATGGATTTGGCGAACCGGATTAGTTCATATCCGCCTGCCACCCGTTTATTCATTCGCGAGATCGCCCCATGTTCGACTCTCTGTCCATTCGCCTGAAAATCGTTCTGCTCTCCGGCCTGTGCCTGCTCGGTGTGGTCGCGCTGATCGTCGGCATGAACATTTACCAGACCAACCAGAACGACGAACTGGTCAGCAACTCGAGCAACCAGTTGCTCACCGCCAGCGTGCAGAATCTGCTGCAAGCCAAAGCCGCCGAACAAGCGGTGCGCGTGCAGAAAACCTTCGGCGAAAGCCTGACGGTGATCACTGCCGTAGCGGATCAGATCAAAGACATGCGGGTGATGGCCGCCAAGCGTGCGCTGGACGCCGGCGCCTTGCGCGAAGAGTTGAATCTGAGCCTGAAAACCGCTTTTGAGCGCAACGACAAAGTGCTCGGCATCTGGCTCGCCTTTGAACCCAACGGCCTCGACGGCAAGGACAGCGAGTTCGTCAACGACGCCGCCCGCCAATCCAACGAAGCCGGACGTTTCGCCACCTATTGGAGCCGCGCCGCCGGCGCCTCGCTGAACACCATCATGGTCGAAGAAGACCTGACCAAAACCACCCTCAGCGTCAGTGGCACGCCCTACAACAGCTGGTACACCTGCCCTCGCGACAACAAGCGTACCTGCCTGCTCGACCCGTATGCCGACACCGTGGGCAACAAGGAAATGCTCATGACGACCATTTCCGTGCCGTTGATCGTCGACGGCAAAGCCATCGGCGTGGTCGGTGTCGACATCGCCCTCGATGCCCTGCAAGCGGCCGCTGTCGAGTCGCAGCGCAACCTGTTCAACAACGCCGGGCACATGCTGATCGTCTCCGGCAGCGGTGTGCTTGGTGCCGACAGTTCGGACGCGAGCAAGGTCGGCAAAAAGATCAGCGACACCCTCGGCGCCGACGGCAAGGACCTGTTGCAACTGGTCAGCAGCGGCACGCCGAAGATTCTCGAACAGGGCGAGCTGATTCGCGCCGTGTACCCGGTCGATCCGATCGGCAACTCGCGCGCCTGGGGCGTGGTCATTGACCTGCCGAAAAAAGTCCTGCTGGCCGACTCGGTCAAGCTGCAAGCGGTACTCGATGATGCGCAGGAAACCGGCGTAATCACTGCGCTGCTGGTTGCCGTGATCGCTGGTCTGGTTGGCCTGTTGCTGATCTGGCTGACCGCGTCAGGCGTCACCCGCCCGATCAACAGCGTCGCCGAAATGCTGAAGAACATCGCCAGCGGCGAAGGCGATCTGACCCAACGTCTGAATTACAGCAAGCAGGATGAGCTGGGCGAACTGGTCAACTGGTTCAACCGCTTCCTCGACAAGCTGCAACCGACCATCGCGCAGATCAAGCAGAGCATCACCGAAGCGCGCGGCACCGCCGACCAGTCTTCGGAAATCGCCCGCCAGACCAGCGAAGGCATGCAGGTGCAGTTCCGCGAGATCGACCAGGTCGCCACCGCCTCCAACGAAATGAGCGCCACCGCCCACGACGTCGCCAACAGTGCGTCGAACGCGGCCAATGCCGCGAAAGGTGCCGATCAGTCGGCCAAGGATGGCATGTCGATCATCGAGCGCAGCACCCGCGACATCAACCAATTGGCCGATGAAGTCAGCAAAGCGGTGACCGAGGTTGAAGCGCTGGCGGTCAACAGCGAGCAGATCGGCTCGGTGCTGGAAGTGATCCGCAGCATCGCTGAACAGACCAACCTGCTCGCGCTCAACGCGGCCATTGAAGCGGCCCGCGCCGGTGAGAGCGGTCGCGGTTTTGCGGTGGTTGCCGACGAGGTGCGCAACCTGGCCAAGCGCACGCAGGATTCGGTGGAAGAAATTCGCATCGTGATCGAGCGGATTCAGACCGGTACGCGGGGCGTGGTCGCGACCATGCATTCGAGCCAGACCCAGGCGCACAACAACGCCGGACAGATTCGTCAGGCGGTGGATGCGCTGGGCAAGATCAGCGACGCGGTGACGGTGATCAGCGACATGAACCTGCAGATTGCCAGTGCGGCCGAGCAGCAGAGTGCGGTGGCTGAAGAAGTGAACCGCAACGTGTCGGCGATTCGTACGGTGACCGAAACCTTGACCGGCCAGGCCACTGAGTCGGCGGCGATCAGCAGCCAGCTCAATGCTCTAGCCAGTCAGCAGATGAAATTGATGGATCAGTTCCGCGTCTGACCTCGCCACTCAATCCACCACAAAACCTTGTGGGAGCTGGCTTGCCAGCGATGGCGGCGCATCAGTCAGTACATTGTTGACTGACACTCCGCTATCGCTGGCAAGCCAGCTCCCACAGGGTCAAGTGGCAACCCCGCAATCGGTGATTTCATCTGACCCGACATTCTTTTGCACTATCATCGCCCTCTCGCTCCGGAGGGCCTTCGATGACTGATTTACTCACGTCCATTCAAGCCGCACTCGGCTTGCCCCGCACGCCGATTCCGTTCACCGACCGTGGCGCCCTGCCCTCGGCGTTCGCCGTCACTGACCTTGCCTGCGCCAGCATCGCCGCGGCCGCTCAGGCCGTCAGCGAGTTGATCTGGCAACAGACCGGTAACCTGCCTGCGGTTGAAGTGGATCGCCGTCTGGCCTCGTTCTGGTTCTCGACCTCAATCAGGCCCATCGGCTGGCAATTGCCGCCACTGTGGGATCCGGTCGCCGGCGACTACGCCACCCAGGACGGCTGGATCCGCCTGCACACCAACGCCCCGCATCACCGCGCCGCTGCCGAAAGCGTGCTCGGTGCCTGCGCCGACCGTGCCGCGATGGCGGCGAAAGTCGCGCAATGGACGAGCACAGATCTGGAGCAAGCGGTGGTCAATGCCAAGGGCTGCGCCGCCGAAATGCGCAGTTGGGCGCAGTGGCAAAAGCATCCGCAGGGGTTGGCGGTGAATGCCGAACCACTGGTGCACTTCCTCGACTCGCACGATGAAAGCCGCCAACCGTGGCAAGGCTCGTTGGCGCAACCCTTGGCCGGGATCAAGGTGCTGGATTTGACGCGCGTGCTTGCCGGCCCGACCGCCAGCCGTTTTCTTGCTGGCCTCGGAGCTGACGTGTTGCGCATCGATCCCTATACCTGGAACGAACCCGGCGTGGTGCCGGACATGACGCTGGGTAAACGCTGTGCGCGACTGGATCTGCAGACCCCGGCGGATCGCGTGGTGTTCGAAAGCTTGTTGAAAGACGCCGACATTCTGCTGCACGGCTACCGCGCCGATGCGCTGGAGAATCTTGGTTTCGGCGTTGAGCGCCGTCGCCAAATCGCGCCGGGCCTGATCGATGTCGGCCTCAACGCCTACGGCTGGAGCGGCCCGTGGCAGAACCGTCGCGGTTTCGACAGTCTGGTGCAGATGAGCAGCGGCATCGCCGAGGCCGGCCAGCGCTGGCAGCAGGCTGATAAACCGACGCCGTTGCCGGTGCAGGCACTGGATCATGCGACCGGGTATTTGATGGCGGCGAGTGCGCTCCGACTGTTGACCGAGCGTTTGAACACGGGGCACGGTGGCTCGGCGCGGTTGTCGCTGGCGCGGACGGCGAAGTTGTTGATCGAGCATGGACCGGGGACGGGTGAAGCATTGCGGGCGAAAGATGAGCGGGATCAGGGTTCATGTCTGGAACAGACCCCGTGGGGGCCGGCGCATCGCTTGCAGGTGCCGGTGAAGATCAGCGGCATACCGATTCAGTGGGCGTTGCCGGCTACAGAGTTGGGTTCTCATCGACCACAGTGGACTTAAAAAGCCCCTCACCCTAACCCTCTCCCAGAGGGAGAGGGGACCGATCGGGGAATATTGAAGAGATTCACCGACTTGAACGATTGACTCGGAATCCATAATCGACTCGATCTTGCAGGTCGATGTACAACGCAAAACACCTCAGTCGGCCCACTCTCAGAGAGAGAGGGACTGATTCGGGGATATTGAAGAGATTCACCGACTTGAACGATTGGCTGTGAATCCATAATCGACTCTATTTAACAGGTCGACGTATAGCGCCAGACACCTCGGTCGGCCCACTCTCAGAGAGAGAGGGACTGATTCGGGGATACTGAAGAGATTCACCGACTTGAACGATTGGCTGTGAATCCATAATCGACTCGATTTAACAGGTCGACGTATAGCGCCAGACACCTCGGTCGGCCCCCTCTCCCTCCGGGAGAGGGCTGGGGTGAGGGCTGCAATTTCAGGTCGAGCGATGATGTATCAATCTGCCCGACTCAAGGATGCCCACAAAAGCTGCGCCGCATAGCCTCGATAAGGCCGCCAGGCCTCAGCGCGCGAAGCCATTTCCCGCGCTGTCGGCCGTTCGCCTTCCAGCACCTCCAACGCGCGCAACAACCCGACATCACCATGGGGAAACCCATCCATATCCCGCAACTGCCGCAGCGCAATGTACTGCGCCGTCCACTCGCCAATCCCGTGCAAGGCCAACAATCGCGCCACGCCGCCCTCGCGATTCGGCGCAAACACATCAGGCTCATCGAGCAACGCCTGCGCCCCCCCCGACAGCGTCCGCCCGCGACTTTTCGGCATGCCCAGCGCCGCCAGATCTGCCGCCGCCAATACGTGCGCCTCGGGAAACACATGCGTCAATCCGGGCACCGAGGAATCCAGCGGCGCGCCATATTGCGCAACCAGTTTCCCCGCCAGGCGAATCGCCGCAACCACGCTAATCTGCTGCCCGAGCACCGCGCGAAAGGCCAGCTCCAAGCCATCCCACGCCCCGGGAATCCGTAATCCCGGCCGCTCGGCAATCAGCCGCGCCAGCAACGGATCATTCGCCAGATGCGCATGCATCACCGCCAGATCCGCATCCAGATCAAACATCCGCCGCAACCTGACAACGATCTCGGGCACCACCAACGGATCAGGAAAATCCAACTCAACGGCCAAGGCATTCCCTGCCTCAGGCCAAATTGAAACCGTGCCATGAAGCCCGTTCAAACCGATGCTGCGTGAATACACACCATCGACCACGACCTCCATCCCGACCACCGCCCGCGCCGCCAGAAACCCCAGCATCGCGTCCCAGTCATACGGCAGCGCATACGCAAGCGCCAACCTCACAACGACAGCACACCGCTGTACAACCCGTAAGCCGCCAACCCCGCGCCGATAACCACGCAGGTGAAAATGCCCTTCTCGACATGGGTAAACAACGGCTCGCCCGCCTCATGCTTGGCCTTGGCAAACAAAATCACCCCCGGCGCATACAACAGCGCCGACAGCAGCAAATACTTCACCCCGCCGGCATACAACAGCCACACCGCATACCCCAGCGCGATGCCGCCGATCAGCAGGTCCTTGGTGCGCTCGGCCGAGGCATGCTCATAGGTTTCGCCGCGCCCGCTGAGCAACACGGCGTACGCCGCCGACCACAGGTACGGCACCAGAATCATCGACGAAGCCAGATAAATCAGACTGGTGTAAGTCCCGGCCGAAAACAGCGTGATCAACAGGAAAACCTGGATCATCGCGTTGGTCAGCCACAGCGCGTTGACCGGCACATGGTTCTTGTTTTCCTTTTTCAGGAACGCCGGCATGGTCTTGTCCTTGGCCGTGGCGAAGAGAATCTCCGCACACAGCAATGCCCAGGACAGCAACGCGCCGAGCAGGGAAATCGCCAGGCCAATGCTGATCAGCAACGCCCCCCACGGCCCGACGATGTGCTCAAGCACCGCCGCCAGTGACGGGTTCTGCAAATTCGCCAGTTCCGGCTGGCTCATGATCCCCAGCGACAGCACGTTGACCAGCACCAGCAGCGCCAGCACGGCGACAAAACCGATCACCGTGGCGCGGCCGACGTCGCTGCGTTTTTCCGCCCGCGCCGAGTACACGCTGGCGCCTTCGATGCCGATGAACACGAACACCGTGACCAGCATCATGTTGCGCACCTGATCCATCACCCCGCCGAAATTCGGGTTGCTGGTGCCCCAGATATCGCGGGTAAAAATGTCAGCCTTGAAGGCGACGGCAGCGATGACGATGAACATGATCAGTGGTACGACTTTGGCCACCGTGGTCAGCTGATTGATCAGCGCCGCCTCCTTGATCCCGCGCATCACCAGAAAATGCACGGCCCACAGCAACACCGAGGCACAGCCGATGGCGATCGGCGTATTGCCCTGGCCAAACACCGGAAAAAAATACCCAAGGGTGCTGAACAGCAAGACGAAATACCCGACGTTGCCCAGCCAGGCACTGATCCAGTAACCCCACGCCGACGAGAAACCCATGTAGTCGCCAAACCCGGCCTTGGCGTAGGCATACACGCCGGAATCCAGTTCCGGCTTGCGATTGGCCAGCGTCTGGAACACGAACGCCAGGGTCAGCATGCCGATCGCCGTGATGCCCCAACCGATCAGGATTGCTCCGGCATCGGCGCGCGCCGCCATGTTCTGCGGCAGCGAGAAAATCCCCCCGCCAATCATCGAACCCACCACCAGGGCGATCAACGCGCCAAGGCGCAGCTTTTGCGTCGGTTGCGACATTTCATTTTCCCTTTGAAGTGTGGTGAGAGTTTATTTGTAACAACTATTAACTAAACGGATAAAGGTAGATGACGTTTATCAGGTAACGCCAATTAACGCCCATTTATATATAGCGGATGACGCTAACGCCTAGCACGTTAAGACAGTTTTGTGCGCTGATCCTGATAAATCAATTCTGTACTGAAAACAGAGGCGGAAAATTTGCCAAAAGCTGAAAAAGAACTAGCGTGATAATTCGAAAGTAATAATAGCCATTCCCAAAGATGTAGCCACAACGCCTCTAGGACGGGCCTTACAGGCAATAGCTTTATGCCTTCAGCCGAAGCCTAAGTCATTCATTAACAATGGAATGTGACCATGCACTGATCTACGTCAGCTGTTTGAACAGACAACAGAACTACGCTGTGATCTCTTCTCTCCTGCAATGGAGTCATGCAATGTCTGAAGCTCCCGGAAAACTACGACTCGGTGCACTGGTTGCACTGGTAGTCGGCTCGATGATCGGTGGCGGGATATTCTCCTTGCCGCAAAACATGGCGGCCAGCGCCGATGTCGGTGCAGTACTGATCGGCTGGGCCATCACCGCTGTCGGCATGCTCACCCTCGCTTTTGTCTTTCAAACCCTCGCCAATCGCAAGCCTGACCTGGACGGCGGCGTCTACGCCTACGCCAAGGCCGGATTTGGCGATTACATGGGTTTCTCGTCCGCCTGGGGTTACTGGATCAGCGCCTGGCTGGGTAACGTCGGTTACTTCGTTCTGCTGTTCAGCACTCTCGGCTATTTCTTTCCGGTTTTCGGTGAGGGCAACACCGTTGCTGCGGTGATTGGCGCCTCGGTGCTGCTGTGGGCGGTGCACTTTCTGGTGCTGCGCGGGATCAAGGAAGCGGCGTTCATCAACCTGGTGACCACGGTCGCCAAAGTCGTACCGCTGCTGCTGTTCGTGTTGATCGCGGTGTTCGCTTTCAAACTGGACATCTTCACCGCCGACATCTGGGGCATCAAAAATCCGGATCTGGGCAGTGTGATGAACCAGGTGCGCAACATGATGCTGGTCACCGTGTGGGTGTTCATCGGCATCGAAGGCGCGAGCATCTTCTCGGCCCGAGCGGAAAAACGCTCGGACGTCGGCAAGGCCACCGTGATCGGTTTCATCACCGTGCTGCTGTTTTTGGTGCTGGTGAATGTGCTGTCGCTGGGCATCATGACTCAGCCTGAACTGGCGAAACTGCAGAACCCGTCGATGGCCGCCGTGCTTGAGCACGTGGTCGGTCACTGGGGCGCGGTGCTGATCAGCGTCGGTCTGATCATCTCGCTGCTGGGGGCGCTGCTGTCGTGGGTGCTGTTGTGTGCGGAGATCATGTTTGCCGCCGCCAAAGACCACACCATGCCGGAGTTCCTGCGCAAGGAAAACGCCAACCACGTACCGGTCAACGCCCTGTGGCTGACCAACGCGATGGTGCAGATTTTCCTGATCATCACGCTGTTCTCGGCCAGTACTTACCTGTCGCTGATCTACCTCGCCACCTCGATGATTCTGGTGCCCTACCTGTGGTCGGCGGCCTACGCCCTGCTGCTGGCGGTGCGCGGCGAAAGCTACGAAGGCTTTGCGGCCGAACGGCGCAAGGACCTGATTATCGGCGGCATCGCGCTGATCTACGCGGTGTGGCTGCTGTATGCCGGCGGGGTCAAGTATCTGCTGCTCTCGGCCCTGCTCTACGCACCTGGCGCGATCTTGTTCGCCAAAGCCAAGCTGGAACTCAAACAAGCGATTTTCACTAACGTCGAGAAGCTGATTTTCGCCGCAGTGGTCGTGGGTGCCCTGGTGGCTGCCTACGGTCTCTACGACGGCTTCCTGACTCTGTAACCCCTGATTGTTTTGTTATCTGGAGGATCTGAAATGACCACGGAAAAAGTTAAGTACGGCGTCCACTCCGAAGCCGGCAAACTGCGCAAAGTCATGGTGTGCTCCCCAGGTCTGGCCCATCAGCGGCTGACCCCGAACAACTGCGACGAACTGCTGTTCGATGACGTTCTCTGGGTGGCCCAGGCCAAGCGCGACCACTTCGACTTCGTCACCAAAATGCGCGAGCGCGGCATCGACGTGCTGGAAATGCACAACCTGCTGACCGACATCGTCGCCATCCCTGAGGCACTGGACTGGATTCTCGAGCGCAAGGTCACCGCCGATTCGGTGGGCCTGGGCCTGATCAACGAAGTCAAATCCTGGCTGAAAAGCCTCGAGCCACGGCACATTGCCGAATTCCTGATTGGTGGCGTGTCTGCCGATGATCTGCCGGACAGCTTCGGTGGCAAGACCATCCAGATGTTCCGCGACTTCCTCGGCCACTCCAGCTTCATTCTGCCGCCGCTGCCGAACACCCAGTTCACCCGCGACACCACCTGCTGGATCTACGGTGGCGTGACGCTGAACCCGATGTACTGGCCAGCGCGCCGTCAGGAAACCCTGCTGGCCACCGCCATCTACAAATTCCACCCGCAATTCACCAACGCCGAATTCGAAATCTGGTACGGCGACCCGGACAAGGAGCACGGCAGCTCCACCCTTGAAGGCGGCGACGTGATGCCAATCGGCAACGGCGTGGTGCTGATCGGCATGGGCGAACGTTCGTCCCGCCAGGCCATCGGCCAACTGGCGCTGAACCTGTTCAAGAACAAAGCCGTGGAAAAAGTCATCGTCGCCGGCCTGCCGAAATCCCGCGCGGCGATGCACCTCGACACTGTGTTCAGCTTCTGCGACCGCGACCTGGTGACGATTTTCCCTGAGGTGGTCAATCAGATTGTCGCCTTCACCCTGCGCCCTGACGAAAGCAAACAGGGCGGCATCGACATCCGCCGCGAAGAAGGCACCTTCCTCGACACCGTGGCCAAAGCCCTCAACCTGCCGAAGCTGCGCGTGGTGGAAACCGGCGGCAACAGCTTCGCCGCTGAACGCGAGCAATGGGACGACGGCAACAACGTGGTCGCCGTGGAGCCGGGCGTGGTCATCGGCTACGACCGCAACACCTACACCAACACCCTGCTGCGCAAGGCCGGCGTGGAAGTCATCACCATCAGCGCCGGTGAACTGGGCCGAGGCCGTGGCGGTGGCCACTGCATGACCTGCCCGATCATCCGCGACCCAATCGATTACTAAACGACCATCTCCCCGGCCGCACCCATCCCGTAGCGGCCGGGCCGATTACCGAATCCAAGGAGAATCATCATGGCGTTCAACATCCACAACCGTAACCTGCTCAGCCTGGAACACCACACCCCACGTGAGCTGCGTTACCTGCTCGACCTGTCCCGCGATCTGAAACGCGCGAAATACACCGGCACCGAGCAACAACACCTGAAGGGCAACAACATCGCCCTGATCTTCGAAAAAACCTCGACCCGCACCCGTTGCGCGTTCGAAGTGGCGGCCTATGACCAAGGCGCCAACGTCACCTACATCGACCCGAACTCTTCGCAGATCGGCCACAAAGAAAGCATGAAGGACACCGCCCGCGTGCTGGGTCGCATGTACGACGCCATCGAGTACCGTGGCTTCAAACAGGAAATCGTCGAAGAGCTGGCCAAGTTCGCCGGCGTGCCAGTGTTCAACGGTCTGACCGATGAATATCACCCGACGCAGATGATCGCCGACGTGCTGACCATGCGTGAACACGCCGACAAGCCGATCCATGACATCAGCTACGCCTACTTGGGCGACGCACGCAACAACATGGGTAACTCGCTGCTGCTGGTCGGCGCCAAACTCGGCATGGACGTGCGCATCTGTGCGCCGAAAGCGCTGTGGCCACTGGATGATCTGGTCGAGCGTTGCCACAAATATGCCGAAGAAAGCGGTGCGCGCATCACCCTGACTGAAGACCCGAAAGCCGCCGTTAAAGGCGTCGACTTCATCCACACCGACGTTTGGGTGTCGATGGGCGAACCGGTGGAAGCCTGGGCCGAGCGTATCCAGCAACTGCTGCCGTATCAGGTCAACGCTGAACTGATGAAAGCCAGCGGCAACCCGCGCACCAAGTTCATGCATTGCCTGCCGGCGTTCCACAACAGCGATACCAAAGTCGGCAAGCAAATCGCCGAGCAGTATCCGCACCTGAAAAACGGCATCGAAGTGACCGACGATGTGTTCGAGTCGCCTGCCTGCATCGCCTTCGAGCAAGCGGAAAACCGCATGCACACGATCAAGGCGATTCTGGTCTCGACCCTGGCTGATCTCTAACCACTGCTTATCCATGATCGTTCCCACGCTCCCGCGTGGGAATGCATCCCGTGACGCTCTGCGTCACAGCGGACGCGGAGCGTCCGTGGCGGCATTCCCACGCAGAGCGTGGGAACGATCACTACGAAAAGGACATGCACCATGCGTATCGTCGTAGCGCTGGGCGGTAACGCCCTGCTCCGCCGTGGTGAACCGATGACCGCTGACAATCAGCGCGCCAACATCCGCATCGCCACCGAGCAAATCGCCAAGATCCATGCCGGCAACCAACTGGTCATCGCCCACGGCAATGGTCCGCAAGTCGGCCTGCTGTCGCTGCAAGCGGCGGCCTACACCTCTGTCACCCCTTACCCGCTGGACGTGCTCGGTGCCGAAACCGAAGGCATGATCGGCTACATCATCGAACAGGAACTGGGCAACCTGCTCGACTTCGAAGTGCCGTTCGCCACCCTGCTGACCCAGGTTGAAGTCGACGCCAACGACCCCGCGTTCAAGAACCCGACCAAACCGATCGGCCCGGTTTACGACAAGGCCGAAGCGGAAAAACTCGCCGCCGACAAAGGCTGGGCGATTGCTCCGGACGGCGACAAATTCCGCCGTGTGGTGGCCAGCCCTCGACCAAAACGCATCTTCGAAATCCGCCCGATCAAGTGGCTGCTGGACAAGGGCAGCATCGTGATTTGCGCCGGTGGCGGCGGGATTCCGACCATGTACGACGAAAACCGTAATCTCAAAGGCATCGAGGCGGTGATCGACAAGGACCTGTGCTCATCGCTGCTCGCCGAGCAACTGGAAGCTGACCTGCTGGTGATCGCCACGGACGTCAACGCGGCGTTCATCGATTACGGCAAGCCGACACAGAAAGCCATCGCCGAAGCGCACCCGGATGAACTCGAACGCCTCGGTTTCGCTGCTGGTTCCATGGGGCCGAAGGTGCAGGCAGCCTGCGAATTCGCGCACCATACTGGCAAGGTCGCGGTGATCGGTTCGCTGGCGGACATCGAAGCCATCGTTCAGGGCACTGCCGGTACGCGTGTGACTACCGCCAAGCCCGGCATCACTTACCGATAATTAGAAACTGCGGGGGCAGGCCCAAGGTCTGCCCTTCTCCCATGCCTTGAAAGGAGAAAACCATGGCCCAGTTTGAACCCGGTCATTTGCACATCGAGCGGCATGCGTTGACGCCGGATGACGTCAGTTACAACGTGTGCCTCGACTATGAAGTGTTCAGCGATCCGCAGAAAGGCAAAGGGATACAGTTCACCTTGCATGGCAGCATGCAGGGCAAGGACATGAAGGAAACGTTTTTCCTGCCCAAGGAAGAGGCTTACAACTTCGCCCGCGACGTGACCCGGATCGCCGAGAAGTACGGGATTCCCAAGGCTCACAGCCAGATTGGTTCGGTGCACAAGCATTACGATCTGATGTTTGAAGACATTCGGCAGAAGTTGAATATGCAATCCGGGGACCCGGTCAATCCCGAGCATTTCGAATAACCCGCAAAAGCCCCTCACCCTAACCCTCTCCCGGAGGGAGAGGGGACTGATTGGGGGATGCTCTAGAGTTACACCGACCTGAACTTGCTTTACCGAATCCATAATCGACTGGTTCTTTCAGGTCGATGTCAAACCTCAGACACCTCGGTCGACCCCCTCTCCCTCCGGGAGAGGGCTGGGGTGAGGGGACTGATTGGGAAATGCGTCGGAGTTACGCCGATCTGAACTCGCTTTACCGAATCCATAATCGACTGGTTCTTTCAGGTCGACGTCAAACCTCAGACACCTCGGTCGGCCCCCTCTCCCTCCGGGAGAGGGCTGGGGTGAGGGTGCTTTTGCTTTCACCTCTCTCCAAGCCCAAGGCATACTTGCCCCCCTCAGCTCTGCAGATCACTGAATCGCCCCATGCGTATCCACGTCAGTTTCATCGACCGCGTCGGCATCACCCAGGAAGTCCTGGCTATCCTCGGTGGGCGCAATCTCAATCTGGATGCGGTGGAGATGATCCCGCCGAACGTCTACATCGACGCGCCGACCCTGAGCCCGCAAGTGCTCGAAGAGCTGAAAGATGCGTTGTTTCGCGTGCTCGGCGTGGAAGCGGTGACCGTGGTCGACATCCTCCCTGGCCAACGTCGACACCTGCAACTCGATGCCTTGCTCGCGGCGATGACCGACCCGGTGCTGGCCCTCGACAGTGCCGGCAAAGTGCTGCTGGCCAACCCGGCGTTGATCGCGTTGTACGGTCGTGAGCCGGCCGGTGAAAGTGTCGCTGAACTGTTCAACGATCCCGCCCTGCTCGACACCTTGCTCGAACACGGCTTTCGTCTGCCGCTGCGTGAAATCACCGTCAACGGCCAGACCTTGCTGCTCGACGCCACGCCGATCACTGACGCCGGCGCCCTGCTGACGCTGTACCAACCGAACCGTATCGGCGAACAACTCTCGGCGCTGCACCACGACCACGCCGAAGGTTTCGACGCGCTGCTCGGTGAATCCCCGGCAATCCGCACCCTCAAGGCTCGTGCGCAACGGGTTGCCGCCCTCGACGCACCGCTGCTGATTCAAGGCGAAACCGGCACCGGTAAAGAGCTGGTCGCCCGCGCCTGTCACGCGATCAGCACTCGCCATAGCGCTCCTTTTCTGGCATTGAACTGCGCAGCGTTGCCAGAGAACCTCGCCGAAAGCGAACTGTTCGGCTACGCCCCCGGCGCCTTCACCGGCGCGGCGCGTGGCGGCAAACCGGGGCTGATGGAACTGGCCAACCAGGGCACGGTGTTTCTCGACGAGATCGGCGAGATGTCGCCGTACTTGCAAGCCAAGCTACTGCGCTTCTTGAACGATGGCAGCTTCCGCCGCGTGGGCGGTGATCGCGAAGTGAAGGTCAACGTGCGCATCCTCAGCGCGACCCACCGCGATCTGGAGAAAATGGTCAGCGAAGGTCTGTTCCGCGAAGACCTGTTCTATCGCCTAAACGTACTCAACGTCGAAGTGCCGCCGCTGCGTGAACGCGGCCAGGATATTTTGCTGTTGGCGCGCTATTTCATGCAGCAGGCCTGTGCGCAGATCCAGCGCCCGGTCTGCCGCCTCGCCCCGGGGACTTACCCGGCCCTGCTCGGCAATCGCTGGCCGGGCAACGTGCGGCAATTGCAGAACGTGATCTTCCGCGCCGCAGCAATTTGCGAGAGCAGCCTGGTGGATATCGGCGACCTCGACATCGCCGGCACCTCGGTCGCGCGTCAGGCCGACAGCGATGTCGACAGTCTCGAACAAGCGGTCGAGTCTTTCGAAAAAACGCTGCTGGAAAAACTCTACGTCAGCTACCCCTCGACCCGCCAACTGGCCAGCCGCCTGCAAACTTCGCACACGGCCATCGCCCATCGCCTGCGCAAGTACGGCATCCCCAACAAATCCTGAGATCACCTCATACCTGTGGGAGCTGGCTTGCCAGCGATGACGTCGGCACAGGCACCATCGATGGTGTCTGACCCACCGCTATCGCTGGCAAGCCAGCTCCCACAGGTTTTTTCAGCAGTCTTTCGATCCACGCTAAAAACGACCTTCAACTGTACTGAAAGCGCTACAGCGGAACGATTTCGCTACACTCACCCTTGATTGCCGCTGTGCAAGGCTTTGATCCCGCTCAGCTTTTTTCCTCGCCCCACGCTGTAGCGATTTCGATACACATGTCAGCGCACGCCGCATGGAAATAATATGCAAGCCATTGATTTATAACGACAAATAAACATTGGCCGCGTTCTTGCTAATCAACCCCTCATAAATAAGGGCCTTCGTGCCCGACTATTCCATCGCGTCCACCAGACGAGTCTGGCCCCCTGAGGAGTTTCCATGAGCGAGTTGCGTTTTACTGAAGATCACGAATGGCTGCGCACTGAAGCTGACGGCAGCGTTACTGTCGGCATCACCGCTTTCGCGCAGAACGCCTTGGGCGACGTGGTGTTCGTGCAACTGCCTGAGCTGCAGGCCTACGAAAAAGGCGCCGAAGCCGCCACCGTGGAATCGGTAAAAGCCGCCAGCGGCGTGTACATGCCTCTCGACGGCGAAGTGCTGGCGACCAACCCGGCGCTGGAAGACAGCCCGGAACTGGTCAACGAAGATCCGCTGGGCGAAGGCTGGTTCTTCCGCTTCCAGCCTAGCGACGCGTCGGCCGTGGCCAAACTGCTCGATCAGGACGCGTACGACCGTCTGATCAAAGCCCAAGCCGAAGCCTGAGGAGTAGCGACATGAGCCAAATCAATCTCGGCACCGCCAACGAATTCATTGCCCGTCACATCGGCCCGCGCGCCGGTGACGAGCAAGCCATGCTCAACAGCCTCGGCTTTGATTCGCTCGAAGCGCTGAGCGCCAGCGTCATCCCGGAAAGCATCAAGGGCACCAGCGTGCTCGGCATGGACGACGGCCTCAGCGAGGCCGATGCCCTGGCGATGATCAAATCGATCGCCGGCAAAAATCAGCTGTTCAAGACCTACATCGGCCAGGGCTACTACAACTGCCACACGCCGTCGCCGATCCTGCGTAACCTGCTGGAAAACCCGGCCTGGTACACCGCTTACACGCCGTACCAGCCAGAAATTTCCCAGGGCCGTCTTGAAGCGCTGCTGAACTTCCAGACCATGATCAGCGACCTCACCGGCCTGCCGATCGCCAACGCCTCGCTGCTCGACGAAGCCACCGCCGCTGCCGAAGCCATGACCTTCTGCAAACGCCTGAGCAAGAACAAGGGCAGCCACCAATTCTTCGCCTCGATCCACAGCCACCCGCAAACCCTCGACGTGCTGCGTACCCGTGCCGAGCCGCTGGGCATCGACGTGGTTGTTGGCGATGAGCGTGAACTGACTGACGTGACGCCGTTCTTCGGCGCACTGCTGCAATACCCGGCCGCCAACGGTGATGTGTTCGACTACCGCGAACTGACCGAACGCTTCCACGCCGCCAACGCGTTGGTGGCCGTGGCCGCTGACCTGCTGGCCCTGACGCTGCTGACCGCCCCGGGCGAATTCGGCGCTGACGTCGCCATCGGTTCGGCACAACGCTTCGGCGTGCCGCTGGGCTTCGGTGGCCCGCACGCCGCTTACTTCTCCACCAAGGATGCGTTCAAGCGCGACATGCCGGGCCGTCTGGTCGGCGTGTCGGTTGACCGTTTCGGCAAGCCGGCGCTGCGTCTGGCGATGCAGACCCGCGAGCAACACATCCGTCGCGAGAAGGCCACCTCGAACATCTGCACCGCGCAAGTACTGCTCGCTAACATCGCCAGCATGTACGCCGTCTACCACGGCCCGAAAGGCCTTACGCAAATCGCCAACCGCGTGCATCACCTGACCGCGATTCTGGCCAAGGGCCTGAGCGCATTGGGCGCGAAAGTCGAACAAGCCAGCTTCTTCGACACCCTGACCGTGGCTACCGGTGCGCACACCGCCGCACTGCACGACAAGGCGCACGCGGCGCAGCTCAACCTGCGCGTGATCGACGCTCAGCGTCTGGGCCTGTCGGTCGATGAAACCACCACACAGGCTGATATCGAAACCTTGTGGGGCCTGTTCGCCGACGGCAAGACCCTGCCGGACTTCGCAGCGCTGGCCGCTTCGGTACAGAGCACCATTCCTGCGTCGCTGGTACGTCAGTCACCAATCCTCAGTCACCCGGTGTTTAACCGTTATCACTCGGAAACCGAGTTGATGCGCTACCTGCGCAAACTGGCGGACAAGGATCTGGCGCTGGATCGCACCATGATCCCGCTGGGTTCGTGCACCATGAAGCTCAACGCCGCCAGCGAAATGATCCCGGTGACCTGGGCTGAATTCGGTGCGCTGCACCCGTTCGCCCCGGCCGCGCAAAGTGCCGGTTACCAGCAACTGACCGACGAGCTGGAAGCGATGCTCTGCGCCGCCACCGGTTACGACGCGATCTCGCTGCAACCGAACGCCGGTTCGCAAGGTGAATACGCAGGCCTCTTGGCCATCCGCGCCTATCACCAGAGCCGTGGCGATGAGCGCCGCGACATCTGCCTGATCCCGTCTTCCGCCCACGGCACTAACCCGGCCACCGCCAACATGGCTGGCATGCGCGTGGTCGTGACTGCGTGCGATGCCCGTGGCAACGTCGACATCGAAGACCTGCGCGCCAAAGCCATCGAGCACCGCGAACACCTCGCCGCACTGATGATCACCTACCCGTCGACCCACGGCGTGTTCGAAGAAGGCATCCGCGAAATCTGCGGGATCATTCATGACAACGGCGGCCAGGTGTACATCGACGGCGCCAACATGAACGCGATGGTCGGCCTCTGCGCACCGGGCAAGTTCGGCGGCGATGTCTCGCACCTGAACCTGCACAAAACCTTCTGCATCCCGCACGGCGGTGGCGGCCCGGGCGTCGGCCCGATTGGCGTCAAGTCGCACCTGACCCCGTTCCTGCCCGGCCACGGTCAGATGGAACGCAAGGAAGGCGCGGTCTGCGCGGCACCGTTCGGCAGCGCGAGCATTCTGCCGATCACCTGGATGTACATTCGCATGATGGGTGGCGCCGGTCTCAAACGCGCTTCGCAACTGGCGATCCTCAATGCCAACTACATTTCCCGTCGCCTCGAAGAGCACTACCCCGTGCTATACACCGGCAGCAATGGTCTGGTGGCGCACGAATGCATCCTCGATCTGCGTCCGTTGAAAGACAGCAGCGGCATCAGCGTTGATGACGTCGCCAAGCGTCTGATCGACTTCGGCTTCCACGCACCGACCATGTCGTTCCCGGTTGCCGGCACGCTGATGATCGAGCCGACCGAAAGCGAATCCAAGGAAGAACTGGATCGCTTCTGCGACGCCATGATCCGCATCCGCGAAGAAATCCGCGCGGTGGAAAATGGCACGCTGGACAAGGACGACAACCCGCTGAAAAACGCCCCGCACACCGCGGCAGAGCTGGTTGGCGAGTGGACTCACCCGTACAGCCGCGAGCAAGCCGTGTACCCGGTAGCGTCGCTGATCGAAGGCAAATACTGGCCACCGGTCGGTCGCGTCGACAACGTCTTCGGCGATCGCAACCTGGTCTGCGCCTGCCCGTCGATCGAAAGCTACGCTTAAACGAATGAGGGGCAGGAATACCTGCCTCTTTCTCCAGAACACCACGAATCCCTGTGGGAGCGAGCTTGCTCGCGAATGCGGTAGGTCAGCCAACATAGAGGGTGACCTACCGCATTCGCGAGCAAGCTCGCTCCCACAGGGGGGATGTAACCAGCCTGATATACCGCCAATTCCTATAACAAGAAACCGGAGAACCACTCATGTCGTTAAGCGTGTTCGACCTGTTCAAGATTGGCATCGGCCCCTCCAGTTCCCACACCGTCGGCCCGATGCGCGCTGCTGCGCGTTTCGCCGAAGGTTTGCGCCGTGAAAACCTGCTGACAGCCACCGCCAGCGTGCGCGTCGAGTTGTACGGTTCCCTCGGCGCCACCGGTAAAGGTCACGGCAGCGACAAAGCCGTGCTGCTCGGCCTGGAAGGCGAACACCCGGACACCGTCGATACCGAAACCGTTGCCGCGCGCCTGCAAGAAATTCGCGCCAACGGCCGGCTTAATCTGCTCGGCGAGCACAGCATTGCGTTCAACGAGAAAGAACATCTGGCGATGATCCGCAAGCCGCTGGCCTATCACCCCAACGGCATGATTTTTCGCGCCTTCGATGCGGCGGGCCTGCAGATTCGCAGCCGCGAGTACTACTCGGTCGGCGGTGGCTTTGTTGTCGATGAGGACGCAGCCGGCGCCGACCGCATCGTCGAAGACGCCACGCCGCTGACCTTCCCGTTCAAAAGTGCCAAGGATTTGCTCAGTCATTGCGCGACCTATGGTCTGTCGATCAGTCAGGTGATGCTGACCAACGAAAGTGCCTGGCGCCCGGAGGCGGAAACCCGCGCCGGGCTGCTGAAAATCTGGCAAGTGATGCAGGACTGCGTCGCCGCCGGTTGTCGTAACGAAGGCATTCTGCCGGGCGGCTTGAAGGTCAAACGCCGGGCGGCGGCGCTGCATCGACAATTGTGCAAGAACCCGGAATCGGCGTTGCGCGATCCGTTGTCGGTGCTCGACTGGGTCAACCTTTACGCCTTGGCGGTCAACGAAGAAAACGCCAACGGCGGCCGCGTGGTCACCGCACCTACCAACGGCGCGGCGGGGATCGTTCCAGCAGTGCTGCATTACTACATGCGTTTTATTCCCGGTGCGAATGATGACGGCGTCGTGCGCTTTCTGCTGACGGCGGCGGCCATCGGCATTCTCTACAAGGAAAACGCCTCGATCTCCGGCGCCGAAGTCGGCTGCCAGGGTGAAGTGGGCGTTGCGTGTTCAATGGCCGCCGGTGCGTTGTGCGAAGTGCTTGGCGGCAGTGTTCAGCAAGTCGAGAACGCGGCGGAAATCGGCATGGAACACAACCTCGGCCTGACCTGCGACCCGATTGGCGGACTGGTGCAAGTGCCGTGCATCGAGCGCAATGCGATGGGCTCGGTGAAAGCCATCAACGCAGTGCGCATGGCCATGCGTGGCGACGGCCAGCATTTCGTCTCCCTCGACAAAGTCATCCGCACCATGCGCCAGACCGGCGCCGACATGAAAAGCAAATACAAAGAGACCGCCCGTGGCGGTCTGGCGGTCAACATTATCGAATGCTGACCTCACCCCAGCCCTCTCCCTCCGGGAGAGAAACCTAACTAACGCCCTCTCCCTCCGGGAGAGGGCTGGGGTGAGGGGCTTTTGATCTTGATCTTGCCCTTATCCCAAACCCAAATTTCCAAGGAGCCACGCATGTCCACCGAACAACTGTCGAAAACCCCGCTGCACGCTCTGCACCTCGAGCTCGGCGCCCGCATGGTGCCGTTCGCCGGCTACGACATGCCGGTGCAATACCCGCTCGGCGTGATGAAAGAACACCAACACACCCGTGAGCAGGCCGGGTTGTTCGATGTCTCGCACATGGGCCAGATTCGCCTGACCGGTGCCGACGCCGCCAAAGCCCTGGAAACTTTGGTGCCGGTGGACATCATCGACCTGCCGGTGGGCATGCAGCGTTACGCGATGTTCACCAACGAGACCGGCGGCATTCTCGATGACCTGATGGTGGCCAACCTCGGTAACGACGAACTGTTCCTGGTGGTCAACGCCGCGTGCAAGGATCAGGACCTGGCTCACTTGCAAAAACACATCGGCGATCAGTGCACCATTACGGCGCTGTTCGAAGAGCGTGCGCTGTTGGCGTTGCAAGGTCCGGCGGCCGTTACGGTGCTGGCGCGGCTGGCACCATCCGTTGAAAAAATGACTTTTATGCAGTTCGCCCGTGTCGATCTGCTGGGCGTCGACTGCTTTGTCAGCCGTTCGGGCTACACCGGTGAAGACGGTTTCGAGATCTCCGTTCCGGCCGCCGATGCCGAAAAACTTGCCCGCGCCCTGCTCGCCGAACCGGAGGTCCAGGCCATCGGCCTCGGTGCCCGCGACTCGCTGCGTCTGGAAGCCGGCCTGTGCCTTTATGGCCACGACATGAACACCGAGACCACACCAATCGAAGCCAGCCTGCTCTGGGCAATGTCCAAGCCACGTCGCGCTGATGGCGCGCGCGCCGGCGGTTTCCCGGGCGCGGAAAACATTTTCGCCCAGCAACAGAATGGCGTGGCACGCAAACGCGTCGGCCTGCTGCCACAGGAACGCACCCCGGTGCGTGAAGGCGCAGAAATCGTCAACGAAGCCGGCGAAATCATCGGCAGCGTGTGCAGTGGCGGTTTCGGTCCGACCTTGGGCGGGCCGTTGGCAATGGGCTACCTCGACAGCGCTTATGTCACCCTCGATACAGCGGTTTGGGCTATCGTCCGTGGGAAAAAGGTGCAAATGCTTGTAAGCAAAATGCCATTTGTTCCGCAACGCTACTATCGTGGTTGATTGCCTGTTTCTATAAGTAACGCGATTGCGTTATGCGTGCACTAATGTGTAACGCAATCGCCACAAAAAAGTGCATTTTCTAACATTCGATTCGAATATGAACTTTGCTTATAACGTTCGAAAACAATTGAACAAGCGAATCGTCTAAGCCGCACTAGTGGAATGACTAACTGCCAGCAAGCGCAGCAAATCCGGGGCCTTCACGGGGCTTGTTTTTTCTCCCGTAGTTGGCGTAGAGTTTGTCCACTGTGTTTGCATGGGTCAGCTTGGAATCGTGACCTGGGCAGTAGCCTACAAGTTAGCTACATCCCGTTCGACGTCTTCTTACTCTCCTGCAACCAGCCCCAGTACTCTTTCATGAGAAAGAGGCTGTCATCAATTTTTGCGTCAAAGGAAATAAGAAATGTCCACACGTCAGAGCGGTACCGTCAAGTGGTTTAACGACGAGAAAGGTTTTGGTTTTATCACTCCAGAAAGCGGTCCGGATCTGTTCGTGCATTTCCGCGCCATTCAGGGCAACGGCTTCAAAAGCCTGAAAGAAGGCCAGAAAGTGACCTTCGTTGCTGTGCAAGGCCAGAAAGGCATGCAGGCTGACGAAGTACAAGCAGAAGGCTAATCTTCTGTAACGAAAAAGCCCCTGATATTGATATCAGGGGCTTTTTTGTGCGCGCGAATCCGTAAAATGGCGCTTCATTTTGCGTCCAGAGGCTGCCATGTCGAAAAACCTGCTCACGCCCCAAGGGGACTTTCCTCCCGTTGGCCTAGGTCGTCGCCTGGCAGCGATGTTCTATGATTTTCTGCTGTGCACCGCCCTGCTGATCGTCACCGGTTTCGTTTACAAAATGATCCAGGCAGCGATCATTGGTGAAGAGCGTCTGCGGGTGATGACCGACGCCGGCAAGCTCGATGGCGATCCACTCTATTCCACCGTGCTGCTGATGGTGCTGTTCGCGTTCTTTGCCAAGTTCTGGACCCATGGCGGGCAGACACTGGGCATGCAGGTGTGGGGCATTCGTGTGCAGAATGCCAATGGCACGGCGATCAGCCTGTGGCAGGCGCTGTTGCGCTTCATGGTGTCGATCGCGTCGTGGCTGTGCGTGGGGCTGGGATTCCTCTGGTCGCTGTACGACAAGCAGAAGCGCACGTGGCATGACATCTATTCCGATACGCGCGTCGTGCGAATCCCGAAGAAGACCCAATAATTTCCAGACACCACATACCACTGTGGGAGCGAGCCTGCTCGCGAAGGCGTCGTATCAGTCGATTCCAATGCTGACTGATACAGCGCTTTCGCGAGCAAGCTCGCTCCCACAGTTTTTGTGAAATGCCTTTTGAGCTTAAGCGTTACCGGCCAGCTTCATCCGTGCTGCCTGGGTGAAATCGAGCATGCGCTTCAACGGCCGGATCGCCTGCGGAATCAACGCCGGATCAACAAAGATCTCGTTCGTGCCCTCCTTCAAGCTCTTGAGCGTGCGCTCAAGGGTGTTCATGGCCATCCACGGGCAATGTGCGCAACTGCGGCACGCGGCGCCGTTACCGGCGGTTGGCGCCTCGATGAAGACCTTGTCCGGGCACAACTGCTGCATCTTGTAGAAGATGCCACGGTCGGTGGCCACGATCAGGGTCTTGTTCGGCAACGACTGCGCAGCGGCAATCAGTTGGCTGGTAGAGCCGACGGCGTCCGCCAGTTCGATCACCGACGTCGGTGATTCCGGGTGCACCAGAATTGCGGCATCCGGGTACAACGCCTTCATGTCTTCGAGCTGCTTGGACTTGAACTCTTCGTGAACGATGCAGGCACCATCCCAGAGCAGCATGTCGGCGCCGGTCTTGCGCTGAATGTACGTGCCCAGATGCTTGTCAGGGCCCCAGATGATGGTCTCGCCGTTGTCCATCAGGCTTTCGACGATCTCCAGCGCGCAACTCGACGTTACGACCCAATCAGCTCGAGCCTTAACGGCTGCGGAGGTGTTGGCGTAGACCACCACCGTGCGCTCCGGATGCTGATCACAGAACGCCGAGAACTCATCGACCGGGCAACCCAGGTCCAGTGAGCACGTCGCCTCGAGGGTCGGCATCAGCACGCGCTTTTCCGGGTTGAGAATCTTCGCGGTCTCGCCCATGAACTTAACGCCGGCAACGACTACAGTCTTGGCTGGGTGGGCATTGCCGAAGCGGGCCATCTCCAGGGAGTCGGACACGCAACCGCCGGTTTCTTCAGCCAGGGCCTGAATCACCGGGTCGCAATAGAAGTGGGCCACCAGCACCGCGTCCTGAGCCTTGAGCTCGGCGGCGATGGCGGAACGGTAATAAGCCTCTTCCTCGGCCGTCAGCGGTTTGGGCTGTTTGGCATCGAGGTGGGCCTGGACCAGAAGGCGTTCGGAAATCTGCGTCATGTTCGCAAGACCTGCAGGCGCTTTCGCGCGAAAGTCGAGTATACACCCGGCTCCGGACCGCTTGAGGGTACCGCCGGGAGAGTGAGTATTATCAGGCACGGACAGCATTGAAGCTGCGCAAGGCTACAGAATATCCCGTTGATACAAAAGATGATTCTGTCCTGCGTCAGCGCTGCTGCCACTGAAACGACGCGGGGCCGAATTGCAGACAAAAAAAAACCCGGAAATCCTCACTTTCGTGGGCCTTCCGGATTTTCTAAACCGCCAAATATGGTGGGTCGTGTGGGATTCGAACCTACGACCAATTGGTTAAAAGCCAACTGCTCTACCAACTGAGCTAACGACCCGCTGTGTGGTGGCGCGTATAATACTGATTTTTAAGGACTATTCAACACCTTTTTGAAAATAATCAAAAATAAGGTGTTGGATCGTCCACACCAGCGACCGCAAAGCCCTCTGCGCGCAGGCGGCAGCTGTCGCATTTGCCGCACGCGCGGCCTTCATCGTCAGCCTGATAGCAGGAAACGGTGAGGCCGTAATCAACGCCGAGCTTAACGCCGGCCTGGACGATCTGCGCCTTGCTCAGGTTCTGCAACGGCGCCTGAATGCGGAAGCCATTGCCTTCAACGCCAGCCTTGGTCGCCAGATTGGCCATACGCTCGAACGACTCGATGAACTCGGGACGGCAATCAGGGTAACCGGAATAATCCACAGCGTTGACACCAATAAAGATGTCACGCGCCCCGAGCACTTCTGCCCAGCCCAACGCCAGCGACAGGAACACCGTGTTACGCGCCGGCACGTACGTCACTGGAATGCCTTCACCCAGCTCTTCGGGGATGTCGATGCTGGTGTCGGTCAGCGCCGAGCCGCCCATACCATTCAGATTGAGGCCAATCACCTTGTGCTCGACCACGCCCAAGTCGCGGGCGACGCGGGCAGCGGCGTGCAGTTCGGCGTGCGAGCGCTGACCGTAGTCGAAGCTCATGGTGTAGCAGCGGTAGCCTTCGGCGCGTGCCATGGCCACGACGGTCGCCGAGTCCAGCCCCCCGGACAGCAGGATGACCGCACGTTTTTCAGTGGTGTTCAGTTGTTCGCTCATCTCAGCGCCCCGGCTCGTCATTCCAAAGATATTTATGCAGCTGCAATTGCAGACGCACCGGCAAGTTGTCCGCTACCACCCAGTCCGCCAGATCGCGAGCATTGAGGTCATGGTGGCTTGGGGAAAACAGCACTTCGCCGGCGCGTCGATCAAGACCGTACTGGATCAGCTTGGACACCGCCCAGTCGTAGTCTTCCCGCGAGCAGATGACAAACTTCACCTGATCATTGGGCGTCAGCAGTTCGATATTCTCGTAACGGTTGCGGTGGGCCTCTTTCGAACCCGGCGTTTTCAGGTCGACGACGCGACTGACGCGCGGATCGACCGCCGATACGTCGAGGGCACCACTGGTTTCCAGCGAGACCTCGTATCCGGCATCACATAACTGTTTAAGCAAAGGAATGGCATTGGGCTGTGCCAGCGGCTCACCGCCGGTGACGCAGACATAGCGCGGACGAAATCCGGCCACTTGCTCGAGGATGTCGTCGAGGCTGCGCACAGTGCCGCCGCTGAACGCATAGGCGCTGTCGCAGTATTGGCAACGCAATGGGCAACCGGTCAGGCGCACAAAAACCGTGGGCAGCCCGGCAGTCCGCGTTTCCCCCTGCAACGAGTAGAAAACTTCGGTGATTCTCAATGTGTCTTGCATAGTCGCCACGGGCGTAACAGCTAAACAGGCTGTCCGCCTCCGTCAGGCACTTCAGGTAATCCCGCCAACGCGCAGACCACAAGAAGCGTGTTCAGAAAAAGGGCGTGAATTCTAACGAAAAAACCCGCGACAAGCGCGGGTTTCTTCCAAACGGGTCAAGCGTGCTTACATGCGTTGCAGATCGCGTTGAGCCAACTGAGCAGCGGAGGTACCCGGATATTGGGCCACCACCTGCTGCAGAATGCCTTTGACCTTGTCGGTATGACCGAGGCGGCGCTCTACATCAGCCAGCTTGTACAGCGAATCCGGCACTTTGGCGTGCTTGGGATACAGCTGCGAAACCTTGGCGAAAGCCTGACCTGCACCTTGCAGATCGCCTTTGGCCAGATTGACTTCGCCCAACCAGTACTGGGCGTTGCCCGCGTATTGGCTGTTCGGGTATTTGCGCAGGAAAGCGGCAAAAGCCTGGCTGGCCTTGTCGAAATCCTTGGCTTTGATCAGGTCGAAAGCAGCATCGTAATACAGCTTTTCCTTGGCCGGATCACCCGGTTCGCTGCTTGCGGCCGGCGCCTGGGCAGCAGAAGCAGCCCCGGCGCCAGCAGCAGCACCGGCAGCAGCACTTGCGTCGCCACCGGCAGAAGAATTCTCAGGAGTCGCGGCAGGTGCACCGCCGGATCCTATGCGCCGATCAAGATCCTGGTATCGCTCCAGGGATTCCTGCTTCATGCGCGCAACCTGATTCTGCAGTTCTTCGATCACGCCTTGCTGGCGCGAAATCTGATCCTGCATCTGTTGCAATTGGTTGAACAGCATGCCTTGTGCCGAGGCAGGGGCCGAAGCCGCTCCCCCGGCATAGGCGCCGTTCGTACCGTAACCTGCAGGCGGATAACTGCTCCCGCTATTGTTATAACCGGAGTTGTCATCGACCACAGGAACCGCAGCCCACGCCGCAAGCGGCGCGAGGCTGAGAGCCAGAACAGTTACAGCACGACGGCACGTTCGCATATCGAATTACTTACGCAGTTCGACGCGACGGTTTTGAGCCCAGGACTGCTCGTCGTTGCCGGTAGCAACTGGACGCTCTTCGCCGTAGGAAACCAGTTCCAGCTGAGCTGGGGAAACACCTTGCAGTACCAGGTAGCGTTGAACGGCTTTCGCACGACGCTCGCCCAGTGCCATGTTGTACTCACGAGTACCACGTTCGTCGGTGTTGCCTTCCAGAACAACGCGAGCGCCGTTTGCTTTCAGGTCTTTGGCGTGAACGTCCAGAGCGCGCATGGCTTCTGGCTTCAGGTCCGAGCTGTCGTATTCGAAGTAGAAGGTGGTGATTGCGCGCAGAGCAGCTTCTTCGCTCAGGGAACCGTCAACGGCACCAGTGTTTGCGCCGTAACCAGCGTTTGGATCAACAGCGCCTTCACCGGCGTTGTCGCCGCCTTTGGACGAGCAACCTACAGCTACAGCCATGGCCAGAGCCAGCGCAGCAAATTTACCAAACTTCAGCATTTCCATCGTGAAACTCCTAATGAACCCCAGTGTGTTAAGTAAAACGTGTAGCGCCCGCTCACTTCAGGTAAGGGGACCAGGACGGTTCTCTGACTTCGCCTTGAGCGGTAGGAAGCGGGAGCCTAACGCGTCCATTAATGGACACGAGCATCAAGACTCCCCGGCCCTGCTGGCGGGTGGCGTAGATTACCATGGTGCCGTTGGGCGCAACAGTAGGTGACTCGTCCAGAGTGCTATCAGTGAGGATCTTTACACTACCTCGCTGCAGATCCTGAGCTGCCACCTTGAAATTGGTGAAGCCATCCTGACGATGAATCATCACCAAAGTCTTTTCATCCGCCGACAGTTTCGGGTTGGCGTTGTAGTTACCGATAAAGGTCACACGCTCGGCACCGCCGCCACTGGCGCTGGTTTTGTAGATCTGTGGCTTGCCGCCGCGGTCCGAGGTGAAGTAGATGGTCGAACCATCCTTGCCCCAGTACGGTTCGGTGTTGATGCCTGGCCCTGCGGTTACGCGGGTGATCTGGCGCGAAGCCAGGTTCATCACGTAGATGTCCGGGTTACCGTCTTTCGACAGTACGAACGCCAGGCGATCGCCATTCGGCGACCAGGCTGGCGCGCCGTTCAGGCCTTCGAAGTTGGTGATCTGCTCACGGCGACCGGTGTCGATGTTCTGCATGAAGATACGCGGACGCTTCTGCTCGAACGACACGTAGGCAATGCGCTTGCCGTCCGGTGCGAAACGCGGCGACAGAATTGGCTCGCGCGATTGCAGCAGCGTCACGGCGCGGGCACCGTCATAGTCAGAACGCTGCAAGGTGTAACGGGTGTTCTTCTCGGAGAAGCGCTCAGCCGTCACATACAGCAGGCGAGTCGAAAACGCACCTTCAATACCGGTCAGTTTCTGGAACGACTGGTCGGAGATGAAGTGCGCCATGTCGCGCAGTTGCTCGGTGGTACCGGAAACACTGCCATCTGCCACTTTCTGTTCGGTGGCCACGTTGAACAGTGCCCACTGCACCTGCAGGCGACCGCCGGCTGGAGCAATGCTGCCGACCATCATGTACTGAGCACCTACCGCCTTCCAGTCACGGAAGATGATTTCGCTCGGCTGGCTTGGCTGGCTGATCATGTTTTGCTTTGGAATCGGCGAGTAGTAGCCCGAGTTACGCAAATCGTTACCAATGATTTCAGCCATGTCGTCCGGCAGGACAGCACCGCCCTGCATACCGAACGGTACAACGGCGATCGGAGTAGCCCGATCGCTGCCGCTGGTAACCAGAATGTTCTTTTCATCAGCCATCGCGATCCCTGCCATGCAGCAGATCACGACCAGCATTCCTCGAAGAAGGTTTCTCACAAGGCTAGATCCTCAGGTGTGAATGTCATCTTGAATGAACGATACGGAGCGAAATCGCTCTGCTTCATTCCCTGCATTTCTGTCAAACGTCCAATATTCTTGACTGCCGCCACTGCCGACGCATCGAACGGACCATCGCCACTGGACTTGGACACGCTGACCGAAGTCACCGTACCGTCCGGCAACATGCCGATCTGCAATACAACCGTCATGCCTTTGCGTGCCGAAGGTGGACGCGCCCAACCTTCTGCAGCACGAGCACGAATCAGGTCATCGAAACTGCCCGCAACTTCGTCACCCTGCTCATCGGCCAAGGCTTGCTGACGCTGCGGCGTGTCGGAAAGCAAATCGGCCAAGGCCTGAGCCTTTTTGTCTTCGGTCGATTTGCGTGCCGCATCCTGCGCTTTCTTCTTCGCAGCATCGGCAGCAGCTTTCTTCTTCGCTTCGTCGGCGATTTTCTTCTTCGCCTCTTCAGCTTCAGCTTTCTTCTTGGCGTCTTCGGCGGCTTTCTTCTTCGCGTCTTCGACGATCTTTTTCTTGGCTTCTTCAGCAGCTTCTTTCTTGGCTTCTTCCTTAGCCTCTTCTTCAGCCTTCTTCTTGGCTATATCAGCCAATTGTTTCTCTTCGGCCTTCTTGGCTTCGGCTTTCTTCGCGTCGTCAGCTTTCTTGGCGTCATCGGCCTTTTTAGCTTCATCCGCTTTTTTAGTCTCATCGGCCTTCTTGGCTTCCTCGGCTTTTTGAGCCGCTTCTTCTTTCTTTTGTTCCGCAGCGGCCTTGATCTCTTCCTGCTCGACCTTTTTCTGTTCCATCTGCTCGACTTCGGTCTGGCGCGCGGCGGATTTCTTCGCCTCACCCGCAATCTTCTGATTGGTCTGGGTGGTTGCCTGACTTTTCGATTTCAGTTGGTACAGGGTCGCCTGGACAATCGGTTTGGCCGGCGGCAGCTCTGGTGTAAAGGCAAAACTGACGAACAGCATGCCGAACACCAGCACGTGCAGGACAATTGCCAGAACACTAGGCCAGAAGTAGCTTTCCGAGGCGGACGGCTCTCGCTGTTGCTGCATCAGGGGGCCTCGGTAATCAAACCAACATTACCGACCCCGGCTTTCTGCAACCCGCCCATGGCGCCCATGACGGAACCATAATCGACGGTCTTGTCACCGCGGATGAAGACCTGGGTACGCTTGCCGCCTTCGGTGCCGGCACGAATGATCTTGGTCACCGCGTCGGTCATTTGCGGCAGGGTCATGGCCCTGTCCTGTTGCTTCTCGGTATCGACTTCGCTGCCAAGGTTCCAGTAGTAGGTCTTGTCAGCCTTGATCGAAATGGTCAGGACCTGAGTGTTGTTGTCCTGCGGCAAGGCTTCGCTGGAAACCTTGGGCAGATCAACTTTCACGCCCTGATTGAGCATCGGCGCGGTCACCATGAAGATAACCAGCAGCACCAACATCACGTCGATGTAAGGCACCACGTTCATCTCGGCGACCGGCTTGCGCTTTTTGCGAGCTCGAGCGATTAAAGCCATTGGAAATTACCTGCTTATTCTTCGCTGGTGTGCACTTTGCGGTGCAGGATCGCCTGGAATTCATCGGCGAAGGTGTAGTAGCGGCCCAGCAAGGTTTCGCTGCGGGCAGCAAAACGGTTGTAAGCGATAACCGCAGGGATCGCCGCGAACAGGCCGATCGCGGTGGCGATCAGGGCCTCGGCGATACCCGGGGCCACGGTGGCCAGGGTGGCTTGCTGGGCGCTGGCCAGACCGCGGAAGGAGTTCATGATGCCCCATACGGTACCGAACAGGCCGATGTACGGGCTGACCGAACCGACGGTGGCGAGGAACGGCAGGCTCTGCTCAAGCTTCTCTTCCTCGCGGGAGATGGCTACGCGCATGGCACGGGCCACGCCTTCCATCACCGCTTCAGGATCGACACCTGGCTGCTGACGCAGACGGGAGAATTCCTTGAAACCGGCGCGGAAGATTTGCTCGACGCCCGAATCCGGGTCCGGGTTGCTGCCCGCCTGACGGTACAGCTTGGACAGATCGATACCCGACCAGAAGCGCTCCTCGAAGCTCTCCAGGGCACGTCGACCGGCACGCAGCAGGTTGCTGCGCTGAAAGATCATGATCCATGAGGTCACCGATGCGGCCACCAGAGTCAACATTACCAACTGCACCACGATGCTGGCATTGCTGACCAGGCTCCACATGGAGGAATGGTCGACGACGTTAGCTTCCACGCTTTATCTCCTGCTTTGAGTGTGTACCCGGGCCGACCGCGTCGGCGAAGGCCGCACGCAGATCTTCGGGAAGGGCCCGGGGTTTCAAACTGTTAGTGCGCACACAGGCCACCAAAAACTGCCCCTCGCAGAGCAGCACATTATCCGTAGCCCGCCTGACCTGCTGTTTAAAGCGCAGGCTGGCACGGTTCAATTCGATTACTTCAGCGCTTACCAGCAGTTCGTCGTCCAGTCGCGCCGGCGCGTGGTAACGCGCTTCGCTGGAATGCACGACAAACAACAGATCCTCCCCGGCAAGCTGCGATTGGGCAAAGCCCAGTTCGCGGAGCCGCTCGGTTCGAGCCCGTTCCATAAACTTGAGGTAATTAACGTAATACACGATGCCGCCCGCATCGGTGTCCTCGTAATAAACGCGACAACGATGTGCGAACGGCTCAAGCCCGTTTTGCGCGCGCATACTCTAGTGCTTACTCCTCAGGTTGCCAATCCGGCCAGGCAACTGTTTTTCATGGTTTCAGGGCATTACTGCAAAAGTACCGTCCTCTGACAGTACAAACCCTGAATAAATCGACAACAAATGTGTATTAGTCGTCCACGGCATCGAGAAACTCGTCTGCCACAGGCATTTCGCCCATTCGTGACGGAATGTTTAAACCGAAGTGCAGATACGCATGCCGCGTGACCACCCGGCCCCGTGGCGTGCGCATGATGTAACCCTGTTGAATCAGATACGGCTCCAGCACATCTTCAATCGTGTGGCGCTCTTCGCTGATCGCAGCAGCGAGGCTGTCGATACCGACCGGGCCGCCATCGAACTTCTCGATCATGGTCAACAGCAGACGCCGGTCCTGATGATCGAAACCGTGCTCGTCGACGTCCAGCAGGTTCAACGCCAGGTCCGCCACCGCTTTGGTGATGTGGCCCTTGGCGCGGACTTCGGCGAAGTCACGCACCCGACGCAGCAGACGGTTGGCGATTCGCGGCGTGCCACGGGCGCGACGGGCGATCTCGAACGAACCTTCCGGATCCAGCGGCAAGCCGAGAATCGCTGCCGAACGGCTGACGATCGTCGCCAGATCGGCCGTGCTGTAGAACTCGAGACGCTGGACGATACCGAAGCGGTCACGCAGGGGATTGGTCAGCATGCCGGCGCGGGTGGTGGCGCCGACCAGCGTGAACGGCGGCAGATCGAGTTTGATCGAACGCGCTGCCGGCCCTTCGCCGATCATGATGTCGAGCTGGAAATCTTCCATCGCCGGGTACAGCACTTCTTCAACGATTGGCGACAGACGATGGATTTCGTCGATGAACAGCACATCGTGCGGTTCAAGATTGGTCAGCAGCGCCGCCAGATCACCCGGGCGCTCCAGCACCGGGCCGGATGTACTCTTGATCGACACGCCCATTTCCTGAGCGATGATGTTGGCCAGCGTGGTTTTACCCAGACCCGGCGGGCCGAAGATCAGCGTGTGGTCGAGGGATTCGCTACGGCCACGGGCAGCCTGGATGAACAGTTCCATCTGCTCGCGCACGGTCGGCTGGCCAATATAGTCGGCCAGACTGACCGGACGAATCGCGCGGTCCTGGACTTCTTCGCGCTCGCGCGGACTGTGCGCGGCGGCGATCAGACGATCAGCTTCAATCACTTAAATCATTCCCTTCAGGGCGCGGCGGATCAGGTCTTCACTGCTCAAATTCTTGTCCTTGATGGCGGTAATCGCCTTGCTCGCTTCCTGCGGCTTGTAGCCCAGGGAAATCAGCGCGCTGACCGCGTCGTTCTCGGCGGTGTTGACCGGCGCCGGGCCGTCCGGCTGATTCGGTACCAGCGCGAACATGGCCGGCGAGGTTTCCCAGGCCTTGAAACGGTCTTTGAGTTCGACCAGCAAACGCTCGGCAGTTTTCTTGCCGACGCCCGGCACCTTGGTCAGCGCCGAGGTGTCTTGCGACTGTACGCAGCGGACCAGTTCGTCGACTTCCAGGCTCGACATCAAGGCCAGGGCCAGTTTCGGCCCGACACCATTGAGACGGATCAACTCGCGAAAAAAGTCTCGCTCACGCTTGCCGGCAAAACCATAGAGTAATTGCGCGTCTTCGCGTACGACCAAATGGGTGTGCAGGGTCAGCGGTTCACCGACCGACGGCAGACGATAAAGGGTGGTCATGGGCACTTCCAGCTCATACCCGAGGCCGTTTACATCCAGAATCAGGTGCGGCGGCTGTTTCTCAGCCAGGGTGCCGCGCAAGCGTCCAATCACGTTTCAGATCCTTGAGCGTTGGCCAACCGTAGGCTGGCGACTGTCGAAAGGCGGATTTCGGGCCGACGACTCAGGCGCAGGAAATCCGCTTTCAGGAAAATTGATGCTGATGCTATCAGAGACGCAGGCGCCCGCCACGACTGCGTGCCGTTCCCAAGCCGTGCGGCAGCAGACTGGAACGTGTATGCGCGTGACAAATGGCGATAGCGAGGGCGTCCGAGGCATCGATTTGCGGTTTGCTGGTGAGCTTGAGCATGTGCATGACCATCATCTGCACTTGTTCTTTATTGGCGGCGCCTGTGCCCACAACGGCCTGCTTGACCTGAGTGGCCGTGTACTCGGCGATTTCCAGGCACTCTTCGGCACCGGCGACAATCGCCGCGCCACGGGCCTGGCCAAGCTTCAAGGCCGAATCGGCGTTTTTCGCCATGAAGACTTTTTCGATGCCCATGGTTACCGGGCCGTAAGTCTGAATGATTTCACGCACACCGCGATAAACGATTTGCAAACGTTCGTGCAACTCACCCGCACCGGTGCGGATGCAGCCTGAAGCCACATAAATGCAACCGCCACGCCCGGTATCGCGAACAATCCCGTAACCGGTAATGCGCGAACCGGGGTCGATACCAAGAATTAAAGTCATAACGCCTGCAAAAATTGATGCGAAAGCTGAGGGTACAGGTAGGAGCTGCCGAAGGCTGCGATCTTTTGATCTTTTAAAAACACAAAGATCGCAGCCTTCGGCAGCTCCTACAGGTGAAGTGTAGAGCCAGCAAAAACTGCGACCTTTCTATTTACATCAACCGAGCTGAACGGCCACGTCTTCCGGAATATCCGCGTTGGAGTAGACGTTCTGCACGTCATCCAGATCCTCAAGCATGTCGATCAGCTTGAGCACCTTTTCCGCACCTTCCAGATCCAGCTCGGCGCTGGTGGTTGGCTGCATGACGATTTCCGCATCATCACCTTTGAAACCCGCAGCTTCCAGCGCGTTTCGCACCGCGTAGAAACTGGTGAACGAAGTGAACACGTCGATCGAACCGTCTTCGTGAGTGACCACGTCATCGGCATCGGCTTCCAGCGCCGCTTCGGTCAGTGCGTCTTCATCGACGCCCGGCGCGAAGCTGATCTGGCCTTTGCGTTCGAACAGATACGCCACCGAACCGTCGGTACCGAGGTTGCCACCGCACTTGCTGAACGCATGGCGTACAGCGGCGGCAGTACGGTTGCGGTTGTCGGTCATGCATTCGACCATCACCGCCACGCCACCCGGGCCGTAACCTTCGTAGGTCAGCTCTTCAACGTTGTCCGCCTCGGTCGCACCGGCGCCACGCGCAACGGCACGGTCGATGATGTCGCGGCTCATGTTCGCGCTCAGCGCCTTGTCCAGGGCCAGACGCAGACGCGGGTTGGAGCCCGGATCACCGCCGCCCTGACGGGCCGCAACGGTCAGTTCACGGATCCACTTGGTGAAGATCTTGCCTCTTTTGGCATCCTGACGTTCTTTGCGGTGCTTGATGTTCGCCCACTTGGAATGACCTGCCATAACTCGCTCCGAATTCTCTTTGAAACGTTGCCCGCCCTGCTCATGCAGCGGCCGGCAAACAAAAAAATCTCGACCTGCTCTCTATAGAAAGAAAAAAGGCGCATCCGAAGATGCGCCTTCAGGCCCGTCTTACTCAGCCTTTGGCGTTTCGCGCAAACGAATGTGCAGCTCGCGCAATGCCTTCGCATCCACCACACCCGGCGCTTGCGTCATGACGTCAGCAGCACTCTGGGTTTTCGGGAACGCAATCACTTCACGGATCGACTGGGCGCCGGTCATCAGCATCACCAGACGGTCCAGACCGAAGGCCAGACCACCGTGTGGCGGTGCACCGTACTTCAGCGCGTCGAGCAGGAAGCCGAATTTCTCTTCCTGTTCCGCTTCGTTGATGCCCAGCAGACGGAATACCGACTGTTGCATCTCTTTACGGTGGATACGGATCGAACCGCCACCCAGCTCGGTGCCGTTCAGGACCATGTCGTACGCGCGGGACAGAGCGCCGGCCGGGTTGGCTTCGAGCTCTTGCGGCGTGCACTTCGGCGCGGTGAACGGGTGGTGCAGTGCCGAGAAGCTGCCGTCGTCGTTTTCTTCGAACATCGGGAAGTCGACGACCCACATCGGCGCCCACTCACAAGTCAGCAGCTTCAGATCGTGACCGAGCTTGATACGCAGTGCGCCCAAGGCTTCGCTGACGATCTTGGCCTTGTCGGCACCGAAGAACACGATGTCGCCGTCAACTGCGCCAACGCGATCGAGGATGGCGTTGAGGTTTTCCAGCGGGATGTTTTTCACGATCGGCGATTGCAGACCGTCAACACCGGCAGCGCGCTCGTTGACCTTGATGTACGCCAGGCCCTTGGCACCGTAGATGCCGACGAACTTGGTGTAATCGTCGATCTGCTTGCGTGGCATGCTCGCCCCGCCTGGAACGCGCAGAGCAGCGATACGGCATTTCGGATCGTTGGCCGGGCCGCTGAACACTTTGAAATCGACTTCTTTGAGTTGATCGGCAACGTCGACCAGTTCCAGCGGGTTGCGCAGGTCCGGCTTGTCGGAACCGTAACGGCGCATGGCTTCTTCGAAAGTCATGTGCGGGAAGTCACCGAATTCCAGACCCAGCACTTCCTTGAACAGGTTGCGGATCATTTCTTCGGTCAGACCCATGATCTCTTTTTCATCGAGGAAGCTGGTCTCGATGTCGATCTGGGTGAATTCTGGCTGACGGTCAGCGCGCAGGTCTTCGTCGCGGAAGCACTTGGCGATCTGGTAGTAACGGTCGAAACCGGCGACCATCAGCAGTTGCTTGAACAGTTGCGGCGATTGCGGCAGGGCGAAGAACGAACCGGCGTGAGTACGGCTCGGCACCAGATAGTCACGCGCACCTTCAGGGGTGGCACGGGTCAGGATCGGCGTCTCGACGTCGAGGAAGCCGTTCTCGTCGAGGAAGCGACGGATGCTGGTGGTCATGCGCGAACGCAGACGCAGCTTCTCGGCCATTTCCGGACGACGCAGGTCAAGGAAGCGGTAGCGCAGACGGGTTTCTTCGCCAACGTCGGAGAACTCGTTCAGCGGGAACGGCGGGGTTTCCGACTCGTTCAGTACTTCCAGTTCATAGCCCAGCACTTCGATCATGCCCGAGGCCATGTTGGCGTTGGTCGCACCGGCCGGACGCAGACGCACCTTACCGGTGATCTTCACCACGTATTCGCTGCGCACACGGTCGGCGGCGGCAAAGCTCTCGGCGCGATCCGGGTCGAATACCACTTGAGCCAGACCATCACGATCACGGATATCGAGGAAAATCACCCCGCCGTGGTCGCGACGACGGTGAACCCATCCGCAAAGGGTAATTTCCTGACCTTCCAGGCTTTCGTTCAGTTGGCCGCAATAGTGGCTGCGCATCATGATAGTGGTTCGCTTCTCGTAATTCGAAATTCGGTGGAGATCCCGGCGCATTCAAGCGATCCGGTAGCTCGCGCGTGTCGTTCGACTCAGGCTGTAGACCCTAGTCAGATTTGTCGCCACCGGCCAGATTCTTCTTGGTCCCGGTCTTGAAATCGGTTTCGTACCAACCGCTGCCGCTGAGGCGAAAGCCCGGCATGGACAGCTGTTTCTTGAGCTCTGGCGCCTGGCAGGCAGGGCAGTCGACCAGCGGTGCCTCGCTGATCTTTTGAATGGCTTCCAACTGATGACCACAGGAAGCGCATTGGTAATCGTACATCGGCATGGGGGTGTCTCGGCGATCAGATTGCCACCGCGCGCAGGGCTTTGCGGCGAAAGAGCGGGATTATATCCATTAAATGCGGCCTGTGCAGCCGTAAGACTGCACAGGCCGCGACCTCATTGGCAAACACCGTTTCAGACTGAAACCGCCGGCATTTGCTTCTCGACCCCATTCATCACGCAAACCACTCGCACCAGCGCACTGAAGTTTTTCACCCCGCCGTGACGCAAATGCACTTCACGATCGACGTGGGACAGCAGCGAACTGACCGAACAGCCATTATCGGCCGCCATGTTGCCGAGGATATTCCAGTAAACCTGCTCCAGCCGCAGGCAGGTCGCATACCCGTTCAGACGCACGGATCGCGACAATGGCTGGATCAACGACATGTCGAATTCGTTGACGAACGGATCGACTTTCAACGCTTGTGGCAAGCCGACAACCCTGTCGCCTCGCCTGTCTCCATCTACCATATAGGTGACACTCCTTTGCCATCTCTGCTTATTGAAAAAGACACATCCTGTGCCCTTCATAAAAACGCAGACGCAAAGTTATATCCAGATGACTAGTTGACCGACGCCGTAGGATAAGCCGACCACACGAGTAAGATTTCGGACAACGCGCGGGCCTTTCAAACAAGCCCGCGCACCTTGTCGATCAGGCTTCGAGCAATGCGCGCAACATCCACGCGGTTTTCTCGTGCACCTGCATGCGCTGGGTCAACAGGTCTGCCGTTGGCTCGTCGCTGACCTTGTCCAGTAGCGGGAAAATACCGCGTGCGGTGCGGGTTACGGCTTCCTGACCCTCGACCAGTTGCTTGATCATGTTCTCGGCGCTGGGCACACCCACCTCCTCCTTAATAGAAGAAAGACGTGCGTAGGTGGCATAGGCGCCAGGCGCCGGAAACCCCAGCGCCCGAATACGCTCGGCGATCAAGTCCACGGCCAGCGCCAGCTCGTTGTATTGCTCTTCGAACATCAAATGCAGCGTACGGAACATCGGACCGGTGACATTCCAGTGGAAGTTATGGGTTTTCAGATACAGCACGTAGGTGTCCGACAGCAGACGTGACAGCCCTTCGACGATGGACTTGCGATCTTCTTCACTGATACCGATATCGATTGCCATGTTTACCCCCTAAGGCGATTGAGTTCATCCAGCAGGTGCAGACCCACTCTAGCAAGGCTGTCGACACCTCGCAGCCCCGATCGGCGGCACAGGCTGCGACAAATCGACCGGCACAGTGCCACTGGCCGGGCTGATTTGAGTAGCTGCGGCCTTTACTGTTAAATAGGCAGTGTGTCGCTATACCCCTTTTTTCGGGGTCTTGCGCATAGGCTGATGCCGTGTACGTGCCTACCGCCTCTTTATTTCGTTACGAAGCGAACCGTACGCCTTCAGCTCTTCCTTGTGAGCCGTCATAAACGTGAGCCAATTAAAATGTTGAAAATCGTCCACCTGCTAATGGGCGCAGCGGCATTGCTGCTGTCGTTCATCCCTAGCTTGAAATCCGAAGCCGTTCCCTACCTGCAACAACCCGATGCACTTTACCTGGCCTTTTTCGGCCTGCTGAACCTGCTTCTCGCGCCAGTGATTCCTTACTGGAACAAGGGCCCGCGTCAGCATCTGCAAAATATCGTCAGCGCTCTTCTGGTCCTGACTGTCGTCCTGCAAACCTTGACCCTGATCGCGCCGATGCCTGTCATCGCCGGCCAGCCAGCCGTGTTGTTCAGTCTGTTGATTGCTCTGGTTGCCGTGGTTGTACACCTGGCCGTCAGCTTTTATAAGTCTTCACCTGCCGCTGCACCCACCAGCTACGACATGAGCAACCGCGATACCGGGACCGTGAAGTGGTTCAACACCTCGAAAGGCTTCGGCTTTATCTCCCGGGATTCCGGCGATGACATTTTCGTGCACTTTCGCGCCATCCGTGGCGAAGGCCACCGCGTACTGGTCGAAGGCCAGCGCGTCGAATTCTCGGTGATGAACCGAGACAAAGGCCTGCAAGCCGAGGATGTGATCGCCGCTCTGCCGCGTCGCTGATCCAAAGCAAAAAACCGCGAACAGCCTGGCTGCTCGCGGTTTTTTCATGCCTGCGCAAAACTGTGTCGTGACTCAATAGTGCGGGGGCGGCGCCTCTTCCTCGAAGGACTCGAACTGGCCGACCATCTCTTCCTGGCGCTTGAGCAGTGCAGCCATCTGCAATTGCAGGCGCTCGACCACTCGCTGCTGCGCCACCAGCACGTCGTTCAACGCCTGAATGGTGTCATCCTGAAACGCCAGACGGCTTTCCAGATCGGTAACGCGATCTTCCAGGCTCATGACTCAGCCCTCCACAAAGGTAAAATGCTCGGTCAAAACCAACTGCAAACGTTCGCGAATGGCGGTGACCTGCTCGGCACTGTAGGGCTTGGCCGGGTGCTTGCCCCAGACCGGCGCCGGCCAGGCGGCGTCATCGCGTTTGCGCACAATCACGTGCATGTGCAACTGGCTGACGACGTTACCCAACGTCGCGACGTTCATCTTGTCGGCGTCAAACAAATCCTTGAGCAGCTCAGCCAGCGCAGTGGTTTCCTGCCACAGCTGCTGTTGATCAGCGACATCCAACTGAAACAACTCACTGATATCGTCGCGACGAGGCACCAGGATGAACCAAGGGTAATTGGCGTCGTTGGAGAGCAGCAATCGGCACAGAGGGAAATCACCGATCGTCAGCGTGTCCTGTTGAAGTCGTGAATCTAAAGCAAACACTGCGCGCACTCCCGGCTGTTGTTTCATTATTCAGCTTAGCGGCCCTCCTCGCGTAAGGCGTCACCAAGCGACAGGACGGCAGCATACCTGTGAATGCGCCAGCCTTCACGACAGCAGTGCCCTCACGTCATTCGCCGCACGCCCCGACATGTGACATTTACCGACACGTTGCACCAGCAAAGAACCGAGATCGGCAACAAACACGCGCAAATGACCGAAAACCCCTGATGCGCTCAAGGTCGACCATTCAGCAAGCTGTGTGATTACAGGACAGCGTGTATTTTTTTTGCACCAAAACCGCACAGTGCGTCTACGCTCATGCTTCGAAGCATCCGCCGAATACTCACTCACGGGGTGAACCGGTAACGTTTTTGGCTGTCGCGTGCAGCTGACACCGTGGCAACACCATTGCAGGAATGGCGTCAAGCCCTTGTAAAAATGGGCTTTGCGCCCCGTATTTATGAGGTTTTTACAGGTAACACGCGCTGTGCAGAAAAATAACCGCACTGACATTGCGGTTTGTGCACGCTTGTTGCATTCGCACACATATGGACTATAAGCGCACCACACGATGTGGATGCCTCAAGCCCAACAAAAACAGTGGCAGGGTTGCCCGATGGAGATTCAAGTGTTTTGCCAGGGACTCTTTTTTAGCGATGCAAACGGCTAAAAAAACAGCGAGAAAGTTGTAGGCCCGATTGCATCGGTACTGTGAATTTGCGACATCTACACAACCGTTTGCGACAGCGTCGTAAAGAAGGTGAAAGGTTAGATTCGCAAGTATCGCCAACATTGTCGGCGTGATATAAGTTTGCGCCGACACAAAAAGAAAGAGCCGCCCAGATAATAAAACAGGTGGGACGGCAGTACTCTTCTAAAAACCAAAGGAGCAAATCACGATGCGCGTGATGAAGTGGAGCATGATCGCCCTGGCTGTTGCAGCAGGCACCTCGCAGTTCGCAGTAGCGTCCTCTCAAGATGACGCGAAGGGTTTCCTGGAAGATCAGAGCCTGAATCTGAAAACCCGTCTGGAATACATGAACCGTGACTTCCGTAATGGTGCCGGTAATATTCAGACAGGTCCTACTACATTTAAGAGCGGCTACCGTCAGGACACCGGTATCAGCCAACTGCTGACCTACGAGTCGGGCTTCACTCAAGGCACTATCGGTTTTGGTCTGGACGCGATGGCCATGGGCACCGTCAAGCTGGATGGTGGCGAAGGTCGTTCCGGTAACGGTCTGTTTGCCCGCAACGGCGACGGCGAGCCAGAAGACGCTCAAGGCAAAACCGGCGCAGCCATCAAATTCCGCCTCTCCGACACCACCCTGAAGTACGGGCGTCAATTCGTTGCCAGCCCAGTATTCGCGACCGATGACAGCCGTCTGCTGCCAGAAGTCGCTGAAGGTACCTTGCTCACCAGCAAAGAGATCAAAGGTCTGGAACTGACCGCTGGTCGCTTCACCGCGCTGAGCTCGCAAACCGGCATGGGCAAGGACAGCATCAACGGCAAGGGCCCTGGCCTGACCAGCGCCAACATCGCTGGCGCGACCTACCAGTTCACCGATAATTTCGTTGCCGGTGTTGCTGCGTCGGACGTTGATGACTACTTCAAGAAGCAATACATCAACGCCAACTACACCTTCCCGATCAATGACGATCAGTCGCTGAACATCGACTTCAACGGCTATCGCACCAAGGATCAGGGCCAGGCGCTGTACGGCGAACTGGACAACAAACTGTGGAGCCTTGCAGCGGCGTACAGCATCGGTGCACACAAATTCACCATCGCTCACCAGCGTTCCACCGGTGACACCAACTACCTGTACGGCGTGGACGGTAACAGCACGATCTTCGTAGCCAACTCCATCCAGATCTCCGACTTCATCGGTCGCGACGAGCGCTCCTGGCAGGCTCGCTACGACCTGAACATGAAGACCTACGGCGTTCCTGGCCTGAGCTTCATGGCGCGTTACGTCAAAGGTGACAACATCAAGACCTCGTCCGATACCGAAGGTAAGGAAAACGAGTTCAACTTCGAAACCAAATACGTACTGCAGGAAGGTCCAGCCAAGGACCTGTCGTTCCGCCTGCGTAGCGCGATCTATCGTGCAAACGGTGCGTACAACGCCGACTACACTGCCGACAACAATGACGTCCGTGTAATCGTTGAGTACCCGCTGCACATCCTGTAATACGGATGTAAATCGGCGTTACTTCAGAGCGTTGCTCTAATAGAAACCGTCTACCTGATTCAGGTAGGCGGTTTTTTTATGCCTGGCCCAACGGCATGCGAATCAAAAAAATTAGCCAGCTATCTATTAGCCAGCAAACTTTCAACACACACATAAAAAAACCCAAGGCTGCGAACAGCACTTGGGTTTTTTCATTAATTAACTGACCGCGAAGCCAGGTATCAATGTTGTTACTGCGCAGCCGTTTCCTGAACTACGCGAATCACCCGTTGCGGAAACGGGATATCGATACCGGCCGTTTTTAAACGATCGCGCGACTGTTCGTTAAACATGAACATCACGTCCCAATAGTCTGCGGTTTTAACCCAGACACGCAGGGAAACAGTGATCGAACTGTCGCCCAAGGTCGAAATCACCGCTTGCGGCGCCGGATCCTGCAACACGCGCTCATCCTTGGCCAGATCCAGCAGCACCTGACGGGCCTTTTGCAGATCGGCCTCGTAATCGACACCCACATCGAACACAACCTTGCGAGTCGGCTGACGGTTGGTGTTGGTAATAATGCCGTTCGACAGGTTGCCGTTCGGCACGATGATGGTCTTGTTGTCGCCAGTACGCAGCACGGTGTGAAAAATCTGAATGCTGTCGACGGTACCCGACACGCCTTGCGCTTCGATCCAGTCACCGATGCGGAACGGGCGGAACAGCAGAATCAACACGCCGCCAGCGAAGTTCGCCAGGCTGCCCTGCAACGCCAGACCGATCGCCAGACCGGCAGCACCGATAGCCGCCACGAACGAGGTGGTTTCAACACCGATCATCGACGCGACGCTGACGATCAGTAACACCTTGAGAATGATGTTCGCCAGGCTGCTGATAAAACCTTGCAGCGCCAGATCAGCGTTGCGCAGGGCCAACAGACCGCCGAGCTTTTGCGTGACCTTGTTGATCAGCCACCAGCCGATGGCGAGCGTGATCACGGCCAGCAGCACGCGGCTGCCGTATTCCATGATCATCGGGATCCACGCCTGGGACGCCTTGACCAGGTTGTCGACCTCAGCATTCAAATCCATGTTCTATCTCCTGATTTCCGGCCATTCGGCACGCGAAAAATAAGCGGCAGAAAACCGCCGGGTGTACACAAACAATGTGGGAGCGAGCCTGCTCGCGAAGGCGGTGTGTCAGTCAACTCATTGCTGAATGACATACAGCTTTCGCGAGCAAGCTCGCTCCCACAGGTCATCTGACCGAGCTTAGTCGCGGAAGTTGTTGAACTGCAGAGGCATGCCGAATTCTTTGGCCCGCAGTGCCGCGATGGCCTCTTGCAGGTCATCACGCTTCTTGCCGGTCACGCGCACTTGCTCGCCTTGAATGGCAGCCTGCACTTTGAGCTTGGCGTCCTTGATGTGGCCAACGATTTTCTTCGCCAGTTCCTTGTCGATGCCTTCCTTGAGGATGGCGTCCTGCTTCATCAGCTTGCCCGAAGCGTAGGCGTCCTTGACCTCAAGGCACTGCACGTCGATCTTGCGCTTGACCAGCGCCAGCTTGAGGATTTCGATCATCGCTTCCAGCTGGAACCCGGCTTCAGCGGTCAGGCTGACAGTGAGGTCCTTTTCCTTGAACTCGAAGCTGCCTTTGCCTTTCAGGTCATAACGACGATCGAGTTCCTTCACGGCGTTCTCGACCGCGTTGGTGAGTTCGTGTTTGTCCAGTTCGGATACCACGTCGAACGACGGCATGTAATCTCTCCAATAAAAAGGCGCGCTCGATGAGGATGGAGCGCGCTTGGCTTGCGGTTAAAATCGGGCTCATTATAACGGGTCTTTTCCTACGAACACGGCGAGCCGCACATGCCTGTACGCAATCGAGCAAAAAACTGATGGCCACCCCCTGGCACGTTCTTGGCGCCGGCAGCCTCGGCACGTTGTGGGCCACACGTCTGGCTCGGGCCGGCCTGCCGGTCCGGCTGATCGTGCGCGATGCCGAACGTTTGCAAAACTATCAAGCCGCGGGCGGCCTGACGCTGGTGGAACACGGTGTGGCCACTACCTACGCGGTGCCCGGCGAAACACCCGACAGCCCCGAGCCGATCCGCCGTTTGCTGGTGGCGTGCAAAGCCTACGACGCCGAAAGCGCAGTCGCTCGTCTCGCCCCGCGGCTGGCAGAGGACGCCGAACTGATCCTCCTGCAAAACGGCCTCGGCAGTCAGGACGCCGTCGCCAACGTTGTACCGCAGGCCCGCTGCATCAGCGCTTCAAGTACCGAGGGGGCTTTCCGTGATGGCGACTGGCGCGTGGTATTCGCAGGCCATGGTTACACCTGGCTGGGTGATGCCGGCCATCCGGTCGCGCCCATCTGGCTGGACGATCTCGACGCAGCAAAAATCCCCCATGAATGGAGCACCGACATCCTCACAAGGTTGTGGCGCAAACTGGCGCTCAACTGTGCGATCAATCCGCTCACTGTGTTGCACGAATGCCGCAACGGCGGATTGCAGGAACATCACTGCGAAGTCGCTACGCTGTGTGGCGAACTGGCCGAACTGCTGGAGCGCTGCGGCCAACCGGCTGCAGCAGAAAACCTGCAACAGGAAGTCGAAAGGGTCATCCTTGCTACCGCCGCCAATTACTCATCGATGTATCAGGACGTCGCCAATCAGCGCCGCACCGAGATCAGCTATCTGCTGGGCCACGCCTGCAAAGTCGCCGCGCGCCACCAGTTGAACCTGCCGCACCTCAAGCAATTGCAGCAACGACTGATCACGCATCTGCACAGCCTCGGATTGCCCAGCGACTGAGCAGCGGCTACGCTGGCGACTTGTTCCTTTGCTGCGATAAACCTGATGCCATTGCGCCAGCGCCTCGAAAACCTGCCGGTCGGCCAGAAACTGCTGGCCGCCCTGCTGGTGCTGTTGACCACGGTCTTGCTGGTCGCCAACCTGACTTTTATCAGCGCCGCCTATTACATCTCCCAGGAAAGCATGGCGCCGCAGGCGTTGCAGACCATCGGTCGACTGATTTCCAACCCGAGTCTGGTCAGTGAAGCCCTGCAATCACCGCAAAGCGCCGAACGCCTGCTCAAAGAACTCGACAGCTATTCCCCCCTGCGCGCCGCCGCATTGTATGACGGCAAGGGCGAACGCCTGGCGCAAGTCCAGCGTGGCGACAAACTCAGCCTGCCGGAACGCTACCGGCACATTGAAGCCTGGCAACTCACCGAATTTCGCAGCAACCAGTTGATCACCCTGCCCCGCCCCGGCACCGCGCCCGGTCATCTATTGCTGGTGGCCAGCAGCGAACTGCCGATGGCGTTTTATACCGGCACCCTGACCGCGAGTCTTGGCATTCTGATTTTCAGTGTGCTGTTGTGGCTGGTGATCGCCCGGCAGATCAAACGCCTGATTACCCGGCCGATCCATCAGCTTGAGGAATTGTCCCGCCAGGTCACCCGGGAAGAGAACTACGCCCTGCGCGCCTCTCGCGGTAACCACGACGAAATCGGCAGTCTGGCCGAGGCGTTCAATACCATGCTGTCGCGCATCGAGGCCCGCGAGCAGCAGCTCAAGCGCGCCCGCGACGACTCGCAAGCCGCGTACGATCAGGCGCAAGGGCTGGCCGAAGAAACCCGCCACACCAACCGCAAGCTGGAACTGGAAGTCCAGGTGCGCAGCAAGATCGAGAAGAAGCTCACCGGTTTCCAGAACTACCTCAACAGCATCATCGACTCGATGCCGTCGGCGCTGATCGCCCTCGACGAACAGCTTTACGTCACTCAATGGAACCAGGAGGCCAGCGCCCTCTCCGGCACACGTCTGGACGAAGCGTTGAACCAGCCGATCTTCCTTGCCTTCGAACCGCTCAAACCGTTTCTGCCACAGCTCAAGGAAACCGTCGAACAACACAGCGTGGCGAAAATCGAGCGGGTGACCTGGTTCAAGGACGACGAGCCGAAACATTACGCACTGACCTTCTATCCGCTGATGGGCGGTGCCGGGCGTGGCGTGGTGATCCGTATCGACGACATCACCCAGCGTCTGTCGCTGGAAGAAATGATGGTGCAGTCGGAAAAAATGCTCTCGGTCGGCGGCCTCGCGGCCGGCATGGCCCATGAAATCAACAACCCGTTGGGCGCGATTCTGCACAACGTACAGAACATCCGCCGGCGGCTCTCGACGGACCTGCCGAAAAACCTCGAAACCGCCGAACAACTGGGCATAGAACTGGACTCGGTAAACCGTTATCTGCAGGGCCGCGAAGTCCCGCAATTGCTCGACGGCATTCAGCAGGCCGGCGCCCGCGCGGCGAAAATCGTCACGCACATGCTCAGTTTCAGCCGCCGCAGCACCCGGCAAATGGCGCCGTGCGACCTGCCGGCACTGATCGACCAGGCCGTGGACATTGCCGGCAACGACTTCGATCTGGCCATCGGTTTCGACTTCAAGGGTCAGGCGATCATCCGCCAGTTCGACCCGGCGCTGGGCCCGGTGCCGGGCACCGCCAACGAACTGGAACAAGTGCTGCTCAACCTGCTGAAGAATGCCGCGCAAGCGATACACCAGCGCGAGGGCGACAGCGAGCCGGGGCGCATTATTTTGCGCACCCGCCTCAATCCGCCGTGGGCCGAGATTCAGGTCGAGGACAACGGCATCGGCATGAGCGAGAGCGTGCGCAAACGCACCTTCGAGCCGTTCTTCACCACCAAGGAAATCGGCCAGGGCACCGGCCTTGGCTTGTCGGTGTCGTACTTCATCATCACCAACAATCACAAAGGGCAGATGGAGGTGCAGTCAGCACCGGGTCAAGGCACCTGCTTCACCCTGCGCCTGCCGCTGGCGCAACCTGCGCCGATTGCGGTCGAAAACAATCAACTACCGAGGTAACCCATGGGCTTTCGCTTGTCGAAGATCTACACCCGCACTGGTGACAAAGGCGAAACCGGCCTGGGCGATGGCCGCCGCGTACCCAAGGATCACCCGCGCATCGAAGCGATTGGCGAGGTCGATACGCTCAACAGTCAGGTCGGTGTGTTGTTGGCCGGGTTGCTTGCCGAGCGCGAGGCGTGTCCGGGCCTGAATGAGCTGATTGAGGTGTTGGCGCCTTGTCAGCATCGCTTGTTTGATTTGGGTGGCGAGTTGGCGATGCCGGAGTATCAGGCATTGAACACCGCCGAAATCGAACGGCTGGAGGCGGCGATCGATGTCTGGAATGAAGAGCTGGGGCCGTTGGAGAATTTCATTCTGCCGGGTGGCTCGATGCTGATTGCGCAGGCGCATGTGTGTCGGAGTCTGGCGCGGAGTGCCGAGCGCCGCTGTCAGCACCTGAACGCGGTGGAACCGTTGGCCGGGGTTGGGTTGGCGTATATCAATCGGTTGTCGGATTTGTTGTTTGTGGCGGCGCGGTTGATTGCGCGGCGGCAGGGAATTGCAGAGATTCTCTGGCAGCCGGCCCGAAAACCCACAGAGATGTAGCGCCTGACAGATCGCCTTCGCGAGCAAGCTCGCTCCCACATTTGGCTGCATTCCAACTGGATGAACCCAATCAACTGTGGGAGCGAGCTTGCTCGCGAAGAGGCCGGCAGCCTTTACAGAGATTCAGGCCAGAACGCGCGAATCCCCGCCACGCCTTGTGCACCAACGCCCCAGGCTTTTTCGCGCTCAACCGGGCCAACTCCGCCCAACAGAAACACCGGTTTACTGAAGCCTTCGATCAACGCCCCGGCCTGCTCCCAGCCCAGCGGCTGCGCATCAGGGTGCGTCAATGTCGGTTGTACCGGCGACAGCGTAACGAAATCCACGCCCATCTGCTCGGCCAGCGCCAACTCTTCAGCGTTGTGGCACGACGCCGCCAACCAGCGCTCCGCCGGCAACGGACGCCCCGCCGCCGCGTATTTACGCAACTGTGCAGAGGTGATGTGCCAACCGGCCGACGGGAAATCGCCAAGCCATTCGAACGGCCCCTTGATCATCAACTGCGCCTTGCCCGCGCACAGCCCGACCGCATCGACCGCCAGATCGCGGTACTTGGGGTCATAGCCATTCGGCGCACGCAACTGAATCAATTTGATCCCGCCGGCAATCGCCTTCTGGATACCGCGCAGCAACGCCGGGGTTTCCAGATCTTCCGGGGTGATCAAGTACTCGGCTGGCAGGCGCGCCGCCGCCACGATCGGCTGGTTAGCCGCCGGGAATTCGTAGTTCGCCAGTTCTTTCGCCGTAACCCAGGCCAACGGCTGGCCTTCGGCACCGTGCGGCTCACCGGTGAATGCCGAGACTTCCCAGACATCCAGCAACACCTGCTTGTCCGGATAGTCGTGACGCACTTTGATCAACGGTCGGGCAGCGCCAACGACGATGCCCAACTCTTCCTGCAACTCACGGGCCAGTGCGCTTTCGACCGACTCGTCGGCCTCGACCTTACCGCCGGGAAACTCCCACAGACCACCTTGATGCTGGCTGTCGGCGCGGCGGGCGATGAGGATTTTGCCGCTGTCGTCACGAATGACCGCAGCGGCGACGTGTACACGTTTCACGGATTCAACTCCTCCAGTCCGGCCTTTTGCCACGCCTTGAACGCGGGCCATTGGTAGACGGTTTCAACATAGGCTTCGTCGGCGGCCGGCAGTTGCACCTGATAAGTGCGCAGACGCACGGCAATCGGCGCGAAGAACGCATCGGCCAGACTGACCCGGCCAAACAGATAGGGTCCGCTCTCGGTGGCGGCGGCACGGCACTCGGCCCACAGCGCGAGCATGCGCTCGATATCGACCTTCACTTCTGGCGGCACCGGGTTCAGCGGCGCGTCATGGTTGAGGTTGAAGGGCATGTGATTGCGCATGGCGAAGAAGCCGCTGTGCATCTGGGCGCAGGCGGATCGGGCCTGGGCACGCGCGTAAATATCGCTCGGCCAGAGTTGCTCGGACGGAAACTGCTCGGCGAGGTATTCGGCAATGGCCAGCGAGTCGGCAATCGTGCCACGCGAGGTTTGCAGCAGCGGCACCTTGGCGGTCGGCGAATGCTTGAGCAGCAGCGCGCGGGTGTCGGGTTTGCCGAGTTTGATCAGTTCTTCGCTGTAGGGTGCGCCGGTCAATTCAACGGCCAGAGCGGCGCGCAGGGACCAGGAGGAAAGCAGTTTGTCGCCGATGATCAGGTGCAAGGACATGGGTGAATACCTTCTTCTCAGGGAAACAATCCAGAATGTCTGGCGTCTGTTCGTCCGTCATCGCGGGCAAGCCCGCTCCCACAGTGACTGAAGTCGCTCACAAATTTTGTGTACACCACAGAACTCTGTGGGAGCAGGCTTGCCCGCGAAGAGGCCGGCAGCCCGCTCCACCTATTGGATCAAGTGCGGTATTCGGCGTTGATCTTCACGTATTCATGCGACAGGTCGGTGGTCCAGATGGTTTCGCTGCAATCGCCGCGACCCAGCTCGATGCGGATAGTGATCTCTTCCTGCTGCATCACCGCCGAACCCTGCGCTTCAGTGTAGGTGGCTGCGCGCGCGCCACGGCTGGCGATGCACACATCGCCGAGGAACACGTCGATCTTGCTCACGTCCAGATCCGGCACGCCGGCACGACCGACGGCAGCCAGAATGCGGCCCCAGTTCGGATCGGAGGCGAACAGCGCGGTCTTGATCAGCGGCGAGTGCGCCACGGTGTAGCCGACGTCGAGGCATTCCTGATGGTTGCCGCCGCCATTCACTTCAACAGTGACAAACTTGGTCGCGCCTTCGCCGTCACGCACGATGGCCTGGGCCACGTCCATGCACACTTCGAACACCGCTTGCTTGAGCTTGGCGAACAGCTCGCCTTCGGCATGGCTGATTTCCGGCAGTGCGGCTTTACCCGTGGCGATCAACATGCAGCAGTCGTTGGTCGAGGTATCGCCGTCGATGGTGATACGGTTGAACGACTTGTTCGCGCCGTCGAGCATCAAGTTGTGCAGCACCTCGCGGGAGACTTTCGCGTCGGTGGCGATGTAGCCGAGCATGGTCGCCATGTTCGGACGGATCATGCCCGCGCCTTTGCTGATGCCGGTGACGGTGATGGTCACGCCGTCATGTTCGAACTGGCGGCTGGCGCCCTTCGGCAGGGTGTCGGTGGTCATGATGCCGGTGGCGGCGGCTTCCCAGTTGTTTTCCGACAGATCGTCCAGCGCGGCTTGCAGTGCGCCTTCAATCTTCTCGACCGGCAGCGGTTCGCCGATCACGCCGGTGGAGTACGGCAGGATCTGGCTGGCATCGACGCCGGTCAGCTCAGCCAGTTTGGCAGTGGTGCGCTCAGCGGCAGCCAGGCCCGGCTCACCGGTGCCTGCGTTGGCGTTGCCAGTGTTGGTCAGCAGATAACGCACGTCATTCTGTACGCGCTTCTTCGCCAGGATCACTGGCGCGGCACAAAAGGCGTTCAACGTGAACACACCGGCCACGGTCGAACCTTCGGCGCAGCGCATCACAACGACATCTTTGCGCCCGGGGCGCTTGATGCCGGCCGAGGCGATACCGAGTTCAAAACCGGCAACCGGGTGCAACGTTGGCAAAGGACCAAGACCAACAGCCATGAATGCGCTCCTTACTCAATGATGTCAGCACCGTCACTCGCCGCGACGGTGGTTTAAATGGCAAAACGCCGCGACGGCAGGAGCCGGTCGCGGCGCGGGTATTTCAGCGATTGAAACGGGGGTTACTGGATCTGCCCGTGGCAATGCTTGAATTTCTTGCCCGAACCGCAGTAGCACAGTTCGTTGCGGCCCAGCTTCTGCTCGTTGCGCACCGGCGCGGTGGCGAGGGCTACATCAACCTCTTCACCGAGTATTTCCGGTTGCTCCAGACCTGGCGCTTCGGCGTGTTCGAACTGCATGCGGGCGGCCAGTGCTTCGGCTTCCTGACGCAGACGTTGCTCTTCGGCTTCCGGATCTTCGCGGCGCACCTGAACGTGCGACAGCACACGGATCGAGTCGCGCTTGATCGAATCGAGCAGTTCGGAGAACAGCGTGAACGACTCGCGCTTGTATTCCTGCTTCGGGTTCTTCTGAGCGTAGCCACGCAAGTGGATACCGTGACGCAGGTGATCCATGGTCGACAGGTGGTCTTTCCACAGATCGTCCAGTACGCGCAGCACGATTTGTTTCTCGAACGAGCGCAGTGCGTCGGCACCGGCCTGGTCTTCTTTCTCGTTGTACGCCGCCATCAGCTCGGTCATGAGCTTCTCGCGCAGGGTTTCTTCGTACAGGTGATCGTCTTCGTCGAGCCATTGCTGGATCGGCAATGTCACGCCGAAGTCGCTGGCAATCGACGCTTCCAGACCGGCCACGTCCCACTGCTCTGGCAGCGATTGCGGCGGAATGTGCGCGCTGACGGTGGCGTTGAGCACGTCCTGACGGAAATCGGCGATGGTCTCACCGATGTTGTCAGCGGCCAGCAACGTGTTACGCATGTGATAAATCACTTTACGCTGTTCGTTGTTGACGTCGTCGAACTCGAGCAGTTGTTTACGAATGTCGAAGTTGCGGCCTTCAACCTTGCGCTGCGCCTTCTCGATCGCGTTGGTCACCATGCGGTGCTCGATCGCTTCGCCCGGCTGCATGCCCAGGGCTTTCATGAAGTTCTTCACTCGATCAGAAGCGAAGATGCGCATCAGGCTGTCTTCCAGCGACAGGTAGAAGCGGCTGGAACCGGCGTCACCCTGACGGCCGGCACGGCCACGCAACTGGTTGTCGATACGACGCGATTCGTGACGCTCGGAAGCAATCACCTGCAAACCGCCGGATTCCAGCACTTGCTGGTGACGCTTCTGCCAGTCGGCCTTGATCTGCGCGATTTGCTCAGGGGTCGGGTCTTCCAGCGAGGCGACTTCAACTTCCCAGTTACCGCCCAACAGGATGTCGGTACCACGACCGGCCATGTTGGTGGCGATGGTCAGGGCGCCCGGACGACCGGCCTGCGCGATGATCTCGGCTTCTTTTTCGTGGAACTTGGCGTTCAGAACCTTGTGTTCGATGCCTTCCTTCACGAGCAATGCGGACATGTGCTCGGAGGTTTCGATGGTCGCAGTACCCACCAGCACCGGACGACCGGCGGCCATGCTTTCCTTGATGTCCGCAACGATCGCCGCGTATTTCTCTTCGGCAGTGAGGAACACCAGGTCGTTGAAGTCTTTACGCGCCAACGGTTTGTTCGGCGGAATGACCATCACTTCCAGACCATAGATCTGGTGGAATTCGAACGCTTCGGTGTCAGCGGTACCGGTCATGCCGGACAGCTTGGTGTACAGACGGAAGTAGTTCTGGAAAGTGGTCGAGGCCAGGGTCTGGCTCTCGGCCTGGATGTTCAGGCCTTCCTTGGCTTCGATGGCCTGGTGCAGGCCTTCGGACAGACGACGGCCCGGCATGGTACGACCGGTATGTTCGTCGACCAGTACGACCTGACCGTCCTGCACGATGTATTCGATGTTGCGGTTGAACAGCTTGTGCGCACGCAGACCGGCATACACGTGGGTCAGCAGGCCCAGGTTGTGCGCCGAGTACAGGCTCTCGCCTTCAGCCAGCAGGCCGACGCGGGTGAGCATGTCTTCGATGAACTGGTGACCGGCTTCGTTGAGTTCGACCTGACGGGTCTTCTCGTCAACGGTGTAGTGGCCAGCCTTGGTGACTTCGCCTTCGACTTCTTCAACGTGCAGTTCCAGCTGCGGGATCAGTTTATTGATCTCCATGTACAGCTTGGAGCTGTCCTCGGCCTGACCGGAGATGATCAGCGGGGTACGCGCTTCGTCGATGAGGATGGAGTCGACTTCGTCGATCACGGCAAAGTTGAGTTCGCGCTGGAATTTTTCTTCCATGCTGAACGCCATGTTGTCGCGCAGGTAATCGAAACCGAATTCGTTGTTGGTGCCGTAGGTGATGTCGGCGGCGTAGGCCAGACGTTTCTCTTCCGGCGGCTGGAACGGCGTCACGACGCCGACGGTCAGGCCGAGGAATTCATACAGCGGGCGCATCCAGTTGGCGTCACGACGCGCCAGGTAGTCGTTCACCGTCACAACGTGCACGCCCTTGCCGGACAGTGCGTTGAGGTAAACGCCCAAGGTCGCTACGAGGGTTTTACCCTCACCGGTGCGCATTTCGGCGATCTTGCCTTCGTGCAAGGTCATGCCACCGACGAGCTGTACGTCGAAGTGGCGCATACCCATGATGCGCTTGCCGGCTTCGCGGGCGACCGCAAAGGCTTCTGGCAACAGCTTGTCGAGGGTTTCCCCTTTGGCGATGCGGGCCTTGAACTCAGCGGTCTTGGCGCGCAATTGATCGTCCGAAAGGGCCACCATTTGCTCTTCGAAGGCATTGACGAGCTGCACCGTCTTGAGCATGCGTTTGACTTCACGCTCGTTCTTGCTTCCAAAAAGTTTCTTTAACAAAGGCGCAAACATATCGGCAGGATCTTCCACACTAAAGGGATGGAGGGCGGCCCCGTGAGCGTCGCCCGTGCAGCCCTCATGGCCGCATGCGAACGAGCATTCTACCCGGAAACGGAAGTGAGGAAAGTGGCGATGTTCCACGATGCTGGCACTGCGCTTTGACGGGGCTCACTTAAAATAGGGGCGTTTTGCTCAACTTCAAGTCATACAAGGCAGAAGTTAGTTGTTGATTTAATGGGTAAAGCGGGGGCAAAAGCAATGGGCGAGTGAAACGGCTCCTTTCTGCTACCATGGCGTTTCTGTTACTTCAGGTGTTCGATCATGGCATTTCGCCCTCTTACGGCCAGAGCACCCGCCGTTCTATTACGCGAAGCCAAGCCGCTCAAAGCCATCCTCGGCCATGCCCAACGACTGGGTCATTTGCAACGCCTGCTCGAAAGCCAACTGCAACCCGCCGCCCGTGAACACTGCCATGTAGCGTCGTGGCGTGAGGGCAGTTTGTTGCTGATTGTCACTGATGGCCACTGGGCCACCCGCCTGCGTTACCAGCAAAAACGCTTGCAGCGGCAATTGCAGATGTTTGACGAGTTCGCCAGTTTGACGCGGATTCTGTTCAAGGTGCAGCCGCCGACGGTGCAGCGCGGAGCAACCGGGCACACGATGGATTTGTCGACGGATGCCGCGGCGACGATTCAGGCAACGGCGGACGGGATCAGTGATCCGGGGTTGCGCGCGGCGCTGGAGCGACTGGCGGCGCACGCCAAAGACAAAACCTGACAAATTCCCTGTGGGAGCGAGCTTGCTCGCGAATGCGGACTGTCATTCAACCTATGTGTTGCCTGACACGGCGCCTTCGCGAGCAAGCTCGCTCCCACAGGTTTCAGCGGCGTTTGCTGCCGCCGAGCAGCGACCCCATCAGGCCACGCACCAGTTGTTTGCCGAGGTTATTGGCAGCCTGACGCATGGCTGACTTCAAGGCCTGCCCTGCTGCCGTACCCAGGAACTCTCCAGCCCTGTCCGCCAGACTCGGCTCTTGCGAAGCCGCTGGCGCTTCAGCCTCTGGCGCCAGTCCTTTGCGTCCCATCAGAATTTCATACGCCGACTCACGATCGATCGGTTTGTCATAGCGCCCCTTGAACGGCGACCCGGCGATCAGCAGCGTACGCTCGGTTTCCGTCAGCGGACCGATCCGCGACTGCGGCGGCGCGACCAGTACGCGCTGGACCATTTCTGGCGTGCCTTTCTCGGTCAACGTACCGACCAGCGCCTCGCCAATCCCCAACTCGGTCAACACCGACAAACTGTCGAACGCCGGATTTGGCCGGAAGCCGTCCGCCACCGCGCGCAGGGATTTCTGCTCTTTGGCGGTGAAGGCGCGCAAGCCGTGCTGGATGCGCAGGCCCAACTGCGCCAGCACGTCATCCGGCAAGTCCGCCGGCGATTGCGTGACGAAATACACGCCAACGCCCTTCGAGCGAATCAGTCGAACCACTTGTTCGAGGCGCTCCTGCAAGGCCTTCGGCGTATCACCGAACAACAAATGCGCCTCATCGAAAAACAGCGCCAGCAGCGGTTTGTCGGCATCGCCGCGTTCCGGTAACTGTTCAAAAAGTTCAGCCAGCAGCCACAACAGGAACGTCGCGTAGACCTTCGGTGCCTCATGCACCAGACGGCTGGCATCGAGCAAATGAATGCGCCCGCGGCCGTCCGCCGCCGGTTGCAAAATGTCTTCGAGTTGCAGCGCCGGCTCGCCGAACAGCGCTTCGGCACCCTGCTGTTCCAGCGTCGCCAGACGACGCAACAGCGCCTGACTGGAACCGGTAGTCATCAGCGCGGCGTCCTCGCCGAGCATTTGCGGGTTGTCCTTGAGGTGATTGAGCAGCGCTTTCAGATCCTTCAGATCGAGCAGCAACAGACCTTCGCGATCGGCGACTTTAAAGGCTGCGTAGAGCGCCGACTGCTGACTGTCGGTCAGTTCCAGCAGGCTGCCGATCAGCAGCGGGCCCATTTCACTCAGCGTGGTGCGCAACGGATGGCCCGATTCGCCGTGGATGTCCCACAACGTCACCGGATACGCCTGCGGCTTGTAGTTGAGCCACGGCATTCCGGCAATGCGCTCGGCCACCTTGCCCTGCGGGTTGCCGGCAGCGCCGAGGCCACACAGGTCGCCCTTGATGTCAGCGGCAAATACCGCCACCCCAGCGTCGCTGAACGCCTCGGCCAAACGCTGCAAGGTGACGGTTTTACCGGTACCGGTGGCGCCGGCGACCAGGCCGTGACGGTTGGCCAGGCGCATCGCCTGAGCAATCTGTTGGCCTGCGAGATCAGCGCCGATTACGAGTTGCGAGGAGTCAGGCATTTTGTCACCTAATGGTTAATCTTTGATTCTGCATGGCCGATAAAAAGGAGTGAGAGACCCCGACCACAAGTCATGCCGGACATTTCCCTAAGGAGAGACGGAAATATCAGCTTGTTTTCAACCTTGCCCATTTTGCGCGCTTCTATAAAAGCATGCCCTGGACATTAAGACCTTAGCGGAACCCCAAGCCATGAACAAAAATCTGCGCTTCAGCCATAAAATTTTGCTTGCCGCCGCCCTCATCGTCATCGCCGCCTTCGCCTCGTTCACGCTGTACAACGACTGGTTGCAGCGCAATGCGATCCGCGATGACCTGAACAACTATCTCAATGAGATGGGCGAGGTCACCGCCGGCAATATCCAGACCTGGCTCAGCGGCCGCATTCTGCTGGTCGAGAACGCCGCCCAGAACATCGCCATCAACCCGGAACCGGCCAACGTCGCCAGCCTGCTGGAACAGAAGACCCTGACCTCGACGTTCATGGCCACCTATCTGGGCGATGCCACCGGGCACTTCACCATTCGCCCGGACACGAAAATGCCGGACGGTTTCGATCCGCGCGTGCGCCCTTGGTATAAAGGTGCCGAGAGCAGCAGCACCTCGACCCTGACCGAACCGTACATCGACGCGGCAACCGGCCAACTGATCATCTCCATCGCCACCGCCTCGAAAAAGGCCGGCCAGAGCGTCGGCGTGGTAGGCGGCGATTTGAGCCTGCAATCGCTGGTCGACACCCTCGCCGCCCGCGATTTCGACGGCATGGGTTATGTGTTCCTGGTCAGCGCCGACGGCAAGATCCTCGTGCATCCGGACAAGGCGTTGGTGATGAAATCACTGAAAGAAGCCTATCCACAGGACACCCCGCGCATCAGCAGCGACTTCAGCGAAGTCACCGTCGATGGCAAGACCCGCATCGTCACCTTCGCGCCGATCAAAGGCCTGCCGTCGGTGAACTGGTACATCGGTCTGTCGGTGGATAAAGACCAGGCATTCGCCATGCTCAGCCAGTTCCGTACCTCGGCGGTGATTGCCACCGTGATCGCGGTGGCGATCATCATCGCGTTGCTCGGCATGCTGATCCGTATTCTGATCCAGCCGCTGCACGTGATGACCCGCGCCATGGAAGACATCGCCGACGGTGAAGGCGACCTGACCAAACGCCTGACCATCGTCAATAACGATGAATTCGGTGTGCTGGGCACGGCGTTCAACCGTTTCGTCGAGCGTATTCATGGCTCGATCCGCGAAGTGTCTTCGGCCACCGGCCAGGTCAACGAAGTCGCCCTGCGCGTGGTCGCGGCATCGAACTCGTCGATGTACAACTCTGATCAGCAAGCCTCGCGCACCAGCAGCGTGGCGGCGGCGATCAACCAGCTCGGCGCCGCCGCACAGGAAATCGCCCGCAACGCCGCACAAGCCTCGAATCAGGCCAGTGATGCGCGCGGCCTGGCTGAAGACGGCCAGCAAGTGGTGGATCGCAGCATCAAGGCGATGAATCAACTGTCGAGCATGCTCAGCGCGTCGAGCAGCAACATCGAGTCGCTGAACAGCAAAACCGTGAACATCGGGCAGATTCTCGAAGTGATCACCAGCATTTCCCAGCAAACCAACCTGCTGGCGCTCAACGCGGCGATTGAAGCGGCGAGGGCCGGTGAGGCCGGCCGTGGCTTTGCCGTGGTGGCGGATGAAGTGCGCAATCTGGCGCATCGCACCCAGGAATCGGCGCAACAGGTGCAGACCATGATCGAGGAACTGCAAGTCGGCGCCCGTGAATCGGTGAGCACCATGAGTGACAGCCAACGCCACAGTCAGGACAGCGTGGCGATCGCCAACCTCGCTGGCGAGCGCTTGAACAGCGTGACGCAGCGCATTGGCGAGATCGACGGGATGAACCAGTCGGTGGCCACCGCGACCGAGGAGCAGACCGCTGTTGTCGAGTCGATCAACGTTGATATCACCGAGATCAATACGCTGAACCAGGAAGGCGTGGAGAACTTGCAGGCGACGTTGCGGGCGTGTTCGGACCTGGAGCAGCAGGCTTCGCGGTTGAAGCAGTTGGTGGGTAGTTTCAGGATTTAAGATCAAAAGCCTACCCCCTCACCCCAGCCCTCTCCCCCAGGGGGGCGAGGGGGAAAGGGAGCCGATCTTCGTGCTGTTCAAAACCTGAGTTCGACTCACGCCTCTCAGGTCGATGTACTTTCAACATCCACCTCGGTCAGTCCCCTCTCCCTCCGGGAGAGGGTTAGGGTGAGGGGGCCGCGCAATCCCGACCGAACATCTATTGTTGATAAAGGTCAACCAAGGGAGAACCACGCAGCGGAGGGTTGATCACCTTGCATATCGCCGACATCACCATGTTCTACGCCCCGGCCAGCGGCGGCGTGCGCACTTATCTGGACGCCAAACACCGCCGGATGAGCGTCAAACCCGGCATTCGCCACAGTTTGTTGATCCCCGGCGCGCAGTTCAGCGAACACGACGGCGTTTACACGGTGCCCGCCCCTGCCCTGCCTTTCGGCAAAGGTTATCGATTCCCTCTGCGCCTCGCCCCCTGGCGCAACGTGCTACACGATTTGCAGCCCGAGCTGATCGAAGTCGGCGATCCCTACCTGACTGCCTGGGCCGCACTGGATGCGCGGCGGCAACTGGACGTGCCAGTGATTGGCTTTTACCACTCGGACCTGCCCCTGCTGGTCGGCAATCGCATGGGCCATTGGGTCATGCCGAATATCGAGGCGTACGTCAGCAGACTCTACGGCAACTTCGACCGGGTGCTAGCCCCCAGCCAAGTGATGGCCAACAAGCTCAGCTGCCTCGGCGTACGCAATGTGTTCGTGCAACCGCTGGGCGTCGATCTGCAGACCTTTCATCCCAGTGCCCGCGACCCGCAACTGCGCGCCGAACTGGGCATCGCCGAAGATGCCCGGCTGCTGATCTTTGCCGGGCGCGGCTCGAAAGAGAAAAACCTGCCGGTACTGCTCAAATGCATGCAACGCCTCGGCCCACGCTATCACTTGCTGCTGGTCGGTTCGTCGATGCCCGCCGCCGTGCCGGACAATGTCAGCGTGATCGACGAATTCTGCCCGGCGTCACGCGTGGCGCAGTTGATGGCCAGTGCAGATGCATTGCTGCATGCCGGCGATCAGGAAACCTTCGGTCTGGTGATCCTCGAAGCCATGGCCTGCGGGATTCCCGTGGTAGCGGTGGCCGCCGGGGCGTTTGAAGAGATCGTCACGCCGTCCTGCGGCCTGCTTTGCGCGCCAAACAATCCGCAGGCGATGGCCAATGCCGTGCGCGAATTATTCAGTCGCGGCTGTACAAAACTCGGCGCACAGGCGCGCCAGCATGTCGAAACCCACTATGCGTGGGACACGGTGGTCGACAGCCTGTTGGGTCACTATCACGCCGTGCTCGGGCATACGCTGCCCAAGGTTGCCAATGGCTGAGCCTATGAATCGCCGCGCCCTGTTGTTGGTGCTGCATGACGTGGCGCCGTCGACGTGGGCGGATTACCAACCCTTTGTCGAGGCCGTCGATGCATTGGGCAACGTGCCGATGACGTGGTTGCTCGTACCGAATTTTCACCGGCACAACGCCCTCGACGATCACCCGGCATTTTGTCGAATGCTCGATGCGCGCGTCGCCCGTGGCGATGAGTTGGCGTTGCATGGTTATTTCCACGATGACCGGGAACCCGGCCCGACGACACCGCGTGACTGGTTCATGCGCCGCGTTTACACCCATGAAGGCGAGTTCTACCGTTTATCCCGTGAAGCCGCCCTCGCCCGCCTGCGCGCCGGCATCGAGGTGTTCCAGCGCCACGACTGGCCGCTGCACGGTTTCGTTGCCCCCGCCTGGCTGATGAGTGAAGGCACCCGCCAGGCTCTGCGCGAATTACCGCTGCGCTACACCAGCGATCCGCAGCATCTTTATCGCTTGCCGGAGTTCAGCGCCATCAATGCGCCGGGTCTGGTCTGGAGCGCCCGCAGTGCCTGGCGCCGGGGCTTGTCGAAGATTGTCAGCGAGCAGCGTCAACAGCGTTGGCGCCAGGCGCCGGTGATTCGGCTAGGCTTGCACCCTGTGGACATGCGCCACGATTTTTCCCGTGATTACTGGCTGAACACCCTCGAACAACTACTGAGCGAAGGACGTGTACCGATGAGCAAAATCCACTGGCTCGCCCAACAGCGCGGTCAACTGGGAAACGCCGCATGAGTCGCGGCATTCTCTTGCTGATCGGCCTGCTCGCAGCGGTGCTGATCCCCGTTGTACTGGGGGGTGGCGAAACCTGGGCGCGGCTGCAAAGCTTCCCGTTGCACTGGTTGCTGATCATGTTCGGCATGATTCTGTTGTGCTGGGGCATCAATACCTTGCGCCTGCGCCTGTTGCTCGGTGATCAGCGCGAGCGCGTCACGCCGCTGCAAAGCCTTGGCGTGGTCATGGCCGCCGAGTTCGCCTACTGCGCGACGCCCGGCGGCAGCGGCGGGCCGTTGACGATCATGGCCCTGCTGGCCCGCTCCGGCGTGCGTCCGGCCCGCGGCAGCGCGGTGTTTGCCATGGATCAGCTCAGCGACTTGCTGTTCTTCCTCTGCGCCCTCAGCGCGATTCTGATTTATGCGTTGTTTCAGCACCTCAGTGATCGCCTCGAGTGGCTGCTGACCGTCAGTGCGATTTCGCTGTTCGGTGGCTTGTTCAGTTGTGTGCTGGTGGCGCGCTATCACCGCCGTTTGATTCGCCTGAGCGGTCGCCTGCTGGCAAGGCTGAACGTCAAGGCCAGCACCCGCCGCCGCTGGGCGCGCAAGTTGCTGCACTTTCTCGCGGCGTTTACCGATACATTGAAGTTGCCCTGGCAAACATTGAGCAAAGTATTCGCCCTGACCTGCGTGCATTGGTTGCTGCGTTACAGCGTGCTGTATCTGGCGTTGCGCGGCCTGGGCGCGGACTTGCAATGGGCATGGAGTTTTCTGGTGCAGATGCTGTCGCTGGGCGCTGGCCAGTTCAGCCTGCTGCCGGGCGGTGCGGGGGCGGCGGAGCTGACCTCGGCGGCACTGCTGGCGCCAATGGTGGGCAAATCCACCGCAGCGGCGGCGATTCTGATCTGGCGGGTGGTGACGTATTACTTCTATCTGTTGGTCGGTGGCCCGGTGTTTCTGTTGATGTTGGGCCGGCCGCTGTTGAAGAAGCTGATGAACGTCAGACAGGCTTCTTGACGTCGTCCTGCTCATGTTCTTTGAGTTGTTCCCACAACTCGGCAGCGCCGGGAAATTCGGTGCCATCCTCCGGGCTCATGTCCTCGGGATCGTATCGACTCAAACACCCCTCGCCCAATGTCGCCGGGGCTTTGGAAGTGGCTTTGTCCAGTGGATCACTCATGAAGGTTTCCTCGGGGGCTTGAATGAAAAAGGGTCTGAGCGATTGAACGCCCAGACCCTTGGTTTTTCAAGCCTGCGTGAGTTCGATCAGAACACCACAGTCTTGTTGCCGTGCACCAGCACGCGATCTTCGAGGTGATAACGCAGGCCGCGAGCCAGCACCATCTTCTCGACGTCACGGCCGAAACGCACCATGTCGTCGATGCTGTCGCTGTGGCTGACGCGCACCACGTCCTGCTCGATGATCGGACCGGCGTCCAACTCTTCAGTCACGTAGTGGCAAGTCGCACCAATCAGTTTCACGCCACGCAGGGACGCCTGATGGTACGGCTTGGCACCGACAAACGACGGCAGGAAGCTGTGGTGAATGTTGATCACCTTGTGCGCGTATTCGCGGCACAGTTCCGGCGGCAGGATCTGCATGTAACGCGCCAGCACCACGACTTCGGCGTCGTGCTGTTTGACCAGGCGCGACACTTCGGCGAAAGCCGGTTGCTTGTCCTGCGGGTTGACCGGGACATGGTAATAAGGAATGCCGTGCCACTCGACCATGCTGCGCAGATCGTCGTGGTTGGAAATCACGCAGGAGATTTCGCAATCCAGCTCGTCGCTGTGCCAGCGGTGCAGCAGATCAGCCAGGCAGTGCGATTCGCGGCTGGCCATCAGCACAACGCGCTTCTTCTGCTCGGTGTCGGTGATGCGCCAGTCCATCGAGAACTCTTCGGCGATCGGCGCAAACTTCTCGCGCAATACTTCAATACCGAAAGGCAGCGAATCGGCACGGATTTCGTGACGCATGAAGAACCAGCCATTCTGATTGTCCGAATGGTGGCTCGCTTCGGTGATCCAGCCGTTGTGGGACGCCAGAAAGTTACTGACTTTGGCAACGATGCCAACGCGGTCGGGGCAAGAGATCACCAGCCGAAAAGTGCGCATGAGGGGGAAACTCCAGAACTTCGCAAAGGCCGCCATTCTAGCGACTGCGCAGGAAAACTGCAGTATTGATGACCGTTACCCTGGCAGATGTTTCGGCATACGCCTTTTTGGGCGGGCCAATCGTCAGGGCAGCTGGCGCTCCGCTGCGGCGTCGATCAGACAACTGTGAATATCGGTGATGACTGCATCACACTATTTAACTGAACATTCAATCTGCCGCTAATTCTCGTAACTAATTTAAATAAAAAGTCCGGTTAAATGTTTACTTGATGAAACAGCCTGACTATTATTGCGCCACTGTCCCCTGCCATTCAGCACTCTACTAAGGTAGTAATCATGTCCTTGATCAACGAATATCGCGCCACCGAAGAAGCTATCAAAGAGCTGCAAGCCCGTTTGAAGAATCTGTCGCAAGACGACAAACTGCAAGCCGAGCTGGAATTCGAAGGCAAACTGCGCACCCTGATGGGCGAATACTCCAAATCCCTGCGTGACATCATCGCGCTGCTGGACCCGGAAGCAAAAACCAAAGCAGTTCGCGGCGGCGCGGTAAAAACTACCGGCACCAAGCGTGCTCGCAAAGTTAAACAATACAAAAACCCGCACAACGGCGAAGTCATCGAAACCAAAGGTGGCAACCACAAAACTCTGAAAGAGTGGAAAGCCAAGTGGGGCGGCGACGTGGTTGAAGGCTGGGCTACCCTGCTGGGCTAAGCCGCAACGTCTTCGCAGAGCGATCCGCGAAAAAACAACGCCAGCGAATGCTGGCGTTTTTTTATGCCCGGCATTTGACTGCCGGTAATGTTCGTTTTCAAAGATTCAAACGTTTGCGTAATGCCTCGACATAATTCTGCCATTCGATCAGCACATCTCTCTGCACCGGTGTCGCACTAAGCAGCCATTGCGCAGCGGCCTCTGTAAAAGATTGCAAGGTATTCGGAGCGCCCCATTCAGGTGCGGACAAACGCGCCTGAGAAAATAATCTCCAACGCTCTTGCTCTTCAGAATTCAACGTATCGGGAAAGTTGCGCGCTCGATATCGAAAGAGTAATTCGGGCAAACGTTCGTCATCGAACGGCCATTGCTCTTGCGCTAATTGGGCAGGATCAGCCGTTCTCACTTGCTCACATAGACGCCGGTCACGGTCGCCGATAAATCCGTCGTACAACTGTTGTTCCGGATCCTCGCTCGGGGTGAAATCTTCACTGGCATAAATCGCCGCAACTTTATCTTTCCAAACTTGTTGTGCGTCAGTTAGTCGCAGCGCCCTCGCCTGATAAAGCGCCAGGTCCAGACCCAATCGCTGTTGATCGTCCGGGCGCAATACCGCCAGCGGCGCAACCACCGGGCAACGATTGATGTGAATCAGCTTGAGTGGCACCGGCAATTGGCCCTCAGGCAAATCGTCGCGGCGCGTGTACAAGTGCTGACGCAGGGTTTGCGCGTCCAGGTCCAGCAAGCCCTGAGGGTCCAGATGCAAGTCGCAGACGATCAACGCATTGCGGTTTTTCGGGTGCCAGGCCAGTGGCAGGACCACACCGAGGTAACTGCGCGCCGCCGAGAAACGCCCGGAGATGTGCACCAATGGCTGCAACAGGCGAATCTGATCCATGACTTTCTGTTTGCTGCGCAGTTGAAACAGCCAGTCATACAGTTTCGGCTGTTTCTCGCGGATCAAACGCGCCAGCGCGATGGTTGCGCGCACATCGGACAAGGCTTCGTGGGCATGCCCATGGTCAATATTGTTGGCTGCGGTCAGGCGTTCGAGTTTGAGCGTAACCCGGCCCTCGTCATTGGTCGGCCAGACCAGGCCGTCGGGGCGCAGCGCGTAGGCAGCCCGCACCACATCGATCAGATCCCAGCGACTGTTGCCGCCCTGCCACTCACGGGCATAAGGATCAAAAAAATTGCGGTACAGGCTGTAACGCGTCATCTCATCGTCGAAACGCAAGGTGTTGTAACCGGCACCACAAGTGCCCGGTGCCGCCAGTTGTGCATGCACCCGGGTCATGAAATCGGCTTCGCTCAAGCCGTGCTCGGCGAGCTGGCTCGGCGTGATGCCGGTAATGGCGCACGCTGCCGGATGCGGCAGGATGTCTTCGCTGGGCTGGCAGTAGAGGTTGACCGGCGCATCGATTTCGTTGAGCGCGTGGTCGGTGCGGATCCCGGCCACCTGCAACGGGCGGTCGCTGCGGGGATTGATGCCAGTGGTTTCGTAGTCGTACCAGAAGATAGAAGTCACGGGCGGTTCCTGAACTGAAGATCGGCGAAGTCTAGGCGCTCAACCGCCGTCGCGGCCAGCCTTGAAACATTCAAATACCTCGTGTCACACGCGGTGCAATACATAGTTATGTCGTTTCACCCCGAGAGGCTGCTAGCATCGGACGCACTTGCACTCAGACAGGCGTACATCAGGTAGCCCATGCTCGAGCCCACAGCACCGCCAAGGAAAGCATCGCTGACCCCGCCGCTGGATACGCGGCATCAGGTCGAAACGCCGGAAGGCATCGACCTGCCGTTGCGGCCCGCCGGGCTGATGGTGCGGGCGGTGGCGTTCGCCATCGATCTGGGCATTCGCGGCGCGCTCCTGTCGGTGCTGTTCATCGCGCTGGCGTTTCTCGGCAAGCTCGGCATGGGCCTCGGCTCGCTGCTGCTGTTTGCGATCAGCTGGTGGTACATGGTGCTGTTCGAAGTGCTGCGTCAGGGCCGCTCGCCGGGCAAACAGTGGATGGGCCTGCGCGTGGTGCATGAGGACGGCACACCGGTCGGCTGGTCAGCCTCGTTGTTGCGCAATCTGCTGCGTTTCGTCGATCTGCTGCCGTTTGGCTACTTTCTGGGCGCGCTCAGTTGCCTGCAACATCCAACCTTCAAACGCCTTGGCGACATGGCTGCCGGCACGCTGGTGATCTACAGCGAACGCCCGCTGACTCGCCCGCAATTGCCAGAGGCCGAACCCCGTCGCTCGCCCGTCGCCCTGACACTCAGCGAACAACGCGCCGTGCTCGGTTTTGCGGAACGTCAGGCGCAGTTGACGCCGGCGCGGGTCAATGAACTGGCAGGCCTGCTGGCCCAGCCGCTACACATTAGCGCCCCCAAAGCGGTTACTGAACTCAACGGCATCGCCCGCGGCTTGTTGGGCCCGACATGAAGCAGAGCCTTTTCGAAAGTCGCCACAAGGCCGAATGGGAGCGGTTTACGCTAGCCCTCGAACGCCTCGAACACGGCAAGGACACCTCGCAAGTCGCCGGTTTCCCCAAAGCCTATCGCCGACTTTGCCAGCATCTGGCGTTGGCCCAGGAACGCGGTTACAGCAGTTTTCTGATCGACTCGCTGCAGCGTCAGGTATGGCGCGGGCATCAACAACTGTACCGGCATCGCAGTCGGCTCGGCGCCAACCTGCTGAGTTTCATCCTTGCCGATTTTCCGCGTCTGGTCCGCGCCGAATGGCCTTTTGTACTGGTCGCCGGCTTGCTGTTTTTCGGCAGTCTGATGGGCGTTGGCGTGTTGGTGTACGTGTTTCCGGAACTGGTCTACAACCTGCTCCCCGCCGATCAGGTGCGCGAAATGCAAGGCATGTACGATCCGGTCGCCGGCCACCTAGGGCGCACCGCCGAACGCGCGGCCAGTGAAGACTGGGTGATGTTCGGTTACTACGTGATGCACAACATCGGCATCGCCTTCCAGACCTTCGCCAGCGGTTTATTGATGGGCGTGGGCAGTGCGTTCTTTCTGGTCTACAACGGTCTGGTCATCGGTGCCGTCGCCGGGCACCTGAGCGAAATCGGCTTCGGCCAGACCTTCTGGTCCTTTGTCATCGCCCATGGCGCTTTCGAACTGACCGCGATTGCCCTCGCCGGCGCGGCGGGCCTGCAACTCGGCTGGGCCCTGATCGCACCGCGACGGTTGACCCGCGCCGAAGCGTTGAAACGCGCGGCACGCAAAAGCGTACTGCTGATCTGCGGGGTGATGTTGTTCCTGCTGATCGCGGCATTCATCGAAGCGTATTGGTCGTCGAAAACCAGCGTCGCCGCGCCCACCAAATACCTGGTGGGTGCCGGTCTGTGGGTGCTCGTCGCGAGCTATCTGTTGTTTGCCGGAAGGACACGCCATGCGCCTGAGTGACGCCATGGTGGTGATCCGGCCGCGCACGACGTGGGAAGCCATGGACCTGGGCGTGCTCATGAGCCAGCAGCATCGGCGCTTGTTGATGACCAGTTGGGCGATCGTCACCCTGCCGCTGTTTGCCGTGCTCAGCCTGTTGCTGTGGGATTCGCCGTCGTTGGCGGTGTTTATCTTCTGGTGGCTGAAACCGGCGTATGAACGCCTGCCGCTGTACATCCTCTCGAAAGCGCTGTTCGGGGAAACGCCGACACTCAAGCAAGCCTTGCGCGCATGGCCGCGCCTGCTCAAGCCACAACTGCTGGCCAGCCTGACGTGGCGCCGACTGAGCTTGAGCCGCAGCTTTCTGCTGCCGGTGATGCAACTCGAAGGCCTCGACGGCAGCGCGCGGCAACAACGCCTGCAAGTACTGTTGCAACGTAACGCCGGGGCCGCGCAATGGCTGACCATCATCGGCGTGCATCTGGAAACCGCACTGTGGATCGGCCTGATGGTGCTGTTCTATATGCTGCTGCCAGAGCAGATCGAAACCGATTGGGACTGGCAAACGCTGATCCTCGCCGCGGATCACGACTGGCGCTGGCTCGAACACCTGACCAACGCTTTTTATGCGCTGGTGCTGGTGGTGTGGGAGCCGATCTACGTCGCCTGCGGCTTCAGCCTTTATCTGAACCGGCGCACCCAACTGGAAGCCTGGGACATCGAACTGGTGTTCCGCCGCTTGCGCCAGCGCCTGAACAGCAGCGCTTTGGGTTTATTACTGGCGATCTGTCTGTTGCTGCCGAATCTGCCTTCGGCCTGGGCAGACGAACCCGACAGCAGCCCGGACGCCCCGCGCTTGTTGAATCAGCCGCTGACCAGTCAGGCCTCGCGTGACAGCATCAAGGCCTTGCTGGAACAGCCGCCGTTCAAGAACAAGGAAAGCGTCACGCGCTACCGTTTTGGCGAAGATCCGGCCGCTCCAGGCAAAGAAGAGCACAGCACGCAAGCGCCGCAATGGTTGAAAACCCTGCTGGGCTGGCTCAACGGCCAGCCGCTCAATGCCTTGGCCAAGGTGATCGAGGTGCTGTTGTGGGGTCTCGTCATCGCAGGGCTTGGCTGGCTGGTCTGGCGCTATCGCGAGTTTCTGCAGGCGTTCGTCAGTCGGCGTCCGAGATTGCCCGACAAGCAAAAACCAGCGCCACCACAGCAAGCCTTCGGTCTGGACTTGAGCCCTGAAACATTGCCCGAGGACATCGCTGCCAGTGCCGAGAGCCTCTGGCCCACCCAGCCACGCGCGGCGCTGAGCCTGCTGTATCGCGGCCTGCTCAGCCATCTGCTCAACGATTTTGACATGACCCTGAAACCTGCCGACACCGAAAATCAGGTGTTGGCCCACGTTGAGCGCTTGCAGCACCCTGAACTGGTGGCGTTCAGTCGCAGTCTGACCGCGCACTGGCAGAACATGGCTTACGGGCATCGCGCACCCTCAGCGCATCTGCAACGGGAGTTGTGCGACGGCTGGCGCGCCTTGTTCGGCCCCGGAGCGGCCCGTTGAGTCGCCGTACCATGGCGTGCGTCGGCGCCGTGCTCATCGTACTGCTGGGCACGTTGAGCGCTTATCTGTTCATCAAGGCCAGGCCTTATCAGGAAGTGGTCGATCACGGCCCTTCACCCGCGGCGCAGGCCAATCCCTATCTGGCAGCGGAGCTGTTTTTGCGCGAGCGCGGCCTGCGTGTCAGCCATGCCGAAAGCCTTGCCGTGCTGCCCGATATCGACCCACGCCGACACACGCTGCTGCTGTTCAACGACCGTTCCAGGATGACCCCGCGTCAGGTCGAGCAAGTATTGAACTGGACACGCGCCGGTGGCCGGCTGGTGTTTGTCGCCGAGTCGCTGTGGGATGAGCAGAGCAAGCAAAGCAACGACCTGTTGCTGGATCGGGTGCAATTGCATCAGTCCCTGAGCAAGGACCTCAAGGATCCGCCCGAGGATCTGGAGCAGGACCGCTTGCCGAAACTGACCAAACTGTATCTGGAAGACGAAGATGCACCGGCCTATGCCGGTTTCGACACGGACTTCCACCTCGACGACCCGAAGAACCTTGCGCAAGCCTGGGCCAACAGCGCCAAGGCGACGCACATGATGCAACTGGCACACGGCCTCGGCTCGATCACCGTGGTGACCGACGCCGACCTGTGGAAAAGCACCAGCATCGCTCAGTACGACAACGCCTGGTTGCTCTGGTACTTGAGCGCCGACACCGACGTCACGCTGATTTACAACACCGAGCACGACAGTCTGCTGACCTTGCTCTGGCGTTATTTTCCGCAAGCCATCGTCGCCCTGCTCGCCTTGCTTGGGCTGTGGTGGTGGCACGTCGGTGTACGCCACGGCCCGCTTCAGCTACCCGCAGCCACTGGACGTCGACAATTGCAGGAGCACCTGCGCGCCAGCAGCGACTTCGTGTTGCGCCACAACGGCCAGCAAACCTTGCTGCAAGCGCTGCAACAAGACGTGTTGCGCCGCGCCCGCCGCCGCTCTCCAGGCTTTGACCAACTGAACGTTGCCGAACAATGGCTGGCGTTGTCGCGCCTGACCCGACAACCCACCCGCGCCATCAGCCAGGCCTTGAGCCCGGTGCCGGACAAGCGCCTGTCCAGCGCCGAGTTCTGCCGCCGGGTCGCCCACCTGCAAACCTTGAGGAACACGCTATGACTGAACAGATCGAGCCAGGCAGCGCCAGCCACGCCGCCCAGCAGCGCCAGCGCGCCAGCCAGTTGGCGCAGGCGGTTCGCAGCGAATTGCAGAAAGCGTTGATCGGCCAGAATGCCGTGATCGATGACGTGCTGACCGCGCTGATTGCTGGCGGCCACGTCTTGCTCGAAGGCGTGCCCGGGCTGGGTAAAACCTTGCTGGTGCGCGCGCTGGCGCGTTGCTTCGGCGGTGAGTTCGCGCGCATTCAGTTCACTCCGGACCTGATGCCCAGCGATGTGACCGGCCACGCCGTGTATGACCTGCAAACCGAGCAGTTCAAGCTGCGCAAAGGGCCGTTGTTCACCAACCTGCTGCTGGCCGACGAGATCAACCGCGCCCCGGCGAAGACCCAGGCAGCGTTGCTCGAAGCCATGCAGGAACGCCAGGTCACGCTTGAAGGCCGGGCCCTGCCGATCGCGCAACCGTTCATGGTCCTGGCGACGCAAAACCCGATCGAACAGGAAGGCACGTATCCATTGCCGGAAGCCGAGCTCGACCGCTTCATGCTCAAGGTGCGCATGGACTATCCCGACGCCGACCAAGAGTTGAACATGGTGCGTCAGGTCAGCCGCTCGACCCGTGCCGACATGCTCGATGTGCAACCGTTGCGCACGGTGTTGCAGGCCAAGGATGTGCAAGCCTTGCAGCGCATTGCCAGTGACTTGCCGCTGGATGATCAGGTGCTCGATTACGCCGTCAGGCTGGCGCGCAGCACTCGCACCTGGCCGGGCCTGAACCTTGGCGCCGGGCCACGCGCCTCGATTGCGCTGGTGCGTTGCGCCCGCGCCAGAGCGTTGTTGCGCGGCGGTGAATTCGTGATTCCCGATGACATCAAGGGCTGCGCCCTGGCCGTGCTGCGTCACCGTGTGCGCCTCGCCCCGGAGCTGGATATCGAAGGCCTGCAAGTCGATCAGGTGTTGCAGCAATTGCTCGATCAAGTACCGGCGCCGCGCCTGTGAAACCCTCGCGCCTGCTGCTGGTCTGGCTGCTGACCCTGGTGGCCATCGGCATCGTGCTGGGCACCTTGCAAGCACTGCAGATCAACGTCCCGGCAAGCCTGTTGTCGATCAACTGGGGGTTGCTGCTGGCCTTGCTCGCACTGGCAACACTCGATGCATTGCGCCTCAGACGCCTGCCCGCACCGCGTATCAACCGGCAGATCCCCGGCAGCCTCGCCCTCGGTCGCTGGAGCGAAGTCCGTCTGGAGATCGCGCATGAATGTGCCGCGCCGTTGCAGGTTCAGGTGTTCGATCACGTCCCCGAGGGCTTGAGCTTCGAGCACTTGCCGCTGTCGGTCGAACTGCAACCGGGCCAGCGCAGCCTGATCAACTATCGCCTGCGCCCCCTCAAGCGTGGTCATTTCGCTTTCGAGCATTGCGAAATCAACCTGCCGAGCCCGCTGGGATTGTGGTCAGGCAAACGCCTGCTCGACGTTACCGACCACACCCGCGTCTACCCGGATTTTGCCCGACTCTATGGCGGTGAGCTGCTGGCGGTGGACAACTGGCTCAGCCAGCTCGGCGTGCGTCAGCGCCAACGCCGTGGCCAGGGTCTGGAGTTCCATCAACTGCGCGAATTTCGCGAAGGCGACAGCCTGCGCCAGATCGACTGGAAAGCCACCGCCCGCCAGCGCACACCGATTGCCCGCGAGTATCAGGACGAGCGCGATCAGCAAATCATCTTCATGCTCGATTGCGGCCGACGCATGCGCAGCCAGGACGATGAGTTGTCGCACTTCGACCATGCCCTCAATGCCTGCCTGTTGCTCAGTTACGTGGCCCTGCGCCAGGGCGATGCGGTGGGTTTGAGCACCTTCGCCAGTGAACGACCGCGCCATCTCGCGCCGGTCAAAGGCAATGGCCAGCTCAACGTCTTGCTCAACAGCGTCTACGACCTCGACAGCACGCAACGTCCCGCCGACTACCAGGCCGCGGTCAATCAACTGCTGCTTCGGCACAAGCGCCGGGCGCTGGTGATTCTTGTGACCAACCTGCGCGATGAAGACGATGATGAACTGCTGAACGCGGTCAAACGCCTGAGCACGCAACATCGCGTACTGGTGGCGAGCCTGCGCGAAGAAACGCTCGACTCGCTGCGCGAGGCCCCCGTGCAAACCTTGTCCGAGGCGATGACCTATTGCGGCACGGTGAGTTATTTGAATGAGCGAGCAGAACTCCATGAGCGCTTGAGTGCTCATGGGGTTCCGGTGGTGGATGTTCGGCCTGTGGAGCTTGGGGCTGAACTGGTGACGCGCTATTTGAGCTGGAAGAAGGCTGGCAGTTTTTGAGCCTAACCCGGCCACCTCACGACCAGATCCATCTCAGCGCTTACCTCCCCGTTCGTGTTGAACACTGTCGCCTTCAAAGGAAATGCCCCCGCTGCTGTGCCGGCCTTGTAGTCAAACTCGGCCCACCCCTGATCGTTACTCAACGAATGTCCGATCTCTGCGTAATTCAGCTTCCATTGCACCTCAATTCCTGTAAGGGGCATCTCGAGCCCACCTTGTCCTCGGGCAAAGACATAGACCCTGAGTTTCACTTCACTGTTGACCAATACCCTTTGCGGATCAGTGCGAATATCGCGTAGCGCAGCGATGGGCAAAAACTCCACGGTGATTGGAAATCGCTTCTCGCTCGACAGGCCGCGAGCCAATGAAGCAACCAGATCAAAATAACCAACCTGCTGTGGTCTGAACGTGCTGCGAGCAATACCCTCATTGTCGGCAGTGGCGTCGGGCAACGTTTGCCCGGCGAAGCTCCATTTGACCTGGATACCGGGCCATCCCGCACCATCAGCTAAGTTTTTCACGTGAGCCTGGGCATTAACCTCATAGCCCACATACGTCACTGACGTGTCGCACGTGAGCGATTCGATGGCCGCCATGGGTCCGCCATACAATAGAGATCTAACTTTCCAACCGGCGATCCCGCCCTTCACGATGGCTGACAGCACGCCATGTCCCAGTCCCGAAAAATCCGCAGCGAAACCGGCAATACCGTCTTCTCCCGTTAGCGAGGTTTGCATGAATTGGCCTTCGTACTCCCACAACACTTCCACACCCGCCAACGGCAACCCGGTCAGTGCAGACACCACTTTGGCATAGGCGTACGCCTGCGGCGTGTTGGTTGATGGCGGTGAGTCGAGCGCTTGATACAGCGCCTGTATTTCCCGTGGTTCATTCAGGTAAAACGACGATGAAACCGCATCCGAATGCAACGCATCGCCCACCCGCGCCGTCAGCTCAAACGCGCCAGGAGTCGTCGGCACGAACCTGATTTTCGCCACCCCGTAAAAGTTGGTGGTCGAGGTGACTGCACCAAGATCCGGACTCCACCACGTCACTGTCACACCCGCCATCGGCTTGCCGTTGATCACCGACACCACGGTGATCTGCTTCGCCACTGCGTCCTCCCAGAGCAGGGTTTGCATGACATGTTCGCCACTGACGATTTTCAGCGCTGGCGTACCTCGCCCCACCGACATCGCGTTGACAGGCGAAAGGCTCGCCAGCCGCTCGGCGGCGAAGCAAAAGCCAAAACCACCATCGCGCTGGTCGCCAACCTTAAAGGTGTAGGTCAATCCCTCTTCGCAGAAAAGCCTGGGCTCACCGAGCGGGGGTTCACTAAAGTCGATGGCCAGCTCCGTTGGCCCGACCCCACCCGTCATCCCGAGCGCCAGACTTTTACCAAACAAAGCGCTATTGGCGGCGGCGGTCACCGTGAGCTGGTGCGGAGCATTACGCCGCGGGAAAAAAGTTCTTTCAGCCCATGGCTGTGCTGGCTGATTGTCAAAACTGACCTGCAAGCCGGCCCACGGATCCTCTGCAAGGGCAACGACTGCTATCGAGTTCTGGTCTTCATAATCGTCGTAGAAGTTCTCCACCAACGCGGTGACGTCATACTTGTCAGGTTCTTCCGGCGCAAAGGCATAACCGCTCCAGCCTTCGTCATCGGTGGGCACGGTCTCGCCATTCATGTGAGCCCACCATTTCACCGGTACCTGGCCCACGGGCCGGCCAGTGAAGTGTGAGATGACTTGTACCCACAAGTGCGCCGGTAGCTGATTGACGACCGGGTCCACCGCCGATCCACGCATGACCTGAATTCTGACTTTGTTATGGTGCAATACCATCGGTTTGGCGATGGCGGAAAAATTCAGTTCAGGTAACTCCAACGTCAACGCGAACCGGCCGATGCGCTCACTGGCAGCAAAATCCAGCGCCCACACAGCACCACCATCGCTCAAGATCTGTGGATCGTGCAGTAGCGGACGAACTTTTGCCTCCAGATCCTCAGGCGAATCTCCCTGCCAGCTCAGCGTGGCCCGCAGCCCCACCAATGGGCTTAACGTGTTGGGCAAGACCTTGAAGCGGTGCGTGGCACCCAGACAGGGATAAAGCGCTTGCTCATTCATCTGTATCTGAATCTGATCGAGCAACAGGCTCACTTCTTTATTCAAATCCACAGACAGCAAACGCCCCGGCAACGCGCGAACATCGCCCAGACCGTCCAGGCGCAACTCCAGATCAAACAGACTGCTGATGCCCTGGGCTGTCACCGTCAGTGTCCATTGCACCCCCTCCTTCACCAACGGTTTCCCTATTCCCATATCGGAAGGCCGCAGCCCGATATTCGGGGCCTGATCATGGCGCCAGTGCAGGCTGACGTGCCTGTCGAGCCACTGACTGTCAGTGCGGGGTCTGACGCTCAAGGTGTGTGACCGCCCTGGGCGGCACACCACGCCCAGCGAATTGAACTCGACGGGCACGTCGTCCACGAGGATCTCGATTTGTTGCTTCCAGGGGCTGGTTTCGATCGCGTGAACGTCGAACACTTGCGTGACCGGCACAGCCTCGGAATGCGCTTTGATGTGGGCCGTGACTTGCAGGTTCCCCGCCGCTTTCGGCGCATAGAGCAAACTCGCCCAGCCATCGGCACCGGACCGAGCCATTATCAGACCTTCGGGCGTTTGCCAGTCGACCAACGCATTGCTGACCGGCACTTCCTCAGGGCCTGTCGTGTCATGCAGCACCTGTAGCCGCAGTAGCACGCTTTCCTGCTCATCGACCACCGGGGATTTATTGGCCTCACGGACGTCACCCACCTTGACCTTGTTGCGCGCCAACGACATCGGTTTACCCGGCGAAGGCCGTAACAGTTTCGAGCAAACCAACGACAGGTCGAATTCGCCGTCGAGTTCATCCTCACAGGTCAACGCCCAGACGACGTCCCGAGCGTCGACGGGCACCGCACTTTCAAGCGCCGGGGCGACCTCGACGCCCAACTGCGCATGGCTGTCACCAGCCCAGTACAAGGACAACTCCGTTGCGAGCAAGGGACTGGCAGCCGGCAGACGTACCTTCAGCTCATATTCGCTGCCGCGGTTCGGATAGCCTTTCGCAACCCAGGGTGTCTCGTTACCGTCAACCACGGCGCACAGATCCAGCCACGGATCGGCGTCCAATACACGCACCTCGAACTGTTCAGTGATCACAGCCGTGGCGTAGTAGCGGCTTTCGACCGTCGCCTCAATGACAAACGCACCCGCCTCCTCTGGCGAAAAATCGTAGTAAGCCCAGCCCTCTTGATTGGTCACAGCCGCGCTTTTTACCCCGTGCCCCGCCATCGCCCAGTTGACCGTCAGCCCTGCCAGTACCTGCCCGGTATAGAAGGACGCCACGCGCACGCCCAATTGAACGCTCTGCTTATCGTCCATCACCGGGTAATAAGCGGCGTCGAGCCTGTCGCGAAACGTCAGACGATGGTGCCCCAGTGACACGGGAATGGCGCAAGGGGCGGAGGCGTAGCGGTTAAGCAGGTTCAGCGTCAATGGATACTCATCGGCCTCGCCGACCACCGGACATTCGAGCAGCCAGTGTTCTGTCAGCAACTGTTCGGCGTCCTTGCCCGGGGTAACAATGATCGCTTCCTGTGGATTGCCATCAAGGGTCAACGACGCCTCGGTGCCGTCCCAGGCATTGCCCGCCTGCGGCCTGAACATCAACCTGTGCGACCGGGAATCCGTGGCCCCCAGACAGAGGTACAACGTCCTGTCCGGCGCCAGGGATTGTTCATCCAGTTGCACGGTTTGCAGGGTCAACGGATCCAGATGCAACTGGACGTTGAGCCGGGTAATACGAACTTTTGAGTAATCATCGGCGGGGTCGTTTTTCGGGCTGCGAATTTCGAAGCGAAGCGTGTCCGCGGCCTCGACCGATAATTCCAGTTCCTGCTCGTAGGGCTTAGGCTCGAAGGCCAGCGGCTGGCCGGCCGCCAATCGCGCCAGATCGTCTTGCACACGACGCGCAGGATCGGGTCTGAGCTCGATCGCCAACAACTCCTGCGCACCGTTGAAGATACGCAGCCAACCCGACTCGACGTGTCTGGTTTCGCAGAGAAAACTCAGTGTGTAACGGGCGTTGTCAGCAGGCGTCTTGGGGACCTCGATCTCCTGGCTGACCCCACTCTCATGACTGAGATCCAGAATGTTGATACAGACACCTTCATACCTCTCCCCGAAAACGCCGATCGAGAGGCCGTTCTTTTTCCACTCACTGGTTCCTTCCGTGAAATCGCCGTTGCGCAGCAGATTGCGGTTCGCTTGAATGACTGGCTCACTCATGATTGCCCGCTCCTTTGCCCTTGATGGTTAGCGCAGTGTTTTCAAATTCGGTCACCAGATCTTCGACCTTGCGGGTAAAGGTCGACTCACCCACCTTGGCGGTAAAGCGGATGCGCACGATGACGTCAGTCATTGATTGCAGCATGTCCGCCTGGGGTTGTTTCAACGGCCGCGGAAAATTCAATTGCCACTTCGAAACCGCCCCCGTGTTTTCAAAGCTGTTGAGCAAACCTTCGTCAGGCTTCATCGCGGTCAAACCGTTGTCGGCAATCCCTGCCGACAGGACAATTTGCTGGCCACTGCGCAAATTGATCAGCACATCCCCCGGCGCCTGGCTGTCCTGATGGTGTAAATACCTCACCGACTGCGTGGTGGGGCGGGTCGCGGTTTTGCTTTCGATTTGCAGCAAAGTAGCCCGCACGTCCTCAAATGGCCCGGTCAACATCGGCAGGTCGATTTCCACCGAGCTGATTTGCCGGCAGTAGTGTCCCGGATGATCACGATCGAACAGCAACTGGGTCAGCTGGAATTCCAGGGTGCCGGTTGTTTGCAGTTGTTGCAGTGCAGCAGCCCAACTGCTGATGCCGATCTGGCTCTCCACCGGGTCATCGAACAACTTGCGCAGGGACACGGTTTTCACCAGTTCCTGCCGCCGCTCGTAGCGCTGCAGATACTCACGTTCCATGCGCAGCAAATGCCCACGCAAATGCTCGCCGGCGGTCAGACCATGACGTTGATCGAGCCACGCCTGAGGCAAGGGGATCTGGGTGTCGTAATCACCGGTTTCGGCACTCATCGAAGACTGTGCGCTGAGGCACAGACTGACCGCCGCGTCGTACGCCTGATAGTGCAAGGCCTTGAGCTGGCCGAGCATCCAGCCGAACAACTCGGCATTGCTCGCGCGCTTTTTCAGGAAGTTGTAAACCGTCAATGCCTGAGCGTTGGCCCGCAGGGTTTGCGCAAGACTGGTGCGAGCCGCGCCGACCGCATGGCCTTGCGCCTCGATCTGCGCATTGATCGCATCGACCTCGGCCAACGCCTGATCACGTTGCAGCGCCCATTCACTGCGGCGGCGTCGATAGCTTTCGGTAGTGGCCTGACTGTCGGCCTCCGATTGCGCCATGGATGAGGCTATTTCCAGACCAAAAACCAGCGCTTCGATGGCATTCTCAGGCTTCATGCCACCATTGGCCGTGCCGTAGATTTTCGGCAACGCCGCAATCAGCGCTGCGGTGGGTTTGAGCACTTTGGCGTTCAGGGCAAGGTATTTCGACAGTTTCAGGTTCGCCATGACCTCATATTCAACCGGCGAAATGTTCTCGTCGTAGCGCCGGGCGTAGGCATCGGCGCGCTGCTGCGCCACTAGCCGACTCTGCTGCAGGGCGGTGACAGTCGCTTCCAGCTGAGCGATCGATTGCTCCTGCACACTCTGGGCATAAGTGCCCAGTTCCAGCAGGTGCGTTTGCTGCAATTCCTCTTGCTCGGCGCGATCCCGGCGCTCGAGCAGATTGAGGACCTGGCTGCCAAACTCCTGTAATGCCTGCACTGCTCGCAGGGCGACTTCGAACGTTACACGCCAGCGGAACGCGTTAACCACCAGCCGCCCACCCATCGGCCTTGGCCCGCCGACACCCCCCGCCGCCAGATCGCGCAGCAACTGATTGGGATCCGTGGGTGGACTGAACAAGCTGATATCCAGGGGTTTGCCATCCAGGGTCAGGTTGTGGCGCAGGGTATACAAGCGCTGTTCGGGCAAGGCAAACAAGTCCAGCAGTGGCTGATTGATCGGCGCCTTGAAGGGCTCATTGGCCAACAATCCGAGCGTCGCCGTGGATTCGGAACCGGCGGCGATATCCGCCAGGCTGAACGCCAGGGTTTGTTCGAACTGTTCCAGCGCAGGGCGCGTAGAGCTCCTCACCAGCAGGCTTGCCACGGTTGCGGTTTGCCAACCGTTGACCGTGCGCGCCAGCGGTGGCTTGCCCATCAGAAAGTCGGCTTGCACGTAACACAGCTTGGCCGCTACCAGGCTGTCACGCGTCAGTTGCCGGTAATACCAGTCGCCCCAGCTCAACAGGTTTTTCACGTACTCGCAGAACATCAGAATCCTGAAGTGCACCGGCGCCGCGTAACCGATGGCATCCGGATCGGCCGGAGCCAGTGCTTCGCAGCCGGCATTGCCGGCGTTATTGGCCAGCGGTCGGCAGCGCCAATAGTCCACTTTCGGCGCCGCCCTCCCAGGCTCGGCAATGGCTTGCGGATCGAATACGTAATGCGCCCATTTCTGCGCATCGGCGAAACGCTCTTCATCACGCAGGCGAGTGAAGACCAGATGCGGCAAATGGAAAAACAGCTCCCAGAAAAATAATCCGTTGGCGCCATCGAAAGCGCCGTTTGGCTCCTTGACGGTCTGCAGGGTTGGCGGTGGTTCAGCAATGAATTGAGTGTCCCAGTCCAGTACCGCATCGACGGAAATATTCGAGCGCTGGACCAGTTCGGGACCGAACAGTGAATTCAGCCGGGTGTATTTGAGGTAGGTGCCCGGCAATTCGAAGGACAGAAACTGCGCCGCATCGACGCTGTTTTTCACCAGCGTGGGCGGAGTGAAATCCGCTAGATCCTTGATCGTCAGTTTGAATGTTTTGCCGCCATATCCTGCAGCGGAGGTCAATAACGTGAATGTCGTGTCGAGCGGCCAGTGACCTTTTTCACGCCTGAACGTATAGGACCGGGTTACCCAATCACCCGCTGGCGGAAACTGTTCAATGACAGGCGTCGGGTCATCGCCACTGGCATTCACCAGGGACAATGTAAAAGGAATCGAAATGCCAGGTAACCCCGTCGGTCGGCACAAACCATTGACGGTGAGTACATCTTCACCACCTACCCGCTGGGCCGCGGCCCGCAGATCCAGGTAGTCCGACATGCTGCCGTTCTCTACGCCTTCGGCGGTCATCGTTAATTGTGTGCCGAAGGAATGCTGGACCGTCTCCGGCGTGGCGAACCGCTCGCGGGCGGTATCGAGCCAGCCACCGGCGTCTGTCGTATCCACACGCATCAGCACGTCGTAAATCCTGTACACCTTCAGCAGAGCTTGTTTAGTCGGACCTTCATTTTTACCGCCTGAGATCCGCACTCCCAACTTGCCCTTGGGGGAAAACGAATCGTTCCACACGGTTGCAATCAGCCGAAAATTCTCGGCATGGCTGATGTCTGCCTCTGCGTCATACACACTCAACGGCGCTGACCATTGACCGTTTTGCTTCATGAACGCCAGGCTGACACTGAGTTTGTCGGGAATGACAGCCTCCCCGGTTTTACCCTCCACCTTGTCACGCCACTCAGCCCAGACCAGACACAGCCGACCGTTCCAGAACACCGGGCGCATATCCAGCACGCGATGGGCGGGCTGAATATCCACGGCCTGCCATTCACCCCAGGCCGCCGGGTTGACTGCCTCGCAGGTGGGCGTGAGTTCGATCTCGGCCTTGCGCCAGAAATACTGAAAGGGCTGCACGCGTTGCCGGCCGACAAAATAATAATCGGCTCGCGCGGGTGAGACGCCGTCCATGTAGCAACTGATGACGTCGAGATCGCAGGTCTGCTCGAACGTTTGCAGATAGTTCTGCAATGCCGCCTGCACCGAGTCCGTGGTCAGGCGCGCCTGATTGAGGTCGTTTTCGAGATCCCTGAACAGGCTGCTCTTGCGCTGGCGCACGAACGGATTGATGTAGTTTTCCGGGTAGAGCCGGATCAGTTGCACGGCCGCCCAATCGGGATAGTTGTTGTAGAGTTCCCATTGCGCGAGATCGCTGGCAGGGAACTGCTGTTCTTCAAAATCCGGTTCAAGCCTGCGGTATACCGCGTGAATGAATTGCTGCGCACAACTGCTCGCTTCCGCCACTCGGGAGCTTTGCACCGCGAAGGTGTCCAGCGGATCCATGCGCAGCAGTTCGAACAGGTCAGCCGGTATTTTCACAAAGTCGTAAACGGCCTGACTGGTTTGTCCGATGCAGTATTCAAGCAGCGCGGAACGCCGTTTTTCCAGCAGACCGCCAATGTCATTCAATGCCATGATCCGTGCTCCCTGGGAAAATTACGCAATAAACGTGGGTCGGGGGAATATTTCATTGCGGTGTCCCTCCACCCTCGAACGTAATGGCATCGAACAACAGACTTCTTCCGGCACGCTCGCAGTTAACCCTGAACCTGAATGTGCCACCCGTAGTGCTGGAAACAAACGCCCGCGCCAGCCCTTCCTGATTGGTCAGCGCTCGCGTTGGGCGAATCAGTGCACTTTCGTTTGCCTGACCACCTTCAAACGTCCATTCCACCCATTCATTTTTCCCAAGGTTGTTGTATCTATCCTTGAGCGTCACATGGAGTTCGACGTCCTCACCTCTCGCCACGTCTCCCAATGGCAACGGTGACGTCAGCCGCGTTACAAACTCCAGAGTCGCCAAATCGCACGTGAGATTGATCGCAGGAGCGTTCTGGGGCTCAAACAAATCCAGCCAGTACACAGGCGTGTCTACCCCCATTTCCATACCGGGGGTGTACCTGGCGGTGAAAGTCCCACCGGGCTGGGTATCGCCCGACTGAATCTGCCCGAGGCTGGCGCGAAAATGCACGGTGACGCCGCTCAACGGGGCCCCGCCGGCATCTGTGACGGTGACCGTAAAGGTGGCGTGGTCGGTGGATCCGGCGACAATTTCGGTTTTATCCACGATGCAAGTCGTGGTTACCAATTGCCGCAGATCGGCTGGCAGCTGGACGATCGGCGCACGTGGGCTGGACTCACTGAGCAACGCCAGTTCAGCGGCCTTGGCGTAGTCCGGCTTGAACACCCGCTCGGGCAAATGGCCGATCAGGAAAATCGTCAGCGCATCCATGCCCGTATCCAGCGACAGTTCACGCACGCGCATCAGCAGTGCCAGTTGGGTCAGGTCTTTGAGCAGCGGTGCCGCTGCGTCCATGCGCTCCACGCACTCACGTACCTCCTGTACGCTCCAGCCGAAAAACTCGGCCAGTCTGATGGCTGATGCCTGTTGCACCAGCCGGTTCGCGTGTAGTCCCTGTGGTTTGGCAAAATTGACCGCGCGCAGGTAGTCGAGCAGTTTCTGCGCCGGTTGCGTGCTCATGCCAAATGCGCGAGTCAGCGTTGTCAGGTGATAAAGCGTTTGCATCGACAATGCGTATTTGTCGCCCTGTTCCATCCAGGCGTCATAACCGTAATCCAGATACTCCTGCAATAGCGCGGCACTTAAACCCAACGTCGACACGACCTCGCTGCGGCGCCGTACCTCGGCCAGCAGAGCAAGCAAGGGATCTGGCTCGGCGTCGCCTCTGCGAGCGGATTGGTCAGCGCTCGAATCGCCCCGTGCATTCACCGCCTGCAACAACCGGTAAACCGTCGTATTGGCCCAATTCAGCACGGGAATTGCCTGTTCCACCTCGACCCCGGCATAGACGGCCAGCGTTTGCTTGACCAGCGACGCTTGGGCATCTCTGGCTTCCAGAAGCACGCCGAGCAGAGTGTCAACCATGACCGTGCGCGTTTGCTCATCGCGCAGGCCAAGCGCATTATCGACCGCCCACTCGAGCCTTTTACGGACATCGATCAAGTACTGCTCCGGCGTCACGACGGGCGCCAGCACCAGTCCGTCGGCATCGACCACAGCGGCCATTGCGTCGGCCTCGGCGGTCAGGAAGTCCAGCCAGCTGGCCGCACCGGCAGGCGGTAAACCGGCCATCAACACCCCCGCGTTGGAGAACTGTGCCGTTGGCAGCAGATTGCGTATTTGATCGAACAACTGGCGATCCTGCTCGCTGGCTTCGCGGGCAGGTGGCGGGGCTGACACGTGTTGCAGCATCCACAACACCGGCAGCTCGTTTTGCTCGCACCACTGCACGCACGCCAATAGCGTGTCGATAATCTGCAGCACATCCGGCTCGCTGCTTTCGCCAGCGTCGATAGCCGGACATCCCGCCAGGGCTTGCAGCCATTCCCCCCCCTCACTCAACTGCAACAGCATCAGCACACCCTCAACCGGCGTGAGGTTGAGCAACCTTGGCAACCTGACCAGTCGATAAAAACTGGAAATGATTGGCAGATTGCGCCTGAACGTGCCAGTGACACCGTGCGCGCTGGCCACTTGCACTGCCAGGTACTGATAGGTCTGGATGTCGATCCCCAGGCCATTGCACAACTGGTTGATCGTCAGGTCGACCACACCCGGTTCAGGCATCACCGGAAACGGCCCGTTATCCAGTCGCAGTGGCTCGCGATAACCGCCCTGGCTGTTGAATATCTGGTCGAACTGCGACAACGCCTCGCCGCGCCCGTAAATGCCCAACTCATCGAGGAACACCGCAAAGTCTGCGGCCGAACAGTTGTAGCGCTCGCGCAAGGTCTGAAACAGTCCGAGCGCATGCACACCGTTATCGGTTATCCACCAATCGCCTGCTGGCAAACCGCCGCGCTCTTCAGCCTTGATCGCTGCAACCAGCAAGGCGTCTACCTGGTCACTGGGCAATGCCAGCCAGTTGCACAGGCGCACCATCCGGTTCATTCGGTCGAAGCTGGCAAGCCCGTCCTCATCATTGGGCGACACTGACAGACGATGCAGAAATGCGGGGCCTTCGCCGTGGTTAATGATGTGTATGCCAGGGTGATCATGCGCGTTGAGGTAAACCGAGCCGGCGTGCGCGCTTTCCGCTTGCGCGGGAGCGACTGACGGATAATCCACATTGGCTGAACGCACCGGTGCGAACTCGTGGATCGACAGCAAACGTTCAATCGCTGGCGCATCGAGTTTGGTGTGATCAGCGAAGTACTGCACCTGATTCAAGTTGCTCGCCGCCACATCTATTGCACCGTAGTTATCCCGATAAAAATCTTCGAGGCTCTCGAATTCTGCGGCATCCTCTGTCAACAATTCGCGCTGATACGGCCCCAGTCGTGAAGCATGCGCCAACGCACGCCCGGCGTTTTCCTTCCAGTCAGCCGTTGCCATAAAGTAGGGGTAGCCCTTATCCACCCTGCGGGCAAAATCCCCCACGGACAGCGCGTTCAGTTGCGCGACACCGTCGAGCGTGACCCAGTGTTGATAGTAAGGCAGGCCATTGGGATAACGGGCTTGGATCAATGCGTCCTCGATCGAGGCGTTTGCAGCCAATCCGCGCGTTGGCTCATGAGCGGCAATAAAGGACTCGAGCACCGAGACAATGATCTCCACCGAAGACACCGACTGGTACACCGCATTGAAATCGACCGACAACGCCAGCAGATCCTGGCGCCGGATATGCAGTTCGAACTTATCCGGCTGCGGCTCCAGCCCCCGGCGATAAGGTTCGATCCGGTCACGGATCCAGCGCAACAGGTCTATCAGGTAGGCCACGGGTGAAGCGAGCGACTCCAAGGCCTGCGGCAAACACATACTGTCGAATCGGGTAGAGAACATGTCCTCATACCGGGGACCACGAACCATCGACAACAGCCCTTGGGACGGTGTCTGGCCAGCGTTGCCGCCGTGCAGTTCGCGCTCGATGAACTGACGGCTCAAATAAGTGGCCATGCTGTTGGCACGGTACAAAAACCGTTGCGCCTGCTCGACACTTACCCCGTACTCCCGGACCATCCCTTGCACGCCTTTTTCCACCAGAGGAAAAATCGAACCGCCGCCTTCCAGGTACGCTTTGAGGCTTTGCAGACCTTCGTGCCGGGCGTTTGTCTCTTCAGCAAACAACTGTGTGTAAAGCTGCAAGCCGGGACGGCGTGGTTCAGGCATGATCAAATTCCTCAAGGCGACACCGGGAGTACGCAGCAAGGAGACGTCAACCGGCTGCGTATTCGTTCCTGAGAATTGGGCGCCGAACGGCGATGTACGTCTACTGTCAGATCTGACAGGTTCAATGACCGCTCATCGACTTTTCAAGGCTCAAGGCTTTTTCGAGGGTGCGGCGAGCACTTCGAAGCGGGCGCTCACCCCCCAGTCGGACAGCTTCGCCCCTTGCGTGATCGTCTGCCTGAACCGACACCAGTTGCCACCGGGCCTTAAAGACACGTCGGATACACCGCGCCACTGGCCGTTGGCGACCGTCAACGGCAGCGTCAATTTAATTTCCGGATTGAACCAGCTTGCGACCTGCCCGCTGCCTTCCTCGCCCGTCCCGGCAAAGACCAGCGGATCGCTGACCTCGCGGCCTGCCGCTGGCTGATCGATACCGGGCAGATACGTGTCCGCCAACACACGGAGCTCTGTGAAGTCTGACTCGAAGCCGTCGCATATTGCCTTCGCAGCCAACAGCTTGTTGCCGTCGGCCTCACCATGATTCACGGTGACCGACCAGGTGCGATCCTCAAGCACCACGGCGCTTTGCCTGTCGATCCCCAACGCCACGCTGACGGTATCGCCCGGCACACCAAAGCCTGACACCACCACCCGCCGTCCGACGTGTTCCAGTGCGATTGGCGTCTCGATGAAAGGTGCCACAGGGACGACGTCAAAGGTCAACTGCGTGTAGTCAGACTCTTGTATTGCGCCATTGAAATCGAAAGACTGCCGAGCCCGAATAGTCGTGCTGCCGACTGGCAAATTCACTGCCCGATGCCACTTGCCGTCGGCCTCGACCGGAATATTGCTCAACCAGGGTTCTTGATCGTTATCCAGCCATATATCGAGCCACCCGAACGGCATGCCTTTGCCTTCAATTGTGGCGGTACGCGACAACTTGCCACCCGGCTCAGGCAGGATGAATGTCGGTGGCAGCAGCACGACCCGGAACCCTAGCGGTTTACTCTCTTCGGAGGGAATTTGAGCGTACGTTTGTACCGCATAGACCGTGAACTGACCGAAAGGCAGATCGCTGAGCGGAATCTGCCATTTGCCCTGCTCGAGCAAAAGCAACGGCAGTCCTACGGGCACTCTGTACTGAGCGTCAAACAACTGCATCGTGGCGTCTTTCATACCGTTGTCGCCCTCGATCATCACCTCGCGGCCTACCGCGCCCCCCTCTTGCGGTTGCGTGATCTGCGGCGTCAGCAGGGTCCGTCTGACGGTAAATGTTTTCGACGCGGGCGCCGAAGTCTGCGATGCAGCCACTTGGGTCACGTAGACGGTATGCAGCTCATTCGCGGCAAATTCCTTTGCCCGCCGGAAGGACCAGGAGGCATCGCTGACCCACGCATCATGCACATCCGAGATGGCATCGCTGAACCAGATCTTGACTTCGGCCCCCGGCCAGCACGTGCCACTGAACCTGGGTGACAGGCCATCTTCAACCGGGTCATGCAGGCCCGGGGCTAATGGGGGAATGTTGACGTTGTGCTCAACCCTTTCGGACGCGCCCACCCCGTCGAGGCATTGGCGAATGTGAAGGGTGTAGTCCTTCAACGGGCCCAACTCTATCAGCGCGGTGCTCGTCCACTGACCGTTAACGACCGTTGCATCGGGCAGAACCGACGCCTCGCCTCCGGGGCGTAATAACACTACCGTGGCATCGTTGACACCCCTACCGCTGACGATGGGTCGATAGTTTATTGTGGAGGTGACTGCGCTCACCCTCGGCACATTGGCCACAGGCAAGTCATCACCCTTCTCATGCGTCGACTCGATCCAGCCACCGGCGTTATCAGAAACCTTTTGAATGGCCTTGATTTTGTAAGCACCGGCCGGCCAACCCGTAGCCGTGGTTGCCCAATTGCCGTCAACGGCCACAACCTCCGCAGGCGGCTCGACCATCGACTCAAGGACAGTGATCACAACCGTCGCACCAGGGTAGGCGCTGCCTGAGAAACGGATCGAATTATCCGCCAGAATTTCGACCTTGACGCCAGTCAACTTGGGCGGGCGAATTTTGACTGCACAGGCCGCACTGCGCCGCGACTGCAATCCTGCCACGACAGTGATGGCTACCAGTGACACAGGTCCTGGCGGGACTATGACGCCCGCCTCCCAGTTCTCCCCCGTCAACGGCCAGCTTGCCCCGACCCTGTCCTGAGTCAAATCGCGGAACACCTGAACCGTGGCTCCTGCCTCGCTATGAGTTCCAAACAGCTGAAAATTCATCTCCTGAAAGATTGGCTCAGGACGGGTGATGACAGGCCGATTGCTGGCCGTGACGGTTACGCCTTTCGCCCAGGCAGACAGGGTAGTGCCCAGCGTCTGCTGCGCGGTGAACGTAAAGGATCCTTCTGGCAGCTCAATGAGCACAGGTGTCGACCATCGACCGTTGGGTTGAACCAGCGCCTCGCCATAGACAATGCCGCCAAAACTCTCGCGATAGATTCTGACTGTCGCACCCGGCGTTCCCTCGCCAGAGACGTTGGGCCTTTGTTGCTTTACATCGGCCCCCTCGGTTGGAGAAGTAATAGCGGGAGCGTTCATGATTGTGAGGTGTTTAGACTCAGCGTATCTGCTTGCCACGCCTGGAAGGGTCTCAAGAATCACGGCCCCCCCTGTGCCAGTGGAGGGCAACAGGTTTGCGCTCCAGCTGCCGTCGGGAGCCGCGATTACTGTCTCGGTCAAGGCCTCGCCAACATTGGCACGCACGACGGTAATGGTGTGCCGACTCCGAGCAGTCCCCCTTAACACTCCATCAGCAATCACCGTGCGGGGATCAAACCTGGCTGCAGGCCACATTTGCAGGCCCTGGGATGTCCATTCAGAGTTGGTACCTCTGTAATTCCACTTGCCATCAAACCGCGCGGCCCCCGCGCCTTCAAGACCCGTGATGCGAATGGTATTCCACCGCTTCCCGTAAAAAGGTACGTCAGCGAGAATATTCATCCCGCCAAGTGGGCCGTGATAATCAATCCAGACCTTGTGCTGCTCGCCATCATCCTGAGGAACGTTGAAGGTGAGGTCCATTGCGAAATCGCCGAGTATCACCCTCCCTGCATAATAGAACTGCAGGCCGTCGGGCTTGCTATCTACACTCCCGCTATTTAATTGTGGAATCTCCTCAAGATCGTTGATCAGCGGTTCGTCCAGTACCGTAACAGTGAAGTCAGACATGGCAGCGATCTTCCGTGGCTCATCGTTGACACGATGTTTACAGGCACGGCAACGCTCCCGGCACCTGTAAAATCTGACAGTCCCGACAAACGGTAAGAGCTACGCATGAACAAGGCCGCCTGGCGCCTGAACAGCTTTTAGAGGCGGCGCAGAGAGGAATCAGGCCGAAGCCGGCAACGGCTGAAAGCTGAAATACTGACGCAATGCCTCAACCAGCTGCCCATATTCCGGCGGCGGTCGCAGCAGGCTGAAGCCGGCGTCGTAATGCAGGGGGGTTGCGTCTTCGTGGCACCACAGGCAGCACGCTGTCAGGTCGATCACCTGTTGGCAGCTGTCGCCGCAGGGGATTTTCAGGCGCAAATGGAAATCCACGCCGGTCATCATCGGCAACTGACTGATCAGCATCAGCCCGTCTTCGGACACGTTGCCGAGAAAACCGATGGGCTTGTCGGTGACGCTGTTGAACACGCGGAGGAAATACGGCAACTGATGCCGTTCGATTCGGCGGTCGGTAAACATGATGCGCAGTTCGCCATGCAAGGCTCCATCACAGAGCCGCACCTTTGCTTCGGAACGCGCCGGTACTGCCGGCACGCTCTCCCCGCTTCCGGTGTGACAGTCGCTACCTCGCTGTCACGTGACCACTTGCCAGTCGCAGGTGTTGCCCCGAATTTAGAAACGCTGCTCTAAAACCGGATCATTCGACTATAGCTCAGCCTGTACAACCGGCCAGATTTTGTATGACAAGTGTCATCAGAAACGGCTCGGTTTCACCACGGTTGCGGCGCTGCGAGTCGGGTAGTGACCCAGACTCTGCAAGGTTTCCAGGCGGGCGCGGGCGCGGAAGGCATATTCGCTGTTCGGGTACGAGGCGATGATGAACTGGTAGGTCTGCGCCGCGTCGACAAACATTTTCTGCCGCTCCAGGCACTGACCGCGCATCATCGACACTTCCGGCCACACGTACGGACGGGCGCGGCTGGCGCGCTCGACCTTGGACAGTTCGAGCATGACCTGCTCGCAATTGCCACGGTCGTAGGCGCTGTAGGCGTTGTTCAAATGATGGTTCATCGACCAACGGGTGCAGCCCGTGACGGCGAGGACGCTGAGGGCAAGGGCGGCAATGGGTACGAATCGCATGAAGGTTCTCCTGTCTTGTGCTCTTTATCGACCCTTGCCGAGAAATCTTCAGAAGTGTTTGCGCCAATCGTCGTGTTCAATAAAGAAAGTAATAAGTAGTGCAAACGAACAATGACTACACCCCAAGAGCATAGTAGCCTTCGCTAGCGCTTGAACTCAGGAGTCTTTGCATGTCCGTCCGTCGTACCAAAATCGTCGCTACCCTTGGCCCGGCCAGTAACTCGCCGGAAGTTCTCGAACAGCTGATTCTGGCTGGTCTGGACGTTGCCCGTCTGAATTTCTCCCACGGCACCCCCGACGAGCACAAGGCTCGCGCGAAGCTGGTGCGTGACCTGGCAGCCAAGCACGGTCGCTTCGTCGCCCTGCTGGGTGACCTGCAAGGCCCGAAAATCCGTATCGCCAAATTCGCCAACAAGAAGATCGAGCTGAAGATCGGTGACAAGTTCACCTTCTCCACCAGCCATCCGTTGACCGAAGGCAACCAGCAAGTGGTCGGCATCGACTACCCGGATCTGGTCAAGGACTGCGGCGTGGGCGACGAGCTGCTGCTCGACGACGGCCGTGTGGTGATGCGCGTTGATACCGCCACCGCAACAGAATTGCATTGCACCGTGACCATCGGCGGCCCGCTGTCCGACCACAAAGGCATCAACCGTCGCGGTGGCGGTCTGACCGCACCGGCCCTGACTGAAAAAGACAAGGCCGATATCAAGCTCGCCGCCGAAATGGAAGTCGACTACCTCGCCGTGTCCTTCCCGCGTGACGCCGCCGACATGGAATACGCCCGTCAACTGCGCGACGAAGCTGGCGGCACTGCCTGGCTGGTGGCGAAGATCGAACGCGCCGAAGCCGTGGCCGATGACGAAACCCTCGACGGTCTGATCAAGGCCTCCGACGCGGTGATGGTTGCCCGTGGTGACTTGGGCGTGGAAATCGGCGACGCCGAGCTGGTGGGCATTCAGAAGAAAATCATTCTGCACGCACGCCGCCACAACAAGGCTGTGATCGTCGCGACCCAGATGATGGAGTCGATGATCCAGAACCCAATGCCGACCCGCGCCGAAGTGTCCGACGTGGCCAACGCCGTGCTCGACTACACCGACGCCGTGATGTTGTCTGCTGAATCCGCTGCAGGTCTGTACCCGCTGGAAGCCGTGCAGGCCATGGCGCGCATCTGCGTCGGCGCCGAAAAGCACCCTACCGGCAAGACTTCCAGCCACCGTATCGGCAAGGAATTCACCCGTTGCGACGAAAGCATCGCGCTGGCGACCATGTACACCGCCAACCACTTCCCGGGCGTTAAAGCGATCATCGCGCTGACCGAAAGTGGCTACACCCCGCTGATCATGTCGCGTATCCGTTCGTCGGTGCCGATCTACGCGTTCTCGCCGCACCGCGAAACGCAGGCACGCGCAGCGATGTTCCGTGGCGTGTACACCGTACCGTTCGATCCGGCTTCGCTGGAACCGCACGAAGTCAGCCAGAAGGCGATCGACGAGCTGGTCAAGCGCGGCGTTGTGGAAAAAGGCGACTGGGTCATCCTGACCAAGGGCGACAGCTACCACACCACCGGCGGCACCAACGGCATGAAGATCCTGCACGTGGGCGACCCGCAGGTCTGAGTGACCGGTTGCTGAAAAAGCACAGCCCCGCCATGTGAATGGTGGGGCTTTTTTATGGGCGACGCACACAGGCGACGCCGGCGTCTACTGTCAGACCTGACAGTAGACGAGGAATCTTGTTCGGCAGCTAATCGAGTCGCAACCATCCCCTCAAGGAGAGCGGCATGAACGATTTGAAAGAGTCAGTGCAGAACAATACCGGGCTTGATAAGGATTTCGCAGACGAAGGTGTCTTTCTACTGGAGATACCTCATCTGGGTAGGAAAATAATACTGAAGGGCGTCAAGACTCATTATTCACCAGCAGCCGAACGAATTTATTTCACTGGAACGGTGCAATCAGGCGTCAACTCAGCGTACCTGCTGGGTTGCTTGAAACCTGATGGCACACTCGATACTGCCTTCGGAACGAACGGCATCACCAGCTCTACGTTTATTGAGCGCACACCCTCTGGCGGGCACTCGATCACGCTGCTCCCTGACGGAAAAATCCTGCTCGTCGGGCACGTGTTTGGCCAAGCGGTGCCGGCATTGGCCAGATTCACTGCTGATGGCAAGCACGACACTGAGTTCGGTGCCAACGATGGATATGTGATCCTCAGAATGCCGGGTTCGACGCAAGATCAAATCCTCGCTGACGCAACCAACAGCAATGACGGCCCAGACTCGTCGACAAGCGTCGCGGCACTGGACGATGGCACAATTCTGGTGGTTCACACCTATACCGTCACTCACACAACCGACACCCGGGCCTACCTGTTTGTGCTCAACAGCGATGGTTCGCTGGACCAGTCGTTCAACCAGACCGGTTATGTCCAGGTCATTTATCCCGGCGTCGATCAGTCTCACGTAAAACTGCGCAGTGGCTTTATTGATGGGGACAAGACGATCGTCGTCGCGGGTTACCTGGCCCAGGACCCGGCGTCGAAGCTGCCGCTGATGGCGCGTTTCTCGCGCGACGGCAGACTTGTTCCTGGCTTCGGCGCAGGTGGTTTCTTCGCCCCACCACAGAGCTTGTTCAAGTCCGGCGAACTCCACTCGGTCATTGGCCAGCCGAACAACAAACTGCTGGGGATCGGCTCAACTGCGGACGGGCGAGGTCTTTTGATCAGCCTCGAACCGAATGGTGAGTACAACATTCAGTTCAATGGTGCGCAACCGTTGCTTACCCAACTGGGCCAGCACATCACCTACTGGAAAGCAGGTGCGATGCAACCCGATGGAAAAATCGTTGTGTGCGGTGCCATCAAACCGGCGGACCAATCATCGCCGGGCGTGGTCGCACGTTTACTGAGCGACGGCAGGCTGGACGAGACATTTCACGGACTTGGCTGGGCAAGCACTCGGGTCGGCGGCGTGACCATTTTGAATGCGCTGGCGCTGCAGGATGACGGAAAAATCGTCGTGGCTGGCGTTCGGCATGCCGACGCTGACATGCACGGAGTGATCCTGCGTTACCACGCCAACAGCACGACGCTTTCGAACAACGAAGGGCAACTTGACCCCTCGTTCGGCAAGCGTGGCCTGGCACTTCTGGAGGCATCCGAAACAGGCGGTCCATCGATTTCGCCCAAGGGACTGGGGGTTGATGCCGCTGGCCGGGTTTACATCGCCGGGCATGCGCACCTGCACAGTGATCGGACTTCCTACTGCTGCATGAGAATGAGTGCAAACGGCGTCGTCGATCACTCATTCGGTCAGGCCGGATATGTCACTGGCGAGTTTGCTTCCAACGAAGGCGGACGCGCTTACTCGACCCTCAACGAAGTCGCAGTACTGAGTGACGGTAAAATTCTGCTGATCGGTGACTATCATGACGGTAGTTTTGCCAGTTGGACCGGGCTGGTGCGCCTGCTCGCCGATGGCCGTCGGGACCAGGGTTTTGGCGACAACGGACAAGTGCTGATCCCGCTTGGCAGCCTGAGCACCAGCCACAAACAGCGCGAGGCAAACTCGCTCACTGCGTCGCTGACCCGATCGTTCAGCCACGGCCCCGTGCTGCCTGACGGCAAGATTCTTGTACTGGGGCAGATTTATGATGGTCTGCAAAAGACCCAATCCATGGTGATTCGGCTCATGCCGGATGGCGCACTCGATACAAGCTTCAATCAGACGGGCAGTGTCCGCTTCGCGCATCCTGACTTTCTGCATACTGTGTTGACGGATATTGCCGTCGACCATGAGGGGAAATACGCCCTCAGCGGTTATTGCAGTGGGCAAAGTGCTCAGCAAGCCCGTGCGCTTTTCAGCAAAATCGAGACCACCGGGGCGCTGGATACCTCCTTCGCCACGGCGGGCTATTTGTTGATTGAGCCGAACAGCGACGATCAACACTTCTTCATTCACCAGCTCATTGCCCAGACCGATACACACCTCTTGGGCATTGGCTACGAACACCCCGAGGGTGAGCATGGACTGTTGATCAACCGCAAGTCCGATGGCAGCAAGAACACCCGGTTCAATAATGGCGAACCACTGTTGACCAGACTGGATGGCCAGTTGACCAGATGGGCATCGGCGATCAGCCAGCAGGACGCCAGCATCCTGGTGCATGGATGCCTTTCAGAATCGGCGCGTGCGGTCGTCGCGAAGTTCACTGACCGCGGCGAACTGGATACAACGCTGGGGACCGGGAAGGGATGGCTGCAGTTCAATGTCGAGGCGGGAGAAGCGCTGGCTGCCTTATTCGATGACCGCAGCGTATTGTTTCTCGGCACCGCCATGGTCAGTGGTCGGCGAATGCGCTGTGTTGCCCGTGGCCTGCTGACGACGATGCACGACTGAAGCAGCGGCCAGTGGACCGCACCTCCCGTCCGATCGGCAAACGGGCTGTCGGGTTGCCAATCCTGGGCTTCAACAACCGTGACGGCAACAACGCCCTGCCCTGTGAATGGCAGGGCTTCTCGCGTGCAGGCCTGAAAAAGTACACGGCCAACTCGGCCAGCCGAACATCAATGCCGTTTGATAAACCCGGTCAACGCCGCCAGCGCTTCTGGCGAACGAAGGCGCTGGGTGAATAACGCGCCCTCCTCCTCGATCACTTTGCGGATCAGCTCGCGGTCCGGTGCCTTCATCAATTGCTTGCTGATGCGCACCGCCTCAGGCGGCAACTCATCGAACCGCAAGGCCATCTCCCGCGCCTTGCTCAATGCGGCTTCGCCACTGCCCAGCGCCTCGCTGGCAATGCCCCAGGCCGCGGCCTGTTCACCGGTAAAACCTTCGCCCAATAACAGAAGTTCTGCCGCTTTCGCCTGCCCGAGCAAGCGCGGCAGAATCAGGCTTGAGCCGAACTCCGGGCACAACCCAAGGTTAACGAACGGCATGCGCAAGCGCGCATCGCGGGCCACGTAGACCAGATCACAGTGCAGCAACAACGTCGTGCCAATGCCCACCGCCGCCCCGGCCACGGCGGCAATCACCGGTTTGCGACACTCCAGCAAATTGAGCATGAAGTGAAACACCGGGCTGTCGAGGTCGCTCGGCGGTTGCTGGATGAAATCCGCAATGTCGTTGCCGGCGGTGAAGCACTCGGCGCTGCCGGTGATCAGCACGGCGTTGATCTCGGGGTCGCTGTCGGCCTGCTTCAGCGCCTCGGCGAGTCGGCTGTACATGGCGCGGGTCAAGGCATTTTTCTTGTCTGGGCGATTAAGGCGCAGAGTCAGTAAACCGCGTTCGCGTTCCAGCAGAATGGCATCGGTCATGGCGTGTCTCGCGTCTGAGATTCAGCGCTCAACCACGGCTCAAAAATACATCGGCCAGCAGTTGATTGCGCGGCAATCCGGCCAGATACAGGCGCCTGGCAAAGGCGTCGACACTGGCCGTCGAGCCGCAGACTAAGGCCAGGGTTTGCCGGGAAACAAGGCGCAGTTGCGCCAAAGCGGCGGCTGACTCGGCCGCCGTCCACAACTCGACGCTGAGGTTTTCGCGCTGCGCGGCCAGTGCCGCCAGCGGTTTGGCCAGATAATGTGCGTCAGCATCATGGGCCAGGTGAATGAGGCGAATGGCGCCCTGGTGATCCTGACGCAAAGCTTCACGCAGCACACCGAACAATGGCCCCAGCCCCGTGCCGGCGGCGAGCAGCCACAGCGGCCGGCTGTGCCAATCCGGGTCGTAGTGCAAAGCGCCGCCACGCAGTTCGCCAAGGCGCACCGGGTCGCCGATCTGCAAGCGCCGCGCCGCATCGCTGAATTCGCCAGGCAGGCGACAATCCAGGTGAAACTCGAGAAAGCGATCTTCTTCCGGCAGGCTCGCCAGTGAATACGGCCGGGCAATGTGATTGATCCACAGCACCAGATGTTGCCCGGCGCTGTAGCGCAACGGCCGTTGCGGGGTCAGGCGCATACGCAACACACCCTCGCTCAGCCAGTCGAGTGCCTCGACCACGGCCGGACGACCATCAGCCAGCGGATCGAAGGTGTGCACGCGCAAATCTTCGACCACCTGACACTGACAGGCCAGCCGCCAGCCCTCATCGCGTTGTTCAGCGCTCAAGGCATCCGGGCGGTTATCGGCCGGCAGGCCTTGCACGCATTGCACCAGACAGGCGTGGCAACTGCCGGCACGACAGCTGTAAGGCACGGCGACGCCGTTCTGATTGAGGGCATCGAGCAGGTTGCTGCCCGCCGCCACCGACCACTGACGTTCACCGACGCGAAGTTCAGGCATCGAGATTCTCCCAGGCTGCGGCACAACGGTTGCGTCCGTCGCGCTTGGCCCGATACAGCGCCTGATCGGCGCGCTGCAAGGCGTCGTCCAGATCATCGCCCAGTTCCAGCAGGGTCATGCCTGCCGACAGGCTGAGGTTGTGCACGTTCAGGCCGACCAGTTCAACATCGGTAAAGGCCAGGCGCAGACGCTCGCAGCAGGCGGTCATGCGTTCGGCGTCGCAATCGGGCAGCAACAGCACAAACTCCTCACCACCATAGCGCGCCAGCACATCACCGTCGCGCAGACACGCCTGGGCAACGCCGGCGAACGCCTGCAACACCTGATCGCCGGCGGCGTGACCGTGCAGGTCGTTGATGCGTTTGAAATGGTCGAGGTCGATCAGCGCCAGGCCATGCACCACGTCGCTGTCCATCGTGTTGAGCTCACGCGAGGCCAGGCGCAGAAAATGCCGACGATTGAACAACCCGGTCAGCTCGTCGGTGGCCACCAGGTCTTCCAGCTGACGCATCATCCCGCGCAGGGTGTCCTGATGCGCCTGCAAGGCAAACCGGCGCTGACGCTGGCGTTGCCGCGAGATCTGAACGAAGCGCGCATACAGCACCAGCCACGCCAGCACCATCGCCAGAATGCACACCTGCAGGGCGGCGAGCGCCGGATCCGGCAAGAGGAAGTAATAACCGTCCCACAGCGTGATCGCGCAGAAACTGAAGAACACCAGCAGCGCACAGCGAATGAACGCCCGTCGGCTCAGGTGGAACAGGCCGAACAGCAGAATCAACACATAGAACACCAGAAAGGCGCCCCGGGCGTCATCCAGATGCGCGATCAGCCAGGTTTGCCAGCCCAGTCCGAGCAGCACCTGCACTTCGGTCAGGCTGGGGTCTTCAAAGCGTTGATTGCGGCCGCTCCAGAACAGCGCGAACAGCGTCGCCTGACTGATCACCACCAGCGCGCTGCCGATGGCCACGGCACTCAGGGACTGGCCGTAATGGCCGGTGAAAAACGCCAGCCACAGCAGCAGCAAAGCCAATCCGTAGGTGGCCGCAGCAAGGGCGAAACGTTTAAGCAAAAGACGTTGAATGGCGTTATGGGTCAATCGTTGACTCACCGTGCGATAGGAGGCTGACCGAGTGTCCTACTCTACAGACCGGCTGCCACTTTAGTGGCGTAGTCGATAAATGACCACCGATTTTCGGGCTCGAAAATTGACGTCAAAAGTGCGGCTGCAAAAGCCCCTCACCCTGGCCCTCTCCCAGAGGGAGAGGGGACTGAGCGCGTTGTTTATCCGAGGTACATCGACTTGAAACATCGCGCCGAACTCAGGTCTGAACAGCATGAAGATCGGCAACTTTCCTGAGCCGGACTAAGGTTTTGAATACCACGAAGATCGGCTCCCTTTCCCCCTCGCCCCTCTGGGGGAGAGGGCTGGGGTGAGGGGGTAAAACCGCAAGTGCAAACCCGCTGTCCGATATTCGCCCAGCCATGCGACCAACGAATGACTGCCGGCGCGTGTATGCCCCACCGAGGCGCGGTATACTGCCGCGCCTTTTTAGCGTCGCGCCAGCAGCCCCGGCGTGCCTTGAAAGGTGCATGCGAGCGACCGATGCACCCAAGCCGCAGGCACCTTATTGAATGTTCCCGTCTTTTAGAGGAGCGCGACTCATGACCGTGATCAAGCAAGACGACCTGATTCAGAGCGTTGCCGACGCCCTGCAGTTCATTTCCTATTACCACCCCGTGGATTTCATCCAGGCGATGCACGAAGCCTACCTGCGCGAAGAATCGCCAGCGGCCCGTGACTCGATGGCGCAGATCCTGATCAACTCGCGCATGTGCGCCACCGGCCACCGCCCGATCTGCCAGGACACCGGTATCGTTACCGTGTTCGTGCGCGTCGGCATGGACGTACGTTGGGATGGCGCCACCATGGGCCTGGACGACATGATCAACGAAGGCGTGCGTCGCGCCTACAACCTGCCGGAAAACGTCCTGCGTGCCTCGATCCTCGCCGACCCGGCGGGCGCTCGGAAAAACACCAAGGACAACACCCCGGCCGTGATTCACTACTCCATCGTCCCGGGCAACACCGTGGAAGTGGACGTGGCGGCCAAGGGCGGCGGTTCCGAGAACAAGTCGAAAATGGCCATGCTCAACCCGTCCGACTCGATCGTCGACTGGGTACTCAAGACCGTTCCGACCATGGGCGCCGGCTGGTGCCCACCGGGCATGCTCGGCATCGGCATCGGCGGCACCGCCGAGAAAGCCGCGGTGATGGCTAAAGAAGTGTTGATGGAATCCATCGACATCCACGAGCTGAAGGCCCGTGGTCCACAGAACCGCATCGAAGAAATGCGTCTGGAGCTGTTCGAGAAGGTCAACCAGTTGGGCATCGGCGCCCAGGGCCTCGGTGGCCTGACCACCGTGCTCGACGTGAAGATCATGGACTACCCGACTCACGCCGCTTCGCTGCCGGTGTGCATGATCCCGAACTGCGCCGCCACCCGTCACGCGCACTTCGTGCTCGACGGTACCGGCCCGGCCTCGCTGGAAGCGCCACCGCTGGACGCCTACCCGGAAATCGTCTGGGAAGCCGGCCCGTCGGCCCGTCGCGTCAACCTCGACACCCTGACCCCGGAAGACGTGCAGAGCTGGAAGCCGGGCGAAACCGTCCTGCTCAACGGCAAAATGCTCACCGGTCGCGACGCCGCGCACAAGCGCATGGTCGAGATGCTCAACAAGGGTGAAACCCTGCCGGTCGACCTGAAGGGTCGCTTCATCTACTACGTCGGCCCGGTTGATCCGGTCGGTGACGAAGTGGTTGGCCCGGCAGGTCCTACCACCGCGACGCGGATGGACAAGTTCACCCGGCAGATCCTTGAGCAAACCGGCCTGTTGGGCATGATCGGCAAATCCGAGCGCGGCCCGACCGCGATCGAAGCGATCAAGGACAACAAAGCCGTGTACCTGATGGCCGTCGGCGGCGCTGCCTACCTGGTTGCCCAGGCGATCAAGAAGTCGCAAGTGCTGGCGTTCGCCGAACTGGGCATGGAAGCGATCTACGAATTTGAGGTCAAGGACATGCCGGTGACGGTTGCCGTTGACAGCAAAGGCGAGTCGGTCCACATCACTGGTCCTGCGATCTGGCAACAGAAGATCAGCGAAAGCCTGGCCGTCGAAGTGCAGTAAGCGCTTCGCAGCCTGAAAAAAAGGCCGGCCCGTCACCCGACGGGCCGGCCTTTTTTATGCCCGTCGTTCACCCATTTACGGCTTGATCGGGATTTGGCGATAAAAACCGCCCTCTATCACACTTTTTATTCTTTATGACCTGTCAGATCTGACAGGTTACGCCCAGACCTTTTCTTGCTAGCGTCAATCCACCTTCGTGTTCACGTACGCAATGGATTCGATCATGGCTGATCAAGAGCTGAGTATCACGACCCCGAGCATCGCCAAAAGCGCCTCGATTGCCACCATTGGCAAGGATTGGGGCGTCGTTGGCCCAACGGGTGCGGCATCGTTCGAACTGCCATTGCCGATTTCCAGCGGGCGGGGTTGGGACCCGCAAATGGGCCTGAGCTACAGCAGCCAGAGCGGTAACGGCGCGTTCGGTATCGGCTGGGGCCTCTCGGGGCTTGGCGCCATCAGCCGGCGCAGGCAAAAAGGCGTGCCGCGCTACACCGATCACGACGAGATCATTGGCCACGACGGCGAAGTGTGGATGCCGGAGCTCAAGGACGATGGCAGCCTCAAAACGCGTGAGGAATCGCGTTACGATGGCGTCGACATCGGCGCGCACAGCGTGCTGCGTTACTGGCCACAGGTCGAAAGTGGCTTTGCCCTGTGCGAGCGCTGGCAGCGACAGACCCGAGAAGCCGATCCGGCGATATTCTGGCTGATCCACGGCGCTGACGGTTCGCTGCACCTGTACGGCAAAACCGAAGCCACACGCATTGCCGACCCGCACGCCCCCGGACACATTGCCACCTGGCTGCTCTGCGAAAGCATGAATGCGCGCGGTGAACACATCTGTTTTGCCTACAAGAGCGATGATCAGGATCCTGACCCGATCCATGATCACCGCGCCCAGCGCTACCTGCACCGGGTGTGCTACGGCAACGTCACGGCGAGCAAGGATCTGTACAGCTGGACGGTGGAGAATCCGGCCGATCTGGACTGGCACTTTCACCTGCTGTTCGATTACGGCGAGCGCAGTACCGCGCTGACCGATACGCCGGCCTACGACGGCGAAACCCTGCAACCGTGGCTCACGCGCCCGGATCCCTTCTCGACCTATGGTCAGGGCTTTGAACTGGCGACCCGCCGGCTCTGTCGGCAAGTCTTGATGTTTCATCGTTTCAGCGATGAGCCGGCGAGCAAACCGGCGCTGGTACGGCGCCTGTTGCTGGAATATTCGGCGCCTGGCAGCGAATGGTCTTTCAGCCAGATCAGCGCCGCCCACTATCAGGCTTATGACGCCAGTGGCCGCGTGGAAAACAGCCCGCCGGTGGAGTTCGATTATTCGCCGTTCGAGATCAACCCGATCCCCACACGCCTGCTCGAATCCGACCATCAGCCCGGCGTGGAAGACGGCGGTTTCTACCAGTGCGTTGACCTCTATGGCGAAGGCGTGCCGGGTTTTCTATGCCGCTATGATCAGGGCTGGTATTACCGTGAGCCGCTACGCAAAACATCAGGCACCGATGAGATCGGCTACGGACCGTGGCAGGCGCTGGACAGCATTCCACGGGGCGATCGCCAGCGCCCGGTGCACCAACTGCTGACAGACCTGACCGGTGATGGCCGCCTCGACTGGGTCAGCGCGCAGCCGGGCATCAGCGCTTTTCGCTCGCTCAATGCCCAGCGTGAATTCGCCGACTTTGTCCCGTTCAATGCGTTTCCGCTGGAGTTTTTCCACACGCTGTCGCAACTCGGCGACCTCAGTGGCGACGGGCTCAGCTCGCTGGCGTTGATCGGACCGAACTCGGTGCGCCTCTATGCCAACCGACGCGAAGAAGGTTTCGCCCCTGCCGAAGAGGTCGAGCACCAGCCGAGCGATGATCGCCTGCCGCTGTTCAGCCATTCGCCGACCGAACTGGTGATGCTGGGCAACCTGCTCGGCAGCGACATGCCCGAGCTGTGCCGTATCCGTCATGACGAAATCAAATGCTGGCCGAACCTGGGGCACGGCAGGTTTGGCGCAGGCCGGGTCATCAGCGCCCTGCCCTTTGCCTATGAATCGTTCGATGCATCGCGTGTACGCATCGCCGACCTCGATGGCAGCGGTGCGCCTGCGCTGATTTATCTGCGATCGGTGGGGTTCGATATCTACCGCAACCGTGGCGGGAACGGGCTGGAACAGACGCCGATCCACGTGCCGTGGCCTGCCGGCGTGCGCTACGACCGCTTGAGCCAGGTCAGTTTCGCCGACCTGCAAGGCCTCGGCTGCGCGAGCCTGATCCTGACGGTGCCACACATCACACCGCAGCACTGGCGCTACGATTTCGTCGCGGCCAAGCCCTATCTGCTGACCGCAAGCAACAACAACATGGGATGCAGCGCCAGCGTGGTCTATCGCAGCTCGGCGCAAGAGTGGCTGGATGAAAAGCAGCGCCTGCTGACGCTGAAAAACCCGCCGGTCTGTCATCTGCCGTTTGCCGTGGCCGTGGTCAAAAAACAACGGCAACTGGACGAAATCACCGGCAATTGCCTGACTCAGGCGTTCGTCTATCGCGAGGGTGTCTATGACGCCAGAGAACGTGAGTTCCGCGGGTTCGGCCAGCTCCAACAGACCGACAGCGAGCGCGCCGGAGCCATTGACGAGGGCGGTTTTACTGCGCCGGTGCGGGTCTGTACCTGGTTTCACACCGGGCAGTCGATGGACCGTTCGCGTGCAGATTATTTCAATGGCGATCAACAAGCCTGGCCGCTGGGCGACACCCTGTTCAGCCGCTATCACGTCACCGATGAGTGCGATGAAACCATCACGCCAGCTGATGCCGACACCGAATACGAAATCGCTCGGGCACTGGTGGGTTCGGTCATCCGCATCGAAACCTATGCCGAGGACGACATTGACACCCCGGGCATACCCCGCCCTTTTGCGGTGCAGGAGAACCGCTACCTGGTGCGCGAAGTCCGGGCCCGAGGCCAATACGACTCCGCAGTGTTGCTGCCGCTGGCGCTGGAAAACATCAGCTACCAGTACGACCGTTTCATCGACGATCCGCTGTGCCGCCACGCGCTCAATCTGAGCTGGGACGCCCACGGTTCAGCCACCCATGCGCTGACCGTCAGCTATGCGCGGCGCCTGACCGAAACGGACACTCCGCCCTTTACCGATGTTGATGAGCAACAGTGGTGGCGCGATGCACACGATGCGGCGCAGCAAGCCTTTTATCTGAACGAAACACGCTCACGTTTTATTGATCTGAGCGACGATGCGCAGCAGTGGCGGCTCGGTTTGCCGTGGCAACAACGCAGCAATGCACTGGTGCTGCCCAAAGGTTCGCTGCCGGAAGGTCTGACGGCACAACAGGTCAGCTATGAAGACATGGTCGCGCATCAGGATTCAGCGCACTGGGATGAGCAGCGGGTCCTGACCACCCAGTCGGTGCAACGTTATGTGAAGAGCGATGGCACACCGCACGACGATGGCAAAGCCGATTTTGTCGCGCTCGTCGGGCCATTGGAGTTGGCGCAGCTGGACAAGACCGCGCTGGATGCCTACGACGTGTTACCGGCGCCCTTCAATATTCGCGATGAACTGGCAAAGATCGGCTACACACCGATGCGATTGTTGTTCGAAATAGACCCCGCCATCGACGCCGAGCAAAACCTCTGGTCGGTGCATTACGGCTACGCCGATTACGCCGATCTCAGCGGTTTCTACAAGGTGCGCAGTTACCACGAGACCCTCAGCCAGGGCGCGACTCTCGCCGAATACGACGCCTACCACCTGGCGATCAGCCGCGTCCAATTGCCGGATCACTGCACCACCCACATCGAGTACGACTACCACGCCCTGCAGCCGCTGCGCATCATCGATGCCAATGAAAACATCGAAGAAGCGCTGTACGAGCCCTCCGGACAACCGCTGGCCACCAGCTTTCACGGCACCGAACGTGGCGTCGCCGCAGGCTTCAGGCCCTTGAGCGAGTATCAGCGCCCGGAAGATCATCGTCCGGACCCGGCCATTGAAGACCCCGAAGGCGCGGTGCAAAAAGCCGCGAGCACGCTGCGCAAGGACTTGTTCAGCTGGATGGGCCAGGTGCCGCCCGATGCTGCGCTACTGACCGACTGGATCGCCCGGCGCTACGTCCTCCCCAGCGGCCATATTCGCGCCAGCGCCCGTCAACAACTGACGCGGCGTACGGTGCTGACAGCTTCAGAGCACGCCTTGCGTGACATCATCGCCAGCACTCGGCGCGAACCGGTGCACAGCGTCGTCCTCAGCGCCGATCGCTATCCGGACGATGCCATAGCGGCACAGATTCAGATCGTCAAAGCCTGCGTCGATGGCTTTGGTCGCGCCTTGCAAAACCAGCAACTGGTTGACCCGGGCATCGCCTACGCAGTGGACGACGACGGCGCACTGATCATCAAGGACGGCCAGCTTGAAGAAGTCTTCGTCGAGCAACGCTGGCGTATCAGTGAACGCATCGAATACAACAACAAGGGGTTGCCGGTGCGAAGGTTCCGGCCGTTTTTTGCCAATCGGCATCGCTACGTCAATGACCAGTCACTGCGCACCCACGGTTGTTTCGACAGCCTGTGCTATGACCCACTGGGCCGCACGACCAAATTGATCAATGCTCGTGGCGACTTCTCTCGCGAGACTTATCACCCCTGGTATCAGACCAGCGAGGACTTCAACGACACCGCTGAACATTCACCAGCCGCAAAGACGTTACCGTGATGACTGCCTCCGTGGATTGGCGCACACCGGCATTGTCGGTGATCGATGGGCGAGGCCTGCCGATTGCTCAGGTGGCTTATCTGCGCAGAATCGCCGGTGTTGCCGCCGAGCGCCAGATCAGCCGTCAGATTCACGACACTGCCGGACGCTCGATCGAGCAGTGGGACGCACGCCTGCCCGTGCCCTGTCTCGCCACCGCTCATTCGTTGAGTGGTACCGCGCTGAAAACCGCCAGCGTCGACGCCGGCTGGCGCCTCAGCCTGCCTGGTCTGGCCGGTGAGCCGTTGCAGCGCTGGGACCAGCGTGGCACGCATTGGCGCACGACCTTCGATAAGCAACTGCGGGTGATCGCACTCGCCGAAAACGACGAGGCTGATGTCGATGTGTTTACCTACGCCGATGCCAGCGCCGACGCCGCCCACAATCTGCGCGGTCAGTTGCTGGCGCAGCAGGAGCGCGCGGGCACGCTGCGCACGGGCAGCTTCGCCCTCACCGGCCAGCCGCTCACGCAAACCCGGACCTTTGAGGAGGGTCAGGCATTCACCAGCCACTGGCTGTTCAGTCCACTGGGTGCGGCCCTGGAGCAGACCGATGCCGGCGGCCACCGACAACGCTCCGGCTTCGGTCTGGCCGGACAGCTAAAACAAGTGCATCTGCGTATCAACGGCAAGACTGAGTGGCAGCCGGTGGTGCTGGATGTGCTGTACAACGCTGCCGGGCAGATCATCGAGCAACTGGCCGGCAACCACGTGCGCAACCGCTGGACCTATCACTTGGCGGACGGCCGTCTGCACACTCAGTCGAGCCGCAACGCGGCCGGCGAGGTCCTGCAGGATTTCGAATACTTTCACGACCCTGTCGGCAATATCAGCCGCATCGAAGACCACGCTTTCCAGCCGGTTTATTTCGCCAACCAGCGCGTCGATGGCCACCGGGATTTCACCTATGACTCGCTGTACCGACTGGCTCGCGCGACCGGTTACGACGACGCGCCACCGTCCGACATTCCCGGCCTGCCGCAACCCGGCGACCCGAACAATCGGCTCAACTACACCCAGACCTACCAATACGACGCCGGCAACAACCTGATCGAACTCAAACATGTGCGGGCCGGTGCCAGCCACACCTGCCAGATGCGCATCGACCCGAACAGCAACCGTGGGGTGCGCTGGCACCCGGGTGATCCGCTGCCTGACTTCGACAGTCTGTTCGACCGCCACGGCAACCAGCAGAACCTGCAAACGGTTCAGGACCTGCAATGGAACGCGCGCGACGAACTGCAGCGCGTGACCCTGATTGCCCGAGGCGGTACACGCGACGACGCCGAGCACTACCGCTACAGCCAGGGCGTGCGCGTGTTCAAGCGCCATGAAACCTTCACTGACAACGCCGCCCATTTTCATCAGGTGCGCTACTTGCCAGGGCTGGAAATCCGCAGCAAGGACAACGGCGAAGAACTGCACGTCATCAGCCTCGGCAACGCGCGCTGCCTGCACTGGGCTGAGAACAAACCCGACGGCGTCGACGACGATCAACTGCGTTACAGCCTCGACGATCACTTGGGCTCCTGCGTGATGGAACTGGACCAGGCCGCGCAACTGATCAGCCACGAAGGCTATTACCCGTTCGGCGCCACGGCGTGGATGGCCGAAAAATCGGCGACGACAGTCAGCTACAAATTCATCCGTTATTCAGGCAAGGAGATGGATGTCAGCGGTTTGTACTACTACGGCGCGCGCTACTACGCGCCGTGGTTGCAGCGTTGGGTCAGTGCCGACCCGGCGGGGGCTGTAGATGGCCTGAATCTGTATGGGTTTGTGGGAAATAATCCACTGCGCTACTTCGATGATGGCGGCACGACGAAGACACCCTCGGAGCAAAAAAAAATCATCGATCAAGAAAGGAAATTCCTTTCAGTTATCCCAGGCAGCATGAGAGATGTGCAGAAGGCTTTGGGTGATTTGACCTCTCCTGCAAGTTTTCGACAGAAGATACTGACCAACCTCCTCTATCTCAGCGGTCGGGCAATCATTGGATTCGCTGCCGGATACAACACGACCAGTACGCTCCCGGCCAGTATCCCGGGAGAGTTGCAAGGGTTGACCTTAGGCAATGCAAGCGCAGATGCAGTCAATCCCGTATTTGCCAAGGTTGCATCGTCTCTCAATCAATCCATTTTGCCGCGACAGTCGGATCTGGATGTGCAATCACTGCGCGCTCAAAGCGCTGGCTCATCTGCCAGCCCTCTGGAAAGCTACAGCGTCAGTCCAGCGACATGGCAGGAAAGGTCGGAGAACATAAGGGCTTTGTTCAGCTTCGGACGTGACGGGGTTGGCGGTGCCCTGCTTCCCGGTGTCTCTGAACTGGCCGAGTTGTTCAAGGTGTCGAAAGACGCCACCAAAGCCGAACAGCTCTTGACCCGTTTTGAAATGGACGCTTATGAATCGATGTTCGACAGCTTGCGCGACGCCATCATCCGTTCATCGAAAGCCGGCCACGCTGCACTCGACGCGCTAGGCGTCGAGCAAGTGTATGCAAACTCTGCTGATTACCTGATGGATCTCGCACAAGGACGGGTAGCAGCCCCCAACTCTAGAATGGTCAGTCGTTCGACCATAAACACCGATACAGAAAGTGCATTGAGCAGCGTCGAATACGCCAGGTCCATACTCGGCCGATACCGTACTTATGTTGCGCAACAAACATTGAAACGAGCGGCATAACGGCATGAACGCGCGGTCAGCCTTGGTGCATGCTTCTACTCCACGAATCAGTGCCTGGGATTCGCGCACATTAGTCGTGAAGAGGCTGGATTATCTGCGCAGGGTTGCCAGTGACACGCCCGCTGCCCTTGCGAACCGCCTGCATCACAATGCAGCGGGCCACTTGATTGAGCAGTGGGATCCACGCCTGCCGATTCCATGCCTGACCACCCTCTATCGCCTGGACGGCGAACCGCTGAAAACCGCCAGCGTCGATGCTGGCTGGCGCCTGCTCCTGCCGGGACTGGCTGGCGAACCGTTGCAACACTGGGACGAGCGCAACGATCATTGGCGCACGACGTTCGATAAGCAGTTGCGCGTAGTTGCCGTCGAAGAAAACGGCGTGGCCGACGTCGATGTGTTTACCTACGCCGATGCCGCCGCCGATCCCCGGTTCAATCGACGCGGACAATTGCTGGAGCAACACGACAGCTCGGGCACCCTGCGCACCGACAGCTTCGCCCTCACCGGCCAGCCGCTGGCCGAAACCCGTTTCTTTGACGATGACCAAGGCTTCACCAGCCGTCGGGTGTTCAGCCCAATGGGCGCAGTGCTGGAACAGACCGATGCCGGAGACCATCGTCAGCAATCACGCTACGGCTTCGGCGGACAGCTCAAGCACGTGCAGTTGCAGATCAACGGTCAGCCCGATTGGCAGCCCGTGTTGCTGGATGCGCAGTACAACGCCGCCGACCAGATCATCGAGCAGCAGGCCGGTAATCTTGTACTCAGTCGCTGGACTTACCACCCGGCCGATGGTCGTCTGCACACCCAGTCCAGTCGCAAAGACACCGGCGCAGTGCTACAAGACCTCGAATATTTCTACGACCTCGTCGGCAACATTACTCGCATCGAAGACCACGCCTTCCAGCCGGTTTATTTCGCTAACCAGCGGGTCGACGGTCACCGTGACTTCAGCTACGACTCGCTGTACCGACTGGTCAGCGCCAGCGGTTACGACGACGGCCCGCTCTCGGACATTCCCGGCCTGCCGAAGCCCACCGACCCTAACAACCGCCTCAACTACACCCAGACCTACATTTACGACACCGGCGGCAATCTGCAGAAACTGGTGCATGTGCGGGCCGGCGCCAGTTACACGCGGCAGTTGTGCATTGACCCGCACAGCAACCGTGGCGTGCGCTGGGCCGAAGGGCAACCGGTGCCGGATTTCGACACGCTGTTCGATCGCCACGGCAACCAGCAGAACCTGCAACCGGGGCAAGCCCTGCACTGGAATGCACGCGATGAACTGGCAAGCGTCACCCTGATCCACCGCGAGGACGGGCACCACGACGCCGAGCATTACCGCTACAGCCAGGGCGTACGGGTGTTCAAGCGCCACGAAACTTACACAGCCAACGCTGAACATTTTCATCAGGTGCGCTACTTGCCGGGGCTGGAAATACGCAGCCGCGACAATGGCGAAGCACTGCACGTCATCAGTGTCGGTAATGCGCGCTGCCTGCATTGGGCGCAGAAACAACCCGAGGGTGTGCGCGACGATCAACTGCGCTATAGCCTCGCCGACCACCTCGGCTCCTGCGTCATGGAGCTCGATCAGCAGGCGCAAATCATCAGCCACGAAGGTTATTACCCGTTCGGTGCCACCGCCTGGATGCTCAAGTACCCGGCCGACGGGATCGACTACAAGACCGTGCGGTATTCGGGCAAGGAGATGGATGTCAGTGGGTTGTATTACTACGGCGAGCGCTATTACGCAGCGTGGTTGCAACGCTGGCTCAGTGCCGATCCGAATGGCGAAGTCGATGGCCTGAATCTGTACGCGATGGTTGCCAACAACCCGATCCTGTACGTCGACAGGACCGGCGGAAAAAAAGCCGTATTCGAAATACTTGGCGAATTTGTGGGAATGCTCGACAAGGCTCAGACAGCCGCCGCTCAGTTACACAATCTGGCGACTGAGTTCGACGGGCTTGTTCCGGAAAACGCCGACATCAACGAACTGCGTGAAAGTATGACCTTCGGCAAATTCCTCAGGTCGAAACACGGAGTCAAATCAGTCCTCAAGGGCGTATTGGCGGGAGCTCCGCTGGCCGGCACATTGGGCAGCGTTGTACCGGGCGCCGGCAACGCGATCGGTGTGGCTATCGGTGCGGTGGTCGGTGGCGTGGCGATGCCGTTGCTGCGCTACCACTTCTTCAAGAAAGGTTTGAAGCTGGCGCAAACGCTGCACACCCAGGAACTCAAGGATGGCCTCAATACCGTCAGCGAGACGGTTTCAAACGTGGTCGAGGGTGCAAGAGATCTGATTAACGGGGGCACCGCCCTGATCGACGGCATCAAAAACTTCACTGACAACCTCAGCACCTACGCGGCACCTCTTCAGGAACTGTTCTATGAGCAGCTGAAGGCACTGGATGCGGAAAAGCAACGCCAGGTACTGAAGCTGGCGAGGACCGGTCTCGATCCGTTCGATGCCATCGACAAGGTCATGGAGACAGCTCAGGCGCTACTCGACGCCCCCAGCGCGGCAGAAGGCGTGACCGAACGCCTGCAGCAACTGGAACGCTCGCTCGTCGACGAACCGCGCCCCCGACCGATCCCCAAACCCCGGTCGAAACTGCCACGCCGGCAAAGTACTGGCGAAACGTTTGTGTGACCCGAGTGCCCGGCGCGAACAGCACGCCGGGCCAGCCCGGCCCATGCTATCTTGCCCGCCCGACCTGCCACCCATCTGCCCAGCATGCTGCCGACTTCCCGTACCCTGCGTCTGTCGTTGTATACCCTGCTGATCATCGCCGGTGCGGCCATTGCCGCAACGCTTGCCATCCGCCATGCCGAGCGACAGGCGCTGGAGGAAGACGCCGCCCGCGCCAATCAGCAACTGGCGTTGTATGCCAATTCTCTGCACACGTTGATTGACCGCTATCGCGCGCTCCCCGCCGTGCTGGCGCTGGATCCGCAGTTGCGTGCGGCACTGGCAGGCCCGGTCGACGCCGAAGAACAGGCGGCGTTGAACCTTAAACTGGAAAAGATCAACGGCGCGGCGCAGTCCTCGACCCTTGAGCTGCTTGATCACACTGGCCTGGCCGTGGCGGCGAGCAACTGGCGTCTGCCCAGCAGTTACGTCGGCCACAATTACGGTTTCCGCCCGTACTTCAGTCAGACGCGCACGCAAGGCACCGGGCGCTTTTATGCGGTGGGCGTGACCAGCGGCATCCCCGGGTATTTCCTCTCCAGCGCAGTCCTTGGCGACCAGGACGAGTTTCTCGGGGCGATGGTGGTCAAGCTCGAATTCCCGGAACTGGAACGCGAGTGGAGCCAGGGCACTGATACGCTGCTGGTCAGCGATGCGCGCGGGATCATCTTCATCGCCAACCAGCCCGGCTGGCGCTATCGTTCGTTGCGTGCGCTCAACAGCGCCGATCTGGCCGAGATCAAAGCCACTCGCCAATACGACAAACAGGCCCTCGCGCCGTTGACCCATCTGTCGCTGCGCCGCTTCGATGACAACAGCGATCTGCGCCGCGTCGAAGGCCCGCAAGGCACCGCGGACTATTTGTGGGAGTCGCTGCCGCTGGCGGCCGAAGGCTGGACCCTGCACCTGCTGCGACGCCCGCAAGTGGCGTTCGAAGATCAACGCAATGCCGGGCTCGCCGCTGCCGGGGTGTGGCTGGCACTGGTGTTTCTGCTGTTGTTCCTCAACCAGCGCTGGCGGCTGGCCAGGCTGCGCCAACGCAGCCGCGAAGAACTCGAGCAATTGGTCGAAGTACGCACCCGAGACCTGCGCACCGCGCAAGAAGGCCTGGTGCAATCGGCCAAACTCGCCGCGCTGGGGCAGATGTCCGCCGCGCTCGCCCACGAAATCAATCAACCGCTGACCGCTCAGCGCATGCAACTGGCGACCCTGCGCCTGCTGCTCGATCATGGCCGCGTCGACGACGCGTACAAGGCGCTCAAACCGGTGGACGAGATGCTCACGCGCATGGCCGCCCTTACCGGCCACCTGAAAACCTTCGCGCGCAAAAGCCCCAGCGGTTTGCGCGAGCGCCTGGATCTGGCGACGGTGGTCGATCAAGCGCTGCAATTGCTCGACGCGCGCCTGCGTGACGAACAGGTCAGTCTGGTGCTGCACCTGACCCGGCCGGCGTGGATGCGCGGCGATGCGATTCGTCTCGAACAGGTGCTGATCAACCTGCTGCGCAACGCCCTCGACGCCATGCACGGGAAACCGTGCAAGCGTCTGCAAATCCGTCTGGAAGCCGACGAACAATTGTGGCGCTTGAGCGTGATCGACAACGGTGGCGGCATCGCCGAAGAGCACCTGAGTCAGGTGTTCGACCCGTTCTTCACCACCAAACCTGTGGGCGACGGGCTGGGGCTCGGGCTGGCGGTTTCGTTCGCCATCGTGCATGAATCCGGCGGCCGCCTGAGCGCCGAGAATGGCGACAACGGTGCAGTGTTCACCCTGACCTTGCCGATCGATCTGGAGGCGCATATCTGATGCTCAATTCGGTGATGGTGGTCGATGACGAAAGCAGCATCCGCAACGCCGTCGAACAGTGGCTGAGCCTGTCGGGGTTCGAGGTGCAACTGTTCAGCCGCGCCGAAGAATGCCTCGCCGCCCTGCCCGCGCATTTCGCCGGGGTGATCCTCAGCGACGTGCGCATGCCCGGTATGGACGGGCTGGCGTTATTGGCCCAGGTGCAGAAACGCGATGCGGATCTGCCGGTGATTCTGCTGACCGGCCATGGCGATGTGCCGATGGCCGTCGAAGCCATGCGCGATGGCGCCTACGACTTTCTGGAAAAACCCTTCAGCCCGGAAACCTTGCTCGGCAGCCTGCGCCGGGCGCTGGAAAAGCGTCGCCTGGTACTGGAAAACCGCGCCCTGCACGAGCAGGCCGACAACCGCGCGAAACTCGATGCGACCCTGCTCGGCGTCTCCCGTGGTTTGCAGACCTTGCGCCGGCAAGTGCTGGACCTGGCGGCGTTGCCGGTCAACGTGCTGATCCGTGGTGAAACCGGCAGCGGCAAGGAGCTGGTCGCACGTTGCCTGCATGATTTTGGCCCGCGAGCGGACAAACCCTTTGTCGCCCTGAACTGCGCGGCGATCCCTGAACAGTTGTTCGAGGCTGAGCTGTTCGGTCATGAGAGCGGCGCGTTTACCGGCGCCTCGGGCAAGCGCATCGGCAAACTCGAATACGCCGATGGCGGCACCTTGTTTCTCGATGAAATCGAAAGCATGCCGCTGGCGCAACAGGTGAAACTGCTGCGCGTATTGCAGGAGCAGAAGCTTGAACGGCTGGGTTCGAACCAAAGCATCCGCGTGGATCTGCGGATCGTCGCGGCGACCAAACCGGATCTGCTCGACGAGGCTCGGGCCGGACGTTTTCGCGAGGATCTGGCCTATCGCCTGAACGTCGCCGAACTGCGCTTGCCACCGTTGCGCGATCGTCGCGAAGACATTCCGTTGCTGTTCGAAACCTTCGCCCACAATGCCGCTGAACGTCTGGGGCGCACCTTTCCACCCTTGAGTGGCGCGCAATTGAGTCATCTGCTCAGCCACGACTGGCCGGGCAACGTGCGCGAACTGGCGAACGTTGCCGAACGCCAGGTGTTGGGGCTGGATGAGCCGGCACCGGGGATCGATCCGGGACAATCGCTGGCGGCGCAGCAGGAGGCGTTTGAAGCGCAGTGTTTGCGTGCGGCACTGACCCGGCACAAGGGTGATGTGAAAGCGGTGCTTGAAGAACTGCAACTGCCGCGCCGCACGTTCAATGAAAAGATGCAGCGGCATGGGTTGAGTCGGGAGATGTTTCTGGCTGAGTGAGGCTGGGTCGGGATTTTCGGTCTAGCTGAAATCCATCCCCCTCACCCCAGCCCTCTCCCCCAGTGGGGGCGAGGGGGAAAGGGAGCCGATCTTTGTGCTGTTCAAAACCTGAGTTCGACTCGATATCTCAGGTCGATGCACCTCGAACAATCCACTCGGTCAGTCCCCTCTCCCTCTGGGAGAGGGCTAGGGTGAGGGGCTTTTGATCTCAGCTCCAATAAGCGGAAATCCGCTCACAAGATCAATTCCATCGGCACAAATCCGCCCACCCAATCCCGTCACCCCCTCTAAACCGGCCCTCCCCCCCGTTGGCACAGCTCCTGCTATAGCCCTCGCAGGCTGCGTTTCAACGCGCTCCACAAAAACAATTAAACGAAGGATCCTTCAATGGATAACTCCAACGCCCTGCCACTTGGGTCGGCTGCCGTGCCCGCCAAAGAAAGAACCACCGCCAGCCGGATCAAATCGATCTTCAGCGGTTCCGTCGGCAACATGGTCGAGTGGTACGACTGGTATGTGTATGCCGCCTTCTCGCTGTACTTCGCCAAGACCTTTTTCCCCGCCGGCTCCTCCACCGCACAATTGATGAACACCGCTGCGATCTTCGCCGTCGGCTTTCTGATGCGCCCGATCGGTGGCTGGTTGATGGGTTTGTACGCCGACAAGGTCGGACGCAAGAAAGCCCTGATGGCCTCGGTCTACCTGATGTGCTTCGGCTCGCTGCTGATCGCCCTCAGCCCTAACTACGAAACCATCGGCATCGGTGCGCCGATCCTGCTGGTGTTCGCGCGACTGCTGCAAGGCCTGTCGGTCGGCGGCGAGTACGGCACCTCGGCGACCTATCTCTCGGAGATGGCAACCAAGGAACGTCGTGGCTTCTTCTCCAGCTTCCAGTACGTGACGCTGATCTCCGGTCAGCTCATCGCGCTGGGCGTACTGATCGTGCTGCAGAACGTGCTGACCACTGAACAGCTGTACGCGTGGGGCTGGCGCATTCCGTTCGCCATCGGCGCGCTGTGTGCGGTCGTGGCGCTGTACCTGCGTCGCGGCATGGAAGAAACCGAGTCGTTCACCAAAAAAGAGAAGTCCAAGGAAAGCGCCATGCGCACCTTGATGCGCCACCCCAAAGAGCTGTTGACCGTGGTCGGCCTGACCATGGGCGGCACCCTGGCGTTCTACACCTACACCACCTACATGCAGAAGTACCTGGTGAACACCGTCGGCATGAGCATCTCCGACTCGACCACCATTTCCGCTGCCACGCTGTTCCTGTTCATGTGCCTGCAACCGATCATCGGCGGCCTGTCGGACAAGATCGGTCGTCGTCCGATCCTGATCGCCTTCGGTGTATTGGGGACGATCTTCACCGTGCCGATCCTGATGACCCTGCACACCATTCAGAGCTGGTGGGGCGCGTTCTTCCTGATCATGGCGGCGCTGATCATCGTCAGCGGCTACACCTCGATCAACGCGGTGGTGAAAGCCGAATTGTTCCCGACCGAAATCCGCGCGCTGGGCGTCGGCCTGCCGTACGCACTGACCGTATCGATCTTCGGCGGCACCGCCGAATACATCGCACTGTGGTTCAAGAGCATCGGCATGGAAACCGGTTACTACTGGTACGTGACCGCGTGCATCGCGGTGTCGTTGCTGGTGTACATCACCATGAAAGACACCCAGAAGCATTCGCGGATCGTCACTGACTGACCGGTGTAGATTCAGTCACCATTGTGGTGATTGTTCTGGCCCCTTCGCGAGCAAGCTCGCTCCCACAGTGGTCGGTGGTGTTCACATATTCTGTGGGCACCCCATTACCCTGTGGGAGCGAGCTTGCTCGCGAATGAGGGCGACCCGGTATCAACTCAACTCGGCAACCTGCGGCTTGCCATAGCGCTTCTGCGCATACGAAGCCCCGACAATCATCACCAGCAGAATCCCCGCCAGCACCGCCGATGAACCGATGGTGCCGAAGTCCAGCCCGCCCTTCTCATGGGGCTTGGTCATCAAGTCACCCAAGGTCGCGCCGAACGGCCGGGTCAGCACGAACGCCACCCAGAACAACACCACCGTCGAAATCCTGGTGAAGTATTTCAGCAGCACGACGGCCGCAATGGTCGAGCCAATCAGCAGCGCGCCACCGGCAAAACCCAGCCCTGAATCGTCGGCCAGGTAATCGCCCAGCGCCGTGCCGAGGGTGTTGGAAAACAGAATCGCCATCCAGTAGAACATCTCGCCACGGAAGGTCTGCACCTTGCTGACGTTGAGCGAATCACCGCTCAGACGCCACGCGGCGAAGATCGCCAGCAGAATGGCGATAAGGATCATCGAGCCAGTGGCGTAACCGAGTCCGAGGGTGCGATCCATAAAATCCGACATGGTCGTGCCGGCGGTGCTGGTCGACAGAATCACTAGCCAGTACAGCAACGGCTTGTAAGTCTTGGCCATCAACTGCGTGATCAAGGTCAGGACGAAGACGCTGATCAGGATCAGCGAGCTGATCGCGTAGCCGACGTTGAGGGTCATCGACAGCAAATCCCCCGCGGTTTCCCCCAGTGTCGTCGCGCAAATTTTCATGACCCAGAAAGCCAAGGTGATTTGAGGCAGTTTATTCATCGCAGGCAACGCTCCAGTGTGTGACGGCCGGTTCTTGGTTTTCTGGCCGTGGGCAGACTGGCGTTACGGCAGTGAAAACGCGGTCGGCAAAGTATGAAAAATCTGTCACACGCGCAAAAACAGCGATTAATCGCTAATTAATGCTGCTCGCGCATTCTGCAATCACCTGATCGATGACCTGCGCGACGCTCGCTTCGACGACGTAAGCGATTTAAATGCGCCGCCCTTAACATCAAGTTAATCGATAGCTTTTAGCATTATTTTGCGCTTTTTAATCGATTTTATCGGCGTAGCATTAAACCCAAGCAAGACACACACCCCCAACGAATTCGGAGTACACGACCATGAAAACCAAACTGATCCTCGCCTTCGCCCTGTCCGTACTGGCTGCCAACACCTTTGCCGCCGACGGCTACGACCGCACCGGTTCTGCTGTTGCTGCTGATGGTTATGACCGCACCGGTTCTGCCGCTGTCGCTGCTGACGGTTACGATCGCACCGGTTCGGCGACTGTTGCTGAAGATGGCTACGACCGCACGGGCTCCGCGACTTTCGCAGCCGATGGTTATGACCGCACCCAATCCGCTGCCATCAGCTAATCGCTGCTGCACGGCGCACAGCCCGGCTTCGGCCGGGCTTAGTTATTTCTGGGGGAACACAAATTTTCGGCAGCGCCTACATGGGATTTTTGTTTGGCTGGAAATATGTGGGGCTGCCTTGCACTATGGGCTCATTCAAAACCTAGCCTCAGGACCGCCCACCATGCCCGATGACATCCACTTCTACGAACCCGCCAACGGCCACGGGCTGCCCCATGATCCGTTCAACGCCATCGTCGGTCCGCGCCCCATCGGCTGGATTTCTTCGCAGGATGCCAGCGGCCAGCTCAACCTGGCGCCTTACAGCTTCTTCAATGCCTTCAACTACATTCCGCCGATCATTGGTTTTTCCAGCGTCGGCCGCAAAGACAGCCTGAACAACATCGAGCAGACCGGCGAATTCGTCTGGAACCTCGCCACTCGCCCGCTGGCCGAGCAGATGAACCAGAGTTGCGCGATGGTCGCGCCTGAGGTCAACGAATTTGAATTGGCGGGATTGACGACCGTCGCGTCAAAAGTGATTTCGGTGCCGCGGGTGGCCGAAAGCCCGGTGTCCTTCGAGTGCAAGGTCACGCAGATCATTCAGTTGCAGCGCGCCGATGGCGAGACAGTACCGAGCTGGCTGATCCTCGGCGAAGTGGTCGCCGTGCATATCGCCAAGTGGCTGTTGAAGGACGGCATCTACGACACCGCCGCGGCAGAACCGATTCTGCGCGGCGGCGGGCCGGCGGATTATTTCCAGCTGGGGCCTGAAGCCCTGTTCAAGATGTGGCGTCCGGGCGCCAACCAGTAACGCGTTACCAGATCAACTCGGCGTCGTCAGTGACGCCCTTGAGGTTATCCAGCTCATTGATCGCCGCTTCATCGGCAGCGATGGCGCCGGGGAAAATCTGATCATTCAGCAATTTGTGAAAGCGTGGTGCGCCGCCATCGACCAGGGCCTTGACCGCGATTGCCGCGTGATAACCCTTGTTGCCGCCCAACTCGACGGGGACGACTGCGGAGACTGCTTCGAAGTGTTCGAACTCTTTACGTGCCATGTCACAGATCCCGGCTCAGACAAATAAGCCGGACATTAAACCCTCAACCGACGAGTTTGTGTACCGGCGCCGGACATTGACCGAGGGCTTGTGCCACCGACACGTCCTTGAAGGTGTGAAAGTCGAGGCTGTTGACCACCAGCTCCTGCACCAGCTCGGCGAAGATTTCCATCGACGGGCTGTTGAAATAGTTGGTCATCATTTGCTGACTGCTCCAGAAGCCGGAGACCAGCCACAACTCGGGATCACACTGCGAATGCTGCAAGGCAAAGCTCAGACAACCGGGGGCGGCGCGGGACGGCTCGATCAACGCGCTGAGGCGTACACCGAGTTCCGCCGAACGTCCGGCGCGCGCTCGAACGAAGGCCATATGACTGACGGGAATCTGCTTGGACATGTTCAACCCTCCCAGGGAGTCGCGTGGCAGCCGGGGGACGGGCTGCGACAGGATCAAAGGTTAAGGGCCTGACGCCCGTCGCCGTTAGTCGATTCCTGCCGCCGCGTTGCACAATCCTGCGAGACTGCACACAGGACCTGTAACAACCTGTAAAACAGCGTCACACGGTTGTCATACGGCGTATCGAGCAAGTTTGCCGCTCTGCGTCCTGCCATGGCTGGGCATGCACACAAGCCCAGGCAGAATCAGGCAAGCATTTCGCAGGATGTGTCTACCGCTGGCGCTTGCACAAACATATGCTCTGCTCCATTCCACCTCCCCTGCCGAGGATGCCGTGTATGACGTCATTCGATCGTTTTCAAGCCGAACCCACCGCTGACATGGAAAAACAGCGCGCGGAGCTGGCGGCGATCATCCGCCGCAACACCACCGACGATGGCAGCTACGAGACCGCCATCGGCTCGCTGTTCATGTCGCGCCACACCCAATCCCACGACTTCGCCCCGGTGCTCGCGCAACCGGCGCTGTGCATCATGGCGCAGGGACGCAAAGAGGTGCGGCTGGCCGACGAGTACTTCAATTACGACCCGCTGAATTATCTGGTGGTGTCGGTTTCGATGCCGCTGAGCGGGCGCGTGGTCAACGTTTCGCCGGAGGATCCGATCCTCGCCGTGCGCCTGGACATCGACCCGACCGAAATCACTGCGCTGATTGCCGATGCCGGCCCCATGGGCGTGCCGACCCGGCCGACCGGGCGTGGTTTGTATGTCGAGCAGATCGACAGTTCGATGCTCGATGCGGTGCTGCGTCTGGCCCGATTGCTCGATGCACCGAAAGACATCGCCATGCTCGCGCCGTTGATTCGCCGGGAGATTCTCTATCGCCTGCTGCGCAGCCCACAGGGGCATCGCTTGTATGAAATCGCGATTGCCAACAGCCAGAGCCATCGCATCAGCCAGGCGATCAAATGGCTCAACGGCAACTTCGAGCAGCCGTTGCGCATTGATGATCTGGCCAAGGAAGTAAATCTGAGCGTGTCGACCTTGCATCACCGCTTCAAGGCGATGACGGCGATGAGTCCGCTGCAGTATCAGAAGCAGTTGCGCCTGCAAGAGGCGCGGCGCTTGATGCTGGCTGAAGGGCTGGAAGCGTCGGCGGCGGGGTATCGCGTGGGGTATGAAAGTCCGTCGCAATTCAGCCGTGAGTACAGCCGCTTGTTTGGTGCGCCGCCGTTAAGGGATCTGGCGCGGTTGCGGCTTTCGGTGTGACCTTTCAGAAGCCCCTCACCCTAGCCCTCCCGAAACGTCGGACCGCCCAGAGGGAGAGGGGACTGATTGGGGGATATTGAAGAGATTCACCGACTTGAACGTTTGGCTTTGAATCCATAATCGACTCGATCTCTCAGGTCGATGGACAGCGTTAGACACCTCGGTCGGCTCCCTCTCCCCCCGGGAGAGGGCTGGGGTGAGGGTAAGCTTTTACACCGCCCGAATCACATGCTTGAGCTCCTGAAACGCGGCCAAGCCCCACGGCCCCAATTCGCGGCCGATGCTGCTCTGCTTGTAACCGCCCCACGCGGTTTGCGGGAAGATCACTTGCGGCGCGTTGAGCCACACCAGCCCCGCTTGCAGGGCGTTGGCGACTCGGTCGGCCGTTTCGGCGTTACGCGTCACTACACTGGCGACGAGGCCGAACTGGCTGTCGTTGGCCAGCGCGATCGCTTCGGCTTCGCTGCTGAAACGGCGCACGCACAGCACCGGGCCAAAAATCTCTTCGCACCACAGCGCACTGTCGAGGGGCACGTCGGTGAACACCGTCGGCTGCAAAAAATAGCCGCGCGGCAAATCCGCCGGACGATTGCCGCCGCAAAGCAGCTTCGCTCCGGCACTCAGGCCGCGATCGATGTGCCCGAGCACACGCTGGTATTGCGCCTGATTGACCAGTGCGCCCATTTCCACATCCGGGTCGAACGGATCCGCCACGCGAATCGCTTGCGCACGCTTGTGCAAACGCTCGAGGAATTCATCCGCCAGCTCATCAGCAACCAGCACACGGCTGGTGGCCGAGCACATCTGCCCGGCATTGAAGAAGCCGCCGCCGCAGGCCAACTCGACGGCCAGCTCCAGATCGGCATCGTCCAGCACCAGCAACGAAGATTTGCCGCCCAGTTCCAGGCTGACGCCCTTCACCGTTTCCGCTGCGCGCTGCATCACTTGCACGCCGACGGCGTTGCTGCCGGTGAAGGAAATTTTGGCGATACGCGGATCCGCCGACAACGGAGCACCGACCGCCAACCCTGTGCCGCAGACGAGGTTGAACACGCCGTTCGGCAGACCCGATTGCGCGATGATCGCCGCCAGTTCCAGCTCCGGCAGCGGTGTCACTTCCGAAGGCTTGAGCACCACGCAGCAACCCGCCGCCAACGCCGGCGCGAGTTTCCACGCGGTGGTGACCATCGGGAAATTCCACGGCACGATCAGCCCGACCACACCGCACGGCTCGCGGCGCAGGCGTGCGCTGAAATCATCGCTGGGCAGCGGCACGTCGCTGTCCTGTTTCGCGTCGAGGCCTTCGGCGAGTTCGGCGTAATACTCGAAGGTGGCGATCACGTCGTCGACGTCGATGGCCGCTTCGAACTGCGGTTTGCCGTTGTTGCTCGATTGCAGATTGATCAAATGATCGCGACCGTTACGCACGCCATTGGCGATGTTGCGCAGGATCGCGCCACGCTCTGCGCCCGTGGTTTTCGACCAACCGTTGAACGCCGCTGTGGCAGCAGCAACAGCCTGCTCGACCGCCTGCTCGTCACCGCCATTGACCGTGGTCAGCAGCGCCTCGGTGGCCGGGTTGATCACCCGCAGATGTTCGCGGCCGGCCGACCATTGGCCGTTGATGTAGAGGCCGTCGAGCGTGGTTGGGAAACTGATCATTGGGCCACCGCCTGCATCCACTGGTGCTGGTCGATTTCAATCACGGTAGGGCCTTGGCGATCGGTCGCCGCACGCAGCGCACTGCGCAGTTGTTCCACCGAGCTGATCGCTTCGGCGGCGCAGCCGAGAGCCTTGGCCACACCGATGAAGTCCGGGGTGTAGATGTCGACGCCGACCGGCTCGATGGCGCGGTTGACCATGTACTTCTTGATCTCTTCGTAGCCCTGGTTATTCCACAGCAGGACGATCACCGGCGTGCGCGCTTCGACGGCGCTGGCCAGTTCCGGCAGGGTGAATTGCAGACCGCCGTCGCCGATCAGGCACACCACCGGTGGGCGTGCGCCTTTATCGAGTTGTCCACCGAGCCATGCGCCAATCGCGGCTGGCAACGCATAGCCGAGGGTGCCGTAACCGGTCGACGAGTTGAACCAGCGGCGCGGACGCTCCGGGTTGAAGGTGAGGTTGCCGGTGTACACCGGTTGCGTGGAGTCGCCGACGAACACGGCGTCGGGCAATTCGTGCAGCACGGTTTCGAGGAAGCGGGTTTGCGCCAAAGTCGCTGCATCCCAACTCGCGGCCAGATCATTACGCAGACGCGCCGCGCGCACCTGGCCCCAATCATTGCGGCGCTCGGCCAGCGCCTTGTGCGACAAGGCGCTGAGCAGCGCTTGGGCGGCGTTGCGCGAATCAGCAACCAGGGCGACGTGCGGCGGATAGTTACGTACGGTCTGATCGGCATCGATATCGATGCGCAGCAGTTTGCCGGGAATCTCGAAACCACCGGCGAAGGTCACGTCGTAATCGGTTTCGGCCAGTTCGGTGCCGATCGCCAACACCACATCGGCATCGGCAACCAGCGCGCGAGTGGCGACCAGGCTTTGCGTCGAGCCGATCAGCAGCGGATGCGTCGACGGCAACATGCCTTTGGCGTTGATGGTCAGCGCCACCGGCGCGTCGAGCAGTTCGGCCAGCTCAGTGAGTTCGGCAGCCGCGTCGATCGCACCGCCACCGGCGAGGATCAAGGGACGCTGAGCGCCGGCGAGCAGCTCGCTCATGCGGCTGACGGCGGCGGGTGCGGCACCGGCGCGGTCGATGTTGACCGGGACGCTGGCGAGCAGTTCATCGGCTTCTTCTACCAGCACGTCCAGCGGGATTTCGATGTGCACCGGACGTGGACGCCCGGCCTGGAACAAGGCGAATGCGCGAGCGAGCACGCCGGGCAATTCCGCCGCCGACATCAGCGTGTGGGAGAACGCCGCAACGCCAGCGACCAATGCGCTCTGGTTCGGCAACTCGTGCAACTTGCCGCGCCCGCCGCCCAACTGATTGCGGCTCTGCACGCTGGAGATCACCAGCATCGGGATCGAGTCGGCGTAAGCCTGGCCCATGGCGGTGGTGATGTTGGTCATGCCCGGGCCGGTGATGATGAAGCACACCCCCGGTTTGCCACTGGTGCGCGCATAACCGTCGGCCATGAAACCGGCGCCCTGCTCATGCCGTGGGGTGACGTGGTTGATGCTCGAACGGGCCAGCCCGCGATACAGCTCCACGGTGTGCACGCCGGGAATGCCGAACACCTGCTCGACCCCATAACCTTCGAGTAACTTGACCAGTACTTCGCCACACGTCGCCATGTCGTTGCCCTTCTTGTTCGTTTGAGACACAAGGCCCATGCAGGCCTTCAATGGGCTCATTGAACGGTCGGCAGGTAGCGGCAACAATCGATTAAAAGTCATACTAGCCATGTCCTCACGTCATACCTTGGATCCACATGAAGCGACTGCCTCCCCTGCCTGCCCTGCATACGTTTCTGATCACCGCGCAGTGCTGCAACTTCACCCGGGCCGCCGAGCAGTTGCACATCACCCAAGGCGCGGTGAGCCGGCAGATCGCCGGGCTGGAAGATCATCTGGGGTATGAATTGTTCATCCGCCTGGCCCGTGGTCTGGAGCTGACGGCTGAAGGTCGTGAGTGGTTACCGCGAGTGGAGAAGGTCTTCGGCCTGATCAGCGAGGCGACCGAGCAGATCGGCCTCAAGCGCGAAACCCTGCAACTCAAGGCACCCAGTTGTGTGATGCGCTGGCTGGTGCCGCGCCTGCTGCAATGGCAAAAGGAGCGCCCGGATGTGCCGGTCAAACTGACCACGACGTTGGCCCATGGCGTGGATTTTCAACGCGAGCAATTCGACGCAGCGGTGATCTACGGAACGCCACCGGACAACTCATCGACCGCGCTGCATCTGTTCGATGAACAACTGACCCCGGTTTGCTCACCGGCCCTGTTGAAAGGCCCACCGGCACTATCCGACCCGGCCGATCTGCAACAGCATTTATTGCTGCATCCGACTCGCGACACTCAGGACTGGAAGGTCTGGCTGACGGCGGCCGAGTTGCAGTTGGATAACGTCAACATGGGCCAGCATTTCGAAACGCTGGATCAGGCAATGTCGATGGCGTCACATGGGACGGGGGTGGCGATTGGCGACTGGTCGTTGATTGGCGATGACCTGCGCGCCGGGCGGCTGGTGATGCCGTTTGAATTGAAGGTGAAGACGGGGCTGGCGTATTACGTGGTGGTGCCTGCGGGAACCGAGCCTTCGCCGCAGCTGGAAGAATTGATGATCTGGTTGGTTGAGCAGGCGCATTTGCGCTGAGGCCTTTTCCCTCACCCTAACCCTCTCCCAGAGGGAGAGGGGACTGACCAGGGGATATTGAAGAGGTTCAGCGACCTGAACGATTGGCTTTGAATCCATAATCGACTGGATTTTTCAGGTCGATGTACAGCGCCAGACACCTCGGTCGGCTCCCTCTCCCTCCGGGAGAGGGCTGGGGTGAGGGTAAAGCTGTATATCAATACCCGACAGTAAACCGCTGACGCGAATGCTTCGGCGTTTCCACTTCGTCGATCAGCGCAATCGCGTAATCAGCAAAGGTAATCCAGCTACGCCCCTCGGCACTCACCAGCAAGTGATCCTTGCCGACACGGAAACTCCCCGTGCGCTCACCTTCAACAAATTCCGCCGACGGCGACAGAAAGGTCCAGTCCAGATCCTGTTCCTGACGCAACGCCTCAAGAAACGCCGCACCGGCGCTGGCTTCGGTTTTGTACTCCGCCGGGAAACCCGCACTGTCGATCACTCGCGTATCGTCCGGCAGCAACAGCGAACCGGCACCACCCACCACCAGCAGACGCTTGACGCCCGCCTGCTTCACCGGCCCGACAATCGCGGTCGCCGGGACGGTAGCGAAATGCGCAGCGGTGATCACCACATCATGACCGGCCACCGCGTCTTGCAACGCCGCGGCATCCAGCACATCGACATTCTTGCTGACCACACCGGCACGCGCGCCGATCTTCGAGGTATCGCGGGCAATAGCGGTAACGCTATGGCCACGACGCAGGGATTCTTCCAGCAGTTGGCTACCGGCACGTCCGGTGGCACCAATGATTGCGATCTTGCCCATGACATTCTCCAGTTGGCTTGAGAGTGCTGCGTTTTTCAGAATCGGCTCACCAGTGCATTTCGCCCTTGGCGACTTTCGCGCTCAGCTCCAGCGAGCTTTCCTCGCCGAGTTTCGGGTAGCGCTTTTTCATCGCGGCGATCAGTGCGGCGGAATCTTTGGCCTTGGCGGTTTCCGCGTCGAAAGCCTTAATGTAGTCGGCGGTGAATTTCACGCTGGCCAGCGAACGGCTGCTGTCGCCCAGGTAATGACCCGGCACCACGGTGTTCGGCTTGAGGGTTTCGATCGAGTGCAGGGTTTCCAGCCAGTCGGCATGGGATTGCGCGGTCTGGGTGTCGGCCATCCACACGTGAATGTTCTCGGCGACGACCACGCCACCGACCACGGCTTTGAGCGACGGAATCCACACAAAACTGCGGTCCGGTTGTTTGCCATCGAGGCCGACCACCTGCAATTTCTGCCCTTCGAGCATCAGGCTGTCGCCCTTGAGCACGCCCGGCACGATGGTTTTCGCTGGCACGTCCGCGCCCATTTTCGGGCCCCAAAAGGCCAGTTTGCCGGCGACGGTTTTGTTGATGTGGTCGACGGTCGGCTGCGAAGCCAGCACCTTGGCGTCAGGGAAAGCTTGGGTCAGGGTGTCGAGGCCGAAGTAGTAATCCGGGTCACCGTGGCTGATGTAGATGGTGGTCAGGTGTTTACCGCTGGCGCGGATCTTTTCCACCACCTTTTCAGCCTGGGATTTGCCGAATTGCGCATCGACGAGGATCGCGTCTTTGTCGCCGCTGACCAGCACCGAGGTCACCGGAAAAATCGCATTGGTACCCGGGTTGTAGACATCGAGGGTCAGGTTGGCAGCGGCGGCATGCGCGGCGAAACCGAGGGAGGCGGTGGCGAGTAGAACGCGTTTGAGTGTGGTGAAGCCGATCATCTGTTGCTCCGGTGTCGGAATGCCGTGCTTGGCGATGGAACAGAGCTTAGTTGCCTGACTCAGTACAAAAAATGCGATGCTTGAACATAGTTTGTTTCTGAAAGCGGGCAAATCATGGATCGTCTCCAAGCAATGCGGGTGTTTGTCACCGTGGTGGATCTGGGCAGTCAGTCGGCTGCGGCTGATCATCTGGACCTTTCGCGGCCAGTGGTTTCGCGTTATTTGGCGGAACTGGAAGACTGGGTCGGCGCACGCCTGATGCACCGCACCACGCGCAAGCTGAGCCTGACCGCCGCCGGCAGTGAGATTCTGCCGCGCTGTCGGCAAATGCTCGAACTGTCGACCGACATGCAAGCCGCCGTCAGCGAACCCCATGATGCGCCACGCGGCTTGCTGCGGATCAGCGTCAGCACCTCGTTCGGTCAGGCGCAACTGGCCGATGCGATGGCCGCTTACGTCAAGCGCTATCCCGGTGTCAGCATCGATATGCAAATGCTCGATCGCACGGTGAATCTGGTCGATGAGCGCATCGATCTGGCGATTCGTACCAGTAATGACCTGGACCCCAACCTGATCGCCCGACGCCTGACCGTCTGTCGTTCGGTGGTCTGCGCGGCGCCGGCGTATCTGCAGGAGCAGCCGGCGCCGCAACGGGTCGAGGAATTGAGTCGGCACAACTGCCTGACGCACTCGTACTTCGGCAAGAGCCTGTGGCATTTCGAGGAGGACGGCGAACCGGTGTCGGTGCCGGTGCAAGGCAACATCAGCGCCAACGAGGCCAGCACGTTATTGCGCGCAACACTGGCCGGCGCGGGGGTGGCGATGCTGCCGACCTATCAGGCCGGGGTGCATATTCACAACGGTGAACTGGTTCGCCTGCTACCCCATGCCGAGCCACGACAGATGAACATCTACGCCGTGTATGCCTCGCGCAAACACATGCCGGCGGCGTTGCGCAGCATGCTGGATTTTCTGGTGCTCAGATTTCCGGAAAGCCCCGAATGGGATATCGGTCTGTAAACCCAATCCACTGTGGGAGCGAGCTTGCTCGCGAAGAGGGAATTTCATTCGAAAACTGCATTGGCTGACACGCCCTCTTCGCGAGCAAGCTCGCTCCCACAAAGGGTTCATCAGCGTGCTGAATGCCGTGGTAAATCCTCAAGCACACTCGCTGGCAACTCCCCGCCGCTGACCTATGCTGAAAGTAATACCGCAGGGTATGTCGTTCAGAGGTCAACGCCATGAACATCAAAACAAGAAGGTACTTCGCGATTTTCATCACCTGCGCCGCCACGTTGGCGCTGTACGGCACCGCGGCCTGGCGGGTCGAGCAACTGCGACAGCTGCCGCGCGAGTACGCGAGCTGCAACTTCGAGCGCTGCATTCCGCACAACGCCACGCTGAACGCGTTGCGCTGAGGCTGAGGCTGACTCATTACCTGTGGGAGCTGGCTTGCCACAGGTTTTTGAGGTGGTTATGAAATTACTGTTCGGCCTTCAGACGGTCGCGAAAAGCCTTTGGCGAAATCCCCACCCGCCGCCGGAACAGCCGCGTGAAGTTGGTCGGATCGGAAAACCCCAACAATTCCGACATCTCGTAAATCGTCATGCTGGTGTAAGTCAGCAAGCGCTTGGCTTCCAGCAACTGACGCTCGTGCATGATCTGCAACGCCGGTTGCCCCGCCAGTTCGCGGCACGTGCCGTTGAGGTGTGACACCGAAATCCCCAACCGATGAGCCAGGTCTTCGACCTTGACGTGCTGACGGTAAGTCTCTTCCACCAGTTGAATGAAACCATTGAGGTATTCGCGCTGACGTTGCGGGCGCTGACTGGCTTTGTGCCTCACCAGCGCCTGACGGCTGACCCAGACCATGATCACGCTGACCAGCGAATGCATGAGCATTTCCCGCGCCGGTTGATGACCGTTGTATTCGGCCTGCAACGCCGAGAACAGGCTGTTGAGGTAATCGCCGTCCTGAGCGGCCGGGTAGTTGTCCGCGCTGGCCAGCGCCTGTACCGAATCGCCCAGCTGCGCCTGCAAGTGGTTGATCAGCGGGGTGGCGAGGGTAACGATGAATCCTTCGACGTCCTCGGAAAAACGAAAGCCATGCACCGATAACGGTGGCAAGACTTGAATGGCTGGCGTCTGGAGCTGGGTGCGTTGCCCTTCGATCTCAAGCTCTGCCTGACCTTTGAAGACGAAGAGTAATTGGCACAAATCGGCATGGCGGTGGGGTTTGATTTCCCATTCATGTTCGCGACTGCGGGAGGAAATGGTTTCACAGTGCAGCAAGTCGGGGGTCGGCCAGTCCAGGCTTTCACCGTAGAGCTTGAACACTGGAATCGAAGGCAGCTCAGGCTTGTTCATCACTTCAATCCAGGCCTCGGGGTTGTGGGCGATAATCGCACCGATTGGCAGAATGTACAGGTATCGGCTCAGTTTTCACCTTCAATTGACAGACCCGCAAGGGAAAAATGCAAGCACTCGATCCATAAAAATCATTCACCGGTCTGAGCCGCGTGAAGCTTGCGAGTCATAAAAACAATGAAAACGCTGAAAACCCAAGTCGCCATTATCGGCGCCGGTCCATCCGGATTGCTCCTCGGCCAGTTGCTGCACAACGCGGGCATCGACACTCTCATCCTCGAACGTCAGACCCCCGATTATGTCCTCGGGCGCATCCGCGCCGGCGTGCTTGAACAAGGCATGGTAGAGCTGTTGCGTCAGGCTGGCGTGAGTCAGCGCATGGACGCCGAAGGGCTGGTGCACGGCGGTTTCGATCTGGCCCTGGACGGGCGTCAGGTGCACATCGATCTGCACGCATTGACCGGCGGCAAGAGCGTGATGATCTACGGCCAGACCGAAGTCACTCGCGACCTGATGGCCGCTCGTCGGGAGGCTGGTGCGCCGACGATTTACCAGGCGAGCCATGTCGTGCCTCACGACATGAAAAGCGACGAGGCGTTTGTCACCTTTGAAAAGGACGGTGAAATCTTTCGCGTCGACTGCGATTACATTGCCGGTTGCGACGGATTCCACGGCGTCGCGCGGCAGTCGATTCCGGCCGATTGTCTGAAAGTGTTCGAGCGCGTTTACCCGTTTGGCTGGCTGGGCATTCTCGCCGACACGCCGCCGGTGCATGACGAGTTGGTCTACGCCCGTCACGAACGCGGCTTTGCCTTGTGCAGCATGCGTTCGGCCACCCGCACCCGTTATTACCTGCAAGTGCCGGCGGAGGAAAACGTCGATGACTGGAGCGATCAGCGCTTCTGGGATGAATTGAAAAATCGCCTGCCGGTGGCGCTTGCCGAGAAACTGGTCACCGGCCCATCGATTGAAAAAAGCATCGCGCCGCTGCGCAGTTTTGTCGTCGAGCCAATGCAGTACGGACGGATGTTCCTGGTCGGCGATGCCGCGCATATCGTTCCGCCGACCGGCGCCAAGGGTCTGAATCTGGCGGCGAGTGACGTCAGCACGTTGTTCAATATCCTGCTGAAGGTTTACCGCGACGGCCGCACCGAGCTGCTGGAAAAATACTCGGAGATCTGCCTGCGCCGCGTCTGGAAAGCCGAGCGCTTTTCCTGGTGGATGACCTCGATGCTGCACCGCTTCGATGATCACGACGCTTTCAGCCAACGTATCAGCGCCTCGGAACTCGACTACTTTGTCAGTTCAGAAGCAGGGCGAAAAACCATTGCAGAAAATTACGTCGGACTTCCGTACGAGGCTATCGAATAGCTTCCTATCGACTTACACTGGCGAGCATCCACCCGCGCGCCATGGCCGCGCGGGTCAATCACTGCCCGCAGGCTCGCCCGTGACCAATCTCAATCACCCCGAAACGCCCAAACCGGCCATTCGCAGCGTGCTGGTCGCGCTGATGATGGCGATCTTTCTCGGCGCGCTCGACCAAACCATCGTCGCCGTGTCGATGCCGGCCATTTCTGCTCAGTTCAAGGACGTCAGCCTGCTGGCCTGGGTGATTTCCGGGTACATGGTGGCGATGACCGTGGCGGTGCCGATCTACGGCAAGCTCGGTGACTTGTACGGGCGGCGCAAACTGATGCTGTTCGGCATGGGCCTGTTCACCCTCGCCTCGCTGTTTTGCGGCATGGCGCAGAGCATGGAACAACTGGTGCTGGCGCGGATCCTTCAGGGCATCGGCGCCGGCGGGATGATTTCGGTGAGCCAGGCGATCATCGGCGACATCGTGCCGCCGCGTGAACGCGGGCGTTATCAGGGTTACTTCAGCAGCATGTACGCAGTGGCCAGCGTCGCCGGGCCGGTGCTCGGCGGTTACATGACCGAATACCTGTCGTGGCGCTGGGTGTTTCTGATCAACCTGCCGCTGGGCCTCGGCGCTTACTGGGTAGCACGACGTAATTTGCGCGGGCTGCCGATTCCGCAACGCAAACCGATCATCGATTACCTCGGCACACTGTTGATGATCATCGGCCTGACCGCCCTGCTGTTGGGCATTACCCAGGTCGGTCAGGGTCATGCGTGGCGCAGCGCGCAAGTGCTTGGCCTGTTCGCTTGTGCGGTGGTGGTACTGGCGGTGTTTGTCTGGCACGAGCGCCGGGCGCGGGAACCGTTGCTGCCGATGCACCTGTTCGCCAATCGCAACGCCTTGCTGTGCTGGTGCACGATTTTCTTCACCAGTTTCCAGGCGATTTCGCTGATCGTGCTGATGCCGCTGCGCTTCCAGAGTGTCACCGGTGCCGGCGCCGACAGCGCCGCCCTGCACTTGCTGCCATTGGCGATGGGCTTGCCGATTGGTGCGTATTTCGCCGGCCGTCGTACTTCGATCACCGGGCGCTACAAACCACAGATCCTGACCGGCGCGATGCTGATGCCGATTTCGATTCTCGGCATGGCGTTCAGTCCGCCAGAGGCGACGCTGCTCAGCGGCTTGTTCATGCTGCTCAGCGGGATTGCCGGTGGCATGCAATTCCCGACATCGCTGGTGGGTACACAAAACTCGGTGGAACAACGCGACATCGGTGTGGCCACCAGCACCACCAACCTGTTCCGCTCCCTCGGCGGCGCGGTGGGTGTGGCGTTGATGTCGGCGTTGTTGCTGGCGCTGTTGCAGGATTCGAGTTTCGCCCATTTGGCGAGCAGTTCGCTGATGAGCGAGGGACATTCGGGCAACGTCTTGCTCGATGGTCTGAACGCCGCACCGGGGGATGCGCAAAATGCCTTGCGCGCTGAATTGCTGGTGACGTTCCGGCATTTGCTGTGGGTAAGTGCGGCGGTGTCGTTGCTCGGGTTGGCGGCAGCGATTGCGATGCCGAACAACCTGCTGCGCGGACGTGAGCACGGCGCCAAATAACGTTCTCCCCTTGATCGTTCCCACGCTCTGCGTGGGAATGCCTCAACGGACGCTCTGCGTTCGGCTTTGAAGGGGACGCAGAGCGTCCCGGGCTGCATTCCCACGCGGGGCGTGGGAACGATCATCCTTCAAGGGCTGTAGTAACCGACGGCGACGAGGAAGTGCCCGGCCTTCTTCAGGTACGCATGTTTATCCTCGACCTTGCCGGTCACCGGGTTCTTCCAGCGGTATTCGTACTCACCCTCATCCTGCTTGCCGATCAGCGCCAGAATCGGCTCGCCCACCGGTTTGCCTTCCGGGTCCTTGACCTTGCCGAAGTCGGTATTGACCAGCCGCAGATTGGTACCGTGGGCGACGTAGCGCTGCGTATTCAGGTCAACCACAAACACATACAGGTCATCCTGCAAGTAGCCACCCTTGAGCGAATTGATCGCCGTCAGCGTGCCCTTCTCGTCTTTGCTCAGGTCAGTCGCCGCTTTGTCGAGCAAGGCTTTGGCCTGCTCGGCCGAGGCTCGCGGCAAGTAATAACCGACCGCCAGAATCCGCTGACCGATGCGCTGGTAATACACATGTTTGCGCTCGACCTTGCCGTCTGCCTGATTCTGCCAGCGGTATTCCGCCTGCTGAATGCCATTGCCCTCGGGCACCCGCAACGCTTCCTTGAAAGCTTTCTGCAAATCCGGGCCGAGCACTTCACTGACATCACGACCGATCAGCGCCGAAGAAGGCCCGCCGCTGGCGAGCATCACGCCTTTGGTGTCGACCACAAAGACGTAGCGATCCTTGTCGACAAACTCGCCCTGGCGGCTGAACGCGGCAAAGGCCTTGTCGCCGTTGTCGTGATAGTAAGCGAGTGCTTTCTCCAGCAAGGCGATGGCGGCCTGGCCGTCATCCTTGGCGGTGGTGGCGGCGCTGGCCGGGCCCACGCCGGCCAGTAACATCAAACAGAGCCAGGCGAATTTTTGCACAAACCCCATGACGCATCCCTCGTTCTTGTTGGTGTTTCAAGAGCGTAGACGGCTTGGGGTGATGTACGAGTATTCAGAATGATGCAGGGGATTACAGGATCTCCTGTGGCGAGGGGGCTTGCCCTCGCCACATCGGCATTTATGGGCGGGCGTTGATCTGCTGCTGCAGGTTCTGGATCTGCGCCTGCAGCGTATTGATATTGCGGGTCATCTGCCCACGGAAGGCGTCGAATTCAGCGGTATTACCGCCGCCCTGCGCGGCGGCCGGACGGTTGTCCTGTTCGCTTTTGAGCACGACGATTTCCTGTTCGAGGCGATCGATCGCCGCGCTCGGGTTGCCCTGCTTCTTCAATGCCGCGATATCGGCGCCGAGACTTTTGAACTGAGCGTCAAAGGCCTTCAACTGCGTGTCGACCTTGCTGGTGTCGGCGGGTGTGCTTTTTATCGTCGCCAGTTCCGCACTCAGGGCTTTGACCTGCGCTTGCAACTGAGTATTGGCGTTCTGCTGTTCGGTGGTCTGCGCGGTCATCTGCGCCAGACGCTTGTCCAGATCACTGGCCTGCCCCGCGACGCCCTGCTGCTGTTTGCTCTGATCGAGCAACTTGCCTTCGAGCTGTTTGATCTGCAGCTTCAGCGCTTCGCTGTCGCTGGTGACGTTGGATTGACTGGCCACGACCTTGCCGGAAATGTCCTGCAAGCGCCCCGCCGCCTCTTCACTGATCCGCGCGAAACTTTCCTGGGTCGCGACCAGTTGCTGCTCCATCAGCGAGATCTGCTGGAAACTCCACCAGGCCAGACCGACGAAGGCGAAAAACAAGGCGCCGACCAAGGCCCACAATGGCCCGGTGCTCGCGGCCTTGACCTTGACCACCGGCGGCGTGCGCGAGTGCACGGAGGTGCGGGCGGTGGTCGGAATGTCATCGTCGTCGAAGGTGTCGGCACGCAGGCTCGGGACATCATCGAAATCGTCGTGGGCATCATTACGCATGGACATTGAGGCAACCTTTGTGAAACGCGGTGATGGCTAAATGCTGCGAAGTATAACCGCCGCAGCCGCAGGGATTGACCCCCGAGCGGCTACGCGGTTCATTGCCGGCCGGCCAATTCGTTTCAGCGGATGTCCTGAGCTTTCCACCACACGCAGAACTCATCCAGCGCCGACCACAGGCTGACTTTCGGATCGTAGTCGAGATAATGCCGGGCGCGGCTGATGTCGAGGGTGAAATTTTTTTTCATCACCTGCATGCCCAGGCGCGACAGGGTTGGCTCCGGGCGCCCCGGCCAGAGCTTGCACGCGCCTTCGTTGAGCGCTGCGACGCTGTAGGCCAGACCATACGAACGGTACTTGCTGACCTGCGGCACTTCCATCTTGCGCATCACGTAATTGACCACATCCCACAGCGGCACCGGCGCGCCGTTACTGATGTTGTAAGCCTTGCCCAACGCGGAACCGGCGGCGAGCAGACTGCTGAGCAGCGCTTCGTTGAGGTTCTGCACGCTGGTGAAATCGACTTTGTTCAGGCCATTGCCAATGATCGCCAGGCGACCCTTGCGCTGCATGTTGAGCAGACGCGGGAAGATGCTCATGTCGCCGGCGCCGGTGACGAAACGCGGGCGCAGCGCAATGGTCTCGAGACCGAATTCCTGTGCCCCGAAGACCTTCTGCTCGGCCAGATATTTAGTCGCCGCGTAGTGATGCTTGAAGCGCTTGGGCACTTGCTCTTCGGTCAGGTTGAGATGATCACGACCATCGAAATAGATCGATGGCGAGGAGAGATGCACCAGGCGCCGAACCCGCTGTTTCAAACAGGCTTCGACGACGTTTTCGGTGACCTGCACATTGCCCTGATGAAAGTCCTGATAGCGGCCCCACAGGCCGACGGCACCGGCGCAATGCACCACGGCTTCAACGTCGGCACACAACTCGCGGACCAGATCGGGATCGGTCAGATCGCCGGGCACAAACTCGGCACCACGGCGCACCAGATGCTCGACGCTTTCGGCCCGGCGACCGTTGACCCGCACGTCCAGGCCCTGCTCCAGGGCGAAACGCGCAAAACGTCCGCCAATGAAGCCGCTTGCGCCGGTGACCAGAATTTTCATGTAAAGCTCCGATGTCTTTCGTTTTGCCTGATTCGTGTGTCTTGACGCTGGCCGTCACTCCAACGGCACCAGCCATTGCGCCGACGAACGCACCAATTGCTCGGTCAGCAAGCCCAGCAGCTGACCGCCATTGCGCCAATGATGCCAGTACAACGGCACGTCGATCGGTTTATCTGGCAACAGTTCGCGCAGTAACCCGCGTTGCAGTTGATCGCGCACTTGCAGTTCCGGCACCAGGCCCCAGCCGAGGCCGGCTTCGGTCAGGCGGATGAAACCTTCCGAAGACGGGCATAAATGATGTTCGAATCCACCATCGACGCCCAACGAGGCGAGGTAGCGATGCTGGAGGAAATCATCCGGGCCGAACACCAGCGCCGGCGTGCGAGGCAGTTGTTCGGCACGCACGCCGTCGGGGAAATGCCGCTCGATGAACGCCGGGCTGGCCAGTGCGCGATAACGCATCGCCCCCAGCAACACGCTGCGCGCGCCGGCCACCGGTCGTTCGCTGGCGCACAGGCATGCGGCCACTTCGCCAGCGCGCATACGTTTGAGGCCGACGGTCTGGTCTTCGACGATCAGATCGAGCAACAAATGTTGTTCGGCACAGAAGTCGCCGACCGCTTCGGCCCACCATGTGGCGAGGCTGTCGGCATTCAACGCAATGCGCAGACGCTCCGGCAAACCCTCTTCGTCCAGCGCCGGCACCAGGGTTTGCAGGTCGCGCTCAAGCAAGCGCACCTGCTGCACATGGTTGAGCAGGCGCCGGCCAATCTCGGTCGGCGATGGCGGCGTACTGCGTATCAGCACCGGCTGGCCGATTCGCGCCTCAAGCAGTTTGATCCGCTGCGAGATTGCCGATTGCGACAAACCCAGCACCTGCGCGGCGCGTTCGAAGCCGGCCTGCTCAACGACGGCCGCCAGAGCAGAAAGCAATTTGTAGTCGAACATCAGTTTTCCTAATGAGCGATCAGCACTATTGGTTTTTCTTATACAGCGTTCGACCGGAGAATAGCCAGCAAGCACTCTTTATCAAGGAACACTGCAATGGCTGGCGAAACCTCACTCACGACCCTGTTGCGCAGCATGAGCCCGCAACTCAATGCCGGTGATTACGTGTTCTGTACCCTGCGCGACGGTCTGTTGCCGAGCGGTGTGGACATCATCGGCAGCTTCCGCGAACAGGAAGGCTTGACGGTGATTCTCGAACGTTCGCAGGCCGAACAGGCCGGTTTCAGTTTCGACTATGTCGCTGCGTGGATCACCCTCAACGTGCATTCGGCGCTGGAGGCCGTCGGCCTCACAGCCGCGTTCGCCACGGCATTGGGCAAGGCCGGGATCAGTTGCAACGTGATCGCCGGGTACTACCACGACCATTTGTTTGTCGGCCAGGCCGACGCCGAACGCGCCATGCAAGTGCTGCGCGATCTCGCAGCCAACGCGGAGTAGATCTTATGTGGCAAAGCTATGTGAACGGCCTGCTGGTGGCATTCGGACTGATCATGGCGATCGGCACGCAGAACGCGTTTGTCCTGGCGCAGAGCTTGCGCCGTGAACACCACTTGCCCGTGGCGGCATTGTGCGTGGTCTGTGATGCACTGCTGGTCGCCGCCGGGGTATTCGGTCTGGCGACGATTCTGGCGCAGAACCCGACGCTGTTGGCGATTGCCCGCTGGGGCGGCGCGACGTTTCTGATCTGGTACGGCAGCCAGGCGCTGCGCCGGGCCTGTTCGAAACAGAGCATGGATCAGGGCGCAAACCAGACCGTGCGTTCGCTGCGTGCAGTGATGCTCAGCGCTTTGGCCGTGACGCTGCTCAACCCCCACGTTTATCTGGATACGGTGTTGCTGATCGGCTCGCTGGGCGCGCAGCAATCGGTGCCCGGCGCTTATGTGGTCGGTGCTGCGAGCGCCTCGCTGTTGTGGTTTTTCACTCTGGCACTCGGTGCCGCATGGCTAGCGCCATGGCTGGCCCGGCCGAGTACCTGGCGGATCCTTGATCTGGTGGTGGCGTTGATGATGTTCACGGTCGCGGGGCAATTGATATTGGCATCCTGATTTATTCCAAAAGGCTCTGGAACCTCTATCCCACACAGTTGTTGCGTGGTTATGCCGCAACCCCGGTGCTATGATCGAAACCCTGCGCCGCAAAGAGTAAAAACTCGCCGGTGCATTTCTGGCCGCCCGTGATCGGCCTTGCGCTCACCGCAACAGACCTGATTAGGAGAATCATCATGGCTTTCGAATTGCCGCCGCTGCCTTACGCACACGATGCCCTGCAGCCGCACATTTCCAAGGAAACCCTGGAATACCACCACGACAAGCACCACAACACCTACGTCGTGAACCTGAACAACCTGGTGCCAGGCACCGAGTTCGAAGGCAAGACCCTGGAAGAAATCGTCAAGACTTCCTCGGGCGGTATCTTCAACAACGCCGCTCAGGTCTGGAACCACACTTTCTACTGGAACTGCCTGGCGCCAAACGCCGGCGGTCAACCAACCGGCGCGCTGGCTGAAGCCATCAACGCTTCGTTCGGTTCGTTCGACAAGTTCAAGGAAGAGTTCAGCAAAACCTCGATCGGCACCTTCGGTTCCGGCTGGGGCTGGCTGGTGAAAAAGGCTGACGGTTCCCTGGCCCTGGCCAGCACCATCGGCGCCGGCAACCCGCTGACCAGCGGCGACACCCCGCTGCTGACCTGCGACGTCTGGGAACACGCTTACTACATCGACTACCGCAACGTTCGTCCGAAGTATGTCGAAGCGTTCTGGAACCTGGTCAACTGGAAGTTCGTCGCTGAGCAGTTCGAAGGCAAAACCTTCACCGCTTAAGCTGCGCGCCAGTCAAAAAACCCGGCTTTTGCCGGGTTTTTTTATGCCCGGATAAACCCCGTACGATGATCGTTCACACGCTCCGCGTGGGCATGCAGCCCGTGACGCTCCGCGTCACTGGACGCAGAGCGTCCCTGGAGGCATTCCCACGCGGAGCGTGGGAACGATCAAACAGAAAATGCAGCCTCAGGCCGCTTGCCGCCATGCCACAGCCGGCTACCATCAAAAAGAGGAAAATATCCTGCGAACCGCTCAAGTTGAGGGCCAAAACTACCGACACAGTACAAATAGGGCTAATACTCCAGACAGCAGCATTTCGGCCAACGCCACGGGCAAATGACCTTGGGCCTGATTGTCCCTTTGACTGCCAACTCGGGATTGCCAATACTCATGGCAACTTGACGCTACCCGCACGGATTAAGGAATAACCCTTTGAAGCTGGAACTCAAGAACAGCTTGTCGGTGAAGTTGCTCCGGGTCGTGCTCCTGTCGGCATTGATCGTCGGCGTAGTCTTGAGCTGCGCGCAGATTGTTTTCGATGCCTACAAAACCCGTCAGGCGGTTGCCGGCGACGCCGAACGCATCCTCGACATGTTCCGCGACCCCTCGACCCAGGCCGTTTACAGCCTGGACCGGGAGATGGGCATGCAGGTGATCGAAGGCCTGTTCCAGGACGATGCCGTGCGTCAGGCCTCCATCGGCCATCCCAACGAAGCCATGCTCGCGCAGAAATCCCGCGAATTGCAGCATTCCAACAGCCGCTGGCTGACCGATCTGATCCTCGGCCAGGAACGCACCTTCACCACGCAATTGGTCGGGCGTGGCCCGTACAGCGAATATTACGGCGACCTGAGCATCACCCTCGACACCGCCACCTATGGCGAGGGTTTCATCGTCAGCTCGGTGATCATTTTCATTTCCGGTGTGCTGCGCGCACTGGCCATGGGTCTGGTGCTGTATCTGGTCTATCACTGGCTGCTGACCAAACCGCTGTCGCGGATCATCGAGCACCTCACCGAGATCAACCCGGATCGCCCCAGCGAGCACAAGATTCCGCAGCTCAAGGGTCACGAGAAAAACGAACTGGGGATCTGGATCAACACCGCCAACCAGTTGCTCGAATCGATCGAGCGCAACACCCATCTGCGCCACGAAGCGGAAAACAGCCTGCTGCGCATGGCCCAGTACGACTTCCTCACCGGCCTGCCGAATCGCCAGCAATTGCAGCAGCAACTGGACAAGATTCTGGTCGACGCCGGCAAACTGCAACGCCGAGTCGCGGTGTTGTGCGTGGGGCTGGATGATTTCAAAGGCATCAACGAACAATTCAGCTACCAGACCGGCGACCAATTGTTGCTGGCCCTGGCCGATCGCCTGCGTGCCCACAGCGGCCGCCTCGGCGCCCTCGCCCGCTTGGGCGGCGATCAGTTTGCGCTGGTCCAGGCCGATATCGAACAGCCATACGAAGCAGCGGAACTGGCGCAAAGCATTCTCGATGATCTGGAAGCGGCGTTTGCCCTCGACCATCAGGAAATCCGCCTGCGCGCAACCATCGGCATCACCCTGTTCCCGGAGGACGGCGACAGCACCGAGAAGCTGTTGCAGAAGGCCGAGCAGACCATGACCCTGGCCAAGACCCGCTCGCGCAACCGCTATCAGTTCTATATCGCCAGCGTCGACAGCGAGATGCGCCGCCGCCGCGAGCTGGAAAAAGACCTGCGCGATGCGCTCTTGCGCGATCAGTTCTACTTGGTCTATCAGCCGCAGATCAGCTATCGCGATCACCGCGTGGTCGGCGTAGAAGCGCTGATTCGCTGGCAACATCCGGAGCACGGTCTGGTGCCGCCGGACTTGTTCATTCCGCTGGCCGAGCAGAACGGCACGATCATCGCCATCGGCGAATGGGTGCTCGATCAGGCCTGCAAGCAGTTGCGCGAATGGCACGATCAGGGCTTTGCCGACCTGCGCATGGCGGTCAACCTGTCTACCGTGCAGTTGCACCACGCCGAACTGCCACGAGTGGTCAACAACCTGCTACAGATGTACCGCCTGCCGCCGCGCAGTCTGGAGCTGGAAGTCACCGAAACCGGTCTGATGGAAGACATCAGCACCGCCGCCCAGCACTTGCTCAGCCTGCGCCGCTCCGGCGCACTGATTGCCATCGATGACTTCGGAACCGGCTATTCGTCACTGAGTTATCTGAAAAGCCTGCCGCTGGACAAGATCAAGATCGACAAGAGCTTCGTCCAGGACCTGCTCGATGACGACGACGATGCGACCATCGTTCGCGCGATCATTCAGTTGGGCAAGAGCCTCGGCATGCAGGTGATCGCCGAGGGCGTGGAAACGGCTGAGCAGGAAACCTACATCATCTCCGAAGGCTGCCACGAGGGTCAGGGTTACCACTACAGCAAGCCGCTGCCGGCGCGCGAGCTGGGTGCCTATCTCAAGCAGGCGCAACGCACTAACGCAGCCATTTTATAAAAGCAAAAGATCGCAGCCTGCGGCAGCTCCTATAGGGAATGCATTCCAAATGTAGGAGCTGCCGCAGGCTGCGATCTTTTGATCTTCGTAAATAAGAAATATTTCCAGCCACAACCCTTTACACATAATGCGAAAGATTTGCATTATGTCGCAGTTTTGCGCACCCCCGCGCCTGTCCAATCAACTACCGAAGCAGGATGTTCGCCATGATTCGTATGCCTCTGGCTACCGCCAGTCTGCTGGCCATCGCTATTTCCCTCGCCGGTTGCGGCGAAGGCAAAGACAAGGCTGCAGCACCCGCCGCGCCGACGCCAGCCGCCAGCACCACCGCTCCTGCGGCTGCGCCTGCCGCTGCCGGTAAAGTCGACGAAGCCGCCGCCAAGGCTGTGGTTGCGCACTACGCCGACATGGTCTTCGCCGTTTACAGCGATGCCGAATCCACCGCGAAGACCCTGCAAACCGCCGTCGACGCCTTCCTCGCCAAGCCGAACGCCGACACCCTGAAAGCCGCCAAGGCTGCCTGGGTCGCTGCACGCGTTCCGTACCTGCAGAGCGAAGTGTTCCGCTTCGGCAACACCATCATCGACGATTGGGAAGGTCAGGTTAACGCCTGGCCACTGGACGAGGGTCTGATCGACTACGTCGACAAATCCTACGAGCACGCACTGGGTAACCCGGGCGCTACCGCCAACATCATCGCCAACACCGAAGTTCAGGTCGGCGAAGACAAGGTCGACGTCAAAGACATCACCCCGGAAAAACTCGCCAGCCTCAACGAGCTGGGCGGTTCCGAAGCCAACGTCGCTACCGGCTACCACGCCATTGAATTCCTGCTCTGGGGCCAGGACCTCAACGGCACCGGCCCTGGCGCTGGCAACCGTCCGGCTTCGGACTACCTGGAAGGCGCCGGCGCCACTGGCGGTCACAACGATCGTCGCCGTGCCTACCTGAAGTCCGTGACCCAACTGCTGGTCAGCGACCTGGAAGAAATGGTCGGTAACTGGAAGCCGAACGTGGCTGACAACTACCGCGCCACGCTGGAAGCCGAGCCGGGCGAAACCGGTCTGCGCAAAATGCTCTTCGGCATGGGCAGCCTGTCGCTGGGCGAACTGGCGGGCGAGCGCATGAAGGTTTCCCTGGAAGCCAACTCCCCAGAAGACGAGCAGGATTGCTTCAGCGACAACACGCACAACTCGCACTTCTACGATGCCAAAGGCATTCGTAACGTCTACCTGGGCGAGTACACCCGCACTGACGGCACCAAAATGACTGGCGCCAGCCTGTCGTCGCTGGTGGCCAAGGCCGACCCGGCTGCCGACACCGCGCTGAAAGCCGATCTGGCGGCAACTGAAGCCAAGATCCAGGTCATGGTCGATCACGCCAACAAGGGTGAGCACTACGACCAGTTGATCGCGGCCGGCAACACCGCTGGCAACCAGATCGTTCGCGACGCCATCGCATCGCTGGTCAAGCAGACCGGTTCGATCGAAGCCGCTGCTGGCAAACTGGGCATCAGCGACCTGAACCCGGACAATGCTGATCACGAGTTCTGATCACTGCGTTCGATTCAAAAAAAGGCGACCTTCGGGTCGCCTTTTTCATGCCTGCTTTCTGTGGTGATGCTGATGGCCCCATCGCTGGCAAGCCAGCTCCCACAGCGATTGCTGGTGTACACAGATATTGTGAACGCCGCTGTACCTGTGGGAGCTGGCTTGCCAGCGATGGCCGCACCTCGGTCTCGAGTGAAATCCTGCGCCATATCAAGCAAACGATAATTCCTCTTATTCAAACCCCCTCGCCCTGTTAGACTTTGCGCCTTTATTTTCGCCCGTCCGCAGGATGTCTGATGCCCTCGCTGCCTCTTCGCTTGTCCGCACTGTTGCTGGCCCTGGGCCTGAGTGCCTGCGATGACGCCCCGCGTTTCACCAAGGCCGAGCCCGGTGAAGCGCGTTCGGGTGGCGCGGCGACCGTGCGCAAGACCGATCAGAACGCGTTCTCGCTGCCCTCAGCCAACCTGCCGCCGTCGCGGCGGGTGGATTTCAGCGTCGGCAACAGTTTCTTCCGCAGCCCTTGGGTGATCGCACCGTCGACCACCACGGCGCGCGATGGTATCGGCCCGCTGTTCAACACCAACGCTTGCCAGAACTGCCACATCAAGGACGGTCGCGGTCATCCGCCAACGCCGGATGCGGCCAACGCGGTGTCAATGCTGGTGCGCTTGTCGATTCCTGATGCGCCGGAATATGCCCGGCTCATCGAGCAGGTCGGCGTGGTGCCGGAGCCGGTTTACGGCGGCCAGTTCCAGGACATGGCCGTGCCCGGCGTCGCCCCGGAAGGCAAGGTGCGCGTCGACTACACCCCGGTGCCCGTACGGTTCAAGGACGGCAGCGAAATCGAGCTGCGCAAACCGGTGTTGCAGATCGCCCAACTGGGTTACGGCCCGATGCACCCGGACACGCGTTTTTCGGCCCGCGTCGCGCCACCGATGATCGGCCTCGGCCTGCTTGAAGCGATCCCCGAAGAAGCGATCCTCGCCAACGCTGCCGCCCAGGCCAAAGCGAACAACGGCATCAATGGCCGGCCAAACCGGGTCTGGGATGACGAATTGCAGAAAACCGTCATGGGCCGTTTTGGCTGGAAAGCCGGGCAACCGAACCTCAATCAACAAAATGTTCACGCATTTTCCGGTGACATGGGCCTCACGACCAGCCTGAGACCCTTCGATGACTGCACCGACGCACAAACCGCCTGCAAACAGGCACCGAACGGTAATGGCCCGGACGGCGAGCCGGAAGTCAGCGATAACATTCTGCGTCTGGTGCTGTTCTACAGCCGTAACCTCGCCGTACCCGCGCGCCGTGGCGTCAACGATGCACAAGTCATCGCCGGCAAGAACCTGTTTTTCCAGGCGGGTTGCGATTCGTGCCACACGCCGAAATACACCACCGCCGCCAACGCCGCCGAACCTGAATTGGCCAATCAAGTGATTCGTCCGTACAGCGATCTGCTGCTGCATGACATGGGCGACGGCCTGGCCGACCACCGCACGGAATTCCAGGCCTCCGGCCGCGACTGGCGCACGCCGCCGTTGTGGGGGATTGGCCTGACGCAAGCGGTCAGCGGCCACACACAGTTTTTGCATGACGGTCGCGCACGCAATCTGCTCGAAGCGGTGCTTTGGCACGGCGGCGAAGCTGCGGCGGCGCAGCAACAGGTTTTGTCTTTCAATGCCGAGCAGCGTGCCGCGCTGCTGGCGTTTTTGAACTCACTTTAAACACTGATAAAAGAATCGGGAGCCCGACATGTTCCGTCCCAAGCTACTGTTCACCAGCCTTGCCGCGCTCGCCCTCGGCGCCTGTTCGCCGCAGGATCCGCAAGCGGTCACCTCGGCGGCCATCGCCAAATCGGTGATCCTGCCGACCTACACCCGTTGGGTCGAAGCCGACAAGCAACTGGCGGTCAGCGCCCTCGCCTACTGCCAGGGCAAAGAAACCCTGGAGACCGCCCGCGCCGACTTCCTCCACGCACAGAAAGCCTGGGCCGAGCTGCAACCGCTGCTGATCGGTCCGCTGGCCGAGGGCAACCGTTCGTGGCAGGTGCAGTTCTGGCCGGACAAGAAGAATCTCGTCGGCCGTCAGGTCGAGCAGTTGGTCGTCGCACAGCCGCAGATCGATGCCGCCGCACTGGCCAAATCGAGCGTCGTCGTGCAAGGCCTGTCGGCTTACGAATACATCCTCTTCGACGCCAAGCCTGACGTGGCCAACGCCGAGCAGAAAGCCAAGTACTGCCCGCTGCTGATCGCCATCGGCGAGCGTCAGAAGCAACTGGCCGAAGAGATTCTGCAGAACTGGAACAACACCGACGGCATGCTCGCGCAGATGACCAAGTTCCCCAACCAGCGCTACGCCGACTCCCACGAAGCGATCGCCGATCTGCTGCGTGTGCAGGTCACCGCGCTGGACACCCTGAAGAAAAAGCTCGGCACGCCAATGGGCCGCCAGAGCAAGGGCGTGCCACAGCCGTTCCAGGCCGATGCCTGGCGCAGCCAGTCTTCACTGACCGCGCTGGAAGCCAGCCTTGCCGCCGCGAAAACCGTGTGGGAAGGCGTCGACAACAAAGGCCTGCGCGGTCTGTTGCCGGCTGAGCAAAAGCCGTTGGCCGACAAGATCGATGCTGCCTACGCCGCTTCGCTGAAACTGTTCGACAGCACCCAGCGTTCGCTCGGCGAAATGCTCGAAGACGACGCCGGTCGTCAGCAACTCAATGACATCTACGATAGCCTCAACGTCGTCCATCGCCTGCACGAAGGCGAACTGGCCAAGGCGCTGGGCATCCAACTGGGCTTCAACGCCAACGACGGTGACTGATGAGGGCAACGGCCATGCTGCGACGTCAGGTTCTGACTTTAGGTAGTGCACTGCTGGGAGCAGTGACGCTGGGCGGCTGGACGCTGTTCAAACGCAAGGATCAGAGCCCGCTGTTGCTGTCGGCGCGCGACGACACCGACGGCAAGCATTACGCCGTCGGTTATCGGCTGGATGGCACGCGGGTGTTCGCCACCGAAGTCGGCCAGCGTTGCCACGACATCATCAACCACCCGACGCAGCCGATTGCACTGTTCGTCGCGCGGCGTCCGGGCACCGAGAGTTACCTGATCGATCTGCGTGACGGCACGCTGTTGCAGACGGTGACCTCGCAGCCGAACCGGCATTTCTACGGCCACGCCGTGGTGCACAAGGACGGCGAATACCTGTACGCCACCGAGAACGACACCAGCGATCCTGGTCGCGGTCTGCTCGGCGTGTACAAGTTCGAAGGCGAGCGACTGGTGCACACGGGGGAGATTTCCACCCACGGTCTCGGCCCGCATCAGGTGTCATGGATGCCTGACGGCGAGACGCTGGTGGTGGCCAATGGCGGGATTCGTACCGAGGCGGAAAGCCGTGTCGACATGAACCTCAACGCCATGGAGCCAAGTCTGGTGCTGATGCAGCGCGACGGTACGCTGCTGAGCAAGGAAACCCTCGCCCAGCAGATGAACAGCGTGCGTCACTTGGGCATCGCCAGCGACGGCACCATCGTCGCCGGTCAGCAATTCATGGGCGCCTCGCACGAGCGTTCAGAGCTGCTGGCGATCAAGCGTCCGGGGCAGCCGTTCGTGGCGTTCCCGGTGCCGGAGCATCAGTTGCAGTCGATGGGGCATTACACCGCCAGCGTCGCCGTGCACAGCGATTTGCGCCTGGTCGCGCTGACGGCACCGCGTGGCAACCGCTTCTTTATCTGGGATCTGGACAGTGGCGAAGTACGCCTCGATGCGCCGCTGCCCGATTGCGCCGGTGTCGGTGCGGTGAAGGACGGTTTTGTCGTGACCTCCGGTCAAGGGCGTTGCCGGTACTACGATTGCCGTCAGGATGAGCTGCTGGCCAAGCCGCTGGAATTGCCGGCGGGGCTCTGGGACAACCATCTGCATCTGATGGCATAAGCCGCCCGCTTTCTCTGCTGCCACGACCTCAAGGGTGAGGGGATTTTATCTCCCTCACCCTTTTCTTCACCTGTAATAACTGTCAGTTGGAATCCCCCCTGTACTCGGAGTAATGTGCCCGCCTGTCTCACCTGATTTATCCAAGGAACTGGAAATATGCTGCGTCGCCGCATGCTGATCATGTTGGGTGTTGTTTTGTTGATCGTCCTGGTGTTGGGCGGCTACAAAGCCTTTTCGATCTACACAATGATCCAGGGCTTTTCCAAGCCGAAACCGCCGATCAGCGTCGCCGTGGCCCACGCCACCGAGCAGCCGTGGCAATTGCGCTTGCCTACCGTCGGCACGCTCAAGGCGCTGCAAGGGGTCGAGCTGAGCCTGGAGGTCGCCGGCACCGTCACCGAGCTCAAGTTCGAATCCGGGCAGAAGGTCAAGGCCGGGCAACCGTTGCTGCAACTCGACAGCGCCGTCGAAACCGCCCTGCTGGAAACCGCCAGGGCCGATCTGGGCCTGGCGCAACTGGACTTCGGCCGTGGCGCGCAACTGGTCGACAGCCGTGCCATTTCCAAAGGCGAGTACGACCGCCTCTCCGCCGTGCTGCAAAAGAACAAGGCCACGGTCAATCAGCTCAACGCTTCGCTGGCGAAAAAACGCATCCTCGCGCCGTTCAGCGGCACCATCGGTATCCGTCAGGTCGACGTCGGCGACTACCTCGCCAGCGGCACTAAAATCGCCACATTGCAGGATCTCAGCAGTCTCTACGCCGACTTCTACCTGCCCGAGCAATCGGTGCCAAAACTGGCCATCGGTCAACCGGTGCAAATCTCGGTCTCCGCTTACCCCGGGCAAAACTTCGCCGGCAAGATCAGCGCGATCAACCCGATCGTTGAAAGCACCACGCGCAATATTCTGATCCGCGCCACGCTGGCCAACCCCGACGGCAAACTGTTGCCGGGCATGTTCACCAGCCTCGAGGTGCTGCTGCCGGATCCGCAGAAACACATCGTCGTGCCGGAAAGCGCGATCACCTACACCCTCTACGGCAACTCGATCTACGTGGTCGGGCAGAAGAAAGCCGAGGACGGCAACGTCGAAAAAGACGACAAGGGCCAACCGGTGCTGATCGCCGAACGCCGCTTCATCGAAACCGGTGAACGCCGCGATGGCCTGGTGATGATCAACAAGGGCGTGCAGAACGGCGAACAAGTGGTGACGGCTGGCCAGATCAAACTGGACAACGGCGCGCACATCGCGATCAGCGACGACAAGACCCTCGGCGAGCAGAACAGTCCGCCCCGCGCCGACTGATCAAGGAATCCTCATGGCTTTTACTGATCCGTTCATCCGCCGCCCGGTGCTCGCCACTGTGGTCAGCCTGTTGATTGTGTTGCTCGGCTTTCAGGCCTGGAGCAAGTTGCCGCTGCGCCAATACCCGCAAATGGAAAACGCCCTGATCACGGTGACCACCGCTTATCCCGGGGCCAACGCCGAAACCATTCAGGGCTACATCACCCAGCCGATGCAGCAGAGTCTGGCCAGCGCCGAGGGCATCGACTACATGACCTCGGTCAGCCGGCAGAACTTCTCGGTGATCTCGATCTACGCGCGCATCGGTTCCAATACCGACCGTTTGTTCACCGAATTGCTGGCCAAGGCCAACGAGGTGAAAAACAAATTGCCGCAGGACGCCGAAGATCCGGTGCTGAGCAAAGAATCCGCCGACGCCTCGGCGCTGATGTACATCAGCTTTTTCAGCAAGGACTTGAGCAACCCGCAGATCACCGACTACCTGTCGCGGGTGATCCAGCCAAAACTGGCGACGCTGCCGGGCATGGCCGAAGCGGAGATTCTCGGCAACCAGGTATTCGCCATGCGCCTGTGGCTCGACCCGGTGAAGCTCGCCGGTTTCGGCCTCAGCGCCAGCGACGTGACCAACGCCGTGCGCCAATACAACTTCCTCTCCGCCGCCGGCGAAGTGAAAGGCGAGTACGTGGTCACCAGCATCAACGCCAACACCGAATTGAAATCCGCCGAAGCGTTCGCCGCCATTCCGCTCAAGGTCAGTGGCGACAGCCGGGTGCTGCTCAGCGATGTCGCGCGGGTGGAAATGGGCGCGGAAAACTACGACTCGATCAGCTCCTTCGGCGGCACGCCGTCGGTGTATATCGGCATCAAGGCGACACCCGGCGCCAACCCGCTGGACGTGATCAAGGAAGTGCGCAAGCTGATGCCCGAGCTGGAAGCGCAGCTGCCGCCGAACCTGAAAAGCGAGATCGCCTACGACGCCACGCTGTTCATTCAGGCCTCCATCGACGAAGTGGTGAAAACCCTGTTCGAAGCGGTGCTGATCGTCATCGTCGTGGTGTTCCTGTTCCTCGGCGCACTGCGCTCGGTGGTGATCCCGGTGGTGACCATTCCGTTGTCGATGATCGGTGTGATGTTCTTCATGCAGATGATGGGCTACTCGATGAACCTGCTGACGCTGCTGGCGATGGTGCTGGCCATCGGCCTGGTGGTGGACGATGCGATTGTCGTGGTGGAGAACATCCACCGGCACATCGAGGAAGGCAAGACGCCGTTTGATGCGGCGCTGGAAGGCGCGCGGGAAATCGCCATGCCGGTGGTGTCGATGACCATCACCCTGGCGGCGGTGTATGCGCCGATCGGCTTCCTGACGGGACTCACGGGGGCGCTGTTCAAGGAGTTTGCCTTGACCCTGGCCGGTGCGGTGGTGATTTCCGGCATCGTTGCCCTGACCCTGTCGCCGATGATGTGCGCGTTTTTGCTGCGTCACGAGGAAAACCCCAGTGGCCTGGCGCACCGCCTCGACCGCGTCTTCGAAGGCCTCAAGCGCCGCTATCAAAGCATGCTGCATGGCACGCTGAACACGCGGCCGGTGGTGCTGGTGTTCGCGGTGATCGTGTTGTGCCTGATCCCGGTGTTCCTCAAGTTCACCAAGTCGGAGCTGGCCCCGGATGAAGACCAGGGCATTATTTTCATGATGGCCAACGCGCCACAGCCGACCAACCTCGATTATCTGAGCACCTACACCGACGAGTTCATCAAAATATTCAAGGAATTCCCGGAGTACTACTCCTCGTTCCAGATCAACGGCTACAACGGCGTGCAGGCCGGTATTGGCGGTTTCCTGCTCAAACCATGGAACGAGCGCAGTCGCACGCAGATGCAGATCCTCCCAGAGGTACAAGGAAAACTGGGTGCCATCCCCGGCCTGCAGATTTTCGGTTTCAACCTGCCCTCCTTGCCCGGTACCGGCGAAGGCTTGCCGTTCGAGTTCGTCGTCAACACCGCCAACGACTATGAATTGCTGCTGCAAGTGGCTGACCGGATCAAGAAGCGTGCGATGGAGTCGGGCAAGTTCGCCTTCGTCGACCTTGATCTGGCGTTCGACAAACCTGAAGTGGTGGTGGATATCGACCGCGCCAAAGCCGCGCAGATGGGCGTGTCGATGCAGGACCTCGGCGGTACGCTGGCGACATTGTTGGGCGAGGCGGAAATCAACCGGTTCACCATTGAAGGGCGCAGCTACAAGGTCATCGCCCAGGTCGAGCGCCCCTACCGCGACAACCCGGACTGGCTGAACAATTACTACGTAAAAAACACTCAGGGTGAACTGTTGCCGTTGTCGACGCTGATCAAGGTCAGCGACCGCGCACGACCGCGCCAGCTCAACCAGTTCCAGCAACTCAACGCCGCGAAGATTTCCGGTTTCCCGCTGGTGAGCATGGGCGAAGCCATCGACACCGTGTTGCAGATTGCCCGCGAAGAAGCGCCCGCCGGGTTCGCTTTCGACTACGGCGGCGCCTCACGCCAGTTCGTGCAGGAAGGCAGTGCCCTGTGGGTAACTTTTGCGCTGGCGCTGGCGATTATCTTTCTGGTACTGGCGGCGCAGTTCGAGAGTTTCCGCGACCCGCTGGTGATTCTGGTCACGGTGCCGTTGTCGATCTGCGGGGCGCTGATTCCGCTGTTCCTTGGCTGGTCGAGCATGAACATCTACACCCAGGTCGGGTTGGTGACGCTGATCGGGCTGATCAGTAAACACGGGATTCTGATCGTCGAGTTCGCCAACCAGTTGCGCAAGGACAAGGGCCTGACCGCGCGTGAGGCCGTTGAGGAAGCGGCGGCGATTCGTTTGCGGCCGGTGTTGATGACCACGGCAGCGATGGTGTTTGGCATGGTGCCGCTGATTCTCGCCACGGGTGCCGGTGCGGTCAGCCGCTTTGATATCGGCATGGTGATTGCCACAGGGATGTCGATTGGCACGTTGTTTACGCTGTTCGTCTTGCCATGCGTTTACACCCTGCTGGCGAAACCCGATCCCAAACCAAGCGCATAAAAAAAGGCCTCGCATCTGCGAGGCCTTTTATTTGGGCTTCAATCGGTTCAACTCTGTGGCCTCATCCCTTGAGAAAGTCCGAACATGAACAACAACAAATCATGGTCAGGTTTAGTCGCCACGGAGGCTTTCGCCACCCGTGGGACTGCGCAGTGGGCGTCGTCTACGGACGCGCCAACAACCTGCATGCGGGGCTGCTCCCAGGCAGCCACCGCCAATGAAGCAACTGCCAAGGCTCCAACCAAAAACAAACCTCGTGCAATTTCTAGTTTCATCGCTATAAACCTTTGATAGCGCTGCCAAACGCCGTCTCATAAAAATAGACGAGTTTTTTCCAGTCCGCGTCGCGGAACGACGAATGGCGACGTAATTGTTTCATGTCGTGGGAGGCGGCGCGGTAAGCGGTCAGACGCTGGCGGCACTTCTCCAGGTCAATCAAGGCCACTTCGACTTTGGCCGATTCGCCTTCACCGGTCACTCGCACGAACACATGCTTGATGTAGATGCAGCTGTGCTGCCAACGGCCCTTGTGCATGCGCGCCAGATTCTCGGCAAGGTCTTTGAGCACACGCTCATAAACCACCTCGCCACACTGGTCGCGGCCACCGGCCGATGCCAACCAGTGTTCCAGTTCCTGGAAACCGTCCAGGGACTTGGTCACCAACAGCGCTCGCCATTTGTGCTGCGGATCAGGCTGGGCACCACAGAAAACGATCTCCGGTACTCGCACACCGAGCTTGCTGACGCCGGTCAGCGCGTCCAGTTCACGCAAAACAGTGGGACGCCCGAAAGGGTGTAACCAACTGCGATAAATATGTCCGGTCTGGCGTTTCGCATACAGCAATTGACCATCGCGCCCCACGACCCTTTGCACACCACTTTCGCCACCGCGCCGGACATTGGGTTCTTCCACCCACTCACCGCGCTGGTTCCAGTAAAAGTCAAAGCGATCTTGCGGAGCGACTTCCGTTTCTGCTGCAAATTGCACTGCCATCCTGTTACCTCTTGCGTAATACGTAAACCCGCCACATGGCGTAGAGCGGAATAAAGTCCAGTTGTTCCTGAATTCGAAAACCTGCTGCTTCGAATTCCTTTTCGACCGTAGCGGCCGGTAACACAAAGCGATTCTGGTACTCGCGCTTGTCACGGTTTTTCTCCGCACGCTCACGCTTCCAGGCCTTGAAATTGCCGTCGACCCACAATGAAACAATCACACTGTCACGGGTAACGCGCTCGAATTCTCGCAAAATCGCCATGCGATGCTCGGCTTCACCGATGTGGTGGAGCAGACGCATGCAGAAAATGCTGTCGACTGCGTTGTCCGGCAGGGCAATGTCGAACGCAGACGTGTGCAAGGGTTGTACCCGTTTCACCACATCGGCCGGTTGCGACTGCATCGCCGTCTTGATCATCGACTCGGAATTGTCCGCGCCGATGATCACCCGGTTGGCTTTTTCGCCCAGCAGTGGCCAGAAACGCCCCGCACCGCAGGGCAGATCGAGCACCAGCCCCGGTTCACCGACCGCCGCCAGCGCCTTGCGGGCCACCTGTTCGTCACGCCAGTGGGACAGACGACGTCCAAGACTTTCTTTGTGTTTGCGCAGGTATTTCTGCGCGTGTTGATCGTCGTACTTCTCGGAAAAATCGAGTTTGATCGGGCCGGCCATCACCAGGACTCCTGAGTTGCTGATGGCACCACATTAGGGAGCGGCGTGTCAGCGTCAGGTCATCCATTTGTGAAAAAAACGTCCGGTAAACCGACAAACTATTACAGAGTTATACAGGATTTAGACAGGAAGGAGGGAGTAGCCTGAAGCCACTATTTGCGTCAGATTTTTCCGAGATCCACTTCGAAGCGGCAGCCATTGGGCTCCATCGTGCTCAAGTTGACGCACCACCCCTGGTTTTCGCAGATCCGCTGCACCAGCGATAAGCCGAGCCCCAAACCTTCGCCGCGTTTTTCCGTACCGCGCACAAACGGCTGGAACATGGCTTCGCGTTTTTCCTCGGGAATGCCCACACCGGAATCTTCAACCATGAAGCCGTTGGCATTGAGCGTCAGGCGAATGAACCCCTGCTCGGTGTAATGGCAGGCGTTGCGCAACAGGTTGCCCATCACCGCCGTCAACAGCGTGGCGTTGTAGCAGGTGTCCGGTGGATTACCGGGTTCGAATTGCAAGGTCAGCCCTTTGCTTTCGATCGGCTCGCGCCACACGCACAACAGACTGTCAGCCACTTGCGCGAGCGTTTGCTGTGGCGCCGAGCCGGCATCTTCGCGCTGGGCGCGGGCGAGCATCAGGAAGGTCTGCACCAGTTCGCGCATTTCCTCACTGGCCCGGGCAATGCGCTCGACCTGATTGCGTCCACGCTGATCGATGGCCGGGTTTTCCATCAGCAATTCGCAGGAACTGGCCAGCACCATCAACGGCGTACGCAACTCGTGGCTGACGTCGCTGGTGAACAATCTTTCACGGGTCAACGCCTGACGCAGACGCCCCAGCGTCGCATCGAACGCCACTGCCAGTTCGCCGACTTCATCGGCCGCATAATCGGGTGCCAGCGGCGGCGCCAGGCCGAGTAACTGGTCGCGATGGCGCACCTGCCGCGCCAGGCGCACCACTGGCGCCATCACTTTGCGCGCGAGCACCCAGCCGAGAAACACCGCCAGCGCCAGACTGAGCACGAAGCCCACCAGCACCACGGCAAACAGCACGCGCTCACGCTCTTCGAAATCGCTTTGATCCTGCAGCAAGACATAACGTCGACCGTCGACGATCTCGACCATCGCGTGGTACGACAGTTGCTCGCGGAACACCTCATGGAAGCCTGAATCGAGGTGGCGTAAATCCTTGGGCAGCTCGAAATCACCCGGACCGCCGCTGAAATAGAACAGCTGATCCGGTTCCGGACGATGGCTCCAGTCCGAGACGTTGTCCATCAGCAGTAGGCGCTGCAAGTCGCCGCCCAGCCCGGCCGAAATCAATTTTTCTTCCACAAGGTGCACGGTCGCGACGATGCCCATGGCAAAGGCGCCAGCCACCAGTGCGCTCATCAACGCAAAGGCAATGATGATCCGTTGGGAAAGGCTTTGCTTAAACTCCATCACGGCCCTCGGCCAAGCGGTAACCGACACCGTGCACGGTGTGCAGCAGTGGCTTGGCGAACGGCTTATCGATGACTTGGCGCAACTGGTGAACGTGGCTGCGCAGGCTGTCGCTGTCCGGACAGTCATCGCCCCACAGCGCCTCTTCGAGAATTTCCCGACGCAACACGTGCGGGCTCTTCTGCATCAACACCGCCAGTAATTTCAGGCCGACCGGGTTGAGTTTCAGCAGTTTGCCCTCGCGGGTCACTTCCAGCGTGTCGAGGTCGTAGCTCAGATCACCGACCTGCAAGGCACGGCGGCCGCCCCCTTGAGCACGGCGCATGACCGCCTCGACGCGTGCCGCGAGCTCAGACAACGCAAAGGGTTTGACCAGGTAATCGTCGGCGCCGGACTTGAAGCCCTGCAAGCGGTCGTCGAGTTGGTCGCGGGCAGTGAGCATGATCACCGGGGTGTCACGCCGAGCGTCTTCGCGCAGGCGCTTGCACAGCGTGTAGCCATCGATGCCCGGCAACATGATGTCGAGCACGATCAGGTCGTAATGTTCGGTGGCAGCCAGATGCAGGCCCGACAGACCGTCCTGGGCGCAATCGACGGTGTAGCCCTTCAGCCCCAGGTAATCGGCCAGATTGGCCAGGATGTCGCGGTTGTCTTCGACCAATAAAATTCGCATGGCATCTCCTCCGTACACAGTAACGGCCGTCATGGCCCGCGCAGCTTAAGGCCAGATTCAGCTCAGAGCTAGGGCTGAAAGCCTCGTAAATCAACTCTCTCAAGCAAATTCAATCCTTAACAAGTTTTTCACTATCGGTTCACAACCTGACTACAGTGACGACGCGACACTCTCGCGCCATTAGATATAAGGAATGTAGACAATGGACTTTTTCAAGACGGCGCCCCTGCGCCTTCTGCTGTTGGTCACTGGCGTCTGGCTGGTGCTGTTCTTCCTGACCCGAACCGTCCTGCTGCTGACTCACCTTGATGAGGCCGGCGGCATTGCGCTTTCCGTGTTCGGCATCGGTCTGTTGTATGACTTGGGTTTCCTCGCCTACGCGGCGCTGCCGATGGGCCTGTACCTGTTGCTCTGCCCGCCGGCGCTGTGGCGTCGCCGTGGTCATCGCTGGTTTCTGCAAGGGCTGCTGACCGTCAGCCTGTTCGCCATGTTGTTCGTCTCGGTGGCCGAGTGGCTGTTCTGGGACGAGTTCGGCGTGCGCTTCAACTTCATCGCTGTCGACTACCTGGTGTATTCCGACGAAGTGCTGAACAACGTGCTGGAGTCGTACCCGATCGGCACACTGCTGAGCATTCTGGCGCTGCTGGCCATTGCGCTGAGCTTTGCCCTGCGCAAGCCGTTCAATGCGGCGCTGGACGCTCCGCTGCCGCCGTTGCGTGGGCGTTTGCTCAATGCGCTGGCGTTGCTGGTCGTCGCTGGCCTGAGCCTGCAATTGCTCAGTCAGGACGCACCGCGCGCCCAGGGCGGCAACGCCTATCAGAATGAACTGGCGAGCAACGGCCCGTACCAGTTTTTCGCCGCGTTCCGCAATAACGAACTGGACTACACCCAGTTTTACGGCAGCCTGGCGCCGGAAAAAGTCGCCCAACAGATTCGTGCTGAACTGAATGAATCCAATGCGCAGTTCATCGGCCAGGATCCGCAAGACATTCGCCGGATGATCGATAACCCCGGCACCCCGCGTAAACCGAATATCGTGCTGGTGACCATCGAAAGCCTCAGCGCCAAGTACCTGGGCAGCAATGGTGACAAACGCGACCTGACGCCGAATCTGGATGCTCTGCGCAAACAGAGCCTGTACTTCAATAACTTCTACGCTACCGGCACTCGCACGGACCGTGGTCTGGAAGCCATCACCCTGGCCATTCCACCGACTCCGGGCCGTTCGATCGTCAAGCGCATCGGCCGTGAAAGCGGTTTCGCCAGTCTCGGTCAGCAGCTGAGCGCAGTGGGCTACGACAGTGTGTTTGTCTACGGCGGACGCGGTTACTTCGACAACATGAACGCGTTTTTCAGCGGCAACGGTTACCGTGTAGTCGACCAGAGCAGCGTTGACGAAGCAGAGATCCACTTCAAGAACGCCTGGGGCATGGCCGACGAAGATCTGTACACGCAGACGCTGAAGCTGGCCGATGCCGACTATGCCAAACAGCAGCCGTTTCTATTGCAGTTGATGACCACCTCCAACCACCGTCCTTACACCTACCCGGACGAGCGGATCGACATCAAATCCGGTAACGGTCGCGATGGTGCGGTGAAGTACACCGACTACGCGATTGGCCAGTTCCTGGAACAGGCACGGCAGAAACCGTGGTTCGATAACACGATCTTCATCTTCGTCGCCGACCACACGGCCGGTAGCGCCGGCAAGGAAGATCTGCCGATCAGCAACTATCAGATCCCATTGTTCATCTACGCACCGAAACTGATCGAGCCTCGCGAGAATGGCCAACTGGCCAGCCAGATCGACCTCGCGCCGACGCTGCTGGGCTTGTTGAACATGGATTACCAATCGACGTTCTTCGGTCGCAACCTGTTGCAGGACAACCCGCTGCCGCCGCGTGTCGTGGTCGGCAACTACCAGCATCTGGGGCTGTTCGACGGCAAGGATCTGGCGATCCTCAGTCCGCGCCAAGGCTTGCGCCGACATGACGATGCGCTGAGCGAAAGCCGCGAATCCCGGGCATCCAGCGATGACCCGCTGATCAGCCGTGCCATCACCTATTACCAAACCGCCAGTTATGGCTTCAAGCAACAGCTGCTTGGCTGGAAAGCACCCAAGGAGGGTGCTCCGCAAGTCAGCGAACGTTAAATCGAAGCGCCCCGGGCTGATGCCCCGGGGCGTTCTCTTTTATTCAGGAACCAACATGTCATCAAATGTTGTACGCCCCACGCCTCGCCCGATGAATCTGAGACTGTATCTGGGCATTCCCCTCATCGCGGCGATAAGTCTGATTCTGCTGGAAATGACTGACCTGGACATGGTGCTGGCGCAGTTGTTCTACGATCCGGTTGCCGGCGACTTCATTGGCCGCCACAGCTTTTTCCTTGAAGACATCCTTCACGACCGTGCCAAACAGGTGGTGATCGGCTTCTCGGTGTTTGCGGTACTGGGCTTTATCGGCTCGTTTTTTATCGCAAGACTGCAGCCGTTCAAGCGCGAACTGGGTTGTCTGGTGCTCTCGCTGGGCCTCGCCACTTCGTTCGTCACGCCGGTTAAAGCGGTGACGGCCGTGCAATGCCCATGGAGCCTGGAGCAATTCGGCGGGCATGAAACCTACAGCAAACTGATGGAGCATCGCCCAGAGACCAACAAGCCCGGCCGTTGCTGGCCCGGTGGCCATGCGGCGACGGGGTTCACCTTGTTTGCGCTGTTCTTTGTCCTGCGTGATCGCCGGCCGCGTCTGGCGCGTCAGGCGTTTATCTTTGCCTTTGCGCTGGGCTCGGTGTTTTCGATCAGCCGGATGATGCAGGGCGCGCACTTCTTCTCGCACAACGTGTGGACGGCGATTTTCTGCTGGCTGATTTGCCTGGGGTCGTATTACTGGGTGCTGTATCGCCCGGCGGTGAAGGCCGAGGCCGTGGTCCAGGCACAACCGGTCAGCGTGTGAAATCATGAACCCAATGTGGGAGCGAGCTTGCTCGCGAATGCGGTGTATCAAACAACATACATGTTGACTGACATGCCCTCTTCGCGAGCAAGCTCGCTCCCACAGGGAAACAATGTGCCCTGAGTTCTGGGCAATAAAAAACCCCGCTGACTCGCGTCAGCGGGGTTTTGCGTTACAGGGGTACGGCTGGCTTACATCATGCCGCCCATGCCACCCATGCCGCCCATGTCTGGCATACCGCCGCCAGCACCGCCGTCTTTCTTCGGCGCGTCAGCAACCGCGGCTTCGGTGGTCAGGATCAGACCGCCGATCGAGGCTGCAGCTTGCAGAGCGGAACGGGTGACTTTGGTTGGGTCCAGGATGCCCATTTCGATCATGTCGCCGTATTCGCCAGTTGCGGCGTTGTAACCGAAGTTACCCTTGCCGTTCTTGACCTGGTTAACGACAACGCTTGGCTCGTCACCGGAGTTGGCAGCGATCTGACGCAGCGGCGCTTCAACAGCGCGACGCAGCACAGCGATACCGACGTTCTGGTCAGCGTTGTCGCCGGTCAGTTCGGTCAGGGCTTCCAGAGCGCGGATCAGCGCTACGCCACCGCCAGGTACCACGCCTTCTTCAACGGCTGCGCGGGTTGCGTGCAGGGCGTCTTCAACGCGGGCTTTCTTCTCTTTCATTTCTACTTCGGAACCAGCGCCAACCTTGATCACTGCAACGCCGCCGGACAGCTTGGCCAGACGCTCTTGCAGTTTTTCACGGTCGTAGTCCGAGGACGTTTCAGCAACCTGCGCACGGATCTGAGCGATACGGGCTTCGATGTCGCCTGCAACACCGGCACCGTCAACGATGATGGTGTTTTCCTTGGAGATGGTCACGCGCTTGGCGCTGCCCAGGTTTTCCAGGGTGGCGGCTTCCAGGCTCAGGCCGATCTCTTCGGAGATAACGGTACCGCCGGTCAGAACGGCGATGTCCTGCAGCATGGCCTTGCGACGGTCGCCGAAGCCTGGAGCCTTGACGGCTGCAACTTTGACGATGCCACGCATGTTGTTCACAACCAGAGTCGCCAGGGCTTCGCCTTCAACGTCTTCGGAAACGATCAGCAGTGGACGGCCGGCTTTGGCAACGGCTTCCAGCACTGGCAGCATTTCGCGGATGTTCGAGATCTTCTTGTCGACCAGCAGCACCAGTGGGTTGTCCAGTTCGGCAACCATGGTTTCCGGCTTGTTGACGAAGTACGGGGACAGGTAGCCACGGTCGAACTGCATGCCTTCTACAACCGACAGTTCGTTTTCCAGGCCAGTGCCTTCTTCAACGGTGATTACGCCTTCTTTACCGACTTTTTCCATGGCTTCGGCAATGATGTCGCCGATGGAGTTGTCGGAGTTGGCGGAGATGGTGCCTACCTGAGCGATTGCCTTGGTGTCAGCGCAAGGCTTGGACAGGTTTTTCAGCTCTTTGACGATGGCGATGGTCGCCTTGTCGATACCGCGCTTGAGGTCCATCGGGTTCATGCCGGCAGCGACGGCTTTCAGGCCTTCGTTGACGATCGACTGAGCCAGAACGGTAGCGGTGGTAGTACCGTCGCCTGCGTCATCGTTGGCACGGGAGGCAACGTCTTTGACCAGCTGCGCGCCCATGTTTTCGAAACGATCTTCGAGTTCGATTTCTTTGGCGACGGAAACGCCGTCCTTGGTGATGGTCGGAGCGCCGAAGCTCTTCTCGAGGATCACGTTACGGCCTTTCGGGCCCAGGGTCGCTTTTACCGCGTCAGCCAGAACGTTGACGCCTTTGAGCATCTTGGAGCGGGCGGCATCGCCGAACTTAACTTCTTTAGCAGCCATGATCGATATTCCTTAAATACTTTGTAGTAGCGGGAAAATGAGCGGGGGATCAGCCTTCGATAACAGCGAGGATTTCGTTCTCGCTCATTACCAGCAGGTCTTCGCCGTCGACTTTCACAGTGTTGCTGCCGGAGTAAGGACCGAACACAACCTTGTCGCCTTCTTTAACGGACAGTGCGCGCACTTCGCCGTTTTCCAGAGCTTTGCCCGGGCCTACAGCGAGAATCACACCGTGGTTGGCTTTTTCAGCAGCCGAACCTGGCAGGACGATACCGCCAGCGGTTTTCTTTTCTTCTTCGCTGCGACGGATAACGACGCGGTCATGCAGAGGACGAAGCTTCATTGTCGATCTCTCCTAATTGTGGTTTTCATCGGCCGGTGTAGTCCCGGCGGGTTTAACGAATCCGGCCTGCGCCGGTTGCGGTTCGTCGAGCGAACCGCGGAAGTCTGTCCGACGCAAATGTCGGAAACCTTTCGGTGACCGATACATAAGGGCGCATAAGCTTATTACAAGGGCGAGGCGAAAAATTTTTCACCGATGTTCTGCACAAAAGCAGCTCATAAAAGAACACGGCACCCGAAGGTGCCGTGCAGAGAGAGCAGTTACTTGCTGTCGCGATGTTCGAACTCGCCTTCGATCACATCACCTTCGCGGCCCAGCGGCTGACGCGGTGCGGGACCGCCACGAGGTTGCAGGTCATCGGCGAACGCACGCTGGCGCATGGCCTGTTCTTCGGCGCGCTTACGCATTTTATTCGCCAGCAGACGACGCGAGATCGGCAGCAGCATGACCAGACCGACCACGTCGCTGATGAAGCCCGGCAGGATCAACAGGCCACCGGCCAATGCCAGCATCAACCCTTCGAGCATGGTTTGCGCGGGCAGTTCGCCGCGGTTCAGGCTTTCGCGGGCACGCAATGCAGTGGCCAGACCGGCGACGCGCAGCACAAACACACCGAACATCGAGCCGACAATGATCAGCAGCAGGGCCGGAAAAAACCCGATAGCCCCTGCCACTTTGACGAATACGAACAGCTCCAGCACTGGAAACAGCAGAAAGAGCAACAGAAAAGGGCGCATCAAAGTTTCCTCAACGCAAGAAATGCCTTGCAGTAAGCCTTAGATGACGTCGCCCTTTCGTGAATTCAAGCGTCGGCCACTGCATTTTTTGCCCAGACCTCGGCGTGAGCCAGAGAAACCAAGGCTTCGCGCACTTGTGTCGGCGTATTACAAGGTGCCGGGAACGGCAACCAGTACAGCGCCTGACCGATGCGCAGGTGCATGCCTTCCGTGTCGATCCCGGCCAGTTGCGCCGGCACGCTTTTCGGCAGACCGGCGAGGTCGACGTAGTGCGCGATGGCTTTGGCGTGGTCGCTGTTCATGTGCTCGACCATGCTGATTTCAGCCTTGCCGGCGAACGGGTTGGCCAGGGTCAATTGATCGACCCAGTGAATCGCACCGAAACCGCCGATGTAGCGGTGACGCACCGGGCTCAGCACCCAAAAGTCGAAATCGTGGGCCTTGTGGTAATTCTGCGAATCCGGGAAATAGCGGTAGTAACGCTCGGCGGCCGCTTCGATGGCTGCGGGGTCTTCGAGTTTCTGCGCCTGGGCCAGATAGGTCAGGCGACCAACGGCTTGTACGTCGTCAGCTTCACGCTCACCCACCAACAGCGAGCATTTCGGGTCTTTTTCCAGGTTGTGAGTGTGCTGGGCGATGCGGCTGATCAGGATCAGCGGCCGGCCCTGCTCGTCCAGGCAGTACGGCACGACGGAGCCAAAGGGAAAACCGGGCATCGATTTGGAGTGGGTCGACAGCACTCCACGGTATTCCTTGAGAAGCAATTCTCGGGCATTCTTCGCCACTTCAACGCTCAATTTATGACTCCTTAAATAGAATCCGTCGAAAAAACGGACAGGCGCCGGGATTCAAGTCCCTGTCACGCCAGCGGGCAATTCTCATGTGCAACCCAGCCAAGGCCGGTGCAGATCGAGAGTCGCTGAAAACAAAAACTACTCAGACCTGCTATCGGGGCATGCGAATGCAACTCAACGACAAAGTAATCATTATCACTGGCGGTTGCCAGGGTTTGGGCCGTTCGATGGCCGAGTATTTCGCCGGCAAAGGCGCGAAGCTCGCCCTCGTCGACCTCAATCAGGAAAAACTCGACGACGCGGTCGCGGCGTGCAAAGCCAGAGGCGTCGAGGCGCGCAGCTACCTGTGCAACGTGGCCAATGAAGAGCAGGTCGAGCACATGGTCGCCCAGGTCGCCGCTGATTTCGGTGCGATCCACGGCTTGATCAACAACGCCGGGATCCTCCGTGATGGTCTGCTGCTGAAGGTCAAGGACGGCGAAATGACCAAGATGAGCCTGGCACAGTGGCAGGCGGTGATCGACGTCAACCTGACCGGCGTGTTCCTCTGCACCCGCGAAGTGGCGGCGAAAATGGTCGAGCTGAAGAACAGCGGCGCGATCATCAACATTTCGTCGATCTCGCGTGCCGGTAACGTTGGCCAGACCAACTATTCGGCGGCCAAGGCTGGCGTTGCGGCGGCGACAGTGACCTGGGCCAAAGAGCTGGCGCGTTATGGCATTCGCGTGGCGGGCATTGCCCCGGGTTTCATCGAAACCGAGATGACCCTGGGCATGAAGCCCGAAGCGCTGGAGAAGATGACGGCGGGGATCCCGCTCAAGCGCATGGGCAAGCCGGAAGAGATCGCCCATTCGGCGGCGTATATCTTCGAAAACGACTACTACACCGGGCGGATTCTGGAGATGGATGGCGGCTTGCGCATCTAACTGACAACACAAAAACCAATGTGGGAGCGAGCTTGCTCGCGAAGGCGGCGTATCAGACAACTGATGGGTTGAATGACACTCCGCGTTCGCGAGCAAGCTCGCTCCCACAAGGTTATCGGGGTTGCGGATTGATCAATCGTCGCTGATGGTGATGTTCGGCATCGCCGGCGTGGCCGCTTCCTGCAACACGATCCGCGCGCCGACGTGGCGGGCCAGTTCCTGATAGACCATGGCAATCTGGCTGTCCGGTTCGGCGATCACGGTGGGTTTGCCACCATCGGCCTGCTCGCGGATCAACATCGACAGCGGCAGCGACGCCAGCAGTTCAACGCCGTATTGCGTCGCCAGTTTCTCACCGCCGCCCTCCCCGAACAGATGCTCGGCATGCCCGCAGTTCGAGCAGATGTGCACGGCCATGTTTTCCACCACGCCCAGCACCGGAATGTTGACCTTGCGGAACATTTCCACGCCTTTGCGTGCATCGAGCAATGCCAGATCCTGCGGAGTAGTGACGATCACCGCGCCGGCCACCGGGACTTTTTGCGCCAGGGTCAGCTGAATGTCGCCAGTGCCTGGCGGCATGTCGATGACCAGATAATCCAGATCGCCCCACGCGGTTTGCGTGACCAGTTGCAGCAAGGCGCCGGAGACCATCGGCCCGCGCCAGACCATCGGCGTGTTGTCGTCGGTCAGGAAGGCCATCGACATGACTTCAACGCCATGGGCCTTGAGCGGCACGAACCACTTCTGGTCCTTGACCTCCGGGCGGGTGCGCTCGGGGATGCCGAACATGATGCCTTGGCTCGGGCCGTAGATATCGGCGTCGAGAATGCCGACCTTGGCGCCTTCGCGAGCCAGTGCCAGTGCGAGGTTGGCAGCGGTGGTCGACTTGCCGACCCCACCCTTGCCGGAGGCCACGGCGACTACGTTCTTGACGTTGGCCAGCCCCGGAATCTGTGCCTGGGCCTTGTGCGCGGCGATGACGCTGTTCACTTCAACCTTGGCGATCACCACGCCATCGAGGTTTTCGATGGCCAGTTGCAGCAGTTGCGCCCAACCGCTCTTGAACAGACCGGCGGCGTAGCCGATTTCCAGCTGCACGTTTACGCGGTCACCGACGATCTCGATGTTTTTCACGCAACCGGCGCTGACCGGGTCCTGGTTCAGGTAAGGGTCGGTGTATTGGCTGAGGACGGCTTCCACCGCTGCGCGAGTGACGGCACTCATGGGCAACTCCGATAACAAGACTGGGAAAAGATGGCGGCTATCCTACCCCTTCTATCCTCCGGACGGCATGCCCGGCAACGATTTGCAGGGGTGAAATATCTTGCCCGGCGCTTTATAGTGGCCGACCTCCGTTTCATCAAGTAGCGAAGCCCCACATGTCCGAACCACGCAAGATCCTCGTCACCAGCGCCCTGCCCTACGCCAACGGTTCGATTCACCTTGGCCATATGCTGGAATATATCCAGACCGATATGTGGGTGCGCTTCCAGAAGCATCGCGGCAATCAATGCATTTATGTCTGCGCCGACGACGCCCACGGTTCGGCGATCATGCTGCGCGCGGAAAAAGAAGGCATCACCCCGGAACAACTGATCGCCAATGTGCAGGCTGAACACAGCGCCGACTTTGCCGAGTTTCTGGTTGATTTTGACAACTTCCACTCCACTCACGCCGAAGAAAACCGTGAGTTGTCGAGCCAGATCTACCTCAAGCTGCGTGACGCCGGGCACATCGCCCAGCGCTCGATCACCCAGTATTTCGACCCGGAAAAGAAAATGTTCCTGGCCGACCGCTTCATCAAGGGCACTTGCCCGAAATGCGGCACTGAAGACCAGTACGGCGACAACTGCGAAAAATGCGGTGCGACCTATGCACCGACTGACCTGAAGGATCCGAAGTCGGCGATCTCTGGCGCCACCCCGGTGCTCAAGGATTCCCAGCACTTCTTCTTCAAACTGCCGGACTTCCAGGAAATGCTGCAAGCCTGGACCCGCAGCGGCACCCTGCAAGACGCCGTCGCCAACAAGATCGCCGAATGGCTGGATGCCGGCCTGCAACAGTGGGACATCTCCCGCGATGCGCCGTACTTCGGTTTCGAGATTCCGGGGGAGCCAGGCAAGTATTTCTACGTGTGGCTGGACGCGCCGATCGGCTACATGGCCAGCTTCAAGAACCTCTGCGAGCGCACGCCGGAGCTGGACTTCGACGCGTTCTGGGGCAAGGATTCCACCGCCGAGCTGTACCACTTCATCGGCAAGGACATCGTCAACTTCCACGCGCTGTTCTGGCCAGCGATGCTCGAAGGCGCCGGCTACCGCAAACCGACCGGCATCAACGTGCACGGCTACCTGACCGTCAACGGCCAGAAGATGTCCAAGTCGCGCGGCACTTTCATCAAGGCCCGCACCTATCTCGATCACCTGTCGCCGGAATACCTGCGCTACTACTACGCGGCCAAACTGGGCCGTGGCGTCGATGACCTCGACCTGAACCTCGAAGACTTCGTGCAGAAGGTCAACTCCGACCTGGTCGGTAAAGTAGTCAACATCGCCAGCCGCTGTGCCGGTTTCATTCAGAAAGGTAACGCCGGCCTGCTGGTCGACACCAATGCTGCGCCGGAGCTGACCGAGGCTTTCCTCGCTGCCGCGCCAAGCATTGCCGACGCCTATGAAGCCCGCGACTTCGCCCGCGCCATGCGTGAAACCATGGCCCTGGCCGACCGCGCCAACGCCTGGATCGCCGACAAGGCGCCGTGGTCGTTGAACAAGCAGGAAGGCAAACAGGCTGAAGTCCAGGCGATCTGCGCCACCGCCATCAACCTGTTCCGCCAACTGGTGATCTTCCTCAAACCGGTGCTGCCGCTGCTGGCTGCCGATGCCGAGGCATTCCTCAACGTCGCCCCGCTGACCTGGAACGACCACACCACCCTGCTGGCCAACCACCAGTTGAACGAATTCAAGCCGTTGATGACCCGCATCGACCCGGTAAAAGTGCAAGCCATGAGCGACGCCTCCAAAGAAGACCTGACCGCCAGCCAGACCGACACCGGTGCCGCCGCCCCGGCCGGCAATGGCGAACTGGCCAAGGAACCGCTGTCGGCGGAAATCGACTTCGACGCGTTTGCCGCCATCGACCTGCGCGTCGCGCTGATCGTCAAGGCCGAACACGTGGAAGGCGCCGACAAGCTGCTGCGCCTGACCCTGGATATCGGTGATGAGCAACGCAACGTGTTCTCCGGCATCAAGAGCGCCTATCCGGATCCGTCGAAGCTCGACGGTCGCCTGACCATGATGATCGCCAACCTCAAGCCACGGAAAATGAAGTTCGGTATCTCCGAAGGCATGGTGATGGCGGCGGGCCCTGGCGGTGAAGAGATTTACCTGCTGAGCCCGGACAGCGGCGCCAAGCCGGGTCAACGCATCAAGTAAGGCCCTGCAACACATCGATCCCACCGGCGTGCCCCGCATGCCGGTGGGATTTTTCATATCTGGCCCAGCCAACGTGGCTGCCGGATAATGCCTAACCTTAAGAGACCTCCGCCCGCTTGGCCGGCAGAACCATGACCGAACTCGTGCTTACGCTGATCAGTGCCGCCCTGCTCAACAATTTTGTGTTGCACTGGCCGCTGGGCGTCGATCCGCTACTGGCGGCCAGTCGTCGCCAGGTGCATGCGCTGGGTTTGGCGACGTTGTGTCTGATGTTGATCGTCGGCATCAGCAGTGACGCCATCTGGCATTGGCTGCTGGTGCCGCTGCAACTTGAGGCCTTGCGGTTGTTCGTGTTTCTGCCATTGAGCGTGTTGCTGATCGCCCCGCTGCTCAAAGGCCTGGCTCGCGGCTTGCCCAATTTGCCATTCGACGGTTTGTGGCCGCTGTTGCTGGGCAACGCCGGCGTGCTCGGATTGGCGCTGATCAATGCGCAAAATGACCTGGGTTGGTTGCCTGCAATCGCGTTGAGTCTGGGTGCCGGGCTGGGTTTCTGGCTGGTGCTGAGCCTGTTTCAGGATTTGCGTGAACGCAGCGCCGACAACGACATTCCCCTGCCCTTTCGCGGCTTGCCGATCGACCTGATCGGCGCCGGACTGATTGCAGTGATTTTTCTCGGATTCAGTGGACTGATCAAAACATGAGTCTGATTCAACGCATCGATGCGCTCCTGCCGCAGACCCAATGCGGCAAGTGCGGCCATCCCGGATGCAAGCCGTACGCAGCAGGCATCGTCGAGGGCGAGCCGATCAACAAGTGCCCGCCCGGTGGTGATGAAACCATCGCGGCACTGGCCGAGCTGTTGAAAGTGCCGGTGCTGGAGCTGGACATCAGCCGTGGTTCGGCACCGCCGCAAGTCGCGTATATCCGCGAAGCCGAATGCATCGGCTGCACCAAATGCATTCAGGCGTGCCCGATCGATGCCATCGTTGGTGCTGCCAAACTGATGCACACCGTGCTCATTGATGAGTGCACCGGTTGCGATCTGTGCGTTGCGCCCTGCCCGGTCGACTGCATCGAGATGCATCCGCTGCCGCCGAGCACATTGCCCGTGGTCGGGGGCTTGGCCTTCAGCCTGCAAGAGCAGCGTGCCCGCGCGGCCAAACGCGATCACGCGCGCCAGCGTTTCGAACGACGCAATGCGCGCCTGCAAAGGGAAGAACAGCAGAAACAGGCAGAGCGTGAAGCGCGAGCCCAACGCGCTGCTCAACCACAAGTCAGCGCCAGCGATCCGGTGCAGGCTGCGCTGGAGCGAGTTCGCGCGCAGAAGGCCGCCAGCGTCGATGCGGCACTGAAGAAAGCCAAGATCGATGTGGCGATGAGCCGTGCGCAATTGCACAAATCGCTGAAAGCCTTCGGTCATCCGCCGACGTTCGAACAGCAGGCGCAATTGATCGTGCTGCAACAGCAATTCGAAGCGGCGGAACAGGCGCTGGCACAAATGGAAAGCAGCCAGCCAGCAGAACCGCCAGTCGCCGCCCCGGCGAAAGATGCCGACCTGAAGCGGGCAAAAATTCAGTTGGCCATGCGTCGCGCCGAACTGAAAAAAGCCCAGGCTGCCGATGCCGCACCGGCGCACATAGCGACGCTGGAACAGGCGCTACGCGATGCCGAACAGGCGCTGCACGCCGCCGAAGCCAGTAGTGATCAGCCTGTGCCTGATCTGGTGCGCGTTGAGAAACGTCCGATCGACAGCCAGCTTCGTCAGTTGAAAACGGAGATGGCCTACGCCCGTGCCGACCTCAGCAAACTCGAACGCCAGGCTGACACGCCTAACGAAATCCTCGACAAGGCCCGCGCCCGCCTGCACGACGCCGAGCGCCAGGTGCAAGATCATGTCACCCCTTGAGGCACCCGATGATCGCCTGCAACAGGCGATGAAGCGGGTGCTGCTGGCCACCCTGCCGGGACTGTTGGCGCTGTTCTGGTTCTATGGGTGGGGCGTGTTGATCAATCTGATCCTGTGCGTCAGCAGCGCAATGCTGGTTGAAGCGGGCGTCGCGCGGCTACGCCGACAACCGCTACAACCCGCGCTGAGTGATGGCAGTGCCTTGGTCAGCGCGACGTTACTGGCCGCCGCCTTGCCACCGTATTGCCCGTGGTGGCTGACGGTGACGGCGATGGCCACGGGGCTGTTGTTCGGCAAGCATGTGTACGGCGGCGTCGGCAGAAACCCGTTCAATCCGGCCATGCTCGGCTTCGCCCTGGCGATGGTGCTGTTTGCCCAGCCAATGACTCAGTGGCCAGCGCATGGCATGGATCTGTCAGCGACGCTGCAACACGTCTTCAATCTCGGCCAGGCGCCGGACGCCTGGGTGCAGGCCACCGCACTGGACAGTCTGCGCATCAACAAAAGCCTGACCATGGACGAGCTGTTCGCCAGCAATCCGGCGTTCGGTCGCTTCGGCGGGCGCGGCGTGGAATGGGTGAACCTGGCGTTCCTCGCCGGCGGGCTGTTCTTGCTGCAACGCCGCGTTTTTGCCTGGCAGGCGCCGGTCGGTATGCTCGCCAGTCTGTTTGTTGCAAGCCTGCTGGGCTGGAACGGCTCGGGCTCGGACTCGCATGGCTCGCCCCTGTTTCATCTGCTCAGCGGCGCGACCATGCTCGGCGCGTTTTTTATCGTCACCGAACCGGTATCCGGCGCGAAAACAGCGCTCGCTCGCTTGTTGTTTGGCGTAGGCGTCGGGTTACTGACTTACCTGATTCGCACGTGGGGCGGTTACCCGGATGGCGTCGCGTTCGCGGTGCTATTGATGAACCTTTGCGTGCCGGCACTGGAGCGCTTTGCCGCCAGCCGTCAGCCACAGGTGAGCCCATGAACCGCGCGACCAGCACGCTGACCCTGGTGCTGCTGACCGTGGTTGGTGTCGGTGCGACCTGTTTTGTGCAGCGCAGCAGTGCGCCACAGATTGCCGCCGAGCAACGCTTGCTCGACAGTCGCAAATTACTCGATGTGCTCCCCACCGAGATCTACGACAACCAGCCGCTGGAAAAGCCACTGACATTGAGTCAACCTGCGTTGGGCCACAGCGCACTCATCGGCGCTTACCGCGCGAGCAAAAACGGGCAAGCGGTGGCCGTGTTGCTGCGCAGTCAGACGCAGGGCTATGCCGGCGTCATCGAGTTGCTGATCGCCATTGATGCCAACGGCAAATTACTCGGCGTGAAAACCCTGCAGCACAGCGAAACCCCGGCACTCGGCGGCCTGATCGGCGATTGGCCGAACAGCTGGCTGCAGGCGTTTTCCGGCAAGTCGAACACCGATCCGACCGAAGATGGCTGGGCGTTGAAAAAAGATCACGGACAGTTTGATCAGATCGCCGGGGCGACCATCACCTCGCGGGCGGCGCTCAATGCCATCCATGATGCGCTGCGCTACTTTGATGAACATCGGGCAGCATTACTGGGGAGCGGAGCATGAACCGTTCAGCGAGCGCGTTGCTTTGGGTGTTCCTGCTCGGCACGACTGCCACGTTGGCCGGCGCCCTGGGGACGTTATTGATGCTGGTCGCCGTGGTCGGCACTTATGGCGTGTGCATGGCCCCCCTGCGCTCGCGCCTGAGCGGCAGCGCCGCATGGCTGGCCAGTATCGTGCTCGCTGCAACATTGGCCAGTTGTGCCGAGATCCTCGCGCAACGCTGGTTTCTGCCATGGCAGCAGGCGTTTGCAGTCTACGCAGGCTTGATCGCCTGGCAATGCCTGCTGCTGGAACACAATGGTTTCTTTCGCCAACCTCTGGCCGAATGCTTCAAGCACTGCGCCCTTTTTGGCGCCGTGCTGCTGGGGTTTGCCGTGCTGCGCGAACTCATCGGCCACGGCAGCCTCGCTGTCGGCTTGACGGAGCACTGGCATGGCCTGGTTTTCTTCGGCGCCGGCCTGCATGGGGCGACGCTGGTCCCCGGCGCCTTGATTCTCGCCGGATTGCTGTTGGCCGCTCGTCAGGCGTGGACTCGTTCGAACTCAATTTCCAAGGAAACGCATCGCCCATGAATGCTGCAAAACGTCTTGAGATTTTTCGTCGACTGCATGAAGACAATCCCGAACCCAAGACCGAACTGGCCTATTCCTCGCCTTTCGAACTGCTGATTGCGGTCATTCTTTCGGCGCAGTCGACCGACGTCGGCGTCAACAAGGCCACGGCGAAACTGTTCCCGGTGGCCAACACGCCGGCGGCCATTTATGCCCTGGGCATCGAAGGGTTGTCCGAATACATCAAGACCATCGGCCTCTACAACAGCAAAGCCAAGAACGTCATCGAGACTTGCCGCTTGCTGGTCGAGCGCCACGACAGTGAAGTTCCACAGACCCGTGAGGAACTGGAAGCCCTTCCCGGGGTAGGCCGCAAAACGGCTAACGTCGTACTCAATACCGCTTTTCGCCAGTTGACCATGGCGGTCGACACGCACATTTTCCGGGTCAGCAACCGCACCGGCATCGCCCCGGGTAAAAATGTGGTTGAGGTAGAAAACAAGCTGATGAAATTTGTACCCAAGGAATTTCTGCTCGACTCACACCACTGGCTGATTCTTCACGGGCGTTATGTGTGTCTGGCCCGCAAGCCGCGCTGTGGCAGTTGCCGCATCGAAGATCTGTGCGAGTACAAACACAAAACTTCGGACGATTGATCGGCTATTGCAATAATTGATAAGTCGATTGAAAAAATCTTTTTTACCCGTCGCTGCATTACCGATATAAGGAGCGCCAAAGGCAGTATTAGCCGGGAGTCAACCTTGTATGAGTACTGACAAAGAAGCACTGGATGTAGACGACGACATCGAGACTGAAGACGCCGAACCTGTGGTCGAAGTCGCCAAAACCAATCTGAGCAAACGCCGCACCATCGACAACCTGCTTGAGGAGCGCCGACTGCAAAGGCAATTGGCTGATTACGACTTTGATCTTTGAAACTTGAAAGCCTCCCGAAACGGAGGCTTTTTACTTTCTGCGATAGCTGAATTCGATCGGCCCATGATTCCGTCAGCCACTCAGACTTTCAGACAAGTCCGTTACGTTGCGCCAACTCGATCAGATCGACCAGCGAGCGCGCGTTGAGCTTGAGCAACAAGCGGGTTTTATAGGTGCTGACGGTCTTGTTGCTCAAAAACATGCCATCGGCGATTTCCTTGTTGGTCTTTCCACGCGCCAATTGTTGCAACACCATCATTTCGCGCCCCGAAAGACGATCGACCATATCGGCCTCACTGGCGTTGCCCAGGCTTGTCCGCACGGTATGCAGTGCCTGATTGGGAAAATAGCTGTAGCCAGACAATACCGCTTTGATCGCGCTGAGCAATTCGGTCAGATCCTGTTGTTTACATACATAACCTGCCGCCCCCGATTGCATGCAGCGCATTGAAAAATGCCCGGGTGCCTGCGACGTCAACACCAGCACTTTAATTGGCATGGCAGTTGTGGTCAGTCGCGCAATAACCTCCAGACCATCAAGTTTGGGAATGCCAATATCCAGAATGACAATATCCGGCATTTGTTCGCGAGCAAGTTGTAACGCATCCACACCGTTATCAGTTTCCGCAATGACTTCGTAGCCATGACGTTCCATCAGCATACGCACCGCAAGACGAATGACGGGGTGATCATCCACGATCAGCACTTTATTCATGGGCAAGTCCAGTTTCGCTGTTCGAATTTTTAGAGCACGCACAATAGCCCAGTCACTTGTGCGATGGCATGCCAGGTCTCACATGCACTTGCATCGAGAGACATTCCCTACAGCCATTGAGGATAAATCCCACAAAAAACCCTTCTCCGTCTTCGCATCTGATGCGTTCTGGCTTGTTTCTTCGCGGTATTTTCTCGCTTCTCGCCCCGCGCCATCTGTTCCCTATTGCCGTAGACACTGTCACGGCGATCGGGCCTTGCTGACCGGACAGTTAAAATCAGACACATAAAACCGCCTGACAATACTTGAACTGGTTAAGCACATGGAAATACCAGGCAACAACATCACCCACTTACCGCAGCAGCACACCGCCAATAACTTACAAAGTTTTAAACCAAGGTTACTTATACTTCATCAGATGTTTTTGCTATAACCAGAAACACGAAAAACCGCCAATTCAAAACACACTGCATTAACAAACATCAACCAAAGAGCAAATAATGTTAAAGATAAAGAGTAAAATCACCAACCCGATGACGGTCATCGCCATCTTCGCTGCAATTTCCGAAGCATCGGCCGCCGTCTCTCTGCCGTTTCTCAATAACGACGATCGGGAGTTCTACGTCTGGTTCCTGATCACCTTTCCGTTCTATTTGTTGTTTCTGTTCTTCATGACATTAAACTTCAACTATCGGTCGCTCTATTCCCCCTCAGACTTCGAAACCGACAAGAGTTTTTTAAAAGCCATCGACAACAATGATCGCAACAGCAAACGAAACACATCGACACAAGATTCCGTCGCCCCCGGCTTTCTCGGCGTTTCAAGTTGCATCGTGTCCGCCGAAACCGTCGCAGACCCGTGCCAGAACACATGCAAGGCGCATAGCGTGCCCGACCCGCCACCGGACAGCGTCATAAAAGCCAAACCAGTTGTTCAACACCATGTTCAATTAGCCATGCCCTCGAGCAACCTGCACATCATCGACGCGAGGGGTATCAATGCAGTGAAAGAGCTCAACACGCTTCTGGAAAAAATCCCCCGCAGCGAGAAGAAAACCGGGCGGCTCATCATTTTTATCAGCAACCACGTTTCGGACGGTTTACTGACACAAAACGCCTTACTGCAAATCAAACAGGCGAAGAAAGGCTCGGGCACAACGCCCTGCATTGTTTACAACGTGTGTTCGCAAGCGGTAACGCTGCTGGGGCGGGTTTGAAAGAACAGCCCTCGCCGGGCAGATGGGGCGAGCAAGGTAGAGCATCCAATAAAAAGGGCGATCTTGTCTCGCAGACAAGATCGCCCTTTCATTTACGCACCGGTCTGAACAATCAGAACAGCTTGCGGCCCTTGTTGGCAGCAATGCGCATGCGCAGCGCGTTGAGCTTGATAAAGCCCGCCGCGTCGGCCTGGTTGTAAGCGCCGCCATCCTCTTCGAAGGTCGCGATGTTGGCATCGAACAGTGAATCGTCGGACTTGCGGCCGGTAACGATCACGTTGCCTTTGTACAGTTTCAGGCGAACCACACCGTTCACGTTGACCTGCGAAGCGTCGATCATCTGTTGCAGCATCAGACGCTCAGGGCTCCACCAGTAACCGGTGTAGATCAGGCTGGCGTATTTCGGCATCAGCTCGTCTTTGAGGTGAGCGACTTCGCGGTCCAGCGTGATCGATTCGATCGCACGGTGCGCGCGCAGCATGATGGTGCCGCCCGGGGTTTCGTAGCAGCCACGGGACTTCATGCCGACGTAACGGTTTTCGACGATGTCGAGACGGCCGATACCGTGAGCACCACCGATCTTGTTCAGCGTCGCCAGTACGGTGGCCGGGGTCATTTCGACGCCGTCCAGCGCAACGATGTCGCCGTTACGGTAGGTCAGTTCCAGGTATTGCGGTTTGTCAGGAGCGTTCTCCGGGGAGACGGTCCATTTCCACATGTCTTCTTCGTGCTCGGTCCAGGTGTCTTCCAGCACGCCGCCTTCATAGGAGATGTGCAGCAGGTTGGCGTCCATCGAGTACGGGGATTTCTTCTTGCCGTGACGCTCGATCGGAATCGCGTGCTTCTCGGCGTAGTCCATCAGCTTCTCGCGCGACAGCAGGTCCCACTCGCGCCAAGGGGCGATGACTTTTACGCCAGGCTTGAGTGCATAGGCACCCAGTTCGAAACGCACCTGATCGTTGCCCTTGCCGGTGGCGCCATGGGAAATGGCATCAGCGCCGGTTTCGTTGGCGATTTCGATCAGGCGCTTGGCGATCAGCGGACGTGCGATGGAAGTACCCAGCAGGTACTCGCCCTCGTAAACGGTGTTGGCGCGGAACATCGGGAACACGAAATCACGCACGAATTCTTCGCGCAGATCGTCGATGTAGATTTCTTTGACGCCCATGGCCTGAGCCTTGGCGCGGGCCGGCTCGACCTCTTCGCCTTGACCGAGATCAGCGGTGAAGGTCACCACTTCACAGTTATAAGTATCCTGCAGCCACTTGAGGATCACCGAAGTGTCCAGGCCGCCGGAATACGCCAGAACGACCTTGTTTACGTCCGCCATGCCATCACTCCACGGGGTTCTACGGAAAGCCGAGGAGTCTACCGCTCAAACGCGATAATTTACAGAGGCGCGACAGCTTAAGACGACAAAGCGACAGAAGCTGTCGAGAGCGCGACGATGACCGGCGGGTCAGGAAGTCGCCGCAGTGCTGGCGGGCGTGCTCGCTTGCGGTGCCGGAGTAGTAATCGGTGCCACTCGCGCCAGCTTGACATTGACCCGACGGTTCTTCGCGCGATTGGCTGCATTGGTGTTCGGCACGATGGGATATTGCTCGCCATGGAAACGCACGGTGATCTGCGATTCCTGAATGCCATTGGCCTTGAAGAAATCGACCACTGCCAGCGCCCGCCGGCGCGACAGCTCACGGTTGGTCAGGCGATTGCCGCTGTTGTCGGAATGGCCGTCGAGTTCGATGTGATTGACCGTCGGATCGGCCTTCATGAATTCGAGCATCACTTGCAGCTTGGCCTTGGCGGCGGCATCGAGGTCGACGCCTTCACCGGGGAAGCCGATCTGAGACTGCTTGATCTGGTCGAAATTCTGCGGCAGCAATTTCGCCACGCACGTCTGGTAATCGTTGAACGCCTTGCTGAACTTGACCGGCAATAACCGCACTTCCGAAACCCGGCCATCGCCCGAGGCACGGCGTACGACCGGGCTGCGACCGTCCAGCAGACCGCTGATCAGACCACCGGCCTGCGACTGCGAGCTGTTAAACAGCACATTACCGCTGCCGAGCCTCACAGAGCCCAGATTGATGTCACCACGGCCCGGTTGCCAAGGCGCAGCGGCTGCCAGCAACGTCGCCGAGCCGCCACCGAGCATGGCGTTGTAGGCATTCAGACGGAATATCGCCTGCTCGCCCGCCTTGCGCACGAATTCACCCGAGCCGAAATCGGTGATCGGCTGGGTCAGACGACATTCGAACTTGTCGCCGGCGACCGTCCACTCAATGTTCTCCAGACGGGTCTGGTACGTGAGCGCCATCGCCGGAAGGCTGGCAAACACACTGAGCAAGGCTAAATAACGCTGGCGCACGGGAGGCTCCATTGGCTTCTGAAACACAAAGACCGATTCACACTATGTTTACGGCATACCTACGGGATATCGGACGCTTGCCGCAAAACTTGATAGCGAGTGCCTGCAAGAGTCTTTTCCGGTAGCATTCGCCTCAGTTTGACCCGCCTGGAATCCCCTCATGTCCGACCGCCTGACCCTGCTGCGTCCCGACGACTGGCACATTCATCTTCGCGATGGTGCCGTGTTGACCAATACCGTTGCCGATGTTGCGCGCACTTTTGGCCGCGCCATCATCATGCCCAACCTGGTACCGCCGGTGCGCAACGCCGCTGAAGCCGACGGCTATCGCCAGCGGATTCTCGCTGCCCGCCCGGCCGGCAGTCGCTTCGAGCCGCTGATGGTGCTGTACCTCACCGACCGCACCCAGCCCGAAGAAATTCGTGAAGCCAAGGCCAGCGGTTTCGTGCACGCCGCCAAGCTGTACCCGGCCGGCGCCACCACCAACTCCGATTCCGGCGTGACCAGCATCGACAAGATTCTGCCGGCAATCGAAGCCATGGCCGAAGTCGGCATGCCGCTGCTGATCCACGGTGAGGTCACCCGTGGCGACGTCGACGTGTTCGACCGCGAAAAGATTTTCATCGATGAGCACATGCGCCGTGTGGTCGAGCGCTTCCCGACGCTGAAAGTGGTGTTCGAACACATCACCACCGGCGACGCCGTGCAGTTCGTCAACGAGGCTTCGGCCAACGTTGGCGCGACCATCACCGCGCATCACCTACTCTACAACCGCAACCACATGCTGGTGGGCGGGATTCGGCCGCACTTCTATTGCCTGCCGATCCTCAAGCGCAATACCCATCAGGAAGCCCTGCTCGACGCCGCCACCAGCGGCAGCGCGAAGTTCTTCCTCGGCACCGACTCGGCGCCGCACGCCCAGCACGCCAAGGAAGCCGCCTGCGGTTGCGCCGGCTGCTACACCGCGTACGCCGCCATCGAGATGTACGCCGAAGCTTTCGAACAGCGTAACGCGCTGGACAAGCTCGAAGCCTTCGCCAGCCTTAACGGCCCGCGCTTCTACGGCCTGCCGGTGAACACCGATCGCATCACCCTGGTTCGTGAAGAATGGACCGCCCCGACCAGCCTGCCATTTGGCGAGCTGACCGTTATCCCGCTGCGCGCCGGTGAAAAACTGCGCTGGCGCCTGCTGGAGGAACACGCGTGAGTGAAGACCATTTCGACGACGAACTGGACGGTCAAAGTGGCGGTGGCGGTTCCCGTCACCCGATGGCAGCACGCTTTCGCGGCTACCTGCCGGTTGTCGTCGACGTAGAAACCGGTGGCTTCAACTCGGCCACCGATGCGTTGCTGGAGATTGCTGCGACCACCATCGCCATGGATGAAAAGGGGTTCGTTTACCCGGATCACACCTACTTCTTCCGCGTTGAGCCTTTCGAAGGCGCCAACATCGAAGCAGCGGCGCTGGAGTTCACCGGGATCAAGCTCGATCACCCACTGCGCATGGCGGTCAGCGAAGAAACCGCGCTGACCGACATCTTCCGTGGCATCCGCAAAGCACTGAAGGCCAACGGCTGCAAGCGCGCGATCCTGGTCGGCCACAACAGCAGCTTCGATCTTGGCTTCCTCAACGCGGCCGTTGCGCGTCTGGACATGAAGCGCAACCCGTTCCACCCGTTCTCCAGTTTCGACACCGCGACGCTAGCCGGTCTGGCGTACGGCCAAACTGTGCTGGCGAAAGCCTGCCAGGCCGCCGACATCGACTTCGACGGACGTGAGGCGCACTCGGCGCGTTACGACACCGAGAAAACCGCTGAGCTGTTCTGCGGCATCGTCAACCGCTGGAAGCAGATGGGCGGCTGGGAAGATTTCGACGACTGATTGATGGTCTTCGGGTAAATCCCGCGCATAAAAAAAACCGGCCACGTGGGCCGGTTTTTTGTTTAATGCTTATAGAGCTTAAATTCTCGATCAATCCACACGACGTAAAAAACCCGATGATTCTTGTAACCCACCATCGCTACACGTTCGAAAGCCCGAAACACCAACAATCTGACATCACCTGTTAAAAAATCGGGTATCCCCACTTTCAGGCTATTTCTTTCAATCGTTTCACAGCCATATCGATGCCTGTGCTCTCTGCGCAATTCTCTCCAAGGCATTTTTCCCAAAATTCTCAGACGCTCGAGCATCTTCGACCGTTCGACGGCCTCGCAATCTTGAATGCACCAGCCACTCTGCAAATATTCAAATGAGAAAACCGGAGGTCGCGCTTCCGATGAATCCATTTCGATAGTGGAAGTCCGCGCCGTTACTGTCACCGCCCCATCGCGTTCCCTGCGTTTGAACTTGGCCATTTTTCAGTTCACCAAATGCTCCCGGAAATACTCCTGCATCTCGCAGGCGGGAATTTCTCGGCTGAACTCACCTTCCTTGAAGTTTCTACGCCAAGGGGTCTCTTCATGCGTCAACTGGCGCAGTTTCCACGCCGAGAATTGGCCATAAACGTCGAACACTTCGTTGAGCAGACTTTGTTGCTTGGCACTGAAAACATCGGGGTTGAAATCACTTGGAGGAGGAATGGCACTCGATCCAAATTGGCTGAATCTTCGATACAGATCCGGAACCACTGGCCCGTGCATCCACGCTTCCAGCTTTTCAGGGAAGAGAGCTTCGCCATGGACAGCCAGACTGAACCCTTGAGCGTAATAAACCATTTTTTGAATTTTGAGATTGGAGATCTCACCTTCATGCCCTTCCAGGCTGAGGAAATAATCCGCAACGTCCAAGCTACTCGGCATTTGAATCCCCTTCTGCATCATGCAATCCATTGCACCGTTCTGACTGAAGTGAGGCGCGATTCTGGCCAAGGCCATCGCCCTCTTACCCCTTATCACTCAACAACAACCCTATCCAGCCACTGTTCAGTCATCCAGTATTTTTTACGCGCATTTGAAACAAATGATGCCGAGAGGCTGTTGCCAATAATCCCGCGCATAAAAAAAACCGGCCACGTGGGCCGGTTTTTTTGTACCTCGACGTTGCGCCTTACAGGGCTGCAGCGTTCTCGGTCAGGTAGGCAGCAACGCCTTCTGGCGAAGCGTTCATGCCTTTGTCGCCTTTTTTCCAGTTGGCAGGGCAGACTTCGCCGTGCTCTTCGTGGAATTGCAGAGCGTCGACCAGACGGATCAGCTCTTCCATGTTACGGCCCAGTGGCAGGTCGTTGATGATCTGCGAGCGGACAACGCCTTTGTCGTCGATCAGGAACGCGCCGCGGAACGCCACGCCGCCTTCGGATTCAACGTCGTAAGCCTTGGCGATGTCGTGCTTCATGTCGGCAGCCATGGTGTATTTCACCTGGCCGATGCCGCCATTGTTCACTGGGGTGTTGCGCCATGCGTTGTGAGTGAAGTGCGAGTCGATCGACACAGCGATCACTTCAACGTTGCGCGCCTTGAAGTCAGCCATGCGGTTGTCCAGAGCAATCAGCTCGGACGGGCAGACGAAGGTGAAGTCCAGTGGGTAGAAGAACACCAGGCCGTATTTGCCTTTGATGGCCGAGGACAGGGTGAAGCTGTCAACGATCTCGCCATTGCCGAGTACGGCCGGGACGGTGAAGTCAGGGGCTTGTTTGCCTACGAGTACGCTCATTGATATCTCCTGGTGTAGAAACTTGAAGTTCAGGGTCCGCGCCAGCCTGCCACCCTCAGGCGACAGCCCTGTGACACGAACCCCCTTCGCAAGGGCCGACCATCATACACTGCGTTTTTCGCCTGTCCTTAACGGTTTTTTAAACGAAGCGGATAACCGCGCTGCATTTACGGGGCCAGGCGATTGGCCAGTAATCACCGTTCGTCAGTCACCGCTATTAATCGGCAAAACCCTCCCGAAAGCACTTTGACAATCATTCTCGTTAACATTAAGATCCATCGCAATTGAGTCACAACCAGCGACGGTTCTCACTTATGTATGTTTGTCTCTGCACTGGCGTCACCGACGGACAGATCCGCGAAGCGATCTATGAAGGTTGCTGCAGCTATAAAGAAGTCCGCCAGGCCACCGGCGTCGCCAGCCAATGCGGCAAATGTGCGTGCCTTGCCAAGGAAGTCGTTCGCGAAACCCTGACCAAGCTGCAAACCGCTCAGGCCGCGATCCCCTATCCGGTAGAATTTACCGCTGCGTAATGCCCCCCATTTCAAAGAACCGGACTTATGTCCGGTTTTTTTATGCCTGTAAATCAACTGCTTAGCGCCCAGACGCGGAACACAAACATTCTTATTCCGATTAATTTTCATATATTATTCAATAACTTAGGTTTGACACTTATAAGTACGAAGCTCAAACTCTGCCGTATATACAGCTAATACAGGGCAGGACTCCGATCATGAAAGGCGACATTACAGTCATCCAGCATCTCAACAAGATCCTTGCCAATGAGCTGGTCGCGATCAATCAGTACTTCCTGCATGCGCGCATGTATGAAGATTGGGGTCTGAACAAGCTCGGCAAACACGAGTACAAAGAATCCATCGACGAGATGAAGCACGCGGACAAGCTGATCAAGCGCATCCTGTTCCTCGAAGGCCTGCCGAACGTGCAGGACCTCGGCAAGCTGCACATCGGCGAGCACACCCGGGAAATGCTCGAGTGTGACCTGCGTATCGAGAAGACCGGCCACGCTGACCTGAAAACCGCGATCGCGCATTGCGAAACCGTTGGCGACTTCGGCAGCCGTGAACTGCTGGAAGACATTCTCGAATCAGAAGAAGAACATATCGACTGGCTGGAAACCCAACTGGGCCTGATCGATAAAGTCGGTCTTGAGAACTATCTGCAATCGCAGATGGGCGAAGAGTAAGTTAGCGCCCGCTAAACTCGAGACACTAAAAAGCCCCGCCCTCTTTCGAGGCGCGGGGCTTTTTATTGCCCGGATTGCGGTCAATACCGTAATCCCTGTGAGAGCCAGCCTGCTGGCGATAGCGTCATCTCAGCCGACAACATCGCTACCGGCAGAAAGCAATCGCGAGCAGGCTCACTCCTACAAAAAGCCGATCAGGCTTCGGACTTGTTCGCAGCAGCCGCTTCAACAGCCGCCTTGATGGTGCTTTGCAGCGAACCGTCTGCAGACATCTCGGTCATGATATCGCTACCGCCGACCAGCTCACCGCCAACCCACAGTTGCGGGAAAGTCGGCCAGTTGGCGTACTTCGGCAGGTTGGCGCGGATTTCCGGGTTCTGCAGGATGTCCACGTACGCAAACTTTTCGCCACACGCCATTACAGCCTGCGCAGCTTTCGCGGAGAAGCCGCACTGCGGGGCATTCGGCGAGCCTTTCATGTAAAGCAGAATGGTGTTGTTGGCAATCTGCTCTTTAATCGTTTCGATGATATCCATGGAGCACCTCGGCTGAACTTTCCGACTCACGGGTCGGCACGGTGGCGCATTGTAACGGAATCCCGAGCGCCATGCTCGGTCTCCCCGACAGACTAGATCAAGCCGCCGCCACCGTCACCGGCACACCATTCAGCGCCGCGTTACCGGACAACTCGTCGAGCTGGCATTCATCGGTCAGGTCATTGGCACTCGACCCCGGCTGGCCGCTGGCAATCGCCATCTGCACGCCCGGACGCGCATGGCCCCAACCGTGCGGCAGGCTGACCACACCTTTCATCATGTCGAGACTGCCGATCACCTCCACTTCGATCTGCCCGACCCGCGAGCTGACGCGCACCAACTGACCATCGTTGAGCCCACGGCTGGCAAGGTCATCCGGGTGCATCAGCAACTGATGACGCGGCTTGCCCTTCACCAGTCGGTGATAATTGTGCATCCACGAATTGTTGCTGCGCACATGACGGCGGCCAATCATCAGCAGCTCATCGGCGGCCGGGGCCTGCAAAGCAGCAAAACGTGCGAGGTCAGCGAGGATCTCCGGCGGTGCGGCCTGCACACGCTGATTCGCTGTTTTCAGGCGCGACGCCAGATTCGCTTTCAACGCGCCGAGGTCGATCCCGTGAGGATGATCAAACAGCGTCGCCAACGAGAGTTTTTGCTCGCTGGCATCACCGTACATGCCCATGCGCAGGCCCATGTCGATCATCTTCGAAGGCGGCATCGTCGGTTTCAGTTCTTTGCCGGTTTTCTCGGCAAACGCCTTGGCCAAGCCCACAAAAATCTCCCAGTCATGCAGCGCGCCCTCGGGTTTGGCGAGGATCGCACGGTTGAAGCGGGTGACGTTGCGCACCGCGAACAGGTTGAACGTGGTGTCGTAGTGATCGTTCTCCAGCGCCGAGGTCGACGGCAGGATCAGGTCGGCGTAACGCGTGGTTTCGTTGATGTACAGGTCGATGCTGACCATGAACTCCAGACCGTCCAGCGCCTGCTCCAGTTGCCGCCCGTTCGGGGTCGACAACACCGGGTTGCCGGCCACGGTGATCAGCGCGCGAATCTGCCCTTCGCCTTCTGTCAGCATCTCTTCGGCCAGCGCCGACACTGGCAACTCACCGCCGTACTCGGGGCGCCCGGAAACCCGGCTTTGCCATTTGTTGAAATGCCCGCCCGAGGTCGATGCCACCAGATCCACCGCCGGCTCTGTGCACAACGCACCGCCAACACGATCGAGGTTGCCGGTGACCAGATTGATCAACTGCACCAGCCAATGACACAGCGTGCCGAAAGCCTGCGTCGAAACGCCCATACGGCCATAGCACACCGCGCTCGGCGCTGCGGCGAAGTCGCGGGCCAGTTGACGGATCTGTTCGGCAGGAACGGCGCACAGCGGACTCATGGCTTCAGCAGTGAAACCCGCGACGGCTGCGCGCACGTCATCCAGCCCGTCAACGGGCAAATGGCTTTCGCGGGTGAGGCCTTCGCTGAACAGCGTGTTGAGCACGCCAAACAACAAGGCCGCATCGCCACCGGGGCGCACGAACAAATGTTGATCGGCCATCGCCGCCGTCTCGCTGCGCCGTGGATCGACTACAACGACTTTACCGCCGCGCGCCTGGATGGCCTTTAAACGTTTCTCGACATCTGGCACGGTCATGATGCTGCCGTTGGAGGCCAGCGGATTACCGCCGAGGATCAACATGAAGTCCGTGTGATCAATGTCCGGAATCGGCAGCAGCAAGCCGTGGCCGTACATCAAATAACTGCTCAGGTGGTGCGGCAACTGATCGACCGAGGTCGCCGAAAAGCGATTGCGCGTCTTCAGCAAACCGAGGAAATAATTGCTGTGGGTCATCAGCCCGTAGTTATGCACGCTTGGGTTGCCTTGATAGACCGCGACCGCGTTCTGGCCGTGACGCTCCTGAATCGCCGCCAGCTTCTCGGCCACCAGCGCAAAAGCCTCGTCCCACTCGATCGGCAGCCACTCGCTGCCCACGCGACGCATCGGCTGGCGCAGGCGGTCGGGGTCGTTCTGGATGTCTTGCAGGGCCACAGCCTTGGGGCAGATGTGGCCACGGCTGAAGGTGTCGAGCGCATCACCCTTGATCGAGGTGATCGCGACATGGCCATCAGTTTCGGTAGTCTCGATGGTCAGCCCGCAAATGGCTTCACACAGGTGGCAGGCACGGTGATGGAGAGTCTTGGTCATGGCCAGTCTCTGTCTTGTTCTGGGCGGGCAATCACGCCCGCGGGAACAAAACTATGGCCCCGGGGCAGGTCCGGCGCCAGCGACGTTCGTCTTGTGAATCGGCGGTTATCAGGCGAGCCGATAGACCGCCGCGCTCAACTCGATGGAAGCTGCGGAGGTGCTGCCAGCTGGATTTCCTGGATGGTTTCGATCTGCTCGTGGGCGACGTGAACGCCGGTGAGTTCGCCGATCAATCGCCAGTGTTCGTCGAGCCCGGCGCTGATGGTTGCCATGCGATCGATCATGTGGCGGCCGGCGCTCTTGACGACTTCGTCTTCGCTGCGCAGCAGTTCGAACGACATTGAGGTGACCGACGCGGTGAGATGGGTCAGAGAGCGAGCCGTGTGGCCCAGCAATTCCATTAACAGTTTTTCTTTCGATTCCATGCGGAGGCTTCCTGCGTCGCTCGAAAGGTATTTATAACTCAGCACTTTGCTTTAGCAAATGTTTCAGACTGCGCATCCGACCAAATGGTGGCATGGCGCCACGGCGGTAAACCGACCCAAGTGACCCGATCCCCGCCACGCCGCATTGCCAAGCCCGGCGAGGCCAGTGTACAAAGGGGCTCGCGACGGCCGTGAACCCGGCTGCAAATGCGCGACGGCAACATCCTGTGCACCCTTCTATTCCCGCAAAAAACGTAGCTATTGGAAAAACGCGACATTTAGTGTCAATATCGCGCCTCCCCCTATTTCGTCGCCCCGTGCGGCTTACGCCGCAGGTCTCGCCCGTTGTTCCGTGAAACAAGGCTTTGAGCATCTGCGGTCTGTAGCAAAAGGTAGTCAATGATGAGCGCAAGGCACTTTCTCTCCCTGATGGATTGCACGCCCGAAGAGCTGGTCAGCGTGATCCGTCGAGGCGTTGAGCTCAAGGACCTGCGTAACCGCGGCGTACTGTTCGAGCCTCTGAAAAACCGCGTTCTGGGCATGATCTTCGAGAAATCCTCGACCCGTACGCGGATCTCCTTCGAGGCCGGCATGATCCAGCTCGGCGGCCAGGCGATCTTTCTGTCGCCACGTGACACCCAACTGGGCCGTGGCGAGCCGATCGGCGACTGCGCCATCGTCATGTCGAGCATGCTCGATGCGGTGATGATCCGTACCTTTGCCCACAGCACCCTGACCGAATTCGCCGCCAACTCGCGCGTGCCGGTGATCAACGGCCTGTCCGATGACCTGCACCCGTGCCAGTTGCTGGCCGACATGCAGACCTTCCTTGAACATCGCGGCTCGATCCAGGGCAAAACCGTGGCCTGGATCGGCGACGGCAACAACATGTGCAACAGCTATATAGAAGCGGCGATCCAGTTTGACTTCCAGTTGCGCGTCGCGTGCCCGGAAGGTTACGAGCCAAATCCCGAGTTCGTCGCCAGGGCCGGTGATCGCGTGACCATCGTCCGCGATCCGCAAGACGCCGTGCGCGGCGCGCATCTGGTGAGCACTGACGTCTGGACCTCGATGGGTCAAGAAGAGGAAACTGCCAAGCGCCTCAAGCTGTTCGCGCCGTTCCAGGTCAACCGTGCCCTGCTCGACCTCGCTGCCGAGGACGTGCTGTTCATGCACTGCCTGCCGGCGCACCGTGGCGAAGAAATCAGTCTCGACCTGCTTGATGACCCGCGCTCCGTCGCTTGGGATCAGGCAGAAAACCGTCTCCACGCACAGAAGGCCCTGCTCGAGTTCCTCGTCGAACCGGCATATCACCACGCATGAGCCATGAATTACTGCTGAACCTGCGCAACCTCGCTTGCGGTTATCAAGATCAACGTGTGGTGCAGAACCTCAATCTGCACCTCAACGCCGGTGACATCGGCTGCTTGCTCGGTTCGTCCGGCTGCGGCAAGACCACTACCCTGCGCGCCATCGCCGGTTTCGAACCGGTGCACGAGGGCGAAATCACCCTTGGCGGCGAGACTATTTCCAGCGCCGGCTTCACTCTGGCACCGGAGAAACGCCGGATCGGTATGGTGTTTCAGGACTACGCGCTGTTTCCGCACCTGAGTGTTGCGGACAACATTGCCTTCGGTATTCGCAAGCACCCGAACAAGGAGCGCGTCACCGAAGAGCTGCTCGAACTGGTCAATCTGAAGAACCTCGGCAAGCGCTTCCCGCATGAGTTGTCCGGCGGCCAGCAACAGCGCGTCGCCCTCGCCCGCGCCCTGGCGCCAGAGCCGCAACTGCTGCTGCTCGACGAGCCGTTCTCCAACCTCGATGGCGAACTGCGGCGCAAGCTCAGCCATGAAGTGCGCGACATTCTCAAGGCCCGTGGCACCAGCGCGATTCTGGTGACCCACGACCAGGAAGAAGCCTTCGCCGTCAGCGATCACGTTGGCGTGTTCAAGGAAGGTCGACTGGAGCAGTGGGACACGCCGTACAACCTTTACCACGAACCGGCGACGCCGTTTGTGGCCAGTTTCATCGGTCAGGGTTATTTCATTCGCGGCCAACTCGGCAGCCCGGAATCGGTGCAGACCGAACTGGGTGAACTGCGCGGCAATCGGGCTTATACCTGGCCGATTGGCGGCGCGGTGGATGTGTTGTTGCGTCCGGATGACATTGTTTATGCGCCGGACAGTGCGTTGAAAGCGCGGATCGTCGGCAAGACGTTCCTTGGCGCTTCGACGCTGTATCGCCTGCAACTGCCGACGGGTGCGCAGCTGGAATCGATTTTTCCGAGCCATGCTGATCATCAGGTCGGTGTAGAGGTGGGGATTCGTGTTGCCGCTGAACATCTGGTGTTGTTCCAGGCCTGCGGCAGCACCGCTGCGCAAATCCCGGCGGTGGAAAACGGCGTGCGCCGCTACAGCGCTGCCCTCTGATCCAACATGGATCAAAACTGTGGGAGCGAGCCTGCTCGCGAATGCAATGTATCAGTCACAGAAGATTTGACTGACCGACCGTATTCGCGAGCAGGCTCGCTCCCACAGGTGTTTTTGGGCTAGCCCAACAACAATGTACCGCTCGCAACCAACGTCGCATGCCCGCCAATCTTCACCCGCTCGCCTTCCAACCGGCAGAACAACTCCCCGCCCCGCGCCGAACGCTGACAGGCGGTCAGGCTCGACTTGCCCAGTCGTTTCGACCAATACGGAATCAGGCTGCAATGCGTCGAACCGGTCACCGGATCTTCATTGATGCCAATCGCCGGGGCGAAATAGCGCGAGACGAAATCGTGCTGATTGCCGCGCGCCGTAACGATCGCACCCAGCCACGGCAGCTTGGCCAGCGCAACCATGTCCGGTTTGCAATCAAGCACGGCCTGCTCCGACTCCAGCACCACGAACAGTTCGTTCGAGCCGAGCACATCCACCGCCTCAACACCCAGCGCCCGCTCGACGTCCAGCGTCACACCAATCTCTGACGGCACGATCGAGGGGAAATCCAGCCACAACCGATCACCCTCTCGAGTGACGCTCAGCGCGCCGGACTTACAAGTGAAGTCGATACGCTCGGCGCTTTCCTTGTAGATTTCGAACAGCACATAAGCACTGGCCAGCGTAGCGTGCCCGCACAACGGCACTTCGGTGGTCGGGGTGAACCAGCGAATATGCCAGGCCTGGCCTTCGCGCACCAGAAAGGCGGTTTCCGCCAGATTGTGCTCAGCGGCGATCTTCTGCATCAACTCGTCCGAGAGCCATGCATCCAGCCGGTAAACCATCGCCGGATTGCCACTGAACGGCCGATCACTGAATGCGTCGACCTGATGAAACTCAAGCTGCATAACTTTCTCCCTAAGTCAGTCGGCAGAGGATGCAGGCATGCTGCGATCAGCGCCAGTGACAGAACCGGCCAATTTTCTGCATACAGCAATAACGGCTATGGACGGCCGATGACGGCGAATTTCGCCTGGGTGTGTTCGGCAAGCACGGCGGGCGCCAATTCGACTTCCAGACCGCGCCGGCCAGCACTGACATAAATAGTCGCAAAACCCTGAGCCGAGTTATCGATGAAGGTGCGCAGGCGCTTCTTCTGCCCCAACGGGCTGATGCCGCCCAACAGATAACCGGTGGAACGCTGGGCCGCAGCCGGGTCAGCCATCTCGACTTTTTTCACGCCTGCCGCATGCGCCAAACCTTTGAGGTCGAGGCTTCCGACGACCGGCACCACGGCCACCAGCAACTCGCCCTTTTCGCTGGCCGCCAGCAGGGTCTTGAACACCTGCGCCGGTTCAAGCGCGAGTTTCTCTGCGGCCTCCAGCCCATAGGACGCGGCCTTTGGGTCATGTTCGTAACTGTGCACGCGATGTTCGGCACGAACTTTTTTCAACAAGTCCAACGCAGGGGTCATGGCAACTCCAGGCTCGGCAGTGACAGAAAAATACTGCGTCGGATTCTAGGTGATCAGCCACCAAAAGGCTCTATCCCAAGCCGCGATTCCCGTGGCTTGCAGACATTGCGCAGGCCCCCTTGCGCGTGGATGCCGCAGGATCATTCACACAGCGAATAGTTTTATTGTGACCGACGGTTCACTTTCGACCTTTGACAGGTTTGTTTCTTGTCTATATTTTTTCGAATCTGAATAATGTAAGAATTATCGTCACCGCAGCACCCAGCAGTAAACCGGGAAAGGAATGGGGATTCCTGACCGGGGAAAATCGCGCCTTGCCCTGTCGGCAAACGCGCCAGACAACAACAAAAACCGAGGTTTTCAATGACAACTGCTTTACAGCAACCATCACTATCGAGCCAATGCATGGCCGAATTTCTGGGTACTGCACTGCTGATCTTTTTCGGCACTGGTTGTGTCGCCGCGCTCAAAGTCGCGGGCGCCAGCTTCGGCCTGTGGGAAATCAGCATCATCTGGGGCGTCGGCGTGAGCATGGCAATCTACCTCACTGCAGGCGTTTCCGGCGCGCACCTGAACCCGGCCGTGAGCATCGCCCTGGCGATCTTCGCCGACTTCGAAAAGCGCAAACTGCCGTTTTATATCCTTGCCCAGATCGCCGGCGCGTTCTGCGGCGCGCTGTTGGTTTACACGCTGTACAGCAATCTATTCTTCGATTACGAACAAACTCACCAAATGGTTCGCGGCTCGACCGCCAGCCTCGAGCTGGCCTCGGTGTTCTCGACCTTCCCGAACCCGGTGCTGTCGACCGCTCAGGCTTTCCTGGTCGAGATGATCATCACCGCGATCCTGATGGGCGTGATCATGTCGTTGACCGACGACAACAACGGCTTGCCGAAAGGCCCGCTGGCACCGCTGCTGATCGGCTTGCTGATCGCGGTGATCGGCAGCTCGATGGGCCCGCTGACCGGTTTTGCGATGAACCCGGCGCGTGACTTCGGTCCGAAACTGATGACTTTCTTCGCCGGCTGGGGTGAAATTTCCTTCACGGGTGGCCGCGATATTCCGTACTTCCTGATTCCGATTTTTGCACCGATTGTCGGTGCCTGCCTCGGCGCTGCCGGGTACCGCGGGCTGATCGCCCGTCACCTGACCGGCGCCACACCTGCTACAAAGGATGCAGAACCGGCCATTGACGGCAAACCAAGAACTTCTTGAAACAGTCGGCGCCGGCTCCTGCCCGATAGAGCCTGCGCCACGGCCCACTCTCCCTTATTTCGTCCAAGGCAATCGACATGACCGACATTCAGAATAAGAACTACATCATTGCCCTCGATCAGGGTACGACCAGCTCCCGCGCGATCATTTTCGACCGCGACGCGAACGTGGTCTGCACCGCGCAGCGCGAGTTCGCCCAGCATTACCCACAGGCCGGTTGGGTCGAACACGACCCGATGGAAATTTTCGCCACCCAGAGCGCAGTGATGGTTGAGGCGCTCGCGCAGGCCGGCCTGCACCACGACCAGGTCGCGGCCATCGGCATCACCAACCAACGCGAAACCACCGTGGTCTGGGACAAGACCACCGGCCGCCCCGTCTACAACGCCATCGTCTGGCAGTGCCGCCGCAGCACTGAGATCTGCCAGCAGCTCAAGCGTGACGGCCACGAAGAGTACATCCGCGACAACACCGGTCTGGTCACCGACCCGTACTTCTCCGGGACCAAACTGAAGTGGATCCTCGACAACGTCGAAGGCAGCCGCGAACGAGCGCGCAACGGCGAACTGCTGTTCGGCACCGTCGATAGCTGGCTGATCTGGAAATTCACCGGCGGCAAGGTGCACGTCACCGACTACACCAACGCCTCGCGCACCATGCTCTTCAACATCCATTCGCTGGAATGGGATTCGAAGATGCTGGAAATCCTCGACATTCCGCGTGAAATGCTCCCGGAAGTGAAGGCTTCTTCGTTAATCTACGGTCGCACCAAGAGCGGCATCGCCATCGGTGGTATCGCCGGCGACCAGCAAGCGGCACTGTTCGGTCAGATGTGCGTTGAGCCAGGCCAGGCGAAAAACACCTACGGCACTGGCTGCTTCCTGCTGATGAACACCGGCGACAAAGCGGTGAAATCCCAGCACGGCATGCTCACCACCATCGCTTGCGGTCCGCGTGGCGAAGTCGCTTACGCACTGGAAGGCGCGGTGTTCAACGGCGGTTCGACCGTACAGTGGCTGCGCGATGAACTGAAGATCATCAACGACGCTCACGACACTGAATACTTCGCCAATAAAGTGAAGGACAGCAACGGCGTATACCTCGTACCAGCCTTCACCGGTCTCGGTGCTCCGTACTGGGACCCGTATGCCCGTGGCGCACTGTTCGGGCTGACGCGCGGTGTGCGCGTCGATCACATCATCCGCGCGGCGCTGGAATCGATCGCCTACCAGACCCGCGACGTGCTCGACGCCATGCAACAGGACTCCGGCGAACGCCTCAAGGCTCTGCGCGTTGACGGCGGTGCGGTCGCTAACAACTTCCTCATGCAGTTCCAGGCCGACATCCTCGGCACTCAGGTCGAGCGCCCGCAAATGCGCGAAACCACGGCACTCGGCGCGGCGTACCTGGCCGGTCTGGCGTGCGGTTTCTGGGGCAGCCTGGACGAACTGCGCGGTAAAGCGGTGATCGAGCGTGAGTTCGAGCCAAGCCTGGACGAAGTGGAGAAAGAGAAGCTGTACAAAGGCTGGAAGAAAGCCGTCAGCCGCACCCGTGACTGGGCGCGTGAGGACGCGGAATAAGCCAACCTGAGTACTCGTATCGGTATGTAACTGGTAGGGAGCGGATTCCTGCGGCATCATGGGCAAATTTTGCACGGCAGCCCAAAGGAAGCCCCATGAATCTGCCTCCCCGTCAGCAGCAAATCCTCGAGCTGGTCCGCGAACGCGGCTATGTGAGCATCGAGGAAATGGCCACGCTGTTCGTTGTTACCCCGCAAACCATCCGCCGTGACATCAATCAGCTCGCGGAAGCCAATTTGCTGCGCCGTTACCATGGCGGCGCCGCTTACGATTCCAGCGTTGAAAACACCGCCTATGCGATGCGCGCCGATCAGATGCGCGATGAAAAACAACGCATCGGTGAAGCCATCGCCGCCCAGATTCCCGATCACGCCTCGCTGTTCATCAACATCGGCACGACCACCGAATCGATTGCCCGCGCCCTGCTCAATCACAATCACCTGAAGATCATCACCAACAACCTGCACGTGGCGTCGATGCTCAGTGCCAAGGATGATTTCGATGTGCTGCTGACGGGTGGCAATGTGCGCCGTGACGGCGGTGTTGTCGGTCAGGCGAGCGTGGATTTCATCAATCAGTTCAAGGTTGATTTCGCGCTGGTCGGGATCAGCGGGATCGATGAAGACGGTAGCTTGCTGGATTTTGATTATCAGGAAGTTCGGGTTTCGCAGGCGATCATCGCCAATGCGCGGCAAGTGATTCTGGCGGCGGACTCGAGCAAGTTCGGACGCAATGCGATGATCCGGTTGGGGCCGATCAGTCTGATCGATTGTCTGGTGACCGATCAGCAACCGGTGCCGGCGCTGGCGCAGTTGTTGAGTCAGCACAAGATTCGCCTGGAAGTCGTCTAGTTACTCGTTCCCACGCTCCGCGTGGGAATGCAGCCCGGGACGCTCTGCGTCCCAACTCAAAAGCCGACGCAGAGCGTCGATGGATGCATTCCTTTGCTGTGCATGGGAACGATCTGCCTCTAAATGTTCGAATATTTTCCTTTATCGCTCCTTCGATGAGTTTTTTCAATCGAACGTGACTGGCTGCGCGCGTGTTTATGGGCTACCATTTTCGCAAATGAACATTAATGTTCGATTTCCAAGACAGAAAATCAAAAGAACCCGAGGCCAGCCGATGTCCACCTCTACCTTGCGTACGCCCCCAATCTCCGAGATCTACGACATTGCCGTGATCGGTGGCGGGATCAATGGTGTCGGGATCGCAGCGGATGCCGCCGGTCGCGGTCTTTCGGTGTTCCTTTGCGAAAAGGACGATCTGGCCAGCCACACCTCGTCGGCCAGCAGCAAGCTGATCCACGGTGGCCTGCGCTACCTCGAACATTACGAGTTCCGTCTGGTGCGTGAAGCGTTGGCCGAGCGCGAAGTGCTGCTGGCCAAGGCGCCACACATCGTCAAACCAATGCGTTTCGTGCTGCCGCACCGTCCGCACCTGCGCCCGGCGTGGATGATCCGTGCCGGCCTGTTCCTGTATGACAACCTCGGCAAGCGCGAAAAACTGCCAGGTTCGAAAAGCCTGAAGTTCGGCGCCGACAGCGCGCTGAAAAGTGAAATCAAGAAAGGCTTCGAATACTCCGACTGCTGGGTCGACGACGCGCGCCTCGTGGTGCTCAACGCCATGGCCGCCCGCGAAAAAGGCGCCCATGTGCACACCCAGACCCGTTGCGTCAGCGCCCGTCGCGCCAAAGGCCTGTGGCACCTGAACCTGGAACGCGCCGACGGCAGCCTGTTTTCGATCACCGCCAAAGCGCTGGTGAATGCGGCTGGCCCGTGGGTTGCCAAGTTCATCCGTGATGACCTGAAGATGGAATCGCCGTACGGCATTCGTCTGATCCAGGGCAGCCACATCATCGTGCCGAAACTGTACGAAGGTGAACACGCGCACATTCTGCAAAACGAAGATCAGCGCATCGTGTTCACCATTCCGTACCTGAACCACTTCACCCTGATCGGCACCACCGACCGTGAATACACCGGTGATCCGGCGAAAGTGGCGATTACTGAAGGTGAAACCGATTACCTGCTGAAAGTGGTCAATGCGCACTTCAAGAAGCAGGTCAGCCGCGACGACATCCAGCACAGCTATTCCGGTGTGCGTCCGCTGTGCAACGACGAATCCGACAACCCGTCGGCGGTGACCCGCGACTACACCCTGGCGTTGTCGGCCAGCGGCGAAGAAGCGCCACTGCTGTCGGTGTTCGGCGGCAAACTGACCACCTACCGCAAACTCGCCGAGTCGGCGATGGCGCAGTTGATGCCGTTCTTCACCCAAATGCGCCCGAGCTGGACCGCCACGGCAACCCTGCCCGGCGGCGAAGACATGACCACGCCACAAGCCCTGTGCGCGCAGATTCGCGACAAGTTCGACTTCGTCCCGACCGAGATCGCCCGTCGCTGGTCCACCACCTACGGCAGCCGCACCTGGCGCATGCTCGAAGGCGTGGAAACCCTGGCCGACATGGGCGAACACCTCGGCGGCGGGCTCTACACCCGCGAAGTCGATTACCTGTGCAGCGAAGAGTGGGCGACCACGGCGCACGACATCCTATGGCGCCGCAGCAAACTGGGCTTGTTCACCACCCCGGCGGAGCAGGAAAAACTGGCGGCTTATCTGGGCAAGGTTGAACAGAACCGCAAGACCGAAGCGGCCTGATTGTCGGATCGTCGTTTGGATGAAAGCCCCTGAGTTGTGAGATTCAGGGGCTTTTTGTTGTGCCAATGAAATCCAGCCCCCCTCACCCCAGCCCTCTCCCCCCAAGGGGGGCGAGGGGGAAAGGGAGCAGATCGGGGGTAGTTCAGATACTGCGCAGGGAAAGGGTGCCGATCGGGGGGCGTTCAAATACCGCGCAGGGAAAGGGAGCCGATCGGGGGATTTTCCAATCATGAGTTCGGCTTGATATTTCAGGTCGGCGTAACTCGCAAGGACGACTCGGTCAGTCCCCTCTCCCTACGGGCGGTCCGACGTTTCGGGAGGGCTAGGGTGAGGGGCTTTTGGGCCGGCATCACTGCGCCAGATGCAACAACAGAAAATCAATGAACGCCCGCGACTTGTGCGGCAGGTGCGGGGTGTTGGGAAAAACGACATTGATCGACTGCGAAGGCAGCGAATACTCGGGCAGCAAGCGCACCAGACGCCCGGCGGCAATGTCTTCTGCGACCACCCACGCCGGCAGGACCGACACCCCCAACGACGACAACGTCATCGAGCGAATGGCTGTCGACGAGTTCGATTCGAAGTGGCTGGTGCCGCCGACCTCAACGCCCTGCCCTGCCCCATGGCGCAATGTCCACTGGGTCGGCGCCTGTAAATTGCTGTTGGCAATCCACGGCACACTGTTCAGATCCTGCGGTTCGCGCACGGGATGTCGCGCGAGGAATTGCTCGGTCGCCACCAGCACGATTTCATAATCGGCCAACTTGCGACTCTTGAATGCCGAATCCGCCAAGTTACCCAGACGAATCACCAGATCGAGCTTTTCCGCGACCAGATCGTTCAAAGACGAATTGAAGTTGTAGCACAAACGGATTTCCGGATAGCGCTCGGAGAATAATGGAATCAACGGCAGAATATACTTTTCGCCGTACTCGATGGTTGAACTAATCCGTAACTTCCCGGACACCCGATTATTACCTTTGAGGACATTATCAAAGGCATTGTCGATGTCCGCGACAATGCCCTTGAACTCCTCATAAAACTCCTGACCTATTTCGGTCAGCGATATATTGCGGGTATTGCGGATCAACAAGGTTGCCGACAAAACTTCTTCCAGCGCCTTGACATGCAGGCTGGCCATGGCTTTGCTGATACTCAGATAATTCGCGGCCTTGGTGTAAGAACCAAAATCCACCACCGCAAGGAACGTCTGAACCCGATTAAGATGAGAGTGCATGGCGCTATGGCTCACTGTTAAATCCTGTCAAACATTGTTTTAAGCATAGTCGTATCGACACTTCAAGTCCATCGCCCCTATGCTGCGCGGCAAAGGGGATACAACATGAACTATCGCTATAAGATCGCGCTGATCTTTCTGATCGGCTTCTTTATTGACTGTATAAACATATTTATGTCGGCGGTGGCATTGCCGAGTATATCGGCAACTTTGCAAGTCAGTACTTCATCGGTGGCGTGGGTCGCCAACGCTTATATTCTTGGCCTGACCCTGATTATTCCGGTGAGTACCTGGCTGGCCGGACGCTTCGGCAGCCGCGAGATTCTCACCGCTTCAATGTTGGTCTTCAGCGGATCGGTGTGGATGTGCGGCATGGCCGACAGTTTCCATGAACTGGTGATCTGGCGTTTCGTTCAGGGCGTCGGTGGCGGGCTGCTGATTCCGGTCGGTCAGGCGCTGACCTTCAACCTGTTTCAGGGCGAGCAGCGGGCCAGGATCTCCACACTGGTGATGGCCGTCGCGCTGATAGCCCCGGCCATTTCGCCGACGGTCGGCGGCATCATCGTCGACAGCAGTTCCTGGCGCTGGGTGTTCTACAGCAACATTCCGTTCTCGCTGATCGCCGCCGGGCTCTCGTGGTTGTGGATCAAGGAAAGCAAACCCGCAGACCTGCCGCGCCCGGACATCAAAGGCTTGTTGCTGGTCAGCGCCGCACTCGCCAGCCTGCTGATGGGCATGTCGCTGTACGGCGGCGACTACCCGGCGCTGGCCGCGTTGAGCTGTGTCGCGGCGGGCCTGCTGTTCATCGCGCTGTATCTGCGGCACTACCGCCGCTGCAGCAACGCGATCATCGAATTGAGCCTGCTCAAAAGCAAAAAGCTCAGCACCTCGATCTTCATCTATTACGCGATTCCCGGCGTGTTCACCGGGGTCAACCTGATGAGCATCTTCTTCCTGCAGAACACCTTGCACTTCAGCGCCCGGCTGACCGGGATGTTCATGATCCTCTATGCCATCGGCGCGTTCGTTGCGATGACGATTTGCGGCCGGGTCTATAACCGCGTCGGCGCGAAACGCCTGTTCACCCTTGGCATGCTCCTGCACAGCGCCGGCATCGCCACGCTGATGCTGGTCAACGCGCCAACCGACCTGTGGGTGATCGTCATCGCCTACAGCCTGATGGGCATTGGTGGCGGCATCGGCGCCAACACCGCGCAAACCACCTCGTTGATGGACTTTGCCGGCGGCGATACGCACAAGGCCAGCGTGATCTGGAACATCAATCGGCAGATGTCGTTCAGCCTCGGTGCCGCGCTGTTTCTGATGATCTTCAATGTGTTGCTCAAGCAGTTCGACACCACACAGGCCTACCACGCGACCTTCGCGATTGCGGCACTGGTCGGGCTGTTTCCGCTGTTTCAGATGAGTCAATTGAACCCTCCAAAGGAATGCCATGAACAACAACCTGGTTGAACGAGCGCAACACAGTATTCATCACGTGCACGAACTGATTCACCGCGTCTTCACCGATGCCGACGGTGCCGGCGCAGACGCCATCGCCCCGCTGATGGCGGTGTTCGCCGAGCACTTCAGCATGGTCACCACGTCGGCCGCCGTGGTCGGTCGGGCGCAAGTCGAGCAACTGTTCAACGGCGCCGTCGGTGCCCGCAAAGGACTGGAGATCCTGATCAGCGACCTGCACACGGTCTGGCACGAAGGCTCGACCGTGGCCCTGCGCTACAAGGAAACCCATCGCCTGAATCAGAGCGAAACCTCGCGCCTGTCAGTAGCGATCCTTCGCGTCCAGCACCACGACGTCCAGTGGTTTTACCTGCACGAAACACCGTTGAGCCAGGAAAAACCTGCATGAAATTCACCGTCACCCACTGCCGGATGCTCTCGGCATCGATCAAGGAAGTCACCGTCAGCGGTCCGGCCTCCCTGGCGGACATGACCCATGCCGGTGCGCACTTCAAATGGCTGATCCCGGGGCTGGACGACTGTCGGCATTACTCGACGGTGCACGTGGACGAGGTTGCGGATGATGGCCGGTTCACCTTCGCCATCCGCCTGTCGCCAGACTCCGCCAGCAGCCAGTACATCCAAGCGTTGGCTGTAGACGACAGCGTGGAACTGGAAGGTCCGCTGAACACCTTCAACTACCCGCTCGACGCTGACAGCGGGCGTGACATCGCGATTGCCGGCGGCATCGGCATCACGCCGCTGACCGGCATCCTGCGCCACCTCAGCGCGTTGAACCGTGCGGCGCAGCTGCATTATTTCGCCAAGAGCGCCGACGACGCGGTCTATGCCCGGCACCTGCAAGAACAGCTGCAAGAACGCCTGCAACTGCACCTCTCCGGCAGTCGCCCGGCGATCAGCGCAGTGCTCGCCGATCTGCGCGCCGATGACCGTCTGTATGTCTGCGGCCCGGCAGCAATGCTCGGTGAAGTACTCAGCCACGCCGAACGCGTTGGCCTGGCCCGTGAGCAGATCCATCTGGAAGTGTTCAACGTTGCCCGCGATGACGCCGCGCAAGGCTTTGTCGTCGAGGCGGCCGACTCCGGCGTCAGCGTCAATGTCGGCCCGCAACAGTCGTTGCTCGAAGCCCTCGAAGCGGCCGGACTCGATCCGTTGTCCGACTGCCGTCGTGGTGAATGCGGCGTCTGTGCGCTGGATGTACTGGAAGGCGATGTCGATCACCGCGACTTCATCATGAGCGAACAGGAAGCGGCCTGCAGTGCGCGAATCTACCCCTGCGTTTCCCGTGCGAAAAGCCCGCGCCTGAAACTGGCGATCTGAGAGAGGACACCCCGTTGGACAACTATTTCAATGGCAGAGAAGTGCATAAATCTCTGTTCCTTGATCAGGCGCTTTTCGAACAGGAACAGCAACGCGTGTTCGCCGCGAGCTGGTGTTACCTGGGTCACGACAGCCTGATCCCCGAGACCGGTGACTACTTCACCACCACCCTCGCGCAACAGCCACTGGCGATGGTTCGGCAGAAGAGCGGCGCCATCGTCGTGCTGCACAACCGCTGCCCGCACAAAGGCGTGAAAGTCCTCGCCGAAGCGCGCGGCAATGTCGGCCGCTTCATGCGTTGCCCGTACCACGCCTGGACGTTCAAGACTGACGGCGAGCTGCTGAGCATTCCGGTGAAAAAGGAATACGACGACTGCGACCTCAGCAGTTGTTCTGCGCACAAAGGCATGCGCCCGGTGAACGCGGTGCACAACTATCGCGGCTTCGTGTTTGTCCGTTTGACGGAAGAAGGCATCGGCTTCGAGGAGTTTTTCGGTGAGTCGCTGTCGACCCTGGACAACATGGTCATGCGCTCGCCGCTGGGTCAGTTGAAAGTGATCGGCCAGCCACTGCTGCACCGCCATCGCTGCAACTGGAAAATGGTCGTCGACAACCAGACCGACACCTGCCACCCGATGATCGCCCACGAATCTTCGGCCGGCGAAGCCATCCGCCTGTGGCAGGAAACCGGTGATCAGGGCAAGCCACCGATGGCGGTCGAACTGTTCTCGCCGTTCATGGCCTCCTACGAGTTTTTCGCCGGCATGGGCATTCGGGTCTGGCCCAATGGCCACGGGCACACCGGGGTCAGTAATTCGATTCACAAGGCCTACACCGACATCCCCGGTTATTGGGACTTGATGGTGCAAAGCTACGGTGAAGAGCAGGCCCGGGCGATCCTCGACGACACCCGCCACAACACCGTGTATTTCCCCAACCTGATGGTCAAGGGACCGATCCAGACCTTGCGTGTGATCAAACCGGTCAGTGCCCGCGAAACCATCGTCGAGTCGTGGATCTTCGAACTGCAAGGTGCGCCCGTGCAGTTGCTGGAAAGAACCGTGCAGTACAACAACCTGATCAACTCACCGTGCTCGATGGTCGCCCACGACGACGTGGAAATGTACGAACGGGCCATGGAAGGCCTGGGCAGCGACGCCAACGAATGGGTCAACGTCGCCCGCTTGTTCAGCCCGAACGAATCTTATGCGCAGAGCCAAGTGGTGTCCGGCACCAGCGAAATGGCCATGCGTAATTTCTATAACAGTTGGCAGCACTTGATGCGGGACGACCATGCAACACGATCAATCTAATCACCACGCCATCGAGCAACTGATCGAGACCGAACTGCACTTGCTCGACCAGCAGGATTTCGACGCCTGGCAACAACTGCTCAGTGATGACTACCACTACTGGATCCCGATGACCCGCGAGCAGGTCAGCCCGTTGCACGAATCATCGCTGGTGTACGAAGACCGCTTTCTGACCACGCTGCGGATCAACCGGCTGGCCAACGCGCGCAACTTTTCCCAGCAACCCAAGAGCCGCAGCCTGCACATCGCCCAGCGCCCGCGCATCACCCTCAACGCAGCCTCGTTCAGCGCTTTCGCCAGCTCCAACATGCTTTATTGCGAAGCGCGCGGCGACAGCGAATGGCACTACCCGGTGACCGTCGAACATCAACTGATCAACATCGATGGCACGTGGAAGATTCACGGCAAGAAGATCCTGTTGCTCAACCCCGCACGCGCCCTTGAAAGCCTGCAGTTAATTATCTGATCGATCGAGAAGTCCTCCCTGTGAAGCCTATTTCCCATGATGTCAGTCAGGCGTCCGCGTGCCTGTCTTTTCCCTACGTCGATCTGCTGTATGACTATGGCCAGTTCCTGCGCAGTGCCGATGAAGCCATCGGCCACCTGCCGGTGGAAAGCGCCGAGAAACACATCGGCATCGTTGGCGCCGGCCTCAGCGGCCTGGTCGCCGCCTACGAATTGCTGCGTGCCGGGGCGCGTCGCGTCACCCTGTTTGAAGCCGAACCTGAGCATGTCGGCGGGCGTCTGCTGACCCAATGTTTTGACGAAGAGCAGCCGCAATTCATTGCCGAAATGGGCGCCATGCGCTTTCCGCCGAGTGAGGTCGGACTGTTTCACTACCTCAATCGTTTCGGCATCCAGACCACCGAAGCGTTTCCCGACCCGGGCGTCGTCGACACCGAAATCCACTACCGTGGCGAGGCCCATCACTGGGCGGCGATGCAACCGCCGCCGGCGCTGTTCAGCACCGTGCACCAGGGCTGGGTCGCGTTTCTCAGCGAAGGTGTCACCCTCGATGACGGCACGTGCCTGGCACCGCCGCTGCTGATCACCGAATTGCTCAAGCAGCACAATTACTGCGAAGTGCAGCCCGAGTGGCAACGCTATCTGGACTGCTTCGGTGACAGCTCGTTTTACTCGGCGATGGTGCGCATCTTCACCGGCAAAAAACCGCCGGGCGGCAAGCCGTGGCGCAAGCCCGAAGACTTCCATCTGTTCGGTTCGCTGGGCATTGGCTCGGGCGGTTTCCAGTCGGTGTACCGTGCCTCGTTCACCGAAATCCTGCGCCTGGTGGTGAATGCGCTGGAGGTCAATCAGCGTCTGGTGCCCAACGGTATTTCCTCGCTGGCCGAGCGGATTGCCGACACCGAGTTCAACGGTATTCAGGTGCGCGACATGATTTGCCGCACGCGCATCGAATCGATCAACAAGGGTGCGCACGGCGAAATTCTGCTGGCCGGCAACAATGGCGAAACCTACGCCTGCGACCGCGTCATCACCACGACCACGACCCGCGCCCTGCAAGTGAACCTCAAGCTCACGCAGAACCAGGCGTTCGTTAATCGCGACGTCGCGCGGGCGATCAATGAAACGCACATGGTCGGCTCATCCAAGCTGTTCATCCTGACCAAGGACAAGTTCTGGCTCAAACATGGCCTGGCGCACAACATCCAGACCGACACCCTGGTCAAGGGCGTGTATTGCCTCGACTACGCACCGCACGATCCGGACTCCTGGGGCGTGGTGCTGATCAGTTACACCTGGGAAGACGACTCGCACAAGATGGTTTCGATGACCGACAAGGTGCAACGCTGCCTGCGGCTGGTCGATGAACTGGCGATGAGCGCGCCGGAGTTTGCCAGCCATCTGCTCCCGCTCGACGGCGACTACCAGCGCTACGTTCTGGAATACGACTGGCTGACCGACAAGCACGCACTCGGCGCTTTCAAGCTGAACTTCCCCGGCGACGACATTTACTCCGAGCGCCTGTTCTACCAGTTCCGTACCGCTCTCGATCCGAAACAGGACACCGGTTTGTACCTCGCCGGTTGCGGCGCCTCGTTCACCGGCGGCTGGGCCGAAGGCGCGATTCAAACCGCGCTGAATGGTGCGTGCGCAGTGATCAGCAGCCTGGGCGGCGATTTGATTGCCGGTAACCCGCTCGACGACCTGTACTCGCAGTACCGCTACTGCTGACCCAGTCCCTTTCCACGCCGAGAATCATCCATGTACAGCCAGCTTTCCATTGAACAGCTCGTCAACGGATTTCGCAGTGGTCAACACTGCCCCGACACCTGGCAGCACGCCCTGCGCGAGCGCCATGTGCAACTGCAACACCTGAACAGTTTCATCACCTTCGACCCGTCAGCGTTCAACGCAAATGCCGCCGAACGCGACAGCGCGCTGTATGGCCTGCCGGTGTCGTTCAAGGACAACATCAACGTCAGCGGCATGCCGACCACCGCCGGCACTCCCGGGCTGGCCGACTATGTGCCAGCGGCCGATGCCGGCATCGTTCAGCGTTTCCGCCAATTGGGCGCGCAGATCGTCGGCAAGAACAACATGCATGAACTGTCGTTCGGCGTGACCTCGGCCAACCATACTCATGGCGCCGTGCTCAACCCCGTCAACGAGCGCCACAGTGCCGGCGGCAGCAGCGGCGGTTGCGCGGCGGCAGTCGCTGCCGGGCTGGTGGCGTGCGCGGTCGGCACCGACACCGGCGGTTCAGTACGGATACCGGCGGCGTTCTGCGGCACCGTCGGGTTTCGCCCGACTACCGGCGTCTATCCGGTGGACGGCATCGTCCCGGTGTCACAAACCAAAGACACCCCGGGCCTGTTGACCCGTACCGTGGAAGATTGCCAGTTCGTTCACGCGCAACTGACCGGCAGCCTGCATCAGGCCGAAACCCGGGCGCTGCGCATCGGCATTCCCGAACGCTTTCTCTGGGCCGAGCTCGCCGACAATGTGCAACGTGATTGCCGCGCGGCCATCGATACCCTGGCTGATCGTGGCGTGATCTTCGTGCCGGTCGACGACGCCATGATTGGCGAGATCAACGAGCGCATCCAGTTTCCGCTGCCGATCTACGAGTTCTTCATCGACTTTCCACGGTTCCTGATGAAAGCCGGACGTGGCGAGCAGTTCCTCGACATCCTCGCGCAGATCGGCGATCCGGCGATCAAGAAAATCCTCACCGCCCAACTGGAAAGTCCGGCGATTTCCTACACCGACTATGTGCAGGCGCTGATGAGCAAACTGCGCCTGGAGCAGGAATACCGCGCCCTGTTCAGCCGCCATCAACTGGATCTGCTGGCGTACCCGACCGTCACGTGCAGCGCACCGTTGCTCAGCGCTTGTGCGGATGAGAGCAACTTTGAAACCTTCGTGCGCAATACCGACCCGGCGAGCAATCTGGCGGCGCCGAGTATCAGCGTTCCGGTAGCGGCGGCGGGTGAATTGCCGGTGGGCCTGTCGTTCGATGCGTTGCCGGGGCAGGACGGCTTTCTATTGGCCAATGTGCGGCGTCTGCTGGCTATCCGCTGACTCGCCATCCTGTACAAAACCCTGTGGGAGCGGGCTTGCCCGCGAAGAGGCCATCAGCATCAACATCACTGTTGACTGAACGACCGCATTCGCGGGCAAGCCCGCTCCCACAGGGACCGTGTCAACCACTGCCATATAACAATTCAAATTGCGGGCCTTGCCATGCGCGTCACCTCAATACCCTCCGTTGCCGCTGTCGAACGTGCGCCATCGATCCTTGGCGGCGCCATGATCATCGGCGGCACCATCGTCGGTGCCGGCATGTTCTCGCTGCCAGTGATCATGTCCGGGCTGTGGTTCTACGGCTCCGTCGCCGTGCTGCTGTTTGCCTGGTTCTGCACGTTGCATTCAGGCCTGATGATTCTTGAAGCCAACCTCAACTACCGCGAAGGCGCGAGTTTCTCCACCATCACCGGCGATCTGCTCGGGCGTGGCTGGAACCGCTTGAATGGCTTGAGCATTGTGTTTGTCCTCTACACCCTGACCTACGCCTACATTTCCGCCAGCGGTTCGGTGATTCATCACACCGCGCAGTCGCTCGGGCTGGCGCTGTCATCGCGCGCCGGCGGTCTGTGTTTCAGCCTGCTGGTGGCGTTCATCGTCTGGCTCAGCACCACGGCGGTGAGCCGCATGACCACGCTGGTGTTCGGGGCAAAAATCCTCGCGTTCTTCCTGACCTTCGGCGGTTTGCTCGGCCATGTGCAAAGCACCACGCTGCTCAATCTGAATGACGGCGACAGCCATTACTGGCCCTATCTGCTGGTGACCCTGCCCTTCTGCCTGACCTCGTTCGGTTTTCACGGCAATGTGCCGAGCCTGATGAAGCATTACGGCAAGGACCCGCAGCGGATTCGCGCCTGTCTGGTCGGCGGCACCCTGATCGCGCTGGCGCTGTATCTGGTGTGGATGCTGTGCAGCATGGGCAACATTCCCCGCGACGCGTTCAAGGACATCGCCCAGCGCGGCGGCAACATCGATGTCTTGATCAGCGCCCTGGGTTCACGGCTCAACAGCGCCAACGTCGATCTGCTGCTGACGTTTTTCTCCAACTTCGCCGTGGCCTGTTCATTTCTCGGGGTGACCCTGGGCTTGTTCGATTACCTGGCCGATGTGCTGGGTTTCGATGACAGCCCCCTCGGTCGCCTGCAAACCGCCGCCGTGACCTTTGTGCCGCCGATGCTTTGCGGCTTGCTCTGGCCGGAAGGCTTTCTGCATGCCATCGGTTTTGCCGGGTTGGCGGCAACGTTGTGGGCGGTGATCACCCCGGCGCTACTGGCGCGGGCTTCGCGCAAGCGCTTTGGCAGCCCGCGCTATCGCGTCTGGGGTGGCACGCCGATGATCGTCCTGGTGCTGTTTTTCGGCGTGCTCTGTGCGGTCGCCCATCTGCTGTTCGTGTTTGATTGCCTGCCTGTCTGGCGCTGAGGGCTTTCGTTCGGTTTTCCGAACGCGACCTTCTGGTCGATTCGGATAACCGGATCAGCTCAGCAGAAAAACACCGCCACAAAAGTTTAATAATCTTACAAAACAACGAGTTAACTATCGTCGACTGGTCTGGCACGACTCATGCTCTACACTCTCTCGACGAATGCCTGCTGTGCCAACACTTCAGGAGCCGTCAGGCATTCGAAGCACAAAAGGGCCGACGAACTGGCTCCATAAAAAAAACAATTCGAGGAAAATTTGATGCGCATCGTTCCCCATATCCTGGGCGCAGCCATTGCGGCCGCTCTGATCAGCACGCCAGTTTTCGCCGCCGAACTCACCGGCACCCTGAAGAAAATCAACGATTCGGGCACCATCACGCTCGCTCACCGTGACAGCTCCATTCCGTTTTCCTACATCGCGGATGCTTCCGGTAAACCCGTGGGCTACTCCCACGACATTCAAGTGGCCATCGTTGAAGCCCTGAAAAAAGACCTGAACAAGCCAGACCTGCAGGTCAAATACAACCTGGTGACCTCGCAAACCCGTATCCCGCTGATCCAGAACGGCACCGCGGATATCGAGTGCGGCTCGACCACCAACAACACCGAACGCGCCCAGCAAGTCGACTTCACCGTCAACATCTTCGAAATCGGCACCCGTCTGCTGGTCAAGAAAGACAAGGATGGCAAGCCGTCCTACGCTGACTTTGCCGACCTCAAAGGCAAAAACGTCGTGACCACCGCCGGCACCACGTCCGAGCGCATCATCAAAGCGATGAACGCCGACAAGCAGATGGGCATGAACATCATCTCCGCCAAAGACCACGGCGAATCCTTCAACATGCTGGAAAGCGGCCGCGCCGTTGCCTTCATGATGGACGACGCCCTGCTGGCCGGCGAAGAAGCCAAGGCCAAGAAGCCGGCTGACTGGATCATTACCGGTACTCCACAGTCGTTCGAAGCCTATGCGTGCATGGTTCGTAAAGATGACCCGGCCTTCAAGAAAGCGGTCGATGACGCCATCGTCGCCCTGTACAAGTCCGGCGAGATCAACAAGATCTACAGCAAGTGGTTCGAGAGCCCGATTCCACCAAAAGGCCTGAACCTGAACTTCCCGATGAGCGACAAGGTAAAAGATCTGATCGCCACCCCGAGCGACAAGCCGGCGCCTGACGTAAAAATCTGATTACTGACTAACCTTATTGCCTGAGGGGCCACTTTCCCTCAGGCGTCTGTTACTACCTGCGGGCTTTACTGTGGAACACTCGACCTGGCGGTTTTCGAGCCGATCGCGTGTGCCCGGCGTTCAACGTCGGAAGGGAAAGGATCTTCCCCAAGCGGGTGCTTGTACATCGATCGATCTCGAGGGGAGACCCTAATGAATTACAACTGGGACTGGGGCGTGTTCTTCAAGTCCACCGGCGTCGGCAGCGAGACTTATCTCGACTGGTACGTCACCGGTTTGGGCTGGACCATTGCCATTGCCATCGTGGCATGGATCATCGCCTTGCTGCTGGGCTCCATTCTGGGGGTCATGCGCACGGTGCCGAACCGCATCGTATCGGGCATCGCCACCTGCTACGTCGAGCTGTTCCGTAACGTGCCGCTGCTGGTTCAGCTGTTCATCTGGTACTTCCTGGTGCCCGATCTGCTGCCGCAAAACCTGCAGGACTGGTACAAACAGGACCTCAACCCGACTACCTCGGCTTACCTGAGCGTTGTCGTGTGCCTGGGCCTGTTCACCGCCGCCCGGGTCTGCGAACAGGTACGCACCGGCATCCAGGCGCTGCCACGCGGCCAGGAAGCCGCCGCCCGCGCCATGGGTTTCAAGCTGCCGCAGATCTACTGGAACGTGCTGCTGCCCCAGGCCTACCGGATCATCATTCCGCCGCTTACCTCGGAATTCCTCAACGTCTTCAAGAACTCCTCCGTGGCGTCCTTGATCGGTTTGATGGAATTGCTGGCGCAAACCAAACAGACCGCCGAGTTCTCGGCCAACCTGTTTGAAGCCTTCACCCTGGCCACGCTCATCTACTTCACCCTGAACATGAGCCTGATGTTGCTGATGCGCATGGTCGAGAAGAAAGTCGCCGTGCCCGGCCTGATCTCCGTGGGGGGTAAATAATGGACTTCGATTTCAGCGGCATCATCCCCGCCATCCCGGGCCTGTGGAACGGCATGGTCATGACCTTGCAGTTGATGGTCATGGGCGTGGTCGGCGGCATCGTGCTGGGGACCATCCTCGCACTGATGCGCCTGTCGTCGAGCAAACTGCTGTCGCGGGTGGCCGGCGCCTATGTGAACTACTTCCGTTCGATCCCGCTGCTGTTGGTGATCACCTGGTTCTACCTGGCGGTACCGTTCGTGCTGCGCTGGATCACCGGCGAAGACACGCCGATCGGTGCGTTCACCTCCTGCGTCGTGGCGTTCATGATGTTCGAAGCCGCGTACTTCTGCGAAATCGTCCGCGCCGGTGTGCAGTCGATCCCCAAAGGCCAGATGGCTGCCGCGCAGGCGATGGGCATGACCTATGGCCAGACCATGCGTCTGATCATCCTGCCCCAGGCGTTCCGCAAGATGACGCCGTTGCTGCTGCAACAGTCGATCATCCTGTTCCAGGACACCTCGCTGGTTTACACCGTGGGCCTGGTGGACTTCCTTAACTCCGCCCGCTCCAGCGGCGACATCATTGGCCGGTCCAACGAGTTCCTGATCTTCGCCGGTGTCGTCTACTTCATCATCAGCTTTTCCGCCTCGCTGCTGGTCAAGCGTCTGCAAAAAAGGTTCGCCGTATGATCTCTATCAAGAACATCAACAAGTGGTATGGGGACTTCCAGGTGCTGACTGATTGCAGCACCGAGGTCAAAAAAGGCGAAGTGATCGTGGTCTGCGGCCCGTCGGGTTCCGGCAAATCGACCCTGATCAAATGCGTCAACGCGCTGGAGCCGTTCCAGAAAGGCGACATCGTCGTCGACGGCACCTCGATTGCCGACTCGAAGACCAACCTGCCGAAACTGCGTTCGCGCGTCGGCATGGTATTCCAGCATTTCGAACTGTTCCCGCACCTGACCATCACCGAAAACCTGACCATCGCGCAGATCAAGGTGTTGGGCCGCAGCAAGGAAGAGGCTACCAAGAAAGGTCTGCAACTGCTCGAACGCGTCGGTTTGTCAGCGCACGCGCACAAGCATCCTGGGCAACTGTCCGGTGGTCAGCAACAGCGTGTGGCGATTGCCCGTGCGCTGGCGATGGACCCGATCGTCATGCTGTTCGACGAACCGACCTCGGCGCTCGACCCGGAGATGGTCAACGAAGTGCTCGACGTGATGGTGCAACTGGCCCACGAAGGCATGACCATGATGTGCGTGACCCACGAAATGGGCTTTGCGCGCAAAGTGGCCGACCGGGTGATTTTCATGGACGCCGGCAAGATCATCGAAGACTGCCCGAAAGAGGAATTCTTCGGCGACATCAGCGCCCGCTCCGAACGTGCGCAGCACTTCCTCGAGAAAATCCTGCAGCACTAAAACCGAGTACTTGCGCCATCACACTGATCCCTGTGGGAGCGAGCTTGCTCGCGAAAGCGGACTGACATTCAACATCGATGTTGACTGCTCCGGCCTCTTCGCGAGCAAGCTCGCTCCCACCGGGACAGCGGTGAGCCTGCAAGTGTTGTGGTTGACCCAAGGCATCTGTGATGAAATGCGACCCCAATCTCTATCGCGCCGCGCCGCCATCACTTGCCGTGAAACCCCGTCTGATCCGTCATTTGTTCCTGCCGCCACTGATCATCGCGCTGATGATCGGATTGGGTTTTGCCGGCTTCTGGATCAGTGAACATTTCGGCATCCGCAGCCTCGGCGAGAACGGTCAGCGTCAGCTGGAACTGCACGCCCGCGCGGTCGAAAGCGAAATCAGCAAATACACCTACCTGCCCAGTCTGCTGGAACTCGAAACGAGTGTGCCGCAGTTGCTGGCCGACCCGACCCCGGAACACCGGCAAACGGTCAATGCTTACCTTGAAGGCCTGAACCGGCGCAGCCGCAGTCGGGCCATCTACGTCATGGACACCACCGGCCGCGTGATGGCCACCAGTAACTGGCGCGATGTCGACAGCTATCTGGGTGAAGACCTGTCCTTCCGCGCCTATTTCCAGAAAGCCGTGCGTGGCGAGCCCGGGCGTTTCTACGGCATCGGCAGCACCAACGGCGAGCCCGGTTATTACCTTGCTCACGGTCTTGAAGAGCATGGCAAGATCATCGGCGTCGCCGTGGTCAAAGTGCGTCTCGAAGCCATGGAAGAACGTTGGCAGCGCGCGCGCCTGGAAGCCTTTGTCAGCGATGAAAACGGCATCATCATTCTTTCCAGCGATCCGGCCCGCCGCCTGAAAGCGGTCATTCCGCTGAGTGAAGAAACCAAGGAAAAACTCGCCCGCAGCCTGCAGTACTACTGGTTCCCGCTCAACGAACTGCAACCGCTGGCCCGCGAAACCCTGTCCGAAGGCGTGGAGAAACTCACCTTCCCGGCCAACAGCGAAGTGCAGTCCGGCGAGGACGACATCAGCTACCTGGCGCAGACCCGCCCGTTGAGCGACACGCCGTGGAATTTCACCCTGCTCACACCTTTGCAGGATCTGCGGCGCGAAGCGATCAACCAAGGCATTCTGGTCGCCGTAGCGTTTGCCTTGGTCGCCTTTCTGCTGATCGCCTGGAACGAGCGCCGCAAGGTCATCGCCACCCGTCTCGCCGCCCGCGAAGCCTTGCAGGAAGCCAACAATCAACTGGAGCGTCGGATTACCGAACGCACCAGCGACCTGCGCGCCAGCAATGAACGCCTGAAGAGCCAGATCCGCGAACGGCGTCAGGCTGAAGAAACCTTGCGCCGCGCGCAGGACGAACTGGTGCAGGCCGGTAAACTTGCCGCCATCGGCCAGATGTCGACCAGCATCGCCCACGAATTGAACCAGCCGCTGGCGGCGATGCGCACGCTGTCGGGCAACACCGTGCGGTTCCTTGAGCGCGGTCAGCTCGATGTCGCCAGCACCAACCTCAAGACCATCAACGATTTGATCGACCGCATGGGCCGCATCACCGCCAGCCTGCGCTCGTTCGCCCGACGCGGTGACAATCAGGGCCAGGCCAGTCTCGGCAAAGCCGTGGAGGCAGCACTGCAGTTGCTGGGTGCACGCCTGGAGAGTTCGGCGCTCAACATTCATCGGCAGTTCATTGATGTGCAGGTGCAGATCGACCAGACCCGTCTCGAACAGATACTGGTCAACCTGATCGGCAACGCCCTCGACGCCATGCAGGCGCAACCGCAACCCGAGCTGTGGCTGGAAGGTGAAGAGTTCAACGGCAAATATCGCCTGCGCGTGCGCGACAACGGCCACGGTATCGACGCCGAAGCACGCAAGCATTTGTTCGAACCGTTTTTCACCACCAAGCCCGGCGAGCAAGGCCTGGGCCTCGGCCTGACCCTTTCCGCCAGCCTCGCGGCGGCCACCGGCGGGCATCTGGGTGTCGAACACCCGGCCAGCGGTGGCACCACCTTCGTCCTCAGTTTACCGTTGGTAAGCCCTACTCCTGCCGAGCCAATATGAACCACGACCTTAGTGTGCTGATCGTCGAAGACGACCCCCATGTCCTGCTCGGCTGCCAGCAGGCGCTGACCCTTGAAGACATTCCCTGCGTCGGCGTCGGCAGTGCCGAAGAAGCGCTGGAGAAGGTCGGCGACAACTTTGCCGGCATCGTCATCAGTGACATTCGCCTGCCGGGCATCGACGGTCTGGAACTGCTGACCCGCCTGAAACAACGCGATCGCAGCCTGCCGGTGGTGCTGATCACCGGGCACGGCGACATTTCCATGGCCGTTGGCGCGATGCAGAAAGGCGCCTATGACTTCATGGAAAAACCGTTCTCGCCGGAGCGTCTGGTCGATGTCGCACGGCGTGCGCTGGAACAACGCAGCCTCGCCCGTGAAGTCTCATCGCTGCGCCGGCAACTGGCCGAGCGCGACTCCCTTGAGGGGCGAATCATCGGGCGCTCGCCGGCGATGCAGAACCTGCGAGAACTGATCGCCAACGTCGCCGACACCTCGGCCAACGTGTTGATCGAAGGCGAAACCGGCACCGGCAAGGAACTGGTCGCGCGTTGCCTGCACGATTTCAGTCGCCGCCACAGCAAGCAGTTCGTCGCGCTGAACTGCGGCGGTCTGCCGGAAAACCTTTTCGAAAGTGAAATCTTCGGCCACGAGGCCAACGCCTTCACCGGCGCCGGCAAACGCCGGATCGGCAAGATTGAACACGCCGACGGCGGCACGTTGTTCCTCGACGAAGTGGAAAGCATGCCGCTGCCATTGCAGATCAAACTGCTGCGCGTGTTGCAGGAGCGCACCCTCGAACGCCTTGGTTCGAATCAGAGCGTGGCGGTCGATTGCCGGGTGATTGCGGCCACCAAATCCGATCTCGACGAAGCGAGCAAGGCCGGCGAGTTCCGCAGCGACTTGTACTACCGCCTCAACGTGGTGACGCTGGAACTGCCGCCACTGCGCGAGCGCCGCGAGGACATCCTGCAACTGTTCGAACATTTCACCCAGCAATCGGCGCTGCGCTTCGACCGTGCGCTGCCGGAACTGGACAATCAGACCCTGTCGAACCTGATGAGCCACGACTGGCCAGGCAACGTACGCGAACTGCGCAACGTCGCCGAACGCTTCGCCCTCGGTTTGCCGGCGTTCAAGAAATCCGGCGCCAGCAGCGGCCAAGGCCTGGCATTCGCCGAAGCGGTGGAAGCGTTCGAGCGCAACCTGCTCAGCGACGCCCTGCAACGCAGCGGCGGTAACCTGACGCAGGCCAGCCTGGAACTGGGCATGGCCAAGACCACGCTGTTCGACAAAGTCAAAAAGTATGGGTTGAGCCACTGATGGATCTGATTCTGAAAGCGGCGATCGGCGCTGCGGTGGTGTTGATCCTTGCGGCGTTGTCGAAGACCAAAAACTATTACATCGCAGGATTGGTGCCGCTGTTTCCGACGTTCGCGCTGATTGCGCATTACATCGTCGGCAAGGGGCGTTCGGTTGACGATTTGAAGACCACGATCGTGTTCGGGATGTGGTCGATCATTCCATATTTTGTGTATCTGGCGACGTTGTATGTGATGGTTGACCGGATGCGGCTTGAAGCGTCATTGGCCGTTGCGGCGGTGGCGTGGTTGATAGCGGCAACCGTATTGGTCAGCGTTTGGGTGCGCCTGCACAGCTAAGATCAAGATCTACCCTCACCCCAGCCCTCCCGAAACGTCGGACCGCCCGTAGGGAGAGGGGGCCGACCGAGGTGTCGTTCAAGTTACATCGACCTGAAAAACCGAGTCGATTATGGATTAGGTGCAGCACGTTTAGGTCGGTGTACAACTCCAGCATCCCCCAATCAGTCCCCTCTCCCTCCGGGAGAGGGTTAGGGTGAGGGGCTTTTGATCTTCAGCTGACGGTGCCACCTTTTGACTCCGCCATAATCTGCCGAATCGCCCCGACAAACGTCTCCACCGGTTGCCCGCCCGTCACCGCGTACTGCCCGTTGAACACCACCGTCGGCACCGAACTCACCCCGCGTTGCAGCCACACCTGCTCTTCTTCACGCACCTCATCGGCGAATTCATCTGATGCCAGAATCGCCCCCGCGCGCTGCCGATCCAGGCCGACACGCTCAGCAATCTGCAGCAATTGCGCATGATCCGACGGGTTGCCGCCATCGCTGAAATACGCCTTGAACAGTGCCTCTTTCAACGGCAACTGCACACCTTCAAGCCCGGCCCAATACAACAAGCGGTGCGCATCGAAAGTGTTGTAGATACGGCTATTGCCATCAGTGCGAAACGCGAAACCGAGTTCGGCACCGCGGGCGCGGATGGCTTCACGATTTTTTTGCGATTGCTCAGGGGTCGAGCCATATTTTTCGTGGATGTGCTCGGCGATGTTCTGCCCTTCGGCGGCCATCTTCGGATTCAGCTCGAACGGCTGAAAACGGATCTCGGCCTGCACTTCATTGCGCAGGACTTCCAGCGCCTGCAACAAGCCATACAGACCGACGACGCACCACGGGCAGGAGACGTCGCTGACAAAATCGATTTTCAAAGCGGAACTCATCACACACCTCGCGAGGGGAAATCGTCCGGGAAAGTTTGCACGATACACCTGCCCCGGATTTTGTGGTGACCCCTTCGCGAGCAAGCTCGCTCCCACATTTGGAATGCGTTCCCCTGTGGGAGCGAGCTTGCTCGCGAAGGGGCCATCACCAACACCACAACGCTTTCGGTTACAGCAGATTCCCACCCACCACCGGCTCAATCTGCGCCCAATGCGACGTGTCTTCACGATGCGCCTGCAAATACGGCAACACCGCCGCCAGCAACGGTTCTTTGAACGCCTCCTGAAAACGATGGGCCAATCCGGGAATCAGCTTCAACTGACTGCCACGAATGTGTGCCGCCAGATGCACACCATGCATCACCGGCAACAACGGATCGGCCGTGCCATGCACCACCAGCGTCGGCACGCGTAACTGATTGAGCAACGCGACCCGGCTCGGCTCGGCGAGAATCGCCATGATCTGGCGCTTCACGCCTTCAGGATTGAACGCGCGGTCGTAGGACGCTGCGGCCTGTTGCAACAGTGCCTGCCGATCATCGATGACCGCCGGGCTGCCCAGCGCCGCCAGCAGGTCTGCCTGCTGCTCCAGCGCCACCTGCCGATTCGGCGCACCGCGGCGGGACAACAACTGCACCAGCGCCGCACTCGGCGCCGGCAAACCTTCGGCGCCGGAACTGGTCATGATCAGCGTCAGGCTTTCGACGCGTTGCGGGGCCATCGCCGCCAGGTGCTGGGCGATCATGCCGCCCATGCTCGCGCCCAGCACATGAAATTGTTCGACGTGCAACGCATCCATCAGGCCCAGCGCATCGTCGGCCATGTCGGTCAGGCTGTACGGCGCCGCCACCGGCAGGCCAAGTTTGTAGCGCAGCACTTCAAAGGTCAGATTGGCCTCAAGCGGGGCCTGGCGCCAGGTCGACAGACCGACGTCGCGATTGTCATAACGAATCACCCGAAAGCCTTGCTGACACAGCGCCACGACCACTTCGTCGGGCCAGTGAATCAACTGCCCGCCCAGCCCCATCACCAGCAACAACGCCGGGTCCGACGCGCGACCAATACTCTGATAAGCAATGCTGACTTGTTGCAGATCGACGTGTTCAGTCGGCACGTTGACATCGCAACGCGCCGCCGCCATTGACGGCCCACCGAACAAAAGCGCGGCCAACATGGCCGCGACAGATAAAAACACCTTGTACATGAAAAACACCGAAACGCAGAACCCCAGTAGAGCGCGAGTCTGATGAAGTTTGTTCAAGCGCGCTGCCACAGTTGCGTGACAGTTTGATGAAGAGTGCTGAACGGTCAGCACTCATGCGCAATCAGTTGCAGTCGACAGCCTCATCAACATGAGACAAACTCACCACCATCGCTTGATCGACAAATTTTGTTCATGGAGCCACTGGTGCTTGAGATCCGTCATTTGAAAACCCTGCATGCCCTGCGTGAGGCCGACAGCCTCGTCGATGCGGCTGATCGCCTGCACCTGACGCAGTCGGCGCTGTCCCACCAGTTCAAGGAACTGGAAGAGCGCATGGGCATGCAGTTGTTTGTGCGCAAGACCAAACCGGTGCGTTTCACCAGTGCCGGTTTGCGCCTGCTGCAACTGGCCGACGCCACGCTGCCACTGTTGCGCGCGGCAGAACGGGATATCAGCCGACTCGCCGGGGGCACCGCCGGGCGTCTGCACATGGCCATCGAATGCCACAGTTGCTTTCAGTGGCTGATGCCGACCATCGACCAGTTCCGCGATGCCTGGCCGGAAGTCGAACTCGACCTGGCCTCGGGCTTCTCGTTTGCACCGCTGCCGGCGCTGGCCCGTGGCGATCTGGATCTGGTGGTGACGTCCGATCCACTGGAAATCGCCGGCATCACTTATGTGCCGCTGTTTACCTACGAAGCCATGCTCGCGGTGGCCAATCAGCATGCCTTGGCGAGCAAGCCGTACATCGTGCCGGAAGACTTGCTGACGGAGACGCTGATCACTTATCCGGTGGAGCGTGATCGCCTCGACATCTTCACGCGCTTCCTCGAACCGGCCGACATTGAACCGGCGCAGGTGCGCACCTCGGAACTGTCGGTGATGATGATGCAATTGGTCGCCAGCGGTCGCGGCGTGTGTGGCATGCCGCACTGGGCGCTGCATGAATACAGCTCGCGCGGTTACGTGAAGGCCAAGCGTCTCGGTGAGAAAGGTTTGTTTGCGACGCTGTACGCGGCGATTCGCGCCGACATGCTGGATGCGCCGTACATGCGCGATTTCCTGCTGACGGCCAAGGACACTTCGTTCTCGACACTGGATGGTGTCAGCGCGGTTCGCTGACTCAAGTACAGCGCGACTCTGTGGGATTTCAGATCTCGCGCCACATGTGGATCTTGTCGAAATAATCTTCGTCCACCCGCACTGCCAGCGGTTCGAGGCCAAACTGGATAAAGCCGCAACGCTCGTAGAGTTTGAACGCCGCGTCATTGCCGGCAGTAACGGTCAATTGAACGACCTTGAGCGCCGGATGATGCTGCGCCTCGGCAAGCGCCGCTTGAACCAGTTCATACCCCAAACCGTGCTGACGAAAATCCGCCGAGACGTACATGCCAAACAACGTGGCTTTGTGTCGGGCCTTCTCGCGCGGCTCGAACGCCAGGCCGACGATGCCGGCCAATGTGCCGGCTTCGAACGCGCCGAGAACGACGTCGAGTTTGCTGGTCAGGCGCGCTTCCCACCAGCTCAGCGGCATCACCGCGCGCTCACGCACACTGGAAGTGAAGGCTTGCGGATGCCGGTCGTAGGCTTCAAGCATCAGCTCGCGGTAAGCCAGGGCGTGGCTGGCATTCAGACGTTCGATCCACATGGTCAAGCCGTCCTGCGTTGCTCGAGCATCAGCCGCACAGCGAGTCCGCCGAGAACAAAGCCCATGAAGTAACGCTGCATCGCCAGCCACGTCGGGTTACGCACGAACCACGACGCGATGCCCGCTGCGAACAGCGCGATCAGCAGGTTGACGCTGAAACTGACGCTGATCTGCGTCAGGCCAAGGAGGATGCTTTGAGTGAATACGGAACCGTGTTCGGGGCTGATGAACTGCGGAAACACCGAGAGGTAGAACACCGCGATTTTCGGGTTCAAGGCGCTGGTAAGGAAACCCATGGTGATCAGTTTGCGCGACGAGTCCGGCGGTAATTGCTGTGCCTCGAACGGCGAGCGTGCGCCGGGCTTGACCGCTTGCCAGGCCAGCCACAGCAGGTACAACGCACCGGCCCACTTCAAGACTTCATAGGCCATCGGCACCGCGAGGAACACCGCGGTCAAACCGGCCGCTGCGGCAAACATATGCACAAAGAAGCCCGCGACCACACCCAGCAACGAGATAACCCCGGCCTTGCGCCCCTGACAGATCGAACGCGAGATCAGGTAGATCATGTTCGGCCCCGGTGTCAGCACCATCAGCAAGGCTGCAGCGGCGAAGATCAGCAAGTCTTGAAGCGGGATCATGGCAAAGTCCTTGGCGAGGATGATCAGGCGATGGCCGTCAATGATTGGCGATAAAACGGCAGGATCAGGTCACGTGTCAATGGCGCCAGCTCGACGGCAGGATCAGTGGCAGGATCGACCCAGATCACCTCTTCGATTTCCGCGGCCGGCGTGACCTCAGCGTCGATGGTCAGTTGGAAGATCTCTGCTTGCACAACGAATCCCGGCTCGTTGGCCGCGGGGGCGGAAAACTGGCCGAGGAACGTCGCTTGCGCCGGATCGATCTGCAAGCCCAGCTCCTCCTCCAGCTCACGCGCCAGCGCGTGCACCGGCAACTCGTGCGCTTCGATCTTGCCACCCGGTTGCATGAACGCCGTGGTACCGCGCTTGCGCACCAGCAGGGTGTGGCCGTCGGCGCCGATCAACAGGGCGGCGGCGATGCGAATAATGCGGGGCGAAGCGGCGGAGATGAGCGTCATGGTTCGGATCAGGCCTTGGCTGAAAAGCCACTAGGATCCCACGCTCATCGACGTCGCGTCACTGCCGAAGACAATCGGCGATGAAGCCGAGTTTCGGGCTGATCGCCTTGCGCACGTAGCTGTAGGCGGAACCGGCGACCAGGCGACGCCGAACAGCACCACCGACCCTAATGAAAGGGTGCGTTGCAAACGAGCCATGGGCGACTTACTCCGAATTTTATTGGATTTATGGCAGAGCCGGGTTCGGCGAATGTTTTCGGGTTGGTTTTATTGTTCTGGTGTTATTTGAGTTTTATGTTCGACTTGAAATCTTTTCCCCCTCACCCCAGCCCTCTCCCCCAGGGGGGCGAGGGGGAAAGGGAGCCGATCTCCATGGGTTTCAGATCCTCAGCTGGACTTGAATTCGCAGTTTCAAAACCTGAATTCGACTCGGTCAGTCCCCTCTCCCCCCGGGAGAGGGTTAGGGTGAGGGCAGCGGTCAACGGCGTGGAATCAACAATTCGCGAACACCATCGCTGCGCTCCACCACCTCCCCCGGCAACTTCAAACGCTGATCATCCAGATAGCGGTAATCCTTGCGCGCAATCTGCAATTGAGCGAAATCCAGCTCAACGCTGAACGTCCCTTCCTCGCGCCCGGCCTCGAACAACAGCGAGCCCAGCGGATCGACCAATGCGCTGCCACCGGCAAACATCAAGCCGTCATCCCCCGCCTCGACGCGGTTGACCATCAGCGCAAACGCCTGATTCTCCTGGGCGCGGGCCATGATCGCGGTGCGGTGGGTCGGCGCGTACGGGTCCATGTTGCCGTTGGTGACGATGAGCAATTCCACCCCCAGTTGCGCCAGGGCACGGGCGGACTCTGGAAATTCGATGTCGTAGCAGATCAACAAGCCGACGCGCACACCGTGCCACTCGCACGTGGCGTAACGGTCACCGGCCTCGAACACGCCGCGGTCCGACGCCCACAAATGCGTCTTGCGGTATTTCAGGGCGATGCCCTCAGGAGTGATCAGCAGTGTGGTGTTGTAGAAGCGGCCGTTGTCGTTCTCGGCCATGCCGATCACCACGGCGATGTCGCGTTCGCGCGCGGCGGCGAGCACTGCGCTGACGGTCGGACCGTCCAGCGGCTCAGCGCTTTGCGTCACGGTTTCGGCAGTCGGGAAGCCCATCAGGTGAGTTTCCGGGAACACGATCAATTGCGTGTCGGGCGCACACGCGGCAATCGCTGCGAGTGCGCGTTCGAGGTTGTATGCCGTGGCATTGTCACGGCCCGCCAGTTGGGCGAGTTCGACTTTCATGGAGATTCCCTTGTGATGAGCGGCGGGCGCGCAAAGATTGCCCGGTGGCTGTCTGTGGGCCAGTATGCGCAGCAAGCGGCCGGCCAGGGAATCACGCGGCCGGGGTAACCCGATAGGGGTAGATCGATGACACTTTCGTTTGACGACATCACCTGGCACCGCGCCGTCGGGCAACTGATCGACGCGCTCGACAAGCCGAATTTCTGGGCGCAACTGGTGCGCTTGCTCGATCAGTACGTGCCGTTCGATAGCTGGGTGGCGTTGCTGTTCAGCGCCGATCAACACCCGCAGGTCTTTGCCGAATGCCCCGGCGAAGACGGCAGCCCCGACCAACTGTTCCAGGATTATCTGCGCGGTCTGTACCGGCTCGACCCGTTCTACATCGCCTGCCGTGAGCAATCGCGCACCGGTTTGTATCGCCTCTCGGAGGTGGCGCCGGAACATTTCGAGCTGACCGAGTATTACCAGCGATACTTTCGTCTGAATGTCGTCGCCGACGAAATCCAGTTCAATTGTCAGCTCGAAAGCGACCGTACGCTGTGCCTGTCGCTGGGCAGCAAGCAGCGTTTCACCAACGAGCAGATCGCCCTGCTGTCGCTGATCCAGCCGTGGGTCCTCGGCCTGTTGCGCCAGCGCCTGCCCTATGAAATCAACGAAACCGTGGCCCTCGCCGTCACCCCCGCACAAGCCGATTGGCGCGTACAACTGGAGGCGTCGGTGCAACAACTCAAGGGCGCACAACTGACGGCCCGGGAACTGGATGTCGGACGTTTGATGCTCAGCGGTTGCTCCAGTAAAGAAATCGCCCGTAAGCTGGAAATCTCCGTAGAAACCGTGAAAGTCCATAAGAAACACATGTACAGCAAGCTGGGGATCAAAGCCCAGTCCGAGCTGTTTTCGATTTTTCTTCAGGCACAAAACGCCTGAAACAGCGCGATTTACGCTCCCACAAGGAACTGCGGCGCTGATTTATTCCGAGTCCGAACCAAGGAAACCGTATGAGCCTGTCACTCCTGAGCCGCTACGCCTTCTTTGCCGTCTGCGTGATTTCCACCCTCGCCAGCCTGCCTTTCCTCGAACATGACTGGCTGTGGCCGATCACCGCCGTCACCGGCGTGCTGAGCCTGATCGGTCTGTTCGACCTGCTGCAGAGCCCGCACGCGGTGCGGCGTAACTACCCGATTCTCGGCAACATCCGTTATCTGGTCGAAGGTATCCGCCCGGAAATCCGCCAATACCTGCTGGAGTCCGACAGCGACGCCCTGCCCTTCTCCCGCGCCCAGCGTTCGCTGGTGTACTCGCGAGCGAAAAACGAAACCGCCGACAAACCGTTCGGCACGCTGATCGACGTCTATCAATCCGGTTTCGAATTCATCGGCCACTCGATGCGCCCGGCACCGCTGAGCGACCCGAGCAGTTTCCGCGTCACCGTCGGTGGCCCGCAGTGCTCGCAGCCGTACTCGGCGTCGGTGTTCAACATCTCGGCGATGAGCTTCGGCTCGCTCAGCGCCAACGCCATTCGTGCATTGAACCAGGGCGCGAAACTCGGCAACTTCGCCCACGACACCGGTGAAGGCAGCATCAGCCCGTATCATCGCGAACACGGCGGCGACCTGACCTGGGAACTGGGCAGCGGCTACTTCGGCTGCCGCACCAGCGACGGCCGTTTCGACCCGGAACGCTTCGCCACCCAGGCGCAGAACCCGCAAGTGCGGATGATCGAAATCAAGATGAGCCAAGGTGCGAAACCCGGCCACGGCGGCATCCTGCCCAAGCACAAAGTCACCAGGGAAATCGCTGAAACCCGTGGGATCCTGATGGGCGAAGACTGCGTGTCGCCGTCACGCCACAGCGCGTTTTCCACGCCGATCGAAATGATGCAATTCATCCAGCAACTGCGTGAGCTGTCCGGTGGCAAACCCGTGGGCTTCAAGTTCTGCCTAGGCCATCCGTGGGAATTCATGGGCATCGCCAAAGCCATGCTGGAAACCGGCATCCTTCCGGACTTCATCGTCGTCGACGGCAAGGAAGGTGGCACCGGCGCCGCACCGGTCGAGTTCACCGATCACATCGGCGTGCCGATGCGCGAAGGCCTGCTGTTCGTGCACAACACCTTGGTCGGCCTGAACCTGCGCGACAAGATCAAACTCGGCGCCAGCGGCAAGATCGTCAGCGCCTTCGACATCGCCAGCGTGCTGGCCATCGGCGCCGACTGGGCCAACTCCGCACGCGGCTTCATGTTCGCCATCGGCTGCATCCAGTCGCAAAGCTGCCACACCAACAAATGCCCGACCGGCGTGGCCACGCAGGACGCTTTGCGCCAACGCGCACTGGTGGTGCCGGACAAGGCGCAGCGCGTGTTCAACTTCCACCGCAACACGTTGAAGGCGCTGGCGGAAATGCTGGCCGCTGCGGGTCTTGAGCATCCATCGCAACTGTCGGCCAAGCATCTGGTGCGGCGCATGTCGGCAACCGAGATCAAGTTGTTCTCGCAGTTGCATGTGTTTTTGAAACCGGGGGAGTTGCTCACCGGCGAAGTGAACGGCGAGTTTTACTCGCGGATGTGGCAGATGGCGCGGGCGGACAGTTTCGAGCCGCACGAAGTGGCGGCGGCCTGAACCTGAGCGAAGCGTCAGTCTGTACAACGGATTGACGCTTCAGCTTTGGTCGCCAACACACCTTCGCGTCTGTACTGAGGCCGCGCCAAACGCACACAGCCCGCCAGCGCGCAGAGCAGCAACGCGCCGAACGATCCGTAGCTTGCAGCGCATGGCGCTGCAATGTTCGGTGTCGCCAAAAGTTCAGGCGACGACCTGAAGCGTGATCAGTTCATCCGGATCGGGCAGTTCGACGGCGCAGAGATTTTCAACGCGGCTGCGACTGATGGACCCACGGTCGATATCGGCGGGATCAAACTCGCTGACGTTGAAATCATGACCAGCACGTCTT
>NZ_JBAQKH010000025.1:0-206005 GCF_049300855.1 Pseudomonas sp. | reverse complement strand
GTGTTTGGCTGCGCCAAACGGTCGCTGCGCTCCCACGCCCGGATCAATCCCTGCGCTCAGCCTTCCGATGTCGCCCGTGGATCAAGATCAAGAGCAGGCGAGCTGACACTCGGCCTATTGAGTGGTGAAGAGCGGGGCGCGCACGGCTTTTGTTTTTGTGGTGGGGCTGCACCTCACCACAGCCCTCTCCCGAGGGGGAGGGGGCCGATTTGTTTGCTTTTCAAGATCTGAGTTCAACGCGGTATCGCACGTCGGCGACATTCGTCTAAACACCTCGGTCAGTCCCCTCTCCCTCCGGGAGAGAGCTAGGGTGAGGGGCTTTTGATTTGATTCAAAATCTGAGTTCGACTCGGTATTTCACGTCGGCCTAACTCTACCAAACCCCACGGTCAGTTCCCTCTCCCTCGGGGAGAGGGTTAGGGGGAGGGGCTTTTAGCTGTGCGCCGGGGATTGGGAGATTTCGTGGTTATCCAGCACGCGATTCACCGCAATGGCTTTGGGGAAGCGGTATCAACATTGGCTGATACCCGCTTGCGCCTGCACTTGGGTCAGACTTTACGACTGATCTTTTTGATTAACTCAAGGCCTTTGACATCAATCTGACCATCATGAACTTGATGCAGCTCATTTGTGTCGAAATCTACAAAACTGAAGTTGAAGGCTGCTTTGAAAATTCCCTTTGCGATATCAAACTCTTCTACAACAATAAAGCCTGCATTTTTAGCGCTTGTATAGCCTTTTGTATGTGGGCCTGATGTATATGAAAATCTGAACGGAGAGGGAAAGTGCTCCGTGCTGAATTCATTCCTTCCATGCTTAATATTTGCGTCAAAAGTGAGGTCGATAGTGAATGAGGTGGTAGAGGACTTCTGGTAAGTTGCTTTTAACGCGACGATCTTATTGTCGGTAACAAAATGGTCGGGTTTTCCTTCGAACTTGTCGGTGACGTAGTCTTTGTTTAGTTTAGCAGTTACAGTGCCTTCACCTGATTTATTAAGTTTTTCAAGATTCAGATCTTTAATGGGCATGTATCGCTCCTTCAAGGTTATGTCGGGGTGAAGACATCCATTGTTCGGCTGAAGCGATAAAACCGCTACTGTCAGATCTGACAGGTTTCCTATATCGATTGGCTATTAAATTTAATCGAACGGTGATTTTTGGAACTTGATTGCCTACTTCAGGTTTGCGTCCATTGGACGATGCTTGAATCGTGTCAGGCCGTCATCCGGCATCATTCATGGAGAGGAAGCCGATTTGTGGGCCCTTCAGAATTTGAGTTCGACTCGGTATTTCACGTCGGCGTAACTCTACCAAACCCCACGGTCAGTTCCCTCTCCCTCGGGGAGAGGGTTAGGGTGAGGGGCTTTTAGCTGTGTGACGGGGATTGCGGGATTTCGTGGTTATCCAGCACGCGATTCACCGCCAGTTCGGCAAGCATGATGATCTGCTGAATCGCCAGCACCGTCCGCCGCTGCGGGATGTCGATGTAGGCGGCGATGTCGCTGGTCATCAGGCTGGCCTGTGCCAGTGATTCGCAGGCGTGGACCAGCAGGCTTTCGCTGTCCTGATCGGGGGCAACCTGGAACATGGTGCTGGGTTTGTGGAAGCGCAGGGTGAGTGCGTTGGGTTTGAGGTAGTGATCGAGGGCGCGTTCGGCGGCTTCGTGGAATTTCTTTGAGCCGGGGAATTCGTAGGGGGTGGTGTCGTCGGTTTCAGGTGGATTTTGAGGGGGATTGAGCACGGTGGAACTCCTTGAAGTGCTCCATTCATAAGCCGAGCGACCAAGCCCGGTTGCTGATTCTTCAGCGACACCCAAATCCTAGCCACCGCACTTCCGACGGACAACCGTCAAAACCTGTCGGAAACATCCGCAGATTCCTGGTTTTCGTAGGAGTTGTCGTAGGTGTGGATTGCTTGATATTTAAACGGGAAGTCCGGCGACCGCAGGCTGTGGCTGATCTGCGAGAAGATAGTTTTCCGTTTAAGGTTTGGCCATGGCAGCAGTCGAAGGTGAAAGGGGAAGACACACGCTTGGCTTTTGTTTCTCGGTGAATTTACCCCTCACCCCAGCCCTCTCCCCTAGGAGAGGGAGCCGATTTATGGGCTTTTCAATATCTGAATTCGACTCGGTATCGCACGTCGGCGTAGCTCACCCAAACACCTCGGTCAGTCCCCTCTCCCTTTGGGAGAGGGTTAGGGTGAGGGGCTTTTAGCTGTGTGCCGGGGATTGCGGGATTTCGTGGTTATCCAGCACGCGATTCACCGCCAGTTCGGCAAGCATGATGATCTGCTGAATCGCCAGAATCGTCCGTCGTTGCGGCAGGTCGATGTAGGCGGCGATGTCGCTGGTCATCAGGCTGGCCTGTGCCAGTGATTCGCAGGCGTGAACCAGCAGGCTTTCGCTGTCCTGCTCGGGGGCGACCTGAAACATGGTGCTGGGTTTGTGGAAGCGCAGGGTAAGGGCGTTGGGTTTGAGGTAGTGGTCGAGGGCGCGTTCGGCAGCTTCGTGGAATTTCTTTGAGCCGGGGAATTCGTAGGGGGTGGTGTCTTCCGCTTCAGGCGGATTGGGACTGTGTTTGATCATGGCAATATCCTTTTAATAGAGATGGAGCTGCCATGTTTCGTTTTCCAGGCGAAAGGGGTGGCAGCTGTACGCGGACTGGAAAAACCGGCAAAGGATCAAACCCGGCAGACCCGAAGGTCTCCCACGTACAGCCGCCATAACAAAACTTCGGCGCCGAAAAAGCGCGGCATTATGTCATGTGCTGTGATCCTGCGGGTTTTCCAGACCCGGTCGCTGATGCGTCAGCGACACCCAAATCCTAGCCACCGCACTTCCGACGGACAACCGACGCAACCTGTCGGAAACATCCGCGAAATCCCCGTTCTGTAGGAGCTGCCGTAGGCTGCGATTAAACATCAAGATCAAAAAACGCAGCCTGCGGCAGCTCCTACAGAAGACGCATTGTGTTTAAAAATCAGTTAGCGACGCGCGCGCCGGCGAGGCTGCCGCTGAGTTCGTAGGCCGCCAATTCCGCCTGATGCGCCGCCAGAATCTCCGGCAACGAGCCGCGCAAATACTCAACCCACGTCTTGATCTTCGCATCCAGATATTGTCGCGACGGGTAGATCGCATACAGGTTCAGCTCTTGCGAGCGGTAGTTCGGCATGACCCGCACCAGCGTGCCGTTGCGCAGGCCTTCGATCGCCGCATACACCGGCAACACGCCCACGCCCATGCCACTGGTGATCGCGGTTTTCATCGCGTCGGCGGAGTTCACCAAAAATGGCGAGCTGTTGATGGTGACCATTTCCTGGCCTTCCGGGCCGTCGAAGGCCCATTTCTCCAACGGAATCACCGGGCTGACCAGGCGCAGGCACGCGTGGTTGAGCAGGTCGCTGGGCTTTTGCGCGGCGCCGTTGGCTTTCACGTAGGCCGGCGAGGCGCAGACGATGCTGTAGGTGATGCCCAGGCGTTGCGAGACGAAACCCGAGTCCGGCAGTTCGCTGGCAAGCACGATGGACACGTCGTAGCCCTCGTCGAGCAGGTCCGGTACGCGGTTGGCCAGGGTCAGGTCGAAGGTGACGTCGGGGTGAGTCTTGCGGTAGCGGGCGATGGCGTCGATGACGAAGTGCTGGCCAATGCCGGTCATGGTGTGCACTTTCAATTGTCCGGCCGGGCGCGCGTGGGCGTCGCTGGCTTCGGCTTCGGCCTCTTCGACGTAGGCGAGGATCTGCTCGCAGCGCAGCAGGTAGCGTTTGCCTGCTTCGGTCAGGGCGATGCGCCGCGTGGTGCGATTGAGCAAGCGAGTTTGCAGGTGGGCTTCCAGGTTGGAGACCGCGCGCGAGACGTTGGCGGTGGTGGTGTCGAGTTGCACGGCGGCGGCGGTGAAGCTGCCGGCTTCGGCCACGCAACTGAAGGCGCGCATGTTTTGCAAAGTGTCCATGGGGTGCTCTCAAGGGAGATGGCAAATTGTGACACGAAGTTTCAGGGGCGAGACCCCCGACCAAGGGATTATCTCGTTAACCGTAACAAAGATTCACAGAAATCCCAGCTTATCGCCGCACAGGGCCTTCCATAGAATTGCGCCGATCCCTGTAGGAGCTGCCGAAGGCTGCGATCTTTTGATTTTGTTTTAAGGGAATCAAGATCAAAAGATCGCAGCCTGCGGCAGCTCCTACAGAGGAAGCATCGATCCCCTCTCTCAGGAATTCGCAGCTGTGCCGCGTCGCATCAACAGAGCGCTTTTGCCGCTCAGTGTTCTGGCTTTTACCCTGGGTCTTGGCGGCTGCATCTCAACGGACGGAATCGCCCCGCAAGGCAACGCGTTCGATGCCAATTCACTGGTCACCGACGACGCCATCGCTCACGCCGCCCGCGACGCCAATTGGCCCACCGCGCAATGGTGGCAAGCCTACGGCGACCCGCAACTCAATCGCTGGATCGACCTCGCCGTGCAGGGCAGCCCGAGCATGGCCATGGCCGCCGCGCGAGTGCGTCAGGCCAAAGCCATGGCCGGTGTCGCCGAAGCCGCAGAGTCGTTGCAGATCAATGGCGAGTCGACGCTCAAGCGGCACAACTGGCCGACCGATCAGTTCTACGGCCCGGGCGAGCTGGCCAACACCACGACCTGGGACAACAACGCCGCGCTGGGTTTCAGCTACGCCCTCGACCTCTGGGGCCGCGAAAGCAATAGCAGCGAGCGGGCGGTGGATCTGGCGCACATGAGCGCCGCCGAAGCCCGGCTGGCGCAGCTGGAATTGCAGAACAACATCGTTCGCGCCTATATAGAACTGTCGTTGCATTTCGCCCAGCGCGACATCGTCGCCGCGACGCTCAAGCAGCAACAGCAGATTCTCGATCTGGCGCAGAAGCGTTTGAACGGCGGGATCGGCACGCATTTCGAAGTCAGTCAGGCCGAAACACCGTTGCCGGAAACCCACCGCCAGATCGATGCGTTGGACGAGGAAATCGCCCTCAGCCGCAATCAACTGGCCGCGCTGGCCGGTAAAGGGCCGGGCGAGGGCGCGCAGTTGCAGCGTCCGACTTTGTCGCTCGGCGCGGCACTGAAACTGCCGTCGGCGTTGCCCGCCGAACTGCTCGGCCAGCGTCCGGACGTCGTCGCCAGTCGCTGGCAAGTGGCGGCGCAGGCTCGTGGAATCGATGTCGCGCACGCCGGGTTTTATCCCAACGTCGATCTGGTCGGCAGCCTCGGTTACATGGCCACTGGCGGTGGCGCGCTGGAGTTTTTGACCGGCAAGAAACTCAACTACAACGTCGGCCCGGCAATCTCGCTGCCAATCTTCGACGGTGGCCGATTGCGTGCCGAATTGGGCGAAGCTTCTGCCGGTTACGACATCGCCGTGGCGCATTACAACCAGACGCTGGTGAATGCGCTGAAGAACATTTCCGATCAGTTGATCCGCCGCGAGTCGATGGACAAGCAACAAGGCTTCGCCGCCGAGTCGGTGGCCACGGCGCAGAAGACTTACGACATCGCGATGATCGCTTATCAGCGCGGCCTCACCGATTACCTCAACGTGCTCAATGCGCAGACGTTGCTGTTCAAGCAGCAGCAAGTGCAGCAGCAGGTGCAGGCGGCGCGGTTGAGTGCGCATGCCGAATTGGTGACTGCGCTGGGCGGTGGCCTCGGTGCCGGCAACGATGTACCGACTGCCGAGAAAACCCAGGCCCCGAAAACCCCGGTTCTCCTGCGTTGAACACACAACCTGTGGGAGCGAGCTTGCTCGCGAAGAGGGCGTGTCAGCCAGCACATTGGTTGCCTGACTCACCGCATTCGCGAGCAAGCTCGCTCCCACAGGATCCCGGTCCGACCCGACTTTTCTGAGCAGAACTCATGACTCCCTTGCCCGCACTAATACGCTGGCTCTACTCCCTGGAATGGCGCCGTGGTTTTTTCGACTGGGCGCGCAGCGATGGCGTGACCTGGGTCTACATTTTCAAAGTGTTGATCGCGGCGTTCCTGACGCTGTGGCTGGCCATGCGCCTGGAATTGCCGCAACCGCGCACGGCGATGATCACCGTGTTCATCGTCATGCAGCCGCAGAGCGGTCAGGTGTTCGCCAAGAGTTTCTATCGCTTCCTTGGCACATTGGCCGGGTCGGCGATGATGGTCACGCTGATCGCCTTGTTCGCGCAGAACACCGAACTGTTCCTCGGCTCGCTGGCGATCTGGGTCGGCATCTGCTCGGCCGGTGCTGCGCGTTGCCGTAACTTTCGCGCCTACGGTTTTGTCCTCGCCGGTTACACCGCCGCAATGGTCGGTTTGCCAGCGCTGGCGCATCCGGACGGCGCGTTTATGGCCGCCGTTTGGCGCGTGCTGGAAATCTCGTTGGGGATTCTCTGTTCGACGCTGATCAGCGCCGCAATCCTGCCGCAAACCGCCAGCGCCGCCATGCGCAATGCCTTGTATCAGCGCTTCGGCGTGTTCGCGCTGTTCGTCACCGATGGTCTGCGCGGGCGCAGTAAGGCCGAGTTCTTCGAGGCGAGCAACGTGCGTTTTATCGCCGAAGCCGTGGGCCTGGAAGGGCTGCGCAGCGTGACCGTATTCGAAGACCCGCACATGCGTCGGCGCAACGGTCGACTGAGCCGTTTGAACAGCGAATTCATGGGGATCACCACGCGCTTCAACGCCCTGCATCAGTTGCTCGAACGCTTGCGCGGCAACGGCGAAGAACACGTCGTTGCGGCGATCAGGCCGGGGCTGCAGGATTTGGCCGAAGTGCTCGACGGCTTCAGCGGTCGCGCCCTCACCAGTCCCGATGCCGCGCGCTTGGCGACGGCATTGGCGACCTACAAGGAAGGCCTGCCGGCACGGGTGCGCAGCCTGCGCGCGACCTTTCAGGAAACCGATCCGAGCGACGCCGAGCAACTGGATTTCCACACCGCGTACGAACTGCTGTATCGCTTCGTCGACGACTTGCACAGTTATGCACAGACTCACGCGTCATTGGCCGATCACCGCCACGAACGCGAGCGCTGGGATGAACCGTTCACCCCGCAAACCAACTGGTGGGCGGCCGCTGCTTCGGGGATTCGCGCCTCGTTCATTCTCGTGGTGCTGGGCAGCTACTGGGTCGCCACCGCTTGGCCAAGTGGCGCGACGATGACCCTGATCGCTGCCGCAACCGTGGGCCTCTCGGCTGCTACGCCGAACCCGAAACGCATGGCGTTCCAGATGGCGTGCGGCACCTTCCTCGGTGCGCTGATCGGCTTCGTCGAGATGTTTTTCATCTTCCCGTGGATCGATGGTTTTCCGTTGCTGTGCGTCATGCTCGCGCCGGTGATCGTGTTCGGTTCTTTCCTCACCTCGCGCCCGCAGTACGCCGGTGTCGGCCTCGGTTTGCTGATCTTTTTCAGCACCGGCTCGGTGCCGGACAACCTGACGATCTACAACCCTTACACCTTCATCAACGACTACATCGCCATGGTCATGGGCATGCTGGTCTGTGCCGCCGCCGGGGCGATTATTCTGCCGCCGAACAGTCGCTGGTTGTGGAAGCGGTTGGAGCAGGATCTGCGCGGGCAAGTGGTCTACGCGATCAGCGGCAAACTCAAAGGCCTGGCCTCCAGCTTCGAGAGTCGCACCCGCGACTTGCTGCATCAGGCTTACGGTCTCGCCGCCGGGCAACCGAAGGTGCAAAAGAACTTGCTGCGCTGGATGTTCGTGGTGCTCGAAGTCGGTCACGCGATCATCGAGTTGCGCAAGGAGCAAGCGATTTTGCCGGTGCACCCGGCCTATGCCGAGTCGCAGCCGTGGCGGCAGGCAATCCGCGTGATGGGCCGCGCGCTGGTGCGACTGTTTCTGCAACCCAACTCCAGCAATCTCGAACGTGCACTGGTGGCGGTCGACCATGCAATCAGTCGCGTGGCGGCCACTGACGAACCGTTCGCGCCGCACTTCGATACCTCGGCGTTGCGCCGGGTGAAGAGTTATCTGCACTTCATCCGCACCTCGTTGCTCGACCCGCAATCACCGCTCGCTGCCTACGCCATCGCCAAGCCCGAAGGACCTGCCCATGCCTCGTGAAATCGCCTTCCACGGCGTGTACATGCCGACCATGACTTTGATGTTTTTCATTGCTGCGGCGCTGGCCTGGGCGGTGGATCGGTTCCTATCGGGGTTCGACCTGTACCGTTTTTTCTGGCACCCGGCGCTGCTGCGTCTGAGTCTGTTTACCTGTCTGTTCGGCGCCATGGCGCTGACTGTCTACCGTTGAGAACGTCACGATGAAAAAGTTTTTCAGCCTGCTCGCGACCCTGCTGGTGCTGGCCCTGGCGCTGTGGATCGGCCGCACGTTGTGGGAGCACTACATGAACACGCCGTGGACCCGCGACGGCCGCGTGCGTGCCGACATCATCAATGTCGCCGCCGACGTTACCGGCGAAGTGATCGATGTGCCGGTGCGCGACAACCAATTGGTGAAGAAGGGCGATTTGCTCATGCAGATCGACCCCGAGCATTACCGCATCGCGGTCAAACAAGCACAATCGCTGGTCGCCTCGCGCAAGTCGACGTGGGAGATGCGCAAGGTCAACGCCCATCGCCGCGCCGATCTGGACAACCTGGTGATCTCCAAGGAAAACCGCGACGACGCCAGCAACATCGCCGACGCCGCGCTGGCCGACTATCAACATGCGCAAGCGCAACTGGACGCCGCCGAACTCAACCTCAAACGCACCGAAGTGCGCGCGGCGGTCGACGGCTACGTGACCAACCTCAATGTGCATCGCGGTGATTACGCGCGCATCGGCGAGGCGAAGATGGCCGTGGTCGACATGAACTCGTTCTGGGTTTACGGCTTCTTCGAAGAGACCAAACTGCCCCACGTGAAAGTCGGCGATAAGGCCGATATGCAGTTGATGAGCGGCGAAGTCTTGAAGGGCCACGTCGAAAGCATCTCGCGCGGCATCTACGACCGCGACAACCCGGAAAGCCGCGAACTGATCGCCGATGTGAACCCGACATTCAACTGGGTGCGGTTGGCCCAGCGAGTGCCGGTAAGGATTCACATTGATGAAGTGCCGGAAGGTGTTCTGTTGGCGGCGGGGATTACTTGCACGGTGGTGGTGAAGCAGGAAGCTGTGGATCACTGACCGACCGCGATGGCGTCGGCGCGGTCTCAGAGCCGCCCGCGCAAGCCGAAGCGCTTCATCAACGTCGATTCCAGCAAACCCTTGGGCAACAACGCCGCCAACAACGGCAACGCGCGGCTGCCATTGCCGATGCGGATCAACCGTGGCGGTTTGCTCTGCTGCACAGCCTTGAGCAACTCGGCGGCAAACTCACTGGCCGGTGTCGGCTTGTCCTGAGAGGCCTTGGCCCGCGCGCGAATGCCTTCACGCAGGGGAAACCATGGTGATTGCTCATTGATCAGTTGTTCGGCTTCATGCCCGGCGTTTTTCGCGAAGCTCGATTGAATTGCGCCGGGCTGCACTTCCATCACCCGAATGCCGAACGGCGCCAGTTCCATGCGCAAGGCATCGCTCAAGGCGTGCACGGCGGCTTTCGATGCGCAGTAAGCACCGGCAAACGGCGTGACCAGCACACCGGACACGCTACCGACATTCACCACCAATCCTTTGGCCCGGCGCAGTACCGGAAACAGTGCGCGGGTGACGCCGACAATCGAGAAAACGTTGGTTTCGAACTGGCGCTGCATCGCCGGAACGCCGCCATCGAGCAGCGGCCCCATGGCACCGTAACCGGCGTTGTTGATCAGCACATCGAGGCCGCCGTGCTGCTGGTTGATGCGCTGGCCGAGTTGTTCCAGCGCGGCGGCGTCGTTGACGTCCAGTTGCACGGCGGTGAAGCCGGCGGTGCTGAGTGCGGCGACATCTTCAGCCTTGCGCGCACTGGCCCAGACTTCGTAGCCGGCGGCTTTGAACGCATCGGCGAGGGCGCGGCCAATACCGCTGGAGCAACCGGTAATCAACGCAACGGGCATGGCGCATTCCTTGTGCAGAAAAATTGAGGGAAGAGGTCAGTCGGAGAAACTACCCTGTAAGCGCTCGGCGCGAAACTCCAGGGTTTGCGGGCGATAACCGGGACGCAGTGGCGGCATGGGCAGGCAGTCTTCCCAGTCGCCGCCGGCCTGCAATTCGCCGGGGCCGCGATAGCGTGGCGCGGTGTATTGGTTGTCGGCCAGATTGACCGTGTCGCCCGGGGCGTAGGCCGCGATGCGCCAGCGCAGCTCGGTCAGGGGCACGTCGTTGGCGTTTTTCATTTTCAGTTGCAACGGACGATCCGCCGGGCATTGCTGCGGTGCATAGCTGATGCGCATTTCAAGGCGCGCTAGTTGTTTGATCTCGCGGTTGTCGAGCCAGACCACCCACATGGCCACGAAACCCAGGCCAATTGCCGCCGCCACCGACACCGGCAGGGCTTTGGCCGGATAGCGCAGCAGGAGGATCAGCCAGGTGATGACCAGCAGAATGCCGATGAACATGTCGCACAACCTCAAGCAGAGAGAGGGTCATCCTACCTAAGCGTAGGTGAGGTTGGCGATGGGCATCGGGGCTTGCGGTGTCTGATAGGGCCTCTTCGCGAGCAAGCTCGCTCCCACTTGGGAATGCATTTCAAGTGTGGGAGCGAGCTTGCTCGCGAAAGGGCCAGTTCAGGCGACACAGAATTCGGAAAAAAAAGCCCCCGCCCAACCCGCTGCGGATAGGGGACGCAGCGGGCTGGACGGGGGCTTCTTGTCTTGCTGAACGTTATTGCGCGATGGTCTTCACCGACACGCCGCGTTCGATCGGGGTGGAGCGACCGTAGATATCTTCGAAACGTTCGATATCGTCTTCACCCAGGTACGAACCCGATTGCACTTCGATGATTTCCAGCGGGATCTTGCCCGGGTTGCGCAAGCGATGCACCGAGGCGATCGGGATGTAGGTCGACTGGTTTTCGCAGAGCAGGAACACGTTTTCATCGCAGGTCACTTCAGCGGTGCCGCTGACCACGATCCAGTGTTCGGCGCGGTGGTGGTGCATCTGCAGCGACAGGCACGCGCCCGGTTTTACCGAGATGTGCTTGACCTGGAAACGCCCGCCCATGTCCACCGAGTCGTACGAGCCCCACGGACGATAGACTTCGCAATGGTTCTGGGTTTCGCTGCGGCCCTGCTCGTTGAGCGTGTTGACCATTTGCTTGACGCCCTGAACCTTGTCTTTGTGGGCAATCATCATGGCGTCTTTGGTTTCGACCACGACAATGTTTTCCAGACCGATCACCGACACCAGTTTGCCGTTGCCGTGGATCATGCAGTTCTTGCTGTCCTGGATGACCACGTCGCCTTTGGTGACGTTGCCGTTGGCGTCTTTCTCGTTGACTTCCCACAGCGACGACCAGCAACCGACATCGCTCCAGCCAGCGGTCAGCGGCACCACGCAGGCGCGCTGGGTTTTTTCCATCACGGAGTAGTCGATGGAATTGTCCGGGCAGCAGGCGAAGGTGGCTTCGTCCAGCGTCACGGTGTCGGCATCCTGCTCGCTGCGCTCAAGGGTCAGCAGGCAGGTGTCGTAGATGTCCGGATCGTGTTTTTTCAGCTCTTCGAGGAAGCGGCTGGCGCGGAACAGAAACATGCCGCTGTTCCAGTAGTAACCGCCGGATTCGACGTACTCGGTGGCACGTTTGACGTCAGGTTTTTCGACGAAGTGCGAGACGCGGCTGACGCCTTCGGGCAGCAACGAGTCAGCGGTGGATTTGATGTAGCCATAGCCGGTTTCCGGTTTGGTTGCCGGCACGCCGAACAGGACCATCTCGCCATTTTCGGCGGCAACGGTGGCCAGGGCGAGGGCGCGTTGCAGGGCTTTCTGGTCTTCCAGTACGTGGTCGGCCGGCAGCACCAGCATCAGTTCGTCACGACCTTCATTGACCAGCATCATCGCGGTCAGCGCCACGGCCGGCGCAGTGTTGCGGCCGAATGGTTCCATGAGGATGCGCTGGGTTTCCAGATTGCGAGCGCTCAACTGCTCGTTGACGATGAAGCGGTGATCCTTGTTGCAGACCACGATCGGGGTGTCCATGCCTTCGAACACCAGGCGCTCGAGGGTCTGCTGGAACAGCGTGTGTTCGCCGGTCAGGGCGAGGAATTGCTTAGGGAACTGCTTACGCGAAAGCGGCCAAAGACGTGAACCGCTACCACCTGACAAGATCACCGGAATCATATTGTTTACTCCATAAAATCGATTGGTTAGAGGCACGAACGCTGTGTCGTTTCACTCTTGGTTTTGTCTCGTACCCGAACTCTCACCTCGGTCCCTGTGGGAGCCTGGCTTGCCAGCGATGGCATCACCTCGGTGTATCTGCAGAACCGAGGTGTCTGCATCGCTGGCAAGCCAGCTCCCACAGGGAACCGGGTCAGTTCGGGAAAAAATGGTTAGCGGGTCGATACCGGGCGTTTCACCCAGACTGGCGACAGGCTGCTGCCGCTGCCGGTGACGTACAGCACCGCTGCTTCACCGCGCTCCAGGGCGACCGGTTTGACGTCGCCGACTTTCTTGTCACCTTCGTACAGCGCCAGGCTGACTTTCACCGGGTTGATTTCACGTTCACCACGGCCCTTGGCGGCGACGTTCGGCACCACGTCGGTCTTGCCGTCGGCGGTCTTCAGGGTCAGCGGTTTGTCGCTGAGGTTCTGCACGCGCACCAGGGATTTCTGCTTGTTCTTGAACGGCGGCTCTTCGATCAGTTGCGGCGCGCCGGAAGCGTTGTTGACCAGGGTGTAGTAGTGGTCACCGGTGAGTTTCACCGGCAGGGTCTGGCTGCCGACCTTGGCGCTGTAATCACCGCCCGGCATGAAGCTGAAGTCGCTGCTGGCCAGTGGCGCAACATCGCTCAGGTTGGTGCTGCCAACGGTGGCGCTGATTTCAGCGTTGCTGGCGTTGTAGACCCGCACAAAGGTCGAGCCTTTCGGTGCGGTCGGGCCGTAGAGCGCGGCGTCGCCACCGGCAAAGGCTGGGACGGAAAGCACGCTGAGGCCAGCAACCAGTGCGAAGCTTTTAGCGAGACGACGAGGAGTAGTCGTGAAAGTCATGGTGTACCTCTCTTTCAGTTTTGCGCCCGATCGGGCGTCTCGGATTTAGTGTTGATTGCTACGTTTTGTTGGCGCGCGCCGGCTTGTTTAAGCTCTGCGACCCACTGCGGGTCGGCGTCGCCGATTTCGTTGTTCACAGGCAGATAACGTTCAGGAAACTCCCAGATCAGCACCTGTGGCGGGCTGTTCTTGAAGTCATCGCTTTTCAGGTAGCTGAGCATCGGCAGGATCGGCCCGTGGCCGTCTTCGGCGTAGCTCACCACGTCGCTGTGCAGCGCTTGTTTCAATGCACCGACGAAGTTCCAGTTGGGGTTGGCGCTGTAGCTGGTGCCGACCAGTGCCACCGGCACTTCATTGCTGGCAAACAGCGCGTCGTCCCCGGCAGGCTGATCGCCGGCCGCGACGGTGTTGCGCTTTTGCAGCGGCTCTTGCGCCGGCATCAGGTTTTCGAACAGCGGATCGAGCGGCAGGAACAGACGCAGATCGCCTTTATGGGTGACCTTCTCCGCTGGTGTGGTGACGAAGCGCTGCGGCTCGCCGCTGAGCGGGAACTTGTCGGCGATGGTTTTCGCCAGGGTGTTCGCGGCAATCTCGGCGCCCTCAGGTGTCCAGTGCGTATCGGTGCGCAGGAACACTTGCTGACCGCTTTGCTTGGCCTGTTGCAATGGCTTGAGCAGGTCAGGGGCGAGGATCTTGTCGGCGGCTACACGAGCATGGAAATCCTGATAGAGATTTTCGTGAATGCTCGCCGGTTTCACTTCACCCAGATGCTCCGGGTACAGACGAACCTTGGCCGGGACGATCGCCATCACCAGTTTCACGCCTTTCGCTTTCAGGGTCTGGCGCACGCCTTCGACCAGCGCGTAGTTGCCTTGCAGGTTCAGCTCTTCGTTGACGATCGGGTTGAATTCCTCATCGCTGTACAACCACTGATCGCGGCCGAGCACTACGCCCGGACGACCTTCGTTGAACAGTTTGAAATCCAGCGCAGCCCAGAGGTTGGTGCCCAGACGCTTGATCGGGAATTCATCGTCATAGTGAGTTTCCACAGCCTTGGTCCAGCGGCCATTGAGCACCGTCGCATCGGCATTGGTGCTGAAGCCGAAGAAGCTGCGAACCGACCACAGACCCAAGACCAGCAGGGTCACCAGGAACAGGGCGATGTAGAAGATGCGTAATGAGCGGGTCATGTCAGATCCCTCAGAACTGGAAGTAAAGGAACGGCGAGAAGCTTTGCGCCGAGAGTTTGAGAATCGAGGCGATGAACAGCAGCAGGATCAAGCCGCGCATCACGTAGCGCGACCAGTCCGCGCTCCAGTAGGCCGGTTGCACCTGGGCTTCGACGCCGACGGTGTAGCCAGGCTCATGGATGCTCGCCGGGTTTTCGCCAGGGGCTGCCTTGATCATTCCCGGGGTCGCCGTCGCAGGGCCGTTGGCCTCGACGTTGACTTCGGGTTTGCTTTTGGCTGGCGGTTGATTGGTGTACAGATCACGCAGACCGAAGAACGCCAGCGTCACGTACGCCACGACCAGAGTCGCCACTTGCAGACCGGTGAGGCTGGCCTGATTGAGTTCCGACAGCGACCAGTCGCCGAAGCTGAACATGGCGCCGTACATACGACCGGCAACGTGCAGGTTCTCGGCACGGAAGATCACCCAGCCCATCACTACGAGCAGGAAGGTCAGTGCCCAGCGGATCGGGTTGAGGCTGCGCGGCGAGGTGTTCAGGCCCAGCGCTTTCTCAATCGCCAGCCACATGCCGTGCCAGGCGCCCCAGACGATGTAGGTGATGTTCGCGCCGTGCCACAGACCACCGAGGAGCATGGTCAGGAACAGGTTGCGATAGGTCATCAGCGTGCCTTTACGGTTACCGCCGAGGGTGATGTACAGATAGTCACGCAGCCACGTCGACAGGCTGATGTGCCAGCGGCGCCAGAACTCGGTGATCGACTGGCTGATGTACGGCTGTTTGAAGTTTTCCATGAAGCGGAAACCCATCATCAAGCCCAGACCAATCGCCATGTCGCTGTAGCCGGAGAAGTCGAAATACAGCTGCGCGGTGTACGCCAGTGCGCCGAGCCAGGCATCACCGGTAGTCGGGTTTTGCAGGGCGAAGCAATGGTCGGCGACCACCGCGAGGGTGTCGGCGATGAAGACCTTCTTGATGAAACCCTGCATGAACCGCGTGCAGCCTTCGGAGAACTTGTCGAGGGTATGCGTGCGGTTGTTGAACTGGTCGGCGAGGTCGCGGAAACGCAGAACCGGGCCGGCAATCAAGTGCGGGAAGATCGCCACGAACGCCGCGAAGTCGATCAGGTTGCGCGTGGCCGGGGTGTCGCCGCGATACACGTCGATGATGTAGCTGATCGATTCGAAGATGTAGAACGAAATACCGATCGGCAGCAGCACGTGGGTGAGGATGAACGGCTCGAGACCGACCGAGGTCATCATCGCGTTGATGCTGTCGACGCCGAAGTTGGCGTACTTGAAGTAGCCGAGGATGCACAAATCGACTGCGACACCGAGCAACAGCCAGCGCTGCGCCGGTTTGGTGCGCACACCGGCGGCACCGACTTTGAGGCCGATCCAGTAGTTCCACAGCGTGACGGCGGCGAACAGCGCGAGGAAGTCCACACGCCACCAGGCATAGAACACGTAGCTGGCGATCAGCAGCAGCAGGTTGCGATAGCGTTGCCCGCTCAAGTAGTACAAGCCGAGAAAGATCGGCAAGAACAGAAACAGGAACACGTTGGATGAAAATACCATCCCGATCTCTCCATGTTTGAACCAACAGTCAAGGGCCAAAGCCCCCCCAAACCCCCCGGTGGTAGTGGAGGGGTGAAACGGTGTTTCTGTCAGGGTTGTGCCGGGCCTTGAAATCTTTCCCTCACCCCCCGCCCTCTCCCGGAGGGAGAGGGAGCCTGATCTCTGGCGCTGCCAATATTGAGATCGACTCGATGTATCAGGTCGGCAGATTTCTCAAAAGCACCTCGGTCAGTCCCCTCTCCCTCCGGGAGAGGGTTAGGGTGAGGGGCTTTTGCTTCATGAGCCTTTGTTGCCCTTTTCATGCGACGGGTCGTAGACCTTGGTCAGGTCCCCACCCAGGCGGAAGGTCTTGAACGGCTGCATGCCGTGCTTCTTCTCGATCACATCCGGCGCACAGGTGTAGAGCGTGCAGAACGGTTCGAGCCAGGCGAATTTCATGTCCTCTTTCAGGTCAGTCATGTCCTGCTCTTTGCCGTTCTTCTTCTCGAATTCATCCGGGTCTTTCACCCCCGACAACACCCGATCACCGAGACGCTTCAGTGCGCCATTGTTTTCCTGACGCAAATCAACACCGTTGACCTGAGCGAAACTGGCGATCATCGCCAGCGGCGGCAGGGCGTAGTTGTGATAGGCGAGGGCGCGTTGCTGGCGCTTGAGTTCGTTCGGCAGGAAGCCATCGGCATCGACTTGATTGACGCCAACCTTGTATTCCTTCACCGCCCAATCGAACAGGTCGCGGCGGTTGGTCGCGACCGAGGTCGCCATCACCGACCAGGCAGCCCAGTACGAGTGGTTGTTGGTTTTTTCCAGCGGCAGGTTGTCCCAGTCGCTGACGACTTGGTCAGCCATTTTGCTGAACCACGCCTCGATCAACTGCGCTTGCTGCTGATGCTGCGCCAGCGGATGCGAGTCGGAGAATTTCAGGCGAATGTACGAAGAGGCCATGCTGCCCAGCGCCCATTTGCGCATCGACTTGCCGGTGTGGTTGAAGTCTTTGGACATCAACGCATCCGCCTTGGCCCACGCGGTCAGCCAGTTCAACGTGCAATCGAGCTGTTCCGGGCGACCGTCGCGCATGAACTGCATCACGCGTTTGGCGGTGCCGCGTTCCAGCGTTGTGATGTCTTTGGTGGTGTCGCGGAAGGCTTTTTCCGACTGCACGTTCAGCGTCGCGCGGGCCTTGTCCGAACCTTCGTATTTGCTGCGAAATTGCAGCGGCCCGGTGTACGGCGTCGGCATGGCATCGCAGCCTTCGCTGTTGTCACCTGTCTTGAATTTATCCACAGGGGCGAAATAGCCCTGGGGTGGACGCAGTGGCGCGGCGGCCTGAGTGGCCCCGGCGAACATCGCCAGGCTCAGCAGCGTCGGCGCTAAAAGAGTTTTCAGTTTCGAGTTTCGCATAGCAGACCTCATTGCCCGACCTGAGCGGTTTGTGGCCCAGCGCCCGGGAATACGTTGCGTTTGCAGATTTTCGCTTCGACTTTTTGTGGCGCGGTGCCCGCTTCCGGGCCCTGGACTTCGACTGCCAGCAGGTTTTGCGTGGCCCAGTCTTCGTCCGTGCGCAACTCAAAGGCGAAACGACCGTCGGTGTCGGAGGTTTCCGGTTTCTCGATCTTGATGTCCTCGTGGCGACCGTTCATGTACCAGAGGGTGGCTTGCAGGGTTTTCACCGAAGGGTCGGCGAAGCGGATGTCGACCTGATGGCTGCTGTTCTGCAGGTTCAGGTTCTTGCTGTTGACCAGCAGTTCTTGTTTGCTGCCCGGCTTGAGCGTGGTGCTCGCGGACATTTGCGCGTCTTTGCCTTCGCAGCCGTTGTCGAGCAGCGACATCATCTGGCGATAGATGGTTTCCTGGTCGAGGCGGTACAGCGGCGAGAATTCCCAGATGAGAATTTTCGGCGGGGTCTTCTGGAATTCGTCGCTGCCCAGGTACTGCAGCATCGAACCTTCGAGACCACCGCCGGGGAAGGCGACGTTGAGAATATCGGCGCCGATGGCTTCTTCGAGGAAACCGGCGAAGTTGTAGTTCTTGCCGCTGTGCGAAGTACCGACGAGGGTGATTTGCGGGTTGCCGGAATCACCGAACAGGTCGCCGTCGCCCGCTTCGCCCTTAGGCTCGGTGGTGAACTGATCCATGTACTGGATCGCGTAACTGGTGCCGCACAGTTGCCCGGCCATGTTGTGCAGGGTGCCGGTCTTGCCCATGCGCCCGGAGCGCTTGGTCTCGAATTCACGCTTGGGCACGTCGGCGAAGGCCGGGATCTGCTTGACCTTCTCGGCGACGATTTTCGCCGTGCGCTGCGCACCGTATGGCGTCCAGTGTTGGTCGCCGCGGAAGTAGAAATCGTGGGCGGGCAGGGTGTCCGGCAGCGATTCGTTGGTCAGCGGCGACAGGTCCGGCACGACGTAACCCATCTTGGCGAAACGGCCGAGCATGGTCTTGTAGTTGCCCAGCGCTTTCTCGTAATCGAATGCGGCTTTTTCCTGCGGGTTGAGCTTGTTGCGGTTCACCAGACCCCGGGTCGGCTGATAAACGATCACCAGTTCGACGCCTTTGGCCTTGAACGCATCGTGCAACTGTTGCAGACGCTTGTAGCCGGCCGGGGTGGTGTTGAACTCGGTGCGCAGGTCTTCCTGAGTCCGGAACAACCAGTCGCCTTGTGCCTGCACCAGGGTGGTGAAGTTCTGCTGATAACGCGTGGTGTAGTTCTTCGCGTCATGGGCGGCCGGGCACAGGTTGCAGCACGGTTCGGCGCTGAACTTCGGCGGCGTGGCGGCAGCGCTTTCATCGGCACGGGCGCCGTTGCTGGCCGCGAGAATGCCCACGGTCAGGGCCGACAGGCTGAGTAATTTGATCAAGTGTGGGTGCATAAAATTATCCTCAGTCCTGCATTTCGGTCTGGCGTTCGACAGGGTCGATCAGCACGGCTTTCTGCTGGCGCACCAGCAGGTCGAGAATTTCATCCTGGCGCTCGCCGAGGATGCCGTTGAAGCTGATGCCGCTGGATTTGGTCGGCGCCAGCATCGACACGCGATACAGCTCGACACTCAAAGGCGAATCGATCGACAGCGGGCCGCTGCCGTTGGCCGCCAGTTCACCGCCAACGACGATCAGCGACACCTGCGCATCGAACGGGTCGAGCTTGATGTCACGGTCGGTGTCGGTGAGGTCTTTGATGTGGCCGTAGACGCCAGTCAAACCGTTGGCCATGGCGACGTTTTCGTAGAGGCGGATGTTCACGCTGTTACGAATGCGGATGCCGTGACGCTTGTTGCTGATGACCTTGTTGCCCCACAGCAAATTGTCGGCGGACTCGTAGAGAGTGATGCCGTCGGTGTGGTTCTTGTAGATCTCGTTGTAGGCAATGATGTTGTTGACGCTGTTACGGTCGATCACCAGGCCCGAGAGGTGGTTGTCGAAGCTCTTGTTGTTGAAGATGAAGCTGTCGTTGACCTCACGGGAAATAATGATCCCGTGCTTCTTCTTGGTGCCGTGCACGGTATTCTCGGCAATGATCAGGCCGTGGGAACGGTCGTGCGGGTCGATGCCGTAAACGATGTTGTCTTTGTAGGTGTTGCCCTTGACCACGAAGTCGCGGGTCTCGTAGCAGTAGAAGCCGTACCACATGTCGGAGAACTCGGAGCCGACGATCCAGCCGGTCGGTTCAGGGCGCTTGAGCACCTTGGCCATGTTCGGCGTGTACTGGGAAATACTCACGCCGTAGGACTTACTGTTGGCGTAACCGAAGCTGGCCATTTTGCTGTTGACGATGTAGGTCTCGGTGCCGCCCCAGGCGAGCAGGAACGGACGGAATTCCTTCGGCGAACGGAAAGTCGCCGGGCCGTTTTCCTTCTCGCGCCAGCCAGTGATCTTGGTGTCACGCACGAACAACTGACCGTCGTTGACCAGGAACGAGCCGGCTTCTTGCGATAGGCGCAGTTCCTGGGTCTGGCCGTCGATATCGAGGATGCCTTTGCGGCCGACGACGATCGGCAGCTTGGACAAATACACGCCCGGCGAGGTCTCGCTGAAGTACTGCTTGGGCAGTTTTTGCGCCAGATCCTTGAGGTTCATGTAGCCGTCGTCGACGAAGATCGCCTGCGGGATGCCGTGCTGACGCACCACCCATTCGGCCATCTTGTTGTCGCCGCCGATGAAGTCCTTCAGGGCGTCTTCCTGCATCATCCGGCGCACGCTGAGCTTGCCCGGTTTACTGCGGACGATTTTCGCCGCAGCGGCTTCGGCGGTGAAGCCGGAGAGGTCGGGCAGTTTTGGCGCGGCCAGATTCAGCGCGTCGGTCGGCGCGCTGCTGACGGTGTAAGTCTTGGCCTGTTGCAGTTCTTTGGCCACGGTGGCCGGCTTGGCCGGTTGTGGTGCCGTCGGCTCCACATTGGCGAAGGCGCCGGCGCTGGCCAGCAGCATCGCGCCGGCCAGCAGGCTGAGTGAGCCTGTCCTGGTGCTGATCATGTCGGGCACTCCCTTGGCGGTTTGCATCAGAAGCGCCAGATCACGTCGATGAACGCGCGGTGCATGTACGAATCAACCTGCTTGCCGTAGGCATCGCCCGGCTTGAACACACCGCCACGGAAACGCACCAGGGCCGAAGGCTCGTCGATCGACTGGCTCAACGCCGCCGGCAACAGGCCTTGCTTGAAGTACTTGGTGACGACCAGGTCCATCTCCTGACCGAGATCCTTGTTGCCGTCTTCAAGCGGCAGCGAAGTGCTGGACAGGATCGCGCCGGTGACGTCGTCGGTGTTGTTTTCCACCGCGTTGATGCCGTTGCTGCCGACTGGCTTGTTGCCGTCGACGCGCCAGAACTTGTGGTAGATCAGGCTGGCGTCGTACTCGTCGTTGACCATCCACGAACCGAACAGCGTTGCGGTCTGCATGTTGTTCATTTCGCCACGGAAGGCTTCGCCGAAACGATGAACCCGCGAGCGCGTACCGGTGTAGTTGGAGCGGTTGCTCTCCAGACCATTCTGCTCGTAATCGGCGCTGGCGCGGGCATACGCACCGCCGACTTGCCATTGCGGATCGAGGCGCAGACGCACACCGATGTCGGTGGCCCAGCCGTTGACGTCATCGCTGCGCTTGGCTTGTGCCGGGCGCGAACCATCGGCGTTCAGCGCGTTGACCGTGTCGCGGTCGCCGCTCATGCCGGTGATGCTGCCCCAGTAGTTGACGGTGTTGGTGTTGCGCCAGTTGTAGGCGTCGCTGTCGGCGGTCAGGCCGAGCCAGCTGATGTCGCCGTTCTCGGTTTTATCCAGCGAGTCGCGCGCCACGCCCGGTTCGGCGTAATCGAGTTTGCCGTCATCGTGGGTGTGATGACCGCGAATGCCGACCCACTGGCCCGGCGTCCACTGGTAAGCAGCGTCGGCGTAGGCGTGCAGGCGATCCTTGTCTTTCGGCGCCAGCTCTTTCAAGTCGGTGCGGTATTCGCTGAAGCGTTCAGCGACACCGGCGTTGGCGCGCAACAGGGTGGTGTCGAACGTCCAGTTCAGCGCTTCGATGTTGGTGTCGCGCCATTGGCCGTCGTCATTGCGCAAACGCTGACGACCGAACTTGAGCATCTCGCCCGGGTACGGGGTGAGGCCGCTGTAGCCGACCCAAAACTCGCGCATCGCCAGGTAGTTTTTCTTGGTTTTGCGATCACCGCTGTCGGTGGTTTGTTCACCGTCGGATTGTTGCAGGGTGTCGGTTTCGATGATGTCGGTCGAGGTCACGGCCTGGCCCATGGCGTAGGCGCTCCACGCGCCGCTTTCGCCGTAGACCCACGGACGCAGGTCGAGGCCGACGCCGTTGACGTCGCCGCCGCTGGCGGTGCCAAGGTCGCGGTCATCTTCGGACTGGCCGGTGACTTTCACTTCGAGGCCGAAGTTCTTGGTTTCAGTCATCGCGGCCAGTGTCGGGCAAGACCAGATCAGCGCGAAGGTGAGGCCAATACCGGCCTTCACGAATGGATTCAACTTCATAATTTTTCCTCGCCGTCTTCTTCTTGCAGGGCGTGCAGTTGCAGCGTGTTCTGATTCAGAGCGCCACGGCTGGCTTGCTCTTGTTGCAGCAGACGTTGGGCTTCGGCCAGACGCTCGGGCGGCAATTGCGCGGCGAGGGTGGTCGCCAGCTCATCGGCTTGCGGGGTGTTTTGTGCTTTGGCCAATTGGCTGAACACGTAGGCGTTGAGCGGGTCGGGCTGGGTGCCTTTGCCTTGGGAAAACAGCTGGGCGATGGCGAAGTCGGCGCTGTTCTGGCCGTTGCGCGCAGCGGTCAGCAGGTGGTCGAGGGCCTTCTGCGGGTAGACCTTGCCGAGGTAACCACGGCGATAGATCTGGCCGAGGTAGTAGTCGGCGGCGACTTCGCGGCCGACGGCTTTCTGGAAATGTTCTTCGGCGACTTTCGCGTCGGCCGGGACCAGTTTGCCTTCGTAGTAGAGCTTGCCCAGCAACAGCTCGGCGCGCGGCTGGTCAGCGGCGCGGCCGTTGTCGAGGTACTTCATCATCTGATCGACGTCGCCCAGTTCGGGATAGTCGTAGAGCAATTGCGCGAGGGTCACCCACGACGCCGGGTAACCCGGAGCGATCGGCTCGAGCAACGACTGCGCGGTTTTTTCGTCAGGCTTGCCGAGGGTCGAATCGGCCAGGACACGGGCGACGGAGTCGACGCGCTGCGCGGTGACGGTGCCACGGCTGTAACCGGCCTGCATCTGCTTGATCAGTTCGGCTTGTTGCTCTGGCTGGGCACGTTTCTGGTAAACGGTGGCCAGTTCGACGTAGCAGATGTCGGTGGTGTTGAGCGCGGCTTTGCAGATCTTTTCCACGTCATCCAGGTGCTGGTCGTAGGTGCCTTGCGTGCGATACAGCAGCACTTGCGCCAGACCCGCTTCCGGGTAACCGGATTTGCGCCACTGATCGATCTGCTGCTGGGCGTTGATGTTGGGGAAGCTGTGCGGGTATTGCAGGTACAGCATCGCCAGCGGGATCAACGTGTTGCCTTCGCCATTGGCGGCGGCTTTTTTCAGCAGGCTTTCGGCTTCGTGGTGCTCGGCTTCGGTGGAACCCGGTTTGGCCACCAGCAAACGACCGAGACGCGCCTGAGCACGCGGCGAAACACTGGCGGCGGCGCGATAGGTCGCTTCGGCCTGTTTCATTTGCGCAGGATCGCGGCTGTCGACCTGGATATCGGCGAGACCGACTTGCGCTTCGCTGTAGCCCAGATCGGCCAGTTGCTGATAATTCTGCGCGGCGGTGGCGGTGTCGCCGCGCTTGAGCGCTTCGTTGGCCAGACGCTGATCGGGCAGGCCGGCGCAACCGGCCAGACTGACCGCCAATGCCAGCGAGCACACCACATGAACTCTGTGGGAGCTGGCTTGCCAGCGATTCAGGCGACTCGGTATTTCAGCAAGACCGCATTGATCCGATCGCTGGCAAGCCAGCTCCCACAGGGATCGTGGCGTTCTGAAAAGACTGGTGATAGTCACAGGCATGTCCTCGACTTAAAGACCGGCAGCCATGGCTTTGTCGATCAGCCAGTTCAGGTTCGGGCCACGGTCGCTGTTCACTTCCACCGGGCGGCCGGCGAGGCTGCTGTCGAGTGGCTCGTCAGGCTGGATCTGCACGCGGATGTCGGAGGACAGGTCGGCGCTTTTCAGGCTGGTGCTGCTGACGATCTTGCCGGTGCGGGTCTTGTCTTCGCCGGCGATCTGGAAGCTCACCGGTGTGCCTGGACGCACGTCGCCGAACTGGCGATAAGAGAAGCGCGCATCGACGGTGGCCTGGGTATTGCGCGGCACCAATTGGAAGATCACATCGCCCTTGCTCGCGTACTGACCGTCAGCCACCAGTTGCTGGGCCACGGTGCAATCGCACGGCGAAGTCAGGGTGCCGGTCATTTGCTTGCCGAACAGTTCTTCAACCTTGGCCGACGACAGTTGATCTTCTTCCAGATGGCCCTTGAGCACGTCGAGCATGCTGGTGCTGAAGGTCGCCAGCGGCGCGCCTTTCGCGGCTACGCCATCGGACTTGATCAGGCTTTGCACGGTGCCGTCGCGCGGCATGGTGATGTTCATCCCCGGCACGCTGACCAGACCAGCCTGCGCGTGGCTGACGAAGTACATGCCGTACACCGATTTGAAAATGAAACCTGCTGCAACCAGGCCAACGGCGAAGATACCGGCGCTGAACGTCACTGCTTTCAGGCGCCCGAACGGGGTCATGCCAGAGCCGCCGTCCTTGACCTTGCGTGCCTTGGTGAAGTTGTCGCGCTGCAGGGTCGCCAGCACTTCGCCGATGCTGACGATGTCGCCGGCCAGGTGCGAAGTGATCAAGTGGCGCAGGGTGGAAATGTCCTGCTGCTCAAGGTTCTGGAACTGGCAGCCGACGCGGCCGGTCTGGCGGTCGTAGGAACGCACTTGCAGTTCAACGTCCATCGCCAGGCCGAGGTTGTCGATGACGAATTGCAGGCGCGCCTTGTACACCTCGCCGATGGTCAGCGGCATTTGCCCGGCGTTGAACGCCAGACCACCGGCGGACAGGTCGAGCACTCGCGCTTCTACCGGGGTCCGGTCGGGACCGAAGAAGCGCAGTTTGGCCGGGATTTTCACGCGGGCGTGTTGGCGCTGGGCTTCGGATTCATGCACTACGTTGGCGTTGACGGCGGTATTCATAGGGGCGATTTCCTTGTTAATTCAATAGGGGCGGGTCAGACCATCATCAGCAGCACGGCGACAAAAATGCTGCCGGCGGAGAAGGTCATGGTCCGAGACGACCAGGTGTTGAACCAACGTTGAAAGCTGGCGAGATCACGGGTCAGGGAAGTGGGTTGGCGCGTCCAGGATTGTTGGTCGAGGCGGAAGAACACGTAGATCTTCACCATCGCGCCGACGATCTGGTTGTAATAGAGAATCACCGGGTAAGCCGGGCCAATGCGGTGACCGGAGCACGACAGCAGCAAGGTCAGAATCAGGCGGGTGATGCCGATCCACAGCAGGTAAACCAGAATGAACGCGGTGCCGTATTTGAAGCTGGCGATGATTGCCACAGTCAGGCCGAGCAACGAGGTCCACATCGATACGCGCTGGTCGAACAGCACCACCGAGGTGAAGGCGCCGAGGCGTTTCACACCCAGGCCCAACGCTCGCGAGTTCTGGCGCAGGTTGTTGCCGTACCAGCGGAACATCAGTTTGCGGCTGGCCTTGATGAAGCTCTTTTCCGGCGGGTGCTCAACAGTGTTGATCGCCGCGTCAGGCACGTAGAAGGTGTCGTAACCGAGGCGCATCAGGCTGAACCAGCTCGACTTGTCGTCGCCGGTCAAGAACTTGAAACGGCCCAGACGCCAGTGTTGCAGTGAGTCGCTTTCAACGTCGGCGATGAATTCCGGGTTGGTTACCACGGTGGCGCGGAACACCGACATACGGCCGGTCATGGTCAGCACGCGTTTGGACAGGGCCATCGAGCACATGTTGATGTGGCGCTGGGCGAAACGCAGCTTGTGCCATTCGCTCATGATGTAGCCGCCGCGCACTTCGCAGAACTCGTTGGTGGTCAGGCCGCCGACGTTGCCGAACAGCTGGAACCACGGCACGGTCTTGCGCACGGTGCCTTCGCCGAGCACGGTGTCGCCATCGATCACGGCAACCACGGCACGGTCGTCCGGCAGGTGACGGGAGATCGCACGGAAACCGTAGGCCAGGCCATCACGTTTGCCGGTGCCGGGAATCCGTACGAAGTCGAGCTTGACGCGATCGGGCGGATTCATCCGCGCCCACAGCGCCTTGACCAGCAGCTCATCGGACATTTCCACGATCGAGCAGACCACGGTGGTCGGCAGTTCGCAGTCGATGGCTTCACGGATCACCGAGCTGTAGACCTGCGCAGTCGTCAACGCATCGATACGGAAACTGGTGACCATCAGGAACACATGCGAGGGGTCCGCCGCCTTACCCAGCTTGCGCACTTTGCGGCGCAGGTGCGGGTAAACGATGTAGAGAAAAATCATGCCGCGCACAAAGTGCGTTGCACCCATCGAGTAGCGCCAGATACCCACGGCGCCAATCAGGAAAATGAAGTCCTTCGACTCGGAGTCGAATGTGGACGTGGGCAGCATCAAGGCCAGGCCCATCAGCAGACTGAGATAAAAAAGCCAGCCGGCTGATTGCAGAAAAAAATGTTTGAGCTTGCTCATCAGCGTCATCCGAAGGTAAGGGAGGCTTCAAGCTGCAAGCTTCGAGCTGCAAGTAATGCAGCTCGGAGCTTGTCGCTTAGGTCTGCATTACCAGCAGATACCCTCGGTGCGCGTACCGGCGTCGGTGGCTTTAGCCATGAAGCCGACCAGGTCGATGACCTGTTTGCCGTGCGGTGCTTGTTGAGCCAGCGCACGGAATTTCTCGTCGCGGTTACCGAGGATGATCACGTCGGAGTTGTCGATCACCGAGTCGAAGTCCGCGTTGAGCAGGGACGAGACGTGGGGGATTTTCGACTCGATGTAGTCTTTGTTCGCGCCGTGAACACGGGCGTACTCGACGTTGCTGTCGTAGATGCTCAGGTCGTAACCCTTGCCGATCAGCATCTCGGCCAGCTCAACCAATGGGCTTTCGCGCAGGTCGTCGGTGCCGGCCTTGAAGCTCAGGCCGAGCAGGGCGACTTTGCGTTTGTCGTGGCTTTCCACGATGTCGAAGGCGTTCTGCACTTGCGATTCGTTGCTGCGCATCAGCGAGTTGAGCAGCGGCGCTTCGACGTCCAGGGAGCCGGCGCGGTAGGTCAGGGCGCGCACGTCTTTGGGCAGGCACGAACCGCCGAAGGCGAAGCCCGGGCGCATGTAGTACTGGGACAGGTTGAGGGTCTTGTCCTGGCAGACCACTTCCATCACTTCACGGCCATCGACGCCGACGGCTTTGGCGATGTTGCCGATCTCGTTGGCGAAGGTCACTTTGGTCGCGTGCCAGACGTTGCAGGTGTACTTGATCATCTCGGCAACGGCGATGTCCTTGCGGATGATCGGTGCGTCGAGTTCCTCGTACAGCGATTGCAGTACGTCGCCCGACGCCTTGTCGAACTCGCCGATGACGGTCATCGGTGGCAGGTCGTAGTCGGCGATGGCGGTGGATTCACGCAGGAATTCAGGGTTGACCGCGACACCGAAGTCGACACCGGCCTTCTTGCCCGAGCAGTCTTCGAGAATCGGGATCACCACGTTGGCGACGGTGCCCGGCAACACGGTGCTGCGCACGACGATGGTGTGGCGGGTGGATTTTTCACGCAGGACAAAACCGATCTCGCGGCATACCGCCTCGATGTAGTTCAGTTCCAGGTCGCCGTTCTTTTTGCTCGGCGTGCCGACGCAGATCATCGACAGGTCGGTGTCGCGAATCGCCTCGGCGAAGTTGGTCGTGCCACGCAGACGACCGGTCTGGATACCCTGTTGCAGAAGTTCGCCCAGGCCCGGTTCAACAATCGGCGACTTGCCGGCGTTGATCATGTCGATCTTGTCTTTGGCAACATCGACGCCAACTACGTCATGGCCCCGTGCAGACAGGCAACCGGCACATACTGCGCCAACGTAACCCAAACCAAATATGCTGATGCGCATCGCAATTACCTCTGTATATATCAGGCCTTAGAGGGCCGGAGTTAATGGTGTTCAGCGTTCATTAGTGCACTCGAAAGTGCGGCACACAGGCGCCACAATGCCGTGTGCAGGCATACTAAGTTTCGAGTGTCTAAATAAGTGCACTCAAGATGTGCGCAACCAGGCCTTGTTGTTATGACTTGCCCTGTTATGCAGCCGATCTTCTTTGGAGAAGACGCTTGTGCAATCGTCTTGTACGCTTGATGCCAGGCGAAAGGCCCGTGGATCAAGCGGTTGGGTGCTCAGGCGAGCACGTTTATAGGGGCGCGGCCATGGCCATGTAGGGGATATTAATGGTGCGTATCTCCTGTCCATTTGTTTGTTTTGAGACTAGTTAGTCATCTAGGCAAGTTGCTGTGACAACTTGGTTACATGGCTATCTGCTCCGCGTAAGTTATCTCGTACAAACTCGGCGAGAATCGTTACCGGTGGTATGAGCTATGCATTCGGACGAAGTTCCTGGCCGCTCATCGCGAAAACTGAAATTTCTTGAAATATTGTCAGAGATGGCACTAGTCTCAATTTGATAGCACTTTCGTTTTCGACCTTTAATAACAGGCGGAAAATCACGTTAGATAGTTTTGTGCCACTACCGTGAAAAAAATCAGGTGCCACTACTGAAAAAAACGATCAGTGTCGAGTGAAACTAATCTTAGAAAAGGCAGGGATGAAAATCTGGCGCCAGTAAAATGGCGAAATGTGGCGAGGGTTTTTTGACATCGTGCGAGCTGCACGACTCTTTATAGAAAGAGTCGTGCATTGGGCATGCTTTATTCCGGGGCGTGGTCGCGCAAAAACACCAGATTGTCGGGTTTCGATTGCTCGGCGCTGTAGCGATAACCCTGCACGTCGAACTGCTTGAGCAGGGCCGGATCGTTGATTTTTTCCTGAATCACGAAACGGCTCATCAAGCCGCGAGCCTTCTTCGCGTAGAAACTGATGATCTTGTACTGGCCGTTTTTCTGGTCCTTGAACTCGGTGTTGATGATCCGCGCGTTCAGGGCCGTGCGTTTGACTGCCGAAAAGTACTCGTTGGACGCCAGGTTGAGCAGCACATCATCACCCTGCTCGGCCAGCGCTTCGTTCAGCCATTCGCTGATGCGCGTGCCCCAGAAGGCGTACAAGTCCTTGCCACGGGCGTTGGCCAGTTTGGTGCCCATTTCCAGGCGATACGGTTGCATCAGGTCGAGTGGGCGCAGCAGGCCATACAGGCCGGAGAGCATGCGCAGGTGTTTTTGCGCGTAGTCGAAACTGGCTTCGCTGAAGGATTGCGCGTCGAGACCGGTATAGACGTCGCCCTTGAACGCGAGCAGCGCTTGCTTGGCGTTTTCCGGGGTGAACGCGGGAGTCCAACTGCCGAAACGCGCGGCGTTGAGCCCACCGATCTTGTCGGACACGTGCATCAGCTCGCTGATCTGCGCCGGCGTCAGGTCGCGCAGTTGCTGGATCAGCTCCTGCGAGTGGTCGAGGTATTGCGGCTGGGTGAAGCGCTGGGTCGCCGGCGGTGTTTCGTAATCGAGGGTCTTGGCGGGGGAAATCACCATCAGCATGAAGTCGTCTCCTTTAATCGTGGGGGCGATTCTAGGGGGTTGTCCGGGTTGACTCCAGCTATCAAGCCCATAGCTGATCGACGGCTTGGCGATGATCGTTCCCACGCTCTGCGTGGGAATGCCGCCTGTGACGCTCCGCGTCACCGTCGAGCTGGACGCGGAGCGTCCGGGGAGGCGTTACCACGCAGAGCGTGGGAACGATCATCGCAATGATTCAATGAAGGCACAGGTAGGAGCTGCCGAAGGCTGCGATCTTTTGATCTTTCTTTTGATCCACCCGCGATATAGTGCCGCGCGGGTTTTGTTATGGAGACACCCCTTTGCGCATTGTTCTTTTATTCACCGCGTGGCTGTTGAGCTTGGGTGCCGTGGCGGCGCCGGGTGATGTGGCGACGCTGGATCGCAGCACCTGGCCGGAGCAGCTCAGCAGCCCGACCTTGTTTGACGTGGCCTCACGCGCGGAAATCCTCATGTTCGCCCGTGTTCTGCTGGGCACCGAGTCGATGGACGAGGCCGCTCTGGCTCAGCGCCTGGGCTTGCGCACGGTCAATATCGACGCGGTCAACGGTCTGCGCCAACGCCTCTGGCAGCGCCTGTTGGCCAACTACAACTACGCCCAGCAAAGCTGCGATCAGGATGCGTCGTTCTGCTTCCTCGTCGAAGACCTGCCGACATTGCGTGAGCAAGCCGCCAAGTTTGTGGTCAGCGACGACAGCTATTACACCAAGTGGGCCGAGCCGAGCCGGATCTTCCATGTGCAGTATCTCGACGAGTTGTTGCGCAAGGCGGCACTGTCACCGCAAACCAGCAACGAATTCGATCGTTTCGGCGACTACGAGCGCAACGGCGACGAGATGCACGACCGGCTGTTTCTGCTGACCTTCGACAGTGCGGCGAACCTGCAACCGGACAACACCGGTTGGCTCACCGAATACCTGCGCAAGGCGAATCTGAGTGGCACGTTCTTTGTGTTGGGCAAGGATATTCAGGCACGTCTGACCGATCGTTCGGTCAGCAGCCTGCAAGCCGAGTTCTCGAAACAGTGCGTGGGTGTGCAGGGCTGGGAGTTCCGCTCGCACAGCCACTGGCAGGACTGGCAGGATTCGGTGCGGCGCAGCGCCGATCTGGTGAAGAACAAATTGCCGGAAAACTACGTGCCGTTGTTCCGTCCGCCGGAAGGGCAGCGTCGCAGCGACGCGCAGGGCTTCTTCAACTCTCAGGGCCTGCAAGTGGCGCTGTGGGACATCGATGCCCAGGACAGCGCCGGCAAACTCAAGGGCGCGCCGAGCGCGCAGCGGGTGCTGACCCTGATGCTGTTATGGCGCCACGGGGTGATCAATTTCAACATGAAGCAGGATGCGGTGAAGACCTCGTTGCCGTGGTTGATCACGCAAACTGCGCAGAGCGGCATCGGTTGGGAAGACTGCCAGGACGCATTTCGCTGAGAAACGCTAAAAGCCCGGAAACATTGGGCTTGGGGTGATTTTTTCAAGGAATTTGCTGCAGGTGGACTTCCGACTCTAACGGTGTCGTGGGAGTCCGCCAAGGGCTATTCGTCACTTTGCAAAATAAACTTAAAAAAACCTTCAAAGTGCTTTTTTATGTCATGGGTTTTGGAGTATTACGAAGACAGACCGCCGAAACCTGCAACACAGGTGGCGTCTTCCAAGACCCGTTTGTTTTGCAGTCACTTGAATCTCCGCAGGTGAGATTTCGGCAGTCACTTCGAGGCGCAGCACCGCCAAGGTATTGCGTCTACTGGCTCTGACATAGGTGACCGAGTATGGATGATCACGGACGTAGCCCTTCCTCCAACCAGCCAATCCTGTATGTACTCGATACCAACGTATTGATTCACGATCCAAACGCCCTGCTGAATTTCGAAGAACACCACGTCGCCATCCCGATGACCGTGCTTGAAGAGCTGGACAAGCTCAAGAGCGGGCATCACAGCGTGGCCGCTGAATGCCGCCAGGCCATCCGGCTGATCGACAAGACCCTGGGCGATGCGTCCCCGGAAGACGTCGAACTGGGTGTGCCGATCCAGCGCGGCAAGGGCGGGCCGAAGGGCTTGCTGTCAATTCTGATGAGCAAGCAGGCTGAATCGAACCTGATTCTGCCCGAACACCTGAACGACAACAAAATCATCAACCAACTGATCGATCTGCACACCCGCGACCCGAAAAAGCCTGTGGTGCTGGTCACCAAAGACATCAACATGCGCCTCAAGGCGCGCGCCTGCGGTATCGACGCCGAGGATTACAGCACCGACCAACTGGTCGACGACGTGTCGCTGCTGCCCAACGGCTACCACAACATGACCGGCTCCTTCTGGGACCGCGTGAGCAAGGTCGAAACCCGTCAGGACCACGGCCGCACCTGGCATCAGGTGCAACTGATCGACAACTTGCCGGCGGTGCACATCAACGAATTCATCATTGATGAACAGGGCTTCGTCGGCTGGATCAAGGAGATCGAAGAAGACCGCCTGCTGATTCTCGACCTGCATCAGGAGCCGCTGCTGCACCAGGAAGCGTGGGGCCTTAAACCGCGCGACATTTATCAAAGTCTGGCGCTGTACGCACTGCTCGACCCGGACATTCATCTGGTCAATCTCTCCGGTGCCGCCGGCTCCGGTAAAACCATTCTGGCGCTGGCCGCTGCCATCGAGCAGACCATGGTCAGCAAACGTTATCGCCGCATCATTGCCACCCGCAGCGTGCAGGGCCTGGACCAGGAAATCGGTTTTCTGCCCGGCACCGAAGCGGAAAAAATGGAGCCGTGGCTGGGCGCCATTACCGACAACCTCGAAGCGTTGCACATGGATGACGAAAACACCCATGGCAGCGTCGACTACATCCTCAGCAAAGTGCCGTTGCAGTTCAAATCGCTCAACTACATTCGCGGTCGCAGCTTCCAGCAGAGCCTGATCTTGATCGACGAATGTCAGAACCTCACGCCGCACCAGATGAAAACCATCATCACCCGTGCCGGCGCCGGTTCCAAAGTGGTGTGCCTGGGCAACCTCGCACAGATCGACACCCCTTACCTGTCCGCGACCAGCTCCGGGCTGACCTACCTGACCGAACGCTTCAAGGATTTCCCCAACGGTGTGCACATCACCCTGCAAGGGGTGCCTCGCTCGATTCTGGCTGAATACGCCGAAACCCATCTGTAACCCTTCACCCAAAACCGGGCGGCCCAACAGCCGCCCGGTTTTTTTATGCCTGGACACAAATCCAAATGTGGGAGCGAGCTTGCTCGCGAATGCGGTATGCCAGTCACCATAGATGTAGCCTGATGCACCGCCTTCGCGAGCAAGCTCGCTCCCACAGGGTGCAACGGTGATTTCATAATCAGTGATGCAGAAATTTGACCCGCAGGTTTACAATCCACGCTCCTGATCAGGAGTAATCCCGTGCTGACTCATCTCGATTCCCAAGGTCGCGCCAATATGGTCGACGTCACTGAAAAAGCCGTGACGTTCCGTGAAGCGACGGCCCAGGCGCTGGTGCGCATGCTCCCCGAAACACTGCAGATGATCGTCAGCGGCGGCCATCCCAAGGGTGACGTGTTTGCCGTGGCGCGCATCGCCGGCATTCAAGCGGCGAAGAAAACCAGCGATCTGATTCCCCTGTGCCACCCGCTGATGCTTACCGGCGTCAAAGTCGAACTCAGTGCCGAAGGCGAAGACGCCGTGCGCATCGTTGCCCGTTGCAAGTTGTCCGGGCAGACCGGCGTCGAGATGGAAGCGCTGACCGCTGCCAGCGTCGCCGCCCTGACCATTTATGACATGTGCAAAGCCGTCGACCGCGGCATGATCATCGAAAGCGTGCGTCTGCTGGAGAAAGTCGGTGGCAAGAGCGGGCACTTTCAGGCGGAGCAGCCATGAACCTGACCGTGAGGTTTTTTGCCCGTTACCGTGAAGCGCTGGGCGTCGATTCGGTAACGGTTGAGGGCGATTTCGCCACCGTCGACGACGTGCGGGCATTGTTGGCACAACGCGATGGCGCGGAAGTGTTGAGCGAGCAGAACCTGATGTGCGCACGCAACGAAGACCTCTGCCAGCTCGACGAGCCAGTGGTCGATGGCGACGAAGTAGCGTTTTTCCCCACCGTGACCGGAGGCTGAGCCATGGCGATTCGCGTGCAGGCCACGCCGTTCGATCCGGGCGCTGAAGTCAACGCGATGCACGCGGCCAATGTCGGTGTCGGCGCGGTGGTGAGTTTTGTCGGCTACGTGCGCGACTTCAATGATGGCCTGGATGTGGCGGGGATGTTCCTCGAACACTATCCGGGCATGACCGAAAAAGCCCTCGGCAAGATTGCCGTCGAAGCGGAACAGCGCTGGCCGTTGCTGAAACTGGAAGTGCTGCACCGCATCGGCGCGCTGGAGCCGGGTGAACCGATTGTGTTTGTCGGCGCCGCCAGCGCCCATCGTCAGGCCGCATTCGATGCCTGTGCCTTCGTCATGGATTACCTGAAAACCCGTGCGCCGTTCTGGAAGAAAGAAAACACCAGTGATGGCCCGCGTTGGGTTGAGGGGCGGGACAGTGATCATGCAGCGGCGGATCGCTGGAAAAAGTAATTCCTGTAGCGCCCTTTAGTCAGTCATCGCTGGCAAGCCAGCTCCCTCAGGTATCAGTGGTGTACAAAAAATCTGTGCACGACGCAAAACACTGTGGGAGCTGGCTTGCCAGCGATGAGGCCATCTGCAACACCCCAAATCTCTCTTTTCTTTAATTGACGATATGTACGTGCGAGTCCAATATGGATTTATAAGTACAAAAAAGCATCTCCCTCCATTTCAGCTCTTTCTTGCCAAACCAACAACAACCCGCGAGAGAACGAACATGAAGAAACTCCCCCTCATCACCGGTCTGGCCTTCAGCCTGTTGTCCTGCGCCAGCGTATTCGCCGCCGAGCAAACCCTGCGCATCGGTATCGAAGCCGCTTACCCACCTTTCGCCTCGAAAACCGACAAGGGCGAAATCGTCGGTTTCGACTACGACATCGGCAACGCCCTGTGCGCGCAGATGAAGGTCAAGTGTGTGTGGGTCGAAGGTGAGTTCGACGGTCTGATCCCTTCGCTGAAAGTGAAGAAGATCGACATGGCACTGTCGTCGATGACCATCAACGAAGACCGCAAGAAGTCGGTGGATTTCACCCACAAGTACTACTTCACCTCGTCGCGGCTGGTGATGAAAGAAGGCGCTACGGTGGACGATCAATACGCCAGTCTCAAAGGCAAGAACGTCGGCGTGCAGCGCGCGACCACCACCGATCGTTATGCCACTGAGGTATTCGAACCGAAGGGCATCAACGTCAAGCGCTACAGCAACAACGAAGAGATTTACATGGACCTGGCGGCTGGTCGGCTGGATGCGATTTTTGCCGACACCATCCCGTTGAATGACTTTCTGTCGATGCCACGTGGTAAGGGTTATGCGTTTGTCGGGCCTGAGTTGAAGGATCCGAAGTACGTGGGTGAGGGCGCCGGGATCGCGGTACGCAAGGGCAATGCCGAATTGGTCAGCCAGTTGAATGGCGCCATTGATGGCATTCGCGCGAGTGGCGAATATCAGAAGATTTCCGAGAAGTATTTCAAGTCCGATATCTACGGCGACTGATAGTCCGCTATCGCTGGCAAGCCAGCTCCCACAAGGATTTGCGGCGTACACAAAACCTGTGGGAGCTGGCTTGCCAGCGATGGGGCCGGATCAATCACCGCAAATCTCAGCCCTTCAATTCCTTCAGATGTTTGTACACCGTCGCCCGCCCCATGTTCAGCACATTGGCCACATAGTTCGAGGCACTCTTGCCCTTGAACGCGCCCTCGGCGTGCAGCGCCAGCACCAGTTCGCGTTTGTGATCGCGGGTCAGCAGATTCAGGCTTAACTGCCGCTCGCGCAGCCAGGCGTGGAGGAAGGTGTTGATGCGTTCCTGCCAGTCATCGCGAAACAGTGAGTCCGGTTGCGGGATCAGTTTGCTCGGCGACAGGAACAGGTCCAGCGCTGCCTTGGCGTTCTCGAACAGCGAAATGTTCAAGTTGATGCACAGCACCGCCAGCGGCAGACCTTCGCTGTCGCGCAGGACGCTGCTCAGGCTGCGAATCTTCTGACCGTCCCAATTGAGCTTTTCGTACGGGCCGATGTTCCTGTCGCTGACATCCTCGCTGAGCATGTCTTCCAGTGAGGAGTCGTCGCCGATTTCACGCTTGGACAGGTTGTTGGCGATGTAGTCGACCTTCTGTGTGCGCAGGTCGTGCAGCACCACTTCGGCGTGGGGAAAGAACAGCGTGGCGATGGCGTCGGCGATGGCGCGGAAGTTATCCAGCGCCGGGTCGAATTCGGGGGCGGTCATGACAGTGGAGCTCCAGGCAGCGTCAGCGCCCCCTTGATCAGGAGGCGCTGCGAGTGTGCCGCAATCCGTTGGGCGCGTCATCCCAACGGGCATTCAAGCGAGGCGGGCAGGGGAGAGCATGGCGCTGCTCAGGCCGAAGTTGCGCAAGTGCTCGGGCAGAGGTTCGCCACGTACCAGGGCCGCGCTGGCCTGGCCCATCGCCGGCGAAGTCTGAATGCCGTAACCGCCCTGCGCCGCGACCCAGAACAGCCCCGGCACCTGCTGATCGAAACCGCTGAGCAAATCACCGTCGGCAACGAAACTGCGCAGACCGGCCCAGGTGCGGGTCGGCCGGCGGATGGTCAGCGTGGTGGCTTCTTCGATCTGGTAAATGCCCATGGCGATGTCCAGTTCTTCCGGTTGCACATCGTGAGGTTCGACCGGGTCGGCGTTGGCGGGGGAGCCGAGAAACATGCCGGCGTCGGGCTTCATATAGAAGGACTCATCGAGGCTGACCAGCATCGGCCAGTGATGAATATCGACGCCTTCGGGGCCGGCGAAGATAAACGCGGCGCGACGTTTCGGTTGCAGGCCCAGCGGTTTGGCGCCGGCCAGGACACCGATCTTGTCGGCCCAGGCGCCGGCGGCGTTGATGATCACTGGCGCGCTGAAGGTCTGGCCGTTGGTTTGAACCTGCCAGAGACCGTCGCCATCACGGTTGAGGCCGAGCACTTCGCAATCGGTATGCACTTCGCCGTTGTTGCGGCGGATGCCGCGCAGGTAGCCTTGATGCAAGGCGTCGGTGTCAATGTCGCTGGCGCTCGGGTCGTAGATCGCACCGTGGACTTTTTCCCGGCGCAGGATCGGCAGTCGCGCACAGGCTTCGTCGGCGCTGAGCAGTTGCATCTCCGGCACCGTGGCTTTGGCGCTGAGGTATTGGTTGTTGAGTTCGGCGGCGTCACCGCTGAAGTCGACGGTCATTTCGCCGCGCGGGGTCAGCAGCGGGTGTTCGCAGAAACCGCTGGGCGGGTTGTCGAAAAACGCCCGGCTGGCTTGGGTCAGTGCACGTACTTGCGGTGTGCCGTAGGCGGCGGTGAACAGCGCGGCGGAGCGCCCGGTGGAGTGATAAGCCGGGTGCGATTCACGTTCGAGCACGATGACTTTGCCGTGCCGCGATAGCCAGAAACCGGTGGAAGCGCCGGCAATCCCGCCGCCGATGATGATGAAATCTGCCTGGCTCATGAAGGTCTCCTGATGTTCAAAATATGAAAGTACGCGCAACCCTTGTGGGAGCGAGCTTGCTCGCGAAAGCGATCTATCAGTGAACGCATTCGGTGAATGTCAGACAGCATTCGTCGGAACGCCGCCCGGAGCAAGCTCGCTCCCACAGGGATTGCATCAGGCTTGATTCTGGTGATGGAGGAGATAAACCGCATTGGCCAGGGCGATGTCTTCCAGGCCCAGGCCGATTGAGCGGAAGAACACGTGACGATCGTAACCCGGGCGCTGGACCTTCTCGCTGAGCAGATCCGCCAGGTCGCCGACAATCGAATCCTGGCTCCAGCCATGCTGTTCACTGGCAATCAACATCTCACCCGCCGAGCCCGGCGTGGTCAGACGATAGTCGCAGAACACCTGCATGTCGTTGAGACTCTGCGGCGGCACTTCGTGGGCGCGTGGGGCGTTGGTGCTGATTGAAGTGATCAGCGCCGGTTTGCTCAGCGCAGCAGGATCAATCACCGGACCGGCTGACGAGGTGCAGAGCATGATCACGTCGGCCTCGGCGATGGCCGCTTCGTGGCTGTCGGCGATCTTCAAATTGGGCGTGATGGCTTTCAACAGTGCCTGGGTTTGCGCGTCGGCGCACAGGCTTGGCGAATACAGGTTGATGCTGTGCCAGTCACGCAGCGATTTCACGTAGTGCAGATGCGCTTGGGCAACTTTGCCGCTGCCAATGATCGCCAGTCGTGTTGCATTCAACGGCGCTAGGGCGTCGACCGCCACGGCCGTGGTCGCGGCGGTGCGCGCGGTGGTCAGTTCACCGGCATCGCAGAGCAGCAGCGGCTGGCCGGTTTTCATCGACATCAATAAGGTCCATGCCGTCACCAGCGCACCTTGCTCGCGAACGATGTACGGCGAAGTCTTTACGCCGTACACGCCGTCTTCAGCCAGCACACCCAGATAATTGATGAAGTCGCCGGCGCCCTGCGGGAATTCCACCAGTTGCTGCGCCGGCTGCACGGCGTGGCCGGCCGCAAGATCCCGGAACAGCTTGCGCAGAATCTGCGGCACATCAATGCGCGCCAGCAGTTCGCGGGCCTGAGCTTGGTCAAGCACGTGGGGCGTATTGGACATGTCCGGCTCCGAAGGTGAAATATAAACTTATTTGTCCATTATGGACTTTTAGTTTTATCGGGCAAGCACCTGATGAAAATCCGCGCGAAAAAAAAGCGCAGTCCGTTGCCGGCTGCGCTTTTTCTGTTAAACGTCGCTTATTGCGGACGCTTGCGCTCTACCGCACGCAACAAGTGCGTCGGTGGCGTTTCACAACTGATCTTGCGACCGAGCTTTTCTTCGATGGACGGCAACTGATAAGAGTCGTCTTCCCCGGCGAAGCTGATCGACACGCCATCAGCGCCCGCGCGACCGGTACGGCCGATGCGGTGCACGTAATCGTCCGGCACTTCCGGCAGGGTGAAGTTGATCACGTGGCTGATACCGTCGATGTGGATGCCGCGACCGGCCACATCGGTGGCGACCAGTACGCGAATCTTGCCTTCGCGGAAACCTTCCAGCGTCTTGATGCGCTTGTGTTGCGGCACGTCGCCCGACAACTGCGCAGCGTTCACACCGTCGCGCACCAGGCGCTCTTCGATGCGGCGCACTTCGTCCTTGCGGTTGGCGAAGACCATCACCCGCTCCCAGCCATTATCGTTGACCAGGTTGTAGAGCAATTTGTACTTGTCGGCAGCCGCCACCGCGTAGATGTGTTGCTCGACGTTTTCGCTGGCGACGTTGGTGACTTCGATCTCGACGATCGACGGATCGGTCGTCCATTGCTTGGCGAGGTTCATCACGTCTTCGGTGAAGGTCGCGGAGAACAGCAAGGTCTGACGCTCGGACTTCGGTGGGGTCTGGCGAATGATCTGGCGTACTTGCGGGATGAAACCCATGTCGAGCATGCGGTCGGCTTCGTCCAGCACCATCACTTCGACCATGTCCAGGTGCACGTCGCCACGCTGGTTGAAATCGAGCAGGCGACCCGGGGTGGCGACGAGAATGTCGCAGTGGCGCGCTTCGAGGTGCTTGAGCTGCTTGTCGAAGTCCATGCCGCCGACGAACGTCATGACGTTGAGGCCGGTGTACTTGGTCAGGTCAGCGGCGTCCTTGGCGATCTGCACCACCAGCTCACGGGTCGGCGCGATGATCAGCGCACGGGGTTCGCCCATGTAGCGTTCTTTCGGCGGCGGCGTTTGCAGCAGCTGGGTGATGATCGAGATCAGGAACGCGGCGGTTTTGCCGGTACCGGTCTGCGCGCGGCCGATGGCGTCTTTGCCGGCGAGGGTGAAGCCCAGCACCTGCGCCTGGATCGGCGTGCAATACGGGAAGCCCAGGTCCTGAATGGCGTGCATCAGTTCTGGCGACAGCTTGAAATCGTGGAAGCGGGTTTTGCCTTCCTGTGGCTCGACGACGAAGTCTTCGAGTTTCCATGGAATGACCGGTGCCTTGGGCTTCGGTTCGCGGCGAGGTTTGGCCGGTTTCGGCGCTTCGCTCTGCGCAGGCTCGGCGGCGATTGGCTCGGCCGGTGCGGGTTTCGGTTGCTGTTTCGGTGCCGCTACGGGAGCGGGGCGGTCGGCCTGTGGGGCATCGGTGCGATGACCGGGGGCGTGCGACGGCGCACTGGGAACTGGCGCGAGCTGCTCAGCCTCGCTTTTACCGAACATCTTCTTGAGTGCTTCGAGCACGGTCATCTCATCAATTGATTAAGGAATGTACGCCGGCCAGTGTAATGCAAGAAACGGGCGCGGCGTAGTAGGAGGGATCAAAGGGCGTTTTTAAACTCGATGTTTAGCGCAGGCGCTCGCTCAGCCAGACGCCAATGTCGCGAATTTCTTCGGGTAACACTTCGTGCTCCATTGGGTATTCCTGCCATGTCACGGTGACACCATGCTTCACCAAGTGCTCATAAGCGCTGCGGCCCATCGAGTTTTGCACCACGCCATCGAACTGGCCGTGCAGGCATAGCGCGGGAATTCGCTGCTGGCTGGCGGACAACTCCAGTTCATCACTGAACGTTGGCGCATACGTCGACAGCGCGAGTACACCACCCAATGGGCCCTGCCACTTCAAGAATGCGGTGTGATAAACCACCGCGCCACCCTGGGAAAAACCGGCGAGGAAAATTCGCGAGGCGTCTATTCCGCTGGCGCGCTCGTTTTCGATCAATTCGATGATGCGCTCGGCGGAGGCTTCCAGCTCGTCACGATCAATCGCCCGCGCCGGGCTCATGGCTTTAATGTCGTACCAGCTCGGCATGGCATATCCGCCATTTATCGTCACTGGGCGCGTCGGCGCCTGCGGCAACACAAAACGCGTGCTCAGCAGACTTTCCTGCAGTGCCTCGGCCACCGGCAGGAAGTCGTAGCGGTCGGCGCCGAGGCCGTGCAGCCAGATCACGCAGGCGTCTGCGGGCTTAACAGGCTGAAGAATCAAGGGCTCGGTCATGGCTGCTCCAATTGTGTGCGGGCGCTCTCATTGAGTGCGTGATTAACGTGCGCGCCCGGGTGATCCGTTAAGAAGATGTCGCAAGGGTACAAGTTTTGCTATTGACCTGTCGCTCAAACGCTTCAGCGGCCGGAGTGGTACGGGCTTTGCTATGGCTTGAACCGTGCAACCGATCCCGCGCCTGGCGGTAACACTATCAGTGTACCCAAGGCTTGGGGATTGCAAAGAATCCGGTGATGGATGTTCGCCAATGGCCGCTACGGGCTTAGCGAACGTGAAAGGGCTACAGCCCGTTCGGCCGATTGGTGAGAAGTGAGTTGTCCATGATGTGGATTTTCTCCTACTAGACTCATAGCGAAGGTCTTACGTCGGTTGACCCCAAAAAAAGCCAACACGGGTCAACAACGCCTCAAAAGGGTGCGACGGGACTCAAGCTCCGACACAACAAGAGCAAAACTGGAGGTTTGAATGAAGATGTTGAAATCCACTCTGGCGATCGTGACTGCAGCAACAGTTCTCGGCGTCAGCGGGTTCGCTCAGGCGGGTGCAACCCTGGATGCCGTGCAGAAGAAAGGTTTCGTGCAGTGTGGCGTGAGCGACGGTCTGCCGGGCTTCTCGGTACCGGACGCGACCGGCAAGATCCTCGGGATCGACGCTGACGTCTGCCGTGCTGTGGCCGCTGCCGTATTCGGCGACGCGAGCAAGGTCAAATTCAGTCAGTTGAACGCCAAGGAGCGCTTCACCGCGCTGCAATCGGGCGAGATCGACATCCTCTCGCGCAACACCACCATGACCAGTTCGCGCGATGCGGGCATGGGCCTGAAATTCCCGGGCTTCATTACCTACTACGACGGTATCGGCTTCCTGGTGAACAACAAGCTGGGCGTGAAAAGTGCCAAAGAGCTGGACGGTGCAACCATCTGCATCCAGGCCGGTACCACGACCGAGCTGAACGTTTCCGACTACTTCCGCGGCAACGGTCTGAAATACACCCCGATCACTTTCGACACCTCCGATGAAAGCGCCAAGTCGCTGGAATCCGGTCGTTGCGACGTACTGACCTCGGACAAATCCCAGCTGTTCGCCCAGCGCAGCAAACTGGCTTCGCCGAAAGACTACGTGGTTCTGCCGGAAACCATTTCCAAGGAACCACTGGGCCCGGTCGTGCGTAACGGCGACGACGAGTGGCTGGCCATCATCCGCTGGGTTGGCTACGCCATGCTCAACGCTGAAGAAGCCGGCATCACCTCGAAAAACGTTGAAGCTGAAGCCAAGTCCACCAAGAACCCGGACGTTGCGCGTCTGTTGGGCGGCGACGGTGAATACGGCAAGGACCTGAAACTGCCGAAGGACTGGGTCGTGCAGATCGTCAAGCAAGTCGGCAACTACGGTGAAGTGTTCGAGAAAAACCTCGGCAAGAGCACTCCGCTGGAGATCGACCGCGGCCTGAACGCCCTGTGGAACAACGGCGGCATTCAGTACGCACCACCAGTGCGCTAATGGTTCTATCGCCCGGCGGGCCAACCGCCGGGTGATGTTCTTGTTCCATTTTTTCCGGGGCACTTCATGCAAAATTCAATCGGCGCACCAAAGCAGAGGTTCAGCCTCAGCGATCCACGAGTGCGTGCGTGGCTATTCCAGATCATCACGGTTTTGGCGGTGGTCTCGCTGGGCTGGTACCTGTTCGACAACACGCAAACCAACCTGCAGCACCGGGGCATTACCTCCGGTTTCGACTTTCTGGAGCGCAGTGCCGGGTTCGGCATCGCTCAACACCTGATCGACTACACCGAAGCGGACAGCTATGCCCGCGTCTTTGTCATCGGTCTGCTCAACACCCTGTTGGTGACCGTGATCGGCGTGATTCTGGCGACGATTCTCGGTTTCATCATCGGCGTGGCGCGGCTGTCGCAGAACTGGATCATCAGCAAACTGGCGACCGTGTATGTGGAAGTGTTCCGCAACATTCCGCCGCTGCTGCAAATCCTGTTCTGGTACTTCGCGGTGTTCACGGCCATGCCGGGGCCGCGTAACAGTCACAACTTCGGTGACACCTTCTTCGTCAGCAGTCGCGGCCTGAACATGCCGGCCGCCTTGATGGCTGACGGTTTCTGGGCATTTGTGAGCAGTGTGGTGATCGCGATCGTCGGCGTCGTGCTGATGACCCGCTGGGCCACCAAGCGCTTTGAAGAAACCGGTGTACCGTTCCACAAGTTCTGGGTGGGGCTGGCAATCCTGCTGGTGATCCCGACCTTGAGCGCACTGATTTTCGGCGCCCCGCTGCATTGGGAAATGCCGAAGCTGCAAGGCTTCAACTTCGTCGGCGGTTGGGTGCTGATCCCGGAACTGCTCGCCCTGACTCTGGCCTTGAGCGTGTACACCGCAGCGTTCATCGCCGAGATCGTGCGTTCGGGGATCAAGTCGGTCAGCCATGGCCAGACCGAAGCGGCGCGCTCGCTGGGCCTGCGCAACGGTCCGACCCTGCGCAAGGTGATCATCCCGCAAGCGCTGCGCGTGATCATTCCACCGCTGACCAGTCAGTACCTGAACCTGGCGAAAAACTCCTCGCTGGCCGCCGGTATCGGTTACCCGGAAATGGTTTCGCTGTTCGCCGGCACCGTGCTCAACCAGACCGGTCAGGCGATCGAGGTGATTGCCATCACCATGAGCGTGTACCTGGCGATCAGTATCAGCATTTCCATGCTGATGAACTGGTACAACAAGCGCATTGCGCTGATCGAGCGGTAAGGAAAAGCGCATGAGTACTCATACTTTCAAACCCGACATGCCTCCACCGAGCCGCAGCATCGGCGTGGTCGCATGGATGCGCGCGAACATGTTCTCCAGCTGGCTCAACACCCTGCTGACGCTGTTCGCGTTTTATCTGATCTATCTCGTGATACCACCGATCCTCAGCTGGGCAATCATTGATGCCAACTGGGTCGGCACCACGCGCGCCGACTGCACCAAGGACGGCGCCTGCTGGGTGTTCATTCAGCAGCGTTTCGGTCAGTTCATGTACGGCTATTACCCGGCGGACCTGCGCTGGCGCGTGGACCTGACCGTGTGGCTGGCGGTTCTCGGTGTGGCACCGCTGTTCATCTCGCGCTTCCCGCGCAAAGCGGTGTACGGGCTGAGCTTCCTGGTGTTGTACCCGATCATTGCCTACATCCTGCTGCACGGCGGATTGGGTCTGAGCAACGTGGCGACCAGCCAGTGGGGCGGCCTGATGCTGACCCTGGTCATCGCCACCGTCGGTATCGCCGGCGCCTTGCCACTGGGCATCGTGCTGGCGTTGGGTCGACGTTCGAACATGCCGGCGATTCGCGTGATCTGCGTGACCTTCATCGAGTTCTGGCGCGGCGTGCCGTTGATCACGGTGCTGTTCATGTCGTCGGTGATGCTGCCGCTGTTCCTGCCCGAAGGCATGAACTTCGACAAGCTGCTGCGGGCACTGATTGGCGTGATCCTGTTCCAGTCGGCCTATGTGGCCGAAGTGGTGCGCGGCGGTCTGCAAGCGATCCCCAAGGGTCAGTACGAAGCGGCTGCAGCGATGGGCCTCGGTTACTGGCGTTCGATGGGCCTGGTGATTCTGCCGCAAGCCCTGAAGCTGGTGATCCCCGGCATCGTCAACACCTTCATCGCGCTGTTCAAGGACACCAGTCTGGTGATCATCATCGGCCTCTTTGACCTGCTCAACAGCGTCAAGCAAGCCGCTGCCGATCCGAAATGGCTGGGCATGGCCACCGAAGGCTACGTATTCGCCGCCCTGGTGTTCTGGATTTTCTGTTTTGGTATGTCGCGCTATTCCATGCATCTGGAACGCAAGCTCGACACTGGCCACAAGCGTTAGGAGTTGTGTAAATGAGTGAAGCAATCAAAAAGCCTGTAGGTCCTGAAGGCATTATTCAGATGCAGGGCGTCAACAAGTGGTACGGCCAGTTCCACGTGCTCAAAGACATCAACCTCAACGTCAAGCAGGGTGAGCGTATCGTTCTGTGCGGGCCGTCGGGTTCCGGCAAATCGACGACGATTCGCTGCCTCAATCGTCTGGAAGAGCACCAGCAGGGCCGCATCGTCGTCGACGGCGTGGAACTGACCAACGACCTCAAGCAGATCGAAGCGATCCGCCGTGAAGTCGGCATGGTGTTCCAGCACTTCAACCTGTTCCCGCACTTGACCATTTTGCAGAACTGCACCCTGGCGCCGATGTGGGTACGCAAGATGCCCAAGCGCAAGGCCGAAGAAATCGCCATGCATTACCTGGAGCGCGTACGCATTCCGGAGCAGGCGCATAAATTCCCGGGGCAACTGTCCGGCGGTCAGCAGCAGCGTGTGGCGATTGCCCGCGCCCTGTGCATGAAGCCGAAAATCATGCTGTTCGATGAACCCACTTCAGCGCTCGATCCGGAGATGGTGAAAGAGGTGCTCGACACCATGATCGGTCTGGCTGAAGACGGCATGACCATGCTCTGCGTGACCCACGAAATGGGCTTTGCCCGCACCGTGGCCAACCGTGTGATCTTCATGGACAAGGGCGAGATCGTTGAGCAGGCTGCGCCGAATGACTTCTTCGATAATCCGCAGAACGAGCGGACGAAGTTGTTCTTGAGTCAGATTTTGCATTGATGGTTTTTGCGTAAATCAAACCCGGCCTTGTGCCGGGTTTGTTTTTTGGGGTCAGGATGCGGTGAGGGTTTCGTGTTCTTTGTGGACGGTGTGCTTGAAACCTCGCAGGTCTGCGCCTTCTGCCAAGGTTTGAATATCGACAAGCATGTAGGGATGTCGGTCCAGCAGGCGCATGAGCAGCACCAATGCTTTGGGTGGAAGTAATTCTCCACGCTCGTAACGAGAGAACGCGTTATGCCCGCCGCCGGAGAGCAGTTGCACCGTTTCCTTTTGCGTCAGGTGCAATTTGCGTCGAATACGTTTCATCTCGGCACCGATCATTTGTCTGGCGGCGATAACCAGCTCATCGCCTGCTTTCGTATAACGTTCCGCGCTATCGGTATTGTCATCCCACTCGACTTCGCCGCACTGCTGGCATTCCCAGCCAGAAAGATCGGTTACACGACGCTCCATGCCTTTGACACTCAGGGTCTCGCCTCGCCCCGCGAAATGCCTCATTCCCTCACGGGCACCACAGCTGAAACATTGCCGGGTTTTCATGGGTTTTTCTCCTTGAAGGAGATTACCGGTGCGCCGCCGGCAGGGCGGTATGTCACCTTGATGTAAATCTCCAGATCTTGTGAATGGGTGTGATACACGTCCTGCCAGACTCGATGATCGTCATAGCTGGTCATCGACTTGTACAACATCCTGTTCTGCAGCTCGTAAACGATTTCTTGCATCTCTCTGATGCTAAAGCCGAGAAGATCACCGGATTCTGCAGAGCTTCTGGTAAAGGCCCTTCTTCCAAGCCGCCTGACCTCAGCCTTGATTACCGCCAAGTCGTAATGGGGTGTGTTCTTTTCCATAAGAAACCAAAACCCTGTCCCTGAAATTACCCTTAAAGGGTAATTTTGACCAATCGAAAATACCGCTCCATGTGTCGCCTTTTGACCCTAGGTGGTTGCCGTCCTATATGGGTCCGAATAACATGTCGGAAAATTCATCCTATGATTGGATGAAAGGGCGAATCCTATGTCAGACATTTCTCCACTCATTAAGCGATCCTTGGTCGACCAAGCCCTGGATCAGCTTCGCCAGCGCATCAACAGCGGCGCCTGGCAGGTTGGCGAGCGGTTGCCGACCGAACCCGAGCTGTGCGCCGAACTGGGCATCAGCCGCAACACCGTGCGTGAAGCCATGCGCGTATTGGCGTTTTCCGGATTGATCGAAATTCGTCAGGGCGATGGCAGTTACTTGCGCGCGGTGGTCGATCCACTCGACACGCTGAAAGCCTTGTCGCGTTGCTCGCTCGATCAGGCGCGGGAAACCCGCCATATCCTCGAAGTCGAGGCGATTGGCCTGGCCGCATTGCGCCGCACCGACGAAGACCTCGTCGCACTGCGTGAGGCACTCGGCACCAGCGGCAGCCATTACCACGGCGACCTCGACACCTACATCGCCTGCGACCTGGTGTTCCACCGTCGTCTGGTCGACGCCGCGCACAACCCGACGCTCAGTGAGCTGTATCGCTATTTCTCCAGCATCGTCGGCGCGCAATTGCGCCAGACCCTGAACATCGTCCCGCGCCGTCAGGAAGTGTTCGACCTGCACATCGCGTTGCTCGATGCGGTCGAGCAACGCGACCCGGAACGGGCCAAAGCCTTGTCGAGGCAGTTGATCAATGAACCTTGAAACCGAGAAATCCATGTCCCGCAGTGAGATATCCACAACCCCCAAACGCACGGCAGAGCTTGAAGAACTGCTGATCGACGCCGAGGCCGACGACGAGCAAGTGCAACAAAGCCATCCGTTGGTGCGCCGGCCATGGCTGTTGTTGCTGGGCTTGATTCTGGTGGCGCTGAACCTGCGTCCGGCGCTGTCGAGCATGGCGCCGCTGCTCAGCGACGTGTCGAAAAGCCTCGGCTTGTCGGCAGCTCAGGCCGGTCTGCTGACCACGCTGCCGGTGCTCTGCCTCGGCTTGTTCGCCCCACTGGCACCGATTCTGGCGCGGCGTTTTGGCGCTGAACGGGTGGTGCTGGGGATTCTGCTGACACTGGCTGGCGGAATCATTTTGCGCAGCAACTTCGGTGAAATCGGCCTGTTCGCCGGCAGCGTTCTGGGCGGCGCAAGCATCGGCATCATCGGTGTTCTGCTGCCGGGCATCGTCAAACGCGACTTCGCCAAACACGCCGGCACCATGACTGGCGTCTACACCATGGCGTTGTGTCTGGGCGCGGCGATGGCGGCCGGTTCCAGCGTGCCGTTGAGTGAACACTTCGGACACAGCTGGGCGATGGGCCTGGGGTTCTGGGTGATTCCGGCGTTGGTGGCTGCGGTGTTCTGGCTGCCGCAAGTCGGCCAGAAACATGGCGCACACAACGTCGCCTATCGTGTGCGCGGTCTGTTGCGTGATCCGCTGGCCTGGCAGGTGACCTTGTACATGGGCCTGCAATCGTCGCTGGCCTACATCGTGTTCGGCTGGTTGCCGTCGATCCTGATCGGTCGTGGCCTGACCCCGACCCAGGCCGGTCTGGTGTTGTCCGGTTCGGTGATCATCCAACTCGCGAGTTCTTTGGCCGCACCGTGGCTGGCGACCCGTGGCAAGGATCAGCGTCTGGCGATCGTGGTGGTGATGGCACTGACCCTCGGCGGACTGTTCGGTTGCCTGTATGCACCGATCGAAGGCCTGTGGGGCTGGGCGATTCTGCTGGGTCTGGGGCAGGGCGGGACGTTCAGTCTGGCGCTGACGTTGATCGTGTTGCGCTCACGGGATTCCCATGTCGCGGCTAACCTGTCGAGCATGTCTCAGGGCTTCGGTTACACACTGGCGTCGATGGGGCCGTTCGCGGTCGGCGTGGTGCATGACTGGACCGGCGGCTGGAATGCCGTGGGCTGGATCTTCGGCATTATTGGCACCGGCGCGATCCTCGCCGGGCTTGGTGCCGGGCGTGCGCTGTACGTGCAAGTGCAAAGCGAGAAGATCTGACGCGTAACCCTTTTTTGGAGGCAGTGATATCCAATGTGGGAGCGAGCTTGCTCGCGAAGACGGTGGATCAGGCACAGATCATGTGAATGTGCCGGCCTCTTCGCGAGCAAGCTCGCTCCCACAGTTCTTGGGGCGCCTTGAAGATCTTGCGTGGTATTCGGTTTACGAATGCCGATAGTGTTTCTGCGCATTGCAGATTATCGTGCTGGCACTCTGTACCTATTTTGGAGTTTGCCCATGAGCGAAGCCCACGCCGCGTTGATCACCCGCTTTTACCAAGCCTTCCAACGCCTCGATGCCGAAGCCATGGCCGCCTGTTACACCGACGACGTCGTGTTCAGCGATCCGGCCTTCGGTGAACTGCGCGGACGCGATGCCGGCGACATGTGGCGCATGCTCACCACCCGCGCCAAGGATTTCTCGCTGACCTTCGACAACGTCCGCGCCGATGAGCGCAGCGGTGGCGCACATTGGGTCGCGACCTACCTGTTCAGCCAAACCGGCAACATCGTCATCAACGATATTCAAGCCCGCTTCGTCTTCCGTGATGGCAAGATCTGCGAGCACCACGATCACTTCGATCTGTGGCGCTGGTCGCGTCAGGCCCTCGGTTTCAAAGGCCTGCTACTGGGCTGGACACCACTGGTGCGCAACGCCGTACGCGCTCAGGCGTTGAAGGGACTGAAGGCATTTCAGTCCGGTCGCTGATAAGATCGCCGCCTGTTTTCCTACACGTTCAGATCCCGAAGTGACCAGCCTTAGCGAAAAATCTGTCGACGTCGCCGAACCCGTGAGCAAGTCCTGGTTCGTCTACCTCGTTCGCGCGGCCAATGGTTCATTGTATTGCGGGATCAGCGACGATCCGGTGCGTCGTTTCGCCAAGCATCAAAGCGGCAAAGGCGCACGGTTCTTCCTCTCCAGCCCGGCCATGGCGCTGGTTTATACCGAACTGTGCCGCGACAAGAGCGACGCGCTGCGCCAGGAACGGCTGATCAAAAAACTGCGCAAGAGCGCCAAGGAATGTCTGGTTGCGTCTTATCAATCTGACTGATTGGTTCCCATCAGGCAGATCTGTAGGCTGCTAAGCAAATGCACGCTAAGCTGCTGGCTCACTATCTGAGCGGCGGAGCCGAGCATGTCCGAGTTGATTCTGCATCATTACCCGACCTCCCCATTTGCCGAGAAGGCCCGCCTGCTGCTGGGGTTCAAAGGCTTGTCGTGGCGCTCGGTGCATATCTCGCCGGTGATGCCGAAACCGGATCTGACCGCCCTGACCGGTGGCTATCGCAAGACCCCGGTGCTGCAGATCGGCGCCGACATCTACTGCGACACTTCGTTGATCGCTCGTCGTCTCGAGCAAGAGAAGGCTTTGCCAGCGTTCTTCCCCGAAGGTGAGGAGTTCACCGCCGCCAGTTTTGCCACTTGGGCTGACTCGGTGGTGTTCCAGCATGCGGTGAGTCTGGTGTTCCAGCCGGAATCGGTGGCCGTGCGTTTCGCCAAGCTGCCGCCGGAAGCGATCAAGGCGTTTATTGCCGACCGCGCCGGTCTGTTCAGCGGAGGCAGCGCCACGCGTTTGTCTGCCGAACAAGCCAAGCATCAGTGGCCGACGATCATGGCTCGCCTAGAGCAGCAGTTACAGCGCGAGCAAGGCGACTTTCTGTTCGGCGAACCGTCGATTGCCGACTTTGCGCTGGCGCATCCCATGTGGTTCCTCAAGGCGACGCATGTGACGGCTCCACTGGTGGATGAGTATCCGGCGGTTTCGGCGTGGCTGAATCGAGTGCTGGGCTTTGGTCATGGCGCGGCGAGTGCGATGACCTCCGAGGAGGCGCTTGAGGTTGCACGCAACGCGACACCGGCGGCGTTGCCGGATGAGCAGTTCGTAGATCCGAATGGTTTCAAGGCTGGGCAGCAGGTGGCGATCTCTGCGACGGATTACGGGGTTGATCCGGTGGTCGGTGAGCTGCTGTTTGCCGGTAGCGAAGAGCTGATCATTCGTCGCGAAGACGAGCGTGGCGGCGTGGTGCATGTGCACTTCCCGCGCTTTGGTTTCCGGATCGAGGCCCGCTGATTCGAGTCTGTTGCAAAACCTGTGGGAGCGAGCTTGCTCCGGGCGGCGTTCCGACGAAGACGATTGATCATTCAACATTGTTGTTGGCTGATGCACCGCTTTCGCGAGCAAGCTCGCTCCCACAGTTGATTACTTCAGGGCGGCGAGAATCTCGTCCGGGTCAAACCCGCGAATCAACGTGCCGTTAACGTCGATCAACGGAATCCCGCGCCCACCCAAGGCCTCATACGCCTTGCGCGCCTCGGCATCCTTCTCGATATCGAATTCCTTGAAAGGAATCCCCTTGCTGTCGAGAAAGCGCTTGGTCTGCTTGCAGTAGCCGCACCAGTCGGTGGCGTAGAGCACGACGTTGGCTTGCGCCCGCGTTTGCTCGGCAACCATCTGCGAGGGGTTGAACACCCGCTCGATCTTGCCCCAGTTCTGATAAATCACGACCACCAGCAGAACCAGTGCGACCTTCTTCAGCACGTTACCGAGCATCAGTTGCGCCGCTTCAACTGATCGGTCAGCGACGTCGGCAGGCCTTTGATCACCAGTGTGCCAGCCTCTTCGTCGTACTCGATCTTCGAGCCCAGCAGATGCGCTTCAAAGCTGATCGACAGGCCTTCGGCGCGGCCGGTGAAGCGACGGAATTGATTCAAGGTGCGTTTGTCTGCCGGAATTTCTGGCGACAAACCATAATCCTTGTTGCGGATGTGATCGTAAAAGGCTTTCGGGCGTTCCTCGTCGATCAGCTCGGACAACTCTTCCAGGCCCATCGGTTCGCCGAGCTTGGCCTGGCTGCTGGCGTAATCGACCAGGGTCTTGGTCTTCTCGCGAGCGGACTCTTCGGGCAGGTCCTCGCTCTCGACGAAGTCGCTGAACGCCTTGAGCAGCGTGCGGGTTTCACCCGGGCCGTCGACGCCTTCCTGGCAGCCGATGAAGTCGCGGAAGTATTCCGACACCTTTTTGCCGTTCTTGCCTTTGATGAACGAGATGTACTGCTTGGACTGCTTGTTGTTCTGCCACTCGGAAACGTTGATGCGCGCCGCCAGGTGCAACTGACCGAGGTCGAGGTGGCGCGACGGTGTCACGTCCAGCTCGTCGGTCACCGCCACGCCTTCGCTGTGGTGCAGCAGGGCGATCGCCAGGTAATCGGTCATGCCTTGCTGATAGTGGGCGAACAGCACGTGGCCGCCGACCGACAGGTTCGACTCTTCCATCAACTTTTGCAGGTGCTCGACCGCGACTTTGCTGAACGCGGTGAAGTCCTTGCCGCCTTCCATGTATTCCTTCAGCCAGCCGCTGAACGGGAACGCGCCGGACTCCGGATGGAACAGGCCCCAGGCTTTGCCCTGTTTGGCGTTGTAGCTCTCGTTGAGGTCGGCGAGCATGTTCTCGATGGCTGCAGACTCGGCCAGCTCCGTGTCACGGGCGTGCAGAACTGCGGGCGTGCCGTCGGGTTTTTTGTCGATCAGGTGGACGATGCAATGACGGATCGGCATGGGCTTCTCGGCTGTTGGAAGGGAGGAGGGCAGGCTCCCCCGAAAAAGCGCCCAGTGTACCGCAACCACTGGTTTTGGCGCGGGTTGTAGGGCAAAACCGGGGCGCACGACCGGCCTTATGCAGTTTTTTACCGATTTAGAGCAATAAAGCTGACCAAATGGGTAGCTAGAGGCGGATATTTCCCCGTCTCTGTGCTAGTTTTGCCCGGTCTTACGCGAAGTCACTGCGTTAAGCGTGCAATCAGCATTTGTCAGGTCGAACCAAACCCTGATTTCGGTATCTATAACCCGACTCGTCGTGGTTATCGCCGAGGGTGCCAGATCCAGAAGATCGGGCTCGATGGCTGACACTGCACTCTGCAATCCATATGAATTTGATAGGGAAGGAACACTACATGGCTCTTACTAAAGACCAACTGATCGCCGACATCGCTGAAGCTATCGACGCGCCGAAAACCACCGCGCGTAACGCTCTGGACCAACTGGGCCAAATCGTTGCCGATCAGCTGGAAAACGGCGGCGAAATCACCTTGCCAGGTATCGGCAAGCTGAAAGTGACCGAGCGTCCTGCCCGCACTGGCCGTAACCCTTCGACTGGCGCTGCCATCGAAATCCCTGCAAAGAAAGTGATCAAGCTGGTTGTGGCCAAAGGCCTGACCGACGCTGTGAACAAGTAAGACGCAGCGATAAAAAAACCGTGCACCGGAGCGATCCGGGCACGGTTTTTTTGTGCCTGCGATTTGGCAAGCACTTAGATCCCATGTGGGAGCGAGCTTGCTCGCGAAGGCAGTGTGTCAGTCAGAGTTGAATTGACTGATGCTCCCCATTCGCGAGCAAGCTCGCTCCCACAATTGATTTGTATCCGGCGATGCGGTGTTTAGCGAACCCAGCGCTCGCGGCGCCAGATCTGCTGTTCGGACTTGGTCTGGAACGTCCAGGCCACAAAGCGGCTCTGCTTCTGGCCCTGCGACATCTCCACCACTTGGCTTTCCAGCACGCCGGCCTTTTTCAGCGCGGTTTCGATGGCTGGCAAATTCGAAGCCTTCGACACCAGCGTGCTGAACCACAGCACCTTGTGCTGGAAGTTCGCGCTCTCGGCGATCAGTTGCGTCACGAAGCGTGCTTCGCCGCCTTCACACCACAGCTCCGCCGACTGGCCACCGAAGTTCAGCACCGGCAGTTTGCGTTTCGGGTCAGCCTTGCCCAGTGCGCGCCATTTGCGCTCGCTGCCCTTGGTCGCTTCGTCCATCGAAGCGTGGAACGGCGGGTTGCACATGGTCAGGTCAAAGCGCTCGCCCGGCTCCAGCAAGCCGATCAGGATGTGCTTGCGATTTTCCTGCTGGCGCAGCTGGATGACCTTGTTCAGGTCGTTGGACTGGACGATGGCGCGGGCGGCAGCCACGGCGGTCGGGTCGATTTCCGAGCCGAGGAAGTGCCAGCGGTATTCGCTGTTGCCGATCAGCGGATACACGCAGTTGGCGCCCATGCCGATGTCCAGCACGTTGACGATCGCGCCGCGCGGGACCTTGCCGTCGTTCATGCTCGCCAGCAAATCGGCGAGGAAGTGCACGTAATCGGCACGGCCCGGCACTGGCGGGCAGAGGTAGTCTGCCGGAATGTCCCAGTGCTGAATGCCATAGAACGACTTGAGCAGCGCCCGGTTGAACACGCGCACCGCATCGGGGCTGGCGAAGTCGATGCTTTCCTTGCCGTACGGGTTGGTGATCACAAACTTCGCCAGTTCCGGCGTGGTCTTGATCAGCGCCGGGAAGTCGTAACGACCCTGATGGCGATTGCGCGGGTGCAGGCTGGCCTTTTCACGCGGCTCGACGGTCTTGGCCGGGGTCGCGGAGTCAGGCTTCTTGCGCGCAGGTTTGGGGGTGCGGGGGGCGTTCATGGGCGTGATCGATTCGGGTATGGCTGAAAGTGGCGGGTATTGTCCCACATCCAGCCGCTGCGAACTCAATATCAGCAACACCACCGATCTCTGTGGGAGCGAGCTTGCTCGCGAAAGCGTCCTCTCACTCAACATCAGCTTCGCCTGACACGGCCTCTTCGCGAGCAAGCTCGCTCCCACAGGGATTGGCAGTGGATGAAGGAAAGTAGGCAATAAAAAAGGCGCGTCACCCAATCGGGTGACGCGCCTTTTCAATGCGATTTGCCGTTACAGGCTGGCAATCCGCGCATGTTGCTCGGCCAGTTTGCCCAGGGCCTGTTCAGCCTCGGCCAGTTTGGCGCGTTCCTTCTCGATGACTTCGGCCGGGGCCTTGTCGACGAAACCGGCGTTGGACAGTTTGCCGCCAACGCGCTGGACTTCGCCCTGCAGACGCAGGATTTCCTTGTCCAGACGCGCCAACTCAGCGCCCTTGTCGATCAAGCCGGCCATTGGCACCAGCACTTCCATCTCGCCTACCAGCGCGGTGGCGGACAGCGGTGCTTCTTCGCCAGCCGCCAGAACAGTGATCGATTCCAGACGCGCCAGCTTCTTCAGCAGCGCTTCGTTCTCGGTCAGACGGCGCTGGTCTTCAGCGCTGACGTTCTTCAGGTAGATCGGCAGTGGCTTGCCCGGGCCGATGTTCATTTCGCCACGGATGTTACGTGTGCCGAGCATCAGTTCCTTGAGCCATTCGATGTCGTTTTCGGCCGCCGGATCGATGCGTTCTTCGTTGGCCACTGGCCACGCTTGCAGCATGATCGTCTTGCCCTGAATGCCGGCCAGCGGCGCGATGCGCTGCCAGATTTCTTCAGTGATGAACGGCATGAACGGATGCGCCAGACGCAACGCCACTTCCAGTACGCGAACCAGCGTGCGGCGGGTGCCGCGCTGACGTTCAACCGGCGCGTTCTCGTCCCACAGCACAGGCTTGGACAGTTCCAGGTACCAGTCGCAGTACTGGTTCCAGATGAATTCGTACAGCGCTTGTGCAGCGAGGTCGAAACGGAACTGATCGAGTTGACGGGTCACTTCGGCTTCGGTGCGTTGCAGCTGCGAGATGATCCAGCGATCCGCCAGCGACAGCTCGTAGGCTTCGCCGTTCTGGCCGCAGTCTTCGCCCTTGTCCAGAACATAACGCGCGGCGTTCCAGATCTTGTTGCAGAAGTTGCGATAGCCTTCAACGCGGCCCATGTCGAACTTGATGTCGCGACCGGTCGAGGCCAGCGAGCAGAAGGTGAAGCGCAGGGCGTCGGTGCCGTAGCTGGCGATGCCGTCGGCAAACTCGTCGCGGGTCTGCTTCTCGATCTTCTTCGCCAGTTTCGGCTGCATCAGGCCAGAGGTGCGTTTCTGCACCAGTTCTTCCAGCTCGATACCGTCGATGATGTCCAGCGGGTCAAGGACGTTGCCCTTGGACTTGGACATCTTCTGGCCCTGGCCATCGCGCACCAGACCGTGCACATACACGGTCTTGAACGGCACCTGCGGCGTGCCGTCCTCGTTCTTCATCAAGTGCATGGTCATCATGATCATCCGGGCAACCCAGAAGAAAATGATGTCGAAGCCCGTCACCAGCACGTCGGTGGAGTGGAATTTCTTCAGGAATTCGGTCTGCTCAGGCCAGCCGAGGGTGGAGAAGGTCCACAGGCCAGAACTGAACCAGGTGTCGAGGACGTCGTTGTCCTGTTGCAGCGCGACGTCCGGGCCGAGGTTGTGCTTGGCACGCACTTCGGCTTCGTCGCGACCAACGTAGACCTTGCCCGACTCGTCGTACCAGGCCGGAATCCGGTGGCCCCACCACAGCTGACGACTGATGCACCAGTCCTGGATGTCGCGCATCCACGAGAAGTACATGTTTTCGTACTGCTTCGGCACGAACTGGATGCGACCGTCTTCAACGGCAGCAATCGCAGGCTCGGCCAGCGGTTTGGTCGACACGTACCACTGGTCGGTCAGCCACGGCTCGATGATGGTGCCGGAGCGGTCGCCTTTCGGCACTTTCAAGCCGTGGTCGTTGACGCTGACCAACAGGCCGGCGGCATCGAACGCAGCCACGATCTGCTTGCGCGCTTCGAAACGCTCAAGACCGGCGTATTCAGCCGGGATCTGGCCATCGATGCTGTCGTTCAGTGTGCCGTCAAGGTTGAACACCTGGGCTGCCGGCAGCACGTTGGCGTTCTTGTCGAAGATGTTCAGCAGCGGCAGGTTGTGACGCTTGCCGACTTCGTAGTCGTTGAAATCGTGGGCCGGGGTGATTTTCACGCAGCCGGTGCCGAATTCAGGATCGCAGTAATCGTCGGCGATGATCGGGATGCGGCGGCCAACCAGCGGCAGCTCGACAAACTTGCCGATCAGGGATTTGTAGCGCTCATCGTTCGGGTTCACCGCGACGGCGGAGTCGCCGAGCATGGTTTCCGGACGGGTGGTCGCGACGATCAGGAAATCGTTGCCTTCAGCTGTTTTCGCGCCGTCGGCCAGCGGGTACTTCAGGTTCCACAGAAAACCTTTTTCGTCGTGGTTTTCCACTTCGAGGTCGGAAATCGCCGTGTGCAGTTTGGTGTCCCAGTTGACCAGGCGCTTGCCGCGGTAGATCAGGCCGTCTTCGTGCAGGCGCACGAACGCTTCTTTAACCGCTTCCGAGAGGCCGTCGTCCATGGTGAAGCGCTCGCGGCTCCAGTCAACGGACGAGCCGAGGCGGCGGATCTGACGGCTGATGTTGCCGCCGGACTGATCCTTCCACTCCCAGACTTTCTCGAGGAATTTCTCACGGCCCAGATCATGACGATTCTGGCCGGTGGCTTCCAGTTGACGCTCCACCAGCATCTGCGTGGCGATACCGGCGTGGTCAGTGCCCGGCTGCCACAGGGTGTTGCGACCCTGCATGCGGCGGAACCGGATCAGCGCGTCCATGATCGCGTTGTTGAAACCGTGACCCATGTGCAGGCTGCCGGTGACGTTCGGCGGCGGGATCATGATGGTGTAGGAGTCGCCCGCGCCTTGCGGGGCGAAGTAGTTCTCGGACTCCCAGGTGTTGTACCAGGAAGTTTCAATGGCGTGCGGCTGGTAGGTCTTATCCATGCGCGGCGGGACCCTATTGGCATTAATTCAGGAAAAGCCGACGAGTATAGCGGGGCATGGGGCCGAGGGCGAGCGGGTGCGGATCGAGTGTCTGTACGTGCGCGCAATGATTTTTACGCCTATACCCATTGTGACGTTCTTGTCGGCGGTGAATCGCAGGGTTTCTGCCGGCGCCTCTTTGACTTCGAGTGACTGAATGAAACTGTCTGAGACTTCATTGAATACCTATACGCCGTCGGTCATGGCCTGTGATGCCCGTGGTCTGTCGGTGCGAGAAGTGCAATATCACCGCCATCCCGATTCGCCAGCGGTCACCCAGGCACGCATTACCCGTCATCAGTTCGATGCGCGCGGCATCAACGTTCGAAGCGCTGACCCGCGTTTGAATGAGGCAGGGTTGGCCAACTTCATCCATATCACGAGCCTTTCCGGCACTGTGCTGTGCCAGGAAGGCGTCGACAATGGCACTGTCGTGACACTGAATGACGCAGCTGGCCGGTCGTTCAGTGTGGTGAGCAACATTCACTCCGGTGACGATGGCGCAGACATCAATCGGCATGCCGTGACCCGAATCTTTCAATACGAAAGCAATAATCTGCGAGGACGCCCGGTTAGCCTCGTCGAGCAGAACGCAGAGGGTGTCCGCCGAATCAGCGAGCGCTGGCGATATGCGGGAAACAGTGACCTTGAAACGTCTCAGAACCTGGCCGGGCAATGCGTGAGCCACTACGACACGGCGGGTTCGATCAGAGTCGACAGTCTGGCGCTAAGCGGCGTAGCGCTGTCCGTTACTCGTCGTCTGCTGGCGCACGCCGATGACCCGGACACCGTTGCCGATTGGCAAGGCGAAGACGCACAGGCTTGGGATGCCTTGCTGGCAGCCGAGGACTTCACCAACCAGACCACCACCGATGCGACGGGCGCGGAGCAGACCACCACGGATGCTGCGGGCAACCGACAGCGCATGGCATATGACGTGGCCGGTCTGCTTGCGAGCCGTTGGCTAACCCTGAAAAATCGGGTCGAGAAAAATATTGTGAAGTCCCTGACTTACTCGGCGGCGGGCCAAACGCTGCGCGAAGAACACGCTAATGGCGTGGTGACTCGTTGGGAATACGAGCAAGAGACGCAACGCTTGCTGGGGATAAATGTACAAAGGCCGGTCGGTCACGTGTCCGGGGCGAAAGTCTTGCAGGATCTGAAATATCAATATGACCCGGTCGGTAATGTGCTCGGCATGCGTAACGATGCAGAAGAAACCCGCTTCTGGCGTAATCAGGAAGTTGTTTCGCAGAACTCTTACGTCTATGACAGCCTCTATCAATTGGTCAGCGCCACGGGGCGTGAGATGGCGAATGCTGGCCGGCAGCGTGGCTTTCCTGTCGTATCCAGTTTCGACAACGCCACGTTCACGACCTACACGCGCACCTACAACTACGACACGGCGCGCAATCTGACGCGGATTCGCCACTGCGCGCCAGCGTCCAATCATTGCCACACCACAACTGTCACGGTCAGTCACCGCAGCAATCGCGGCGTGACAAGTCTCCTTTGCACTGATCCGCGAGAAGTGGACAGCGGGTTCACCGCAGGCGGGCAGCAAAAAATCTTGCAGCCCGGTCAGCCGTTGGTCTGGACGTCCCGTAACGAGCTTCTGAAAGTCTCTGTAGTTGAGCGAGGTGGTGCAGGAGATGACGCCGAGAGCTATCGCTATGACGGTGGCAGCCAGCGCCTTTTGAAGATCAGCACCCAGAACACGATCGACACCACGCGGGAACAGCAGGTGATTTACCTGCCCGCGCTGGAGCTAAGGACTATGAAAATCAACGGCACTGAAGCGCAGCGTTTACAGGTCATCAGCGTGGGAGCTAGCGGTCAGTCGTCGGTGCGGGTATTACACTGGGAGGGCGAAACGCCCAAAGGCATTGGTCATGATCAGTTTCGTTACAGCCATGATGATCTGATCGGCAGCAGCGGGCTGGAAGTCGATGCGCAGGGGAAAGTGATCAGCCGCGAAGAATACTTTCCTTACGGGGGTACAGCAGTCTGGACGGCGAGAAATGCAGTGGAGGCGAGTTTCAAAACCGTCAGGTATTCAGGCAAGGAGCGCGATGCGACGGGCCTTTACTACTATGGCTGGCGTTACTACCAGCCGTGGATTGGACGCTGGTTGAGTGCTGATCCGGCCGAAGCGATAGACGGGATGAACCTGTATGTCATGGCCGGCAACAACCCGGTCACGTTCCGTGACAGTAACGGGTTATTGAAAGAAGGTCAGGAGGCAGCCCGGCGCGTGGGTGAGACTTTTGTTCATCCTCGGCATATGCCTGTCTTTGAAAGAATTTCAAGGGTGCAAAATATTGCCATGAGCGTGCGCGAATCAGGCCGTCACACGATCAATGCGTTGGGTGAAGGCGCCGCCGCCAAAGGGCATAACATTCTTGAGAAAACCATAAAGCAAAGTTCGCTGACGGGCGTTTATGGTGAACAAGCTGGCACCATGCTTCAGAGGGCCGAGAGCAGTGGGTTTGCCGGGCGAGTGGGCAAGTGGAACAAGGCGGGCCTGCAGGGTGTTTATGCGCGCAATAACGTAAGTTTTGAAGACACGACTTACGACATCAATTTGCAAAGCCCCGTAGAGCACGAGCTGGTTGATTCCTGGATCAAGTTCAAGATCGTCACGCCTTATACGGGCGATTACGACATGCATGACATCATTCGTTTCAGCGGCGGCAAGGGGTATGTCCCTGAATCGGGAAGTGTCGATGAGACAGAAGTAAAGGATCTGATCAATCTTGGCGTCGCTGCATCTGACCCGGCGAGGTCATTCGAAGACGTCTCGATGAATGTTGTCCGTCATGGGCCGCAAGTGAACTTCGTTTCTTATATGTGGAAAAACGAGTTTGAAAAAGTCCAGGCCGACAATGGTTATCTCGGTGCAGTGGCGCGGCCAGGCCCGTTTCCGATAGCGATGGTGCACCAGGGGCGGTGGAGCATTCTGGAAAATAGCCATGAGCTGTTCGAGTTCTATGCCTCTACCAACACCGTTGTTCCGGAACACTGGGCGCAAGAATTTGTGGGGCGAGGAGGGGCGGTGGTCGCCACTCCCCGGCACTCGAAAATTCTGGATAAGTTCCGCAGGGCAAATACGATCTGAAGGTTTATTCGTATTGGCTGAGCAGCCGTTCCATCCGCGCATCGAGGCGGCGTTTGATTTCGGTTTCGATGTGCGGTGCGAAGTCGTCGATCACGTCTTGCAGGATCAATTGCGCGGCGGCGCGCAGTTCGCTGTCGAGGTGAAGCAAGGCGTCCGGGCCTTTATCCACAGGCGCCGCCGCTTGTGCGGCAGGTGCCGGGGCGGGCGCGGGAGGCGGTTCGACGGCAGTCGGCTCGGTGCCGACCGAATCGAACAGCATCGGAATTTGTTCCTGTTCACCGTCATCGACCGTATCGGTCAGCAGGGGCGGTTGCAGGTTGTCGTCGCCGAGCAACTGGCGGATCGACTCGAGATCGTCCAGCAGGTGTGTCGGCTTTTGCTGCGGTTTCGGAGTGTCCATTGGAATGCTCAGAGTCGCTGTAAACGGTGATCTTGCAGAGGATAGCCCTGTTCGCGGTAGAAACGGAAACTCTCCCGCGCGGCCGCCCGAATCGTCGGATCTTCCACCACCACTTCCGCCACCCGGGCGAACTTGTTGGCAAAGGCCGGGACTTGCAGGTCGAGATTGACCAGCAAGTCCTGATGCTGACCGCAGTCGTCACCCAGCCCCAGCACAATCAAACCGTCCGGTTCGCTGTCAGCCGGGCCGTGAGGCACGAACGTTTCGCCCTTGAATGCCCACAGGCGCGCATCGAGGTCGTCACGCTGGGCCGCATCGCTGCAATGCAGGTAGATGCGGTGACCCATGCGCCAGGCTTTCTCGGTGAGTTTGCAGGCAAAGTCCAGGCGAGCCGAAGGATCGGCGCTGGGCAGGATATAGAAGTCGACTTTGGTCATTGCGGTTCCAGAGCAGCAAGCGGCGTCACCCGAAAGTGACGCCGCCCGTCAGCGGGTTCAGGCTTTGGCGCGATCCAGCAGGTACTGGGTCAGCAGAGGTACTGGACGGCCAGTGGCGCCCTTGTCCTTGCCGCCGCTGGTCCATGCGGTGCCCGCGATGTCCAGGTGTGCCCAGTTGAGGTTTTTGGTGAAACGCGACAGGAAGCAGGCGGCAGTGATGGTGCCGCCTTTCGGCCCGCCGATGTTGGCGATGTCGGCGAACGGGCTGTCCAGTTGCTCTTGGTACTCGTCGAACAACGGCAGTTGCCAGGCGCGGTCGTCAGCGGCTTTACCGGCGCTGAGCAGTTGGTCGATCAGTTCGTCGTTGTTGCCCAGCAGGCCCGAGGTGTGCGCACCCAGTGCGACGACGCAGGCGCCGGTCAGGGTCGCGATGTCGATCACCGCTTGTGGCTTGAAGCGCTCGGAGTAGGTCAGCGCGTCGCAGAGCACCAGACGGCCTTCGGCGTCTGTGTTGAGGATTTCCACGGTCTGGCCGCTCATGGTGGTGACGATGTCGCCCGGACGGGTCGCGTTGCCGCTCGGCATGTTTTCCGCGCAAGCGAGGATGCACACCAGGTTGATCGGCAGTTTCAGTTCAAGCACCGCACGCAGAGTACCGAACACGGAGGCCGCGCCGCCCATGTCGTATTTCATTTCGTCCATGCCTGCGCCCGGTTTCAGGCTGATGCCGCCAGTGTCGAAGGTGATGCCTTTACCGACCAGCGCATACGGCTTCTCGGATTTCTTGCCACCGTTGTATTGCATGACGATCAGGCGCGGCGGTTGCTCGCTGCCCTGGCCGACGGCATAGAACGAACCCATGCCCAGCGCTTTGATCTTCTTCTCGTCAAGGACTTCGACTTTCAGATCCTTGAACTCTTTGCCCAGGTTCTTGGCTTGTTCGCCGAGGAACGTCGGGTGGCAGATGTTCGGCGGCAGGTTGCCCAGGTCGCGGGTGAAGGCCATGCCGTTGGCGATCGCGGTAGCGTGATTCACGGCGCGTTGCACTTCAGCCTGCGCAGCCTTGATGGTCAGCAGGGTGATTTTCTTCAGGGCGCGCGGTTCGGCTTTCTGGCTCTTGAACTGGTCGAAGGTGTATTGGCCATCCACCAGGGTTTCCGCCAGCAGACGGGTTTTGCCGTAGCTGTCGCGGTTTTTAACAATAATTTCATCCAGCGCCAACACGGCGTCGCTGCCGCCCAGACCTTTCAGGGTGTTGAGGATGCCAGCGGCGATTTTACGGAACGGACGGTCGCCCAGTTCTTCATCTTTACCCACGCCGACCAGCAGCACGCGTTCGGCTTTCAGGTTGGGCAGGCTGTGCAGCAGCAGGCTTTGACCGACTTTGCCGGCCAGATCGCCGCGCTTGAGTACGGCGCTGATGGCGCCACCGCTCAGTTCGTCGACCAGTCTGGCCGCGACCCCGAGTTTGCGGCCTTCGCCGACAGCAACCACCAGGGTGGCGGTTTTCAACGTTTCTGGGCTAACGCTTTTTACAACCAGTTCCATGTCCGGATCCCTGAATGAATGGTCAACATGCAGGCGTTCGACGGTGTCCGCAGGCGCCTGCTTATAGATAGAAGAGGCGCAGGCCAAAGCCTGCGACAAGGGCCGCAGTTTGAACCTCGCTCCCCGCGCCTGACAACCCTCGGTTGTATGATCTGCAACGGATTACAGACATGGATGAGTGTGCGCAGTGACAGGCGCCCTCAATCACAGGATAATGCCGCATCTTTTTTCGACGGCTCTGCATTGCGGGCCGGTCGATGTGTTTGCTTGTTTGGCCGCCTTAGCCTGACAACCCTGGAGTGTCTGGTTTGATCGTCTTCCGTTATCTGTCCCGCGAAGTCCTGTTGACCCTCAGCGCCGTGAGTGCCGTGCTGCTGGTCATCATCATGAGCGGTCGTTTCATCAAATACCTCGCTCAGGCCGCTGCCGGTCAACTCGATCCGGGCTCGCTGTTCCTGATCATGGGCTATCGCCTGCCGGGCTTCCTGCAGCTGATTCTGCCGCTGGGGCTGTTTCTCGGCATCCTGCTGGCCTACGGTCGCCTGTACCTCGAAAGCGAGATGACCGTGCTCTCGGCCACCGGCATGAGCCAGCAGAAGCTGTTTCGCATGACCCTGTTTCCGGCGACGCTGGTGGCACTGGTGGTAGCATGGCTGAGCCTCGGCCTGGCCCCGCAAGGCGCCAATCAGTTCCAGTTGCTGCTGAACAAGCAGGATGCCCTGACCGAATTCGACACCCTTGAACCGGGTCGCTTCCAGGCGCTGCGTGACGGTACCCGGGTGACCTACACCGAGACCCTGAGCGACGACCGCGTCAATCTGGGCAGCGTATTCATTTCGCAGAAAAACCTCGGTGCCGATCAAAAGGATCGCGGCATTTCCGTGCTGGTGGCCGAAAAGGGCCGTCAGGAAGTGCGCCCGGACGGCAATCGCTACCTGATTCTCGATAACGGCTACCGCTATGACGGCAGCCCGGGGCAGGCCGATTATCGTGCCATTCACTACGAAACCTATGGTGTGCTGTTGCCCAAGCCGGACGTCAGCGAAGAGGTCACCGACCGCGACGCCATGCCGACCTCATCCCTTCTTGGCAGCGATGACATCCGCTCTAAAACCGAACTGCAATGGCGTTTGTCGCTGCCGCTGCTGGTGTTTATCGTGACCCTGATGGCGGTGCCGCTGTCACGCGTGAACCCGCGTCAAGGGCGTTTCCTCAAGCTGCTGCCGGCGATCCTTCTTTATATGGCTTACCTGACCATCCTGATTGCCGCCCGCGGCGCCCTTGAAAAAGGCAAGATCCCGCCGGCCCTCGGCCTGTGGTGGGTGCATGCGATCTTCCTGTTCATCGGTCTCGGCCTGCTCTATTGGGAGCCGCTGCGCCTGAAGATGGCCAGCCGTCGCTCCGCTGCGCTGGAGGTGGCCCGTGGTTAAACTCGACCGCTACATCGGCAGCAGCGTGTTCATGGCGATCATCGCCGTGCTGGCAATCATTCTCGGTCTGGCAACGCTGTTCGCCTTCATCGATGAAATGGGTGATGTCAGCGACACCTACACCCTGGTTGATGTCCTCAGCTTCGTTTTACTGACCGCGCCACGCCGTCTCTATGAAATGCTGCCGATGGCGGCGCTGATCGGTTGCCTGATCGGCCTCGGCAGTCTGGCCAGCAGCAGTGAGCTGACGGTCATGCGTGCCGCTGGCGTGTCGATCGGTCGTATTGTCTGGGCGGTGATGAAGCCGATGCTGGTGCTGATGCTGGCCGGTGTGCTGATCGGCGAATACGTCGCCCCAGCCACCGAGAGCATGGCGCAAGCCAATCGCTCGCTGGCGCAGGGCAGTGGTGATGCGCAAAGTGCCAAGCACGGTATGTGGCACCGCCAGGGGGACGAGTTCATCCATATCAACGCCGTTCAACCCAATGGCCTGTTGTATGGCGTGACTCGCTATCACTTCGACAAGGAGCGCCACCTGCTGAGTTCGAGTTTTGCCAAGAAGGCCGAGTTCGACGGCAATAAGTGGCAGCTCACCGACGTTGCCACCACGCTGTTCCATGAACGCAGCACGGAAGTCGTCAATACCCCGAGCGAGCAATGGGACGTGGCGTTGAGCCCGCAATTGCTCAGTACCGTGGTCATGGCCCCGGAATCGCTGTCGATCAGCGGTCTGTGGGGCTACATCCACTATCTGTCCGAACAAGGTTTGAGCAACGGCCGCTACTGGCTGGCATTTTGGGTCAAGGTGTTGCAGCCGTTGGTCACTGCTGCACTGGTGTTGATGGCGATCTCGTTCATTTTCGGTCCGTTGCGCTCGGTGACCCTCGGTCAGCGGGTATTCACCGGCGTGCTGGTGGGTTTCACCTTCCGTATCGTCCAGGATTTGCTTGGCCCGTCGAGCCTGGTGTTCGGTTTCTCGCCGTTGTTCGCGGTGCTGGTACCGGCCGGGGTTTGTGCACTGGCGGGTGTCTGGCTGCTGCGAAGAGCCGGTTGATCGGCACTTTTTTGCCAATGTTTCAGCCTTGAAAACGCCTCGGTCGACAGATCGGGGCGTTTTTGCATGCAATCCGGGTGACAGGTGAACGTGACGCTTGCGCCGTGTATCAGGTACAATTCCCGGCTATTTTTCGGCGGGCTATGCCTGCAGCCTTTTTGAGTGTTGATCCGTGAGTGATTTGAGTCATATCCGCAATTTCTCCATCATCGCCCACATTGACCATGGCAAGTCGACGCTGGCTGACCGTTTCATCCAGATGTGCGGCGGCCTGGCCGAGCGTGAAATGGAAGCCCAGGTACTGGATTCCATGGATCTGGAGCGTGAACGCGGGATCACCATCAAGGCCCACAGCGTCACCCTTTATTACACGGCCAAAGACGGCATCAAATACCAGCTTAACTTCATTGACACCCCGGGCCACGTCGACTTCACCTACGAAGTCAGCCGTTCCCTGGCCGCGTGTGAAGGTGCGTTGCTGGTGGTCGATGCCGGTCAAGGTGTTGAAGCCCAGTCCGTGGCCAACTGCTACACCGCCATTGAGCAAGGCCTTGAGGTCATGCCGGTGCTGAACAAGATCGACCTGCCGCAGGCCGACCCTGAGCGCGTCAAGGACGAGATCGAAAAGATCATCGGCATCGACGCCACCGACGCCGTCACCTGCAGCGCCAAGACCGGCGTGGGTGTCGACGAAGTGCTCGAGCGTCTGGTCGCGACCATTCCTGCGCCGACCGGCAACATCGAAGATCCGCTGCAAGCGTTGATCATCGACTCCTGGTTCGACAACTATCTGGGCGTTGTCTCCCTGGTGCGCGTGCGTCATGGCCGCGTGAAGAAGGGCGACAAGATCCTCGTCAAGTCCACCGGCAAGATCCATCTGGTCGACAGCGTCGGTGTATTCAACCCGAAACACACCGCCACCGCTGACCTCAAGGCCGGCGAAGTGGGCTTCATCATCGCCAGCATCAAGGACATTCACGGTGCCCCGGTGGGTGACACCCTGACCCTGAGCTCGACGCCGGACGTTGAAGTGCTGCCTGGCTTCAAACGCATCCAGCCACAGGTTTACGCCGGTCTGTTCCCGGTCAGTTCCGACGACTTCGAGGATTTCCGCGAAGCGCTGCAGAAGCTGACCCTCAACGACTCGTCGCTGCAATACACCCCGGAAAGCTCCGACGCACTGGGCTTTGGCTTCCGTTGCGGCTTCCTCGGCATGCTGCACATGGAAATCATCCAGGAGCGCCTCGAGCGCGAGTACAACCTGGACCTGATCACCACGGCGCCGACGGTTATCTTCGAGCTGGTGCTGAAAACCGGTGAAACGATTTACGTCGACAACCCGTCCAAGCTGCCGGATGTGTCATCGATCGAAGACATGCGCGAGCCGATCGTGCGGGCCAACATCCTCGTGCCGCAAGAGCACCTGGGCAACGTCATCACCCTGTGCATCGAGAAGCGTGGCGTTCAAGTCGACATGCTGTTCCTCGGCAATCAGGTGCAGGTCACTTACGACTTGCCGATGAACGAAGTGGTCCTCGATTTCTTCGACCGTCTCAAATCCACCAGCCGTGGCTATGCTTCGCTGGACTACCATTTCGATCGTTACCAATCGGCTAATCTGGTGAAACTGGACGTGCTGATCAACGGCGACAAGGTCGATGCGCTCGCATTGATCGTGCACCGTGACAACTCGCACTACAAAGGTCGCCAGTTGACCGAGAAGATGAAAGAACTGATTCCTCGTCAGATGTTCGACGTGGCGATTCAAGCTGCCATTGGTGGTCAGATCGTTGCACGGACAACCGTCAAGGCCCTCAGAAAGAACGTATTGGCCAAATGCTACGGTGGTGACGTCAGCCGTAAGAAGAAACTGCTCGAGAAGCAAAAGGCCGGTAAAAAACGCATGAAGCAAGTGGGCAACGTGGAAATTCCACAGGAAGCCTTCCTTGCAGTGCTCAGGTTGGATAGTTAGGTCCTATGTCACTAAATTTCCCGCTGTTGCTGGTCATCGCCGTGTTCGTCTGCGGCCTGTTGGCGTTGCTCGATCTGTTGATCCTGGCACCGCGTCGGCGTGCTGCCATTGCCTCTTATCAAGGCAGTGTCAGCCAGCCTGACGGGGTGGTCGTTGAAAAACTCAACAAAGAGCCGCTGCTGGTCGAATACGGCAAGTCGTTCTTTCCGGTGTTGTTCATCGTCCTGGTGCTGCGTTCGTTCCTGGTGGAACCGTTCCAGATTCCGTCCGGTTCGATGAAACCGACCCTGGACGTCGGCGACTTCATTCTGGTGAACAAGTTTTCTTACGGGATCCGCCTGCCGGTGATCGACAAGAAAATCATCGAAGTCGGTGATCCACAGCGTGGCGATGTGATGGTGTTCCGCTACCCGAGTGATCCGAACGTCAACTACATCAAGCGTGTGGTTGGTCTGCCGGGTGATACGGTGCGCTACACCGCCGACAAGCGTCTGTTCGTCAATGGTGAGTCGATTGCCGAGCAGATGGTCGGCGCCGAGCCGGGTACGCTGGGCAGTGCCGAGCTCTACCAGGAAAAACTCGGCGCTGCCGAGCACCTGATCCGCAAGGAAATGAGCCGCTACCGCGCCACGCCGGACCATACATGGACCGTGCCGGCCGGGCACTACTTCATGATGGGCGACAACCGCGACAACTCGAACGACAGTCGCTACTGGGATGATCCGAACATTCCCAAGGATCTGCTGGGCATGGTTCCCGACCAGAATATCGTCGGCAAGGCCTTCGCGGTCTGGATGAGCTGGCCGGAACCGAAACTCAGTCACCTGCCGAATTTCTCGCGGGTTGGCCTGATCAAGTAATCACACACGGCGCTGTTGACCACAGCGCCGAATGCATTTCTGGAGCCGCCACAATCGGCTCCGGGGCATGAAGCCACGATATTCAGGACGTCATTTTTGAACACAGCGTTAATTGTCCCAAGCCTGCGCCGTATCCCGGCGATGGCGGTGGAATCCAGCCACGAACTCAGCGTGGGTAAACCGTGAGCGTTTCTTTAAGCCGTCTCGAGCGTCAGCTCGGTTACACCTTCAAGGATCAGGAGCTGATGCTGCTGGCCCTCACGCACCGCAGTTTTGCCGGGCGCAACAACGAACGCCTGGAATTCCTCGGCGATGCCATCCTCAACTTCGTTGCCGGCGAGGCGCTGTTCGATCGCTTCCCGCTGGCCCGCGAAGGCCAGTTATCGCGTTTGCGCGCACGCCTGGTAAAAGGTGAGACGCTGGCCGTACTGGCGCGCGGTTTCGACCTTGGCGATTACCTGCGACTGGGTTCCGGTGAATTGAAAAGCGGCGGTTTCCGCCGTGAGTCGATTCTGGCCGACGCCCTCGAAGCCTTGATCGGCGCGATCTACCTCGATGCCGGCATGGACATGGCGCGCGAACGCGTGCTGGCCTGGTTGGCGGGTGAGTTCGAAGGGCTGACCCTGGTCGATACCAACAAGGATCCGAAAACCCGCTTGCAGGAACACCTGCAATCGCGCGGTTGCGATCTGCCACGCTACGAAGTGGTGGATATCCAGGGCGAGCCGCACTGCCGAACCTTCTTCGTCGAGTGCGAAGTTGTCTTACTGAATGAAAAAAGCCGAGGTCAGGGTGTCAGCCGTCGTATTGCCGAACAGGTAGCGGCCGCTGCAGCACTGATTGCCCTGGGCGTGGAGAATGGCAATGACTGATACAAACGCAACTCGCTGTGGCTATGTTGCCATCGTCGGCCGTCCCAACGTCGGCAAGTCGACGTTGCTCAACCACATCCTTGGCCAGAAGCTCGCGATCACTTCGCGCAAGCCGCAGACCACGCGCCACAACATGCTCGGGATCAAGACCGAAGGTGACGTGCAGGCGATCTACGTCGACACCCCCGGTATGCACAAGGGGGGCGAAAAGGCCCTGAACCGCTACATGAACAAAACCGCTTCGGCGGCGTTGAAAGACGTCGACGTGGTGATCTTCGTGGTCGATCGCACCAAGTGGACCGACGAAGACCAGATGGTGCTGGAGCGCGTGCAGTACGTGACCGGCCCGCTGATCGTCGCGCTGAACAAGACCGACCGCATCGAAGACAAAGCCGAGCTGATGCCGCACCTCAGCTGGTTGCAGGAACAACTGCCGAACGCACAGATCATTCCGATTTCCGCGCAGCACGGACACAACCTCGAAGCGCTGGAAAAGGTCATTGCCGATCACCTGCCGGAGAACGATCACTTCTTCCCGGAAGACCAGATCACCGACCGCAGCAGCCGTTTCCTCGCCGCTGAACTGGTGCGCGAGAAAATCATGCGCCAGATGGGCGCCGAGCTGCCGTACCAGATCACCGTCGAGATCGAAGAGTTCAAGCAGCAGGGCAAAACCCTGCACATCCACGCGCTGATCCTCGTTGAACGTGACGGCCAGAAGAAGATCATCATTGGCGACAAGGGCGAGCGCATCAAGCGTATCGGCACCGAAGCGCGCAAGGATATGGAGTTGCTGTTCGACTCCAAAATCATGCTCAACCTGTGGGTGAAGGTGAAGGGCGGCTGGTCCGACGACGAGCGTGCGCTGCGTTCGCTGGGTTACGGCGACCTGTAAATACGCGGTTGTCGCAACACTGAAGAAACCTGTGGGAGCGAGCTTGCTCGCGAAGGGGATGTAACATTCAGCATTGATGTTGACTGTCACACCGAATTCGCGAGCAAGCTCGCTCCCACAGTGGTTTTGGGGTGAATATAAAACCGCGTTTTATCCATGAGAGTTCCATGTCCTCAAACCCGCCTCCCGCCCAACCTGCCTACGTCCTGCACTCCCGCGCCTACCGCGAAACCAGCGCGCTGGTGGACTTTCTCACGCCGCAAGGTCGGCTGCGTGCGGTGTTGCGCAGTGCGCGGGGCAAGGCCGGGACATTGGCGCGGCCGTTCGTGTCGCTGGAAGTGGAGTTCCGTGGCAAGGGTGAACTGAAGAATGTCGGGCGCATGGAGAGCTCTGGCACTTCGGCGTGGCTCAACGGCGAGGCGCTGTTCAGTGGTCTCTACTTGAATGAGCTACTGATCCGCTTGCTGCCTGCCGAAGATCCGCATCCGGGCGTCTTCGATCACTACGCCGCGACCTTGCTGGCATTGGCCGAAGGCCGTCCGCTGGAGCCGCTGCTGCGCTCGTTCGAATGGCGTCTGCTGGACGATCTCGGTTACGGTTTTTCCCTGAACACTGATATCCACGGTGAGCCCATTGCGCCCGACGGCCTCTATCGTCTGCAAGTGGACGCGGGTCTTGAGCGGGTTTTTCTGCTGCAACCCGGCCTGTTCAACGGCGTCGAATTATTGGCCATGGCCGAAGCCGACTGGACCGCCCCCGGCGCACTGTCCGCCGCCAAGCGCCTGATGCGTCAGGCCTTGGCCGTTCACCTGGGCGGTCGTCCTCTCGTCAGTCGTGAGCTGTTTCGCAAACCCTAGCCCCGTGTATGCTGTGCGCCGAATCTTTTCCTTCAGGAGCGCGCACCCGTGACCACCAGCAATCGCATTCTTCTTGGCGTGAACATCGACCACGTCGCCACCCTGCGTCAGGCCCGTGGCACGCGCTACCCGGATCCGGTCAAGGCGGCGCTGGACGCGGAAGAGGCGGGCGCTGATGGCATCACCGTGCACCTGCGTGAAGACCGCCGGCACATTCAAGAGCGCGATGTATTAGTGCTCAAGGACGTGCTGCAAACCCGCATGAACTTCGAAATGGGTGTCACCGAAGAAATGATGGCGTTCGCCGAGCGCATCCGCCCGGCGCACATTTGCCTGGTCCCGGAAACCCGTCAGGAGCTGACCACGGAAGGTGGTCTGGATGTGGCGGGGCAGGAAGAGCGCATCAAGGCAGCGGTTGAGCGTCTGTCGAAGATCGGCAGCGAAGTGTCGCTGTTCATCGATGCCGACGAGCGCCAGATTGCCGCGTCGAAGCGCGTCGGTGCGCCGGCCATCGAGTTGCACACCGGACGTTATGCCGATGCCGAAACCCCGACTGAAGTGGCTGAAGAATTGAAGCGTGTGGCGGACGGTGTGGCGTTTGGTTTGGCCCAAGGCTTGATCGTCAACGCGGGCCACGGCTTGCATTACCACAACGTTGAAGCCGTCGCGGCAATCAAAGGCATCAACGAACTGAACATCGGCCATGCGCTGGTGGCGCATGCGTTGTTCGTGGGCTTCAAGTCTGCCGTATCGGAAATGAAGGCGCTGATCCTGGCTGCCGCGTTGAAAGGCTAAAGGTCAACGCATAACCCCTGTGGGAGCGAGCTTGCTCGCGAAGGCGCAGTGTCAGCCGACATATTCGTTGGCTGACACACTGCCTTCCCGAGCAAGCTCGCTCCCACATTTGTTTTTGGGGTGTTGGCTAGAGCGGGGCGGGTTCTTGCGCCGGTTTTGACTTGTCGATACCCGGCACATGCAGATTGCCCTCAGCGACTTGATCGCCCTCAAGCTGAGGCTGCGTCACCCAGGTCAAAATGTCGTAATAGCGACGAATGTTCGCCACAAAATGCACCGGCTCGCCGCCACGGGCATAGCCATAACGGGTCTTGCTGTACCACTGTTTCTGCGACAGGCGCGGCAGGATCTTCTTCACATCCAGCCACTTGTCCGGGTTCAAGCCTTCCTTCGCGGTCAGTTTGCGCGCGTCATCCAGATGACCGCTGCCGACGTTGTACGCGGCCAAGGCAAACCAGGTGCGATCCGGCTCCTTGATCGAGTCGTCGAGCTGATCCTTCATATAAGCCAGGTACTTGGCGCCGCCCATGATGCTCTGCTTTGGATCGAGGCGGTTGGACACGCCCATCGCCTGCGCGGTGTTCTGGGTCAACATCATCAGCCCGCGCACACCGGTCTTCGAGGTGACCGCCGGTTGCCACAGTGATTCCTGATAGCCAATGGCAGCCAGCAGGCGCCAGTCGACTTTCTCTTTTTTCGCGTAATTCTTGAAGTGCTGTTCGTATTTCGGCAGGCGCTGTTGCAAATGCTGGGCGAAAGTCGTGGCGCCCATGTAGCCGAGGACATCAACGTGGCCGTAGTAGCGATCCTTCAAACGTTGCAGGGTGCCGTTCTTCTGCACCTTGTCCAGATACGCGTTGATCTCGTTGAGCAGGCTGTTGTCTTCGCCCGGGCCAACCGCCCAGCTCTGGCTGCGCGCATCGCCGAGGTCGAAGGCCACGCGAATGTTGGTGAAGTACACCTGGTTCATCGCCACTTCGTTGGAGTCGACCAGGGTCAGGTCAATCTGGCCTTCATCGACCATGCGCAGCAGGTCGACCACTTCAACCGCGTCGGACTCTTCGTATTCGATGCCGGGAAATTTCTTTTTCAGCTCGGCCAGTTGTTCGGCGTGAGTGCTGCCCTTGAGCACCATGATCTTCTTGCCGACCAGATCGCCCGGGTCGGTTGGCCGCGACTGGCCGTTGCGATAGATGATCTGCGGGGTGACTTCAAGGTAGGAGTGTGAGAACCGCACCTGCTTCTTGCGCTGTTCGCTGCTGACCAGACCGGCGGCGGCCAGCACCGGGCCATTCGGTTTGCCGATCTGATCGAAGAGGTCGTCGAGGTTGTCGGCGGTCTCGATCTTCAGCTCTACGCCCAAATCGTCGGCGAAACGCTTCACCAGCTCGTATTCGAAGCCGGTTTCACCGCTGCGATCCTGAAAGTAGGTGGCGGGGCTGTTACGGGTAATCACCCGCAGCACACCATCCTCCTTTATGCGCTCGAGTGTGTTGGGTTTATCAACACAGCCACCGAGCATCAGGAAGAGTCCGGTTGCGATCAGCCATTTGGCGTACCGCGGACGCAAAGCCGTTGGGAAAAACATCTGCGCAGTATACGCAAACGGCCACGGGCGCCATATCTCGACAGTGCAGGGCGAGTCTGCTAGCGATCACAAAACCGGCTTGAACCCCGCAGAAACGGGCCTTCACGGCTTTTTGTTACAGTAAAAATAAGCCGTCGTGAAACACGCGATTTACCTGACTCTGGAGGCAGAAACACAGATTGGTGTCCGAGTGCAACCGTGCGTAGCGTTTCGGGTGATGTTGAGGGCGGTTTAGGCTAGAATGCACGGCCTCAAAGCACACCCCTTCCCGAGGCTGTCCCGAAGATGTTGATCCTGCGCGGCGCTCCTGCCCTTTCTGCCTTTCGCCACAGCAAACTCCTTGAGCAACTGAGCCAGAAGGTTCCAGCTGTCAGTGGCCTGTATGCTGAATTCGCTCACTTCGCCGAAGTCACCGGCGTCCTGACCGGCGACGAACAGCAGGTGCTTGCGCGCCTTCTGAAGTACGGCCCAAGCGTTCCGGTACAAGAGCCGACCGGTCGTCTGTTTCTGGTGTTGCCGCGTTTCGGCACCATCTCGCCATGGTCGAGCAAGGCCAGCGACATCGCCCGCAACTGCGGCCTGAGCAAGATCCAGCGTCTGGAACGCGGTATCGCCTTCTACGTGGCCGGTCAGTTCAGCGAAGCCCAAGCGCAACAGATCGCCGACGTGCTGCATGACCGCATGACCCAGATCGTGCTGGCCAATCTCGAACAGGCTGCCGGTCTGTTCAGCCACGCCGAACCGAAGCCGCTGACGGCCATCGACATCCTCGGTGGCGGTCGCGCTGCGCTGGAAAAAGCCAACACCGAGCTGGGCCTGGCCCTGGCCGAAGACGAGATCGACTATCTGGTCGACGCCTTCAACGGCTTGAAGCGCAACCCGCACGACATCGAACTGATGATGTTTGCCCAGGCCAACTCCGAACACTGCCGCCACAAGATCTTCAACGCCAGTTGGGATATCGATGGTGAGAACCAGGAAAAAAGCCTGTTCGGCATGATCAAGAACACCTACGTGATGCACAGCGAAGGCGTTCTGTCGGCTTATAAGGACAACGCTTCGGTGATCGTCGGCAACGTCGCCGGCCGTTTCTTCCCGAACCCTGAGACCCGCCAGTACGGCGCGGTGCAGGAGCCGGTGCACATCCTGATGAAGGTTGAAACCCACAACCACCCGACCGCGATTGCTCCGTTCCCGGGTGCATCGACCGGTTCCGGCGGCGAAATCCGTGACGAAGGTGCAACCGGCCGTGGCGCCAAGCCAAAGGCTGGCCTGACCGGTTTCACCGTGTCGAACCTGCAGATCCCCGGCTTCGAACAGCCGTGGGAAGTGCCGTACGGCAAGCCTGAGCGCATCGTTACCGCGCTGGACATCATGATCGAAGGCCCGCTCGGCGGCGCTGCGTTCAACAACGAATTCGGTCGTCCGGCCCTGACTGGCTACTTCCGTACCTTCGAACAGTCGATCACCACCCCGCACGGTGACGAAGTTCGTGGTTACCACAAGCCGATCATGTTGGCCGGCGGCATGGGTAACATCCGCGAAGAACACGTCAAGAAAGGCGAGATCGTCGTGGGCTCCAAGCTGATCGTCCTCGGCGGCCCGGCGATGTTGATCGGTCTGGGCGGCGGTGCCGCTTCCTCGATGGCCACCGGCACCAGCTCGGCGGATCTCGACTTCGCTTCCGTGCAGCGTGAAAACCCTGAAATGGAGCGTCGTTGCCAGGAAGTCATCGACCGTTGCTGGCAACTGGGTGACAAGAACCCGATCAGCTTCATCCACGACGTGGGGGCGGGCGGTCTGTCCAACGCCTTCCCGGAACTGGTCAACGACGGCGATCGCGGTGGCCGTTTCGAACTGCGCAACATTCCCAACGACGAGCCGGGCATGGCCCCGCACGAAATCTGGTCCAACGAATCCCAGGAACGTTACGTTCTGGCCGTCGGCCCTGAAGACTTCGCGCGCTTCCAGGCGATCTGCGAACGCGAGCGCTGCCCGTTTGCTGTCGTCGGTGAAGCCACTGCCGAACCGCAACTGACCGTGACCGACAGCCATTTCGGCAACAACCCGGTGGACATGCCACTGGAAGTGTTGCTGGGCAAAGCCCCGCGCATGCACCGTTCGGTGGTTCGCGAAGCCGAGCTGGGCGATGACTTCGATCCGTCGAACCTCGACATCAGCGAGTCCATCGAACGCGTTCTGCATCACCCGGCCGTGGCCAGCAAAAGCTTCCTGATCACCATCGGCGACCGCACCATCACCGGCCTCGTGGCCCGTGACCAAATGGTCGGCCCGTGGCAGGTTCCGGTGGCTGACGTTGCTGTCACCGCGACCAGTTTCGACGTCTACACCGGTGAAGCCATGGCGATGGGCGAGCGTACTCCGCTGGCATTGCTGGACGCCCCGGCGTCGGGCCGCATGGCCATCGGCGAAACCCTGACCAACATCGCTGCTTCGCGCATCAACAAGATCTCCGACATCAAACTGTCGGCGAACTGGATGTCCGCTGCCGGCCACCCGGGCGAAGACGCGCGTCTGTACGACACCGTGAAAGCGGTTGGTATGGAACTGTGCCCTGAGCTGGGCATCACCATTCCGGTGGGCAAGGACTCGATGTCCATGGCCACCCGTTGGAGCGATAACGGCGAAGAAAAAACCGTGACCTCGCCGATGTCGCTGATCGTGACCGGTTTCGCGCCAGTGGCTGACATCCGTCAGACCCTGACCCCGGAACTGCGCATGGACAAGGGCACCACCGACCTGATCCTGATCGACCTCGGTCGCGGTCAGAACCGTATGGGTGCTTCGATCCTTGCTCAGACACACGGCAAACTCGGCAAACACGCGCCGGACGTCGATGACGCCGAAGACCTGAAAGCCTTCTTCGCGGTGATCCAGGGCTTGAACGCCGATGGTCACCTGCTGGCTTATCACGACCGCTCCGACGGTGGTCTGCTGACTTCCGTGGTGGAAATGGCCTTCGCCGGCCACTGCGGTCTGAGCCTGAACCTCGACGGTCTGGCAGAAACCACCGCCGACATCGCCGCCATCCTGTTCAACGAAGAACTGGGCGCAGTGATCCAGGTTCGTCAGGACGCCACGCCAGACATCCTCGCGCAATTCAGCGCCGCCGGTCTGGGCGACTGCGTGTCGGTGATCGGTCAGCCGATCAACAATGGCCAGGTCAACATCACCTTCAACGGTGACACCGTGTTCGAAGGCCAGCGTCGTCTGCTGCAACGTACCTGGGCCGAAACCAGCTACCAGATCCAGCGTCTGCGCGACAATGCCGACTGCGCCGAGCAAGAGTTCGACGTGCTGCTGGAAGAAGACAACCCGGGCCTGAGCGTCAAGCTCAGCTTCGACGTCAACCAGGACATCGCCGCGCCTTACATCAAGAAAGGCATCCGCCCACAGGTTGCCGTGCTGCGTGAGCAGGGCGTCAACGGTCAGGTGGAAATGGCGGCCGCGTTCGACCGCGCCGGTTTCAACGCGATCGACGTGCACATGAGCGACATTCTCGCGGGCCGTGTCGACCTGAACGAGTTCAAAGGTCTGGTGGCGTGCGGTGGTTTCTCCTACGGCGACGTGCTCGGCGCCGGTGAAGGCTGGGCCAAGTCGGCGCTGTTCAACAGCCGTGCCCGCGATGCGTTCCAGGGTTTCTTCGAGCGTAACGACAGCTTCACCCTCGGCGTGTGCAACGGTTGCCAGATGATGTCCAACCTGCACGAGCTGATCCCGGGCAGCGAGTTCTGGCCGCACTTCGTGCGTAACCGCTCCGAGCAGTTCGAAGCGCGCGTGGCGATGGTACAGATCCAGGAATCGAACTCGATCTTCTTGCAGGGCATGGCCGGCTCGCGTATGCCGATCGCCATCGCTCACGGTGAAGGTCACGCCGAGTTCTCCAGCGAAGAAGCCCTGCTGGAAGCCGATCTGTCGGGTTGCGTGGCGATGCGTTTCGTCGACAACCATGGCAAGGTCACCGAGCGTTATCCGGCCAACCCGAACGGTTCGCCGCGCGGGATTACCGGTCTCACCAGCCGTGATGGCCGTGTGACGATCATGATGCCGCACCCGGAGCGTGTGTTCCGCGCGGTGCAGAACTCGTGGCGTTCGGAAGACTGGAACGAGGACGCACCTTGGATGCGTATGTTCCGTAATGCACGCGTCTGGGTTAACTGATCGTCGTGTATAAGCTGGCGTTTTTTGTTCCTGACAGTCATGTCGAGGTGGTCAAAGGGGCTGTGTTCGCTGCCGGTGGTGGGCGGATCGGTGACTATGACCACTGTGCGTGGCAGGTGCTTGGTCTGGGCCAGTTTCGACCGTTGGACGGCAGTCAGCCGTTTATGGGTGAGGCGGGGCGGGTTGAGCGGGTTGAGGAATGGAAGGTTGAGCTTGTGGTGGTGGATGAGTTGATCGTTGCTGTTGTGGCGGCTTTGAAGCTTAGTCATCCCTACGAGACGCCGGCTTATGAGGTGTGGCGGCTGGAAGATTTCTGATTTTTTTGCTGCTGAAACAGGAAACCCGCAGATGGGTGATTGTCTGCGGGTTTTTTGTTGCCTGCGATTTTTCCGGGCGACCTCATTCCACTGTGGGAGCTGGCTTGCCAGCGATGGCGCCCTGACAGGCGGCCATGCTCTGGCTGACTGTGTGAATATCCGTTTCTTCGGTTGCTGCGGCTGGCGGTTTCGCCCTTACGGCGACTCACTTTTTTACAAACGCCTAAAAAAGTAAGCAAAAAACGCTTGCCCCAACGTTCGGCCCACTCGCTAAAGCTCGGGGTTCCTTCGCTCCGGAATTCATCCGGGCGCATCGCCTCCGGTTTGCTTCGCTGCACCTCCTCTCGATGCATTTGGCTGCGCCAAACGGTCGCTGCGCTCCCACCCCCGGATGAATCCCTCCGCTCAGCCTGCCGACGGGGCCTGTGTATCAAGATCAAAAAGCCGCAGCCGAGCTTGCGCTCATCCTGTTGAGTGGTGAGGAGCACTGCGCGTTCGGCTTTGGTTTTGTGGTGGGTTCGCCCCTCATCGGAACGCCGCCCGCCCAGCCCTCTCCCGAGGGAGAGGGAGCCGATTTGTGGGCTTTTCAATATCTGAATTCGACTCGGTATTTCACGTCGGCGTAGATCCACCAAACACCTCACCCTAGCCCTCTCCCTCTGGGAGAGGGCTAGGGTGAGGGTTTGCTTTTGACTGTTTAAAGCAGTGTCGAAATAGCAGAACCTTCCCACAAGGTTTTCAGGTTGTCCGTCGGACGTGCGGTCTCTAGTCTTTGGCTGTCACCGCGAATCGGTGATCGGGTGTGAGAACCCGGTAAGAGGTTTTAATCAAACGTCAGTAGCACCATAATCGCCGCCAGCTCATTCGCTGCCAGTGATGTTCTATGGCGGCTGTGTGCGGGCGGACTTCGGTTCGGCCGGGTTGATCTCTTACCGGTTTCTCACTCCGCACATAGCTGCCACCTCTTCGTCGCGTGAGAAACGACCAGTGATGGCTTCAATCATTGATTAGAGATCATTGCAATGACTAAGCCCGTACCCGATCCACCCGAAACCCAAACCCCACTCGAAGAAGCCCTCCGCGCCGAAGACCAGGCCCGAAACCGCGAAGCCATCAAGCGCGCCCTCGACTTCTACCTGTGCCCCGAGCCCGCAAAGCCACGCCGGCCTAGCACCATGTTCATGGTCTGTCCGCAGGTCGACACTGAAAGCCTTCTCGCCCACGCTTGCGAGTCCTTAGCCTCTGCAAGTACCGCGGCCGGCAACTTCGCCAATGAGCTAAACGGTTCTCAGCGCAGCACCGTATTAGGCATCCAGCAAATCGTCATGCTCGCCGAACTGGCGGTAAATCGCGCACTGGATCGGGTAGACCCGCAAACCTGATCCATACGGGGACATCGCAAACAGGCTGGCCCCATTGGGATAGGGGCGAGCCTGCTCAAGCGCATGACTTTGGAGGTTGACGTTCGCGGCTCAACTCAGTGGCAGATGTGGCATTGACCGTTTATCGGAAACACCTCTTAACCTGTAATTTCTGACAGTGGTGCGATACCTGAAACTCCTGTCAGATAAGCCTTCCATCCAAAACGGGTAAGAAGGAACTTGGCTATGTCTACTGAAAAAAATGTTGTGCCAGTCATCACCACTCTGAAAGACGAAAAGGGCGTAGAGATTCCCAACGGTGGCGCCACCTCGGCAACTTCTGTGCACTTGAGCGGGTTTGCAGCTGCTGGAGAAAACGTTGAAATCCTGGATGCTGGTGTTCCGAAGGGGCAAGTCGTCGCCAGTGGTGCAGGAGGCTGGACTCTGCTCCTGACAGGGCTGGCGCTGGGTGCTCATTCGATTACGGCCAAAGCAAACACTGGTATTTCACCGCCTCGTACTTTTACCGTTGTTGCAGCGAAGTAACCCGATAAAAAAGCCGCAGGGCCTGGTAGCCCGGCGGCTTTTCATGGATCAGTAAGACTGTCGGGTTTTTACTGCGGGTAAAGCTTTCGCACTTACCTCAGTGCGATTGAGCAGAACCTCAAGTGCTTCGCTCAAATTCGCAGCTTTGTCACCCACCAGCAAATGCCAGACCCCACCGTCCAACTGGCTGACACCGTGACAACCCAGCTCTTTCAATTGCGCCTCAGACAACGCCTTACCATCCGCCAATTGCAGGCGAATCCGCGTCATCGCAATGCAATCCAGTTGCAGCACATTGTCGCCGCCGCCCAACGCGTTCAGCCATTGCTGCGCCTCGGAACCGGCAACGGCCACAACTTTCGGCTCATCAGCAACAACAGCGGTTTCAACCAGAACCGCACGCCCCAGAGAAGGCATCGCCAGGCGAATCTCATCGGCAATGCTGTCCGCCATCGGCCCGACAACAACCTGCAAACTGCCACCCTTGCCCGGACGCACAACCGCCATCGCCCCCAGCGCTTTCAGCTCCGCATCCGACGCCTTGTTGCGATCGACCATCTCCAGGCGCAACCGCGTGGTGCACGCGCCGACCGTCAGCAAGTTCTCCGCCCCGCCCAATGCCTTGATGTAGGCACTGGCGCGCTCGTTCTCGGTTAGTACGGCTTTTTCACCGACAGCGACATCCTCGCGCCCCGGCGTTTTCAGATTGAAACGACGAATGCAGAAATCAAACACCACGTAGTAGATGACCGCATAGGCAAGGCCCACCGGAATCACCAGCCAGCCATTGGTCGAGCGACCCCAACCCAGCACCATGTCGATGAAGCCACCGGAGAAGGTGAAGCCCAGGTGAATGTTCAACGCATTGGTAATCGCCATCGACAACCCGGTCAGCAGCGCATGCAGCAAATACAACAACGGCGCCAAAAACATGAAGGCGAATTCAATCGGCTCGGTCACCCCGGTCAGAAACGAAGTCAGCGCCATCGACAGGAAAATCCCGCCCATCACCTTGCGGCGTTCCGGCAGCGCGTTGCGATACATCGCCAGACATGCCGCCGGCAGGCCGAAGATCATCATCGGGAACATGCCGGTCATGAACTGGCCGCCCTTAGGATCGCCAGCGAAATAGCGCGACAGGTCACCGGTCACCAGCGCACCGGTAGTCGGATCGGTGAAGTTACCGAACACAAACCACGCCATGTTGTTGAGGATATGGTGCAGGCCGGTGACGATCAGCAGACGGTTGAACACGCCGAACACGAACGCGCCGATGCTGCCGCTTTCCATCATCAGTGCGCCGAAAGCGTTGATGCCGTGCTGAATCGGCGGCCAGATGTAGCCGAACACCACGCCCAGACCGACCGCCGCGAACCCGGTGACAATCGGCACAAAGCGTCGCCCACCAAAGAACGCCAGATACTCCGGCAGCTTGATGTCCTTGAAGCGGTTGTACAGCGCGCCGGCCATCAGGCCGCTGACGATGCCGGCGAGCATGCCCATGTTGATGCTCGCATCGAGCACCTTCAGCGTGGAGATCATCACCAGATAACCGATCACTCCGGCGAGGCCGGCGGTGCCGTTGTTGTCCTTGGCGAAACCGACGGCGATGCCGATGGCGAAGATCATTGCCAGGTTGGCGAAGATCACTTGGCCGGCATCGTGAATGATCGCGATGTTCAGCAGGTCGGTGTCGCCCAGCCGCAGCAGCAGACCGGCAATCGGCAGGATCGCGATCGGCAGCATCAGCGCGCGGCCGAGGCGTTGCAGGCCTTCGATAAAGAGTTGGTACATGGCGTTTGTCCTTGTTGTTTTTGTTAGCGCAGAGGCCAATGTTGATGACAGGCGTGGCGCACGGCGGCGGCGCTGCTCAGCTTGAGCAGGTCGCGACTGAGGCGCTGGCATTCGGCCTCGTGCACCTGGCGCACGCGATCCTTGATTTCACCGATCTGCACCGGGCTGACCGACAATTCGGTAACGCCCAGCCCGATCAACACCGGTGTAGCCAGCGGATCAGAGGCGAGGGCGCCGCAGACGCCGACCCAGCGCTTGTGCACCGCCGCGCCTTCGCAGGTCATGGCGATCAGGCGCAGCAGCGCCGGGTGCAGGGCGTCGACGCGGGCGGCAAGACCTGCGTGATCGCGGTCCATGGCCAGGGTGTATTGCGACAAGTCGTTGGTGCCGATCGAGAGGAAGTCGGCGTGCTCGGCGAGTTGTTCGGCTTGCAGCGCGGCGGCGGGGACTTCGATCATCACGCCGATCTCCGGGCGCTGGCTCACGCCCAGTTCGACGCACAACGCATCGACGCGTTGGCGGATGTGCAGGAGCTCATCGACTTCGGTGACCATCGGCAACAGGATCCGGCAGCGGTGCAGCGGGCTGACTTGCAGCAGCGCGCGTAATTGTTGATCGAGAATTTCCGGGCGGGCCTGAGCCAGACGAATGCCGCGCAGACCGAGCACCGGGTTGGCTTCGATGGGCAGCGGCAGGTAATCAAGTTGCTTGTCGCCGCCGACGTCGATGGTGCGGATGATCACCGAATGCTCGCCCATCGCATCCAGTACGCCTTGATAGGCCGCACGCTGTTCTTCGACGTCCGGCGCGGTCTGACGATCGACGAACAAAAACTCAGTGCGCAACAGACCAACGCCATCAGCGCCGTTGGCGAAGGCATCTACCGCTTCACCGCTGGAGGCAACGTTGGCGACGACTTCGATGGTCACGCCGTTGCGGGTTTCTGCAGGCAAGTGAGCCTTGGCTTGCTGTGCGTCACGGCGTTGCTGACGATCAATTTGCGCCTGCTCAACTTCAGCCAGACGTTCGGCATCTGGCGTCAGTTCGAGGCGTCCACTGTCGGCATCGAGCACCACCGCTTGGCCTTGTCGCTGATCAAGCAAGGCAGAACCCAACGCCACCATGCACGGCAGACCTTTGCCGCGAGCGAGAATTGCCACATGCGACGTCGCGCCACCCTCGGCCATGCATAACCCGGCAACGCCTTGCGCACTGAGTTGCAGCAGATCCGAAGGCGTCAGTTCATGAGCGGCAACAATGGCGCCGGCCGGCACGTCGTAATGCCACGCCTCACCGAGCAACGCACGCAACACCCGTTGCTTGAGGTCACGCAGATCGTTGGCGCGCTCGGCCAGCAGCGCGCTGCCGGTGTGCTGCAGCATTTCGCACTGCACGTCGATTGACTGGCTCCAGGCGTGAGTGGCTGCAGTGCCTTGTTCGATGGAGTGTTGCGAAGCATCAAGCAGCGCCGGATCTTCCAGCAGAGCCAGATGCGCGGCGAAGATCGCTTCTTCGTCGGCATTCCTGTGTTTTTTCGCTTGCGTGAGGGTGGCGTCGATTTCGTTGCGGACCTGAGTCAGTGCCGTGTCGAGCACCTGCTGTTGCCGTCGCGGATCATGATTGCCCGCATCCGCTGGCAAACTGATCGCGTTCAAACGAAACAGCGGCCCGCCAACCAGTCCTGGCGCAGCGCAGACACCGTGCAACACGCCAGCCTCGGCCGGGCGCTTAAGAGTGGCAGCATTGACCGGCGCCGCAGCGTGATGATCATCCGGCAGCGCGGTGGCCAACGCCGTAAGCAACGCTTGCAACGCCGCTTCAGCGTCCGGCCCCTGGCAACTGACCTGCACCTCATCCTGCTCGCCAACGGCCAGGCCCATCAAACCGATCAGGCTGTTGCACGGCGCCGATTTGCCGGCGAAGTGCAGTTGCGACTGGCTCTTGAACCCTTGCGCAGTTTGCCGAATCAGCGCAGCCGGGCGGGCATGCAAACCACCGCGATGGGCTACCAGAACATGGCCATGAACCTCAGGCCCGTCGATGACTGCTGCGCTCGCGGCCAGACCGTTGCGCGCAATAATGTGCAGCAACGGCTCGCCGACTTTCACTGTTTTGAGCGTAATCGGCCGCACCTGAAAATCCTGGCTGTTGGTCAGGATCAACAGGCTGACGAGGCTTTTGCACTGCTGGCCGACCTTGTCGAGGTCATAGCGCAACAGCGGCTGACCCTTGCTGACGCGCGAGCCATCCTTGACCAGCATCGAGAAGCCTTCGCCGTTCAACTCAACGGTGTCGAGCCCAAGGTGCAGGAGGATTTCCGCGCCGTTGTCGGCACGCACGGTCAGTGCGTGGCCAGTGCGGGCGACGTGAATGATCACCCCGGCGCACGGCGAGTACAGGGTATCGTTGATCGGGTCGATGGCAATGCCGTCGCCCATCGCGCCGCTGGCGAACACCGCGTCCGGGACTTTGGCGAGCGTGAGCACCGGGCCGCTGAGCGGGGCGCTGAGGGTCAGCTCTTTATTGTTGTTGTGCATGGCTCGGTCTCATCAGGTCTGCAGTCATTCGGACTTAGTGCGTACGGGTCACTTTGCTCAGGTGGCGCGGCTGATCCGGGTCCATGCCACGGGCCACGGCCAAACCGGCGGCCATCACGTAGAAGCTCTGAATCGCCAGAATCGGATCGAGGGCCGGGTGTTCGGCGCGGGTCAGCGTCAGATCGCGCTCGGCAATGTCATCCGGCGCAGCCAGCAAGACACGGGCGCCGCGTTGACGCATTTCTGCCGCGAGGCTCAGCAGGCCAGCCTGCTCGGCACCGCGCGGAGCGAACACCAACAATGGATAGTGTTCGTCGATCAGCGCCATCGGGCCGTGACGCACTTCGGCGCTGCTGAATGCTTCGGCCTGAATCGCCGAGGTTTCCTTGAATTTCAGCGCTGCCTCTTGAGCGATGGCGAAACCGGCGCCACGACCGATGACCATCAGCCGCTCGCAATCACGCAACGCTTCGATGGCCACGCTCCAGTCCTGTTTGGCGGCTTCGCGCAAGCCTTCGGGCAGGGCGTTGCCGGCTTCGAGCAATTCGCTGTCCTCTTTCCAGTGCGCGATCAAACGAGCGCTGGCGCTGAGGGTGGCGATAAAACTTTTGGTCGCGGCGACGCTGCTTTCAGTCCCGGCGAGCAACGGCACGCTGAACTCACACGCGGCTTCCAGTGGCGAATCGGCGGCGTTGACCATCGACACGCTGAGCGCGCCACGCTTGCGCAGCAGACGCAGGCTGTTGACCAGATCCGGGCTCTGCCCCGATTGCGAAAAAGCGAACGCGACCTGACCGCTGACCTTCAACGGTGCTTGCTGCATGGTCACCACCGACATCGGCAACGACGCCACCGGTACACCCAATTGCTGCATGGTCAGGTAGGCGAAGTAGCTCGCCGCGTGGTCGGAGCTGCCGCGTGCGACGGTCATCGCCACTTGCGGTGGCTGACGGCGCAGGCGCCCGGCGATCTCGATCATTTGCGCGTCGAGTTGTTGCAGTTGGGCTTGCACGGCCTCGAACGAGGACAGCGCCTCCTCAAGCATTTTTGAAGTCAATGTCTTCTCCTTCGACCATGACGGCGGTCAGTGTGAGTGAGCGATCGAGCCGCACGCAGTCGGCCCAGGCACCCGGTGCAAGGCGCCCGCGTTCGTTGATGCCGAGGTAATCGGCGGGAAATTGCGACAGGCGCTGCGAGGCCTCGGCGATCGGCAAACCGATCTTCACCAGGTTGCGCAGGGCCTGATCCATGGTCAGCGTGCTGCCCGCCAAAGTGCCGTCGGGCAGGCGTACGCCGCCCAGGCATTTGGTCACGGTGTGGCTGCCGAGCTTGTATTCACCGTCAGGCATGCCGGCGGCGGCGGTCGAATCGGTCACGCAATACAGGCACGGGATCGAGCGCAGAGCCACGCGAATGGCGCCGGGATGCACGTGCAACAAATCTGGAATCAGCTCGGCGAATTTGGCGTGGGCCAGTGCCGCGCCGACGATCCCCGGCTCGCGGTGATGCAGCGGGCTCATGGCGTTGTAGAGGTGAGTGAAGCTGGTCGCACCGGCCGCCATTGCGGCAACGCCTTCCTCGTAACTGCCGAGGGTGTGGCCGATCTGCATGCGCACGCCACGGCTGCTCAGTTCACGAATCAACGCGTCGTGACCGGCGATTTCCGGGGCGATGGTGATCACCCGGATCGGCGCCAGTGCCAGGTATTCTTCGACTTCGGCCATCAATGCGGTATGGGCGAAATTCGGTTGTGCACCGAGTTTGCCGGGGTTGATATACGGGCCTTCGAGGTGGACGCCGAGGACGCGCGCGGCACCTTGCGGACGCCGTTCGCAGAATGCTCCGACTTCCTTCAGCACGCTGGAAATCTCCGCGCTCGGCGCGGTCATGGTGGTGGCCAGCAGCGAGGTGGTGCCAAAACGCACATGGGTTTTGGTGATGGTTTCGAAAGCGCTGGCGCCTTCCATGATGTCTTTGCCGCCGCCGCCGTGAACGTGCAGGTCGATGAAACCGGGCAGCAGGTACGGCAGATCGTTAGTCGCCGGATCGCAAGGCACGCCTTCGATCGACACGACTTTGCCGTGTTCGTGGACCAGCCGGCCGCGAATCCAGCCGCTGGCGGTGAGGATGTTGTCTTCGGACATTTTGGTTCTCGCTTGTGGCTGCGCTTATCGACGCAGCTCTGCAACAAAGTCGTAATAGTCGTTGCGGCAATAGGTGTCGGTGACTTCGATCGGCGTGTTGTCTTCGAGGTAGCCGACCCGGGTCATCAGCAGCATGGCGGTGCCGGGGGCGATGCCGACCAGCGCGGCGAATTCGTCCGAGGCGTTGATCGCCTGAATGTGCTGCAAGGCGCGGACGATCGGTTTGCCGATGCCGTCGAGGTATTCGTAGAGCGAGTCGCCGACCTGCTGCGGCTTGGGCATGATCGAGGCGGGCAGGGTGCTCATCTCGATGGCCATGACCGTGTCATCGGCTTTGCGCAGACGCTTCATGCGCGCGACCTTGTCGTTCGGCGACAGGCTGAGACGGATCAGTTCTTCGTGGGTCGGCAGGGTGATTTCACGTTCCAGCCATTTCGAACTGGGCACGAAACCCTTTAAACGCAGCATCTCGCTGAAGCCGGAGAGGCGCGACAGCGGTTGTTCCAGGCGTGGGGTGATGAAGGTGCCGGAACCTTGCAAGCGGCGGATCAGGCCTTGATCGAGGAGGACTTCCAGGGCTTTGCGCGCGGTGACCCGGGAGATGCCGAGCAATTCACTGAGGTTGCGTTCCGAGGGCATCGCCTGTTCGGATTTCCACTGCCCGGAATGGATGGCCGCTTCAAGATTGCGCGCCAGTTGCAGGTACAACGGTGTCGGTTGAGTGTCGTCGGGGCGTAAGGCCTGGAGGTCATTCATGTCAGTCGTTTCCGGCACCGATATAGGATTGTTTTGATTCGGTTGTCGGGCGAAAGCTAATACCACTTGAATACCATGTCAACGCAGTGAAATGGCCTGCAACCAGCGTCTGTAGGGGGTTTGATAGGGGTTGGTCTGAAGTGGTATTAGAGGTGGCTACGGAAAAGCAAAAGATCGCAGTCTGCGGCAGCTCCTGGAGTGGGAAGTGGTATCAACCCAGGAGGCGCTGCCGCAGTCTGCGATCTTTTGATTTATTTTTTTGCAGGAGACCAGCGGTCGCTGGTTAAGGGCGGATTTCGACCATCGTGCCGTCCGGCACCAGACTCCACACTTCGCGCATATCGACGTTGCGCATGGCGACGCAGCCGTCGGTCCAGTCGAGGGTGTGGAACAGGTCTTCCGGGGTTTCTTCCGAATCGGGCGTGCCGTGGATCATGATCATCCCGCCGGGCTCGACGCCTTCACGCCGGGCGCGTGCCGAATCGCTGATGTTCGGGTAGGAAATGTGCATCGACAGGTTGAATTTGTCGCTGGTCTTGCGCCAGTCGATCCAATAAAAGCCTTCCGGCGTGCGTTTGTCGCCTTCGATCAGTTTCGGCCCCTTTTTCGCGCCCTTGCCCAAGGAAATGCGATAGGTCTTCAGCGGCTTGCCGTCGGCGATCAACTGCAGTTGATGAGCCGATTTGAGTACCAGGACTTTCTCGATAAGCGGGGTATTCGCAGGCGTCACGGTGGTCACGAAGGACGCTTGGGAGACGCTAACGAACGACAGGCAGAACAGGGCAAGCAACCAGCGCATTGAAACGATTCCCCAGGGAGTGACGCAGATATTTTATTTATGGATATTTTAGGTGATGGCCGGCTGAGCGAGCGGCGGAATCGATTCCGAACGAACCGGATACAGCTCAACACGCCGATCAGCGAAGAAGCATTCTAAGGTACGCCCCACCGTGCGGAAAGCCAGCTCATCCCAGGGAATGTCGGCTTCGTCGAATAGTTGCACTTCGAGGCTCTCGGGGCCGGCGGCAAAGTCCAGATCGACCAGTTCGGCACGGAAGAACACATGCACCTGACTGATGTGCGGCACATCGATCAGCGTGTAAATGCTCAGGTTGCGCACGCGGGCGCAGGCTTCTTCGGCGGTTTCGCGCACGGCGGCCTGTTCGATGGTCTCGCCGTTCTCCATGAAACCGGCAGGCAACGTCCAGTAACCGAGACGCGGCTCGATGGCGCGACGGCAGAGCAAGACTTTGGTGCCCCAGGTCGGCACGCAACCGGCGACGATATTGGGGTTCTGATAGTGAATGGTCTGACAGCTGTCACAGACAAATCGCAGCCGCGAATCGCCTTCGGGAATGCGCTGGGTGACCGGGTTACCGCAGTGGCTGCAAAATTTCATGCTGGGCTTCCTGAATGCTGCGCCTATCTTGGCGTGCAGCGGTGCCGGTCGGCAAGTTGTCGTTTCGCGACACGACGGGTTTCGGGGGCTTGGGCGCTCGCAATGATTGGTGCATGATGCAGGGTAAGGCACAGATCGAGAACACTCATGCTGGACGAGCTACTGCATCGGGTAAGCAACCACACACCGCGCACGCTGGAGACCGACACACGTTTCCCCGAAGCCGCCGTTCTGGTGCCGATCACCCGCAGTGACGAGCCTGAGCTGGTGCTGACCCTGCGCGCCAGCGGGCTTTCGACCCACGGCGGCGAAGTTGCTTTCCCCGGTGGCCGCCGCGACCCGGAGGATCCGGATCTGATTTTCACCGCCCTGCGTGAGGCTGAAGAGGAAATCGGCCTGCCGCCCGGCCTGGTCGAAGTCATTGGTCCGCTGAGCCCGCTGATTTCCCTGCACGGCATCAAGGTCACCCCGTATGTCGGCGTTATTCCCGACTTTGTCGAGTACCGCGCCAACGATGCCGAAATTGCCGCTGTCTTCAGCGTACCACTGGAGTTCTTCCGCAAAGACCCCCGCGAACACACCCATCGCATCGACTATCAAGGTCGCAGTTGGTACGTGCCGAGCTATCGCTACGGCGATTTCAAAATCTGGGGCCTGACCGCCATCATGATCGTCGAGTTGATCAATCTGCTCTATGACGCCAAGATCAGTCTGCATCAACCGCCGAAAAGCTTTATCAACACCTAAGCCATCGTTCGAATGGCCATTCACCGTGAGCCCTGAGGAAAACAAGATGAAATACCGCTTGGGCGACGCCCGTGTCGAAACCCATCCACAGAGCTGGGTCGCCCCCAATGCCGTGCTGGTGGGCAAGGTCAAACTGGAAGAGGGCGCCAACGTCTGGTTCAACGCCGTGCTGCGTGGCGACAACGAACTGATCCTGATCGGCAAAAACAGCAACGTCCAGGACGGCACCGTAATGCACACCGACATGGGCTATCCGCTGACCATTGGCACCGGTGTGACCATCGGCCACAACGCCATGCTGCATGGCTGCACGGTGGGCGATTACAGCCTGATCGGTATCAACGCGGTGATTCTCAACGGCGCGAAGATCGGCAAGAACTGCATCATCGGCGCCAATTCGCTGATCGGTGAAGGCAAGGAAATTCCCGATGGTTCGCTGGTGATGGGCTCGCCGGGCAAGGTCGTACGTGAACTGACCGAGCCGCAGAAGAAGATGCTCGAGGCCAGCGCCGCGCACTATGTGCATAACTCCCAGCGTTACGCGCGCGATCTGGTTGAGCAGGAAGAATGAATACCCCCGAAAGACCCGTCGCCTCGCCATGCGTGAATATTTGTGCGCTGGATGAGGATGATATCTGCACTGGCTGCCAGCGCACGGTGGAAGAGATTACCCGCTGGAGCCGCATGAACAATGACGAGCGCCGGGTGGTGCTGGGGTTATGTCATGAGCGGGCGAAGGCGAGTGGGTTGGTGTGGATGTTGCCTTCGAAGTCGTGATCGACTTGAGAAAGCCCTCACCCTAGCCCTCTCCCAGGGGGAGAGGGGACTGACCGAGTTGATGGTTGGAGCTACATCGACCTGAACTATTGAGTCGAACTCAAGTTTTGAAAAGCCCCCAATCGGCTCCCTTTCCCCCTCGCCTGCGTTATCGCGTCGAACTCAGGATTGGAATCCAGCGAAGAACGGCTCCCTTTCCCCCTCGCCCCCCGTGGGGGAGAGGGCTGGGGTGAGGGGGTAGCTCTTGATTTGCCGGTCAAGTAACCTGTGCGCCAATCTGCCAGGTCGCCCCCATGATTTTCCTCATCGCCTACATCAGCAGCGTCGTGCTGATCAACTTCGCCTTTTCCACCGCACCCCACCTGGACATCATCTGGTCGGCCTGGGGCGGTCTGGTGTTCGTGCTGCGCGACATGGTGCAAACCCGCTTCGGCCACGGCGCGATCGTGGCAATGCTGGCGGCGCTGGTGCTGTCTTATGTCACCTCCGATCCGTCCATTGCCCTGGCCAGCGCCACGGCGTTCGCGGTCTCCGAGTGCATCGACTGGCTGGTGTTCAGCATCACCAAACGCCCATTGCGCGACCGCTTGTGGATCAGCTCTGCGCTGAGCATCCCCCTCGACACGTTCATCTTCTTCGGCATGATCGACCTGCTGACGCCCCCGGTGATCATCACCGCTTTGCTGTCGAAATTCGCCGGGGTTACCGCCGTCTGGCTGATCATGGCCTGGCGTGAGCGCAAACAGGCCGTCGCCGGCTGAAGCCAAACCCTCAGGTTCATGTAAAATGCCGCGCTTTCTCCCCATGGAAAGCGCGTCTGGCGTTGCTTTCCTCGATGATCCGCTTCTTTGAGGACCTGAGATGACCCGTATCGGAACTCCATTGTCGCCAACCGCGACCCGCGTATTGCTGTGTGGCTGTGGTGAGTTGGGCAAGGAAGTGGTGATCGAACTGCAACGCCTGGGCGTTGAAGTGATCGCCGTTGACCGTTACGCCAATGCGCCAGCCATGCAAGTTGCGCATCGCAGCCACGTAATCAACATGCTCGACGGCGCCGCCCTGCGTGCGGTGATCGAAGCCGAGAAGCCGCATTTCATCGTGCCGGAAATCGAAGCCATCGCCACCGCGACTCTGGTTGAACTGGAAGCCGAAGGCTTCACCGTGATCCCGACCGCGCGCGCTGCGCAGTTGACCATGAACCGCGAAGGCATCCGTCGTCTGGCCGCCGAAGAGCTGGACCTGCCGACCTCGCCGTACCATTTTGCCGACACCTTCGAGGACTACAGCAAAGCCGTTGAGGATCTGGGTTTCCCATGCGTCGTCAAACCGGTGATGAGCTCGTCGGGCAAGGGCCAGAGCCTGCTGCGCAGTGCCGATGACGTGCAGAAAGCCTGGGATTACGCGCAAGAGGGCGGTCGTGCCGGCAAAGGTCGGGTGATCATCGAAGGCTTCATCGATTTCGACTATGAAATCACCCTGCTGACCGTGCGCCACATCGGCGGCACCACCTTCTGCGCGCCAGTTGGCCACCGTCAGGAGAAGGGCGACTATCAGGAATCCTGGCAGCCACAGGCCATGAGTCCGATTGCCTTGGCTGAATCCGAGCGCGTTGCCAAAGCGGTGACTGAAGCGTTGGGCGGTCGTGGTCTGTTCGGCGTTGAGCTGTTTATCAAGGGTGATCAGGTGTGGTTCAGCGAAGTCTCGCCGCGCCCGCATGACACCGGTCTGGTGACGCTGATTTCGCAGGACCTGTCGCAGTTCGCCCTGCACGCTCGCGCGATTCTGGGCCTGCCGGTGCCGCTGATTCGTCAGTTCGGGCCGTCGGCTTCGGCGGTGATTCTGGTGGAAGGGCAGTCGACGCAGACCGCGTTCGCCAATCTGGGAGCTGCGTTGAGCGAGCCGGACACGGCGTTGCGTCTGTTCGGCAAGCCGCAAGTGAACGGCCAGCGCCGCATGGGCGTAGCGCTGGCGCGGGATGAGTCGATTGAGGCTGCGCGTGCCAAGGCGACCCGTGCTGCTCAGGCTGTTGTCGTAGAACTCTAAACCGAGTCGCGTCCATCGCGGGCAGGCCCGCTCCCACGGGGAAATGCATTCCAATGTGGGAGCGAGCTTGCTCGCGAAGCTTTTGATCTTCTGTCAGGCAACCTGATTCAGATCGTTATTACGCGTTTCCTTCAGGCACAGCACCGCAATCAAACTCAGCACCGCCGCCCCCGACACATACCCTCCGACATAACTCAAACCACCCATCGCCACCAGTTTCTGCGCAAAGAACGGCGCCGCCGAGGCTCCGACGATGCCGCCCAGGTTATACGCCGCTGATGCGCCGGTATAACGCACGTGGGTCGGGAACAGCTCTGGCAACAACGCGCCCATCGGCGCAAATGTCACGCCCATCAAAAACAGTTCGATGCACAGAAACAGCGCCACGCCCCAGGTCGAACCTTGAGTCAGCAACGGCTCCATCAAAAAGCCTGAAAGTATCGCCAGGACGCCACCGATGATCAGCACCGGTTTGCGTCCGTAGCGGTCGCTGGCCCAAGCGGATAACGGTGTCGCGGCCGCCATGAACAGCACGGCAAAACACAGCAGCCCAAGGAATGTTTCGCGGCTATAGCCAAGCGTGGAAACCCCGTAACTCAGGGAAAACACCGTCGAGATATAGAACAGCGCATAGCACACCACCATGGCCGCCGCGCCCAACAAGGTCGGCACCCAGTACTGGCTGAACAGTTCAACCAGCGGGATTTTCACCCGTTCCTGGCGGGCGATGGCGTTGGCGAAGACCGGGGTCTCGTGCAGTTTCAAGCGCACATACAAGCCCACCATCACCAGTACCGCGCTGAGCAGAAACGGAATCCGCCAGCCCCAACTGCGAAATTGCTCGTCATCGAGGGTCATGGCCAAGGTCAGAAACAAACCGTTGGCCGCAAGAAAACCAATCGAAGGGCCGAGTTGCGGGAACATGCCGAACCAGGCGCGTTTGCCCTTCGGTGCGTTTTCCGTGGCGAGCAGGGCGGCGCCGCCCCATTCGCCGCCCAGTCCCAAACCCTGCCCGAAGCGCAGCACGCACAGCAGAATCGGTGCCCAGGCGCCGATGGTGGCGTAACCCGGCAGCACGCCGATCAGCGTCGTACACACGCCCATCAACAGCAATGAGGCAACCAGTGTCGATTTGCGTCCGATACGGTCACCGAAGTGGCCGAACAGCGCAGAGCCCAGCGGGCGGGCCAGAAAGGCGATACCAAAGGTCAGAAACGCCGAGAGCATCTGCGCGGTGCCGGACGTTTGCGGAAAGAACACCGGCCCGATCACCAGCGCAGCGGCCGTGGCGTAGACATAGAAATCGTAGAACTCGATGGCCGTGCCGATAAAACTCGCGGTGGCCACGCGGGTGGCGGAGTTGGTCGGTTGGGCAGGCGCGGTGTCGCTATAAGCGGTACTGGTCGTCATGCGGTGATCCCTGACAGTCATGAGCTCCGTTGGAGCGAATTATTATGGTCGAGCACCCAGGGATGTGGGATGAGGCGCGGTCGCTGTTTCAGGTAGGAACAGTCGCCGGATTGCATATGAAATGGCCGAAACCTGGCGGGTGCGGGGTAAGCACGCGGTTTGGCGGGGCTTGGGTAAGCTGATTTGATTATAGGAAGGGGGCTAACGATCAAACAAGCGCAAAGATCGCAGCCTGCGGCAGCTCCTGCATGGGAACGCATTTCAAATGTAGGAGCTGCCGAAGGTTCGGGCCGCGTTCGGACGATCTTTTGATCTTTTGATCTTTGATCTTTTATCGGGCAGGCAGCAAAGCAGGCACAGACGAGGTATGCCAGATCAACACCTTGCTCACCCGGTTCTCTTCAGTCTCGAGAATCTCCAGTCGATAGCGGCCAATCTTCAAACAAACCGCACTTTCCGGAATCGTCTCCAGCGCCTCAGTCACCAGGCCATTCAGCGTTTTTGGTCCATCGCTCGGCAAATGCCAGCCCAGGCACTTGTTCAGCTCACGGATCGACGCCGTGCCATCAATCACCATCCGCCCATCCGCCTGCGGATGAATGTGCGGGTTATCCAGGCTGTGCTCGCTCTCAAACTCGCCAACGATCTCTTCGAGAATATCTTCCAGCGTGACGATGCCGAGCACTTCGCCGTACTCGTCCACCACCATGCCCAGGCGTCGCTGTTGCTTGTGGAAGTTCAGCAACTGCAGTTGCAGTGGCGTGCTTTCCGGCACGAAGTACGGCTCGTAACTGGCGGCCAGCAGGGCTTCGCGAGTCAAATCAGCATCGTTCAGCAAATGACGGATCTGCCGCGTGTTGAGCACCGCTTCAACCTGGTTAATGTCACTGTGAAACACCGGCAGGCGCGTGCGCTTGTTGTGGCGCAGTTGTTCGATGATCTCTTCGATCGAGTCGTCGAGATTGATGCCATCGACGTCACTGCGCGGCACCAGAATGTCATTGACCGTGATGTTGTCCAGCGCATGAATTCCCGAAACCGGGTGCGCGTGAACCGGGTGCTCCGGATCGTCGTAACGGTCAGCAGGTGAGTCATCTTCGCTTTGCTGTACGACTTGAGCCTTGCGCACAAACGGCCGCATCAGCAGGCCACTGATGCGGCTGAACAACCAGGCAAACGGATAAACAATCTTCAGCGGCACCGCCAGCAAGGTATTGCCGAACATCAGCACTGCATCGGGATAACGCTGAGCGACGGTGCGTGGAAAGTAATCGGCAAACACCAGCAGGATTGCGCCAGCGCCGAGGCACGCGGCCCACGGGCCGTTTTCTTCGCAGAGGAAAATCGCCAGCAACGTCGCGATCACTACCGCGAGTGCTCGGCACAGGGTGTTGCAGAGGATCAGGCTGTCGAGCGGGAAGCTCAGCTTCGCCAGCGGTTTGTCGCTGGCGCGCGAGGCGGTGCGTTGCGCGAGCAAATGTTGCTGCGCGATTTCGACGGCAGTAAACAGCCCCGACCACAAAATCAGCAGGACAAATACCGCGAGCATCGGCCCTATGGGCAAACCGTCCATTTATGCCGCCCGTCAGATGTGCAGGATGTATTCACGAACCAGTTTGCTGCCGAAATACGCCAACATCAGCAGGCAGAAACCGGCGAGGGTCCAGCGAATCGCCTTGTGACCGCGCCAGCCGAGACGGTTGCGGCCCCACAGCAGCACGCTGAAGACAATCCACGCCAGGCACGCCAGCAGGGTCTTGTGTACCAGATGCTGGGCGAACAGGTTCTCGACGAACAGCCAGCCGGAGATCAGCGACAGCGACAGCAGTGTCCAGCCGGCCCAGAGGAAACCGAACAGCAGGCTTTCCATGGTTTGCAGCGGCGGGAAATTCTTGATCAGCCCGGACGGATGCTTGTGCTTGAGTTGGTGGTCTTGCACCAGCAGCAACAAGGCCTGGAACACGGCGATGGTGAACATGCCATAGGCGAGGATCGACAACAGAATGTGCGCGAGGATGCCCGGCTCTTCATCGATGATCTGCACCGTGCCGGCCGGCGCGAACTGCGCCAGCAACACGGTGATTGCGCCGAGCGGGAACAGCAGTACCAGCAGGTTTTCCACCGGGATCCGCGAGCAGGCGATCAGCGTCAGCGCGATCACCGCCGCGGCGATCAGGCTCGAGGCGCTGAAGAAATCCAGGCCCAGACCGATCGGGGTCAGTAAATGTGTGAGCAGGCTGGCGGCGTGGGCCACCACGGCGAGCGCGCCGAGGCTAACCAGCAGGCGCTTGTTCGCCTTGGCGCCGGTGGCCAAGCGGGTGCTCTGATAAAGGGTCGCAGCGGCATAAAGAAGGGCGGCGGCGAGGGTGGTCAGCAAACTGGGTGACAAGGGGAGCATAAATCCTGTTAGGCAAGCCCGAAAGGGGCTGAGTTTGGCATAGAACCGCCATTGCACGAAAGACTCAGGAAGCTGACAGCGAGGTGTCCGCCAGCCGCAGTCTTCGCTATAATCCGCGACCTGCCCACGCCGCAGGCTCGCCGAGCACATGTTGATTCCGGTCTGGGCCGCCATTATCCCGGTCTACACAGGGCCTGAAAGGATCGCGCAATGTTTGAAAACTTAACCGACCGTCTCTCGCAGACGCTGCGCCATGTCACCGGCAAGGCGAAGCTGACCGAGGACAACATCAAAGACACCCTGCGTGAAGTGCGCATGGCGTTGCTCGAAGCCGACGTCGCCCTGCCGGTGGTCAAGGACTTCGTCAATTCGGTCAAGGAGCGCGCTGTCGGCACCGAGGTGTCGCGCAGCCTGACGCCGGGCCAGGCATTCGTGAAGATCGTCCAGGCCGAACTCGAAAGCCTGATGGGCGCGGCCAACGAAGATCTGAACCTGAGCGCCGTACCGCCAGCCGTCATTCTGATGGCCGGTCTGCAAGGCGCTGGTAAAACTACTACCGCCGGTAAACTTGCGCGCTTCCTTAAAGAGCGCAAGAAGAAGTCGGTCATGGTCGTGTCGGCGGACGTTTATCGTCCTGCGGCGATCAAGCAACTGGAAATGCTTGCCGGTGAAGTGGGTGTGACCTTCTTCCCGTCCGACCTGAGCCAGAAGCCGGTTGACATCGCGCAAGCCGCTATTAAAGAAGCCAAACTGAAATTCATCGACGTGGTCATCGTCGATACCGCCGGTCGTCTGCACATCGACGAAGAGATGATGGGCGAGATCAAGGCGCTGCACGCCGCGATCAACCCGGTCGAAACCCTGTTCGTGGTTGACGCCATGACCGGTCAGGATGCGGCCAATACGGCCAAGGCCTTCGGTGATGCGCTGCCGCTGACCGGTGTGATCCTGACCAAGGTCGACGGCGACGCCCGTGGCGGTGCCGCCCTGTCGGTACGCGCCATCACCGGCAAGCCGATCAAGTTCATCGGTATGGGCGAGAAGAGCGAAGCGCTTGATCCGTTCCACCCCGAGCGTATCGCCTCGCGCATTCTCGGCATGGGCGACGTGCTCAGCCTGATCGAACAGGCCGAAGCGACCCTCGATAAAGACAAGGCCGACAAACTGGCCAAGAAGCTGAAAAAGGGCAAGGGCTTCGACCTCGAAGACTTCCGCGATCAGCTGCAACAGATGAAGAACATGGGCGGCCTCGGCGGCCTCATGGACAAACTGCCGAGCATCGGCGGCGTCAACCTGTCGCAAATGGGCAACGCCCAGAACGCCGCAGAGAAACAATTCAAGCAGATGGAAGCCATCATCAATTCCATGACCCCGGCCGAGCGCCGCGACCCTGAGCTGATCAGCGGTTCGCGCAAACGCCGGATCGCCATGGGTTCCGGCACTCAGGTGCAGGACATCGGTCGCTTGATCAAGCAACACAAGCAGATGCAAAAGATGATGAAGAAATTCACCGCCAAAGGCGGAATGGCGAAAATGATGCGCGGCATGGGCGGAATGTTGCCCGGCGGCGGCATGCCAAAGATGTAAGGTGTCCCGTCTCACCCATTCTGCTCACTTATGGCGGCGTCTGATGCCCTCATGCTGCGTTGCCGCTCCTCGCCATAGCGGGCTATGACTCGTCGCGGCGCCTTGCTTGAGGGCATCAGTCACTCGCCAAAAGTGAGCGAAATGGGTGAGACAGGACACTAGAACTTCGCCGGTCGTCGCACCGGCGCAGGCCCCGCAAGGACGCGGGATCAACAGCAAACCCGCACTCGGCGGGAGCTGACTGGCCGTTTTCATCGACGGCTCTCTATGCAAATCTGCACGGCATGCCATAGGCGCCGGAAAAAGTCATTTGCAAAAGTCCGGATATTCCTTAGAATATGCGGCCTTTCGGGCACCCATGCCCGCTGTGCATTTAGATTTGCAGCACCGACTACAGGAACGATGTTCACATGCTAACAATCCGTCTTGCCCTTGGCGGCTCCAAAAAGCGCCCGTTTTACCACCTGACCGTAACCGACTCGCGTAACCCGCGTGACGGCTCCCACAAAGAACAGGTTGGTTTCTTCAACCCTGTTGCCCGTGGTCAGGAAATCCGTCTGTCCGTGAACCAAGAGCGCGTAGCCTACTGGCTGAGCGTTGGTGCACAACCTTCTGAGCGCGTTGCTCAGTTGTTGAAGGAATCTGCCAAGGCTGCGGCCTGAGCAATATGAACGCGACGCCTGCTGTTGCCGATGATTTGATCGTTATTGGCAAAATTTATTCTGTTCATGGCGTTCGCGGCGAAGTGAAGGTTTATTCCTTTACTGATCCGACTGAAAACCTGTTGCAGTACAAAACCTGGACGCTCAAGCGCGAAGGCAATGTCAAACAGGTCGAGCTGGTCAGTGGACGCGGGAGCGACAAGTTCCTGGTCGCAAAGCTCAAGGGTCTCGATGATCGTGAAGAAGCTCGTCTTCTGGCCGGTTATGAGATCTGCGTGCCGCGCAATCTGTTCGCTGAATTGACCGACGGTGAGTACTACTGGTACCAACTGGAAGGTCTGAAGGTCATCGACACCCTTGGGCAATTGCTCGGGAAAATCGATCATCTTCTGGAAACCGGCGCCAATGATGTAATGGTCGTCAAGCCTTGCGCTGGCAGCCTGGATGATCGCGAACGCCTGTTGCCCTATACGGAGCAATGCGTGTTGGCCGTCGACCTGGCAGCGGGCGAGATGAAGGTGGATTGGGACGCGGACTTCTAAACGTGGCTAATTTGCGCGTAGAAGTGATCAGTTTGTTTCCCGAGATGTTTTCCGCCATCGGCGACTACGGCATCACCAGTCGTGCGGTCAAACAGGGGCTCTTGCAGCTGACCTGTTGGAATCCGCGAGATTACACGACGGATCGGCATCACACTGTGGACGATCGCCCGTTTGGCGGTGGTCCGGGCATGGTGATGAAGATCAAGCCCCTGGAAGATGCTCTGGTTCAGGCCAAGGCAGCAGCCGGGGAGGCGGCGAAGGTGATTTACCTGTCCCCCCAAGGCCGTCAACTGACTCAGTCGGCGGTACGCGAGTTGGCACAATCGGATGCATTGATTCTGATTGCCGGCCGCTATGAAGGCATTGACGAGCGTTTTATTGAAGCTCATGTCGATGAAGAGTGGTCGATTGGCGACTATGTACTGTCTGGCGGCGAGCTGCCGGCGATGGTCCTGATCGATGCGGTTACACGACTGCTGCCTGGAGCTTTAGGGCATGCGGACTCCGCCGAGGAAGATTCCTTTACGGATGGTCTGCTGGATTGCCCGCACTACACCCGACCTGAGGTGTATGCGGATCAGCGTGTACCCGACGTGTTGCTGAGTGGCAACCACGCGCATATCCGGCGATGGCGTTTACAGCAGTCCCTTGGTAGGACCTTTGAACGACGCGCCGATCTTCTGGAAAGCCGCTCGCTTTCTGGAGAAGAGAAGAAGCTGCTCGAGGAATACATCCGCGAGCGGGACGATAGTTAACAACGTATCGATGGTAGATCGAACGATTTACCTTAGGAGCACAGCATGACCAACAAAATCATCCTTGCACTCGAAGCAGAGCAGATGACCAAAGAAATCCCTACCTTCGCCCCAGGCGACACTATTGTCGTTCAGGTGAAAGTGAAGGAAGGCGATCGTTCCCGTCTGCAAGCGTTCGAAGGCGTTGTAATCGCCAAGCGTAACCGCGGCGTGAACAGTGCGTTCACCGTTCGTAAAATCTCCAACGGTGTTGGCGTAGAACGTACTTTCCAGACCTACTCCCCGCAGATCGACAGCATGGCTGTTAAACGTCGCGGTGACGTACGTAAAGCCAAGCTGTACTACCTGCGCGACCTGTCGGGTAAAGCAGCTCGCATCAAGGAAAAACTGGCTTAAGTCCAGCTTCCGATGCAGAAAAAAGCAGCCTACGGGCTGCTTTTTTGTTGCCTGCAATTTATTCACCGTACTTTCGTTTCAGGCCAGAACCATGACCCCCCGCGACCAGGAAATCGAACGCCGCACCGAGCTCTCGGTGACCCGCGTAACCAAAGCCGTCTTCCCGCCGACCACCAACCACCACAACACCCTGTTCGGCGGTACCGCGCTGGCATGGATGGACGAAGTGTCGTTCATCACCGCCACGCGATTCTGCCGCTTGCCACTGGTGACCGTGTCCACCGACCGCATCGACTTCAACCACGCGATCCCGGCCGGTTCCATCGTGGAATTGGTGGGGAAGGTGATCAAGGTCGGCAATACCAGCCTCAAGGTCGAGGTGGAAGTGTTTGTCGAGAGCATGAGCTGTGATGGCCGCGAGAAGGCGATTCATGGGCAGTTCAGCTTTGTCGCCATTGATGATGACAAACGGCCGGTGCCGGTGCTGCCCGGGTTTGCGGCTTGACCTGATACCGAGTCGCACCATTCGCGAGCAAGCTCGCTCCCACAGTGATCGGGGTGAACACACCATTTGTGTCCGACACAGAACCTGTGGGAGCGAGCTTGCTCGCGAAGGCGTCAGCTCAGGCGCCGCTGGCCTCAGGTTGAATCAACGCCAGCAACGTCCACCCCGCCCCAGGCTTCACCGCCGTCTCCGGTGTCACCACATGCACCCAACCGCTGTCATCGCGCATGAACAGCAAGGTCGCACGATTACCGTGCAGCGCCCGGTAATCCTCCCAGCCAAAGCCATCCGTCAGCGTCGTGCTGTACAGTTCGGCACCCTGGCCCATCTGGCTGGCGAGTTTCGCGTAGGTATACGCCTCGCTGCCCAACTGGTTGCCCCGATGTTCGAGGCTCGCCCGGTGCTTGTCGCTGCGCCGGCTCTCATGACCACTGGCCAGACCAAACAAGCGCTGATGACCGAAATCATGGCGAAAGCGCATCGCCGCCAAGGTATTGAGTTCACCCGATGGCGACAGCGCCAGCAAATGCCCCAGCCCGACCAGATCCAGATGTGCATCGGCATGCTGTGAGGCCGGGTTGCCGAAGTAGGTCGGCAAACCCTCCATGCGCGCCGCACGAATGTTCTCCCAGCTCGAGTCGGTCAGCAGCACGCGGCTGCCTAATTGCTGCAGCGACTTGCCCAGCTCCCGCGCCGGGCCGTTGGCACCGACGATCAGGAAGCCACTCGGCGCAGGCTCCGCGACCTTCAGCAGTCGCGCCAACGGCCGTGCTGTCGCACTTTGCAGGACCACCGTGCCGATGATCACCGCAAACGTCAGCGGCACCAGCAGCAACGCACCTTCATGCCCGGCCTCATGCAAGCGGATGGCAAAAATCGCCGACACCGCGGCCGCAACAATGCCGCGTGGCGCGATCCAGCACAGCAACGCACGCTCACGCCAACTCAGGCTGGAACCGGCCGTGCTGAGCAGCACGTTCAGCGGTCGAGCGATCAGTTGAATCACCAGCAGCAGAATCAGCACCAGCGGGCCCAGCCCGATCAACGCATACAGATCCAAGCGCGCCGCCAACAAAATGAACAGCCCGGAAATCAGCAGCACGCTGAGGTTTTCCTTGAAGTGCAGAATGTGCCGCACATCGACGCCCTTCATGTTGGCCAGCCACATGCCCATCAGCGTCACTGCCAGCAGACCGGACTCATGCATCACCTCGTTGGACGCGATGAAGATGCCCAGCACCGCCGCCAGCGAGGCGAGGTTATGCAGGTACTCCGGCAGCCATTGTCGGCGGATCACCGTGCCGAGCAGCCAACCACCGACAATGCCGAACACCGCGCCGCAGAGAATCACGCCACCAAAGGTGAACAGGCTCTGCTTGAGGCCATGGCCCTCCGCGCTGGCAATAATGAAGCTGTAAACCACCACGGCGAGGAGGGCGCCAATCGGGTCGATAACGATGCCTTCCCAGCGCAGGATGTTGGCAATCGAGGCTTTCGGCCGCACCACGCGCAGCATCGGCACAATCACCGTCGGCCCGGTGACCAGCGTCAGGCTGCCAAACAGAATCGCCAGCATCCAGTCGAAACCGAGCAGGAAGTGCGTGGCCACCGCGATAACGATCCAGGTCGAAATCGCGCCAATGGTTACCAGGCGATGGACGACGCTGCCGATCTCCTTCCACTCAGAAAGGTGCAGGGTCAGGCTGCCCTCGAACAGAATCAGCGCCACCGCCAGCGATACCAACGGCATCAGCAGCGGCCCGAACATTTCCTGCGGATCGAGCCAGCCCAGCACCGGGCCGACCAGAATGCCGGTCAACAACAGAAACAGAATCGCCGGCAGCTTCAGGCGCCAGGCCAGCCATTGGCAACCCAGCGCTGCTGCGCCTATCCCGCCAAATGCCAATAGAATTTGCTGCTCGTTCATTGATGCTCCCTGTTCCTTGAAATTGCGGGCTATGAAAGACTAGCGCCCATTCCTACAGTTCACTCTACATTTGCGCACAGTCCTTGAGGCTGTGTGCCTTGAGCGCCCATGCCTGCCATCGACCATCCGCTGATTGACCAATTCCTCGACGCTTTATGGCTGGAGAAGGGCCTGTCCGACAATACCCGCGGTGCCTATCGCAGCGATCTGGCACTGTTCAATGGCTGGTTGCAGGAAAAAAACCTGGAGCTGATCAACGCCGGTCGCGAGCTGATCCTCGATCATCTGGCCTGGCGGCTGGAGCAAAACTACAAACCGCGTTCCACAGCGAGATTTCTCTCCGGTGTGCGCGGCTTTTATCGCTATCTGTTGCGGGAAAAACTGATCAGCGTCGACCCGACCTTGCGCGTCGACATGCCGCAACTGGGCAGGCCGTTGCCCAAGTCCTTGTCGGAAGCCGACGTTGAGGCGTTACTCAAAGCGCCGGACCTGAGCGAGGCTATCGGCCAGCGTGACCGCGCCATGCTTGAAGTGTTGTATGCCTGCGGTTTGCGCGTGACCGAACTGGTCAGCCTGACGCTGGAGCAGGTCAACTTGCGTCAAGGTGTGTTACGGGTGATGGGCAAGGGCAGCAAGGAGCGGCTGGTGCCGATGGGCGAAGAGGCGATTGTCTGGATCGAGCGCTATATGCGTGACGGTCGTGGCGAACTGCTCGGTGGCCGGCCCAGTGATGTGCTGTTCCCCAGCCAACGCGGCGAGCAGATGACTCGCCAGACCTTCTGGCACCGCATCAAGCATCAAGCCAAAGTCGCCGGGATCGGCAAGTCGCTGTCGCCGCACACCTTGCGTCATGCGTTTGCCACGCACTTGCTCAACCATGGCGCGGATTTGCGCGTGGTGCAGATGCTGCTCGGCCACAGTGACCTGTCCACCACGCAAATCTACACCCACGTCGCCCGCGCCCGCTTGCAGGAACTGCACGCCAAACACCACCCGCGCGGCTGAAAAAATCCCCTGTGGGCGCGAGCTTGCTCGCGAAAGCGGTGTGTCAGGCAGCACATATTTGGATGTGCTGGCCTCTTCGCAAGCAAGCTCGCTCCCACAGGGGATATGTCGTCCTGAAAGTGTGGCGACAGGCGCATTCGGCCACCGTGACCTTATGTGTTAGGCTTTGCCGGTTTGCACGATGGACGGTTATGACCCGGTGTTTCGGCACGGGCGTTCTGGTCGTTCCATTTGTCCGCCTTCAGGAGTTCTCATGCGTCTGACCCAGATTTTCGCCGCCGCAGCCATTGCGTTGGTCAGCACCTTTGCCGTCGCCGATGACGCGGCCGACAAAGCCATTCGTCAAAGCCTGGAAAAACTCGAACTCGAGGTCCCGGTAGAAAGCATCAGCGCCAGCCCGTTGCCGGGCATGTACGAAGTCAAGCTCAAGGGCAGCCGCGTGCTCTACGCCAGTGCCGACGGTCAGTACATCGTTCAGGGCTACCTGTTCCAGCTCAAGGACGGCAAACCGGTCAACCTCACCGAGAAGACCGAACGCCTGGGCGTCTCCAAACTGGTCAACGCCATTCCGGTTGCCGAAACCGTGGTTTACCCGGCCGTGGGCGAGACCAAATCGCACATCACCGTGTTCACCGACACCACCTGCCCGTACTGCCACAAGCTGCACGCCGAAGTGCCTGAGCTGAACAAGCGCGGCATCGAAGTGCGCTATGTTGCGTTCCCGCGCCAGGGTCTCGGCTCGCCGGGTGACGAGCAACTGCAAGCCGTGTGGTGCTCGAAGGACAAGAAAGCCGCCATGGACAAAATGGTCGATGGCAAGGAAATCAAGGCCGCCAAGTGCGAGAACCCGGTTTCCAAGCAGTTCGCCCTCGGTCAGTCGATCGGCGTGAACGGCACACCGGCCATCGTTTTGGCTGACGGACAAGTGATTCCGGGCTACCAGCCTGCGCCACAAGTCGCCAAACTGGCGCTGGGCGCGAAGTAATTCGCATCGTCACGGTCAGCCGTGACGATCATGGCCTGGCAGCCACATCGCCGGGCCATCAATAGAGAGCCGCGAGCACGCGGTTGTTTTCCGGCCGACCCCGCGTCGGCCGTTTTATGGGGAGTTCACAGTGAATCCGGTCAAAGTAGGCATCTGTGGGTTAGGGACCGTCGGTGGCGGTACCTTCAACGTACTTCAGCGCAACGCCGAGGAAATTGCTCGTCGTGCCGGGCGTGGAATCGAAGTGGCACAAATTGCCATGCGCACGCCAAAGCCTCAGTTCCAGACGACCGGTATTGCGATTACCAACGATGTCTTCGAAGTGGCCACGAACCCTGAGATCGACATCGTCATAGAGCTGATGGGCGGCTACACCGTTGCCCGCGAGCTGGTACTCAAGGCCATCGAGAATGGCAAGCATGTGGTCACCGCGAACAAGGCACTGATTGCCGTTCACGGTAATGAAATTTTCGCCAAGGCTCGCGAGAAAGGCGTGATCGTGGCATTCGAAGCGGCCGTGGCCGGTGGCATTCCGGTGATCAAGGCGATCCGTGAAGGCCTGTCCGCCAACCGCATCAACTGGGTCGCCGGGATCATCAACGGCACCGGCAACTTCATCCTCACCGAAATGCGCGAGAAGGGTCGTACCTTCGAAGACGTGCTGGCCGAAGCGCAGGCGCTGGGTTACGCCGAAACCGATCCGACCTTCGACGTTGAAGGCATCGATGCCGCCCACAAGCTGACGATCCTGGCCTCCATCGCGTTCGGCATTCCGCTGCAATTCGACAAGGCTTACACCGAAGGCATCACCAAGCTGACCACCGCTGACGTCAACTACGCCGAAGCGCTGGGCTACCGCATCAAGCACCTCGGCGTGGCGCGCAGCACTGCCGCCGGTATCGAGTTGCGCGTGCACCCGACGCTGATCCCGGCCGATCGCCTGATCGCCAACGTCAATGGCGTGATGAACGCAGTGATGGTCAACGGTGACGCCGCCGGTTCGACGCTGTTCTACGGTGCTGGCGCCGGCATGGAGCCAACCGCTTCGTCGGTGATCGCCGATCTGGTCGACGTGGTTCGCGCCATGACTTCCGATCCGGAAAACCGTGTGCCGCACCTGGCCTTCCAGCCGGACTCGCTGTCGGCCCATCCGATCCTGCCGATCGAAGCCTGCGAAAGCGCTTACTACCTGCGCATTCAGGCCAAGGACCATCCGGGTGTGTTGGCTCAGGTGGCGAGCATCCTCTCGGAGCGCGGCATCAACATCGAGTCGATCATGCAGAAGGAGGTCGAGGAACACGACGGCCTGGTGCCGATGATCCTGCTCACGCACCGCGTGGTCGAGCAGCGCATCAACGATGCCATCGCCGCCCTCGAAGCGCTGGCCGGCGTCAATGGTCCGGTTGTACGGATCCGCGTCGAGCACCTGAACTAACTCGTTGTCCTGCACCGGCCCCGTCAACGGGGCCGTTGTTGTGAACACTCTCCATTGGAGTCAGTCATGCGTTACATCAGTACCCGCGGCCAGGCACCGGCCCTGAATTTCGAAGACGTCCTGCTGGCCGGTCTGGCGACCGACGGTGGTCTGTACGTTCCGGAAAACCTGCCACGTTTCACCCAGGAAGAAATCGCTTCCTGGGCTGGCCTGCCGTATCACGAGCTGGCTTTCCGCGTCATGCGCCCGTTCGTCACCGGCAGCATTCCGGACGCCGATTTCAAAAAGATTCTCGAAGAAACCTACGGCGTGTTCTCGCACAGCGCCGTGGCGCCGCTGCGTCAACTGAACGGCAACGAATGGGTGCTGGAGCTGTTCCACGGCCCGACCCTGGCGTTCAAGGACTTTGCCCTGCAACTGCTCGGTCGTCTGCTCGACTATGTGCTGGAGAAACGCGGCGAGCGCGTAGTGATCGTCGGCGCCACCTCCGGTGATACCGGTTCGGCTGCCATCGAAGGCTGCAAGCACTGCGAAAACGTCGACATCTTCATCCTGCACCCGCACAACCGTGTGTCCGAAGTGCAGCGTCGCCAGATGACCACCATCTTCGGCGAGAACATCCACAACATCGCCATCGAAGGCAACTTCGATGACTGCCAGGAAATGGTCAAGGCGAGCTTCGCCGATCAGAGCTTCCTCAAAGGCACGCGTCTGGTGGCGGTGAACTCGATCAACTGGGCGCGGATCATGGCCCAGATCGTTTACTACTTCCACGCCGCCCTGCAGTTGGGTGGCCCGGCGCGTTCGGTGTCGTTTTCGGTGCCGACCGGCAACTTCGGCGATATCTTCGCCGGTTACCTGGCACGCAACATGGGCCTGCCGATCAACCAGTTGATCGTCGCCACCAACCGCAACGACATCCTGCACCGCTTCATGAGCGGCAATCAGTACGTCAAGGAAACCCTGCACGCCACGCTGTCGCCGTCGATGGACATCATGGTCTCGTCGAACTTCGAACGCCTGCTGTTCGACCTGCACGGTCGCAACGGTGCCGCGATCGCCGGCCTGATGGATTCGTTCAAGCAGGGTGGCAGTTTCAGCGTCGAGCAAGAGCGTTGGACCGAAGCACGCAAACTGTTCGATTCCTTGGCCGTGGATGACGCACAGACCTGCGAAACCATCGCGCAGGTGTACGAGCAGACTGGCGAAGTGCTGGATCCGCACACTGCCATCGGCGTCAAAGCCGCGCGCGAATGCCGCCGCAGCCTGGACATCCCGATGGTCATTCTGGGCACCGCTCACCCGGTGAAATTCCCAGAGGCTGTAGAGAAAGCCGGTGTAGGAAAAGCGCTCGAACTACCTGCACATCTTTCTGATTTGTTTGAGCGAAACGAGCGCTGCACCGTTCTGCCAAACGAGCTGAAAGCCGTGCAAGCCTTTGTCAGCCAGCATGGCAACCGCGGCAAGCCGCTTTAAGCCTGCAAAAGCTGTCACATTTTGAAGCCCGTCTCCTGACGGGCTTTTTTGTTTCTGCTGCCACACTGCTCGGGTTTTCACCCAGGAAGGACGGGTGAGTCGATCACGAAGGAAGTGGCAATGCTGTTTTATAGAGGTTTGAGACCGGCACTGGGCGGGTTGTTTTTGTTGGGCATGCTGGGGGTGATGCGTTGCAGTCTGGCGGCGCAACTGGCGCTGCATGAGGATATCGAGGCGTTCAGCGTGCAACCTGTTGCCCTCGATGCCGATGAGCGCCAGTGGATTCGCGAGAACCCCAAGGTGACGGTGGCGTCGGTGCAATACCCGTTGTATCTGTTTCAGGATGAACACGGGCAATGGAGCGGTTTGAACAATGATGTGCTCAAGCGCGTCAGTGCGATGACCGGGCTGCAGTTCGAGCATCAGGAGTCGTTTTCCACCGACCACATGCTTGAGCGCCTGGAGAGCGGGGCAGCGGACATCAGCACGACGCTGGCGATGAGCGATGAACGCAAGGTGTTTCTGGATTTCAGCCACGCTTTCGGTGGGGCAGGCTGGGTATTCGTCGGCCGCGCCGGAGTGCCGAGCGTGGAGTCTTTCCAGCAATTGAGCGGGCGTGTCGTCGTGCTGCCGGCCCGGCACGCCCTGGAAGACGTGATTCGGCGCGACTTCCCCTTGATCGAAGTGCGTTCGGTCAAGACTTACGCCGAGGCTCGGGCGCTGGTCGAGAGCGGCGAAGCCTACGCCACCATCGAAAACGAAATCGGTGCGCAGCTCTACCCCTTGGGTTTGCTCAGGGTGGGTGGGCTGGTGGAAGGCAAATGGGAGGCTGATCATCTGGCGGTGCGCAAGGGCATGCCGCAGTTGCTGAGCATTCTCAACAAGGCCCTTGAGGCTTTTCCGGCGGTCGAATTGCGCGCTATTCGATTGAAATGGCTGGAAGGCATTTCGCCGGCGCCGGTGCCGACGATCGGCCAGCGGCTGCTCGAGTGGGGCTGCTGGTTGATGGGCGGCTGGGGCGTATTCGGGCTGCTGTCGCTGGTGTGGAACCGGCGTCTGGCGGCGGTGATCAAGTTGCGACGCGAGGCCGAAAAGGATCTCGGCGATCAACTGGCGTTTCAACATGCACTGATCGATTCGATGCCCGACCCGGTGTTTGTTCGCGATCTGCAAGGGCGCCTGATCATGTGCAACCGCAGCTACGAAGAGGCGCTGTCGATTCGTCTGGATCAAGTGCAGGGACGCCAGTTGATTGAAGTGGACGCCTTGCCTGAAGCGACGGCTTTGATGCTGCACGACGAGTTCATGGTTCAGCTGCGCACGCGCAAATCGCGCTTCTGCAAACGGCAATTGCTGTTCAAGAATGGCCCGCGCGAGGTTTACCAATGGACGGTGCCGTTCTACAGCGCCGACGGCAAATTACGCGGACTGCTCGGTGGCTGGACCGACATCACCCAGCGTCGCACCGAAAGCGGGTGTCGATGTCTGCAGTGAACTTGGGAAATGTCCTATAAGACACGGCTACTTTTCCGATGGGAGGCTTAAGACGGCTGTCCTAGAGTGAGCGATACCTGCGGTGAGAGTCCGCGAACGTCGCCCCAGAGGTCGCTCATGCGCTCGCTTAAAGTCCTGATTCTTGAACCCAACCCTTTCCAGTTGATGGCATTGCATCAAATGCTCAATGCCATTGGCATCTATGACGTGTTGACGGCGCCGTCGCTGGCAGCGGCCCTGTGTTCACTGGGGCATCGCGGCGCGGTCGATATCGCCATCTGCGATCCGCAACTCAAGGGCGGCGATGGCCTGGCGCTGATTGATCATCTGGCCCGGCAGCGTGAAGCGCGCGCATTGATCCTGCTGGGCGCGGTCGCTGCAAGCGTGCTGGCGGATCTCGATCCGTTGTTGAGCGAGCACCGCGTGCGACTGCTGGGATGCCTGCAAACGCCGGTCTCGGCGGTGCTCATGCGCGGTTTGCTCGACGCTTACCTGGTCGCCACAACGGCGGCTACCGAGGCCTGAAGCGGCTGGTTATTTTTCTGTCATCTTCGCCGTGCATGCTCTGATCAACCGGTAACGCTTCCACGGATGGAGCTGTCGGCAGGCAGAACTTTCTTCTCGGGCCGGTGGTCATTTACTGTGAACATGCCCCAGACACAATGTTTTCGGACTATTGAGTGGAGATCGAGATGGAAAGTATCAGTCTATTGCTCGGTGAGGCTCTGAGCCCGTATCAGGTTTCGTTGTCTGCGAGCGGTGCCCGTGGCGAATGCCGGGTGACCTTGAAGAACAGCAACGGCGCAATTGTGGTGGAACGCGAATTCAATCAGGCGCAATTGAGCGACAAGCGCTTGCTGACGGATGTGGTCGACGGGCTGCACCGTGACGTTCTTATCGCCGAAGGACGGCTGGAACCCTGCGTGATCGCGGCATTGCGCAACGCGGCGCTGGATAAGCGTGCCGTGCTGTAAAAGATGAAATATTTTTTGTGGGAACCTTCCTGCATCCCTGTCAGTCAGACCCCATAACAGCAGGATCAAGCATTGTGCTCCGGTGCTTGTCGCTTGCTGCTACGGGTCCTTTGTAGACCACGTTTAACCCCGAGTCGTCTCCCCACTTCTCGGGGTTTCTTTTGTCCGGCGTTTGCCTACTGCGCGGCCTGTTGTTCGAAAAACAGGCGGGCCTGTTGCAGATAATCGGCTTGGCGCTCGGGGTCCAGCCACGCCGCGTAGAGCTGATTCAAATGCTCGTGGGGCAGGGTGCGCAGCAGTTGATTGATCTCGCTGATCGCCTGGCGGCCCTGCGTGGTGTCGGAACAGGCGACATAGCCCGAGAGATATTTCCCGGTGCCCTGAATGGGGTAGAACTCCAGCTCATCTTCGGCTATCTGCGCCTGTTTCGCCTGATAGCGGATTTCCGGCCAGTAACCCAACACCACCTGCAACCGACCCAAGCGCTGCATCGACAGCAGATTGGTCAACGCGTCGTTACCGTAATGTGGCGTCAACGCGCCGCTGGGCGCCTGATGCAAAATAGTGTCGATGTATTCGCCGTAACTGCGCTCGGCAACCACGCCGACCTTTCTGTCAGTGCCGGCGAGCAGCGCCGACAGATCCACTTCGCCATCCACCAGATAGGGTTTGAGCACCGCGCGATCCTGCTGGCGAACCACCAAACCATTACTCACCGCCCGGATCGCCGGTATGGAGTAGGCGACCCACTGCGCACGTTCCTTGTTCCACAACAGCGCAGGGTCACAGGCGAATGGGTTTTCATGCAGCATTTGCAGGCCGCGGGCGCGATTGACCCGCATCAGCGTGTGTTCGTACTGCGGCATGCCGGCGATCAGCAACGGCATTAATTGATCGATCACGCCCTGGCCCTTTTTCGGGCCTTCGTAAATGGTCAGCGGCGGCAGGTCGCGCAGTAACCAGATCAGCATCGGTTTGGCCTGAGCCCCGGCGGACAGGGCCAGCAGAAATAACAGGCCGAACAGCCGCCAGGTCCACCAGTGAAGGGCGCGGTTGTTCGGTGATGTCGGCTGACGCTTCAGCTTAAATGGCTCCGTTTTCGCGCAGCCGGGCGATCTGCTTCTCGTCGTAGCCAAGATCGTTGAGTACCTGCGCGTTATGTTCACCGAGCTGCGGTCCGACCCATTCGGACGTGCCGGGTGTATCAGAGAGTTTCGGCACGATGCCCGGCATCTTGAAGTCCTTGCCGTCCGGCAGCTTGGCGTGGAGGAACATTTCTCGTGCCAGGTACTGCGGATCGTTGAACATGTCCTCGGCACTGAAGATTCGGCTGGCCGGCACCTCGGCCTGATTGAGCAGGTCGAGCACGGTTTGCAGCGGCAATGAATTGACCCAGCGATCGATCACGCCATACAGCTCGTCACGACGGTTGTCGCGCCCGTCGTTGCTGGCCAGCGTCGGGTCATTGGCCAGGTCTTCGCGGCCGATGATCAACATGAAACGCTTGAAGATCGCATCGCCATTGGCGCCAATCTGCACGTGCTTGCCGTCGGCGCTGGTGTGGATGGAGGAGGGCGTGATGCCGGGCATGATGTTGCCGGAGCGCTCACGAATGAAGCCGAACACATCGAACTCCGGCACCATGCTTTCCATCATTGCGAAAATCGCTTCATACAGCGCCACATCGACGACCTGGCCGAGGCCGCCGTTGACCTCACGATGTCGCAGCGCCATCAGCGCACCGATCACGCCCCACAGCGCCGCAATCGAATCGCCGATGGAGATCCCGGTGCGCACCGGTGGCCGATCCTCGAAACCGGTGATGTAACGCAGACCGCCCATGGATTCGCCGACCGCACCGAAGCCCGGCTGATCCTTCATCGGCCCGGTCTGGCCGAAACCGGACAGGCGCACCATCACCAGTTTCGGGTTCAGTGCGTGCAGGGTTTCCCAACTCAGGCCGAGTTTCTCCAGCACGCCGGGACGGAAGTTCTCAATGAGGATGTCGGCTTCGCTGAGCAGTTGTTTGAGGATCGCCAAACCGTCGGGGTGTTTGAGGTTCAGCGTCAGTGACTTTTTGTTGCGCGCCTGAACGAACCACCACAACGACGTGCCTTCATACAGCTTGCGCCACTTGCGCAGCGGATCACCGCCGTCCGGCGATTCGATCTTGATCACTTCGGCGCCGAACTCGCCGCAAATACGCGAGGCAAACGGCCCGGCAATCAATGTACCCAATTCAATGACTTTCAGACCCGAGAGCGGTTTGCTGGTGAACGGCATGCGAAATCCTGTAGGACAAGGCTGAGCAGAGACAGCGTTTTAACATAGCCGGCTGTCAGGCGCCGCAGGTTGATCGCCATCAATTCGAAGATTGCCTACCGCATCGGTTAGACTTGCCGACTTTCCTCGTATCAAGAAGCCCGTTCATGGCCCAGCCTTCGACCACCTACAAGTTTGAACTGAACCTCACCGACCTCGACCGCAGCGTCTACGAGAGCGTCAAGCAGACCATCGCCCGTCACCCTTCGGAGACCGAAGAGCGCATGACCGTGCGACTGCTGGCCTACGCCCTCTGGTACAACGAGCAGTTGTCGTTTGGTCGTGGTCTGTCAGACGTGGATGAACCTGCGCTGTGGGAAAAGAGCCTGGACGACCGTGTTCTGCACTGGATCGAAGTCGGCCAGCCAGACGCCGATCGTCTGACCTGGTGCTCGCGCCGCACCGAGCGCACCAGCCTGCTGGCTTACGGCAGCCTGCGCGTGTGGGAAACCAAGGTGATCCCGGCGATCAAAAACCTGAAAAACGTCAATATCGCCGCTGTTCCGCAAGAAGTGCTGGAGACCTTGGCCAAAGACATGCCTCGCGTGATCAAGTGGGACGTGATGATCAGCGAAGGGACGATCTTCGTTACCGACGACCGTGGTCAGCACGAAGTCCAGTTGCAGTGGCTGCAGGGCGAGCGCGGCTGAAGTCGCGCCACCGCTGAATAATCCTACGTTTTCAAGAGAAGTCTCCGTCACCCCATGCGTATTGAATCTCGTCCGTTACCCGCCACGCTGCCCTTTCTGGGTGAATTGCCACCACTGCTGACCCGCCTGTACGCGGCGCGGGGCGTGCAGTCCGAGGCAGAGCTGGACAAGAGCCTGGCGCGGTTGATCCCGTTCCAGCAACTCAAGGGCATCGACGCCGCGGTGGACCTGTTGGTGACGGCGCTGGAACAACGCCAGCGCATCCTCATCGTTGGTGACTTTGATGCGGATGGCGCTACGGCCAGCACCGTCGGCATGCTCGGTCTACGTTTGTTGGGTGCGGCGCATGTCGATTATCTGGTGCCGAACCGTTTCGAATACGGCTATGGCCTGACCCCGGAAATCGTTGAAGTCGCTCTCACCCGCGAGCCGCACTTGCTGGTGACCGTCGACAACGGTATCTCCAGTGTCGAAGGCGTGGCGGCGGCGAAAAAGGCCGGGCTCAAAGTGCTGATTACCGACCACCACTTGCCTGGCGATGAGTTGCCACTGGCCGATGCGCTGGTCAACCCGAACCAGCCGGGCTGTGAGTTCCCGAGCAAGGCGCTGGCCGGCGTCGGCGTAATTTTCTATGTGTTGATGGCGTTGCGCGCGCGTTTGCGCAGCCTCGGCTGGTACGAAAACAAACCGCAGCCGAACATCGGCGAACTGCTCGATCTGGTGGCGCTGGGCAGCGTTGCCGACGTGGTGCCGCTGGATGCCAACAACCGGATTCTGGTGCACCAGGGCCTCGAGCGGATTCGCGCCGGGCGTGCGCGGCCGGGGATCAAGGCGATTCTTGAAGTGGCCAAGCGTGATGCCACGCGCATCACTTCGACAGATCTCGGTTTTATTGTCGGCCCGCGCCTCAACGCTGCCGGGCGACTGGACGACATGAGCCTGGGCATCGAATGCCTGCTCACCGCCGACGCCAATCTGGCCCGGGAAATGGCCGCGCAACTGGACGGCATGAACCAGGATCGCAAATCCATCGAGCAGGGCATGCAGCGTGAAGCGCTGGCGCAGCTCAAGGACTTGCCGGTGGAATCGATGCCGTTTGGCCTGTGCCTGTTCGATCCGGAATGGCACCAGGGCGTGATCGGTATTCTCGCCTCGCGCATGAAAGAACGTTATTTCCGCCCGACCATTGCCTTCGCCGATGCCGGTGATGGCCTGCTCAAAGGTTCGGGGCGTTCGGTGCAGGGTTTCCATATTCGTGACGCGCTGAGCGTCGTGGCAGCGCAGCATCCGAACCTGATTGCCAAGTACGGTGGTCACGCGATGGCCGCCGGTCTGACCTTGCCGCAGGAGAATTTTCCGCTGTTCGCCGAGGCATTCGACGCTGAAGTGCGTAGGCAACTTCGCGAGGAAGACCTGACCGGGCGCATGCTCTCGGACGGCACGCTGGCGGTGGAAGAATTCCACCTCGAACTGGCTCGCGCGCTGCGCCATGCCGGGCCTTGGGGGCAGCACTTCCCGGAGCCGCTGTTTCACGGTGTGTTTCAGTTGGTTGAGCAGCGAGTGGTCGGTGAGCGGCATTTGAAAGTGGTGCTGAAGAGCGAGTGTGGCTCGGTGAAGCTGGATGGCATTGCGTTTGGGATTGACCGGGATATCTGGCCGAATCCGACGATCAAGTGGGTTGAACTGGCTTACAAGCTCGACGTTAACGAGTTTCGGGGTAATGAGACTGTTCAGTTGATGATTGCTCATATCGAACCGCGTTAAGTCCTTCGCGGGCAAGCCTTGCTCCTACAGATGGTGTTGATCCAAGGAGCAGAGCTTGCTCGCGAAAGCGTTCTTTCACACGCTGAATCACTCTGAACCCTCCTTTCCCTCCCGTTGTCGACTAGGCTCTAAGCACTGCTTGATTGGCCTTGTGACGTCTTGTCGAATTTTTTGCCCGCGGGGGCGGGTGCTGCACCTTTTTCCTGTCACTCGTCGACTATTCAATCAGAACCCTGGAGCCTGCCCACTGATTTGAGAGGTGCCCCATGAGTCTGCTGCTTGAACCCTTCACCCTGCGCCAACTGACCCTGCCCAACCGCATCGCCGTCTCACCGATGTGCCAGTATTCCAGTGTCGACGGCCTGGCCAACGACTGGCACCTCGTCCACCTCGGCAGCCGCGCGGTGGGTGGCGCAGGCCTGGTCTTCACCGAAGCCACGGCAGTCACCGCCGACGGGCGGATCACCGCCGAAGACCTTGGCCTGTGGAACGACGAACAGATCGAACCACTGCAACGCATCACCCGCTTCATTACGTCTCAGGGCGCGGTCGCCGGCATTCAACTGGCTCACGCCGGGCGCAAGGCCAGCACCCATCGGCCGTGGATCGGCAAGCATGGCAGCGTCAAACCCGACGATGGCGGCTGGACCCCGGTCGGGCCGTCGCCGATTGCCTTTGACCCACAACACACGCAACCGAAACAGCTCGACGAAGGGCAGATTGCCGACGTCATCCAAGCCTTCGTTGATGCCGCCAAACGCGCGCTGAAAGCTGGTTTCAGTGTGGTTGAGGTGCACGCTGCGCATGGTTATCTGCTGCATCAGTTTCTTTCGCCGCTGAGCAATCAGCGCCGCGATCAATACGGGGGATCGTTTGAAAATCGCATTCGTCTGGTGCTGCAAGTGACTGAAGCGGTGAGGGCGGTCTGGCCTGAGGAGTTGCCGCTGTTTGTCCGCGTGTCGGCCACAGACTGGGTTGAGGATGGCTGGAACCCGGACGAAACCGTTGAGCTGGCGCGCCGTCTGCACACCCTTGGCGCGGATCTGATCGACGTGTCGTCGGGTGGCACCGCAGCCAACGCCGAGATTCCGGTGGGGCCGGGTTATCAGACGCGCTTCGCCGAGCGTGTACGCAAAGAGTCAGGCATCGCCACCGGCACGGTGGGAATGATTACCGAGCCGGCGCAGGCCGAGCACATCCTGCGCACCTGTCAGGCCGACATCATCTTCCTCGCCCGCGAGTTGCTGCGTGATCCGTACTGGCCGCTGCATGCTGACGATGATCTGGGTGGCCGCCAAGCGGTGTGGCCGGCGCAGTATCAGCGCGCGACCCATCGGGATCAGCCGATTCACGAGTCTGATTTGCGCGATTGAGTCAGTCGCGATAAAGCCAAAAGCCCCGGTCAGTGATGGCCGGGGCTTTGTTTGGTCTGATGGTCTTTTGTTGAAATGCTGCCGTCATCGCTGGCAAGCCAGCTCCCACAGGTTATGCGCAGTACACAAAATTTGTGCTCAACACCAACCACTGTGGGAGCTGGCTTGCCAGCGATGAGGCCCGTACAGGCGCCTCAAACCATCAAGGATATTTGCGCTTATCCGGCGCCGGCGGGAAGTACTGGTACAACCAGGTCTCGCTCAACGTGCGGTCATTGGTGCGGATAAACAACCGCAGCTCCACCGGCTCAACGCTGTCGCTGGTCGGGTACCAGTCAAACAGAATCCGATAACCCTTGATGTCATCCAGCACCAGCACGCTGAAATCCTGCACCTTGCCGTTCGAGCACGTCACCACCGGTTCAATCCCGGTGCCCTGCGGCAAACGATCCAGGCCGCCACCGGTGAAATCCACGGCAAAACGACGTGCCCACACCGGCGGGTAATGCTCGCCCGGGGCCCAGCCCTCAACGAAACCACCCATGCCGGAACGGGTCGCCTGCACCCGCGCCAGCGGCGTGCCTACCGGCGGCAAAGCGCTCCAGTAAAGCTTGTAGCCATAGTTCAGCGAATCCCCGGCAGCCACCGGTTTCTTCGGTGTCCAGAACGCGACGATGTTATCGAGGGTCTCGCCGGTGGTAGGAATTTCCAGCAGATCGATAGAGCCCTCGCCCCACGCGGTGGTCGGTTCGACCCACAGGCTCGGGCGCTTGCTGTACCAGTCCACGGTGTCCTGATAGTTGGCGAACTCATGGTCGGTCTGCACCAGGCCGAAACCTTTCGGATCGGTGTCGGCAAACGCATTGAATTGCAGGGTCGCCGGGTTGTTCAACGGCCGGCAGATCCACTCGCCGTTGCCGCGCCACATCGCCAGACGATCCGAGTCGTGGATCTGCGGGTGGATGGTGTCGCACATGCGGCGCTCGTGGGTGCCGCAACTGAACATACTGGTCATCGGCGAGATGCCCAGTTGCTCGATCGCCGTGCGCGCATTGATGTGCGCATCGACTTCCATCACCACGCGCTCGGCCTGGCAGTCGATGTCGAAACGGTAAGCGCCAGTGGCACTCGGCGAGTCGAGCAGGGCATACACCACAAATCGGGTGGCGTTCTTGTCCGGTGTCTCGAACCAGAACTTGGTGAAGTCGGGGAATTCTTCGCGTTTTTTCGCGTACGTATCGATCGCCAGGCCGCGCGCCGAGAGGCCATATTGGCCAGTGGCATCTACCGCACGGAAATAACTGGCGCCGAGGAACGACAACACATCGTGACGATCCAGCTCAGGCGCTTTGAACAGCTTGAATCCGGCAAAACCCAGGTCGCCTTTCAACTGTTGAGTGTCGACCGAGGTGTTTTCATAGTTGAACAGCGCCGGCCGGAAATGCACCTCGCGCGCAGTGCGGGTCTTGGGATCGACGCTGTACATGCGCACCGGCTGACGGAAGCCCATGCCGACGTGGAAGAACTGCACGTCCAGTTGGCCCTTGTTTTCCTTCCACAGCGAATGCTCGCCGTCGTAGCGGATCGCGTTGAAGTTTTGCGGGGTCATGGTCGCCAGCGTCGGCGGCAGCACCTGCTTGGTGTCCTGATAGGCACTGCCAGCCAGTTGCTTGGCCTGGCGCTTCAGCGCTTCGAAGTCAAACGCCTGCGCCTCGCCATCGGCGGCGCCACCATTGGCCGCCCACGCACGGGTGGCCAGCAGGCCAGTGGCCGAAAGACCGGTGTAAGCCGCAATGGCCATGGACGCTTTGAGCAAATTCCTGCGGTGCATAAATACAACCTGTCGTGTGCAATCCCGCGCCGTTCCTGGCACGTGCTGGATCAGAAATAACGGTTCGGACAAGCCTTCGGCCAAACGCAACGGACTATAAACAGATGCCGGCTAGCTTAAACGGTTCGCTCGCATTGCAAAATTCGTTGATTCACCGCGCCAGTGTGTCAATGAAACAAGACATGTCGGTTAAAAGTCTGACAGGACCTTCTGATTTATATGGCATATCTGCTTTTCTCGACTAATTACTCTAATAACCGCTTTTCAGCGCCGAATTAATTTCTATTCTATGGGCATGACCGGTGCGACCCATCTGACCGGTAGGGCACACGGCGCTGCTGTAAGGGGCAGGGCGATGTGGTGTTTAAGCAGTTCTTTGCAGTATTAGAGAAGGACATCGTCCATGGCAAAAATCCAAGGCATCACCGACATGTTGGGCATCTTTCCGTGCCTGGGCAGCGGCCGCAAAAGGCGCCGGCTCAGCTCCGACGAACTGAAACTGGTGGAGCGTTATCGAGAGCTTTCAGAAGGGGACCGGATTGCGATGAGGTATCTGGTGGATGCGATGCGGAGTGTTTCGCGGTTTTAACGCTGGGGTGGGCACCGTGAAAGCCATTTGGCTTTTACGGTGGCCAGATCAATCAACCTACGAGTTAACCCTGTGGCGAGGGAGCTTGCTCCCGCTGGACTGCGCAGCAGTCCCCTGCTTTTTCAAGAGGGGCCGCTACGCGACCCAGCGGGAGCAAGCTCCCTCGCCACAGGTTTTTTGTTTATGAGGCTTAGCTGCAAGTGCCCAGAACCGGATACGGCCGTTGGCGGTGCATCAACTCCGGTACATCCCGCCACTTGACCCACGCCTGCTGTTGCCAGTGCAGCAGCGGCACGGTAACGCCTGCCCAATGCATTGAGCTCAGGCTCGGGTGGTTTTCCACAGGGCTTGATTGGGTTTCGCGCAGCATCGGGATGACTTCATGGCTCAGCCATTGGCGCAGGTAGCGGTTTTCCGGGACGACGTGATGGACGAGCAGCGCGAACAGGCCAGATTCGCTGACCATCGCGCAATCGATGATTTCGCCGTCCCGGCGCAGGAGGACATGGCGACGCTGGTCGGGATCGAGTTTCAGGGTGAGGCGTTCGTTCAGCGGATAGCCCATCAAGCGACCGAGATCCTGAACACAGAACCAGGCTTCGTGATCTTGCATGAAGGCGTGGAGGAAACGGTTGTGGCGGGTGAAGATGGTGGGGGTGAAGTGGGTCGACGATGAATTTTGGATTTGCGCAGACATGTAGTGACTTCCGGTTTGAGTAGGAAAGTCGCCATCAACTCTTCGACAAGTTGGGTGGCGAACCGTGTGGCGTTCGAAGTCGGGATACTTCCAGTCAAACACGGAAAAGCCAGAAGGCCCGCGCCACACGGCCCGCCATAAAGCAAAACTGAAGCTGTGACAGCCACAGTTCAATGGAGGGCATGCAAGCACCGCGTTGACAGTTTCCGGCTTCGACTCCGGGTCGCTGAACTAACAGCGACGGGATGAAGCCTATCGGTCAGGCGCTTGCGGCGACAAGTCTACTCTTTCGACGCACAGCGTAGGAAATGGGGCTTTTTCAAGAAGGCCGTATCTGTAGGAAATGCCTGTTTTTTTAGATTCCGCTGCTAAACCATCCCTGCACCGAAGATTTTCCTTTATGAGTTAGCAATCGGGAAAAGGGAGAAGCAATTCTGTGAGCAAAGATGAAGCGAAGGTTAAAAAGAGAAAGGTGATCGATCTGGATCGCTTCGAAGCTGTTAGAGGTAAAGCCGATATCAAATGGCGTACTGATGAATTGATGACAGTGCTTCGAGGAGACCCCGGAATCAAATCTCGATTCCGGGGTGATTCTTCTTAGCGACTCACCTTCCAAGCATCCCCAGCCGGGGCCTTGCCATGGTCATACGGCTTGCCAATCCACATATAAACCAAGCCCAAGCCAATCACGATCGCCGTGCTCAACACCATCGCATAGTTCACATACCACGCCGCATCCGGCGTACGTGGCCAGGCCATGTTGATGATTGCGCCAACGCCGTACACCAGCGCGCCAATGTTCACCGGCCAGCCCCACGCGCCGAGGGTGAATTTGCCGCTCGGTTTCCAGCCTTTGCTGCGGGCGTACAGCGCGGCCAGGACGATCATCTGAAACGCGAGGTAGATGCCGATGGCGGCGAAGCTGACGATGGTGGCCACGGCGTCTTGCAGGAAGAAGCCGAGGGCGATGATCAGGGCTGGCAGGACGCCGGACACGAACAGTGCGGCAACCGGTACTTGGGTTGTAGGAGAAATCTTTTTCAGCAGTCGGCTGCCGATGACCATTTCATCGCGAGCGTAGGAGTACAGCAGACGGCTCGCCGCTGCTTGTAGGCTGATGACGCAGGAGATGAAGGAAATCATCACCACGCCCATCACCACTTTCGAACCGACCGGGCCGAAGGCATTGTTGAGGATGGTGGTGACCGGGTCTTTGTCGGTGCCGTTGATCACGGCTTGCATGTCCGGCACGGCGAGGATCAGCGCCAGGCAGGCGAACATCGCTGCGATGCCGCCGATGTAGATGGTCATGCGCATGGCCACCGGGATTTTTGCGCTGGGGTTCGGGGTTTCTTCGGCGACGTCGCCGCAGGCCTCGAAGCCGTAGTAGAGGAACATCCCCGCCAGCGATGCGGTGAGGAACGCCGGCAGGTACGAGCCGTCGACGCTGATGTCGAAGGTGTTGAACAGCACGCTGAGCGGCTGATGACGTTCGAACACCAGCAGGTAAACGCCGACGATCACCGCGCCGACCAGTTCGCAGAGGAAGCCGAACATGGCGATGCGTGCCAGCACTTTGGTGCCGCTGAGGTTGACCAGTGTGGCGAACAGGGTCAGCACCAGGGCGATGACGATGTTGGTGTTGTTACTTGGCTCGAAGCCGAGCATGGCGGCCAGGTACGGGCCAGCGCCCACGGCGACCGCAGCGATGGTGACGCAGAGGGCGATGGAGTAGATCCAGCCGACCATCCATGCCCATTTTTTACCGACCAAGCGACGTGCCCACGGGTAAACGCCGCCGGAAATCGGGAATTGCGAAACCACTTCGCCGAAGATCAGGCACACCAGCAACTGGCCACAACCGACCAGCAAATACGCCCAGAACATCGGTGGCCCGCCAGCGGCGAGGCACAGGCCGAAGAGGGTATAAACCCCTACGACCGGTGACAGATAAGTGAAGCCCAAAGCGAAGTTTTCCCACAGGCTCATGCTGCGGTTGAAGTTCGAGGTGTAGCCCAGTTTGCGCAGTTGTTCGGCATCGCTGTCGGCAACGGCGGCGGCGAGATCGGGTGAGGAACTCATGTGTGTTTTGCTCCGTGAAATCGGCAGATTTCGGATGGCCGAGGCCGTGGCGGGGCTTTTTGGGCGCCGCCCGGGTCGGTAGTTATTGTTAGGTTTTAAATCCTGGTGGTGCGCAGAGCCGGTTTCCGCCTTGAAGCCGGAGTTGACGCCTTCGCGAGCAAGCTCGCTCCCACATTTGGAATGCATTCCCCTGTGGGAGCGAGCTTGCTCGCGAAGCTTTTAAAGGCTTAGTGCTTGAACATCACATGCCGAACCGTGGTGTAGTCCTCCAGCCCATACATGGACATGTCCTTCCCGTAACCGGACAATTTCTGACCGCCATGGGGCATTTCGCTGACGAGCATGAAGTGCGTGTTCACCCACGTGCAGCCGTACTGTAAACGTGCCGACATGCGATGCGCGCGTCCTACATCCGCTGTCCACACCGAGGAGGCGAGGCCGTAGTCCGAATCGTTGGCCCATTCCAGCGCCTGCGCTTCATCGGTGAATTTGGTCACCGAAACCACCGGCCCAAACACTTCGCGTCGAACGATTTCGTCATCCTGCTGGGCATCGGCCAACACGGTCGGTTCAAAGAAGAAGCCGTTGCCATCGACAGCTTTGCCACCAGTGATCAAACGAATGTGCGATTGCGCCACAGCACGCTCGACAAACCCGGCCACGCGGTCGCGATGTTGCGCAGTGATCAGCGGTCCCAGTTCAGTCGACGGATCGTCCTGCAAGCCGTACTTGATGGTGCTGACCGCCGCACCGAGCTTCTCGACAAACTTGTCGTAAATGCCTTGCTGCGCATAGATCCGGCACGCCGCCGTGCAATCCTGACCAGCGTTGTAGAACCCAAAGGTACGAATGCCTTCCACCGCCGCATCGATATCGGCGTCGTCAAAGATGATCACCGGTGCCTTGCCGCCGAGTTCCATGTGCATGCGTTTAACGCTGTCGGCGGTGCTGGAAATGATATTGGCGCCCGTGGCGATGGAGCCGGTCAGCGAAACCATGCGCACTTTCGGATGCGTAACTAACGGACTGCCCACGGTAGGCCCACGACCAAACACCAGATTGAGTACGCCAGCCGGGAATATTTCCGACGCCAGTTCGGCCAGACGCAACGCAGTCAGCGGGGTTTGTTCCGACGGCTTGAGCACCACGGTATTACCGGCCGCCAGCGCCGGGGCGATTTTCCACGCGACCATCATCAGCGGGTAGTTCCACGGCGCGATGGAGGCGATCACGCCGACCGGGTCGCGACGGATCATCGAGGTGTGGCCGGGCAGGTATTCGCCACCGGCCGAACCGCTCATGCAACGGCTGGCGCCGGCGAAGAAACGGAACACGTCGGCAATCGCCGGAATCTCGTCGTTGAGCGCGGCGCTGTAGGGTTTGCCGCAGTTGTCGGATTCGAGTTTGGCCAATTCCTCGCCGTGGGCTTCGATGGCGTCGGCGAGCTTGAGCAGCAGCAGCGAACGGTCTTTCGGCGCGGTTTGCGACCAGTCGGCGAAGGCGTTATCGGCGGCGCGGACGGCGGCGTCGACCTGGGCTTCAGTGGCTTCGTTGATCTCTACCAGCACTTCGCCAAGCGACGGGTTAAGCACCGGTTGCGCCGGGCCTTCGCCGTTGACCAGTTGGCCGTTGATCAAGAGTTTGGTTTGCATGTCTGTTGTCCTCACTAACACTTTTATTGTTCTGGCCGAATCGAGAACCCTGTGGGAGCGAGCTTGCTCGCGAAAGCGGTGTGTCAGTCGACATCAATGTCGGATGTGACGGCCTCTTCGCGAGCAAGCTCGCTCCCACATTTCGATCCGGTTCTTCCCGTAATCTATTTACCGCCGCTACCGGCAACGCTCTCGCCACCGCGCGTCAAGTAATACGCGCCGAGAATCGGCAGCATGGTCACCATCATCACCAGCATCGCGACGACATTGGTCACCGGCACATCCCGTGGCCGGCTGAGCTGATTGAGCAGCCATAACGGCAACGTGCGTTCATGCCCGGCGGTGAACGTGGTGACGATGATTTCGTCGAACGACAGCGCAAACGCCAACATGCCGCCGGCCAGCAACGCCGAACCGAGGTTCGGCAGGATGATGTAGCGAAAGGTCTGCCAGCCATCGGCGCCGAGGTCCATCGAAGCCTCGATCAAACTGTGTGAAGTACGGCGCAGGCGGGCGATAACGTTGTTGTAAACGATCACCACGCAGAAGGTCGCGTGGCCGACGATGATGGTGAACATCCCCGGCTCGATCCCCAGCGTTTTGAACGTCGCCAGCAGCGCGATCCCGGTAATGATCCCCGGCAGCGCAATCGGCAAGATCAGCATCAGCGAAATGCCCTGTTTGCCGAAGAAATCCCGCCGATACAACGCTGCCGAAGCCAGCGTGCCGAGCACCATCGCAATCAACGTGGCGATGGCTGCGATCTGCAATGAGAGCTTGATCGACTCAAGAACATCCGGCCGCGAAAACGCCACGCTGAACCAGTGCAACGTGAAACCCTTTGGCGGGAAACTGAACGCAGCCTCTTCGGTGTTGAAGGCGTAAAGAAAGATGATCAGGATCGGGAAGTGCAGAAACACCAACCCGCCCCAGGCTGCGATCTTCAAGCCTAATGATGCTTTCTCCCCCTGCTTTTCTGAATTAGAGCGCATCGAAAGCCCCCAGTCGTTTGACGATGGACAGGTAAACCGCGATCAACACAATCGGCACCAACGTGAATGCGGCCGCCATCGGCATATTGCCGATCGCACCTTGCTGCGCGTACACCATGCTGCCGACGAAGTACCCCGGCGGCCCGACCAGTTGCGGCACGATGAAGTCGCCCAAGGTCAGCGAAAACGTGAAGATCGAACCGGCGGCGATGCCCGGAATCGACAGCGGCAAAATCACCTGCATAAAGGTCTGACGCGGCTTCGCACCAAGGTCAGCGGAGGCCTGCAACAGCGATGGCGGCAGGCGCTCCAGAGAGGCCTGAATCGGCAGAATCATGAACGGCAGCCAGATATAAACGAACACCATGAATCGCCCAAGATGCGAGGTCGACAAGGTGCTGCCACCGACGCCGGGGATCCCCAGAATGAACTGCAACACCGGCTCCAGCCCCAAGTGCTGCACGAACCATTGCGCCACGCCGCCCTTGGCCAGCAGCAACGTCCACGCATACGCCTTGACGATGTAACTGGCCCACATCGGCATCATCACCGCGATGTAGAAAAACGCCTTGGTTTTGCCGGTGGTGTAGCGCGCCATGTAGTAGGCAATCGGGAACGCGACGATGGCGCTGGCGATCGACACGACGATGGCCATGCTTAGCGTGCGCAGGATGATGTCGAAGTTCGACGGCTGAAACAGCGCAGCGAAATTGGCCAGGGTCAGGTCAGGGGTGACCGCCATGGTGAAGTCGTCGAAGGTGTAGAAGCCCTGCCATAACAGCACCAGCAGAGAGCCAAGATAAATCGCGCCGAACCACAGCAGTGGCGGCACCAGCAGCATCGACAGATACAGGTTTGGCTTGCGGTAGAGCAGGTTGGAAAACCTGCGCAACGGCGGCGATGTTGTCATCGCGAGCGTGCTCATGTCACACCCCGCTCGCCACGGTGTCGTGCAGCGCAATCATCGCTTCCCGCGCCCAACGTGCGCTCAGGCGCTGGCCGGTCTGATGCTGCGCGCTGCTGTCGAGCCACTGATTGTTGGCGTGGCTGATGCTCAGGGTCTGGCCGTTTTCCAGCTTCAATTCATAACGCGTGGCGCTGCCTTGGTACTGGATGTCGTGCAGCAGACCGCTGACTTCGATTTCGTGACTGGCGAGTGGGCCTTCGGCGAAACGCACGTGTTCCGGACGGATTGAAAACGGCTGGGGATGACCGCTGATTTCACGTGCCAGATCGCCGCGAATCACGTTCGAGGTGCCGACGAATTCAGCCACGAATGTAGTCGTTGGTTTCATGTACAGATTGCGCGGAGTGTCGACCTGTTCGATGCGGCCCTTGTTGAACACGGCGACGCGGTCGGACATCGACAGCGCTTCGGTTTGATCGTGGGTGACGAAGATGAAAGTGATGCCGAGCTGGCGTTGCAGCTTCTTCAATTCACTTTGCATTTGCTCGCGAAGTTTCAGATCGAGCGCACCCAAAGGCTCATCGAGCAACAGTACGCGCGGACGATTGACCAAGGCGCGGGCGAGGGCGACACGCTGACGCTGACCGCCGGACAATTGCACCGGTTTGCGTGCGCCATAACCGCCGAGGGCGACCATGTCCAAGGCTTCCTCGGCGCGTTTATGCCGCTCGGTTTTGCCGACGCCTTTGACCTTCAATCCGTAGGCGACGTTGTCGAGAACGTTCATGTGCGGGAACAGCGCGTAATCCTGGAACACCGTGTTGACGTCACGTTGATACGGCGGCAAACCCGCCGCTTCGGCACCGTGGATGCGGATCGAACCGGCGCTCGGTTGTTCAAACCCGGCGATCAGGCGCAGGCAGGTGGTTTTGCCCGAGCCGGAAGGGCCGAGCATGGAAAAGAACTCGCCGTCCTCGATATCGATGGAGACCCGGTCGACGGCTTTTACGTCGCCGAACTGCCGGGAAACGTTGGTGAACTGGACTGCAAGCGTCATGGTGCGGTGCTCCAAAAAGGCGAAGGCCGTCGCAGCGGCCCTGCCTGGACTTCTGAAAAATCTGAAACATCTAACGGTGAATGCGATCTGCTTTTAGCTCCCTCTCCCTCCGGGAGAGGGCGGGGGGTGAGGGTGGCTTTATTGGCCGTTGCTCTGAAGTCAAAGGCAAGGTCAAAAGCCACCCCCTCACCCCAGCCCTCTCCCCCAGGGGGGCGAGGGGGAAAGGGAGCTCGACCGAGGTGCTCCCGGGCTTAGCGGCCGCCCATGATCGCGATGTAGTCTTGGGTCCAGCGGCTATACGGCACAAACTTGCCACCTTCAGCCTGCGGGGTTTTCCAGAAGGCGATCTTGTCGAACTGGTCGAAACCGTTGGTCTTGCAACCTTCAGCACCGAGCAACTCACTCTCCTTGCACGCCGCCGGAACAGCCGGCAACGAACCAAACCACGCCGCCACATCGCCCTGGACTTTCGGTTTCAGCGACCAGTCCATCCACTTGTACGCGCAGTTCGGGTGCTTGGCCTCGGCGTGCAACATGGTGGTGTCAGCCCAACCCGTGGCGCCTTCTTTCGGAATGGTCGAAGCAATCGGCTGCTTCTCGTTCATCAAACCGTTGACCTGATACGGCCAGGCGCTCGACGCCACCACGCCTTCGTTTTTGAAATCGCTCATCTGCACCGTGGTGTCGTGCCAGTAGCGGTGGATCAACGGCTGCTGCGCACGCAACAGATCGAGCACGGCTTTGTACTGATCTTCGGTGAGTTGGTACGGATCCTTGATGCCCAGTTCAGGCTTGGTCGACTTCAGATACAGCGCCGCATCGGCGATGTAGATCGGGCCGTCATAGGCCTGCACGCGGCCCTTGTTCGGCTTGCCGTCGGGCAGATCCTGCGCGGCGAACACCACGTTCCAACTGCTCGGCGCGGTTTTGAACACGTTGGTGTTGTACATCAGCACGTTCGGGCCCCACTGGTACGGGGTGCCGTAAGTCTGCTGGTTGACCACGTACCACGGCGCATCTTTGAGGCGTGGGTCGAGGGTGTTCCAGTTCGGGATCAACGCGGTGTTGATCGGTTGCACACGCTTGCCGACGATCAGCCGCAGCGAGGCATCGCCCGAGGCGGTGACCAGGTCATAACCGCCCTTGGCCATCAGGCTGACCATTTCGTCCGAGGTTGCAGCCGTCTTCACATTGACCTTGCAGCCGGTTTCTTTTTCGAAACCGGTCACCCAGTCGTAGGCCTTGTCGCTTTCGCCACGTTCGATGTAACCCGGCCACGCAACGATATCCAGCTGACCTTCGCCAGCACCGACAGCCTTCAACGGCTCGGCCGCTTGCAGGCTGGCGCTGGCCAGCAGGGCCGTGGTGATTGCACTGAGCAGTGCGGTCTTGTGCACGAACATGGTTGAACCCTCTTCTTTAAATTATGGTCGGGGCAGTTGTGAACGCGGTGCAGCATGCCGTTGGCGGCTTGTTATTAGCGTAGTCAGAGATGCTGGCCGTGGCGGGCCATGATGTGCCGCACCACGCTGTAGTCCTGCAGCGAATCACTGGATAAGTCTTTGCCGTAACCCGAACGTTTCAGCCCGCCGTGGGGCATTTCGCTGACCAGCATGAAATGGCTGTTGATCCAGGTGCAGCCGTACTGCAAGCGCGCGGCAACCTGCATGGCCTTGTCCAGATTCTGCGTCCACACCGACGAGGCGAGGCCGTATTCGGAGTCGTTGGCCCAGTCGACGGCCTGCGCGAGTTCGTCGAAACGGGTCACGGTGACCACCGGGCCGAATACTTCGCGCTGGACGATTTCATCGTTCTGTTTGCAACCGGCGAGCAACGTCGGTTGATAGTAGAAACCGGCGCCGGAATGCACCGCCGCACCGGTCACGCGCTCAATGTGCGGCTGACCGAGGGCGCGTTCGACGAAACTGGCCACTCGATCGCGCTGGCGGGTGCTGATCAGCGGGCCAATCTCGTTGTCTGCATCACGTTTGCCGGCGAAGCGCAGGCTGCTGACGGCGGCGCCGAGTTCGGCGACCAGCTTGTCGTGGATCCCGGCCTGCGCGTAGATCCGGCACGCGGCGGTGCAGTCCTGCCCGGCGTTGTAGTAACCGTAAGTGCGCACGCCATCGACCACGGCCTGGATGTCGGCGTCGTTGCAGACGATCACCGGGGCTTTGCCGCCGAGTTCGAGGTGCGTGCGTTTCAGGGTTTTCGCGGCGGCTTGAAGAATTTTCTGCCCGGTGACGATATCGCCGGTCAGCGAGACCATGCGCACCTTGGCGTGGCCGACCAAATGGCTGCCGACGCCTTCGCCGCCACCGCAGATGATGTTGATCACCCCGCGCGGCAGGATCTCAGCGAGCGCTGGCGCCAGGGCGAGGATCGACAGCGGGGTGTGTTCGGACGGTTTGAACACCAGCGTGTTGCCGGCGGCGAGGGCCGGGGCGATTTTCCACGCGGCCATCATGATCGGGTAATTCCACGGCGCAATCGAGGCGACCACGCCAATCGGATCGCGGCGGACCATGCTGGTGTAGCCCGGCAGGTATTCGCCGCTGAGCTGGCCGGTCTGGCAACGCACGGCGCCGGCGAAGAAACGGAACACGTCGACGGTCGCTGTCAGATCGTCCTGACGCGCCAGGTGCAATGGCTTGCCGCAGTTCAGCGATTCAAGGCGGGCGAGGTGGTCAGCGTGTTTTTCGACGGCGTTGGCGATTTCCAGCAGCAGGTTTGAACGTTGCTGCGGCGTGGTGCGCGACCATTCGGCGAAGGCGCGATGGGCGGCGAGGATGGCGGCTTCGACCTGCTCGGTGCTGGCCTCGGCGATGTGCGTGAGGATTTCACCGGTGGCCGGGTTGATAATCGGCTCGACAAAACCTTCCCCGGCGACCAATTCGCCGTCGATCAACAACGCGGTACACATCGGGATCTGCACGCCAGCCATTTTCCGCGATCTCTTTTCTTGTGTGGCCATTGTTGCTCCCTGATATCGGGAGCCGGCCGTCTTATAGATGCAGCAAGACTAGTGCGCGGCTCCGAGGTCGACAAATTCTAAATACTGAAGGCTGCGTTCGATTAAATAGATGGCTTGCGTCCGCCGTGGGGTTGCTCGCGGGCGACGGTGAGAAATGGATCGACCAGCGCCGGACGCGCGGTGCCACGGCGCCAGGCCAGGCCGACGTCGAGGGTCTGGTTGAGGTCGGCGATGGGCCGCGCTTCGATGATGTCGCCCTCCAGTGACCACGGGCGATAAGTCATGTCCGGCTGAATCGACACGCCCAAACCGGCGGCGACCAGACTTCGCACGGCCTCGGTGGACGCGGTTCTCAGCGTGATCTTCGGTTGCAGCCCGGAACCGCGCCAGAAACGCTGGGCGTTGCGATCCATTTCATCGACGTTGAGTTGAATCAACGGCTCGCGGGCGACATCGGCGAGGTTGATGCTGTCGTGTTCCAGCAATGGGTGCTGCGCTGGCAGCCACAAACGGTGCGGTGAGTGGGTCAGTACTTCAGTCTGCAAGGCGTGGCGATCTTCCAGATTGGAAAGGATCAGCACACCGACATCGATCTCGCCGCTGACCAGCAAATGCTCGATGTAAGGGCGCTCATCCTCCATCACGCGGATCTCGACGTTGGGGTAGGCGCGTTGAAAACGCGTGAGCAGATCTGCCAGGTAATAACCGGCGACCAGACTGGTCACACCGACGATCAACTGCCCGGCGACTTGGTCGGTACTCTGTTGCAGGCTGCGTTTGGCGTTATCCACAGTCGCCAGAATCAGGTGCGCCTGGCGTAGGAATTGATGGCCCTGGTGCGTAAGGGTCATGCCCTTGGCATGGCGGCTGAACAGGCTGACACCGATTTCCTCTTCCAGTTGCTGGATCGCCAGAGTCAGGGTCGATTGGGAAATGAAGGCGGTTTGTGCGGCGGCGGAGATTGAACCGGTCTCGGCCACGGCGATGAAATGACGGATCTGACGCAGGGTCATCATGACGGGAATACCCGGTGGGCGGTTTTTATAGATGGATCTGAGTGTATATCTATTTTAAAGAAGGCCTGCGGGCGGTGAGCAACATCTGGAAGCACACTCGCAAGCAATGCAGGGGCACTTTCGAACTAGGCTGAGGACCTTATAGATCCGGATAACCCCTGTTTTGGAGGCGGAACATGAACACCCGTGGATTGCTCGATCAATTGCTCAAATCCGGCCAGGATCTGTTGCAGAACAAGGCCGGTGGCACGCAGAACAAAGCGTCTGGCGGTGGGCTGGGCGGTTTGCTTGGCGGATCATCCAGCAAGGGCGCTCTCGGCGGTCTGCTCTCCGGCGCGGGCGGCGGTGCATTGGCGGCTGGCGCGATGGGCTTGCTGCTTGGTAACAAGAAAGTGCGCAAGGTCGGCGGTAAAGTCGCGCTCTACGGCGGGCTCGCGGCGCTGGGCGTGCTGGCTTACAAGGCTTACGGCAACTACAACGCGCAAAAAGGCACCGCCCCGCAAAGCGAACCTCAAACCCTCGACCGCCTCCCTGCGGCACAAGCCGAGCAACACAGTCAGGCGATTCTCAAAGCGCTTGTTGCCGCGGCGAAAGCCGACGGCCATATCGATGACCGCGAACGCCAGTTGATCGAAGGCGAATTCAGCAAACTCGACAACGATCAGGAACTGCAACACTGGCTACACGCTGAACTCAACAAACCCCTCGACCCCACCGACGTCGCCGGCGCCGCGAGTACGCCGGAGATGGCGGCAGAAATGTACATCGCCAGTGTGATGCTGGTGGATGAGGAGAACTTTATGGAGAAAAGCTATCTGGATGAACTGGCGCGGCAACTGAAGCTGGAGCCTGGGTTGAAGGTGGAGTTGGAGAAGCAGGTGCGCATCGCATCGGCGTAAATCCGGCTGCCCCCCTTCGCGAGCAAGCTCGCTCCCACAGGGTATTGCGTTTCAATGTGGGAGCGAGTTTGCTCGCGAAGGGATTTTCCGGCGCGCAGCACCCGCAATGACCGATCCATCGCCCCTTTTTGCCATTACCTCACTGGCACGCTAACTCCGGATCGGCGGACAGTCCCACCCCAGAGCCTTCCCGCCAACCCCGCCGGACAGGCACGAGGGGCAAAAGCGTCTTATAAATGAAACACCGCCCTCGGCTATACTCCCCGCATTTCGAATCAGGCATGAGGAATCACTGTGAAGAACTGGACGTTGCGCCAACGCATTTTGGCGAGCTTTGCGGTGATTATCGCCATCATGTTGCTGATGGTCGTCGTTTCATATTCACGGCTGTTGAAGATTGAGGCCGGCGAGCAGAGCGTGCGTCAGGACGCTGTGCCCGGGGTGTATTTCAGTTCGATGATTCGTAGTGCCTGGGTCGACAGTTACTTACAGACTCAGGAATTGCTGGGTCTGAAAAAAGGCCAGGGCATCAGCGCCGAAGACGCGGCGGACTTCAAAGCCTTCGAAGCACGCCTCGCCGAGCAGATGGGCAACTACCAAAGCACCGTGACTACTGACGAGGACAAGGCCGAGTTCGCCGTGTTCAAGCAGGACGTGGTCAACTACAACAAGATTCAGACACAGGTGCTTGATCTGCACCAGAGCAATCTTGACGATGCAGCGACGAAGATGTTCAACGAGCAACTGACCCCCGCCTGGATTGCCGGTCGAATGAAGCTCAACGACATCATCCGCGAGAACAAAGCTGTCGCCGATGAAGCCATGAACAATATCGATGATGCCGTCGCCGCCGCCAAAGTCAGCATGGCCATTTCCCTGTTGGTCGCCGTGCTCGCCGCCGGCCTGTGCGGCCTGTTGCTGATGCGCGCGATCATGGCGCCGATGAACCGCATTGTGCAGATCCTCGAAACCATGCGCACCGGTGACCTCAGTTCGCGTCTGAACCTCGACCGCAAGGACGAGTTCGGCGCCGTCGAAACCGGCTTCAACGACATGATGACCGAGCTGACTTCGCTGGTATCGCAAGCCCAGCGCTCCTCGGTGCAGGTCACCACCTCGGTGACCGAGATCGCTGCGACCTCCAAGCAACAGCAAGCCACCGCCACCGAAACCGCTGCGACCACCACCGAAATCGGCGCGACCTCCCGTGAGATCGCCGCTACGTCGCGCGATCTGGTGCGCACCATGACCGAAGTGTCCACCGCCGCCGATCAGGCTTCGGTGCTTGCCGGCTCCGGCCAGCAAGGCTTGGCACGCATGGAAGACACCATGCACTCGGTGATGGGCGCGGCCGATCTGGTCAACGCCAAACTGGCGATCCTCAATGAGAAGGCCGGCAACATCAATCAGGTAGTGGTGACCATCGTCAAGGTCGCCGACCAGACCAACCTGTTGTCGCTCAACGCGGCGATTGAGGCCGAGAAGGCCGGTGAATACGGTCGCGGTTTTGCCGTGGTAGCCACCGAAGTGCGGCGTCTGGCCGATCAGACTGCGGTCGCCACTTACGACATCGAGCAAATGGTTCGCGAGATCCAGTCGGCGGTGTCGGCCGGTGTGATGGGCATGGACAAGTTCTCCGAAGAAGTGCGCCGTGGCATGTCCGAAGTGCAGCAGGTTGGCGAGCAGTTGTCGCAGATCATCCACCAGGTTCAGGCGCTGGCGCCGCGGGTGTTGATGGTCAACGAGGGCATGCAGGCCCAGGCCACCGGCGCCGAGCAGATCAACCATGCGCTGGTGCAGTTGGGTGACGCCAGCAGCCAGACCGTCGAGTCGTTGCGTCAGGCCAGTTTTGCCATCGACGAACTGAGCCAGGTGGCCGTCGGGCTGCGCAGTGGCGTTTCGCGATTCAAAGTCTGATGAGCGAAATCATCGCCAAACGCAGCGCCGCGCAGGTGGCGAAGCCGGCGTTGTTCCTGCTGTTTCGCATCGGCAGCGAGCGTTACGCCTTGCGCGCCACCGAAGTCGCCGAAGTGTTGCCGCGCCTGCCGTTGAAACCGATCGCGCGGGCGCCGCAATGGGTGGCGGGTGTATTCGCCTATCGCGGTGCGGTGGTGCCGGTCATCGACCTCAGCGCATTGACCTTTGGCCATCCCGCGCAGGCGCGCACCAGTACGCGTCTTGTGCTGGTCAATTATCAGCCTGATGAATCGCGGCCGGTGCAATGGCTCGGGCTGATTCTCGAACAGGCCACCGATACGCTGCGCTGCCATCCACAGGAATTTCAGCCGTATGGCCTCGATAACCGCGAAGCGCCTTACCTCGGCCCCGTGCGTGAAGATGCTCAGGGCTTGGTGCAATGGGTACGGGTCAATGATTTGCTCGCTGACGCGGTGCGTGCCTTGCTGTTCCCCGATCCGCCGCTGAATCCGGCGCAGCTTGAGGCGCAGGCATGAGCAGCGATCAGCGTTTTTTCGACTTCCTCAAGGAGCGCATTGGCCTCGATGTGACCTCGGTGGGCCCGGCGATCATCGAGCGCGCGGTGCGCCAGCGCACGACGCTCTCGCAAGCGGCGCATGCCGATGAGTATTGGCAGTTGCTGCAAGGCTCGAGGGATGAACAACAGGCGCTGATCGAAGCGGTGATCGTTCCCGAGACTTGGTTTTTCCGTTATCCGGAGTCCTTTGCCACGCTGGGCAAATTGGCGCGCAATCGCCTCGCCGAGCTGAACAATATGCGTGCGCTGCGCATTCTCAGCCTGCCGTGTTCCACCGGCGAAGAACCCTATTCGATTGCCATGGCCTTGCTCGATGCCGGGCTCAAGCCTCATCAATTCAAGGTCGACGGCATGGACGTCAGTCCGCTGTCGGTGGAAAAGGCGCGGCGCGCGTTGTACGGCAAGAACTCGTTTCGCGGTCAGGACCTGGACTTTCGCGAACGGCATTTCACGTCTGAGCAGGACGGTCATCGGGTCAACGAAAACGTCCGTGAGCAAGTCCGTTTGCAGGTCGGCAATGTGCTCGATCCAACGCTGCTCGCCAGTGAGCCAGCCTTTGATTTTGTGTTCTGCCGCAACCTGCTGATCTATTTCGATCAGCCGACCCAGAAACTGGTGTTCGAAGTCCTCAAGCGCCTGACTCATTTCGATGGCGTGCTGTTTATCGGCCCGGCCGAGGGCAGTTTGCTCGGGCGTCTGGGCATGCGTTCGATTGGTATCCCGCAGTCGTTTGCGTTCAGCCGTCACAGCGACCCGCACCCCGAGCCACTGCCGACACCGAAACCGATCGCGGTGCCGCTCAGCCAACCGCCACGCAGCACGCCGCCAGCGCCAGTGCTCCATCGACCGTTTGCTGCGGTGACACCACTGCCGACCACCAGCAAAAGTGCGAACCCGGACGCGGCGAACCTGCTGGCGAACATCGCCGCGCTGGCCAACGAAGGCAAAAGTGCCGAGGCCCGCGCCGCGTGCGAGCAGTATTTGCGCAGCCACGAACCGGTGGCTCAAGTGTTTTATTGGCTCGGCCTGCTCAGCGATGTGGCTGGCCTGACCCTCGAAGCCCAGGGGTTCTACCGCAAGGCGTTGTACCTCGCGCCGCAACACCCCGAAGCGTTGATGCACCTGGCCGCGTTGCTGCAGGCTCAGGGCGACAGCGCCGGTGCCAGACGATTGCAGGAGCGTGCCGCCCGTAGCGGCCGCACCGCCGGCAGTGAGCGTAAACGATGATCCCGTCCGACACCTTGAACGTCACCCACGAAGACGCCCGGGCCATCGACGATTGCTGGAACCGCATCGGCATCCACGGCGACAAGTCCTGTCCGCTGCTGGCCGAGCACATTCATTGCCGCAATTGCTCGGTGTACTCCGCCGCCGCAACGCGCCTGCTCGACCGTTATGCGTTGCAGCAGGACGAACGCGACCCGGTGGCCACTGCCGTTGAAACGGACGTGAAGACCCGTTCATTGCTGATGTTCCGCCTCGGCGAAGAATGGCTCGGCCTGGCGACGCGCAGCCTTGTTGAAGTGGCGCCGTTGCAGGCGATTCACTCGTTGCCGCACCAGCGCTCGCGCGCTCTGCTCGGCGTGGCCAATGTGCGTGGCGCGCTGGTGGCGTGCCTGTCACTGGTTGAATTGCTCGATCTGGATGCCAGCGCCGCTCCGGCGGCCAGCGGGCGAATCATGCCGCGCATGTTGATCATCGCGGCCCATGGCGGGCCGGTGGTGGTGCCGGTGGATGAGGTTTACGGCATCCATGCCATCGATGAGCGAATCCTCGACGCCGCGTCGCAATCCGGCGTGCAGGCCAGCGCCAAATTCACCCGTGGCGTCTTGCAGTTTCGCGATCGCAGTTTGCGTTGGCTGGATGAAGAACAGCTGCTGTCCGCCGTGACCCGGAGCCTGACATGACCCCCGAGCAAATGCGCGACGCCTCGCTGCTTGAGCTGTTCAGCCTTGAAGCCGAAGCCCAGACCCAAGTGCTCAACGCCGGGCTGCTGGCGCTGGAGCGTAATCCGACCCAGGCCGATCAACTGGAATCGTGCATGCGCGCGGCGCACTCGCTCAAAGGAGCGGCGCGCATCGTCGGCATCGACAGCGGTGTCAGCGTTGCGCATGTCATGGAAGATTGTCTGGTCAGCGCGCAGGAAGGGCGCCTGCTGCTGCGCCCCGAGCACATCGATGCGTTGTTGCAGGGCACTGATTTGCTGATGCGCATTGCCACGCCGGCGAATGCTCCGCAACCGGCTGACATCGAAGCGTATGTGGCGTTGATGGCGCAACTGCTCGATCCATCGTCCGCGCCTGTCGCCGCAGCGCCAGTCATGGCCGAATTGCAATTGGAGGCTCCGCGAGTTGAGCCGACGCCGCCAGCGCCCAGCATCGACGTTGCAAGTGAGACGCCAGAACCGGCACCGCGCAAAAACAAACGCGCCACCGAAGGTGGCGAACGCGTCTTGCGCGTTACCGCCGAACGCCTGAACAGCCTGCTCGATCTGTCGAGCAAATCGCTGGTGGAAACCCAGCGCCTGAAACCGCATCTGGCGACCATGCAGCGCCTCAAGCGCATGCAGAACAACGGTCTTCGCGCGCTGGAAAACCTCAACGTCCATCTCAAGGAACACGCGCTGAGTCTCGAGGCGCTGGAGGCCTTGGAGGATGCCCGCCGTTTGCTCGCCGAATCCCAGCAATTGCTGAGCGAGAAAAACGCCGAGCTCGACGAATTTGCCTGGCAGGCCAGCCAGCGGGCACAAGTGCTCTACGACACCGCACTGGCCTGCCGCATGCGACCCTTCGCCGATGTGCTCAGCGGTCAGGTGCGCATGGTCCGTGATCTGGGCCGCAGCCTGGGCAAGCAGGTACGCCTGGAGATCGAAGGCGAAAAAACTCAGGTCGACCGCGACGTGCTGGAGAAGCTCGAAGCGCCGTTGACTCATTTGTTGCGCAACGCCGTCGATCACGGCATCGAAACCCCGGAACAACGCCTGCTCCAAGGCAAACCCGAAGAAGGCCTGATTCGCCTGCGCGCCTCACATCAGGCCGGTCTGCTGGTGCTGGAGCTGAGCGATGACGGCAACGGTGTCGATCTGGAAAAGGTTCGCCGCAGCATCGTCGAACGGCAGTTATCCCCAGCGGAAACGGCGGCGCAGTTGAGCGAGGAAGAACTGCTGACCTTCCTGTTCCTCCCCGGTTTCAGTCTGCGCGACACGGTCACCGAAGTGTCTGGCCGGGGCGTCGGCCTCGATGCCGTTCAGCATATGGTGCGTCAGTTGCGCGGGGCCGTGGTGCTGGAACAGACGGCGGGCGAGGGCAGTCGCTTTCATCTGGAAGTGCCGCTGACCTTGTCGGTGGTGCGCAGTCTGGTCGTCGAAGTCGGCGAAGAGGCGTATGCCTTCCCGCTGGCGCACATCGAGCGTATGTGCGATCTGGCCCCTGAAGACATTGTGCAAGTCGAAGGCCGTCAGCATTTCTGGCACGAAGGCCAGCACGTCGGCCTGGTCGCGGCCAGCCAGTTGCTCAACCGCCCGGCCAGCCAGAACAGCGGCGAAACCCTTAAAGTCGTGGTGATCCGCGAACGTGATGCGGTTTATGGCGTTGCCGTAGAGCGCTTCATTGGCGAGCGCACGCTGGTGGTCTTGCCACTCGACGAGCGTCTGGGCAAAGTGCAGGACATCTCTGCGGGCGCCTTGCTCGACGACGGTTCGGTGGTATTGATCGTCGACGTCGAAGACATGCTGCGGTCTGTGGATAAACTGCTCAACACCGGGCGCCTGGAGCGCATTGCCCGCCGCGGCAATCAGGCCGCCGAGGCTACGCGCAAGCGGGTGCTGGTGGTCGACGATTCGCTGACCGTGCGCGAGTTGCAACGCAAGCTGCTGCTCAATCGCGGCTACGACGTCGCGGTGGCGGTGGATGGCATGGACGGTTGGAACGCATTGCGTTCGGAGGACTTCGATTTGCTCATCACCGACATCGACATGCCGCGCATGGACGGCATCGAGTTGGTCACGCTGCTGCGCCGCGACAACCGTCTGCAGTCGCTGCCGGTGATGGTCGTGTCGTACAAGGATCGGGAAGAGGATCGCCGCCGTGGACTGGATGCCGGGGCGGACTATTATTTAGCCAAAGCCAGTTTTCATGACGACGCCCTGCTCGACGCAGTGGTCGAGCTCATCGGAGGAGCGCGGGCATGAAGATCGCAATCGTCAACGATATGCCAATGGCGGTGGAGGCCCTGCGTCGTGCACTGGCCTTCGAGCCGGCGCATCAAGTGCTCTGGGTCGCCCGCAACGGCGCCGAAGCAGTGCAACTGTGCGCCGAGAACACCCCGGATCTGATCCTGATGGATTTGATTATGCCGGTGATGGATGGCGTCGAAGCCACGCGCCGGATCATGGCCGAAAGCCCGTGCGCCATCGTCATCGTTACCGTCGACCGCCAGCAGAACGTGCACCGCGTCTTTGAAGCCATGGGCCACGGCGCGCTGGACGTGGTCGATACGCCAGCACTCGGTGCCGGCGACGCTCGGGAAGCGGCCGCGCCGTTGCTGCGCAAGATCCTCAACATTGGCTGGCTGATTGGCGACAAGCCGCAACGCTCGCGCCCGACGCCGACACCCCAGCGCAGCTCCGCTTCGCGCCAGCGGCTGGTGGCGATCGGCTCGTCCGCCGGTGGGCCGGCAGCGCTGGAAGTATTGCTCAAAGGCTTGCCGAGGGATTTCTCGGCAGCCATCGTGCTGGTGCAGCATGTCGATCAGGTATTCGCCGCCGGCATGGCCGAATGGCTGGCCAGCGCCAGCGGCCTCAATGTACGACTGGCCCGTGAAGGCGAACCGCCGCAGGCCGGTTCGGTATTGCTGGCGGGCACCAATCACCATATTCGCTTGTTGAAAAACGGCACGCTGGCTTACACAGCCGAGCCAGTGAACGAGATTTACCGTCCCTCGATCGACGTGTTTTTCGAAAGTGTCGCCAGCTATTGGGATGGCGACGCTGTCGGGGTTTTATTGACCGGGATGGGACGCGACGGGGCGCAAGGGCTTAAGCTCATGCGCCAACAGGGTTATCTGACCATCGCGCAGGATCAGCAAAGCAGTGCGGTGTACGGCATGCCCAAGGCCGCAGCGGCCATTGATGCCGCCGTAGAAATACGTCCACTGGAAAGAATAGCGCCACGATTGCAGGAGATTTTCCCCAAATGATCAGGTCAATCCGCAATCCTGGCCCCCGCAGTACTCAGGTGACCGCCCATGAATGACTTACAGATCGACGACATTAAAACCGACGAAAACGCCGCCATGGTGTTGTTGGTGGACGATCAGGCGATGATCGGCGAAGCCGTGCGCCGTGGGCTGTCGAATGAAGAGAACATCGACTTCCACTTCTGCTCCGACCCGCATCAGGCCATTGCGCAGGCGGTGCGGATCAAGCCGACGGTGATTCTGCAGGATCTGGTCATGCCCGGCCTCGATGGCCTGAGCCTGGTGCGTGAATACCGCAATCACCCGGCGACCAAGGACATTCCGATCATCGTCCTGTCGACCAAGGAAGACCCGCTGATCAAGAGCGCGGCGTTCTCGGCCGGGGCCAATGATTATCTGGTGAAACTGCCGGACACCATCGAACTGGTCGCACGCATCCGTTATCACTCGCGCTCCTACATGACGCTGTTGCAACGTGACGCGGCGTATCGCGCGCTGCGGGTCAGCCAGCAGCAATTGCTCGACACCAATCTGGTGCTGCAACGCCTGATGAACTCCGATGGCCTGACCGGGTTGTCCAATCGTCGCCACTTCGATGAGTACCTGGAGCTGGAGTGGCGCCGTTCATTGCGCGACCAGAGCCAGTTGTCGCTGTTGATGATCGACGTTGATTACTTCAAGCACTACAACGACAGTTTTGGCCACGTTGAAGGCGACGAAGCCCTGCGCAAGGTTGCCACGGCGATTCGCGATGCCAGCGCCCGACCGTCGGACCTGCCAGCGCGTTATGGCGGTGAGGAATTTGTGCTGGTGCTGCCGAACACCTCGCCGGGCGGCGCGCGACTGGTCGCGGAAAAGCTGCGGCAGACTGTGGTTTCGCTGAAGATTCCGCACAACACTCCGGCGGAAGGGGCGAGCCTGACCATCAGTATTGGTCTGGCGACGATGGTGCCGCAGTCGGGCAGCGATTGTCGGTTGCTGATTTCGGCGGCGGATCGTGGCCTTTATCTGGCTAAGAACAACGGTCGTAACCAGGTCGGGATCGAGTAACGGCTTTCCCTCATCGGAACGCCGCCCGCCCAGCCCTCTCCCGGAGGGAGAGGGGGCCGACCGAGGTGTCTGGCGCTATACATCGACCTGATCGAGCGAGTCGATTATGGATCTTCAGGCTTGGCACTTCCGGATTCGGCAAAGCCATTTCAGGTCGGCGTACCTTCCGAATATCCCCCAATCAGTCCCCTCTACCTCCGGGAGAGGGTTAGGGTGAGGGCAAAGGCTTTAATGATCCCCACACCCGCCAGACGGGCTGCCGTCACAGCCTGATTACGTTATACTCGCCGGCTTTCAAAAGTTCGCCAACGAGTGCTGCCCGTCATGGAAATCAACCCGATCCTGAATACCATCAAGGACCTGTCCGAGCGCTCCGAAACTATTCGGGGGTATCTTTGACTACGATCAAAAGCATGAGCGTCTGACTGAAGTCAATCGCGAGCTTGAAGATCCGAGTGTCTGGAACAAACCTGAATACGCCCAGGAGTTGGGACGTGAGCGTTCGGCGCTGGCGCAGATCGTCGACACCCTCGACGAACTGAACGCTGGCCTGGCCGATTGCCGCGACCTGCTGGACATGGCCGTCGAAGAGAACGACGAAGGCGCAGTGGGCGATGTCGTCGCCGAGCTGGCCCGTCTCGAGGAAAATCTGGCCAAGCTGGAATTCCGCCGCATGTTCAGCCATGAAATGGACCCGAACAACGCCTACCTGGATATCCAGGCCGGTTCCGGCGGCACCGAAGCCCAGGACTGGGCCAACATCCTCCTGCGCATGTACCTGCGCTGGGCGGACAAGCGCGGTTTCGACGCGACCATCATGGAATTGTCGGCCGGTGAAGTCGCCGGTATCAAAGGCGCGACCGTGCACATCAAGGGCGAATACGCCTTTGGCTGGCTGCGTACCGAGATCGGCGTGCACCGTCTGGTGCGCAAGAGCCCGTTCGACTCCGGCAACCGTCGCCACACCTCGTTCTCCGCAGTTTTCGTCTCGCCAGAGATCGACGACAAGGTCGAAATCGAAATCAACCCGGCAGATCTGCGGATCGACACCTATCGTTCCTCCGGTGCCGGTGGTCAGCACGTAAACACCACCGACTCGGCCGTACGGATTACTCACGTACCGACCAACACCGTGGTCAGCTGCCAGAACGAACGTTCCCAGCACGCCAACAAAGACACCGCCATGAAAATGCTGCGGGCCAAGTTGTACGAGCAGGAAATGCAGAAACGCAACGCCGCGTCGCAAGCGCTGGAAGACACCAAGTCCGACATCGGCTGGGGTCACCAGATTCGCTCGTACGTGCTCGATGCGTCGCGGATCAAGGATCTGCGCACCAACATCGAACGCAGCGACTGCGACAAGGTACTCGACGGCGATATCGACGAATACCTGTATGCCAGCCTGAAATCGGGCCTGTAAAAGACGCAATACAGCATCGGCTGATTCAAGCCGATCCCTGTAGGAGCCAGCCCTGCTGGCGATCCCCGGGCCGCAAGGTCCGGGGGCAACGAACCTGATGGAATATCTAAAGACATGAGCGACCAACAACTCGACCCGCAAGCCCTGCAACAGGAAGAAAACTCCCTGATCGCCCTGCGCAAGGAAAAGCTGGCTGCCGAGCGCGCCAAGGGCAACGCCTTCCCGAATGACTTCCGCCGCGAAAACTACTGCGAAGATCTGCAGAAAAAATACGCGGACAAGACCAAGGAAGAGCTGGCAGAGGCTGCAATCCCGGTCAAGGTTGCCGGTCGCATCATGCTCAACCGTGGCTCGTTCATGGTGATCCAGGACATGACCGGTCGCATCCAGGTTTACGTCAACCGTAAAACCCTGTCGGAAGACACCCTGGCCGCGGTGAAAACCTGGGACATGGGCGACATCATTGCCGCCGAAGGTACCCTGGCGCGTTCCGGCAAGGGTGACCTGTACGTTGAAATGACCAGCGTGCGTCTGCTGACCAAATCGCTGCGCCCGCTGCCGGACAAGCACCACGGCCTGACCGACACCGAACAGCGTTACCGTCAGCGCTACGTTGACCTGATCGTCAACGACGAAGTACGCCAGACGTTCCGCGTGCGTTCGCAAGTGATCGCGCACATCCGCAGCTTCCTGATGAAGCGCGACTTCCTCGAAGTCGAAACGCCGATGCTGCAGACCATTCCTGGCGGCGCTGCGGCCAAGCCGTTCGAAACTCACCACAACGCGCTGGACATGGAAATGTTCCTGCGTATCGCCCCGGAGCTGTACCTCAAGCGTCTGGTGGTTGGTGGCTTTGAAAAGGTCTTCGAGATCAACCGCAACTTCCGTAACGAAGGCGTCTCGACCCGTCACAACCCTGAATTCACCATGTTGGAGTTCTATCAGGCGTACGCCGATTACGAAGACAACATGGACCTGACCGAAGAACTGTTCCGCGAACTGGCGCAGCTGGTGTTGGGTAGCACCGACGTGCCATACGGCGACAAGGTGTTCCACTTCGGCGAGCCGTTCGTGCGTCTGTCGGTGTTCGACTCGATCCTCAAGTACAACCCTGAGCTGACTGCCGATGATCTGAACGACATCGACAAGGCCCGCGCCATCGCCAAGAAGGCCGGCGCCAAGGTGCTCGGCTTCGAAGGTCTGGGCAAACTGCAGGTGATGATTTTCGAAGAACTGGTCGAGCACAAGCTGGAACAGCCGCACTTCATCACTCAGTACCCGTTCGAAGTGTCGCCGCTGGCCCGTCGCAACGACGACAACCCGAACGTCACCGACCGTTTCGAGCTGTTCATCGGTGGCCGTGAAATCGCCAACGCTTACTCCGAGTTGAACGACGCGGAAGACCAAGCCGAGCGCTTCATGGCGCAGGTGGCCGACAAGGACGCCGGCGACGACGAAGCCATGCACTACGACGCCGACTTCGTGCGCGCGCTGGAGTACGGCATGCCGCCAACGGCCGGTGAAGGCATCGGCATCGACCGTCTGGTGATGTTGCTGACCAATTCGCCGTCGATTCGCGATGTGATCCTGTTCCCGCACATGCGACCGCAAGCGTAAACGTTTCAGTTAAAAAGCCGCCTAAAACAGGCGGCTTTTTATTGCCTGTCTGGTACAAATGTATCAATTGGTTACTTTTGAATTGCAGAGGAAGTTCTGTCGTGATGGGTGCAATAGCTCAAGAAGGTGCAGCGGGTATCGCCACTGCGGTCGCTGAAAGTGTTCAGTACCAGGGTCGCAAGGCCAGCCGACAGGGCAGTGAGCAGCGTCGCCAGGACATTCTCGACGCCGCGATGCGCATTGTCGTGCGTGACGGCGTGCGCGCCGTGCGTCACCGCGCAGTCGCCGCCGAGGCCGGTGTGCCGTTGTCGGCGACCACCTATTACTTCAAGGATATCGACGACCTGCTCACCGATACCTTCGCTCAATACGTTGAGCGCAGCGCGGCGTACATGGCCAAGTTGTGGGTCAACAATGAAGGCTTGCTGCGTGAAATGGTGGTCAGCGGTGACGGCAGCCCTGAGTCGCGCTCGCAACTGGCCGATGACATTGCGCGGCTGATGGCCGACTACGTGCATCGTCAGTTGGTTAACCGTCGTGAGCATTTGATGGCCGAACAGGCGTTCCGCCAGGAAGCGTTGCTCAATCCGCGTCTGGCGATTCTGGTGCGCTCGCATCAGCAGATTCTGTTGCAGGGCACTTGCCAGTTGTTCCAGGTGTTGGGCTCGCGTGAACCGCAACAGGATGCCAAGGTGTTGACGGCGATTATCGGACGGATGGAATATCAGGGCCTGCTCAACGACGCCGAGCCTTTGGCCGAACAAGACATGCTCGGCATTCTGACGCGCTACATGCACTTGGTGCTCGCGTCGGTCTGACCACAAGATCATTCCCACGCTCTGCGTGGGAATGCCGCCCGGGACGCTCCGCGTCCCTTGCCGACATGACGCAGAGCGTCAGTGGATGCATTCCCACGCAGAGCGTGGGAACGATCAATCACAGGTTCGGTGGCGTATTCAAGGGCGGCGAATGTTCATAGGGAGTGTTGAATGAAAGCCTGGCGTGGCGTGCTGATCGCCTTGTCGTTCCTGCTGCTCAGTGGCTGTCTGGTGACCTTCAAGGAGCCGCTGGCAGCCAGTGACCCGGCGCCCAAGGGTTTGCTCGGCAAATGGTCGAGCACCAATGCCTGGGGCGAGCCGATGAACCTTGAACTGACCCGGCTGGGCAATGACCGCTATCAGGCCGTCACGTACTTCAAGGCCAAACCCCACGAACGCGAAGCCTATCCGTTCACCGTGTCGCGCCACGGCAGCCGCTGGTATCTGTCGGCGAAAGTCCCGGCGCGCTATGGCGGCCACTTCACCATCGCCGGTTTCGAACTCACCGATAAACACGAATTGGTGCTCTATAACCTCGATCTCGAGCAGATCAATCAAGCCATCAAACAAAAAAACCTCGACGGTCAGGCCTTCCAGACCGACGATGGCGACGGCGTGCAGGTCGACAGCAGCCTCGACAAGGTCTTTGCTTACCTCGATGATCCGGCCAATTCCGATGTCTTCGTTGAAGCCGTACGCTACCAGCGCCAGGCCCGCGCCAAATAATTCAGAACGTCAGGTTTTCTACAGGAGTTTCGGGTGGACGATTACCAGCAGACGATACGCATGTTGTCCGACCGCATTGTGCTGGCGCAGACGCCGATCCGTGTGCTCGACGCGGTCAAGTGGGACGAGAACATTCGCAAGGGATTTCTCAAGGCCAAAGGCAAGGAAATGCCGGCGGTGGATCGCGACTATTACCTCAATCGGCCGCTGAGTTTCGATTCGAGCAAGGTCAAACTGGAATTCCAGAACATCGAGCGCGACATCACCCGCCAGCTCGGCCAGTTCAACCCGGTCGGGCAGATCATGCGGCGCATGTGCAAGGAATACCGCATGGTCGTGCGCATGCTCGAAGCGCGCGGCACCGAGGATTTTGGCCTGATTTCGCAAGAGCTGTATGGCGCCGCGTCCGATGCGTTCCACGCCGGTGACCCGACCCTGGCCGACCTTGGCCTGATGATGTCCGACTACCTGAACAACATCGACGGCCGTGGCGATCTGAAGGATGAACCGAAAATTCTCACCGCCAAAGACGCTGTGCACTTGCTGCAAACCCGTCTGAACAAAGTCTTCGGTGAGGCCGAGGAAACCATCCGCGTGTTCGAGTCCGACGGCATCGTTGCCGACGCGGCGGCGGGCGCCGATTACATCAAGATCCGCACCGACGCGATGTTCAACGACCGCGACGTGCGTGCGCTGGAAGTCCATGAAGGCCTGGTCCACGTCGGCACCACGCTCAATGGTTTGAATCAGCCGATCTGCACCTTCCTCTCCAAAGGCCCGCCGTCGTCTACGGTGACCCAGGAGGGTTTGGCGATCCTGATGGAAATCATCACCTTCGCCTCCTACCCGAGTCGTCTGCGCAAACTGACCAACCGCACCCGCGCCATTCACATGGTCGAGGAGGGCGCGGACTTCCTGCAGGTGTTCGAGTTCTTCCGCGAGCAGGGTTTCGAAATGGCGGAAAGCTACGGCAATGCCAGTCGGGTGTTCCGTGGATCGACGCCGACCGGGCTGCCATTCACCAAAGACTTGTCCTACCTCAAGGGCTTCATCATGGTTTACAACTACATTCAGTTGGCCGTGCGTAAGGGCAAGCTTGAGCAGATCCCGCTGTTGTTCTGCGGCAAGACCACCCTGGAAGACATGCGTACTTTGCGCCAGTTGGTGGATGAAGGGCTGGTGGTGGCGCCGAAGTATCTGCCGGATCAGTTCCGCGATTTGAATGCGTTGTCGGCGTGGATGTGCTTCTCCAACTTCCTCAATCATTTAAGCCTGGACCGGATCGAAGCGGATTACTCCAACATCCTCTAACCCACACCGATCGTTCCCACGCTCTGCGTGGGAATGCATCCCGTGACGCTCCGCGTCACAGTGGACGCGGAGCGTCCATGGCGGCGTTCCCACGCAGAGCGAGGGAACGATCTATTGTGTTCCAACCCGAATCTTTCGCGAGGTTTCACCGGATGAGAATCCTCGGCATTTTCTGCCTGCTCCTGACCCTCAGCGGTTGCAGCTCTTTGTTGTTCTACCCCGAGCCGGGTCAGATCTTCACCCCGGAAAAAGCCAAGCTCGAATACCGCACCGTCACGCTGGTCACGGCGGATGGCTTGAAACTCAATGCCTGGTGGCTGCCGGCCAAGGCGGGTGTCGAGGTCAAAGGCACCGTCCTGCACCTGCACGGCAACGGCGGCAATCTGCCGATGCACCTCGGTGGCAGTTGGTGGTTGCCGAAAAACGGCTATCAAGTGCTGCTGGTGGATTATCGCGGTTATGGCTTGTCCGAGGGCGAGCCGAGTTTGCCGGCGATCTATCAGGACATCGACGCGGCGTTTGCCTGGCTCGATAAGGCGCCGGAGGTCAAAGGCAAGCCGCTGATCCTGCTCGGCCAGAGCCTCGGCGGTTCGATGGCGGTGCATTGGCTGGTGCAGCATCCCGAGCGGCAGAAACAGCTCAAGGCTTTGGTCCTCGACGGCGTGCCCGCCAGTTATCGCAGCGTCGGCCAATACGCCCTCAGCACCTCATGGCTGACCTGGCCATTCCAGGTGCCGCTGTCGTGGCTGGTGCCGGATGGCGACAGCGCGATCAACTCGATGCCGCAGCTCAACGGCGTGCCGAAGCTGATTTTCCACAGCATCGACGATCCGCTGGTGCCGCTGTCCAACGGCATCCGCCTGTATCAAGCTGCGCCGCCACCGCGTGTGCTGCAACTGACCCGTGGCGGCCATGTGCAGACCTTTGGCGACCCGGTGTGGCGCCAGGTGATGCTGCGCTACCTCGATGATCCCGAGCATTTCAACGGCCTGCGCCGCCTCGGTGAAATCCCCAATTACCCGACACCCCCGAATTCTGAAGATGAGAGTCCGCAATGACTGAAGAACGCAACGCCATCCCGCTGATCATCACCGGTATCTGCAGCATCCTCGGCACCGTCGGGGCGCTGTGGTACTACGGTTACCTGCACTTCGCCAAACCCGAGGATGCGTTGCTGCTCAACGAATTCACCATGCTCAAGACTGTGCCGGGTGAAGACTATAAAGTCTCCCTCGACCCGGCGCCGCAGGTGGCGCAGTGCATCGATGGCGTGCTGGTGTTGTTTGATACCGAGCAGAAAGGTTTGACCGGTGTGCTGATCAACGCGCAGAAGAAAGCCGTGCGTTGCATGGGTGAGGAGACCCCGCAGAAGCTGGAGGAGTGATTCTGCAGGTTCAGCCCTCACCCTAACCCTCTCCCAGTGGGAGAGGGGACTGACCGAAGTGTTCTTTCGCTACACGCCGACCTGAAAGATTGCGTTGATTATGGATTCGGCGAAGCACTTTCAGGTCGACGCAGCTATCGAGCATCCCCCAATCGGCTCCCTCTCCCTCGGGAGAGGGCTGGGGTGAGGGGGCGCGATTTCAGCCCGCACAAAAAAGCCCCGCCTGATCACTCAGGCGGGGCTTTTGCGTTACAGCAGGGCGCTTAGTTCGAGCTCATCGCCGAACGCGGCATCACTGGCTGGTTGTCGTTGGAAATGGTCACTTCCACACGACGGTTCATTGCACGGCCGGAGACGCTGCCGTTCTCGGCAACCGGGTATTCCTTGCCGTAGCCCTGGGTGACGATACGCGCTGGATCAACGCCCATTTTCACCAGTGCGGTGCGCACGGAGTTGGCGCGACGCTCCGACAGCGACTGGTTGTGACTGGCAGAACCGGTGCTGTCGGTGTAACCCTCAACGATCACTTTGCGATCCGGGTTTTCCTGAAGGAATTGCGCCAGTTTGTTGATATTCACCAGACCGCTGGATTTCAGGTCGGCACGGTCGGTGGCGAACAGCACGTCGCCGAAAGTCACCAGCGTACCGCGATCGGTCTGCTTGGCGTTCAGGCTGTCCTGCAGCTGTTTGATCTGCTGATCGCGGGCATCCAGACGTGCCTGGGCACGTTGCGCTGCGGCGTTCTTCAGATTGTTTTCAGCGGTGCGCAGGGCGATGGTCTGCTTGGCCACTTCCACGCGCTGGTTAGTCAGGTACGCCAGTTGGTCAACCTTGGCCGCGTCTTGCTTGTCCAGATAAGCCTTGTCGGCCTTGTCCAGGTAATCACTGGCGTCTTTGGTTTCCAGCGCCGCGACTTTGCTGGCCTGTGGGTTGGCTTGCAGGCCGGCGTAGTTGGTGCGCGCGTTTTCCAGATTCGGGTTAGGTGGAGTGGAGCACGCAGCCAGGGCAACGCTTGCGGCCAGAAGAGCTGGGATCATCAGTTGCTTACGCATAATTTGTCGTCCTTTCTATCGATAAAAGTTTCAGCTTTGCGATCGGGATGCGCGCTTACTGCACAGTGCGCTGACTTTCCTGACGCAGTTCCTGAACACCTTTCTGGGAATCCTTCACAGCCTGTTCGGCTTTCGCGGCCTGGGCCTTGCGTTCGGCTACACGAGCGTCCCACTCGGCTTGCTCGGACAGGGTGCGCGCTTCGTCATACTTCTTGTCGTGCATGGCGATTTCGGCTTGTTTCAGTTTGTCCTGCGCTTGCTTCATCTCAACCGCGGCAAACTCGGTACCGCCGGCGCTGACCGCGCTGTTCACTGCCGATTGAGTCACGGCGTATTGCTCGGTAGGTGGGTTACCGGCGCAACCGGCCAGCACGAAGCTGGTGCCGATGGCCAGAGCCGCCAGTTTCAGACCGCGCAGGTGGGTAAACGAGGTTTGGTTTTTCATGGTCTTCAACTCCATTAGGCATCTCCTGAAAACAACTGAATCCATCCTGGGCGAGGAGCCGAAAGCGTCGTATCCAAGCGCGTTTTTGAAACGCTCGTTCCAGGCGTGGTTACTGGTTCCGACCGGCGGCTTTTTTCAAAAGTTCAGAAAAGATGGCTAATCGCCAAAATAAATTCTGACTGAGTGGACAAGGCTCTAGAGCGGGAACTTTGGCGTGGGAGAGCGGTACGCGCGGGCGAAAAACGATGTGGTTTTGGAGCTGAATTACAGTCCCTGTGGGAGCTGGCTTGCCAGCGATGGGGCCATCAGATTCAACGCATCGGTGACTGAACTGACGCCATCGCTGGCAAGCCAGCTCCCACAGGTTCAATGCAATTTTGGGTCAGTGTTTTGGCTTGCCTTCAACGGCCGACAGGTCATGCAAATGCCGGCGCGACAGCGCCAGAAACCGCGGCGTAGGCCCGACATCCTCATACAGCGGATCACCCTCCTCATCGGTCGCCACCACCGTCGACCCCTTCACATATGGCAAGCTCGCTTCAAACTCTTCAAGGGCTGCGCCAATCAGTTCGCCAAGCAGTTCTTCGGCATGCCGTTTGGGGTACATCTCGGCAATCGCTGCCAGACGCGCAGCGGCTTCAACGTCCAGATGAATCGTATAGCCAGTGTCGGTCAGGCGACCCTTGGCGTTTTCTTCCCAATGCTGGGCGAGTTCACGAATTTTCATGATGACCTCATTTCGCACCTGCTCATGGCAGGCCTGGGTGAGTGTCCGCCGGGGCCGGCGGCAAGCCGTTGTGCGGCTTACTGTTGAGACTAGCTTTCGCCCACAAGGTTTAAAGTCCCTTGGTCGGAAGCTTGTAAGAAGCGGCGCAGAGCGGCACTCTCTAGGTCATGCACTCGTTTCTAAGCCGTCCGGATTACTGCTGGGGAATTGCTGATGACCGATATTGATGCACGCTTGCGCGAAGACGTTCACCTGCTCGGAGAGCTGTTGGGTAACACCATTCGAGATCAGTACGGCGAGGCTTTCCTCGACAAGATCGAGCAGATTCGCAAAGGCGCCAAGGCCGACCGCCGCGGCTCGATGGACGCTGAACTGAGCGCCAGCCTCAATCAATTGAGCGAAGACGAACTGCTCCCGGTGGCGCGGGCGTTCAACCAGTTTCTCAACCTGGCGAACATCGCCGAGCAGTATCAGTTGATCCATCGGCGCGAAGAGTCGCAGCCGGCGCCGTTCGAATCCCGTGTGTTGCCGGAATTGCTCGCGCGCTTGCGCAGCGAAGGCCACAGCGCCGAATCGCTGGCGCGGCAACTGGCGCGCCTGGAAATCGAACTGGTGCTGACCGCGCACCCGACCGAAGTGGCGCGGCGCACGCTGATCCAGAAGTACGACGCGATCGCCGGGCAACTCGCCGCGCAGGATCATCGCGACCTGACCAGCGCCGAACGCGAACAGATTCAGAACACCCTGCAACGGCTGATCGCCGAAGCCTGGCACACCGAAGAAATCCGCCGCACACGCCCGACGCCGGTCGATGAAGCCAAGTGGGGTTTCGCGGTGATCGAACATTCGCTGTGGCAGGCGATTCCCAACCATATGCGCAAGGCCGACAAAGCCTTGTTTGAAGCGACGGACCTGCGTCTGCCATTGGAAGCGGCGCCGATTCGCTTCGCGTCGTGGATGGGCGGCGACCGTGACGGCAACCCCAACGTCACCGCTGCGGTGACCCGCGAAGTGTTGCTGCTGGCGCGCTGGATGGCCGCCGATCTGTACCTGCGTGATGTCGATCATCTTGCCGCCGAATTGTCGATGCAACAGGCCAGCGATGCCCTCAAAGCCAAGGCTGGCGACAGCGCTGAACCGTACCGTGCGGTGCTCAAGCAATTGCGCGAACGTCTGCGCGCGACGCGCAATTGGGCACACGCCGCACTGACCGCGCCAACGCCTGCTCCTGCCGATGTGCTGAGCAACAATCGCGATCTGCTCGATCCGCTGGAACTGTGTTTCAACTCGCTGCACGAATGCGGCATGGGCGTGATCGCCGACGGGCCGTTGCTCGATTGCCTGCGGCGCGCGGTGACGTTTGGCCTGTTCCTCGTGCGCCTTGATGTGCGTCAGGACTCGTCGCGGCACAGCTCGGCGATGACTGAAATCACCGACTACCTCGGCCTCGGTCGCTACGAAGATTGGGATGAAGAACAGCGCATCCGTTTCCTCACGCAAGAACTGACTAATCGCCGGCCATTGCTGCCGGCACATTTCAAACCGTCGGCCGACACCGCCGAAGTGCTCAACACCTGCAAGGAAATCGCCGCTGCGCCGGGCGCTTCGCTGGGTTCCTACGTGATTTCCATGGCGGGCGCGGCTTCCGATGTGCTCGCCGTGCAACTGCTGCTCAAAGAGTCCGGCGTGCTGCGGCCGATGCGTGTGGTGCCGCTGTTCGAAACCCTCGCCGACCTCGACAACGCCGGGCCGGTGATGGAGCGGCTGTTGCTGCTGCCGGGCTACCGCGCGCGGCTGCAAGGTCCGCAGGAAGTGATGATCGGCTACTCGGACTCGGCCAAGGACGCCGGCACCACCGCAGCGGCCTGGGCGCAATATCGCGCGCAGGAACGGCTGGTGGAAATCTGCCGCGAGCAGCAAGTCGAACTGCTGCTGTTCCACGGTCGTGGTGGCACCGTGGGCCGTGGCGGTGGCCCGGCCCACGCGGCGATTCTGTCGCAGCCGCCGGGTTCGGTGGCGGGGCGGTTCCGCACCACGGAGCAGGGGGAAATGATTCGATTCAAATTCGGCCTGCCGGACATCGCCGAGCAAAATCTCAACCTGTATCTGGCGGCGGTGCTTGAAGCGACGTTGTTGCCGCCACCACCGCCAACGCCAGAATGGCGCCATCTGATGGACGAATTGGCGGCTGACGGTGTCAGCGCTTATCGCCAGGTCGTGCGGGAAAATCCGCAATTCGTCGAGTACTTTCGCCAGTCCACACCGGAGCAGGAGTTGGGCCGTTTGCCGCTCGGCAGTCGTCCGGCCAAGCGCCGGGCCGGCGGTATCGAAAGTCTGCGGGCGATCCCGTGGATCTTCGGCTGGACGCAAACGCGGCTGATGCTGCCGGCGTGGCTGGGTTGGGAGTCGGCGCTGAGCAAAGCGCTGGACCGTGGCGAAGGCGAGCTGCTCGGGCAGATGCGCGAACAGTGGCCGTTCTTCCGCACGCGCATCGACATGCTCGAAATGGTTCTGGCCAAGGCTGACGCGGATATCGCGCTGTCCTACGATCAGCGTCTGGTCGAGCCGGACTTGCTGCCGTTGGGCGCGCAGTTACGCGACCTATTGTCGCAGGCGTGCACGGTGGTGCTCGGCCTGACTGGCCAGTCGCAGCTGCTGGCACATAGCCCGGACACCCTTGAATTCATCCGGTTGCGCAACACCTACCTCGACCCGCTGCATCTATTGCAGGCCGAATTGCTGGCCCGCTCGCGGCAGCAGGATGTCGAGCAGGGCAGCCCGGTGGAACAGGCGTTGCTGGTGTCTGTGGCGGGGATTGCCGCCGGTTTGCGAAATACCGGCTAACGTTTTTGTCGTGTTGCGCGGCACCGGCAATAGACGCCGGATGCCGCTTTGCCTGACGGCGCAAAGTGCCGCCAGGCGACAGTTAATGATGGGGTTGCGACTTGGGTTACCGCGTCGCGAGGTCGCGGGGGGCGTCGGTTTCTCCGACTTTTGGCGTCTTGTGTGGGCGCAGCCTGCTGTGTATCTTGATCAGCCTTTGGCCGTTTATGCGGCCACGACCCGTATTTTCAGGATTCGTCCCAAGAGGCGAATCCTTTGTTTTGTAAAAGCTTTTTATAAAAAAATTGAGGAGCACATCTAATGCGCGTCATTCTGCTGGGAGCTCCCGGGGCCGGTAAAGGTACTCAGGCTAAGTTCATCACCGAAAAATTCGGCATTCCACAAATTTCCACTGGCGACATGCTGCGTGCAGCGGTCAAGGCCGGTACACCACTGGGCGTTCAAGCCAAGAGCATCATGGATGCCGGCGGCCTGGTGTCGGATGACCTGATCATCGCACTGGTTCAGGATCGTATCGCTCAGCCAGACTGCGCCAACGGCTTCCTGTTCGACGGCTTCCCGCGCACCATTCCGCAGGCTGAAGCCCTGGTGACTGCCGGCGTTGAGCTGGACGCGGTAGTTGAAATCGCTGTTGAAGACGAAGAAATCGTGCAACGCATCGCCGGCCGTCGTGTTCACGAAGCCAGCGGCCGCGTTTACCACATCGTCTACAACCCGCCGAAAATCGCGGGCAAAGACGACATCACTGGCGAAGAACTGGTGCAGCGCAAGGACGACACCGAAGAAACCGTGCGTCATCGCCTGTCGGTCTACCATTCGCAGACCAAGCCGCTGGTGGAGTTCTACCAGAAGCTGTCCGCTGCCAACGGCAAGCCGAAGTACAGCCACATCCCGGGCGTCGGCTCGGTTGATGCGATCACCACCAAGGTGCTGGCCGCGCTGAGCTGAAAAGTCTGATCGGCTGCATCATCCACGGCCCGCTTGCGGGCCGTAGTTGTTTATACTGACGCACTTTTTCCCACCCCTGTTTTGGAAACATCGATGAGCACCTTGCTGGCCCTGGACACCGCGACTGAAGCTTGCTCCGTTGCCTTGCTGCATGACGGCAAGGTCACGAGCCATTACGAGGTGATCCCGCGCCTGCACGCGCAGAAGCTGCTGCCGATGATCCAGCAATTGCTTGCAGACGCCGGCACCACGTTGCAGGCGGTTGATGCGATTGCCTTCGGTCGCGGGCCGGGCGCGTTTACCGGTGTGCGGATCGCCATTGGTGTGGTGCAAGGCCTGGCGTTTGCGCTGGATCGCCCGGTGTTGCCAGTGTCCAACCTTGCCGTTCTGGCGCAGCGGGCGTTGCGTGAACATGGCGTGAGCCAGGTCGCGGCGGCCATTGATGCGCGGATGGATGAGGTGTATTGGGGCTGCTACCGCGAGACGGCGGGGGAGATGCGCCTTGTGGGTGCCGAAGCGGTATTGCCGCCGGAAGTTGCCGCACTGCCGGTCGATGCCAGTGGCGACTGGTTTGGTGCTGGCACCGGTTGGGGCTATGCCGAGCGCATAGCGGTTGAACTGAGCGGTTCGGATGCCGGCATGTTGCCCCACGCCGAAGACCTGTTGACCCTGGCGCGGTTTGCCTGGGAGCGCGGCGAGTCGATCCCGGCGGACGACGCGCAACCGGTTTACCTGCGCGACAAAGTTGCCACCCCGAAAGCCCGCTGATTCACCACAAAACCTGTGGGAGCGAGCTTGCTCGCGAAGGCGGTGTATCAGTCTCGATCTGCTTTTCTGACACACCGCCTTCGCGAGCAAGCTCGCTCCCACAGGGAATTAAGTCGCCCGCGAATCCGCCAATCGTCAGTTTGTAACCCCTCGCTTTAAACCTTTTGCGCTTTATGTGTTCTAGTTATCACTCGGCGGTTTGCTAAGTCGGTCAAGTGCCGCTAAATTGCCATCATCGATACCGAGCATGAAATTATGCGTATAGACGGCCTTTCCTCTCAGTCCTACCCCATCAAGCGCAAGCCTCGCAAAGGCAATGTGACTGTGGATGAGTCCGTCGACGATATCGACGGTGAGCTGGAATTCCCGACTGAAGAGCAATTGGCCGCGCGCGCTGCCAAAGCCTCGGCACAACGCCTGAGCAATCTGCCTGCCCGTCAGCAAGACATGATCTATCACCGTGCGATGAAGAAGAGCGTAGCGATGGCCCTCGCCAGCTACCTGAGCACCGCCGGTTTTGTCGATTGGGATGCGGACGTGCTGGGCCTCGATCTGTACATCTGATGGATCTGCCTTACTACCTCGGTTGCCCGTCCTGGAGCGAAAACGCCTGGCGCGAGTATCTGTATCCGGTCGACGCCAAAACTTCCGATTTCCTCGGTCTCTATTCGCAAGTATTCAACGCCGTTGAAGGCAACACGACCTTCTACGCGAGTCCGTCGCCCGCCACCGTGCAGCGTTGGGCCGAGGTCATGCCCGAACACTTTCGCTTCACCGCAAAATTCCCCGGCGACATCAGCCATAGCGGTGACCTGCGCGATCAACTGACCGCCGCCGAAACCTTTCTGCAATTGCTCAAGCCGCTGGGTGAGCGTGTCTCGCCGCTGTGGCTGCAACTGTCGAAAAGCTTCACGCCGCAGCGACTGCCGGAACTGGCAGCGTTCATCGATGCGCTGGATTGCCCGCTGGCAGTGGAAGTGCGCCATGAACAGTTCTTCGCCAAGGGCGAGAGCGAGCGTCTGCTCAATCGCTTGCTGCTTGATCGTGGCGTCGAGCGCATCTGCCTTGATCCGCGTGCACTGTTCAGTTGCCTGTCGACCGAGTCGTCGGTGATCCACGCGCAATCGAAAAAGCCGCGAGTGCCGACGCGCCCGGCCGCGTTCACACAGTTTCCGCAAGTGCGCTTTATCGGCCATCCCGAGCTTGCAGCCAATGATGCGTTCCTGCTGCCGTGGGTGGCGAAAATCGCCGAGTGGATCGAAGAGGGGCGCACGCCGTACATCTTCCTGCACACCGCCGACAACCTTCTCGCGGCGAAACTGGCGCAACGTTTTCACGCACAACTGATGCAACGTTTGCCTGGCCTGCCAGCGCTGCCTGAGCTATACAGAGAACCCGCCGCCGAGCAACTTGGCCTGCTCTGAGGCGGATTCGTTTTCCTGCCCGGAGCCTGCCGATGGACGCTTTAGCCCTTCAAGAACAAGTCCGTAAGGCCCACGCCTTCAAAGCCCTGCATGAACAACCGGGGATCTTCGTCATTCCCAATCCGTGGGACGCCGGCTCGGCAAAAATGCTCGCCAGTCTCGGCTATCAGGCCTTGGCCACCACCAGTGCCGGTTATGCGTTTTCCCAGGGCAAGGCTGACGGTGCCTTGAGTCTTGATGAGACCGTGGCCAATGTCCGCGCGATTGTCGCCGCCACCGATTTGCCGGTAGCGGTGGATCTGGAAAACGGTTTTTCAGATGACCCGGTCGAGTCTGCGCAAAGCCTGTTGCGTGCCGCCGAAGCGGGCGCGGTCGGCGGTTCAATCGAAGACGCGACGGGCCGCCCGGATGCACCGATCTATTGTTTCGAACACGCCGTGGCGCGCATCGAAGCGGCGGTCGCTGCCGTGCGCACGCTGCCATTTCCCTTCATCCTCACCGCGCGCGCGGAAAACTACCTGCACGGCAATCCTGATATCAACGACACCATTCGCCGCTTGCAGGCGTTCGCCGAAGCGGGCGCCGACGTGCTGTACGCACCGGGTTTGCGCAGCGCCGAAGAAGTGCTGGCGGTAGTACGCGCGGTGGCGCCGAAACCGGTCAATGTGCTGATGTCCGGTGGTTTGAAACTGACTGTGCAGGAACTTCAGGAAATGGGCGTGCGCCGCATCAGCACCGGTTCGGCACTGGCATTGGCGGCTTTCGGCGAATTCTTCCGCGCCGCTGAAGAGATTCAGCAGTCCGGCACCTTCGGCTTTACCTCGCAGTCGATGCCGTACGCCAAGGCCAATCAGTTCTTCAAAGGTTAAGCATGGGGCGGTGGATTGCGCTAACCGTGCTGCTGTTCATCGGCGGCACCGCCATCAGCGTCTGGCGCGGCTGGCTGGAGGTGCCGGCGCAATGGAATCCTTGGGCACCACTGGACGTGACAGCCACGCCCAACTGGCTGACCGGTTACAAACTCATGCGGTTAAGCGCCGACCCGGAGCTCTGTGCTCGGGCCTTGAGCACCTCTGATCTGCGCGTCACGCGACAAGCCGACAGCCCCGACGCCAAGTGTCCGCTGATCGGCGCCTTGCGCGTACAGGGCGGTGAGGTGGCGCTGAGCAGCAGTTTCCTCGCCAGTTGTCCGTTGGCGGTGGCCTACGCGATGTTTGAACACCACACGCTGCAACCCGCCGCCCAATCCGTTTACGGGCAAAAGGTCGCGCGGGTTGATCACCTCGGCAGCTTCGCCTGTCGCAATGTCTACAATCGCGAAAGCGGCGCGCTCAGCCGTCATGCCAGTGCGGACGCGCTGGACATCGCCGGGTTTCGTCTCGCCGACGGCCGTAGCATCAGTGTGCTCAAGGATTGGCCCAAGCAAAATCAGGACGCGCAGTTTCTCCGTCAGGTGCGCGACGGCGCCTGCGAGGCGTTCAGTGTGGTGTTAAGCCCGGATTACAACGCCGCCCACCGCAATCATTTTCATGTCGATGTCGGGCGTTGGAGCGTATGTCGCTGAAGTTTAGGCGGCCAGGCGCAGGTTCTGCAGAACGATTGGGCGAGCCCAGCCGTTATCGAAGTCCAGCGCCTTCTGTTGCTCGACGATTTCTTCTGGCGGGAACGGCGGGTAAGGCTTCTGCATCAGGTCCAGATCGAACTCGGCAATCGGCAGGTACAGCGGTTTCTTCTGCGGGGCCGGGCCTGGCTCTGGAACGGGCTGACCGTTGTTGATCACCACCGGACGCACCCAACTGCTGTCGAAATCCTGCTGCGCTTGCTGAGCTTTGAGTTCTTCAGGTGGGAACGGTGGGAATGGCTTGTCCAGCAAGTCCATTTCGAATTCGGCGATCGGCAGGAACAGCGGCTCTGGCGGACGCACTTCGGTGTCCACCACATCGCATTCGCGCTGGCTGACGATGTGCGCGTGCAGTTCGCTGCCGATGGTCGGTTCTTCCGGGCTGCTCAGGTCAACCGGCGGAAACGTGCCGCAGGCAGGCACCACTTCACTCGTCTGTTCGGCCATCGCCTGGGCAAAGAAATCCTGCCACAGGTGACTGACGCCGCTCAGTGCTTGAGTGTTGTGACGGCTAAAGTCGCCATGGGGCGAGATGTAGCCAATCGATGTGGGAAGAATGCCTGACATTTTTTTCGGTTGACGCTCAGCTCTGGCAAAATGCGCGTTGAATGAGTTATCGGCGGTTTTTGCCGCTCCTTGAATTTTTGAGCGTGTTTTCCATGATCGAACAACCCGCGGCCTGCCGCATCCATGTCGAAGCACTCGGCCCGACGTTTGAAGCGCAAGCTGTGCAGTGGGCCGAGCGTCTCGGCCTGCCGCGTGAAGTGGCGGACGGCGAGTTTGCCTTGCAGGTCGGCGAGCAGGGTTTGCAACTGCAACAACTCGGCCCGGACGCACCGGGGCCGGTGCGCGTCGACTTCGTTGAAGGTGGCGCGGCGCATCGGCGCTTATACGGCGGCGGCAGCGGGCAGATGATCGCCAAGGCTGTCGGCATTGCCCAAGGCGTGCGCCCACGGGTACTGGATGCCACGGCGGGGCTGGGCAAGGATGCGTTCGTGCTGGCCAGTCTCGGTTGCGAGATGAGCCTGATCGAGCGCCAGCCGCTGATTGGCGCGCTGCTGGAGGATGGTCTGGCGCGGGCGGCGGAGGATTTCGACGTGGCGCCGATCGTGGCGCGGATGACCTTGCTCAAGGGCAACTCGATCGACGTCATGCAGAACTGGGAAGGCGAGCCACCGCAGGTGATTTATCTCGATCCGATGTTTCCGCACCGTGAGAAAACCGCGCTGGTGAAAAAGGAAATGCGTTTGTTCCGGCCGTTGGTGGGTGATGATCCGGATGCGCCAGCGTTGCTCGAAGCCGCGTTGGCGCTGGCGACGCACCGGGTGGTGGTCAAGCGACCGCGCAAGGCGCCGTGCATTGAGGGGCCGAAGCCGAGTCATGCGCTGGATGGCAAGTCCAGTCGGTATGACATTTACCCGAAGAAAGCGCTCAAGCCTTAAAACCGAGGCGCGCCAATCGCTGGCAAGCCAGCTCCCACAGGGTTTGGTGGTGTGTACACAGTTTGTGAACCCACCCAAATCCTTGTGGGACCTGGCTTGCCAGCGATGGCGTCAGTGCTGCCCCTGATAAGCTAGGGCTTGTACGCCCGCATAAAAAGCCCCACCACTTCCTCGATATGGCTTTCCGCAGCCTCTTCGCTCAACGGCTCGCCACAGCCATACAACAGCCGAAAATTCCCCGCGCCCTTGATCAGGCAGAAGAAATGCTCGGCGGCATTGCGCGGCAGGTCGATGCTCAGCACGCCGCTGTCATGGATTTGCGTCAACAACCGCTCCATCCCTTGCACCATGCGCTGCGGACCCGCCTCGAAGAAGATCAGCGACAGTTTCGGATCCTGAACCCCCAGCGCCATGATCAAGCGGTGCAGATTCACCGATTCATCGCTGTTGATCAGGTGATGAAAGCCTCGCGCAATGTTCAGCAATACATTTTCCACGGCGATGCCTTCGGGCAATTCGAAGAACAGTGGCGGTAATTGCTCCTCGCATTTGGCCACCACGGCAGCGGAGAACAGCGTCTCCTTGTCGTTGAAATGGCTGTAGACCGTCAGTTTTGACACGCCAGCCTCGCTGGCGACCGCGTCCATGCTGGTGTTGGCATAGCCATGACTCAGAAACAGAATTTTCGCCGCCTCGAGGATCGCCTGGCGCTTGGCCAGATCCTTGGGGCGGCCCGGGCCGTTTGGAGCTGAAGGATTGTTCGACATTCTTCGCTTTTAATACTGGACTGGTGAGTTTGCTATTAATAACATACCCGCCAGTATAATTATTCCAAGCACCATTAGCGAAAGGTCCGTCACCATGTTCCGCCATGCGTTGTCCTTAGCGTTGCCAGCGAGTCTGGCGTTCCTTTTGTCCGCGTGTGGTCAGGAAGAGGCGACGCAAGTCACCGTGCGCCCGGCCATGGTGGTGCAGCCAGAGCCTTCGGCACAGGCGATGGAAAGTTATCCGGGCGAGGTCCGCGCCCGCTACGAACCCGATCTGGCGTTCCGCATTGGCGGTAAAGTCAGCCGACGACTGGTCGATGAAGGCCAGCGCGTGAAGGCGGATCAAGCACTCGCCGAACTCGATCCGCAGGACGTGCGCCTGCAACTGGAAGCCACCCGCGCCCAGGTCGCCGCCGCTGAAGCCAATCTCAATCTGGTCCGCGCCGAGCGTGATCGCTACAAGACGCTAATGGATCGGCAGATGGTCAGCCGCTCGGCCTATGACAATGCCGAAAACCTTTACCGCTCCGGTGAAGCCCGCCTTAAACAAATCAAAGCCGAATTCAACGTATCGACCAATCAGGCCAGTTACGCGGTACTGCGTGCGCCGCAGGATGGCGTGGTGGCCAAGCGTTCGGTCGAAGTGGGGCAGGTCGTCGCCGCCGGGCAAACCGTGTTTACCCTCGCCACCGACGGCGAGCGCGAAGTGCTGATCAGCCTGCCGGAACAGAGCTTCGGCCGCTTCAAGGTCGGTCAGCCAGTGACCGTAGAGTTATGGACGCAGCAGAACCAGCGCTTCGCCGGGCAGATCCGCGAACTGTCGCCCGCCGCCGATCCACGCTCGCGCACTTTCGCCGCACGTATTTCCTTCACCAGCGGCAAAGTCCCGGCGGAACTGGGCCAGAGCGCCCGGGTGTTCGTGCAATCGGCCGACAGCGTTTCCCTGTCGGTGCCGCTCTCGGCACTTACCGCCGAAAACGGCGCGACCTACGTCTGGGTCGTCAGCGCCAACAACACTTTGAAGAAAACCCCGGTGCGCGTCGGCCCGTTCGGCGAGAAAAGCGTGCCGGTGCTCGAAGGCTTGAACGCCAGCGACTGGGTGGTGGCTGCCGGCGTACATGTGTTGCTCGAAGGGCAGCAGGTGCGTCCGGTGGATCGCTCCAACCGTGTGGTCAATCTGGCGGACAAGGAGTAAGCCCCGATGCGCTTCAACCTTTCCGAATGGGCGCTGCGTAATCGCCAGATCGTACTGTTCCTGATGCTTTTGCTGGCCATCGTCGGCGCCTTGTCCTACACCAAACTCGGCCAGAGTGAAGACCCGCCGTTTACCTTCAAGGCCATGGTGATTCAGACCCGCTGGCCGGGGGCGACGGCGCAGGAGGTCTCGCGGCAGGTCACCGAACGCATCGAAAAGAAGTTGATGGAAACCGGCGAGTACGAACGCATCGTGTCGTTCTCGCGCCCCGGCGAATCGCAAGTCACGTTCATTGCCCGCGACTCGATGCACTCCAAGGAAATCCCCGACCTCTGGTATCAGGTGCGCAAGAAGGTCAGTGATATTCGCCAGACCTTGCCGCCGGATATTCAGGGGCCGTTTTTCAACGATGAATTCGGTACCACGTTCGGCAATATCTATGCGCTGACCGGTGACGGTTTCGATTACGCCGTGCTCAAGGATTACGCCGATCGCATCCAGATTCAGCTGCAACGGGTCAAGGATGTCGGCAAGGTCGACCTGCTCGGTTTGCAGGATGAGAAAATCTGGGTCGAGTTATCCAACGTCAAACTGGCGACCCTCGGCTTGCCGCTGGCGGCGGTGCAACAGGCGCTGCAAGAGCAGAACGCGGTGTCCACCGCCGGGTTCTTTGAAACCGGTAGCGAGCGCTTGCAACTGCGGGTCTCGGGGAATTTTCAGACGGTCGATGAGATAAAGAACTTCCCGATCCGCGTCGCTGACCGGACCTTCCGCATCGCTGATGTCGCTGATGTACGTCGTGGTTTTAACGACCCGCCGGCGCCGCGCATGCGCTTCATGGGCGAAGACGCGATCGGTCTGGCAGTGGCGATGAAGGATGGCGGGGACATTCTGGTGCTCGGCAAAGCACTGGAAGGCGAGTTCTCGCGCATCCAGAAAAACCTCCCGGCCGGCATGCAATTGCGCAAGGTGTCCGATCAACCGGCGGCGGTGAAAACCGGGGTCGGCGAGTTCGTTCAGGTGCTGGTCGAGGCACTGGCGATCGTCTTGCTGGTGAGCTTCTTCTCCCTTGGCGTGCGCACCGGCATGGTCGTGGCGCTGACCATTCCGCTGGTGCTGGCGATGACCTTCGCCTGCATGTATTACCTTGGCATCGGCCTGCACAAGATCTCTCTTGGCGCGTTGGTGTTGGCGTTGGGCTTGCTGGTGGACGACGCGATCATCGCCGTGGAAATGATGGCGATCAAAATGGAGCAGGGTTTCGACCGAATCCGCGCGGCGAGCTACGCCTGGACCAGCACCGCGTTCCCGATGCTCACCGGTACGTTGATTACTGCCGCCGGGTTCTTGCCGATTGCCACGGCACAATCCGGCACCGGCGAATACACCCGTTCGATCTTTCAGGTGGTGACCATCGCATTGCTCGCGTCCTGGGTGGCGGCGGTGATGTTTGTGCCGTATCTGGGGGAAAAACTCCTGCCGGATCTGGCGAAAATTCATGCGGCCAAACACGGCACGGGCGATGGTCAGGCTGATCCCTATGGCACGCCGTTTTATCAGCGCGTTCGTCGTTTGGTGGAATGGTGTGTGGTGCACCGCAAGACCGTGATCGTGCTGACGGTGGGGCTGTTCATTGCCTCGGTGATGTTGTTCCGCTTCGTCCCGCAGCAGTTCTTCCCTGCCTCCAATCGATTGGAGTTGATGGTCGATCTGAAACTGGCTGAAGGCGCGTCGCTGGCCAATACCACCGGTGAGGTCAAACGTCTGGAAGCGATGCTCAAGGAACATGCGGGCATCGATAATTACGTGGCTTATGTCGGCACCGGATCGCCGCGTTTCTATCTGCCGCTCGATCAACAACTGCCGGCGGCGAGCTTCGCGCAGTTTGTGGTGTTGGCAAAAAACATCGAGGAGCGTGAAGCGTTGCGCACCTGGCTGATCGACACGCTCAACGAGCAGTTCCCGGCCATGCGTTCGCGGGTGACGCGTTTGGAAAACGGCCCGCCGGTTGGTTATCCGGTGCAGTTCCGCGTGACCGGTGAGCACATCGAAGAGGTTCGCGCGTTGGCGCGCAAAGTGGCGGCCAAGGTTCGTGAGAATCCGCATGTGGTCAATGTGCATCTGGATTGGGAAGAGCCGAGCAAGGTGGTCTATCTGAACATCGATCAGGATCGCGCTCGGGCGCTGGGTGTGAGTACGGCGAATCTGGCGAAATTCCTGCAGAGTTCGTTGACCGGGTCGAGTGTCAGTCAGTATCGCGAAGACAATGAATTGATCGAGATTCTGCTGCGCGGCACGGTGCATGAGCGTACTGAATTGTCGTTGTTGCCGAGCCTGGCGGTGCCGACGGACAACGGCCGCAGTGTGGCGCTGTCGCAAATTGCCACGCTGGAATACGGCTTTGAGGAGGGGATTATCTGGCACCGCAATCGGCTGCCGAACGTGACCGTGCGCGCCGATATTTATGGCAAGGAGCAGCCGGCGACGTTGGTGAAGCAGATCATGCCGACGCTGGATTCGATTCGCGCCGAGTTGCCCGATGGTTATCTGTTGGATGTCGGCGGCACGGTGGAGGATTCCGAGCGTGGGCAGAAGTCGGTGAATGCCGGGGTGCCGATGTTCATTGTCGTGGTGCTGACGTTGCTGATGGTGCAGTTGCGCAGTTTTTCGCGCACGGCGATGGTGTTTCTGACGGCGCCGTTGGGGTTGATCGGGGTGACGTTGTTTTTGATGGTGTTCCGCCAGCCGTTCGGGTTTGTGGCGATGTTGGGGACGATTGCGTTGTCCGGGATGATCATGCGTAATTCGGTGATTCTGGTGGATCAGATCGAGCAGGATATCGCTTCGGGGCTTAAGCCTTGGCAGGCGATTATCGAGGCGACGGTTCGACGCTTCAGGCCGATTGTGTTGACGGCGTTGGCGGCGGTGTTGGCGATGATTCCGTTGTCGCGCAGTGTGTTTTTTGGGCCGATGGCGGTGGCGATCATGGGCGGGTTGATTGTTGCGACTGCGTTGACGTTGTTGTTTTTGCCGGCGTTGTATGCGGCCTGGTTCAGGGTGCGTAAGGACGCTTGATTCTTTTGTGACGTGGCGGCCTTCGGGCCGACCATGTTCTTGGGGTTTTGGGTGTATATCCGTTTTTGTGGGTGCTGCCGCTGGCGGTTTCGCTCTTACAGCGAGTCCCTTTGGCAAACGCCCCAAAGGAACCAAAGGTCTGTGCCCTGACGTTCGGCCCGCTCGCTGGGGCTCGGGGTTCCTTCGCTCCGGGATCGATCCGGGCGCATCGCCTACGGTTTGCTTCGCTGCACCTCCTCTCGATGTGTTTGGCTTCGCCAAACGGTCGCTGCGCTCCCACCCCCGGATCAATCCCGGAACGAAGCCTGCCGACGGGCCTTCAGATCAAAAGCTGTACTCGAGCTAACGCTCATTGTGTTGAGTGGTGAGGAGCAGAAGCGATGCGCGGTCTGCTCTTGCTCTTTTGTGGGAGCGAGCTTGCTCGCGAAGGCGGCCTGATAGCCGACCTGTTTTTTGCAGATGTACTCAGTTCGACTGTAGGAGTGAGCCTGCTCGCGAAGGCGGCCTGACAGCCGACCTGTTTTTCGCAGATGTACTCAGTTTGACTGTAGGAGCGAGCCTGCTCGCGAAGGCGGCCTGACAGCCGACCTGTTTTTTGCAGATGTACTCAGTTCGACTGTAGGAGTGAGCCTGCTCGCGATGACGCCCTGAAAGCCACCCAGTCTCTGACTATTGCATGCAATCCAATTGTGGGAGCTGGCTTGCCAGCGATGGCGGCCTGATAGCCGACCAGTCTCTAGCTGACTATCCAAAACCCGCTCTGCCTCCGCCACTTCCTACATCTTTTTCAGAAACCTCCGATATTGAGCCTTGGTGCCTCGGATGTTGTACTCCAGCCTCTGCTTTCCAGCGTTTCTGAGTTTGTCTTGATGAAAAAGCCGCCAGCATTGAAAGGCAGAATCGACCCGGTGCTTGATTTGTTGGTGCGTCCGCCTCACAAGCATCGTCTGGCGGATTATCTTGCTTTGCTCAAGCCGCTCGATGATCAAGATCGTTACCTGCCATTTGAAGCGTTGCGTTATCGCTGGGCGCAAGGGCTGGATGCCAAGCTGTGTTGGGCCTTGGTCAAGAAGGCGCGGGCGGCCCAGTACATCAACCTTCTGCCGCTGGGCGAGCCGGTGCAGTGGGGCAAGTATCTGCTGACGCCGTTGGCACAGAAAACCATCTCCATCGTGGATCGGCAGAGCAGTACCGCGGCGCTTGAATACATGACCAGCCAGATCGGCGAGCGGGCGCATTTCAGTTATCTGTTGAATGATCTGATCGAAGATGAAGCGATTGCCAGTAGCCAGTTGGAAGGCGCAGCAACCACTACGCGTGTGGCCAAGGACATGCTCAAACACCAGCGCCAGCCTCGCACACCGGATGAACGCATGGTGATGGGCAATTACCGGATGATGAATTTTGCCTGGGAGAGGCGTTACGAACCCATGAGCGTGGATTTGATCGCAGCGATTCATCGGGTGGGAGTCGAGGGCATCGATGACGAAAAGTACTCTCCCGGAGTATTCAGGATCAATGACGAAGTGGTCGTTCAGGACGGGGCGGGCAACACCGTGTATCGGCCACCACCTGCGGCAGGATTGGTGTCGCGGTTGGAGAAACTGTCGCACTGGATCAATTTTCCCGGCGGCTCACCGCAAGAGACGAGCTATCTGCATCCGCTGATCAAGGCGATCACACTGCATTTTGCCTTGGGTTACGAACATCCATTTCGCGACGGCAATGGGCGAGTCGCCAGGGCGTTGTTTTACTGGTTCATGTTCAAGAACGAATTTGCGGCGTTTCGCTACATTGCGATCAGTTTGTTACTGCGTAATGCACCGGTGAAATATGGACGATCATATCTGCACACCGAGGCGGATGAGTTGGATCTGACGTACTTCATCGAATTCCAGTGTTCGGTGATCCAGCGAGCGGTGCTCGGGTTTACCGATGTTTACCGCAAGAGCGTGGGGTGTACCGAAGCGTTCGAGCGCAGGCTGAAGAATGGCGGCTTCTTTGAGCAACTCACGGAAAAACAACGCGCGTTGTACGAGGTGGCCAAAAACGGAGTGGCGAAGGAGTTCACCGTGAGCAATGTGGCTGAGAATTTTGCTTGCTCGTATAGCGAGGCGGCGTCGGCACTAGAGGGATTAGACGAGTTGCGGGTTTTTGAACGAAGGAAGATGGGGCGGGAGTGGGTGTTCTTTTTACGTAATCCTGTAGGTGGATGGAAGCACGGGAGCGAATTCCTTCGCCCCCATGTCGTGACCGCTTAAAGCGTGCCGAACACCTTCTTCGCCAAACTGGTCGCTGCAGCGGCCGGGTTTTGACGGAGGGTTTCTTCCTGTTTGCCGATCATTTCGAACAAGCCATTGAGCGCTTGTTCGGTGACGTAGTTTTCGACATTGGCGCTCTTCGCATCAACAACGCCAAACGCAGCAGCCTGACCAGCAAACGAGTTGTACTTCTGCGCCACGCCAACCTTGTCGGTCGCTTGCTTGACGATCGGCAGGAACTTGGCGCGGATCTGTTCGCGGCTGGATTTGTCGAGGTATTGCGTGGCCGAGTCCTTGCCGCCGCTGAGGATGCCTTTGGCGTCTGCCACGCTCATTTTCTTCACGGCGTCGACGAGGATTGGCTGGGCCTGAGTCACGGCGCTTTCCGCCGCTTTGTTCATCGCGGTTTCCAGCTCTTCAACCTGGGCGCCCATGCCGAAGGCTTTCATCTTGCTCGCAGCTTTGCCGAGTTTGCCCGGCAGTTCGATCTTCACCTCAGGGTTGTTGCTGAAACCACCGGGTGTGCCGAGTTGTTTGACGGCGATTTGTGCGCCTTGGGTCAGGGCATCCTTGAGGCCGCCGGTGGCGTCTTTTTGTGACAGGTCACTGAGCGACAGGGCCATTGCGCTGGCGGAGATCATCAGGCCTGCACACAGACCGGCGAAGCGAAGGGTAGGGCGGAGCATGGCGGCTTCCTTGTTGCGGAAAAGGGTAGCGGGGAATGAATTAACGAACGGCGTCGACGCGGATTTTCAGCGGCTGCGGGTCGTTGCCGTCGAGTTGCACGGCGTGGTTTTCAGTGGTGATGAACATCAGTTCGCCGTTGATTTCAATGCGAGCACTGACCGAGTAGCGATGGCCGGGTTTGACCTGGGCGGGATCGTAGCTCAAGTGGAAGGGCAGTGGCACCTGGCCTTTGATCGGGCCTTTCTGCTCGTCCAGCACCACCGCTGGCGCATCGGCGAGGGAAACGTCTTGCAGGCTCACGCTCAAGGTCGCGCTCGGTGGCAGGGCGATGCGTTGCAGGTAGAACACTTCGCCATCGAGGCTGGCCTTGCCGGCGGGAGTGGTCGATTGGCAGGCGCTCAACAGCGTGGCGGCGGCGAGAAGGGTGAGTTTTTTCATCGGAACCTCTAATACTTTTGCGCCGGAAGAATCCCGGCGCCGAAGAGAAATCTAGCGGATTTTGCCACCAGCGTCAGTGAACAAACGTAAGGGTTTCTGCAGATAGTGCGAAATCCAGAGGGATAACCGTGAACTCGACTGATGCGCAACCGGCGCAAGTTCGACATGCCATGGCGTTACCGGAATCGATTGGTGATAGCGGTTTTCAATACCGCTTAATTCATAGCGTTTACCGGCGATGACGCTACCCGGATCGTATTGCAGATAAAACGAGGTAGCTGTTTGTTCATCATGCATGACACGGGCAAGTTCCATTTCGGGATGGCCAACATCGTGCAGGCTGATCGTTACGGCTTCATGTTCAGCGATTGCCTGGGGCGCTTGAACTTCCACATACAGGAAGCCAATCGGGCTGAGGTGCAGCGTCTGCCGATGTGGAGCTGTGTTGACGATAACGAAGTAGTCCAGTTCCACCAACAAAGGCTGTTGCTCGTGAAACATCTGGACGTTGATCTGATACTTCACGCCGACGTCGCTGTAGTGATGCGGGAAGGAGAACTTCCAGCCCACATCGAAGATTGAAGAATGTCGCCAGTCCTTGATATTTATTGCAGAAGTGGAATTGGCAACTTTGACGCTGACCACCGTTTCATTCACACCGCCTGCGGGCGCGCGGAAGTCAGTGGGCAAACGGAAGTCAACGGTGACGATGGAAGTTTGTTCGGGTAACAGGCTCATCTCGATATCCTTATCGCGATTATTGAAGTGAGCCTATTTATCCACGAATCAACTAACGGGAGAACCCGCCGGGGCGCCCGTTAGTTGTCGACAAGTGTCAGACCTCGGTGGTCACTGCGGTTTCCGCCGCATCTTCACTGCGATGCAACGCCACCTGACGGATCGACAAACGAATATCCGCCGGTAGTACTCGCTTGGCCGCACCCTCAGCCAGTTCGCCGAGCAGCTCGTGATAGCTCAGCTTGCCGGCCTCGTCGCGACGCAGCACGTCGAGGTCGAGCATCGTCTGGATGAAGTGACGGAACAGGCTCTTGTCGAAGAACTCCGGGGCGTTGAGACCATGGAGGATCGACAGGCGCTGGGCCATGACCGTGCAGAGGTCTTCCAGCTCTTCGGCGCTGACGCTGTTCTGGCCGCTATTGAGCAGCAAGGACACGGTCATGTAGAAGCGCTGCAGGGTCTGGGCGATGCTCTTCGACAGCAGCGTCAGCAGGACGAAATGCCGTGAGCTCGGTGCCGGACGCAAGTAGACGTCTTTCTCGAAACGCAGCAGGCCTTGCTCGACGAATGCTTCCAGCCACTGATCGACTACGCCGTCGAGTTCGTCCAGCGTCCAGCGAATGAACAGCTCCGACTGCAAGTACGGATACAGCGCGCGGGTGTAGCGCAGGATCTGTTCGCGGCTCATGCGCGAGGCACTCTGGAAGAAGCTCGCCAGCAGCGCCGGCAGGGCGAAGATGTGCAGCACGTTGTTGCGGTAGTAAGTCATCAGGACGGCGTTTTGCTCATCCAGATAGAGAATCTTGCCCAGGGCATCGTTCTGCTCGGCGAGCAGGTCCATGTCCTTCACATGCTCGATCAGCGCGCGGCCATCACCTTCCGGCAGCGTGGTGTGCGGCGAGTACGGGACTTTGCGCAGCAGTGCCAGATACAGATCCAGCACCCGCGCCATCGCCCGATCATCCAGCGCCAGACGTGTAGTCGACAGCAGCGCCAGCGCGACAAGGTTGACCGGGTTGATCGCAGCGGCTTCGTTGAGATGCTGCGCGACTTTTTCGCCAAGACGATTGGTGGTTTCGTTGAGCCACGCCGGTTTGTATTGCGGGCCGAGTTCCTGCTGGCGCCAGTCCGGCTGTTCGGCGTCGAGGAATTCCGCCAGTTTGATCGGCTCGCCGAAGTTCACCGCAACCTGACCGAAACGCTGCTTGAGCGCGCCGATGACTTTGAAGATGTCGAAGATCGATTCTTTCTTCTTGCTCGCGCCGCGCAGTTCGCCGAGGTAGGTGCGACCTTCGAGCACGCGTTCGTAACCGATGTACACCGGCACAAACACAATCGGCATCCGCGACGAGCGCAGGAAGCTGCGCAGGGTGATCGCGAGCATGCCGGTTTTCGGTTGCAGCATGCGCCCGGTGCGCGAGCGGCCGCCCTCGACGAAGTACTCGACCGGGAAGCCTTTGGTGAACAGCGTGTGCAGGTATTCGTTGAACACCGAGGTGTACAGCGGATTGCCCTTGAACGTGCGGCGCATGAAGAACGCACCGCCACGGCGCAGCAGGCTGCCGATCACCGGCATGTTGAGGTTGATCCCGGCGGCGATGTGCGGCGGGGTCAGGCCGTTGCGGAACAGCAGATACGAGAGCAGCAGGTAGTCGATGTGACTGCGGTGGCAGGGCACGTAGATCACTTCGTGACCCTGGGCGACCTTCTGCACGCCTTCGATGTGGTTGACCTTGATGCCGTCGTAAATCTTGTTCCAGAACCAGCTCAGCACCACTTCAAGGAAGCGGATTGCGGTGTAGGTGTAGTCCGAGGCGATCTCGTTGCCATAGCGCAAGGCCTGGGCCTTGGCTTTCTCAGGGGAGATGTTTTCGCGCTCGGCTTCGTCGAGGATCGCTTGCTTGACCAGTGGCTGGTTGAGCAGGCCTTTGACCAGGTTACGACGGTGGGAAATGTCCGGGCCGATCACCGCCGCTTTCAGGTTGCGAAAATGCACACGCAAGATGCGCTGGGCCATGCGCACGGTGCGTTCATGGCCCTTGTTGTGCTCGATCAGTTCACGCAGGTGGATTGGCGCGGAGAACTGTACGCGGGTTTTACGCCCCAGGACGATGATGCTCAGCAGCCGGCGCAGACGGCCGGTGACCGCCCAACTGTCGGCGAACAACAGCTTCCACGGACTGTTTTCGCTGTCCGGCGATTGGCCCCAGAACACGCTGACCGGGATGATCTGCGCGTCTTCGGCGGCGTTCTGCGTGAGCGCGCTGACCAGTCGGGTCAGGGTCGGCGGTGCGCCGCGTTTGTCCTGGCGACCGAGCCAGTCCGGATCCGGCGTCAGGTAGAAAAACGCCGCCGGCTCGATCAGCGAACCGACCGACACCGGCAGCACCGGACGCGGCAGCCCGGCCTTGGTGCACTCGGTGTCGAGCACGGCCAGATCGGTCAGCGAAGGGTTTTGCAGGACGTAGAACACCGGACGACTGCGGTCGAGGTTGAGGGTGAACGACGACTGGTTGATCGTCTCCGAGCGAACCCAGAGGTACAACAGTCGGCGCAAGGTGCCAAACACAAGACGGCGGAACGGGGAACGGGTCATACGGCTTCTGCGTGAGTGGATAAACCGAGCGGTTGCTCGGGAGGGCGACAGTTTGCCGTATTAGGCGAAAATCGGCAAAAAAGCGGCGAAGTAATCTCCTGTTGAGAGTTTTCGCGCCTGTCATATACTCGGCGGTCTGTCGCCGGGGCCCTTTTATGGACGTCGGACGCAGGCTGACGTTCCGCAAAGGCTTTCCTGCGAAAAGCCTGTTCAATAATAAAAAAGGAGTATGAACAGATGGCAACACGTGAAACCGGCAACGTGAAGTGGTTCAACGACGCCAAGGGCTACGGCTTTATCCAGCGCGAAGACGGGGTGGACGTGTTCGTGCACTACCGCGCGATTCGTGGCGAAGGGCATCGGTCGCTGACTGAAGGCCAGCAGGTTGAATACGCGGTGATTACTGGCGAGAAGGGGTTGCAGGCTGAGGATGTTGTAAGCCTGTGATGATCGTTCCCGCGCTCTGCGTGGGAATGCCTCAACTGACGCTCTGCGTCCGCTTTGGGACGCAGAGCGTCCCGGGCTGCATTCCCACGCAGAGCGTGGGAACGATCAGTATCAGGCGGTTTTCCAGGTGATTTCTTCTTCACCATCGGCGCTGATGCGCATCCAGCGATCCGCCGTTTCTTCACCTTCTTCCTCGACCCAGGTCCCCGGCGCGCAACGCACTTCCACGTTCAGCGCAGCAAACGCTGCACGCGCGCAGGCGATATCGTCGTCCCACGGCGTCTGGTCGCTTTCCAGGTACAGGCTGTTCCACTTGCCCACGGCTTTCGGCAGCCAGGTCACCGGCACGTTGCCGGCCTTGCATTTGTAGGTCTGGCCTTTCTGTACCCAGTCGCTGCACGGGCCTAGTGCTTCGCCCAGCCAGGCCGAAATGGCCTTGTGGTCGACGTCGGCGTCTTTCAGGTAAATCTCGATGTCCGGTTGGCGCATGGATGTCCTCACTGCGGGTCTGAAAAATCCATTCGCGGATTTAGCCGGCCCCGGGCACTCGCCCGAGACCAAAAGTTTATTGAAGAACGAAATAATCGTAGCGCATCGACACGGTGGTCTCGAACGGCTCGGCCTGTTCGATCACCGCTGCGCGACGCTCGGCACTGGCGCGCCAGCCGTGGGGTGTCATCGCCAACAGGTTGGCGCGATCCTCGGGCTTGTCCAGCGTCAGCTTGAATTCCAGGGTTTCACTGTGCGCCAGCGCCATGCCTTGCGGTACCAGGGCCAGATGCTTGTCGTCGGTGTATTCGCGCACTTCGTCGTACAGGCGTTCGCGCAGTTCCATCAGGTGGCCGCTGGTCGGGCCGACTTTCATCAGACCGCCGCCGACACTGAGCAGACGCTTGGCTTCTTCCCAGTCCAGCGGACTGAAAACACTGGCGAGAAACTGGCAACTGCCCGACGCCAGCGGCACGCGGGCCATGCTGGCGATCAACCAGGTGATTGCCGGGTTGCGTTTGCAGGCGCGTTTGACCGCTTCGCGGGAGATGTCCAGCGCATAGCCGTCAGCGTTCGGCAACGCTTCGGCGATTTGCGCGGTGTAATAACCCTCGCCACAACCGATATCGACCCAGCGATCCGGCGCAAAACTCGCCGCCAGTTCGGCCAGACGCTTGGCCACCGGCGCGTAATGGCCGGCGTTCAAGAAGTCGCGGCGCGCTTCGACCATGGCCTGGTTGTCGCCAGGGTCGCGGCTGTTCTTGTGCTGCACTGGCAGCAGGTTCAGGTAACCCTGCCGCGCACGGTCGAAGCGATGGCCGGCGGGGCAGACCACACCGTTGTCCACCGCATTCAGTGGTTCACTGCAAATGGGGCAAGCGAGCATCAGGCGAGCAACTTGATCAGGGTCTGGTAGTAGATCTCGGTCAGTACGTCGAGATCGGCTGCCAGTACGCGTTCGTTGACCTGGTGAATGGTCGCGTTGACCGGGCCCAGTTCAACCACTTGCGTGCCCATGGTGGCGATGAAGCGGCCATCGGAGGTACCGCCGCTGGTCGACGCCTTGGTTTCGCGACCGGTGATGTCCTTGATGCTCGCCGACACCGCGTCGAGCAGCGCGCCCGGTTCGGTGAGGAACGGCAGGCCGGACAGCGCCCAGTCGATGTGCCAGTCCAGATCGTGCTTGTCGAGAATATCGGCCACGCGTTTCTGCAGGCCTTCGACGGTCGATTCGGTGGAGAAGCGGAAGTTGAACACCGCCACCAGATCGCCCGGAATCACGTTGGTCGCGCCGGTGCCGGAGTTGACGTTGGAGATCTGGAAACTGGTCGGCGGGAAGAAATCGTTGCCGTGATCCCAGTGCTCGGCGGCCAGTTCGGCCAGCGCCGGAGCGGCGAGGTGGATCGGATTCTTTGCCAAGTGTGGATAGGCGACGTGACCCTGAATGCCTTTGACTGTGAGCTTGGCGCCCAGCGAGCCACGACGGCCGTTTTTCACCACGTCGCCAACCAGGGTGGTGCTCGACGGTTCGCCGACGATGCACCAGTCCAGACGCTCATTACGCGCGGCCAGACGCTCGACCACTGCTTTGGTGCCGTGGTGCGCCGGGCCTTCTTCGTCGCTGGTGATCAGGAACGCGACCTTGCCCTTGTGGTTCGGGTAGTCGGCGACGAAACGCTCGGCGGCGACGGTCATCGACGCCAGGCTGCCTTTCATGTCCGCCGCGCCCCGGCCGCAGAGCATGCCGTGCTCATCGATCAGCGCGTTGAACGGGTCGATCTGCCACGCGGTGACCGGGCCGGTCGGCACCACGTCGGTGTGGCCGGCGAAGCACAGCACCGGGCCGTCGTTGTTGCCGTGGGTCGCCCAGAAGTTATCCACCTCTTCGATGCGCATCGGCTCGAGGCTGAAACCGGCATCGCCCAGGCGCTGCATCATCTGCTTCTGGCAATCGGCGTCGACCGGCGTCACGGACGGACGGCGGATCAGGTCGATGGCGAGTTGGAGGGTCGGCGAAAGGTCGGCGTGGGCCGTCATGGAAAACTCCGGAATCATGAATTTGAGCGAGGGCCAATGTGGGAGCGACGGTTCGACGCTTCGACTTGCTCGCGAAAGCGCTGTATCAGGCAACATAAGGGTTGAATGTTACAAAGCCTTCGCGAGCAAGCTCGCTCCCACAGGGATTGTGTTCGGTCGGTTACACCGCGTATCACGCCAAGCCCCGCAAAATGGCGGTTATCTTAAAGCAAAACGGCGACCATTGGCCGCCGTTTAGTGCATCGACGAGGATTTAGACGGCCGGCGCCGGTTCAGGCGCAGCGGCCGGTTTTGGCAGCGAGGACAGGAACGCCATGATCAATGCGGCCAGATACGGCAGCGACTGCACCAGCAACATCACCACCCAGAAGCGCATGTCGTTGCTCGGCATGCCATTGACCAGGAAGATCCCCAGCGCCGCGCCCCACAACAGCAGCATGATGAACAGCTCTTCCCGTGCTTCGGAAATCGCCACCCAGAAACCATGGTTGTCGGCGTTTTTTGGCGTGCGGAAGAACGGAATGCTGGTGGTGAAGAAGCCGTACAGCACCGCTTTGGCGATGGTGTGCGACAACGCCAGCCCGGCCAGTGCCGCGCAGAAAGCATCTTTCAGGTTCACGCCGACGGCGCGACGGTAGAGGAAGATGATCTTGCCGACCTTGAACACAAACAGCGCCAACGGTGGGATTGCGAAGATCAGCAACGGCGGATCGACCCGCTGCGGCACGATGATCATCGCTGCCGACCACAACAGTGCGCCGACGGTGAAGAAGATGTTCATGCCGTCCGCGACCCACGGCAACCAGCCCGCGAGGAAGTGGTAACGCTGGCCGCGCGTCAGTTCGGTGTCCTTGCCGCGCAAGAGGCTGCCGGTGTGGCGCTTGATGATCTGAATCGCACCGTAGGCCCAGCGGAAACGCTGTTTCTTGAAGTCGATAAACGTATCCGGCATCAGACCCTTGCCGTAGCTGTCGTGGTAATACGCCGCTGACAGGCCTTTTTCGAACACGCGCAGACCGAGTTCGGCGTCTTCACAGATGCACCAGTCGGCCCAGCCCAACTCTTCCAGTACCGAACGGCGGGTCATGGTCATGGTGCCGTGCTGAATGATCGCGTCACGGTCGTTGCGGGTGACCATGCCGATGTGGAAGAAGCCTTTGTATTCGGCGTAGCAAAGCTTCTTGAAGGTGCTTTCGTTCTGATCGCGATAATCCTGCGGTGACTGCACCACAGCGATTTTCGGGTCGGCGAAGTGCGGCACCATGTGCTTGAGCCAGTTCGGGTGCACGCAGTAATCGGAGTCGATCACGGCGATCACTTCGGCGTCCTTGGCGGTGTGCGGAATCAGGTAGTTCAGCGCACCGCCCTTGAAACCGGCCAGGGGCGAGACGTGGAAGAACTTGAAGCGTGGGCCGAGGGTTTCGCAGTAATCGCGCACCGGCTCCCACACCGCCGGGTCCTTGGTGTTGTTGTCGATGATCAGGACTTCGTAGTCCGGGTAATCGAGGGCGGCCAGTGCGTCGAGGGTCTGTTTGACCATGTCCGGCGGCTCGTTGTAGCACGGCACGTGAATCGACACTTTCGGGCGATAGCTGGAGTCGCCCTCGACCGGCAGGAACTCACGTCGCCGCTTGTGAATCCACACCGCTTCGGCCAATTCATGCGCTTCGGTCAGCAAGACGATAAACACGCCGAGCGCACCGAGCGCCAAGAGGAAGCCGACCGTCAGGCTGAACCATGTGCTGTATTGCAGGCTGTAGTCGTAACCGATCCACACCAGCACTGAACCGCAAAGGAACGCGATAAAGGTCAGGAAGATTCGCCCACGCTGACGCAGCGCCGAGCCGTCGATCATCAGCAGGGTCAGCGACAACAGCGCCAGCACTACCGAACCGATGGCCAGTACACGCCATTGCGGGATCGCGACCACCGGGCCTTCGAAGTTGAATTTTTGCTGACGCGCGGCGTTGAACACGCCCCAGTAGGCACCGACCGAACCTTCGTCGCTGGCCTTCCACGGCTGGTCAAACGCTTCGATCACGAAGTAGTTGAAGCCTTGGCGGTTGAGCTTGTTGACCAGGTTACGCAGGTAGATCGCCTGATCCGCCGGCGACGCATCGGCGCCACCGCGCATGCGGCCGTTGCTCGGCCAGCCGACCTCGGAGAGCAGCAGCGGTTTTTTCGGGAACAGTTTTTTCAGGTCGCGGGCGCGGTCGAAAACGAACTGCCCGGCCTTGTCGACCGGAATGAACTCCCAGTAGGGCAGAACGTGCGCGGCGATCAGGTCAACGTGCTTGGCCAGCTCCGGGTGTTCTTCCCAGACGTGCCATTGCTCGGAGGTGGTCACCGGCACTTTCACCGCCGCGCGCACGCGATCGAGCAGCACGCTCAGCTCTTGCGCGGTGATTTCCTTGCGGAAGATCGCTTCGTTACCGACCACCACGCGAACCACACTGCGCGAAGTGTTGGCGAGTTCGATGGCGCGGGTGATTTCCCGTTCGTTGCGTTCCTGGTCGGGGCTGATCCAGATCCCCAGCGTCACGCGCAGGCCGAATTCTTCAGCCAGTTTCGGGATGTCTTGCAGCGAACCGTCGACCGAGTAGATGCGGATGTTGTCCGTCAGCTTGCTCATGATCTCCAGGTCGCGGCGCATTTCGTCGTCAGTCGGATACTGATCCTTCTGCGGGAATTGTCCCTGCTGGAACGGCGAATAGGAGAAACCGGAGATCTGCTCCGGCCAGTTCGGCGCGGAGACCGGGCGATTGATCAGCGCCCAGAAGCCGGTGAACAGGGCGGCGATTGCCAGAACCACCACCAGGTTGAGTCCAAATTTACGCGATGACATAGCTATTTCGGGTTCCAAAGGCTGTGGAACGAAGGATCGGTCGGCTATACGCCCGAGGGGCGCGCATCCTACACCGGCAGTTCGCCAGTCGTACATCAGACAGGGAAATGCCCGACATTGGGCAGCCGACTTTGACTTAAGTTCTTACACTTGTAGCTGATGTTTAGAACTTGTCGCCGCGTAGCCCTATAATGCGCGCCGGTTTTTGGGGTAATGGTCATGAGTACAGAAGATCCGCGGTTTGCAGGCATCGCCCGTTTGTATGGCATTGAAGGCCTGGAGCGCTTGCGCGCGGCCCATGTGGCGATCGTCGGCGTCGGTGGCGTCGGTTCCTGGGCGGCGGAAGCCATGGCCCGTTGTGGCGTCGGCGAGATTTCGCTGTTCGACCTCGATGACGTCTGTGTCAGCAACGCCAACCGCCAGTTGCACGCGCTGGACAGCACCGTCGGCAAACCCAAGGTCGAGGTGATGGCCGAGCGTCTGCGCGGGATCAACCCGGATTGCACCGTGCACGCGGTGGCGGATTTCGTCACCCGCGAGACCATGGCCGAGTACATCACGCCGAACATCGATTGCGTGATCGACTGCATCGACGCGGTCAACGCCAAGGCCGCGCTGATCGCCTGGTGCAAGCGCCGCAAGATCCAGATCATCACCACGGGTGGCGCGGGCGGGCAGATTGATCCGACGCTGATTCAGGTGTGCGACCTCAACCGCACGTTCAATGACCCGTTGGCCTCGAAAGTGCGCTCGACGTTGCGTCGTGATTATGGTTTTTCGCGCACCGTGACCCGCCATTACAGCGTGCCGTGTGTGTTTTCCACCGAGCAACTGCGTTATCCGAAGCCGGATGGCAGCATTTGTTTGCAGAAGAGTTTTGTTGGCGATGGGGTGAAGCTGGACTGCGCCGGTGGGTTTGGTGCGGTGATGATGGTGACGGCGACGTTTGGGATGGTTGCGGCGACCAAGGCTGTGGACAAGATTGTCGCGGGTGTGCGGCGCCCTTCAGACCGGGTCAAATCTGACGCCTGACCGGTTGATCGTTCCCACGCTCCGCGTGGTAATGCAGCCCGGGACGCTCCGCGTCCCATCCAGAGCCGAACGCGGAGCGTCCGTTGAGGCATTCCCACGCAGAGCGTGGGAACGATCAGTCAGCGAGCCAACTCATTCATCCGCTGGAGCACAGCATTCAAGCCATTGCTGCGCGATGGCGATAGCTGGCGCGACAGGCCGAGCTGATTAAACCAATCAGGCAAGTCGATTTGCTTTAAATCAGCCGCCGACAACCCGTTAACCCGCAACAGCAACAACGCCACCAACCCGCGGATCATCCGCGCATCGCTGCTGGCGCTGAATTGCCAGTGACCGTCGTGCAGTTCACCAACCAGCCACACCTGACTCTCACAGCCATGCACCCGGTTAGCCTCGCACTTGTCCGCATCGCTGAGCGCAGGCAGACGATCACCAAACTGCATCAGCAACCGCGCCCGCTGTTCCCAGCCAGGCGCATTCTGAAAAGTCTGCAGCGCTTCGGCGGCTTCGACCGGCAAGCTCATCGCAACAACTCCAACGCCTGATCCAGTGCTTCAAAGAAGCGCTCCAGATCTTCGGAATCGTTGTACAACGCCAGCGAAACACGAATCGCCCCGGCCAGTTCAAAGCTTTTCAGCAACGGCATGGCGCAATGGTGCCCGGCGCGCACAGCGATGCCTTGCTCGGTCAGCAGGTGCGCCAGATCGGCGTTGTGCACACCTTCGACGACAAAACTCGCCAGCGCCAGTTGCGGTTTACCGAGCAGACGAATGCCATTGCGCGCTGCGAGGCCACGCAGCAAATAATCATGCAGCGCCGCTTCATGGGTCGACACCGCTTCCTGATCGAGCCCGGCCAGATAATCGAGGGTCGCACCGAGGCCGATCACACTGGCAATCGGCGGCGTGCCCGCTTCAAAACCCAGCGGCGCAGGGCGAAAACGCGAGTCGTGATAGTTGGCTTCCAGGACCATTTCGCCGCCGAACTGCCAAGGCTTCAGTTGTTCAAGTGCAGCGTTGCGCCCGAACAGCACGCCGAGGCCATCGGGGCCATACAGCTTGTGGCTGGAAAACACATAGAAGTCGCAACCCAGCGCCTGCACGTCATGCCGACCGTGCACCACGCCTTGCGCGCCATCGACCACGGTCAGCGCGTTCTGCGCCTTGGCCATGCCGAGCAATGCCGGCAATGGCTGCCATGCGCCGAGCACGTTGGACAACTGACTGACCGCCAGCAACCGCGTGCGCGGGCCGATCAGATGCACAGCGGCAGCGAGGTCGATCAAGCCGTCGGCGTCCAGCGGCAGAATTACCAGCTTCAGGTTGCGACGTTGTGCCAGTTGCTGCCACGGCAGCAGGTTGGCGTGATGTTCCAGGGCGCTGATGACAATTTCATCGCCCGGCTGGAAAAGATGTTCCAGGCCATAAGCCAGGAGATTCAGCGCACTGGTGGCGCCGTGAGTAAAGATGATTTGCCCACTGTCACCGGCATTCAGCCACTGGGCAACCTTCAGTCGACTGTCCTCGAACGCCTGCGTGGCATGAGCGCCGGGCAGGTGTTGCGCACGATGCACATTGGCTGCGCCGTTGGCGTAGTAATGCGTCAGTGCGTCGAGCAGGGCCTGGGGTTTTTGCGTGGTGGCGGCGTTGTCCAGATAGGTCTGGTCTTGCCGTTGCAGCGCGGCGATAGCCGGGAAATCGGCACGCCACGGGGAGGGAATCATCATCTGTTCAGCCCTGTGAACTTGGGCGGGTATACACCGAACCTTGTGGGAGCGAGCTTGCTCGCGAAAGCGTCGGGTCATTCAGCGATGTTGTTGACTGACCGAACGCCTTCGCGAGCAAGCTCGCTCCCACAGGGGGATCGTATGGCTGCTTAGTTGTGAGCGTGCAGCGCTTCGTTCAGTTCGATCGCCGACTTGTGGGTTTTGCATTCCACAGCGCCGGTTTCCGAGTTGCGACGGAACAGCAGGTCAGTCTGACCGGCCAGCTCACGCGCCTTCACAACCTTGACCAGATTGTTGTTTTCGTCGAGCAGCGCAACCTTGGTGCCGGCGGTCACGTACAGGCCCGACTCGACAGTGTTGCGGTCGCCCAACGGAATACCGATACCGGCGTTGGCGCCGATCAGGCAGCCTTCGCCGACCTTGATCACGATGTTGCCGCCACCCGACAGGGTGCCCATGGTCGAGCAACCGCCGCCCAGATCGGAACCCTTGCCGACGAATACGCCAGCGGAAACGCGGCCTTCGATCATGCCCGGGCCTTCGGTGCCGGCGTTGAAGTTGATGAAGCCTTCGTGCATCACGGTGGTGCCTTCACCGACGTAAGCGCCTAGACGCAGACGCGCGGCGTCAGCGATACGCACGCCGGCCGGTACCACGTAGTCGGTCATTTTCGGGAATTTGTCCACCGAGAACACCTCCAGCAGGTCGCCACGCAGACGGGCTTCCAGTTGCATTTCGGCCAGTTCGCTCAGGTCGATTGCACCCTGGCTTGTCCACGCTACGTTCGGCAGTAGCGGGAAGATCCCCGCCAGGCTCACGCCGTGCGGCTTGACCAAACGGTGCGACAGCAGGTGCAGCTTGAGGTAGGCCTCAGGGGTCGAAGTCAGTTGCGCGTCTTCAGCCAGCAGGGTGGCGACCAGCGGCTTGTGGCTCTCGGCCAGACGGGTCAGCAGCTTGCCTTGCACGGCGTCGATGCCTTTCACGGCTTCAGCCAGTTGTGCGGCCTGAGCGGTGGTGAAGGTGATGGCCTGGTTGCCTTCGGTGTAACCGAGGATCGGCGCAACAGCGGCGACCAGTTCGGCCGAAGGGTTGAGCAGTGGCTGTGCGTAGAACACTTCCAGCCACGCGCCTTGACGGTTCTGAGTGCCGACACCAAAGGCGATGCTGAACAGAGAATTGGACATGTAAATACACCTCTACAAAGAGTGACGGGCTGCTTACTTCAGAGCGGCCGCGTAGATATCTGGCTTGAAGCCAATCAGGGTTCGGTCACCGAGATCGAGCACCGGGCGCTTGATCATCGAGGGTTGAGCGAGCATCAGTTCGATGGCTTTCGACTGGTCGAGATCGGCTTTGTGTTCGTCGTCGAGTTTGCGAAAGGTCGTGCCTGCGCGGTTCAACACCGTTTGCCAGCCGTGCTCGTCACACCATTGGGTCAGGTGCTCACGGTCGATGCCGGCGCTTTTGTAATCGTGAAAGTCGTAGCTGACAGCGTGTTCATCAAGCCAGGTGCGCGCCTTTTTCATGGTGTCGCAGGCTTTGATGCCGAAAAGGTGCAACGTTTTACTTGAAACGGTCAAGGAATTGCCCCCTTTACAGGTGCTGGAGAAAAATGGTGTCGGATTATGCCATGACCAAACCGGTTCGCGGCGCCTCAGGTCGATTTGGTAATGCAAAACCCTGTGGGAGCGAGCTTGCTCGCGAAGAGGCCCTGTCAGTCAATACCTCTGTTCGATGAACGACCGCATTCGCGAGCAAGCTCGCTCCCACATTGGGGTGCGCTTTGTGGGCGTGCGACATAGGTGCAACGGTCAGACGCATGCTAAGCGGCTAATATGGCAGTTCAACGCTGTCGATTGTCTGAGATTTGCGCTTTATGCAAACTGCTTACACCGTCCTGATCCTGCTGATGCTGGTCAGCGTGTCGCGTCTGGTCGGACGGGTCATCCCGCTGCCGCTGCCATTGGTACAAATCGCCGCCGGCGCCTTGCTGGCCTGGCCGACCCTGGGTCTGCACGTGGCGCTCGATCCGGAACTGTTCCTGTTTCTGTTCCTGCCGCCGCTGCTGTTCTCCGATGGCTGGCGCATGCCCAAACGCGAGTTCTGGCATTTGCGCGGGCCGATCCTGACACTGGCGGTCGGCCTGGTGCTGTTCACCGTGGTCGGCGCCGGCTACTTCATTCACTGGTTGTTGCCGACGATCCCGTTGCCCGTGGCCTTCGCTTTGGCGGCCGTGTTGTCGCCAACCGACGCCGTGGCCGTTTCGGCAATCTCGCAGAACCGCTTGCCGACGCCGCTGATGCACATCCTGCAAGGCGAGGCGCTGATGAACGATGCCTCGGGTCTGGTGACGTTCAAGTTCGCTTTGGTCGCGGCAGTGACCGGCGTGTTCTCGCTGACCAACGCCAGCCTGACCTTTGTCGTGGTGGCGCTCGGTGGTCTGGCCGTCGGCGTGGCATTGAGCTGGCTGGTCGGGCGCCTGCGCTCGTGGATGATCGCGCGGGGCTGGGACGATCCCGCGACCCACGTGGTGTTCATGTTGCTGCTGCCGTTCGCTGCTTATGTACTGGCCGAACGTCTCGGGGTTTCGGGCATTCTCTCGGCCGTGGCGGCGGGGATGATGCAGAGCTGGCTTGATCTGCTGCCGCGGCAGACCAGCACCCGCTTGCTCAATCGCAGTGTCTGGTCGCTGCTGGAATTCGCTTTCAACGGTTTGATCTTTTTGCTGTTGGGTTTGCAATTGCCGGACATCATCAAAGCCGTGGTCAGCCACGAGCCGACCCTGTGGCCAACGCTGTTTTATCGCTGCCTCGATGTCGGCGCAATTTTCCTTGCGTTGGTGTTGCTGCGGTTTATCTGGGTGCAGAGCATCTGGCGTTTGTCGGTGCTTTTGCGCCGTTTGCGCGGCAAGGGCGAGCTGACCCAAGTGCCGACCGCGCGCTCCTGCTGGTTGCTGACGGTCGGTGGCGTGCGCGGTGCAGTGACGCTGGCGGGTGTGATGTCGGTGCCGATGCTGATGGGCGCGGAGGCCTTTCCCGAACGTGATCTGCTGATCTTCATCGCAGCCGGAGTGATTCTGCTGTCGCTGATATCGGCGTGTATCGCTTTGCCGCTATTGCTGCGTGGCATCGAAAAAAGTCCGGACGACAAGCGTCGTCAGGAAGTGCGTGATGCCTGGCGTAAAACCGCAGAAGCGGCGATTCATGCGCTCGAAACCGAGGAAACCACCCCGCAGGACGCGGCTCAGGCCGCTCTATCGGCAGAACTGAAGGCGCGGATCATGTCCGAGTATCGCCATCAACTGGATGTTTTCAACGACTCCGCCGAAGCGCAGGCCTTGGCGTTCCAGATGGATCTGCTCGAGCGTCGCCTGCGCTTGAAGGCGCTGAGGGCGCAACGTCTGGAACTGTATAGCCTCAGTCGTCATCACCAGATAGGTGATGACGTGTTGCGCGAGGTATTGGGGGAGTTGGATCTGAGCGAAGCGAACCTTGGACAGATCAAATGATTTTATGCCGGTCGGACTCGCGGATGGCTCGCTACCTGTCGCGAGCATTTAGCCCATGGACGAGTCAGGGACGGTGCGAAGGATCATCGGGTGATTCGGAAGGTGTTTCTGGATAGATGCTCAGGATCATGCGCATGTCATCTTCGCTAAGGATCTTGTTGGGGGCTAGCTCATAGACGCCATCGGTGAGTTCCTTGTCTACGCGATAATGCATGATCGAGTTTTTATCGTAGGCAGTAAGCACCAGGCGGAGAGTGTCGATAGGATCGAAAAAGTTCTTTTCAATCTCCTCGGGACTCCAGCCGTGACGTGCGTAAAGTTCTCGAACTTTTTGTTTGTTCCAGGGGATATTGGCGTCGGGGTGCAAGTGTTCGTGATGGAGACCAAGTACGTGGCCAAACTCATGGAGTACTGTTGCCTCGAAAAACTCGCTGCCGGGCTTTTCCGCAATATAGGTTGTCGGTTCACCGGGTTCAGCCAATAGGCAGTCTGTGCCGATACGCGAGATATTTAAATCGGTGTTGGTCTTTATTCTTATGGTTGCATTGGTTCTGCTGGTAAAAACAATATTAAGGTTGGCTAACTTGGCCCATTTCCAGATGGTACTTTTAAAAGCCTTTGCATCTGCAGCACTCAATTCGTCAAGAAAGCAGACGGAAAGCGTTCGGAAGTTACTCCAGAGTTTTGAGTGGGCACTCACCGATCTTGCAGCTTTGCCGCCGTTAAGTGCATTGCGTTGGCTTTCTGTGACGGCAGTCTGGTAGGCGAGAAGCGGATCCGCGGGGTGAATGGTCTTGCAAATTTTGCTGCTGTTCATTTTCTCAATTTCCTTATTAAGTTCAGTTTTATACGAATGCCCGATCAAGGGCGCCATCCTCGGTAACCCGGTTGGAGTGGATAGTTGTGAAGATTTTTACTTTTTTCGTGGCAAACAGGGCAGAACTTGATTGATGGCAGTTCTAGTGATTTCTGTTTTTTGATTGTTTCGCGTTTGACGAAGTAGCGCTCAACTTAGTTGAAAGTTTGAGTTTGTAGAAGTTATACATCGGGTGGTTGTGTTTCTTTTTATTAATCTGATGGGGTTTTTGTTGTTGGGAATAGTGGCGTTTTTGCAGGTTTATTGTTTTGGTTTGGGCTGTGAAATGGGGTGGAGTGCGCGCGCTTGATGATAACGACGGGGCTATATAGAAGTTGAATATAAAAAAATAGAGCGGCGAGATGGTCTTTTGTAGCACCCGTGCCGGATTGCCCGGCACGGGCAGGCGGAGATTACTTGTGGCGAATCAGGAAGTCGCGAATCCGTTCGGCAGCTTCGACGCACTCTGCCAGCGGCGCAACCAGCGCCATACGTACACGGCCAGCGCCCGGGTTGACGCCATCGACATCACGGGACAGGTAAGAACCCGGCACCACGGTCACGTGCTCCTGCTCAAACAGATCGCGGCAGAACGCGGCATCATCACCTTGCACGCTCGGCCACAGGTAGAAGCTGCCATCGGGGCGCTGCACATCCATCACCGGGCTGAGAATTTCCAGCACTGCATCGAATTTTTCCCGGTATAGCGCGCGGTTGGCGCGCACGTGAACTTCGTCGTTCCACGCGGCAACGCTGGCCAACTGCGTTTGTACCGGCATCGCGCAGCCGTGGTAGGTGCGATACAGCAGGAAGCCTTTGAGGATGTCGGCATCGCCTGCGACAAAACCGGAGCGCAGGCCCGGCAGGTTGGAGCGCTTGGACAGGCTATGAAACACTACGCAGCGTTTGAAATCCTTGCGGCCCAATTCAACGCAGGCAGTCAGCAGGCCCGGCGGCGGAGTCTGTTCGTCGAAGTACAGCTCGCTGTAGCACTCGTCGGCGGCGATCACGAAGTCGTATTCGTCGGCCAGGGCGATCAGTTTTTTCAGGGTCTCGACCGGAATCAGCGCGCCGGTCGGGTTGCCTGGCGAGCACAAAAACAGAATCTGGCAGCGCTTCCAGGTGTCTGGCGCAACGGCATCGAAATCCGGGTTGAAGCCGTTCTCGTCGAGGCACGGCAGATAGTGCGGCTTGGCCCCGGCGAGAAACGCCGCGCCTTCGTAGATTTGATAGAACGGGTTCGGGCTGACCACCAGTGCGTCGTCGCCACGGTTGACCACGGTCTGGGTGAACGCGAACAACGCTTCACGGGTACCGTTGACCGGCAGCACGTTGCGCGCCGGGTCGATCCAGCCGCTCGGTACGCCAAAGCGACGCTCGCACCAGCCGGCGATGGCTTCACGCAGGGCCGGGATCCCCAGCGTCGTCGGGTATACCGCCATCTGATCCAGACTGTTGGCCAGCGCTTCGGCGACAAAGCTCGGCGAGCGGTGTTTCGGCTCGCCGATCGACAGGGCGATCGGGCGCTTGTCCGGGTTTGGCGTCACGGTGCCGAGCAGGGCGCGGAGCTTTTCGAACGGGTACGGCTGGAGCTGGTTCAGAGCGTTGTTCATTGGTGCAGGGTCTCGTGCAAAGCGTTTGAATTGGAGGGCGCCATCAAATACTGATGCGTGAAAGTTTGATATCCGGTTCCTGATTGACGCTCAACTGCTCAACAATTGCATCCTGCAAACGGCTGCACAGCAGCGGATCGGACAGCGGCTGATTGTGCGCGTCGGTGATGAAGAACACGTCTTCCACCCGTTCGCCCAGGGTCGCAATCTTGGCGTTCTGCAGCGACAGGTCGAACTCGAGGAAAATCCCGCCGATCCGCGCCAGCAGTCCCGGGCGGTCAGGCGCGGTCAGCTCGAGTACGGTCACTGGCCGTTGCGCGTCGTTATGGATCGTCACCTGCGGCGCAAAGGCGAAATGTTTGAGCTGGCGCGGCACACGGCGCTGGATGATTGTCGGGTAATCGTCCGGGTTGCGCAGCGCTTCAGTCAGGCCTTCGCGAATCTGTTTGACCCGCGTCGGATTGTCGCCAATCGAGTCGCCATCGGTGTCGAGCACGATGTAGGTGTCGAGGGTGAACTGGCTGCTCGAGGTGATAACCCGGGCGTCGTGAATGTTCAGGTTGAGCTGATCCATCGCTGCCACGGTCACGGCGAAGAAGTCGTGCTGGTCCGGTGCATAAATGAAAATCTGCGTACCGCCCTCGAACTCGCGTTGCGTGGTTTCCTTGATCAGCACCAGTGGGCCGCCATCGGCCGGCTGCTGCAGGATCGCATCGCTGTGCCAGGCCACGTCACCGGCGGTGTGCCGCAGGAAATAGTCATCGCCCAGTTGCGCCCACAATTGCTCGACATCGTCCGGATCAGTGCCGCCGCGCACCAGAATATCCAGCGCCGCGCTTTGCGTCTGACGGATCTGCTCTTCGCGATCCACCGGGTTTTCCAGACCGCGACGCAAGGCGCGCTTGGTCTCGGTGTAGAGCTGGCGCAACAGACTGGCGCGCCATGAGTTCCACAGTGTCGGGTTGGTCGCGTTGATGTCGGCCACGGTCAGCACGTACAGATAGTCGAGGCGGGTTTCATCGCCAACGGCCTGGGCGAAATCGTGAATGACCTGTGGGTCGGACAGGTCCTTGCGCTGCGCGGTGGTCGACATCACCAGATGGTTTTGCACCAGCCAGACGATCAGGCGGCTGTCCCACACTGGCAACTGATGGCGCTGGCAGAACGCCTCGGCATCGACCGCGCCGATTTCCGAGTGATCGCCATGCCGACCCTTGCCGATGTCGTGGTACAGGCCGGCCATGTAAATGAGTTCGGGCTTGGGCAGTTTGGCCATCAACTTGGCGGCCAGCGGGAATTTCTCCGAGACCTGGGTGTACTGCAATTTGCGCAGGTGCTTGATCAGGTTCAGCGTGTGCGCATCGACCGTATAGATGTGGAACAGGTCGTGCTGCATCTGCCCGACAATGAAGCCGAACTCCGGCAGGTAACGCCCGAGAATGCCGTAACGGTTCATCCGGCGCAGGTTGCGGTGGATGCCGATCTTGCACTTGAACAGCTCGATGAACAGGCTGGTGTTGCGAATATCGTTGCGGAAGTTGTCATCGATCAAATGACGGTTTTCCCGCAGCAGACGAATAGTGTCGGCGCGCACGCCTTTGATTTCCGGCTGCTGAGCCATCAGCACGAAGATCTCGAGCATGGCAAACGGCGTGCGGCGGAACACGTTGTCGTTGCGCGCCTCGATATAGCCGTCGTGCAGCTGGAAGCGCGAGTTGATCGGCTGCGGCGGGGCTTCGTCTTCCGGGGCGAGGATGACTTCCTCGAAGTGCTGGATGATCAGGTCGCTGAGCTGGGCAATGCTCATCACCACGCGGAAATACTGTTGCATGAAGTTTTCGACGGCCTGCTTGGCATCGTCACCTTCAAAGCCGAGCAAACCGGCGATGGTGCGTTGATGGTCGAACAGCAAGCGGTCTTCCGAACGGCCGGCGAGCATGTGCAGGGCATAGCGCACTTTCCAGAGGAATTCCTGGGAAGAGGCGAGCAGGGCGTTTTCGCTTTCGACCAAAAAGCCTTCGCCGGCGAGGGCGCGCAAGTTCAGGGTGCCGTACTGACGACGGGCCACCCACAAAATGGTCTGGATATCGCGCAGGCCGCCCGGCGAGCCTTTGACGTTGGGTTCCAGGTTGTATTCGGTGTCGTTGTACTTGTGGTGACGGGCCTTTTGCTCGGCGCGTTTGGCCAGGAAGAACTCCTTGGCCGGCCACATATGTGCGGTGCTGGTGACGTCGAGCATGCGTTGACGCAAACGCTCGGGGCCGCAGATGGTGCGGCTTTCCATCAGGTTGGTGACGACGGTGAGGTCGGCGCGGGCTTCTTCGGCGCATTCATCGACCGAGCGCACGCTCTGGCCAACTTCCAGGCCGATGTCCCACAGCAGCGTCAGAAAACGCTCGATGGAATCACGGAAAACTTCGTGATCGGCGCTGTCCAGCAGGATCAGCAAATCAATGTCGGAATACGGGTGCAACTCTCCGCGGCCATAGCCGCCGACCGCAACCAGCGCAATGTCGGCGTCTTCGCTCCAGTTAAACTGCTCCCAGGCCTTTTGCAGGATGTTGTCGACGAACCAGGCGCGGTCTTCGATCAGGCGGCGGATGTCGCGGCCACTGCGAAAACGCGCGTCGAGGACCTCGCGAGCCTGGCGGATCGCCTTCTTGAACGCGGCGATAGGACTCGCTTTCAAGGCCAGCTCAGCCTGGAACTGGCCGCGGTCAAAGAGTTCGGGATCCACCTGCGGCATCGATTGGCTTTCCTTCTATAAGGCTGGGAGCGTTGAGTGGATCAGGCCGAGACGCGCGCGATGGTGTCGTCGGCGCGCAGGGTGAAGATCTCGTAACCGGTGTCGGTGACCAGCAGGGTGTGTTCCCACTGGGCCGAAAGCTTGCGGTCCTTGGTGATCGCGGTCCAGCCATCGCCCAGAACTTTGGTGTCGGCCTTGCCCTGGTTGATCATCGGTTCGATGGTGAAGGTCATGCCGGCTTTCAGTTCCATGCCGGTGCCGGCACGGCCGTAGTGCAGGATCTGCGGCTCTTCGTGGAAAACCTTGCCGATGCCGTGACCGCAGAACTCGCGAACCACCGAGAAGCCGTTCTTTTCCGCGTGCTTCTGGATCACTTCGCCGATGTCACCGAGGCGGCAGCCGGGTTTGACGATCTCGATCGCCTTGTACATGCATTCCTGGGTGATCTGCGACAGACGCTCGGCCCATACCGGGACTTCGCCGACGTGGAACATGCGGCTGGTGTCACCGTGGTAACCGTCCTTGATCACGGTCACGTCGATGTTCAGGGTGTCGCCGTTTTTCAGCGGCTTGTCGTTCGGGATGCCGTGGCAGACCACGTGGTTGATCGAGGTGCAGATCGACTTCGGGTAGCCCTTGTAGTTGAGCGGGGCTGGGATGGCTTGCTGCACGTTGACGATGTAGTCATGGCAGATCTGGTTCAGTTCGTCGGTGGTGACGCCTGGTTTGACATGTTCGGCAATCATTTCCAGCACATCGGCGGCCAGTTTGCCGGCGACACGCATGCCAGCGATGTCCTCGGGAGTTTTGAGGTTGACGGTCATACAGGCTCTCTCTGCGCTCGGCGGCGCTTACTGATACGAATAGGGTGGCGGGCGTTCGATTGGCGACCCTGAAAAACGCGATTCTAACAGACGCACGGCGCAATTCAGCGCCCGCGTGCATCGCTTCTCTCTATACAATGGTGCGCCCGGAGCCGATTCCAAGGGGGCTGCGCCCATGTCCTTGGTGCGATTACAGATTCCGTGTTCCGTTTCTGCGCACCCTGTGGTATAAAATGCGCCGCTTTCCGGGGATACCCCGAAAAGCTTAAATCCACACACGTGTCGACACGATGACCTGGGTGCTTTTGGCTTTATGCCACTGGTTGGTCATTGGGATACGTGGAGGCCAAACCCGACTTATTAAGGAACTATCATGTCCCAAGTCAATATGCGCGATATGCTGAAGGCCGGTGTGCACTTCGGTCACCAAACCCGTTACTGGAATCCGAAAATGGGTAAGTACATTTTCGGCGCGCGTAACAAGATTCACATCATCAACCTTGAAAAAACCCTGCCAATGTTCAACGAAGCTCTGACTTTCGTAGAGCGTCTGGCCCAGGGCAAAAACAAGATTCTGTTCGTCGGCACCAAGCGTTCCGCTGGCAAGATCGTTGCTGAAGAAGCAGCACGTTGCGGTTCGCCGTACGTCGATCACCGCTGGTTGGGCGGCATGCTGACCAACTTCAAAACCATTCGTGCTTCCATCAAGCGTCTGCGTGACCTTGAAGTTCAAGCCGAAGACGGTACTTTCGCCAAGCTGACCAAGAAAGAAGCGCTGATGCGCTCCCGTGACCTGGAAAAGCTGGATCGTTCGCTGGGCGGCATCAAGGACATGGGCGGTCTGCCAGACGCACTGTTCGTGATCGACGTTGACCACGAGCGCATCGCGATCACCGAAGCCAACAAGCTGGGCATCCCGGTAATCGGCGTTGTCGACACCAACAGCAGCCCGGAAGGCGTTGACTACATCATCCCAGGCAACGATGACGCAATCCGCGCTATCCAGCTGTACATGGGTTCGATGGCTGACGCAGTAATCCGTGGTCGCAACAATGTTGCTGGCGGTACTGTTGAATTCGCAGCTGAAGAAACTCAGGCTGCAGCTGAGTAATTGACGCCCTGGCGTTGACTCAGTAAGCAAAAAGGGGGCTTGGCCCCCTTTTTGCCACCTCGAAAACCATTTGTCGGCGCCCGCGGCACTATTTGTAATGTGCGGCAGCTAACAAGGGTGGTTCGGGAAGAATTGAACGCCCGTTCAATCGGGTGGAATGGTTGAAAACCTATCCAAGAGGAATTTGAAAATGGCAGCAATTACTGCAGCGTTGGTTAAAGAACTGCGCGAGCGTACCGGCGAAGGCATGATGGATTGCAAGAAAGCCCTGGAAAAGGCTGGCGGCGACATCGAAAAAGCCATTGATGACATGCGTGCTTCGGGCGCAATCAAGGCTGCCAAAAAAGCTGGTAACGTTGCCGCTGAAGGCGCCATCGCTCTGAAAGAAGACGGCAAATCTGCTGTTCTGCTGGAAGTGAACTCGCAGACCGACTTCCTCGCTCTGCAAGACGACTTCAAAGCATTCGTTGCTCAAAGCATTGAAAAAGCTTTCGCTGACAAGCTGACTGATGTTGCTCCGCTGATCGAAGCTCAAGAAGCTGCTCGCCTGGTACTGGTCGGCAAGGTTGGCGAAAACGTCAACATCCGTCGTCTGGTTCGCGTAGAAGGCGACGTTGTTGGTGGCTACCTGCACGGCAACAAGATCGGTGTTGCAGTTGTTCTGAAAGGCGGCAACGTTGAACTGGCCAAAGACATCGCTATGCACGTAGCGGCCAGCAACCCTGAGTTCCTGCTGCCATCGGAAGTTTCGGCTGAAGCTATCGAACGCGAAAAAGCTGTGTTCCTGCAGTTGAACGAAGAAAAAATCAAAGGCAAGCCAGAAAACATTGTTGAAAATATGGTCAAAGGCCGTATCAGCAAGTTCCTGGCTGAAGCGAGCCTGGTTGAGCAGGCGTTCGTCAAGAACCCTGAAATCAAGGTTGGCGAACTGGCCAAGAAAGCCGGTGCTGAAATCGTTTCCTTCACTTACTTCAAAGTAGGCGAAGGCATCGAGAAGCCGGTCGACAACTTCGCTGAAGAAGTTGCTGCCCAGCTGGCTGCCGCCAAGCAATAAGACAGTTTTTCAACTGTCGCCCGAAAGAGGCTGCCCGCTTACGCGCGCAGCCTCTTTTCAGATGGGGTTATCAATTTTTAATTGGTTTCCACTTGGAACTGACTTACAAAGCCATGTTCCGATGGCGCTGAAGCAGCGCCAAGCTAGAGTGAACGCCAGCTGTAAACAGCTCGCAAAGAATTTTTAAATACGCCGCAGGAGAGATTCGCAATGGCTCAGCAGGGCAGTGGTTATCAGGCTCGCTATAAACGCATTCTACTCAAGCTTAGCGGCGAGGCCCTGATGGGCTCGGAAGAGTTCGGGATCGATCCGAAAGTACTGGACCGCATGGCGCTGGAAGTCGGCCAACTGGTCGGCATCGGCGTTCAGGTCGGTCTGGTGATCGGCGGTGGCAACCTGTTCCGCGGTGAAGCATTGAGCAAAGCCGGCATGGATCGGGTAACAGGCGACCACATGGGCATGCTGGCCACTGTGATGAACGCCCTGGCCATGCGCGATGCGCTGGAACGTGCCAATATCTCGGCCATCGTGATGTCGGCCATTTCCATGGTTGGCGTAACCGATCACTATGATCGCCGCAAAGCCATGCGCCACCTGAACTCCAAAGATGTGGTGATTTTCGCAGCCGGTACCGGCAACCCGTTCTTCACAACGGATTCGGCAGCCTGCCTGCGCGCCATTGAAATCGACGCCGATGTCGTGCTCAAGGCGACCAAGGTCGATGGCGTTTACACCGCTGACCCATTCAAGGACCCGCATGCCGAGAAGTTCGATCATCTGACTTATGATGAAGTACTGGATCGCAAGCTGGGTGTAATGGATCTGACTGCTATTTGCCTGTGCCGCGACCACAAGATGCCGCTGCGCGTATTCAACATGAACAAGCCTGGTGCCCTGCTGAACATCGTCCATGGCGGCGCTGAAGGCACCCTGATCGAGGAAGGTCAACAATGATCAACGAAATCAAAAAAGACGCTCAAGAGCGCATGCAAAAATCTCTGGACTCTTTGGCCCATGCCTTTGGCCAGATTCGTACCGGCAAGGCTCACCCAAGCATCCTGGGTAGCGTGATGGTGCCGTACTACGGCGCAGACACCTCCATCACCCAAGTGGCCAACATCACCGTAAAAGACTCGCGCACCCTGCAAGTCGTGGCGTTCGAGCGCAACATGCTCGCGGCGGTTGACAAGGCAATCCAGAGCGCGGGTCTGAACCTCAATCCGACCAACCTGGGCGAATTGTTGCTGATCTCCATGCCTGCCCTGACTGAAGAAACCCGCAAGGGCTTCACCAAGCAGGCGCGCAGCGCTGCCGAAGACGCGCGTGTTGCCGTGCGCAACATCCGTCGTGATGCCTTGGGTGAGCTGAAGAAGCTGGTCAAGGACAAAGAAATCAGCGAAGACGAAGAGCGTCGTGCCGCTGCCGATATTCAGAAACTCACCGACAAGGCTGAAGCTGATATCGACACGGCTACCAAGCAAAAAGAAGCGGATCTGATGGCCGTATAAGGTTCGAGCTTTTAATGGACAAGACCAAGCAGACTGCGCCGTCCGCGGTGCCGCGCCATGTCGCGATCATCATGGATGGCAACAATCGCTGGGCGAAAAAACGCTTTATGCCAGGTGTCGCCGGGCATAAAGCGGGCGTGGATGCTGTGCGGGCGGTGATCGAGGTGTGCGCTGAGGCCAAGGTCGAAGTGCTCACCCTGTTCGCGTTTTCCAGTGAAAACTGGCAGCGTCCGGCCGATGAAGTCAGTGCCTTGATGGATCTGTTCTTCAAGGCATTGCGTCGTGAGGCCAAGCGCCTCAACGACAACAACATCAGCCTGCGCATCATTGGCGATCGCTCGCGCTTTCATCCCGAGCTTCAGGCAGCCATGCGTGAAGCCGAGGCGATGACGGCGGGCGCCAATCGTTTCATTCTGCAGATCGCCGCCAATTACGGTGGTCAGTGGGATATCGCACAAGCTGCACAGCGCCTGGCGCGTGAAGTTCAGGCCGGGCATCTGCGTCCGGAGGACATCACGCCGGATCTGCTGCAGACCTGTCTGGCGACCGGCGACCTGCCGTTGCCTGATCTGTGTATCCGCACTGGCGGAGAACACCGCATCAGCAACTTCCTGTTGTGGCAACTGGCGTATGCCGAGTTGTACTTTTCCGACCTGTTCTGGCCGGACTTCAAACACGATGCCATGCGCAATGCGCTGGCCGATTTCGCTTCGCGTCAGCGTCGCTTCGGTAAAACGAGCGAGCAGATCGAAGCTGGAGCCCGGGTTTAATGCTTAAACAACGAATCATCACTGCGCTGATCCTGCTGCCGATCGCCTTGTGCGGTTTTTTCCTGCTCGAAGGTTCCGGTTTTGCGCTGTTCATCGGGCTGGTTGTCAGTCTGGGCGCGTGGGAGTGGGCGCGGCTTGCCGGCTTCACCGGCCAGGCGTTCCGTGTCGGTTATGCCGTCGTCGTCGCTCTGATGCTGTTCGTCATGTACATCCTGCCCGGGCTTGCGCCGTGGGTGCTGGGTGCTGCGGTGCTCTGGTGGGCCGTGGCGACGTATCTGGTGCTGAGCTATCCGCGTTCGAGCGAGCATTGGTCGAGTGCTGCGACCAAGCTGGTCATCGGCCTGCTGATCCTGTTGCCGGCCTGGCAAGGTCTGGTGCAGATCAAACAGTATCCGTTGGGTAACTGGCTGATCATGGCCGTCATGGTGCTGGTGTGGGGTGCTGATATCGGTGCCTACTTCTCTGGCCGTGCTTTCGGCAAGCGCAAGCTCGCGCCGCAGGTCAGCCCGGGCAAGAGCTGGGAAGGTGTTTACGGCGGTCTGGCGTTGAGTCTGGTGATTACTGCAATCGTCGGGCTGGTGCGCGACTGGACCGTTGCCGAGTTGCTCAAAGGCTTGATCGGTGCGGCGCTGATCGTGTTCATTTCGGTTGTCGGCGACCTCACGGAAAGCATGTTCAAGCGTCAGTCCGGCATCAAGGACAGCAGTAATTTGCTGCCAGGTCACGGCGGCGTACTTGATCGCATCGACAGCCTCACCGCGGCGATTCCGGTGTTTGCAGTGTTGTTGTGGATGGCTGCACCGTGAGTCGCCCACAGCAGATTACGGTTCTGGGTGCGACCGGTTCGATCGGTCTGAGCACTCTTGATGTCATTGCACGTCATCCCGAGCGCTATCAGGTTTTTGCCTTGAGTGGCTTTACTCGCTTGAGTGAGTTGTTTGCCCTGTGCGTGCGCCATGTGCCGCAATTTGCGGTGGTGCCGCAAGTCGCCGCGGCGCGCGGTCTGCAGGACGATTTGCGTGCTGCCGGTTTGTCGACCCGCGTACTGGTGGGAGAGGAGGGCCTGTGTCAGGTTGCCTCCGCTCCGGAAGTCGACGCGGTAATGGCGGCGATCGTGGGTGCAGCAGGGCTGCGTCCGACCTTGGCAGCCGTCGAGGCAGGCAAAAAGATCCTCTTGGCCAACAAGGAGGCGCTGGTAATGTCCGGCGCCCTGTTCATGCAGGCGGTGCGCAAGAGCGGTTCAGTGCTGTTGCCGATCGATAGCGAGCACAATGCGATCTTCCAGTGCATGCCTCAGGACTTCGCCCGCGGGTTGAGCTCGGTGGGCGTGCGTCGGATTTTGCTGACAGCCTCTGGCGGCCCTTTCCGGCAGACGTCGATGGCTGAATTGGCGCATGTTTCACCTGACCAGGCTTGTGCACATCCGAACTGGTCGATGGGGCGCAAGATCTCCGTGGACTCGGCGAGCATGATGAACAAGGGGCTCGAGTTGATCGAGGCCTGCTGGTTGTTCGACGCCAGGCCGTCGCAAGTCGAGGTGGTGATCCATCCACAGAGTGTGATCCATTCGCTGGTCGACTATGTGGACGGTTCGGTATTGGCGCAACTGGGTAATCCCGATATGCGCACGCCGATCGCCAATGCCCTGGCCTGGCCGGAACGTATCGACTCTGGCGTGGCACCCCTGGATCTGTTTGCGATCGCGCGTCTGGACTTCGAAGCGCCTGATGAACAGCGTTTCCCGTGCCTGCGCCTGGCGCGTCAAGCGGCGGAGGCGGGCGATAGCGCTCCGGCCATGCTCAATGCGGCCAACGAAGTCGCGGTAGCGGCGTTTCTCGACGGGCGGGTTCGCTACCTGGAAATCGCGAGTATCATCGAGGAGGTTCTGAACCTCGAGCCGGTCGTTGCGCTGGGTGATCTCAGTGCGGTGTTCACCGCCGACGCCAAGGCGCGAGTTTTGGCTGAGCAATGGCTGAGTCGTCACGGCCGATAAGTTTTGCAACACAATGGCTTCACGCGGCACTGAACAGGATTGCGGAGAAAGTAGATGAGCGCGCTCTATATGATTGCCGGCACCCTGATCGCCTTGGGTGTGCTGGTCACCTTTCACGAATTCGGCCACTTCTGGGTCGCGCGGCGCTGTGGCGTCAAGGTTCTGCGTTTTTCCGTGGGCTTTGGCATGCCGTTGTTGCGCTGGCGCGACAAGCAGGGCACCGAGTTTGTGGTGGCCGCGATTCCGCTGGGTGGCTACGTCAAAATGCTCGACGAGCGTGAGGGCGAAGTCCCGGTCGATCAGCTTGATCAATCTTTCAATCGCAAATCCGTTCGTCAGCGCATCGCCATCGTCGCCGCCGGCCCGATCGCCAACTTTCTCTTGGCGCTGGTGTTTTTTTGGGTGCTGGCCATGCTCGGCAGCGAGCAGGTACGTCCGGTCATCGGCGCTGTAGAATCCGGCAGTATTGCGGCCAAGGCCGGTTTGAATGCCGGTCAGGAGATCGTTGCCATTGATGGTGAACCGACCACTGGGTGGGCAGCTGTCAATTTGCAGTTGGTGCGTCGACTCGGTGAAAGCGGTTCCTTGCAATTGATGGTTCGTGAACAAGGCTCCACGGCGGATTCGCCGCGTGAGCTGGCACTGGATCACTGGCTGAAGGGCGCCGACGAGCCGGATCCGATTCGCTCCCTGGGGATTCGCCCATGGCGTCCGGCCTTGCCGCCGGTGCTCGCTGAGCTTGATCCTAAAGGCCCGGCCCAGGCCGCTGGCCTGAAAACCGGTGATCGGCTGTTGGCCCTCGATGGGCAGGCGCTGAATGACTGGCAACAAGTGGTTGATACCGTTCGTACGCGTCCTGATACCAAAATCATGCTGCGCATCGAGCGTGACAATGCTCAAATCGACGTCCCGGTGACCTTGGCGGCGCGCGGAGAAAGCAAGGCGCCGAGTGGTTATCTGGGCGCGGGTGTAAAAGCTGTCGACTGGCCGCCGGAGATGATTCGCGAGGTCAGTTACGGGCCGTTGGCCGCAATTGGCGAGGGTGCCCGTCGCACTTGGACCATGAGCATTCTGACGCTCGATTCGCTGAAGAAAATGCTCTTCGGCGAGCTCTCGGTAAAAAACTTGAGTGGACCGATAACCATTGCTAAAGTGGCGGGCGCTTCTGCCCAGTCGGGCGTCGCTGATTTCCTGAATTTCCTTGCTTATCTGAGTATTAGCCTGGGCGTTCTGAATTTGCTGCCCATTCCTGTACTGGATGGGGGGCATTTGTTGTTTTATCTGATCGAGTGGGCGCGTGGTCGTCCCTTGTCGGATCGGGTGCAAGGTTGGGGGATACAGATCGGTATCAGTTTGGTGGTCGGGGTGATGTTGCTTGCTCTGGTCAACGATCTGGGTCGACTGTAACGCTTCGCTGAATTGCGAATCTGCCGCATTTTGCGGCAGTTTGTTTATTGCCAGTTGGAATAAGAAAGGACTTCATGAAACGTCTGCTGCTAACTGCGGTTCTCACCGTATTGATGATCGCCGAAGTTCACGCCGAGTCCTTCACTATCTCTGATATTCGCGTCAATGGCCTCCAGCGGGTCTCCGCGGGTAGTGTCTTTGGTGCCTTGCCGTTGAACGTCGGCGAGCAGGCGGATGATCGTCGCCTGGTGGAATCCACTCGTGCGTTGTTCAAAACCGGTTTCTTTCAAGATATCCAGCTGGGCCGCGAAGGCAACGTTCTGGTAATCACGGTTGTCGAGCGTCCATCCGTCGCCAGTATCGAGATCGAAGGTAACAAGGCGATCTCCACTGAAGACCTGATGAAGGGCCTCAAACAATCCGGTCTGGCCGAAGGCGAGATCTTCCAGCGTGCCACCCTCGAAGGCGTGCGTAACGAACTGCAACGTCAGTACGTCGCGCAAGGTCGCTACTCGGCAACCGTCGATACCGAAGTGGTATCGCAGCCGCGTAACCGCGTGGGTCTGAAAGTGAAGATCAACGAAGGCACCGTTGCCGCCATTCAGCACATCAACGTGGTAGGCAACACGGTGTTCCCCGAGGAAGACCTGACCGACCTGTTCGAACTGAAAACCACCAACTGGTTGTCGTTCTTCAAGAACGACGACAAGTATGCGCGTGAAAAACTGTCCGGTGACCTGGAGCGTCTGCGCTCTTACTACCTGGACCGTGGCTATATCAACATGGATATCGCCTCGACTCAGGTGTCGATCACCCCGGACAAGAAACACGTCTACATCACCGTTAACGTGACCGAAGGCGAGAAGTACACCGTCCGTGACGTCAAACTCAGTGGTGACCTGAAAGTCCCTGAAGATCAAGTCAAGTCCTTGCTGCTGGTGCAGAAAGGTCAGGTGTTCTCGCGCAAGCTGATGACCACCACGTCGGAACTGATCACTCGTCGTCTGGGTAACGAGGGTTACACCTTCGCCAACGTCAACGGCATCCCTCAGCCACACGATGATGACCACACCGTCGACATCCTGTTTGCTGTCGATCCGGGCAAGCGTGCCTACGTCAATCGCATCAACTTCCGTGGCAACACCAAGTCGGAAGACGAAGTGCTGCGTCGTGAAATGCGTCAGATGGAAGGTGGCTGGGCTTCGACCTACCTGATCGACCAATCCAAGACCCGTCTGGAGCGTCTGGGCTTCTTTAAAGAAGTCAACGTTGAAACCCCGGCTGTGCCAGGTGTCGACGACCAGGTTGACGTGAACTACAGCGTTGAAGAGCAGGCTTCCGGTTCGATTACCGCCAGCGTCGGTTTCGCCCAGAGCGCCGGTCTGATCCTCGGTGGTTCGATTACCCAGAACAACTTCCTCGGTACCGGTAACCGCGTCAGCATCGGCCTGACCCGAAGCGAATACCAGAGCCGCTACAACTTCGGCTACGTTGACCCGTACTGGACCGCCGATGGCGTGAGCCTGGGTTACAACGCGTTCTATCGCACCACTGACTACAAAGACCTCGACGTCGACGTAGCAAGCTATGCGGTAGACAGCCTGGGTGCCGGCGTAAACGTTGGTTATCCAATCAGCGAGACTTCGCGTCTGACCTTCGGTCTGTCCGCGCAACAGGACAAGATCAAGACCGGTACCTACACCGTTGACGAGATTTTTGACTTCGTTAAACAGGAAGGCGATCAATACCTGAACTTCAAGGCTTCGGCCGGCTGGTCCGAGTCCACCCTGAACAAAGGCGTACTGCCGACCCGTGGTCGTTCCCAGAGCCTGACCCTGGAAACCACCATTCCGGGCAGCGACCTGTCGTTCTACAAACTTGACTACCGTGGTCAGCTGTTCCAGCCGATCACTGAGAATTACACCCTGCGTCTGCACACCGAGCTGGGTTATGGCGACGGTTACGGTTCGACTGACGGCTTGCCGTTCTATGAAAACTACTATGCTGGTGGTTTCAACTCGGTTCGTGGCTTCAAGGACAGCACCCTCGGCCCGCGCAGTACACCAAGCCGAGGCACCAACCCGGGTACGCTGGCTGACCCGGACCAGGATCCACTGCCGTTCGGCGGTAACGTCCTGATCCAAGGTGGTGTCGAGGTTCTGTTCCCGCTGCCATTCGTCAAGGATCAGCGTTCCCTGCGTACTTCGGTATTCTGGGATGTGGGTAACGTATTTGACTCGCAGTGCAAGGACACTACCAATGCCAACGGCTCGACGTCGAACACCAAGTGCAACGACATCAGCCTGAGCAACATGGCCAGTTCCGTCGGTGTGGGTGTGACCTGGGTTACCGCTCTGGGTCCTCTGAGCTTCGCGTTGGCCATGCCGATCAAGAAACCGGATGACGCTGAAACTCAAGTGTTCCAATTCTCCCTCGGCCAGACGTTCTAAGCGTCTGACCCAAGATAACGACAATGGATTTTGTAGGAGTGCATCGTGCGTAAGTTGACTCAATTGGTTCTCCTGGCCTCCTTGATGGTGGCAGGCCCGGCATTTGCCGACATGAAAATTGCCGTTCTGAACTATCAGATGGCCCTGCTGGAATCCGACGCGGCGAAGAAGTACGCCGTGGATGCCGAGAAGAAGTTCGGTCCGCAACTGACCAAACTGAAAACGCTGGAAAGCAGCGCCAAGGGCATTCAGGATCGTCTGATGGCCGGTGGCGACAAAATGCAGCAAGGCGAGCGTGAGCGTCTGGAGCTGGAATTCAAGCAAAAGGCCCGTGACTTCCAGTTCCAGTCCAAGGAGCTGAACGAAGCGAAAGCTGTTGCCGACCGCGAAATGCTCAAGCAACTGAAGCCGAAACTGGATAGCGCAGTGGAAGAAGTCATCAAGAAAGGTGGTTTTGACTTGGTGTTCGAGCGTGGCGCAGTCATCGATGTCAAACCTCAGTACGACATCACGCGCCAGGTTATCGAGCGCATGAATCAGCTGAAGTAACCCATGACCGTGACTATCAAACTCGGCCAGTTGGCCGAGTTCCTCGGCGCCACCCTGCGTGGCGACCCTGAGACGCAAATAACTGGGCTAGCCACTTTGCAAGAGGCTGGCCCAGCTCAGTTGAGCTTTCTGGCAAACCCTCAATATCGCAAATACCTCGCCGGCTCGCAGGCAGCAGCACTGTTGCTCAAAGAAGCCGATGCCGAAGGTTTTGCCGGTAATGCGTTGGTGGTGCCTGATCCTTACCTGGCTTACGCGCGTATCTCGCATCTGTTCGATCCCAAGCCAAAAGCCTCTGCGGGTATCCACCCGTCGGCGGTCATTGCGCCTGACGCCGTGGTTGATCCAACCGCCAGCATCGGCCCATTTGTGGTGATCGAGAGCGGTGCGCGAATTGGTGCGCAAGTGACCCTGGGCGCGCATTGTGTCGTCGGTGCCCGCAGCGAAATCGGCGAAGGCGGCTGGCTTGCACCTCGCGTGACGCTGTATCACGACGTACGCATCGGCAAGCGCGTAGTGATTCAGTCCGGTGCTGTGCTCGGTGGTGAAGGCTTCGGCTTCGCCAACGAAAAAGGCATCTGGCAGAAGATCGCCCAGATCGGTGGTGTGACCATCGGCGACGATGTCGAGATTGGCGTGAATACCGCCATCGACCGCGGCGCTCTGGCCGATACCGTGATCGGTAATGGCGTGAAACTCGACAATCAGATCCAGATTGCCCACAACGTTCAGGTCGGTGATCACACGGCCATGGCGGCGTGCGTCGGGATCTCCGGCAGCACCAAGATCGGCAAGCATTGCATGCTGGCCGGCGGTGTCGGTCTGGTTGGCCACATTGATATTTGCGACAACGTTTTCCTCACCGGGATGACCATGGTGACCCACTCGATTACCGAGCCGGGCGCCTACTCTTCCGGTACAGCCATGCAACCGGCGGCCGAATGGCGCAAAAGCGCGGCCCGCATCCGTCAGCTCGATGACATCGCGCGACGTTTGAAACAGCTGGAAAAGCGCGTTGGGGAAGTGACCCCTGACGGCAATGCTTCATCAGATGGCTGATACCATTTCCATATCAAGTGTGCACAGCCTCTAGACTGCCTCCTTGATTTGCTAGAGGAGTGCGCGTCAGTCGCGCTCCCAATCTTTACATAGGCTTCCCCCCGAAATGATGGACATCAACGAGATTCGCGAATACCTGCCTCACCGTTACCCGTTCCTGCTGGTGGACCGGGTGGTGGAACTGGACACTGAAGGCAAGCGCATTCGCGCCTACAAGAATGTCAGCATCAATGAACCGTTCTTCAATGGTCACTTCCCGGCGCATCCAATCATGCCGGGCGTACTGATCATCGAAGCGATGGCTCAGGCTGCCGGGATCCTCGGTTTCAAAATGCTCGACGTGAAGCCTGCCGACGGCACGCTTTACTACTTCGTCGGCTCCGACAAGCTGCGCTTCCGCCAGCCGGTGCTGCCGGGTGACCAGTTGATCCTGGAAGCCAAGTTCATCAGCTGCAAGCGTCAGATCTGGAAGTTCGAATGCCAGGCTTCGGTCGATGGCAAGCCGGTCTGCTCGGCTGAAATCATCTGTGCGGAACGCAAGCTATGAGTTTGATTGACCCTCGCGCAATCATCGATCCGTCGGCCGTACTGGCTGACGGCGTCGAGGTCGGCCCGTGGTCGATCATCGGCGCAGGTGTGGAAATCGGCGAGGGTACCGTGATCGGGCCGCATGTAATCCTCAAAGGCCCGACCCGCATCGGCAAGCACAATCGTATCTACCAGTTTTCCTCGGTAGGCGAAGACACGCCCGATCTGAAGTACAAGGGTGAAGAAACCCGTCTGGTGATCGGTGACCACAACGTCATCCGTGAAGGCGTGACGATTCACCGTGGCACTGTGCAGGACCGCTCGGAAACCACGCTGGGCGACCACAACCTGATCATGGCCTACGCGCACATAGGTCACGACAGCGTCATCGGCAATCACTGCATTCTGGTCAACAACACGGCGTTGGCTGGGCATGTGCATGTTGATGACTGGGCGATCCTTTCCGGGTTCACTTTGGTGCACCAGTATTGCCACATTGGCGCCCACAGCTTTTCCGGCATGGGCACTGCCATCGGCAAGGACGTCCCGGCATTCGTCACCGTGTTCGGCAACCCGGCCGAAGCGCGCAGCATGAACTTCGAAGGCATGCGCCGTCGCGGTTTCAGCGAAGACGCGATTCACACCCTGCGTCGCGCCTACAAAACCGTGTACCGCCAAGGTCTGACGGTCGAGCAGGCACTGGCTGAGCTGGTTGAGCCGGCAGCGCAGTTCCCGGAAGTCGCGATATTCCGTGACTCCATCCAGTCGTCGACTCGCGGCATCACTCGCTGATCATGGCCAATCTGCGTATTGCGCTGGTGGCGGGTGAGGCTTCCGGTGACATTTTGGGCGCGGGTCTGATGCGCGCGCTCAAGGTGCAGCATCCGGCGGTCGAGTTTATCGGCGTCGGTGGTCCGTTGATGCAGGCCGAAGGCCTGACGTCCTACTTTCCCATGGAACGCTTGTCGGTCATGGGCCTGGTGGAAGTCCTCGGCCGTTTGCGTGAGCTGCTCAAGCGCCGCAAGGAGCTGATCGCCACACTGATCGCCGAGAAGCCAGACGTGTTCATCGGGATCGACGCCCCGGACTTCAATCTCAATATCGAACTCAAGCTGCGTCAGGCCGGGATCAAGACCGTGCATTACGTCAGCCCGTCGGTGTGGGCATGGCGTCAGAAGCGTGTGCTGAAGATCCGCGAAGGCTGCGATCTGATGTTGACGTTGCTGCCGTTCGAAGCAAAATTCTACGAAGAAAAAGGCGTGCCGGTGCGGTTCGTCGGTCACACGCTGGCCGATACCATTCCACTGCAAGCTGATCGCGCAGAAGCGCGTGCCGAGTTGGGCCTGCCTGACGGCCCGCTGGTGGCGTTGATGCCGGGCAGCCGTGGCGGCGAAGTCGGTCGTCTGGGGGCGCTGTTTCTCGATACCGCCGAACGCTTGCGCGCCATGCGTCCGGGGCTGCGTTTCGTCATCCCGTGCGCCAATGCCGAGCGCCGCGCGCAACTTGAAGAGTTGCTCGCCGGCCGCGATCTGCCGGTGACCTTGCTCGACGGCAAATCCCATCTGGCTCTGGCCGCGTGCAACGCCGTGTTGATCGCCTCCGGCACCGCCACCCTTGAAGCGCTGTTGTACAAACGGCCGATGGTCGTCGCCTATCGTTTGGCACCGCTGACGTTCTGGATTCTCAAGCGCATGGTCAAGAGCCCGTACGTGTCGTTGCCGAACCTGCTCGCTCAGCGTCTGCTGGTGCCGGAACTGTTGCAGGATGATGCGACGGTTGAAGCGCTGGCACAGACCCTGTCCCCGTTGATCGACGGTGGTGAAGAACAGACCCGTGGCTTCGACGAGATCCACCGCACGTTGCGGCTGGACGCCTCGAATCAGGCGGCGGACGCCGTCCTTAACCTGATCGGTCAAACACGATGAGCAAGACAAGCATGCAGATGGGCCTGGATTTCACTCTGGTCGCCGAAGTTGAGGAACTGGTTGCCGGTGTCGACGAGGTCGGTCGTGGCCCGTTATGCGGCGCAGTGGTGACGGCGGCGGTGATCCTCGATCCGAACCGGCCGATCCTCGGTCTCAACGACTCGAAGAAGCTCACCGAAGCCAAGCGCGAAAAGCTCTACGACGAAATCATCGAGAAGTCGCTGAGCTGGTGCATCGCCCGCGCCGAAGTCGAAGAAATCGACGAGCTGAACATCTTGCACGCGACCATGCTGGCCATGCAGCGCGCAGTGGCCGGCCTGCATATTCAGCCGAAACTGGCGATGATCGACGGCAACCGCTGCCCGCAACTGCCGATGCGTGCTGAAGCGGTGGTGCAGGGCGACGGCAAGGTGCCGGCGATTGCTGCGGCGTCGATTCTGGCCAAGGTCAGCCGCGACCGCGAAATGGCTGCCTTCGAATTGATCTATCCGGGTTACGGCATCGGCGGCCATAAAGGCTACCCGACGCCCGTTCATCTGGAAGCGTTGGTGCGTCTTGGCCCGACGCCGATTCACCGACGCTCGTTTGCCCCGGTGCGTCAGGCTTATGAAGCGCTGGAAGGTCTGACGCAGGTTTAGTCGCAAGGCTGATGTTTTGTTCGAGGCCCGGTACAATCCGGGCCTTGTTGTCTCTATGTAACTGGACAGGATCACTATGCCGGCTTCATTCGTTCATCTACGCCTGCACACTGAATACTCCCTCGTCGACGGGCTGGTGCGGATCAAGCCGCTGGTCAAGGCGCTGACCGCCATGAACATGCCGGCGGTCGCGGTCACCGATCAGAACAACATGTGTTCTCTGGTCAAATTCTATAAAAACACCATGGGCGCAGGCATCAAGCCGATCTGCGGCGCCGACCTGTGGCTGTCGAACAAGGATCCGGACGCACCGCTGAGCCGGCTCAGCCTGTTGGTGATGAACGCCAAGGGCTATCGCAACCTCACTGAGTTGATCTCGCGCGGCTTCATTGAAGGCCAGCGCAACGGCATGATCATTGTCGAGCGCCAGTGGGTTGCCGAAGCCAATGAAGGCTTGATCATGCTGTCCGCCGCCAAAGAAGGCGAGATCGGCATGGCCATGATCAGTGGCAACCCGGCCGAAGCCGAGGCCTTGGCTCGCGAGTGGATGACGGTGTTCCCGGATCGTTTCTACCTGGAGATCCAGCGGACCAATCGCCCTAACGATGAAGAGCAGTTGCACGGTGCCGTAGCGCTGGCCGACAAACTCGGCGCGCCGCTGGTTGCGAGCAACGATGTGCGTTTCATCAAGCAGGAAGACTTCGCCGCCCATGAAACCCGTGTGTGCATCGGTGAGGGCCGCGCGCTCGACGACCCGCGGCGTTCGAAGAATTACAGCGATCAGCAATACCTGAAAAGCGCCGAGGAAATGATCGAGCTGTTCAGCGATATTCCTGACGCGATCGAAAACACCGTCGAGATCGCCAAGCGCTGCAACATCGAAGTCAAACTGGGCACGCACTTCCTGCCCAACTTCCCGATCCCCGATGGCATGACCATCGACGAGTATTTCCGCAAAGTCTCCTTCGACGGTCTCGAAGAACGCCTGGCGGTACTGCTGCCCAAAGACACCACCGAAGACTACGAAGCCAAGCGTCAGGTCTATGTCGATCGCTTGAATTTCGAGCTGGATATCATCATCCAGATGGGCTTCCCCGGTTACTTCCTGATCGTGATGGACTTTATCCAGTGGGCCAAGAGCAACGGCGTACCGGTAGGCCCGGGTCGTGGTTCGGGTGCCGGGTCGCTGGTGGCCTACGTGCAGAAGATCACCGACCTCGACCCGCTGGAATACGACCTGCTGTTCGAACGTTTCCTTAACCCGGAACGGGTATCGATGCCCGACTTCGACGTCGACTTCTGCATGGACGGCCGTGACCGCGTGATCGACTACGTGGCCGAGAAATACGGGCGCAACGCGGTAAGCCAGATCATCACCTTCGGTTCCATGGCCGCCAAGGCTGTGGTGCGTGACGTGGCGCGGGTGCAGGGCAAGTCCTACGGCCTGGCGGATCGTCTGTCGAAGATGATTCCGTTCGAAGTCGGCATGACCCTGGAAAAAGCCTACGAGCAGGAAGAGATCCTCCGTGACTTCATCAAGGTCGATGAAGAGGCCGCGGAAATCTGGGAGATGGCGCGCAAGCTCGAAGGCGTCGTGCGTAACGTCGGTAAACACGCCGGTGGTGTGGTGATCGCGCCGACCAAGCTGACGGACTTCTCGCCGATCTATTGCGACGAGGCCGGTGACGGTCTGGTAACCCAGTTCGACAAGGACGACGTTGAAGCGGCCGGCCTGGTGAAGTTCGACTTCCTCGGCCTGCGTACGCTGACGGTGATCGACTGGGCGCTGAAGACCATCAACCGCGACCGGGCCAAGGTCAACGAGCCGCCGTTGGACATTGCGTTCATCCCGCTCGACGACAAGCCTACGTATACGTTGTTGCAAAAAGCTGAAACCACTGCGGTGTTCCAGCTTGAATCCCGAGGCATGAAAGAGCTGATCAAAAAGCTCAAGCCCGACTGCCTGGAAGACTTGATCGCACTGGTGGCCCTGTTCCGTCCGGGCCCACTGCAATCGGGCATGGTTGACGACTTTATCAACCGTAAGCACGGTCGCGCCGAGCTGGCGTATCCGCACTCCGATTACCAATACGAAGGCCTCAAGCCTGTGTTGGCGCCGACTTACGGCATCATCCTGTATCAGGAACAGGTGATGCAGATTGCCCAGGTCATGGCCGGTTACACCCTCGGTGGTGCGGACATGCTCCGTCGCGCGATGGGTAAGAAGAAGCCCGAAGAGATGGCCAAGCAGCGCGGCGGCTTCATTGAAGGTTGCAAGACCAACAATATCGACGCCGACCTCGCCGGTAACATTTTCGACCTGGTGGAAAAATTCGCCGGTTACGGTTTCAACAAGTCTCACTCCGCTGCTTACGGCTTGGTGTCGTACCAGACCGCCTGGCTGAAAACCCATTACCCGGCGCCGTTCATGGCCGCGGTACTGTCGGCGGACATGCATAACACCGACAAGGTCGTGACCTTGATCGAAGAAATTCGCACCATGAAGCTGCGTCTCGACGCGCCGGATGTGAATACTTCGGAGTTCAAGTTCACGGTGAACGATGAGGGTCGGATCATCTATGGCCTGGGCGCGATCAAAGGCGTAGGCGAGGGGCCGGTTGAGGCGATCACTGAGGCGCGTCTGGCGGGGCCGTTCAAGGACCTGTTCGATTTCTGCGCCCGGGTCGACCTCAAGCGTATCAACAAACGCACGCTCGACGGCTTGATCCGCAGCGGCGCTCTGGATCGCCTTGGCCCGTACTTCCACGATGAGCAAAAAGCCTACCAAGCCAACATCGACCGCAATCGCGCGGTGCTGCTGACGGCCATGGAAGAGGCGATCAAGGCCGCCGAACAAACTGCACGCACTCAGGACAGCGGGCACTCGGACCTGTTCGGTGGACTCTTCGTCGAAGAAGACGCTGACGTTTACGCCAACCATCGCAAGGCCAAGGAGTTGACGCTCAAGGAGCGGCTCAAAGGGGAGAAAGACACCCTGGGCCTGTACCTGACCGGTCACCCGATTGATGAATACGAAGGTGAAATCCGTCGTTTCGCCCGCCAGCGCATCATTGATCTGAAACCGGCGCGTGATACCCAGACCGTCGCGGGCATGATCATTGCGCTGCGGGTCATGAAGAACAAGAAGGGCGACAAGATGGGGTTCATCACCCTGGATGACCGCTCTGGACGCATCGAGGCCTCGCTGTTTTCCGAATCGTTCCATGCGGCGCAGTCGTTGTTGCAGACCGACGCGATGGTGGTCGTCGAAGGCGAGGTCAGCAATGACGACTTCTCCGGCGGCCTGAAGCTGCGGGTCAAGCGCGTGATGAGCATGGAAGATGCGCGCACCAACCTGGCCGAGAGCCTGCGCCTGAAGCTGCAGACCCAGGATCTGAAAGGCGATCAGCTACGCTGGTTGGGTGATTTGCTCAAGCGTCATCGCGGCGCATGCCCGATCACCATGGAGTACACCAGCCCGGATGCGAAGACCTTGCTGCAGTTTGGCGAGACGTGGCGAATCGACCCGGCGGATGCCTTGATTCAGGCTCTGCGTGACCAGTTCGGGCGAGACAACGTCTTCCTCCAATACCGTTGACCGGCGAGTGCCATCATGGCGCTTGCCCGCAACCTGAATTTTTAATCTCGACCTCAGCGCGCCTCTCCCTTAAGGTAGGGCGCGAATAGACAACCGGCCGGCCCAAGCTCATTTGGGACACGACCCAAGACGGACGCCTATGAACCCGAATTTTCTAGATTTCGAACAGCCGATCGCCGACCTGCAAGCCAAGATCGAAGAGTTGCGCTTGGTCGGTAATGACAATTCGCTGAATATCGGCGATGAGATCTCCCGCCTGCAGGACAAGAGCAAAACGCTGACCGAAGACATCTTCGGCAAGCTGACTAGCTGGCAGATCGCACGCCTGGCGCGTCACCCGAAACGCCCGTATACCCTGGACTACATCCAGCACATCTTCACCGAGTTCGACGAACTGCACGGCGACCGTCACTTCTCTGACGACGCCGCCATCGTTGGTGGTATCGCCCGTCTGGAAGATCAGCCGGTGATGATCATCGGTCACCAGAAGGGCCGTGAAGTGCGCGAGAAGGTACGCCGCAACTTCGGCATGCCGCGTCCGGAAGGCTACCGCAAGGCTTGCCGCCTGATGGAAATGGCCGAGCGTTTCAAAATGCCGATCCTGACCTTCATCGATACTCCGGGCGCCTACCCGGGCATCGACGCTGAAGAGCGCAACCAGAGCGAAGCGATCGCCTGGAACCTGCGCGTGATGTCGCGCCTGAAAACCCCGATCATCGCCACCGTTATCGGTGAGGGTGGTTCCGGCGGTGCACTGGCCATCGGCGTCTGCGATCAGTTGAACATGCTGCAGTACTCGACCTACGCGGTGATCTCGCCGGAAGGTTGCGCTTCGATTCTGTGGAAAACTGCGGAAAAAGCGCCGGATGCTGCTGAAGCGATGGGTATCACCGCCGAGCGTCTGAAAGGCCTGGGCATTGTCGACAAGGTGATTGGCGAGCCTTTGGGCGGCGCACACCGTGATCCGGCCGCTGCGGCTGCATCGATCCGTGCCGAGCTGAGCTCGCAACTGGCGATGCTGAAGAAGTTCGATAACGAAGCGCTGTTGAAGCGCCGTTACGATCGACTGATGAGCTACGGTCTCTGATCGAACGCAGATTCGGCTGATAGTGCAAAACACTGTGGGAGCGAGCTTGCTCGCGAAAGCGTTATAACTGACAACGGAAATGTTGAATGTTAAACCGCTTTCGCGAGCAAGCTC
>NZ_JBAQKH010000024.1:0-1619 GCF_049300855.1 Pseudomonas sp. | reverse complement strand
GCGTCATCAACGATGTTGCCGATCTCCACGCCGATGTTTTGGCGAAGCCCCACAAGCCGCTCGTCCGTGGAGTGGTCACACGCTCGACCGCGACGGTCGCCGGCATCGCGCTCGGAGCGATCGGGCTCGGAGCTGCTGCGACAGTCAACCTCGCGACGCTCGGATTTGACGCGCTCGCTCTGAGTGCGGGTCTCGCCTACGACCTGGGGATGCGCAGGACACCACTTTCATGGGTGCCATGGTGGGGCGGCATGGCAGTCCTCCCGTTGGAGGGGTACGCGTCGATCGGAGCAGTCCCGTCGAAGCTGCTGGTCGTGCTCCCCTTGTCGGGCCTGCTTGCGATCGGGCTTCATTTCGCCAACGCGCTCCCGGACATCGACGGCGACCGGCTCGCCGGCCGGCGCAGCCTCCCCGTTCTTGCCGGAGCTGGTCGTTCGGAGTTTGCTGGGCCGGGAGCGCTTGCGGCCGCGGGACTGCTCGCGGTCCTCCTCGCCGGCCCTCTCGGCCAGGCCGGATTCCTGTTCTACCTCGGCGTCGCGGTGCTCGGCGGCGGGGTGGCCGCAGTGGTCGTCACACGATCGGCGCGGCCGTTTCCCGTGCTCGCCGTTGCCACGGCAGTGTTTGCAGTGACCTGGTTGGCGTCACTCCCGCGGGCCTGATCCCGGGACGGCGCCTTGGTACCATCGGCCGGCGTGCCCAAGTAGCTCAGTGGTAGAGCAACGCCTTGGTAAGGCGTAGGCCGTGAGTTCAATCCTCACCTTGGGCTCCAGACCGTCGTGTGTAGCTTCGCGTGGGGCTCCCGGGCCGGGCGGGTTATGGCCGAGGCATTCAGCGAACCGCTCGAGCGCGCCTTCGACGATCGGGGGCCGCTTCTGATCGATGCAGGGGTAGCGTCCCTTTTTCGAGAGCTGCGGCCCCGGCGACGAGAGTGGACTGCGGCTCCCGCGGCGTTTTCTCGCTGATCTTGGCGGCGTAGAGCAGGGCGTCAGCCCGCTGAAGCACCAGGTAGGCGTCGTCGCCGGCCGCTCCAGCGGCGCAGCCCACACTCACGCTGGCCGGTCCCGTGGGTAAATGCAATGCAGCGACGGTCTCCCTCATGCGTCGGGCGACCATCAACGGTGTCTCCTCCGATGGGTCGGAGATCAGCAGGACGAATTCGTCGCCGCCGATGCGGGCGAGCGTTTCGTCCTTGCGCGCCACGCTCGCGAGCGCCTGCCCGATTGCCACGAGGAGCGCATCGCCGGCTGCATGACCGTACCCGTCATTGATGCTCTTGAGGTTGTCGACGTCGATGGCGAGGATCGCAAAGGGGCGCCGAGATGCCAGCCGATCCACGGCATGCTCGAAGCCACGCCGATTGGTGAGCCCGGTCAGGGCATCGGTGACCGCGTTGGCTTCCGCCTCGCGGTGTCTGAGCGCGTTCGTCAGCGCCAGCGACGTCATCGCGCCGAGCCCTCCCAACCGTTCGACGAGGTCCTCGGTGATCGGTTTGTCCCGCGTCGAGACCACGAGTACGCCATGGACCGCATCGTTGACCCGAACCGGGACGTACGCAGCGAACTTCAGTCCGAAGCGAGCGATTATCTGACGCGCCCGAGGTCCAGCGTGCTCAGGGTCGA
>NZ_JBAQKH010000023.1:0-186117 GCF_049300855.1 Pseudomonas sp. | reverse complement strand
GTTTGATCGCGCCTGCGTACATGCCGCCCAGCGCTGAAGAGTCGATGGCCAGTTGCGGTTTGCTGCTGCCGTCGTCGGCGCGCGCGGTGGCGTTAAGGGTTTGTGCGTTGACGTCGTTGCGACCGGCAACAATCGTCAGGTTCTGCGCCTGAATTTCGGCGTTGATCTTCGCGCTGCGCGTGATGATTTCAAAACGATCGACGTTGGTCGCGTTAAGCCCCGCCCCCTCGATGGCCACAGTTCCCTGATCGACCTGAAAACGATCCAGACGACCGTTGTCGAGCACTGGTTTGCCGGTGGTCAAGGTCACACGCGGCGAGTTGATAAAACCGCAACCATTACAGGTAATGCCATACGGGTTGGCAACAATCACCCGCGCCGACTGCCCCGCCACCTCGGTGTAACCGCGCAACTGGCTCGGGTTGCCGCTGATGACTTCGTTGAGAATCGCCTGCGCCGAACCGCTGTTTTTCAGGTTCGGGTTGTCGATGATGTGCCCGCCCAACTGGGTGAGATTATTCTGCGTCGAGCCATTGTTGAGGATCAGCCCCTGCGCACCGACGTTGTAATCGTGGAACTGGTTGTGCGACAGGCCGCTGCCATTGGGCGTGGCGATGTTGATGATCGGCACGCCATTGCCGGCGCGATCCAGCGAGGTATTTGGGTTAGCGACAACGATGCCGTCGGCCTGCGCCCACATCGGTTGCCAGAACATGACGTTCGCCAGCAAAAACGCCACCCCACGCTTGGGCATGCCCAAAAAACGTTCGCGGTCTTTTACGGCCGCAGAAGGTTGGAGTGCAAGAAAGGCAAACTGGCGAACGTCCATGTCGGTGTTCTCGGAAAGTTGTTATTAGAGAAAGAAATCCAGACGGAAATAGATCGGTGCTTCACGCTCGGTCAGTGCGTCCGGCCGTTCCAGGGAATGGGCAAACGTCACGCTGGCGGCGACGTGCTGGCCACGGGCGAACAGGTCCAGCGAGTTGCTCGACATACGCCCGTGCTGATCGCCGTTATAGCGACCGTTCTGGATCACACCCTGGTCGTAACCGAGGCTTGTCCCGTATTCGGAGAACACCGGTTGCAGCCATTCGATGGTCACCGGACGCGACCAGCGCAGATCGTTGCGCCAGTAACCACCGCTGTCGCCGGACAGCGACTGATCCTTGTAGCCACGAATCGACGACGAGCCACCAAGGCTGGTGCGCTGCGGGCTGAACAGCACATCTTCACTGCGCTGGCCGGTCATCAGGCTGCTGAAGCTGAACGACTCGCCCCACAACTTGAACGGCTGCAGGTAGCTCAGGGTGGCGGTGTATTTGCGGTAGCGTGCATTAGGCTCGCCGGGGCCAGGATCGTGACTGCCCTGCGCATCGAAGGCACCGATGCCCTCTTGCATGCCGGCGTCAAAGTTGACGAAGGCACTGCCGACACGGCGACCGTGGTTGAAGCCGAACTGCGCTTCGCTGATGCGGTTGCTGCTCAGCTTGAGTTTGCTGTCTTCGATGAAGTTGTTGGTGCGCAAGTACGACAGACCTGCACTGAGCGAGGTCTTGCTGACGGCGTCGCGATGGATCACCCGCTCGGCGCGCACCTGATGGTTTTCGCTGTCGCCGGTCTGTTTGAAGTTGTAGAGGTTGGCGGCGATTTGCGAGCGGTATTCGCTCTGGCTGTAGGTGTAACTGAAGGTCCACCAGCCCCACGGCAAGCTGTAATTGAGCATGGCGTTGTTGGAGGTGTGCTGATGATCCGTCATCGCATCGTGACCGCCGCGCAGGCTCAACTGATCCGCCAGGCCGAGCGGGCTGTCCCAGTCAAACGTGGTGCCCCACTGCTGTTCGCCGGTGCTGCGCTGGCCGTCGTTATTGCGCGACAGCCCGACTCGCCATGGCTTCTGCGGCGTGTTGGTGACCAGCACTGCGCTGCCGCCGACGTTCTGGCCGGGCGCCAGCTCCATTTTTGCCTGATTCGATGGCAGACGGTTGAGCTGATCGACCATCTGCTCGATCTCGCGCAGGTTGACCAGTTCACCGGTTTTACCGGGGAAGGCCATAGCCAGTTCGCGCGCCGAGAGTTGGCTGTTTTCCGCGCCTTTCATGCCTTCAAGCTTGCCTTCGACCACCAGCACTTGCAGGTGCCCGCTGGACAGATCCTGCTGCGGCAAGTAGGCGCGGCTGGTGACCAGACCTTTCTCGATGTAGTGATCGGTGATGACTTTGAGCAGCTCGTTGAGCTGCGGCACGCCGAGGCATTCACCGATATAGGGTTTGAGCAGACGCGTCTTTTCGCGATCCGACAGACTGTCGGCGCCCTTGAGCTCGATGTCTTTGATCGGGAAGCAGCGGGTATCGGTGGGGGCTGCCGGTTGCGCAGGCTTGGCGTCCTTGCCGGGCAGATCCTTGAGTTCCTCAAGGCGTCGCTGCTGCTCTTCGAGCAGGCGGTTCTGGCGGTCACGGATAAGGTCGGTGTCACCGGGAGTCGGAGCGGCGACGGCAATCTGAAGTGGAGACAGGCACAGCAAAGCTACGCACAAACTCGCCACGAGGGCGGGTGAGGACATGTTCGATCCCTCGATACGAAAGTGACATCAAAATAGTGGCGCGATATTAGATGGCCATCATTTTGACGTCAAACTATCGTTTAAACCTTTTGTCGGGTTTGTATCAAGAATTGAACAAACGGGGCGGTTGCAGCCCCGCAATGCTTCTGACTGGCTTATCCGCGAACACGGTGCTCATCAAAGGCATAATCTTCCTGGCAATCCGCCGAAGGACCTTTCTCCACATTGACGTAATGCACCGTGTCAGCATCAGTAAGCTTGTAGGTATAAACATCAGGCGCAGCGACGCCATTGGTTCTCAGCACACTCTTGCCATTGGTAGCTGTCCAGGTGCCATGCTCGGTTTGCACCTTCTGTGTCTGCTTGGCGTCGCGGAAAAAGGTGATGGAAAATGTACCGTCGGCGTTGAACTGGTTTTTCCAGGACATGAACTGGCATTTGCCGTTTTCGTCGCGCTGACCTTTCCATGAACCGACCAGCGATGGGTCAACGACCGGCTTATTAGTGGCGCAGCCAGACAATGTCGCGGCCAGAATAATAAGTGCCAGGGAGAGATTCCGTTTCACAGGGTGTTTCCTTTTTTTCGATAAATTCAGTGCGCTGTGCATGCCGACTCAACTTTTTACGAGCGTGCGCTGCCGAGGCTGAGTAACGTCATAAACATGCTGTTCGCAATGCTCACCGCTGAACTGAAACTCCACCTGGTAGACCTTGCCACGCTCGGGAGTGAAAACAGTGGTCAGCGGCCCGCAGGTATAAATACCTCCCGTAACCCGGCTGTTCGAATACCCCGAAACCTCAAAGGGCTTACCGGCATCCGCTTGTGCCTCCACTTGCGGGAAGCGCTTGACCGTGGCGCTGTTCGCCACTTCATTGAGTTTGGCGATCCAGCCGAAAACATGGCCCCGACCTGAATCGACGACGGTGCCAAGGACCTCCATTCGACGGTCAGGATCATCCGCGCGCCGGATGGAGAACTCCACCGGATGGGTGCCACCGGAGGCTTTCATGATGACCTTGGCGTGCTGGTCATCCGTTGCCACTTTGTTCTGGCCCAGTTGAACACCATCTTTCAGCAGGCTTGGAGAAGAATCCCGAACATTGGAATGGCAGCCTGCCAGCGTAAAAATCACAGCCAGAGGCAGTAATGCGCGTTTATTCACGGACGAATTCTCTCGATTAAGGACGGGCGCCAGGAATGACATCAAAATAGTGGCGCGATATTAGTTGGCCATCATTTTGGCGTCAAACCTTTGTTCGTCAGTGCTCAACGCCCAGCCGCGTCGCGACGTCTGCCGGGGCCAGCACGCGACCATCGGCCGCCGTCAATTCCAGCTTGCGAATCGGCTGACGATCCTTCGCATCGACCATCACCGAACCCGGCTCACCCGGCGCGTACATGAATTCACCGCCCCACTGCGACAGCGCGACGATTACGGTCTGCAAGGCTTTGCCACGCTCAGTCAGCACGTATTCCTTATAAGCCCCGCCGTCGGCGGCTGGCAGCGCTTGCAGAATCCCCTGCTCCAGCAGCCCTTTGAGGCGCGCGCTGAGCATGTTTTTCGCGATATCCAGACTCTTCTGAAAATCATTGAAACGGCGAATACCCTCCAGCGCATCACGAATGATCAGCAACGACCACCAGTCTCCGATCAGGTCCAGCGTCCGGGCGACCGGGCGACCGGGCAGGCATTGCCTTGCAGGCTTTTGCGTTTCACGTAAACGTACTCCCTCGAATCAGTGGGCGGCCGTGCGGCTCAGGGTTGCATCATTCAACTCTATCGCCAGGCGACGACTGACCCCGCGTAAAACCAGCACTTGCGTACAAGTAGCCGGATCGCTTTGCGCTGATAGTGAATGTCGCCATTTCGGCACCACCGTGAACCCCGAAGCAGGAGTTTCCATGAGCACATTCACCACGCAAGACGGCACCGAAATCTATTACAAGGACTGGGGCAGCGGTAAGCCCGTACTGTTCAGCCATGGCTGGCCGCTGGATGCCGACATGTGGGAATACCAGATGGAATATCTGAGCAGCCGCGGCTACCGCACCATCGCCTTCGATCGCCGTGGTTTCGGCCGGTCCGATCAGCCGTGGACCGGTTACGACTACGACACCTTCGCCGACGACATCGCGCAACTGATCAATCACCTGGACCTGCGCGAGGTGACACTGGTGGGCTTCTCGATGGGTGGCGGTGACGTCAGCCGCTACATCGCCCGCCATGGCAGCGAACGCGTGGCCGGTCTGGTGTTGCTCGGCGCAGTAACGCCGCTGTTCGGCAAGAAAGCCGACTTCCCGCAAGGCGTCAACACCTCGGTGTTCGACGGGATCAAGGCCGGCCTGCTCAAGGATCGCGCGCAGTTCATCGCCGATTTCGCCGCGCCGTTCTACGGCACCAACCAGGGCCAGAAAGTCTCCGAAGGCGTGCTCACGCAAACCCTGAATGTCGCCCTGCTGGCGTCGCTCAAAGGCACGGTGGATTGTGTCACGGCATTCTCGGAAACCGACTTCCGCCCGGACATGGCCAAGATCGACGTGCCGACACTGGTGATCCATGGCGACGGCGATCAGATCGTGCCGTTCGAAACCACCGGCAAACAGGCTGCCGCACAAATCAAAGGCGCCGAGCTGAAGGTTTACGCCGGCGCGCCGCACGGGTTTGCGGTGACGCATGCGCAGGCGTTGAACGAAGACTTGCTGGCATTCCTTAACCGATAACCCGGAAAAGCCTGGCGCCCGACCTGTGGCGAGGGAGCTTGCTCCCTCGCCACAAAATCATCATTGGCTGATAGCCTGCGTGCCTGCCCCGCCTGCCGCAAGCCCTGTATTCAAAGGCCTTCAGCCCTCTGCATCAGAATTTTATCTTCACATCCCAGCTTAATAATATTTTACCGATATCCCCCCTCTGCCTAGTCTGACCGCAAGCAAAACGGACAAGCCAACAGCGCCCGAATCCCACTGCCTTGCTAGGAAGGATGTAGAGATGACCCCTGAAATAATAAAAACAGACACGCTGATCGTGGGTGCCGGCCAAGCGGGCGTGGCCATGAGTGAGCACCTGAGCAAACTCGGTGTGCCGCACCTGGTGCTGGAGCGCAATCGCATTGCCGAACGCTGGCGCACCGGGCGTTGGGACTCGCTGGTGGCCAACGGCCCGGCGTGGCACGACCGCTTCCCGGGTCTGGAATTCGATGACGTCGACCCTGACGGTTTCGCTCCGAAAGAGCGCGTGGCCGATTACTTCGAAGCCTATGCGAAGAAATTCAATGCGCCGATCCGCACCGGCGTCGACGTGAAAAGCGTAGTGCGCAATGTCGGTCGCCCGGGTTTCACCGTCGAGACCTCCGAGGGTGTGATTGAAGCCAGCCGTGTGGTCGCGGCCACCGGCCCGTTTCAGAAACCGGTGATCCCGCTGATTGCGCCCAAAGACGAGCGTCTTTTGCAGATCCACTCTGCAGACTATCGCAACCCGCAGCAACTGCCGGCAGGCGCGGTGCTGGTGGTCGGTGCCGGTTCTTCCGGCGTACAGATTGCCGATGAACTGCAACGTTCCGGCAAACAGGTTTACCTCTCCGTTGGCGCTCACGACCGCCCGCCTCGCGCTTACCGCAACCGGGATTTCTGCTGGTGGCTGGGCGTGCTCGGCGAGTGGGATCAGGCGGCGATGAAACCGGGTCGTGAACACGTGACCATTGCGGTCAGCGGCGCACATGGCGGGCGCACCATCGATTTCCGTGGTCTGGCCCATCGCGGCATGACCCTGGTGGGCGTCACCGAGTCGTTCAATGACGGCGTGGTGACCTTCAAGCAGGACCTGCTCGGCAACCTCAATCGCGGCGACGAAAACTATCTGGCGCTGCTCGATGCCGCCGATGCCTACATCGAGCGCAACGGCCTGGATCTGCCACTGGAACCTGAAGCACGGGAAACCTATCCAGATCCTGACTGCGTGAAAAACCCGCTGGCCGATCTCGATCTGGCCAAGGCTGGCGTCACCTCGATCATCTGGGCCACCGGCTTCGCCGTGGACTATTCCTGGCTACAGGTCGCGGCGTTCGATGACAAGGGCAAACCGGTGCACCAGCGCGGTGTGTCGAGCGAACCGGGGGTGTATTTCCTCGGTCTGCCGTGGCAATCGCGTCGTGGTTCGTCGTTCATCTGGGGCGTGTGGCACGACGCCAAACACGTCGCCGATCACATCGCCACCCAGCGCAAGTATCTGGACTACCGCGATGCCGAACAGCGAGAGGCCGAGTTGCACCAGAACAGCCACAGCAAAGCCGCCGACACCGTCGACGCTTGATAGCCCTTTTCGCCCCGGCGCCGATTGCGCCGGGCAAACCTTCTTCAGGAGCCTTTCATGAGCCAGCCCACCCACACCCGTATCCGCATGTTCAACACCAAGGACACCTACCCGAACCAGACGCTGGACAACGACTTGTGCCAAGCCGTGCGTGCCGGCAACACCGTGTATGTCCGTGGTCAGGTCGGCACTGATTTCGACGGCAATCTGGTCGGTCTGGGTGATCCGCGCGCGCAGGCCGAACAAGCCATGCGCAACGTCAAGCAACTGCTCGAAGAAGCCGGCAGCGACATGAGCCACATCGTCAAGACCACCACCTACCTGATCGATCCGCGTTATCGCGAGGCGGTGTATGGCGAAGTGGGCAAGTGGCTCAAAGGCGTGTTCCCGATTTCCACCGGGCTGGTGGTGTCGGCATTGGGACAGCCGCAGTGGTTGATGGAGATTGATGTGATTGCGGTGATTCCCGAGTAAGGCATCACACCGCGTTATGGCCATCGCTGGCAAGCCAGCTCCCACAGGGTTTTGGGTTGTTCCAAATTTTGTGATCCCCCCAATACCTGTGGGAGCTGCGGTGCGACGATTCGACTTGCCAGCGATGAGGCCCTCAAGGACAACATCTTCCTAGAAAGGAATAAGCAGATGACCTTTTCAATCGCAGCCCGCTGCGCCGAAACCGGCCAGTTCGGTGTCGCCATCAGTTCCTCCAGCATCGCCGCCGGCGCGCGCTGCCCGTGGCTGTTGCCCGGTGTCGGCGCAGTGTCGAGCCAGAACATCACCCTGCCCTCCCTCGGCCCGGAAGTGCTCGCCCTGATGGAACAAGGCGTGGCCCCCGACGCTGCGCTGGACCAGGTGCTGACCCGCAACGGTTACAGCCAGTACCGCCAGATCACCGCCATCAACCACCTCGGCCAGACCGCGCATTTCAGCGGTGCGCAGACCCTCGGCGTGCACAACGCTGTCACCGGGGAACAGTGCGTGGCGGCCGGCAACATGCTCGCCGGGCGCTCGGTGATCGAAGCGATGGTCAGTGCCTTTGAGGACGGCGAAGGCCAACTCGCCGACCGCTTGCTCAAAGCCCTGCACGCCGCCCAGGCGTTAGGCGGTGAAGCCGGCCCCGTGCACTCGGCCGCCGTCGTTGTGGTCGGCGAGCAGACCTGGCCGATCGTCAATTTGCGCGTCGACTGGGCCGATGAAAACCCGATCGGTCAGTTGCAAAAACTCTGGGACGCCTACCGGCCGCAACTGCAGGACTACATCGACCGCGCCCTCGATCCGGCCAAGGCACCCGGCTATGGCGTGGCTGGAGACGATCGATGAACAGCAGCGTCGAGTTGCTCAAGACGCTGGTGGGGTTTGATACCACCAGCCGTGAATCCAACTTGCAGTTGATCGAGTTCGTGCGTGATTACCTCGCGGGTTTCGACGTGCCTTGTGCGCTGATTTACAACGAGGAACGCAGCAAGGCCAACCTGTTCGCCACGATCGGCCCGGTGGATCAGCCGGGCATTGTGCTGTCCGGGCACACTGATGTTGTGCCGGTCGACGGCCAGCCGTGGACAGTGCCACCGTTCGAACTGACTGAGCGCGACGGCAAGCTGTTCGGCCGTGGCACCGCCGACATGAAGGGCTACATCGCCTGCGTGCTGGCACTGGTGCCGGCGCTGGTGCAAGCGTCGTTGCGTATGCCGGTGCACATCGCCCTGTCCTATGACGAAGAAGTCGGCTGCCTCGGCGTGCGCTCGCTGCTCAAGGTGCTGGAACAACGCCCGGTCAAACCGCTGCTGTGCATCATCGGCGAACCCACCGAACTGAAACCGGTGCTCGGCCACAAGGGCAAACTGGCGATGCGCTGCGACGTGCACGGCCATCCGTGCCATTCGGCCTACGCGCCGCTCGGGGTCAATGCCATCGAATACGCCGCTGAGCTGATCGCTGAACTCGGTCGTCTCGGCCAGCAACTGAAAGCGCCGGAACATCACGATGCGCGGTTCGACCCGCCCTACAGCACCGTGCAAACCGGGGTGATCAGTGGCGGCAAGGCGTTGAACATTGTCCCGGCCGATTGCCGTTTCGATTTCGAGATCCGCGCCCTGCCCTCACAGGATCCGGCGCTCGTCGCCGAGGCGCTGAAAACCTATGCCGAACGCGAAGTGCTGCCACGCATGCGCGCGGTCAGTGAGCAAGCCGCTATCCACTTCAGCGCGCTGTCGGCTTATCCGGGACTGGCCACCGATGCGCAGAGTCAGGCTGCCGAATTGATTTCGGCTTTTTGCGGTTCGAAGGATTTCGGCACCGTGGCGTTTGGCACTGAGGGCGGTCTGTTTGATGCGGTGGGCATTCCTACCGTGGTCTGCGGCCCCGGCAGCATGGACCAGGGCCATAAACCCGACGAGTTTGTCAGCCTCGCTCAGTTGCAGGCCTGCGATGACATGCTCCAGCGCCTGCTGACGTTTATCCACGGTTGAACACGGGCTCGACTGCGCTCACGGGTACAGTCGAGCCAGTTCTTCGCGACAATGATCGACAAACAGCTGCACCGGTTTGGTCAGTTGCACCCGGCGCAGCCAGGCTGCCGACAACCCCGAGCCGGTCACGCTTTCTGCCAGCGGCACGCAGACCACTTTCTGGCCGTCGTAGGTGTAGTCGCTGAACGGTTTGGTCACCAGAATCGAGAAGCCGAAACCATTGCCGACCATGCCGCGCACCATCTCGATCGACGGTGAGCTGAAGACAATATTCGGCGCCAATCCGCGCTCCTCGAAAATGCTCACGAAATAGGTCCGGCTCGGCACCACATCAAGCAGGATCATCGGTTCCAGCACCAGATCATGCAGCGAAACTTTGGCCTGTTGCGCAAAGCGGTGGTTGGCCGGCAGCAAGGCGTACGGCTGTTGCGGCGGCATCAGCGGCGTGGTTTCGATGGTGCTGTCGAGGTCGTGTTCGAACATCATCGCCAGGTCGATACTGCCGGCGGTCAGCGCCTGCACCAACTCCTGCTGTTCACCATCGCGAATGCGGATTTCCACCCCCGGCCAGCGCTGTTTGAAACCGGCGATCAGGCGTGGCAGGTACAGCGGCGCGACGGTTTCAAAGCAGCCGATATCGATCTGCCCGGCCACCACGTCGTTGTCGGCCAAAGCGTTCTGCTCGAACTCATGGGCCACCCGCAGCAGTTCCAGCGCCTTGCGATAGAACCGCGAGCCACTCGGCGTCAGGGAAACCCCTTGCGCGTGGTGGCGGATGAACAGCTGCACACCGAAGCTTTCTTCAAGATGTTTGATCGCGGTGGAGACCGACGGCTGCGCGATGTAGAGCTTGCGCGAGGCCTCGGCAACGCTGCCGCAGTCGGCGGTGGTGACGAAGTATTTGAGCTGGCGCAGGTTGTAGGCAGCCATATGAGTCTCCAAAAGAGCGCGGGTGTTCGCCCTGTTTCCCTGGCGCACGATCAGGTTTGAACATACCGGACGCGCGCACCAGCCGAAGCATATTTTTTTTAAGGTCTGAAACAACAAACTTACTAATTTATCTATCCCGACGCTTTGCACATGATCACTTCAACAAGAAATGCGCCGCCCGTGCCGGCGCTTGCCGAAGTACGTCCACGTACTCATCCTTGCCTTGGAGTTCGTCATGGCTACCCCTGCAGCATCCTCCGCTCCGCTGATTGAAAAACACACGATAGGATACGTGCCCCCCGAAGATCGCCACGGAAAGGTCAGGGATCTGTTCACGCTCTGGTTCGGCGGCAATATCGCACCGTTGCCCATCGTCACCGGTGCGCTGGGCGTGCAGTTGTTTCACTTGAATCTGCTCTGGGGCATCGTCGCGATTCTCGTCGGCCATCTGGTCGGCGGCGTACTGATGGCGCTGCACTCGGCGCAAGGCCCGCAGATGGGCATCCCGCAAATGATTCAGAGCCGCGCACAGTTTGGCTCCCTCGGTGCCCTGCTGGTGGTGCTAATTGCCGGGGTCATGTACATCGGCTTCTTCGCCTCCAACATTGTGCTGGCCGGCAAATCGTTGCACGGCGTGGTCGACAGCGTTCCCGTGCCGGTCGGCATCGTCATCGGTGCGATCGGCTCAGGGATCATCGGCATCATCGGCTACCGCTTCATCCACGTGCTCAACCGCATAGGCACCTGGGTGCTGGGCATCGGCATCGTCGTCGGTTTCGGCTACATCTTCACCCACATCCAGACTGATGACTTCCTCACTCGCGGCAGCTTCAACCTGTCCGGCTGGCTGGCCACGGTGTCATTGGCGGCGTTGTGGCAGATCGCATTTGCGCCGTACGTGTCCGACTATTCGCGTTACTTGCCGGCCGATGTGAAAGTCTCGTCGACGTTCTGGACCACCTATCTGGGGTCGGCGCTGGGCTCGAGCCTGGCGTTCATCTTCGGTGCCGTCGCCGTGCTTGCCACGCCCGTGGGCATGGACACCATGGACGCGGTAAAAATGGCCACCGGCTCGATCGGTCCACTGATGCTGGTGCTGTTTCTGCTCAGCGTGATCAGCCACAACGCTCTCAACCTGTACGGCGCGGTGCTGTCGCTGATCACCCTGGTGCAGACCTTCGCCTACCGCTGGATCCCCACCGCGAAGAGCCGTGCGGTGATCTCGATCATCGTCTTGCTGGCCTGCTGCTTTGCCGCCGTCGGCGCCTCGAAAGACTTCATCGGCCACTTCGTCGACATGGTGCTGGTGTTGCTGGTGGTGTTGGTGCCGTGGACGGCGATCAACCTGATCGATTTCTACGCCATCCACAAAGGCCAGTACGACATCCAGTCGATCTTCCAGGTCGACGGCGGCATCTACGGCCGCTACAACCCGCAGGCGTTGCTGGCCTATGCGATTGGCATCGCGGTGCAGATCCCGTTCATGAACACGCCGCTGTACGTCGGCCCGGTGTCGGCGCACATCAACGGCGCGGACCTGTCGTGGCTGGTGGGACTGCTGGTGACTTCGCCGTTGTATTTCTGGCTGGCCAATCGTGACACCTCCTATCGTCGGCGGATGATGGGCGGGAAACTGGCGAGCAGTCTGTAAACGCTTTTTTCTGAACGCACCAAGGGCCGGAACGCTGTGCAGCGATCCGGCCCTTTTTCGTTACCTTCAGATGAAGCGCTGGCGGTGCTCCTCGATGAATTGCGCCGGCGTCTGCAATGGCTGGCTGATGATCGCGGCGCCGGTGTCGTCGAGTCCTTCCAGACGTTTTTCGCGCTGGTCGATTTTCACCGCATTGAAGTGCACGGCAAACGCTGGATCAGCATCGACGCCAAGCAGCCGCACAAACTCTTCGACTTCCACTTGTTCGAAACGCACTTCCTTGCCCAACGTGCTGCCCAACAGCGCGGCGAGTTCGCGGTGGCTGTACTCGATCGGGCCGTGCAGCGCATAGGCCTGACCGCCATGGCCGGCAGGCTTGAGCAGAACATTGGCCACCACCAGCGCGATGTCACTCGCGGCCATGGGCGCAAAACGGCTGTCGGCGTCGAACGGTGTCAGGTAGCGTCCGTCGCGAATAAAGTCGGCGATGTAGAGCATCCATTGGGCGAAGAACGTCACGCGCAGATGGGTCGATGGAATGCCCGACCAAGTGAAAATCTGTTCCGACATCCAGTGGTTCAACGTCGCCTGACTGCGCGCATCAGGCCGCGATTGTTTGTGCGACATGTTGACGATGTGCTTGACCCCCTGCTCCTTCGCGGCTTGAGCAAACAGCGCCGCCGCTTCGACCAGACCATCGCTCAACGGATAGCAAAAGTAGGCACCGTCCACCCCTTCCATGGCCGGGCGCAACGACTTGAGGTCGCGCAGGTTACCGAGGTGAATTTCGGCGCCCATGGCCTTGAGCTTTTGCGAGCGTTCATCCTCGCGACGCACCAGGGCCTTGACCCGGTGACCGCGCTCAAGCAGGGCTTTGACGGTTGGCGCGCCAGTGTCGCCGGTAGAACCTGTCACCAAAAACGTACTCATCGTATTTCTCCAGTTCAACGTTATGAAAATAGGGATTTTTTAAGGGCGCGGGCGGCTGACCGGCACCACGTTATCGACGAGCCCCGTGGCGACGTCGTAGACCAGACCGCTGACACTGAAACCAGCAGGCAACTGTGGGTTGGCTTGCAGCGCTGCGACATCAATGGCCACGGCCAGATGCGGATCGCTTATCGCCAGTGCCGGTAATTGCTCCTCGGCTACGCCCATGTACTGCGCCAGCAGCGCCGGTGCGTGGTGCAGGCAACCGCGAATGCCGCAGTCGGTGTGGTGCAGGATGATCAGGTGCCAGCCCTCACCGAGCGGCGCACCGCCGGCCTGAGAAACGCGGCCCAGAATCGTCAGGGTTTCGAACAGTGCCGGGGTGACTCGTCCCCCGACATTGCGGATCACCGCGGCCTCGCCGGGGCGCAGGCCGAGCACCTCCACCGGGTCGACACGCGGATCGACGCATCCGACGATCAGCGTGCGCTGTGAAGGAATGATCTTCAGTTCGGCCGAGAAGCCGCTGGCGGCAAACGCGGCATTGCGTTCGAGCAGGGTTGGCAGGAAGTCCATGGCACACCTCGATCAAGGATGGGCAATCAGCCGCGTTGTGGCAGACGTGTCGACATCAGCGCCTGAAGTTTTTGCGGGTCAGCGGTGAATGCCTGATGAATGCTGCGCGACTGGGCACCGGCGATGACCTCATCGCTGATGCCGGCTTCGATTGCATCCAGCGCATCCGTGACCACTTCGAGCGGGCTCAGACGCGGTTCCGGGAGCTTCGCGCCCATTGCCGTTTCGGTCTGCACCGCCAGCACGCCGACCACCTGAGTACCCTGCTCGGCCAACTCGGCACGCAAACTGCGGGTCAGCGACAGGCCGGCGGCTTTCGAGGCGGAGTAGGTTGCCGCCATCGGCAGGCTGACCAGTGAGAGCATCGACAACATGTTCAGTACCGCGCCACCCGACGCCGCCAGCACCGGGGCGAAGGCCCGGGTCAGTGCCAGCGGCCCGAAGTAATTCACTTCCATCTCAAGACGTGCGTCGTGCATGTCCGGTGCGCTGATGGCGCCGTCGAATGCGGCATACCCGGCGTTGTTGATCAGCAGCGTGACATCGGCGGCCACGCTGGCGGCGGCAGCCACCTGATCGGGGTCGGTGACGTCGAGCGGCAGCGGCACCAGGCGGCGATCACCGCTCTTGAGCAGGTCGGTCAGCGAAGCGGTATCACGAACGGCAACGTAGACTTTGGCAGCGCCACGCTTGAGCAATTGTTCGGCGAAGGTACGACCGATGCCGCGGTTGGCACCGGTGACCAGGGCAATGGAGTTGGCGATTTGCATGGTGTGTTCCTCGAAGGTCGATAAGGGCAAGTGGGCGGAGGCGGCAGCGGTGCCGCGTTTCCGATGTGGCCAATATCAACCCTCCGATCCATGCTCGGTAGCCAGTGAATTGGGCTAAGATTTATCTCGATCCAGCATCAATCCTCCGCGCGCACGGGAACCGGCATGCCACTCAAAGACCTTCACAGCCTGCGGCTCTACACCCGCGTCGCGCGCCTGGGCAGTTTCTCAGCCGCCGCCCGCGAGGCAGGCCTGACGCAATCCCAGGTGTCGCGGATGATCGCCGAGCTGGAAGCCAGCCTCGGCACTCGGCTGCTGTCGCGCACCACCCGCGCGGTGGTGGCGACCGAGGCGGGCCTGGAGTTTCTGGCGCGGATGGAGCCGATCCTCGCCGCCGTCGACGATGCCGAAAACAGCGTGCGCGAAACCGGTGAACTGCGCGGGTTGCTACGCATCGGCATGCCTTCGACGATGGCCATTCGCGTGATTATTCCGCGCTTGTCGGCGTTCACCGAACGTCACCCGCAACTGCACCTGGAACTGATGCTCGAAGATCAATGGCAGGACATGGTCAAGGAAGCGGTCGATGTCGGGATTCGGGTCGGCAAATTGCCGGATCTGGCCGGCACGGCAAAACTGATCGGCAGCATGCAGCGGATCGTTGTGGCGTCTGCCGCTTATCTCGCACGATCAGGTCCACCGGAACGCCCCGAAGACCTTGAACAGCATCGGATCATCGGCGGCCCGGCGTCGGCGCATGCTTCATCGTGGCAATTCGAGCGCGACGGTGAAATCACCTCTGTGAGCCTGAGCGCGCAGATTTCGGTGAACGACACCGCCGGCGCGTTGGCGGCTGCCGTGGGTGGCTTGGGTGTCACCTCGACCACGTCATGGGCCTGTGCGCAGGAATTGCACGACGGCACGCTGCTGCAACTGTTGCCGACATGGAAAATGGCCGACCTGCCGGTTCACGCCTATTTCCCCATGGGCCGCGCGACACGACTGGCAGCGCGCGCGTTTGCCGACTTTCTCGCCAGCGCACTCGAACAATCACCCACCCTTTCAGAGCAATGACATGTTGCGAATACTCGGTAAGGCCTCATCGATCAACGTGCGCAAAGTGCTATGGACCTGCGCGGAACTGCACATTCCCTTTGAGCGCGAAGACTGGGGCTCGGGGTTCAAATCGACGAATACGCCGGCGTTCCTCGCCTTGAATCCCTGCGCCATGGTGCCGGTGATTCAGGACGGGGATTTCACCCTGTGGGAATCGAACACGATCATTCGTTATCTGGTGTCGCGCTATGGCGGCACGCCTCTGTATCCGCTTGAGCCGGTGGCCCGGGCGCGGATCGACCAGTGGATCGACTGGCAGGCTTCGGAACTGAATCGCTCGTGGTCGTATCCGCTGATGTCACTGGTGCGCAAGTCGCCGGATTATCAGGACAGCGCTGCGCTCGCCGTAGGGATCGAAGAATGGTCGAAGAACATGCAGATCCTTGATCGACAGTTGCAATCGACCGGTGCTTACGTCAGTGGCGAAGAGTTTTCACTGGCAGATATCCCGATTGGGCTGTCGGTGAATCGCTGGTTCGAAACGCCGCTGAAGCATCCTCGCCTGCCCGCTGTCAGCGCCTACTATGATCGCTTGAACCAACGCGAAGGCTATCGCCTGTACGGGCGAAACGGTACGCCATAACGCAAAAAACCTCTGATCCCGAATCTCGAGAGCAGAGGTTTTATTTACCTGATCAGCTTATCAGGCTGGCACGCCCAGAATGATGTGCGAAGCCTTGATCACTGCGGTAGCACTGACGCCTTTGGCCAGGCCCAGTTCAGCAACGGCATCGCGGGTCACGATCGAGTAAACCTTCGAACCACCGGCCAGTTCGATGACCACTTCGGCGTTGACCGCGCCATCGGTCACGCTCAGCACTTTACCTTCCAGGCAGTTGCGCGCCGACAGGCGAATGTCACTGGATTCGGTCATCAGCATGACCCATGGCGCCTTGACCAGCGCGACGGCTTCTTTGCCGACGGCGATCCCGAGGTTCTTGATGCTTTCCATGGTCACGACCGCAACCAACTGCTCACCGCCAGCCAGGGTCAGTACCACTTCGGCGTTGACGGCACCTGCCTGAACATTGCTGACTTTGCCTTTGAATACGTTGCGTGCGCTGACTTTCATATTGGACGTCCTGTTTTTGACTTTGGAGTTAGGAAACGGCACGCATCATCAAAGTTGACGCTATATAAAAACAACTACAGCGCTGCGCTCTGTTGTCACGCCCCTACATAAAAGCACGCCGCGAAGAATCGGCACGGCTCAGATCAACAGATCCTCATAGAAAGCGCCAAACGGCCGCGACGGATGGGCGATCTGGATTTCCAGAATCCACACGCCCGCATGCGGCGCCTGATCGAAGTCACCCAGATCGCCGCCCCGGTGAATCGCATGAGGAAAGTCGCTGACCCGATGGCCCTTGATATTCAGGTTCAACACCCAGCCCATTGCCTCGGCCTGATCGCTGGCATAGCGATAAAGCTCCACCCCGGAAACGCCCTGACGCCAGAAGGCTTCGACCCGATCGAACAGCTCCTTTGCCGCTGCCGCGCAAGCGATCATTTCCGGATCAGAACCGGTGGTGTAAGTCGCGCCCGCGTCACCTTCATGGCCCTGCCAGACCACACCCATATCGATGAAGAAAATATCCTCTTCGCCCAACACCGGATCGCCGTCAGAACGCTGTTTGAAAGTCTTCAGCGTGTTGGCGCCAAAGCGGATCAGCAGCGGGTGCCAGATGCGGTCCATGCCCAGTTCGGCGAGGATTTCCTTGCCACGCGACGTCGCTGCGGATTCGAGCATGCCCGGTTTGATCACCGCGGCAATGGCGTCGACGGCTTTCCAGGTCAGTTGCTGGGCATGGCGCATGGTTTCCAGCACAAACCGTTCGCCGACGGCTTCTTTGCCGTTCAGGGCTGTTTTCTCGCTCAGGGCTGTGGTCATTTGTGTGTTCCTCATGGCTGCGCTGTATAGTTTTTTATATTGCGAAACGGCAACAAAGATACAGTCATGACACAACGTGTCAATTACTCTTCTGCACGTACCACGCCGCGCTCTTCAAGCAGACGCACAAACATGCTCAAACTGCGCGACACCGTGCCCCGCCGCCACACCAGCCAAGTGGTCAGAAAGCGAAAGTCCGCTGCCAATGGCCAGACGCTGACGGTCGCGCTGCCGGGCATGCTCTGCAACATTTTGCGCGGCATCAGCGCCAGCCCAGCGCCGGCGCTGACACACGCGAGCATGCCGTGATAGGACTCCATTTCGAAGATCTTGCCCGGCACGGCGGCGTCGGTGCTGAACCACTTTTCAAAGTGATGACGGTAGGAGCAGTTGGAGCGGAACGCATAAATGTTCTCGCCATTGACATCCGTCGCGCGCTTGACCGGGGCGTGATTGAGCGGCGCGATGATGACCATTTCTTCTTCGAACGCCGGCACGCCTTCCAGGGTTGGGTGCAGCACCGGGCCATCGACGAATGCTGCGGCCAGACGCCCGGAAAGCACGCCCTCGATCATCGTCCCGGATGGCCCGGTGGACAGGTCGAGATCGACTTTCGGGTGCAATTGGTTATACGCCGCGAGCAACTCGGGAATGCGCACCGCTGCGGTGCTTTCCAGCGAACCCAAGGGAAACGCGCCTTGCGGTTCTTCGCCCGCCACTGTGGCCCGGGCTTCCTGCACCAGATCGAGAATCCGCCGCGCATATTCAAGAAAACTCCACCCCGCCGGTGACAAGCGCAGACGGCTTTTCTCGCGGATAAACAGATCAACGCCCAGATCCTGTTCAAGTTGCTTGATCCGCGTGGTCAGGTTCGACGGCACGCGATGGATCTGCGTGGCGGCGGAGCTGATGCTGCCGTGTTCGGCAACGGCTTTGAAGATTTCCAGCTGCACCAGATCCACAGTCATTCTCCAATCGTGAAAGAAACGATCTTTATTATTCAGTTTCCAGAAAACAAACACCACCCTACTCTAGGCTCATCCGACGAACATGCAGGACGACGCCATGAGCCAGATTTCCAGCCAGACCCACGCCATTTCGATCAACCCCGCCACTGGCGAGCAGATCGGTCACTACGCGTTTGAATCCGCGCAAGCCCTCGACGCCGCGCTGACCCGCGCCGCTTATGGTTTCGGCAAGTGGAAACGCAAGCCGCTGCAGGATCGTTCGCGCCTGTTGACCGCGCTGGCCGCTGCGCTGCGGGAAACCAGCGAGGCCATGGCCACGATGATCACCCAGGAAATGGGCAAGCCCATCGCCCAGGCCCGTGGCGAAATAGAGAAATGCGCGAAGCTCTGCGAGTGGTACGCCGAACACGGCCCGGCCATGCTCGACGCCGAACCGACTCAGGTTGAAGGTGGCAAGGCGCGTATCGAATACCGTCCGCTCGGCCCGATCCTCGCGGTGATGCCGTGGAACTTCCCGATCTGGCAAGTGCTGCGCGGCGCGGTTCCAGCGCTGATCGCCGGCAATACTTACGTGCTCAAGCACGCGCCGAACGTGATGGGCAGTGCCTATCTGCTGCGCGACGCGTTTACTCGCGCAGGTTTCGCCGATGGCGTGTTTGAAGTGATCAACGTCACCCCGGAAGGCGTTTCCACTGCCATCGCCGACTCGCGTATCGCCGCCGTGACCCTGACCGGTAGCGTGCGTGCCGGTATGGCCATCGGCGCTCAGGCTGGTGCTGCACTGAAGAAATGCGTGCTGGAACTCGGCGGCTCCGACCCGTTCATCGTGCTCAACGACGCCGATCTGGATGAGGCGGTACAAGCGGCGGTCATTGGTCGCTACCAGAACTCCGGTCAGGTCTGCGCCGCCGCGAAACGGCTGATCATCGAAGAAGGTGTGGTTGAAGAATTCACCCGCAAGTTCGTCGAAGCCACGCGCCAGTTGAAGGTCGGTGATCCGCTGTCCGCCGAGACCTACATCGGTCCGATGGCACGTTTCGACCTGCGCGATGAACTCGACCAGCAAGTGCGCGACACCCTGGAAGAAGGCGCCACCCTGCTGCTCGGCGGCGGCAAGTCCGAAGGCTCAGGCAACTACTACGAGCCGACCGTGCTGGCCGATGTCACCGACCGCATGACCTCGTTCAAACAGGAACTGTTCGGCCCGGTCGCCTCGATCATCACCGCCCGCGATTGCGCCCACGCCGTGGCCTTGGCCAACGACAGCGAGTTCGGCCTGACCGCAACGATCTACACCGCCAACGTGGCACTGGCCCAGCAACTGACCAGCGAACTGGACACCGGCGGCGTGTTCATCAACGGCTACTCCGCCAGCGATCCACGCGTGACTTTTGGTGGCGTGAAGAAAAGCGGTTTCGGCCGTGAACTGTCGCACTTCGGCGTGCGCGAGTTCTGCAACGCACAAACCGTGTGGCTCGATCGCAAATAATCCAGACACCGGAAAAACCGGTGGGAGCGAGCCTGCTCGCGATAGCGGTGTGTCAAGCGATGTAGAGGTTGATGCACTGGCCCCATCGCTGGCAAGCCAGCTCCCACAGGGTTCCAGGGTGTGCGGCATTCGTGTTTACAGTCATTGTGGGACATGGTCAGCGAACACCTGTGCCGGCAGCGCTGAAGGCGTTCATCGACTTCGCTCGCAGCCAATAACTCATCGCCCCCGGTGGGAGCGTCTATAGTGATCAGGTCCTGCTGTCGAGCGTTGTCCATGGTCAACACCGAACACCTGATCATCTGCGAGCACTGCGATTGCGTGTACGAAAAAACCGTGCTCGCCAAACATCAAAAGTCGCTCTGCGTGCGTTGCGGCGGCGTGCTGCAGCGCTTCAACGGTTTGACCGTCGAACAGCGCCTGGCGCTGACGTTCACCGCGGCGATGCTGTGGCTGTTCGCCAATTTCTATCCGGTGATGAGCATCAGCATGAAGGGCCTGAAAAACAGCGCGACGCTGTGGGATTCGGTGCTGGCGCTGAGTCAGGGGCCGATTACCTTTATCGCCATGGTTGCAGCCATTGCAATCATCATTGCCCCGGCATTTCAACTGGTGCTGCTGGTCTGGGTACTGAGTTTCGCCCTGTCATCGCAACGCGCGCCGGGCTTTAAGGTGTGCATGCGCTGGCTGGAAACCCTGCGCCCGTGGAGCATGCTCGAAGTATGTTTGCTTGGCGCTATGGTGGCGGTGTTCAAACTCGCCGGACTGCTCGATGTGTTGCCCGGCATCGGCCTGTTTGCGCTGGCGGCACTGAGTTTGATGATGATCAGGATTGCCGGCCGCGACATCCGCGACCTCTGGGACATTCTATGAAACGCCCACCGACCGCCAGCGAACTCAACCTGTGCCTGTGCCACAGCTGCGGGCTGGCCTGCGACATGAGCGACGAGCCGCATGAGTGCCCGCGTTGCGACGCCCCGTTGCATCGACGCAAGACCAATTCGCTGACGCGCACCTGGGCCTACATGTTCGCCGCCCTGGCGTTTTACGTGCCGGCCAATCTGCTGCCGGTGATGAATACGGTGATGCTCGGCAATGGCGCCGACAGCACAATCATGAGCGGCGTGCTGGAGTTCTGGGAGGCTGGCGCGTGGGACATCGCCCTGATCATTTTCATCGCCAGTATCGCGGTGCCGGGAATCAAGTTCGTCGCCCTGACGTTACTGCTGACGACCGTGCAACGCGACAGCGCCTGGGCGCGCAAGGAACGCTCGAAGCTGTACCGCTTCGTCGAGCTGATCGGCTATTGGTCGATGCTCGACGTGTTGGTGGTGGCGCTGGTCGCGGCGCTGGTGAAGTTTCAGGCGCTGGGCGATATCGAGCCACGACCGGGCATTCTGTTTTTCGGCCTGGTCGTGGTGTTCACCATGCTCGCGGCGATGAGTTTCGATCCGCGCCTGATCTGGGACAAGGACAGCGGCGGCGACCTCAGCGACGCAGAACCTCAAGCAACACCTGCAACGGATGACGCAGTGCCTGATCCGACTGGCGCTTGACCTGACTGCGGCAGGAATAACCGGTCGCCAGTGCTTCGCCCTGCTCGGCTGGCGCCTGGACCTGACGTACCCACGACTGCTCGTAAATCACCGCTGAGGTTTGGCGATTGCGCGCCTCGTGGCCGTAAGTGCCGGACATGCCGCAGCAACCGGTGGCCTGCGTCGCCAACTGCAAACCTGCGCGTTCGAAGACCTGCTCCCACTGACGGGTCGCGGCCGGCGCGTTGGTTTTCTCGGTGCAATGGGCGAGCAGGCGGAACGACGCGGTTTTGTCCTGCGCTGCCTGCGTCGGCATCACCTTGAGCAACCACTCCTGCACCAGCGCCACTTCCGGGCACAGCTCCATTCCCGGCACTTTCAGATATTCCTGGCGATAGACCAACGTCATCGCCGGATCGAGGCCCAACAACGGCACTCCCACATCGGCCAATTCACGTAACTGCCGGGCGTTGCGCAACGCCGCGCGGTTGAACGCCGAGAGGAAGCCCTGCACGTGCAACGGCTTGCCATTGGCGCTGAATGGCGCCAGATACACCTGATAGCCAAGGCGCGAAATCAGCTCGACCAGATCGGCCAACAGCGGCGCTTCGAAGTAACGCGTAAAGGCGTCCTGCACGATGACCACGCTGCGCTCACGTTGCGCCGGGGTCAGCGCCGACAAGGTGGAAACCGTCGCCGGTTGCACCTGCCAACGGCGCATCGCCGCATGGAAATCAAAACGACTGAGCAACGGCACGTCGATCATGCCGCCGGCCCGTTCCAGCAATCCGCGAACCCATGCAGCGCCCATCAAGCCGTTGTACAGCGCCGGAATCCGCGCCATGTACGGAATGCTGTACTCCAGCGAGGCAATCAGATAATCCCGCGCCGGGCGCAGATAACGGCTGTGATACAACTCCAGAAAGCGCGAGCGAAACTCCGGCACATTGACCTTCACCGGGCACTGCCCCGCGCAGGATTTGCAGGCCAGGCAACCGGCCATGGCGTCGTAGACTTCATGGGAGAAGTCCGCAGAAGCCGAACGACTGTTACGCCAGCGCTGCCACAACGAGCTGAAAAATGCCGGTTGGCGAATCGCCTCGGACAACACGTCAACGCCCGCCTCGCCCTGCAAACGCAGCCACTCGCGAATCAACGAGGCGCGGCCCTTGGGCGATTGCGCACGTTCGCGGGTGGCTTTCCACGACGGGCACATCGCGTCGTCAGGATCGAAGTTGTAGCAGGCGCCATTGCCGTTGCAGTGCATGGCGGCGCCGTAGCTCTGCCAGACCTTCTCGTCGATCTGCCGGTCGAGTTCACCGCGCAAAGTGACTTCATCGATTTTCAGCAACGCCGCGTCAGTGTTGGCCGGCGTGGCGATTTTGCCCGGATTGAACTGGTTGAACGGGTCGAATGCAGCCTTCAGCGCTTGCAGCGCCGGATACAACTCACCGAAGAATGCCGGTGAGTATTCCGAGCGCAGACCTTTACCGTGCTCGCCCCACAACAGCCCGCCATAACGCTGAGTCAGCGCCGCAACGCCATCGGACACCGGACGCACCAATGCCGCTTCCTGCGGGTCTTTCATGTCGAGGATCGGCCGCACGTGCAACACACCGGCATCGACGTGGCCGAACATGCCGTACTGCAAACCGTGGCTGTCGAGCAGGTCGCGCAGTTCGGCAATATATTCGGCCAGGTGCTGCGGCGGTACGGCGGTGTCTTCGACAAACGGCTGCGGCCGCGCTTCTCCGGCGACGTTACCGAGCAGGCCTACCGCACGTTTGCGCATGCCGTAGACCTTGTTCACCGCCGCATGTCCGACCGCCAGGGTGTGGCCCAAACGCTCGACCGTGCGGTCGCTGCTCAGGTGCTCGACAAACGCCTCGACCCGGCGCTGCAGCTCTTGGGGATCGTCGCCGCAGAACTCCACCAGGTTGATACCCAGCGTCGGCCGCTCGGGGCTTTCCGGGAAATATTCGGCGACGCCGTGCCAGACGATGTCCTGCATCGCCAGCAACAAGACTTTCGAGTCGACGGTTTCAATCGACAACGGCTTGAGCGCCATCAACGCCCGCGCATCGCGCAACGCGTCCATGAACCCGGCGTAGCGGATGTTCACCAGCATCGTGTGTTTGGGAATCGGCAGCACGTTCAATCGCGCCTCGACCACAAAACCCAGCGAGCCTTCAGCACCGCAGAGCACGCTGTTGAGGTTGAAGCGGTTGTCCGCCTCACGCAGGTGCGCGAGGTCATAACCGGTCAGGCAGCGATTGAGATCGGGAAAGCGCGCTTTGATCAGTTCGCCCTGCTCATCAATGATCTGCCGCGCACAGCGATAGACCGCGCCGACGCGATCTTCCCGGGCGCACAGCGCTTGCAGTTCGCGCTCTTCCAGCGGCTGACCGTGCAGACGTTCGCCGCCGCGCAGGATCATGTCGAGCGCGAGCACATGGTCGCGGGTCTTGCCGTAGGTGCAACTGCCCTGGCCGCTGGCGTCGGTGTTGATCATGCCGCCGACGGTGGCGCGGTTGGAGGTCGACAGTTCCGGGGCGAAAAACAGCCCGGCGGATTTCAGCGCGGCATTGAGCTGGTCCTTGACCACCCCGGCCTGGACACGTACCCAACGCTCCTCAACGTTGATTTCGAGGATGCGGTTCATGTGCCGCGACAGGTCGACGACGATGCCGTCAGTCAGCGACTGGCCGTTGGTGCCGGTGCCACCGCCGCGCGGAGTAATCACCACTTGCTGGTACGCCGGTTCGGCGATCAGTCGCGCCACCCGCGCCACGTCATCGGCATCCAGCGGAAATACTGCTGCTTGCGGCAGACGCTGATAGATCGAGTTGTCGGTCGCGAGCACCACGCGGCTGGCGTAATCGGCGCTGATTTCACCGCGAAAGCCGCTGGCCTTCAGGGCTTTGAGGAACTGCTGGTAATCGCTGGTCAGGGCTTTGGCGGGGAACAGCTGGGCAATCATCGGTCAGGTTATCTCGGTCAAATCGGGCCGCGTGGCGGTGAACAGTTGTACGCAACGAATGATTGCGTCAGGCTCCGCCATCTCATGGTGCCCATGTTCATTGCTGGCGAACGCCGGGACAACCGTAAATTCGACCCGCTATTGATGACTTTTACGAATGAATCCGCGCACGCTCACCCCTTCCATGTCGTTATTGCTGGCCTTTGAGGCGGCCGCGCGCCACGAAAGCTACACCCGCGCCGCCCATGAACTGTCGCTGACGCAGAGTGCGGTCAGCCGTCAGGTGCAGATTCTCGAGAAGATGCTTGGCATGCGTTTGTTCAGCCGCGAAGGCCGGCAAGTGGTGCTGACCGATGTCGGACGCATGTATCAGCGCGAACTGTCCGAGGCGCTGGGGCAGATTCGCAGTGCAACCTTGCAGGCGATGGCGTTTGGTTCCGGCATTCACAGTTTGCGCCTGGCGACGCTGCCGACTTTTGGTTCGAAATGGTTGCTGCCGCGCCTGAAGGATTTCTACACCGCGCACCCGGGCATGACCGTGCATCTGCATTCGCGTATCGAAGCGATTGACTTCGATACCAGCGAAATCGATGCGGCCATCTGTGTCGGTGGCGGTGAGTGGCCGGGGCTGACGGCCCTGCCCTTGCACACGGAAGAACTGGTGGTGATTGCCAGTGCGCAATTGTCCGAAGCCGAGCGCGCCGACGCGCAACAGCATATCGCCGGGCAACTGCTGCTCAATGTCAGCAGCAATGCGCAGGCGTGGGCGGAATGGTTCAGCCATCACGGTTTGCCGCACCGCAGCATGCGCATCGGGCCGAGCTTTGAAATGACCTCGCACTTGATTCAGGCGGTGCGGGCGAATATTGGCGTGGGGTTGGTGCCAAGGATTCTGGTCGAGGATGAATTGCTCAGCGGCGAGTTGCTGCAACTGGGCGCGCCGATTACCAGTCGGCGCAGCTATTACCTGGTGTATCCGCCGCGCAATGAGAATTTGCCGTCGCTGAAAGCGTTTCGCGATTGGCTGGTGCATACACTCTGAAGAATGAGTCGCCCCTTTTCGCGAGCAAGCTCGCTCCCACAAAGGATTTGTGAACGCCACAGATCAAATGTGGGAGCGAGCTTGCTCGCGAAGAGGCCAGCATGGGCAACCTCAAAACCGTGGCTTGACCGCCCTCCAGTCCGGCTTATAGCGCTGCATCTGCCGCACATCATCACGCTGACGAATCCCGCACGTCAGGTACTGATCATGCAGCTTGCCCAACTGCTCCTGATCCAGTTCCAGCCCAAGCCCCGGCGCCCGGCTGATCTTCACGCAGCCATCGACAATCGGCAGCTTGCCACCCTTGATCACCTCTTCATCCGGTTCCTGCCACGGGTAATGCGTGTCGCAGGCGTAATCCAGATTCGGCACCGCCGCCGCCACATGCGCCATTGCCATCAGGCTGATGCCCAAGTGTGAGTTGGAATGCATCGACACACCGAGGCCAAACACATCGCACATCTTCGCCAGCGTTTGCGTGTCGCGCAGACCGCCCCAGTAATGGTGATCGGCAAGCACGATCTGCACACTGTTCTGCGCGACGCTGCGACGGAATTCGTCGAAATCGGTGACCACCATATTGGTCGCCAGCGGCAGACCGGTGCGCTTGTGCAACTCGGCCATGCCGTCGAGGCCCGGGGTCGGATCCTCGTAATACTGCAGATCATCGCCGAGCAATTCGGCCATGCGAATTGACGTTTCCAGCGACCAGTTGCCGTTGGGGTCGATGCGCAGCGGATAACCCGGAAAGGCTTTTTTCAGCGCCTTGATGCACGCCACTTCATGCTCCGGCGGCAACGTACCGGCCTTGAGTTTGATGCTTTTGAAACCGTACGCCTCGATCATCCGTGCGGCCTGCGCGACGATTTGCTGCTCGCTGAGCGCCTCGCCCCAATTGTCCGGTTTGTACGGCGAATCGACATGCTGCGCGTACTTGAAGAACAGGTAAGCGCTGAACGGCACCTCCTCACGGATCGCACCGCCGAGCAAATCCACCAGCGGCACGTTCAGGTAATGCGCCTGCAAATCGAGGAACGCTACTTCGAATGCCGAGTAAGCATTGCTCACCGCTTTGCTGGCGTGGGAACCGGGCGCCAGTTCAGCGCCGGCAACACTGGCAGGTTTGTTCGCGGCAACGGTGGCCTGCACGATGGCGCGCAACTGGTTGAGGTTGAACGGGTCGAGGCCGATCAGTTGCGCCTGCAACTGCTGCTGGATTGCCAGCGCCGGGGCATCGCCATAGCTTTCGCCGAGGCCGATGTAACCGTTGTCGCTCTCGATCTCGATGATCGAACGCAGGGCAAAGGGTTCGTGAATGCCGCTGGCGTTAAGCAGTGGCGGATCACGAAAGGCAATCGGGGTCACGGTAACGCGGGTGATTTTCAAGATAACGCTCCTGACAGATCAACAATCAATTCAATGGCTCGCGGCCGGGCTGGCCGTCGCGACAACGGCGGCCTCGTCATGCGGCTTTGCCGGGGTTTTACCTTTGGCGCCCGGCGCCGTGCGGGCGAAGAAAATCACCACAGCGGCGACCAGCGAAGTGCCGGCCAGACCATACAGACCACCTTCGATCGAACCGGTGGTTTGCTCAAGAAAACCGAATGCGGTCGGCGCAACGAAGCCGCCGAGGTTGCCGATGGAGTTGATCAGGGCGATCACCGCCGCAGCGATGCGCGCATCCAGATAGCTTTGTGGAATCGGCCAGAACAATGCCGATGCTGCCTTGAAACCGATGGCGGCGAAGCAGATGGCGACGAAGGCAAAAATGGGGCCGCCAGTGGTCGACATGAACATGCCGATCGCCGCAATCACCAGCGTCAGCGCGACCCACGCCTGTTGGAACTTCCACTTGCCGGCCATCGCCGCAAAGCCGTACATGGCGACAATCGAAATGATCCACGGAATCGAATTGAGCAGGCCGACCTGGAAGTCTCCGAGGTTGCCCATCTTCTTGATCATGCTCGGCAGCCAGAACGTCGCGCCATAAATGGTCAGGGCAATGGAAAAATAGATGAAACAGAACAGCGCAATCTGCCGGTCCGCCAACAGTTTGAACATCGACGGTTTGGCGATCTGCACCGCTTCACGGGCCCGCTGTTCTTCGGCAATTGCCGCGACCAGGGCTTCGCGCTCCTCTTCACTCAGCCACTTGGCCTGACGCGGATGCGATTGCAGCCAGAACCAGACAAACGCGCAAAGCACCACCGACGCCGCGCCCTCGATCAAGAACATCCACTGCCAGCCATGCAGGCCCAACCCGCTGACGTGCAGCAACGCACCGGAGACCGGGCCGGAGATCACCGAAGCAATCGCCGAGCCGCTGAGAAACACCGCCATGGTCTTGCCGCGCTCGGAGGCCGGCAGCCACTGCGTGAAGTAGTAAATGATCCCCGGGAAGAACCCCGCCTCCGCCGCACCGAGAATAAAGCGCAGCACGTAAAAACTGGTTTCACCTTTGACGAAGGCCATGGCCATGGCAGCGGCGCCCCAGGTGAACATGATCCGCGTCAGCCAGACCCGCGCGCCGTAACGTTGCAGGAGCATGTTGGACGGCACTTCGAACAGCGCGTAGCCAACGAAGAACAATCCGGCGCCGAGGCCGTAAGCCGCCGCGCCAATACCCAGATCGGTTTCCATGTGACTGCGCACGAAACCGATGTTGACCCGATCGATGTAGTTGACGATGAACATCACCACGAACAACGGCAGCACGTGGCGCTTGACCTTGGCGGCGGCACGGGCGAGAACCGTGACGTCCAGCGGACTCTGGAGGGTTTTCAAGGGCGACTCCCGATCTTGTTTTTTTAGGGATGGCGTGAAGCGATAGAGTCGATCATGGACGGCGATCATTGATCCCGTCTAATCTAACTTGGCATTCGATTGATACCTGGATTAGATCAATGTTCGAACTGACCCAACTGCGTTGCTTCACCACCGTCGCCACCGAACTCAACTTTCGCCGTGCCGCCGAGCGGCTGAACATGACGCAGCCGCCGCTGAGCCGGCAGATCCAGTTGCTGGAACATCACCTCGGTGTCGAGCTGTTTACCCGCAGCACTCGCAGCGTCGCTCTCACCGCAGCGGGCCGCGCATTCTTCATCGAAGCACAGAACCTGCTGGAGCGCGCGCAACAAGCGGCAGTCACCGCCCGGCGGTTTGCCGAGGGCGACATTGGTACGGTGAACATCAGTTTTGTCGGCAGCGCGGTGTATGAATTTTTGCCCAAGGTCATCGCCGAGGCGCGACTGAAACAGCCGCAGGTGAAAATCGATCTGTCGGAGATGAACACTTACCAGCAGCACGAAGCCCTGCGCGCGCGCCGCATCGATCTGGGCATCGCCCGTGCGCCATTACTCGAGCCGGGCTATGCGACTGAATGCCTGGTGCGTGAGCCGTTTGTACTGGCGGTGCCGAGTGGTCATCCCTTGGCGATGGCGGCGGAAGTGACGGTCAGTGATCTGGATAAACAGCCGTTCCTGATGTACTCCCACGCTGCCTATCCGCCGTTCAACGAACTGCTGACCGGCATGCTGCGCTCGGCTCGGGTCGCGCCGGATTACGTGCAGTGGTTGGGGTCGTCGCTGACGATTCTGGCACTGGTGAATGCCGGGATGGGCCTGGCGCTGGTGCCGCGTTGTGCCACCAGTGTGGTGTTCAAAAATGTAGTGTTTCGCGATATCGATCTGGGCGAAGGGGTGCAGAGCGAACTGCATCTGATCTGGCGGGAGAACAACGACAACCCGGCGTTTGCGATGTTGCTGGAAGCAATTCGCCGGGCGGTGGCTGAGGGCTGGGGTTAAGAGACTGGCGGCGCTAATCAGCGCTTTGGCGGTGGAGGCGCACTGGGCCCTTTAACCAACGTTTTTGCCAGTTGCTTACCGTCCGGGCCGACAAAGAGGCGCGCAATGTGAGGTGGAATAGGTTTTGGTTCTTTTGCACTCATGATAAAACCTCATCGACGAAACTGAATTCGACCCACTGAACTTTCGACGAATCTATCACCAATAATTCAGCGCCAAAAGGGAGCGCCAGGCCATCATCGCCAAGCCAGCGTGGATTCAATACGATGAACTGCCCTTCCGTAGGGCCGGAGGGCCACTCCAAAGGCCAGCCAAACAATCGCCGCTCATCACTCAGATGCAAAGTGACAAGGCGATCGTGCCTCTCAAAAGCGCTGTACCACTCGTTGGGATGAGAGTTTTTACGTGTCAGATTTCGCTTGCGTAGCAGCGCATACAGCCTCCCGTTTGAAGCCAAATAACAGAAAAGCCCGGCGAGACATACTGAAACAATAAATGCCCACAACGCTTCCGCCCGAGCGTCCCACTGCCCTACAGAAAATCCTTTCGAGCCCACCCACAGACAAATTGCCCCAACCCCCAAAACCGCGCCCTGAATTACAAACGTAAAAATCAACGCCTGCACGATCTGTCCAAACGTATCGGGTCGTTTGAAAGCCGTCAGCGAATAAAAAATCCACGCCGACAAAAAACCGGGAATCAGGTATTGCAACAGCGGAATAACTTCTTTGACCAGATCATCCATGATCCGTGGCTCCTTGAAAGACCGGCCGACCTGACTATCGACCGCCCCTCAAAAGCCTAGTGCACACGGCTGAAAACCCTCACGCGCAACTGTCACCACTCATTACGCATCCTGCAAAATCAGATCCGCGCCCTTCTCCGCCACCATCAACACCGCCGCATGCGTATTGCCCGACGTCACGTTCGGAAAGATCGACGCATCAACAATCCGCAACCCGTCAAGACCATGCACCTTCAGGCGCTTGTCGACCACCGACGTTTGCTCGTCTGCGCCCATCGCACACGAACCACAGAGGTGATAGATCGAGCCGCAGTTGTCGCGGAAGTACTGCAACATCTGCTCGTCCGTTTCCACCGCTGGCCCCGGTAAAACCTCATCTACCGTGATGCTCTTGAGCGCCGGGGCGTTCATGATCTTGCGCATCAGGCGACTGCCCTGAATGACCTCGTCGATGTCCTTTTGCGTGCTCAGGTAGTTCGGATCGATCAGCGTCGCATCGCGCGGATTCTTCGAGGCGATCTCGATATGCCCACGGCTGGTCGGCCGACACGGGTTGAAGCACAGCAGGAAGCCGGAATACGGCTCGGGCTTGAGGCTGGCCTTGTTGTTTTTCGGGATCTGGTAAGACAGCGGATTGAAATACAACTGCAGATTCGGGTGATCCTGCTGCGCGTCGCCACGGAAAAAACCACCGGCCTGATTGACGCTCATGGCCAGGGCGCCCTTGCGGGTCAGCAGGTATTTCACGCCGAGTTTGAACTGACCGAACAGCGAACTCAGCTCATCATTGAGCGTCGGGATATTGGCCTTGTAGTAATAGCTGGCGCACAGGTGATCCTGCAGGTTCTGCCCCACGGCCGGCAGGTGTCTGACCAGAGGAATGCCGTGCCTGACCAGCAACGCGCTGTCCGCGACGCCGGACAGTTGCAGGATCTTCGGCGTGTCGACCGCGCCGGCGCACAGGATCACTTCCTTGCGTGCGGTGAAGGTTCGTACCACGCCATGCTGAGTAATCGAGATGCCCGTCGCACGTTTCTGCGCATCGTCAAACAACACCCGATCGACCAGCGCGTAATGCTCGACCGTCAGGTTTGGCCGTTTCAGTGCCGGATGCAGATGGGCGAAGCTGCTGGAGCAACGTTGACCGTTCTTCGTGTTGACGTCATAGAGGCCTGCGCCTTCGAACTTCGCACCGTTGAAATCTTCACTGCGCGGATAGCCGAGTTCAGCGCAGCCCGCAAGAAACACATCGCAGATCGGGTGAGTCTGGCCCTTCATCGGCGTAATACTGATCGGGCCGCTGCCACCGTGATATTCGCTGTCGCCCAGCGGGTGGTTTTCCAGTTTGCGGAAGTACGGCAACACGTCCTTGAAGCCCCAGCCGTCGTTGCCGTTGGCGGCCCAATCATCAAAATCGTGAGCCTGGCCGCGCACGTAGATCATCGCGTTGATCGACCCGGAACCGCCCTGCACTTTGCCGCGCGGTGCATAGATTTCACGGTTGCCCAATTGCTTTTGTGGCTGGCTGTAATACATCCAGTTGAAGGTCGGGTTGTAATACATTTTGGCGAAGCCGACCGGGATCTTGAACCACAGCGAGCTGTCTTTGCCGCCCGCTTCCAGCAACAGCACGGTGTGTTTGCCCGAGGCCGAGAGCCGGTTGGCCAGCACGCAGCCAGCGGCGCCAGCGCCAGCGATGATGTAGTCGTATGTCATGCACGGTTACCGCGTAAGTCGTTATACAAAATTCGCCGCCCTTGTGGGAGCGAGCTTGCTCGCGAAGGCGGCCTATCAGCTTGCATTTTTATTGCCTGACACTCCGCTTTCGCGAGCAAGCTCACTCCCACAGGGGATTGGCTTAGCAATCAAAGCCTGTGTCAGCCTCTGGCTGGCGAGGTGTCTTTGACATCCGCCGGAGTCGGCGACATCTGCAAGTGCAGACGCTCGCCGGTGTACGGCGAATGTCGGCGCACCACGTCCATGTTCAGCTCGACCCCAAGCCCCGGCTCGGTCGACGGGATGATGTAGCCGTCTTCCCACTGCAACGGTTTGGTCAACACCTCGGCATGGAAGCCGCCCCAGGTCTCGATGCTTTCCTGAATCAGGAAATTCGGCGTGCACGTCGCCAACTGAAAACTCGCCGCTGCGCCAATCGGCCCGTTGTACAGATGCGGGGCGATTTGCGCGTAGTAGGCCTCGGCCATGCTGGCGATCTTTTTGGCTTCGAGCAGGCCGCCGCAGCGCGCCACGTTCATCTGCAGAATCGACGCACCGCCGGCCTGCAACAGCTTGAAGAATTCGTACTTGGTGGTCAGGCGCTCACCAGTGGCAATCGGGATGCTGGTCTTCGCCGCGACTTGCGCCATGGCCTCTTCCTGGCCAGGCGGCACCGGCTCTTCGAACCACAGCGGGTCGTATTTCTCCAGACGCTTGGCCAGACGAATCGCCGACGACGGCACCATCTGCCCATGCGTGCCGAACAACAGGTCGCACTTGTCGCCGACCGCTTCACGGATCTTGCGGCAGAAGGTTTCGCAGCGTTCCAGCACTTCCAGCGAAATCTGGTGCCCGGAGTACGCGGTGTAAGGCCCGGCAGGATCGAACTTCACGGCGGTGAAGCCTTTGTTCATGTTCTCTATCGCGCATTCGGCGGCCAGATCCGGGTCGTCGTAGTCGTACTCGCCACGGCTGTTGACCGGGTACAGATAGGTGTAGGAACGCAGGCGTTCGTTGACCTTGCCGCCGAGCAGTTCGTACACCGGTTTGTTCGCGGCTTTGCCGATGATGTCCCAGCAGGCCATCTCGAGGCCGCTGACCACGCCCATCATGGTCAGGTCGGGACGCTGGGTGAACCCGCTGGAATAGGCCTGGCGGAAGAAGCGTTCGATGTGGTGCGGATCCTGATTGAGCAGGTAGCGTTCGAACACGTCTTCGATGATCGGCAGCATGGCTTTCGGGCCGAAGGTCGCGGCGTAGATCTCGCCGACGCCTTCGATCCCGCAATCGGTCTTGAGTTTGACGAACAGCCAGTACATGCCGCCGATGTGCGGCGGCGGTACGGCAACGATATGGGTTTCAAGGGCGATGATTTTCATCTCAGGCACCTGCTTTTTTCGAAGATTGACGATTGATTCGGGCACGCAAGGTCACGGCAGCGAGCGTGCCGACCAGACCGATAGTGGCGATGTAGCCGAAGTAGAGCTTGTAGCCAAGGGCGCCGGGAAAGTGCTCGGTGAGGTAGCCGTTGATCAGCGGGATAAAGGCATCCGGCATATAGCCGACCACCGAGACGATGCCGATGGCCAGACCGGTGATGCGCAGCGGAATGTTGCAACTGTCGAGGATCGCCCAGTACAGACCGCGAATCGCGTAAGTCATCAGGCCGATGAAAATCACCGTGGCAATCAACAGACCGATGCTGTTGAGCGCGGGAAACACGATCAGCCCGACGATCGCCAGACTCGCCAGCAACAGCGCGACGATCAGCACCGAAATATTCGAGAACTTGTCGCCCAGCCAGCCGCCGCCAATGCCACCGATCGGACGCATCCACAGTTTGATCGTGGTAATCGTGCCAGCCATGACGGCGGTCATGCCGCTGCCTTGCAGGTAGTCGGAGAAACTGTAGGTGGCCCAGAAGATGTGATAACCGCAGAACACAATGGCAGTGACCAGCCACAGCTCAGGGATTTTCATCAGCGTGGTCAGGTCGGCGAGCAGGTTGAACTTGCCCTTCTCCACCGCTGGCGTGTCTTCCATCGACTTCGGGTCCTTGATCAGCACCAGCAGACAACCGATGGCGATACAGGTGAAGGCGTACAGGTAAACCACATGTCTGAAGCCTTCGGCGGTCGACTCGCCACGGGTCTCAGTGGCGAAGGCAAACAAGCCCAGTGCAACCGTCGCCAGCAACGCTTCGACCAAGCCGCGACCACCGTCGAGAATGCCGAAGAACCGGCCCTGCTCGGTGTGATGCGCAATCATCTTCACGCGCTTGAGCACCGAGGCCCAGAAGGTCAAACCGGTGGTCAGCCCCCAGCAGCCGAAAATGATCATCAGCCCGCTCATCGACGGCGCAGTCGAGTACCAAAGGCCCAAGGCACCGGTGGCCACCAGCGAGAAGAAAATCAGAAAGCGCGGTGCGATGCGGTCGGCAAGCCAGCCGCTCGGCAAGTAGCTGAGCAGGAAGATCGTGCCAAGCATCGAGTACAGATAACCCAGCTCGCTGTGGTTGATCTGGAACACCTCGAGCATGGTCGTTTGATAGACCTGACGAAGATAGAGAATCGGATAGATCGCGCCGGCGGCGAGCACCAGCAACATCAATTGGAAATAGCGACTTCCCTTGTCGCTCTGGCTGTTTACAGCCGACGTGGAACCCTGAACAGCGGCAGCAGAGGATGCATGCTTGGACATTGAAGTGACCTCGGGCAGCCCGTGCTCCGGGCGCCCCTGATAATTGTTTTTATAGGTGCAGCGTGAGGCGTATTGCGGTGGATCAGTACTTCATGACCACGAGTCGGGTCTGGGTGAATTCGAGCATGCCGTGCTTGCCGTCATCGCCTCCCAGGCCCGAGCGTTTCCAGCCGGCGTGGTAGCCCTGATACGGATCCGCCGGGGTGCGGTTGACGTACAGTTCGCCGGCTTCGATGGCGTTGGCGACTTTCTGTGCGGTGCGGTAGTTCTCGGTGTAGAGCACCGATGACAGACCGAACTGATGGTCGTTGGCCATCGCCAGCGCTTCATCAATGTCGCGGTACTTGAGCACTGGCAGCACCGGACCGAAAACTTCTTCCTGGACGATTTCCATGTCCTGACGGCAACCGCTGAGCAGCGTCGGCGGATAGAAATGCCCCGGCCCTTGCGGCAACACACCACCGCTTTCGAGCGTCGCGCCGGCAGCGATGGCGCGCTCGACCATGGCGTGAATGTTCTGCTGCGAACTGGCGTTGACCAGTGGGCCCATCAGGCTGGCATCGGTGGCGCGATCGCCGAATTTCACTTCAGCGATTTTCGCCTTGAGCAACGCGAGGAATCGCTCGTAGACGCTTTCCTGCACGTAGACGCGCTCGACCGCCGTGCACAACTGCCCGCAATGAGTGGTTTTCGAAGCGATGATCGCGCTCGCGGCCGCTTCCAGGTCGGCGTCTGCTTCGATGATCGCCGGAGTCTTGCCGCCCAGTTCCAGCGACGGCTTGGCGATGTTCGCCTTGCAATAGTCGAGGACGATGCGCCCGGCGTTGACGCTGCCGGTCAAGGTAATCAGGCCCACGGCTTTATGGGTGCAGACGGCCGCCGCCGTGGCGTGATCCATGGTCAGGATGTTGATCACACCGGCCGGCATGCCCGATTGCTGCACCGCTTGGGCAATTTCGAATGCTGAGGTCGGTGTGTTGTTGCTGGGACGCACCACCACGGTGTTGCCGGCAATCAGCGCCGGGGCGATTTTGCGCAGCAAGGTGTAGACCGGGTAGTTGAACGGGATCAGGCAGGCAACGACGCCAATAGGTTCGCGGTGCAGAAACAGGTTTTCGTCAGGGCTGTCGCTGGGGATGATTTCGCCTTCGATGCGCCGCGCCCACTCGGCGTGGTAGCGAGTGATCTGCGCGGCGTAACGGGCTTCGTTGCTGGCATCGCTGACGCTTTTGCCGGACTCGGCGGCCAGTGCGGCACCGATGGCTTCGGCGCGATCTTCAAGGGCGGCGGCAAAGGCCCGCAGGTGTTCGGCGCGCTCGATGCTGGTGAGTTTGCCCCAGACCTTTTGTGCCGCTGCCGCCGCATCGACCGCCGCGATGGCCTCCTCGGCGGTGGCACCCGACACATGGCCGAGCAACGCTTCGGTGGCCGGGTTGTAGACCGCGATCAGCGCCGCGCTGGCAGGCTCGATGAATTGGCCGTTAACAAAATTTCGCTCGGTTCGCATGTGCATCGCCCATCGTTTGTTTTTATCAATGCCGCCAGTCTTGTCATCGATGGCGGGTTGAACAAACGATTTATCGGGCGGTTAAACATTCGAAAAATGCAGGTTACCCCCAATGACCTCCCACAGGGCATCCGGGCTGACTCAAATAGCAGCGGTCGAGGGCTCCAACTGGCGCTGCGCCAGCCAGATTTCCTCTTGCAGCCATTGCGAAAAAACCTGCAACTGCGGCATCTCGGTCTGCTCCGGCCGGGTCACCAGCCAATACGACTGATGCCCCTCTACATGCACATTCAGCACTTGCGTCAGTTGCCCGCTGGCCAACTCGGCCGCGACCATGTGCCAGTCGGCAATGGTGATGCCCAGACCATCGGTCGCCGCCTGAATCGCCAGATCGAGCAGATCGAATTCATAGCCGCCCTGGGTATCCACGCCGATGATCCGCGCCGCATCGAGCCAATGTTTCCAGGTCAGATAACGCTGATCCTCCTTGGCCAGCACATGCAACAACGTCAGGCGATTGAGATCGATGCCTGATTCACCGCCCTCACGGGCGTACAGTGATGGCGCGCACACGGCGATATGCCGTTCCTGAATCAGCAATGAACTGTCGAGTCCGTCCCACTCGCCGTCGCCAAAACGGATCGCACAATCGAGCGTGCTGGTTTCCGCGAGGCTGTCCTGCAAGCGTGTGGTGATGCTCAATTCCAGCTCCGGGTGTTGCTCGCGCAAACGGCCCAGACGCGGCATCAACCAGCGGCTGGTAAAGGTTGGCGGCGCGTTGATATGCAAGCGATTGGAGTGGGTTCTCTGTTGAATGCTGCGCACTGTCAGCTCGATCTTGTCGAATGACTGGTGCAACGCCCGCAGCAGGACTTTGCCGGCACCGGTCAGCTCCAGATGATGGTGACGACGCTCCAGCAGACTCTCGCCGAGCTGTTCTTCCAACTGCCGGACCTGACGACTGACCGCACTCTGGGTGACATTGAGCAACTCGGCGGCGCGGGTAAAACTGCCGGTGCTGCCGGCCACTTCGAACGCTTTGAGCGCGTTCAGGCCGGGCATTTTGCGTTTCATATCAAGGCACTCGAAAACCACTGACAAGGCGCCAAGCATCCCACGAGTGTGCCGGACTGTCCTACAGGATTTTGCGAGTAACATGCATTCGATGCAGGTTTGCTCACCGTTTTTATCGTTTGTTCAACAAACGGCGGATGGCAAAACTGCGCGGCATCTCTAATAAAAACAATCGAGAGCCGCTCCATGCCCTTCTCTGCTTCCTTGCGCTTGCGCAGCACTTCCATCGCTCTGTTCTGCAGCATTGCCGCCCCGGCAATGGCTGTGCAGGTCACCGACAATCTTGATCTGGGTGGCGCCATCCGCGCGCGCTGGGACCTGGACCCGGATCGTGACATTCAGAAGTTCGGCCTCGACACGGTATTCCTCAGCGCCAAGTACAATTCCGATAGTTGGATCGGTGAAGCGCAGTACCGCTTTTACGGTCGCTCGTATCCCTACCAGTACACGAAAAACTACGGCGATATCCAGTTCGCCAAGTTCGCCTGGGTCGGCTACAAATTCAATCCCGATCAACAAGTGCAGGTCGGCCTGAACACCGTGCCGTTCGGCTTGCAGCCATACTTCGGCAGCACCTTCTACGAAACCCTCGGCAACGTCATCGGCCTTGAAGACGTGCAGCAGGTCGGCGCCAAGTACATCCAGCAAAGCGGCGCCTGGAACATCCAGGCCGGTTACTACCTGCGCCCTGCCTGGCAAGGCAAAGGCACCAGCAACGGCGTGAGCTACTCCAGCATTGTCTCCGAGGCCGACAGTTACGTGGCCGACGGCAGCGACAACCAGGAACGCAACACCGTGGTGCTGCGCGTCGCCAAGGCATTCGATCTGGGCCCGTGGAAGTCCGAAGTCGGCATCTCCGGCCTGACCTCAAGCCTGCAAAATCGCGACACCCACAACGATGGCCGGCGCAACGCCGTGGCCATCCACTATCTGGGCAAGAACGGCCCGTGGGGCGTACAACTGCAAGCGGCGCGGCAACAGATGTCGCCGCGCAATCCCGGCAGCGATGAAGTGGTCACCCTCGGCGGCTACGACGGCACTTACAACGTCGCCAGTCGCGGCAATCTGTACGTGGCCGACCTGAGCTATGACGTGGGTGGCAAATACCTCTTCGATCAGGTCAGCGGGGTCAAGCTTTACGCCAACTACAGCGCCTTCGACAAATCCGCCAGCGGCTACAAGACATCAGAGCGGATGATCCTCGGCAGCTCGTTTTCGGTGAGCAAATTGTGGGTTGCGGCCGAGTGGTTGTTTGGCCGCAATGATCCCTATATTGGTGGCAGCAGTTACACCCAGAGTCTGGCTGCGGGCGGGCTGGATCAGTGGGAGAACCAGGTGTATGTGAACGTTGGTTACTACTTCTGATCCCGACATGATTGCGCCGACGAGATAGCTTTCGCGAGCAAGCTCGCTCCCACAGTGGAATGCATTCCAGGGTGGGAGCGAGCCTGCTCGCGAAGGCGCCCGCACAAACAATCCTTGCATCAAACCCTGCGCAATAGTCAGATACCCCCTACACACAAAACCTACAAAAACAAACCGAGCCAAACGCTCGATCCGGGGTTCTGCCTCCATGCGTCAACTGCCCTCCCTCAACACCCTGCGCGTGTTCGAAGAAGTCGCGCGTCATCGCAGCTTCAGCCAGGCCGCACTCGGCTTGAACGTCACCCAGGGCGCGGTCAGTCGCCAGATCAAGCAGCTTGAAGACTACCTCGGCGTCGCGCTGTTCGTGCGTACCCCGCAAGGCCTGTCGCTGACCGAAGCCGGCAGCAACCTCAAGCCGCATCTGGCCGAAGCCTTCGACCACATGGAGCGCGCCCTGCAAGCGGTGCGCGTGCCCAATCTGCGCCAACGTCTGCGCGTACTCGCCCCACCGACCTGGGCCACGCGCTGGCTATCGCCACACCTGCGCGCGTTCTGCCAGCGCTACCCGGACATCAGCCTCAGCGTAACCAATCAGGCCAGCCACGACAGCCTCGCGGAAATCGACTGTCACATCCGTTTCGGTCTCGCGGCGTCCACCCAGTGCGCCAGTCAATTGCTGGTGATGGAGCGGCACATCGCCGTGGCCAGTCCAGAACTGTTCAATGGCGATCAAGCGCCGGATCTGCGCGAGTTTCCATTGCTGCACATCCTGCATGACGGCAAGCGTCTGAAGGTCTGGGAAAACTGGCTGACGGCGATGGGTCGTGAAGATATCGATGCGGGACAGGGGCTGGAATTCAGCACGCTCGATCAGGTGATTCACACCGCGCTGGCGGGTGGCGGACTGGCGGTGATTGACCGGCAGATGATCGAGAAGGAACTGGCCAATGGCAGCCTGGTGCCGATCACTCCGATTGAAGTGATCGGGCCTTATGGCTATTGGCTGGATGTGGCGAATGACAAGCAGGGATTGTCGAAGGTGAAGCTGTTTACTGAATGGCTGAGTCTGGTGAGTAATCCCTGAAAGAGCCCCTCACCCTAGCCCTCTCCCGGAGGGAGAGGGAACTGACCGAGGTGATTATTCGAACTACGCCGACCTGAGATACCGAGTCGAACGTAGATTCTGAATACTACATAGATCGCCCCCCTTTCCCCCTCGCCCCACAAAGGAAGAGGGAACTGGCCGGGGTGAATGTATGGGGGACACCGATCTGAAATTTCGAGCGGAACTCAAATTTTGAACCCGCGAAGATCGGCTCCCTTCCCCCTCGCCCCCCTGGGGGAGAGGGCTGGGGTGAGGGGGGTAGGCCTTTGAGCCCTGCACATCAAATCGGCGTGGCGACTTTGCTCACCACAATCGCACTCCCCTCCACCGGACTCTGCGCCTTGCACGCCTGACTCAACGTCAGCGACTTGGTCTCCGGCGCCCACGCCCACGACAGCCATGCGCCAATCGCCAGAATCGCCGCGAGAATGCCCATGGTCGGACTCAAGCCGATCCCGGCCACACTCACCGGCAACAGAAACGTACTGACGGCCGAACCCAAACGACTCACCGCCGTTGCCAGCCCGATACCACTGGCGCGCACCTCGGTCGGAAAGCTCTCCGCCGGAAACACGCCAACGAGGTTGCTCACCGCCGACAACACCAAGGTGAACAGACCAAACACCAGTACCATCAGCCACGCCGCGCTGCCCGGCAGCACCGCCAGCAGAAACAGCGCCACTGCGAGAATGATGAACGAGTTGATGAGAAATCCGCGCCGGGTGAATTTGATCGTGCACCAGATGCCGATCAGCGCGCCGAGGATCAGCAGCATGTTCAACATCAACTCAGTGCCAAACCCTTCGGCCAGGCCCATCTTCTGCAAAATCGACGGCAGGAATGTGTAGATCGCAAAGTACGGCATCACGATGCACACGAAGAACAGGCAGTTGAACGCCGTGCGCTTGCGGTACTCACGGCTGAACAGCACCGCATAACCCGAACGGGTTTCCGTGGAGCGGGTTTCGTCGAGCTCGACGTTATCGCCCAGATGCTTTTTGACGATCGCCCGCGCCTCGGCGATGCGCCCCTGATTGACCAGCCAGCGTGGCGATTCCGGCGTGCCGATGCGCGCGATCAGAATCAACGCTGCCGGGATGGCCGACGAGGCCAGCATCCAGCGCCAGGCATCATCGCCAAGGCTGAGCATCGCCGTGCCGACGAAGGTCGCGGCAACGTAACCGAAGGTCCAGATCACGCTGAACGAACCGAGCAAAACGCCGCGATGTTTCTTCGGCGAGAACTCGGCCAGCATCGCGTGACCGACGCTGAAATCACCGCCCAGGCCGATGCCGATCAACACCCGGCAGAGAAACAGACTCATGGCTGTTTCGGCGTAGAACTGCATCACCGAAGCGAGGGTGATCAGCACAAAACTGACCAGGAAAATTTTCTGCCGGCCGACCTTGTCCGAAATCCAGCCGAAAAACAGACTGCCGAGAAACAGTCCGATCAATGCCGATGCGCCGATCAACCCTTGCCAGAATGCATCCAGCTGCATCTGCGGGCTGAGCAAGGTGAACGCGATGCCGATCAGGCCAAGGATGTAGCCGTCGGTGAAGTGCGCGCCGAAAGTCAGGCCGGCGATCTTGATGTGAAACCGGCCAATGGGCAGGTCGTCGATTTTTATGGGTTGAGCGGACATGTTCGTCTCCAATTGTTGTTATTGACGGAGAAACCGATTGCTCTTGCTTGGTTGTATGTGGGAGCAAGTCTGCTCCCACAAGGGGATTTCGCTGAGGGTTACAGCCCCCCCATCAACAGGTATTTGATCTCCAGATAGTCATCCAGCCCGTACTTCGAACCTTCGCGCCCGAGGCCCGATTCCTTGATCCCGCCGAACGGTGCGACCTCGGTGGAAATGATCCCTTCGTTGATCCCGACCATGCCCGCTTCCAGCCCTTCGGCCATGCGCCAGACCCGGCCGATGTCACGGCTGTAGAAATACGCCGACAACCCGAACGGCGTGTCGTTGGCGCGTTCCAGCACTTCGGCCTCGTCCTTGAAGCGGAAGCACGCCGCCACCGGACCGAAGGTTTCATCCTGGGCAATCAGCATGTCGCCGTTGACCTCAGTGAGGATGGTCGGTTCGTAGAACGTGCCGCCCAAGGCGTGACGACGACCGCCACACAACAGCGTTGCGCCCTTCTCCAGGGCATCGCTGACATGGCTTTCGACCTTGGCCAATGCGGCGACATTGATCAGCGGACCCTGCTCGGTCGCGCCATCCAGCGCACTGCCGATGCGCATCGCTGCAACCGCTTCAGCCAGCTTGCCGGTGAAGGCTTCGTAGACGCCGTCCTGAATAAAGAAGCGATTCACACAGACGCAGGTCTGCCCGGTGTTGCGGAACTTCGAGGCCATTGCGCCTTTGACGGCGGCATCCAGATCGGCATCGTCGAAGACAATAAACGGCGCGTTGCCACCCAGTTCCAGCGAGACCTTTTTCAAGGTATCGGCAGCTTGGCGCATGAGCAGTTTGCCGGTGCGGGTTGAGCCGGTGAACGACAGTTTGCGCACGATGCTCGATGCTTGCAGCGCGCCACCGATGGCGACGGCATCGCCGGACACGATGTTAAAAACGCCGGCGGGAATGCCCGCTTGCTCGGCCAACACGGCCAAGGCAAAGGCGGATATCGGCGTCTCTTCCGACGGTTTGAGAATCATCGTGCAGCCCGCCGCCAGCGCCGGGCCGACCTTGCGGGTGACCATCGCCAGCGGGAAATTCCACGGGGTGATCGCCGCGACCACGCCGATGGCTTCCTTGACCACGATGATCCGCGCATCGGCCTTGTGGCTCGGGATCACATCACCGTAGGCACGCTTGGCTTCCTCGCCGAACCATTCGAGAAAACTCGCTGCGTAAACCACTTCGCCCATGGCCTCGGCCAGCGGCTTGCCTTGTTCGCGGCTGAGCAGCGTGGCCAGATCCTGTTGATTGGCGAGCATCAATTCGCTCCAGCGCTTGAGGCGTTGACTGCGTTCCTTCGCGGTCAATTTACGCCACGCCGGCAGTGCGCGGTGGGCGGCGTCAATGGCCAGGCTGGTTTCTTCCGCGCCAGCCTTCTGCACCTCAGTAATCAGCTCGCCGTTGGCCGGGTTGCGCACCGGATAGGTCGCACCGCCCTGCCCCCACTGACCATCAATGAAGTTGCCGTGTCGGATCAAGTCGCTCATGCCACCGCTCCCTGCAAAGTAAACCGCTCCAGGCCCGGACGCGCCGAACGCAGGATGCGTTTACCGGCGGTGTAATCGTTGATCACGTCGCACGGGGTGTAATTGCGTTCCAGCTCATGCAATTCATCCGCATCAAGTCTGGTTTCCAGTGCGGCCAACGCGCTGTCGAATTGCGCGGTGGTGTCGGCGCCAACCAGCATGCAATCGACGCCCGGGTGATTGGCCACCCACGCCTGGGCGATTTGTGCATTCGACACGCCGCGCGCACGGGCCACGCGCTGCACCGAATGGGCGATTTCGAACGAGGCTTCGTCGCTGTACATCTGCTGGGTAAAGAAGTCGGTCTGGTTACGGGTAGACTGCACGTCGCCAGTCAACAGACCGCGCGCCAAGGGACTGAACACCGAAACGCCAATCCCCTGATCGCGGCAGAACGGAATCATCTCGCGCTCTTCTTCGCGGTAGGCGCAGTTCAGTTGCAGCTGCATGTTGATCGGCTTGACCCAGCCATTGCGTTCGCAGGCCATGAGGATTTTCGCCAACTGCCCGGTGAGCATGGTCGAGACGCCGATGTAACGTGCCTTGCCCGAGCGTACGATGTCGTTCAGCGCGCCCATGGTTTCTTCGACCGGGGTGTTCACGTCGAAGTAATGCAGCATGAATACGTCGACGTAATCCATGTCCAGACGCTTCAGCGAGGCGTCGATGCTGTCCATGATGTGCTTGCGCGAATGACCGCTGGCGTTGATCCCGCTGCGAGTGCCGTAGCCGACCTTGGTGGTGATCACCAGGTCTTCGCGACGGGCCAGACGCTTGACGATGCGCCCGACCACTTCTTCACCGACACCGGCGGAATAGAAGTCGGCGAGGTCGATGAAATTCACGCCGTTATCCAGCGCATGCGCGACGATCGGCTCGCTCTGTTTTTCATTGAAGATCCACGGTTTCCAGTCCGGCGTGCCCATGTTCATGGTGCCCAGGCACAGACGCGAAACTTGCAGGCCGGAGTTGCCCAAACGGATGTATTGCATGGCGGCGACCTCAGGCTTTTGGCGTGTAGAAAGGGTTGCTGATGTGCGCAACGACATCTTTCAATTGCGCAGTTTCCGGCTTGCCGGTCAGGGCCGCGCGAATCGCGGTGCGGCAGGCGTTGTAGTTGTTCAGGTACACCGCATCGAGGTCGTCGCACGCCGGGTTGACCCAGTTGGCGGTGACAATCGCCCACTCGTCTTCGGCTTCCGGCGGCAGGGTGCCGTCGAGCAGCGCTTCGAGCACGGCTTTGGCGATCCCGGCTTGCGAGGCGCCCCACGTGGCGTTGCCGTGCAGGTCACTGCTGATCGCCGCTTTGTTGACGTACAGGGTCATCGGTTTGACCGGAATGTTCGGTTGCGCAATCACCATGAACGGGCAGTGGCCCTGGCTCGGCGATGCAAGGCTGTTGGCGAACGCCTGCCCGGCCGGGCCGTTACGCGGGCCGATCAGAATATTGATGTGCGCAGCGTTCACGCCCGGGCCTTCGAAACCTTCACCGATGTACAGGTCGAGTTCTTTCATCAGTCATTACTCTTGTGCGATACGAGGGATGTTCGATAGCTCACGCAGGCCGGATGACGAGCGCGCTCAATAACAGGCGTGGGGAGAGACGGCGGGAGAAATGGGACATGGCTGCAAACGCTCTCTGCTTGTTATTGATGAGCTGTGTTTGCGATTTTTTAACACCGGGGCTGGAGCCGGCCGTAACCATTAAAAATCATGGGGCAATGAGTTTTAGTCATAGCCCTTTGGCGTGGGCAAAAAAAATCCCGCTCAAGGACCGGGATTGGATTGATGTGGAGTGGGTCACGCGACCACAGGAATCCGCGGATCAGCCGCCGCCAATGCGCTCACGCGATCAGCCGCCGGCGGGTAGATCCACTGGGTGTTGATCTGGGTCTTGAGGGTTTTGCCTTCCTGCTTGACCAGTTTCACCTGACGATCCAAGCCTTCGGTGTACACCGCGCCCCAGGCGCCGAGGTCCAGGCAGGTCACGTACTTCGGCTGGCTGTACGGCGTCGGCTCGACACCGAGAATCTGTGCGGCAACATTGTTGCCGGCATGCCGGCCCAGCGAAATCGCATGCTGGCAGGTCATCAGCGCATAGTTGCCGATGTCGTCAGTCGCCGCGTGGGCCACATCACCGGTGGCGAAGATGTCGTCCTGACCGACAACTTTCAGGTGTGCGTCGACGTGCAGGCGCCCCTGTTTGTCGCGCTCGGCGGGGATTTGCTCGGTCAGTGAGCTGGCACGCACGCCGGTGGTCCAGACCACGGTTTTCGCCTCGATGTGCTGACCGTCGGACAAGGTCACGCCGTTGCCATCGACCGATTGTTCATCGATGGCCGCAAGAACATTTTCGAATGCCGCGACATCCGTGGGCGTTGCGCCCTGTTTGAAGGCAATGCGCCAGAGTGGGCCGTCGAAGGCACCTGTTCGATTCACGCCGCCATGATGACCGCGCAACAACGCATGGAAGAAGCCCTCGCCCAACAGACCATTCTCGACATCGCCCGAAAGGTCGGGCGCAAGGCACCGAAAGAGTTCGGCCAACAAGTCGAAGACTGGATTCAGGATCGCCGCGAGAAAAAGGGCAACGTCGGCACCATCCCGCTGACCGACATTTGCGGCTGATCCTTCAGCCTGTAAAAAAGGCAAAAAAAAGCAGAAACCGTTGATCCGGTTTCTGCTTTTTTTGTGCATCTGAACGTGTCGTTACAGGCAATCACGCACCGATTTGCGCAACGACCCGGACTTGGCCCACGGCGGCCCCTGATACAAGGAAACCCGGCTGCCATCCTTGTATTTGACGATATCGAGAATCTCGTCAGCGGTAATGATACTGGGCGCCGTGATGCGATAGCCGTTGGAAATCGACGTCTGCGAGGTCTTCGCCACGTCCTGCTGCCACAACGGTAATACACACGCGGCATAGTCTTTAGGTGTCTTGCCACTGGTCTTGCTGATATTCGGCTCCCCCGGTACCAGCGATGCCGGCAACGAGCAACCTGCCAACATGGCCAACGCCAGACTCCCTATCCATATCCGCATGGTGTTTCCCTGTTCTGAAAAAAAACGAATGTAACGTTTAACCTAGCGCACATCCATCGTGGCACCGCGCCCACCCTGGCGATTGGACAATTTTTTACATCCGTTCAGTCCAAAGACAGACCCGCGTTGCCCCACAGGCAAAAAATGCGACTACTCTTTTCTACCGAGAATGTTCAGGAGGTGATCATGCGGCTCAATGAATACGAACACGAACTTCAGCGCGACCTGCAAAGCGTTGCTTCGGATCTGCGCTGGTCGGCAGTCGACCTCAAGCGTATCGCTGAGCAACTGCGCAAATCCGGCAACGAGGCGGACGCACAAACCGTGCTGAGATCCTGCGAGGTCCTGCAAAGCGATGAAGAACGCTTGCAACTGTATGCCAAGGAAGTGAAGGCACGCGCCATCAGCCGAACCAAAGTCCACTGACACCCACTCGTCCCCTTCCCCAAACAAAAGCCCCGGCAACTACCGGGGCTCTTTTTTACAACTGCTCAACCGGCTTTGTGACTTTGCGCGCGCTTCGAGCGTTTTTTGTAGCCGGGAAGTGCGGCGGCATAAGCCAAGGCTTCTTCTCGACTGCCAAACGACGCCAGTCGATCACCCTGAGTGCACACCCGCCACGGGCCATTGTTCACGCTGAGCACGTCGTAACCGTTCATGTGCATCTTGTTCAGCATTGGAATGCTCATGGGTACCTCCTTTTTCAACGGTGGGTTCAGCTTCACGCTTTTACCTTACACCCTGATCCGCATGAGGTGCTGACCGGGTGTCGTGGCACTTGCCTGTCACGGTGCTGGCACTTTTCGCACAACCCAACGCTCCAAATCCCTGCGGAACCTTTAAAACCGGCCCCGGCTCGAATATTGCAGTTTCATTTCAGTTTTATGACAGCCCGCCCAACAGGTAACAGATGAAAGTACGCGCCACCGTCATTTGCGAACAGGATCGCCACATACTCCTGGTGCGCAAACCCCACTGTCGCTGGACATTGCCCGGGGGCAAAGTCGAGTCCGGGGAAACCCGAGCGGAGGCTGCCGTGCGCGAACTGCAGGAAGAAACCGGGCTGCATGCCGAGGATGTGTTGTATTTGATGGAACTGCAGAGCGGCAGCACCCGGCATCACGTCTATGAGGCCTCAGTGACAGATTTTGAACAGCTGCGCCCGCAGAACGAGATCATCGATTGCATCTGGCATCCACTCGGCACCGTGCAGAACTTGAGCACCAGCGAAGCGACACTGCGCATTGTTCAGGCGTTTCAACGGCGGTTATAACGCTTAACCGGCAAAGGCCCGGCGCCCCGCACTCATTTCCGTGCGTAACTCACCGATGAAGTTGGAAATGTCACGGATGGTGACGAGATGTTCCGGGGAGACGCCATTGAGCAGCAATTCGACCCGCCCGCTGTCCGGCTCATACACCTTGATTTGCAGCAATCCCTGCGTGGTCGGAATGCAGTCGCACTTGGACGCAGGAAAGCCGGATTCGACAATCCGGCAGATATCGGCAATGGCAAGCATGAGTGGGCGCCTCGCAGGCGATGAGTCGGTCGACCCGTAGAGCATAGATGAGCACTTTGTGTCTTGCCCGATACAAAAATGCCAACTCAATCACAACTTTCGGGCGTGTTCTCAGTGAGCGTCGTGATCCCAGATCCAGCCCCAGATGCCCGGCAAATTCACCGGCTGCGAACTTTGCTGAACGGTGCGCGCCAATGCGGCTTTTTCCAGGGCGGCGTGATCATCATAGAACGGCTTCGCCGCCAGCTTCACACCGGTCGCCGCGGCGCTGTCCAGCAGGATCTGCAAATATTCGCGGGTGTGCCGCGCGGTATAGCGGTTAAGGTCATGGAACGTCACCACCACCGGGATCACGCCATCCACCGTTGCAAACTTGCCCAACGCGATCTGTTCGCGAACTTCCGACAACTGCCGCAGCATGTTCGCCCGCCGTCGCGGACTGGCATTGAAGCCCCAGATCTTGCCGTCATTGGCACTCAAATCCGTCAACAACACATGCAACCCATGTCGTTGATAGGCTGCGAAAGTGCGTTGGTCATAGTTCCAGAATGGCGGGCGCAGCAGGGTCGGGGGCGCGCCGGTAATGGCGGCGATATCCGCTGTGCCGAAATTCAGTGAATCCTCGAGTTGCTGCGGGTCGAGCGAACGATGATTGGTGTGCCAGTGCGTCGCAGTATGAAACGCGAGGATATGCCCCTCTGCATACTCACGGCGCATGATGCCCCGACCGATGTCGCTGTTGCCGGCTCGCGGGGCGCGGGTTTGTACGAAGAACACGGCTTTGATATCAGCTTGAATCGGGTTGTCCTTGAGGCTGTCGAGCACCGTCGCCGACGGATTCCAGAAGCTCGACGCGCTGGGGCCATCATCGAACGTCAACAGAAAACGCACCGGCGCCTGACCTTTGAGGCGGGTTTCGGTTTGCGCGCTCATTTCGATCGGCGCGGCAATGCAACCGGCCAGCCCCAGCGCAATGACCGTCATACAAAGAAATTGGAATCCGCGCATCCTGTTTTGCCTTGAGCCCGACGGCTGCCGTCATGTGGTCGATTGGCAAAACTCCCTCGCCCTTATCCATCCCTGCGCCCGAAACCGCGAGCCGTGGTTGGATAAGGTACACAGGGTTTGGTTCCAGCGCTTGTTCAGCGTGTCAGCGCCTGCTGAAACGAGGTGTCGATAATCCCGGCGGTCGCCAGCGGCGCCGGCAGCGCTTTTACTTTAAACAGGAAGTCCGCAGTGCTTTGCAGATCGGCTGCGGCCTGTTGATCCACCGGCCCGACGCTCATATGCGCCTGACGCAACCAGTGCCGCGAAACCTCTTGATCGAGATTGGCTTTCTTCGCCCACAGGTCGGCGTATTCATCCGTGTGGCTGTCGACCCAGGCACGCGCCTGTTTCAAACGCCCGAGAAAGTCGGCGATGGCCTCACGTTTGCTGTCGATTGACGCTGCAGACGCCGCGATGGCGCTGAGGCCGGGCATCAGGTTTTTCGCGGTCAGGATCGGTCGCGCCCCGGAAAAGACGATTTGTTGGGAAATGTACGGTTCCCACACCGGGAACGCATCGATGCTGCCTTGGGGCAACGCTGCGGCCGCATCGATCGGCATCAGTTTGACGAAGTCGACGTAATCTTCCGGCAATCCACCTTGCTCCAGGGCACGCAAGGTCAACTGCTGACTCCAGGCTCCGGGCCAGTAGGCGACTTTCTTGCCTTTCAGATCAGCGATGGTTTTTACCGTGGAATCCTTGGGTACCAGCAATGCGATGGTGTCGGGGTTTTGCCGGGAAACGCCGATCAACTTCACCGGGGCTTGTTTAGCGGCAAGAAACAGAAAACCTGAATCACCGAGAAAACCCAGATCCAGCGCACCGGTCTGCAAGGCCTCGGCCAGGGGTGCGGCCGCCTGGAAATGTTTCCAGTCAACGGTGTAAGGCGCATCTTTCAACACCCCGGACGCTTCTATCGACGCGCGGATGTTGTAGTAATTCTGATCTCCGACATGCAGGACCAAAGGCTCGGCAGCGTAGGCAAGTGGCGACGCGAACAGTGCAGCGGTCAGCGCGCCGCGTAGGAATCGGGAAAGCTTCATGGCAAGTCCTGCAAGGGGTTTGCATAGACCATAACGCTGTTAAATAAAGCTTTTGAAATTCGATTAGCGCATAAGCTCATCACCGATCAACGCCGCTGTTCACCCCGCAACAGTGCCTCACCACACTGTTCGCCAGGCAACACCTTGAACCGACAGAAACTCGGTCAAACCCTAGTAAACCGGAGCCCCGGCACTTATGGCACAGAGCCTGCAATATTCCATTCATGCAGGAAGCATTCGATAAAAATATCTTTTTGGACATAAGAAGTCTGTGCCTTTGCCGGAGCGCTCACATGAAATCGTTCTTCCCGTTGTCCCGCCTGAAAACGCTGCTGGCCGTCAGCGCCATGGCTCTGAGCCTGCAGCCGCTGGCCCAGGCCGCCGAGACCGCTCCGGCGGAAGTGCACCTTGATTACGCCTATTACTCTCCGGTCAGTCTGGTGCTGAAAAACTTCGGTTTCCTCGAGAAAGCCCTGCCGAATACCAAAGTCAGCTGGGTGTTGAGTCAGGGCAGTAACCGCTCACTGGAATACCTCAACAGCGGCGGCGTCGACTTCGCGTCCAGCGCCAGCCTCGCCGCCGTGCTGAGCCGCGCCAACGGCAGCCCGATCAAATCGGTTTACGTCTACAGCCGCGCGGAATGGACCGCGCTGGTGGTGCGCAAGGATTCGCCGTACCAGTCGATTGCCGACCTAAAAGGCAAGAAAATCGCCGCGACCAAGGGCACCGACCCGTACTTGTTTACCCTGCGCAGCCTGCAACAGGCCGGGCTGAAAAAGGACGACGTGGAGCTGGTGCACTTGCAACATCCCGACGGTCGGACCGCGCTGGAAAAAGGCGATGTCGACGCCTGGGCCGGGCTTGATCCGCACATGGCCGCCAGCCAGGTGCAGGCCGGCTCGCGTCTTTTGTATCGCAACCCGGCGTTCAACAGTTACGGCGTGGTCAGCGTCACCGAGCAATACGCCAAGGAGCATCCGCAAACCATCTACACGGTGATCAAGGCTTACGAACAAGCCCGCGAATGGGCGTTGAAAAATCCCGACGCGTTCGCCGCTCTCCTCGCCAAGGAGTCCGGCCTGCCGCTGGAGGTGGCCAAGCTGCAATTGTCACGGACTGACTTGAGCAGCCCGCAACTGACTGCCAACGATGTGCTCGCCTCCAAAGCCGCCGCGCCGATTCTGGTCTCAGAAGAACTGGTGCGCCGTGGCGTCAATGTCGATCAGGTCATCGACCAATTGCTCGACAACGGTGTCCAGCAAGCCGTCGCCCGCCAGTAATCGACCAGGCATTCAGCGAATCCGCGCGCGTCGCGGATTTTCTGCGTGCGGAGCCAGACCATGCCCAGCCACAGCAAAGACTTGCCCGCGCCATTCACTGTCGCGCGCAAACGCCCCTCGCCGATCAACCCTGCCTGGCAGCGCCGATTCAAAGGCCTGGCCCTGCCGCTGCTGATCATCATTGTTCTGGAAATTATCGTACGCCTCGGCTGGCTGCCGTCCTACCAGATGCCGGCGCCAAGCGAGATCGCCCTGACCCTCGCCGACCTTGCCGAAGGTGCTCTGTGGAAGCACATCGCGGCCAGCCTGGCGCGGGTGCTGCTGGGTTTTGCCATCGGCGCCAGCCTGGCGCTGGTAATGGCCGCGTGGGTCGGTTTGAGTCGCGAAGCCGAGGCTTATCTGGAGCCGACATTCGCCGCATTGCGCGCCATTCCGAGTCTGGCCTGGGTGCCTTTGCTTTTGCTGTGGCTGGGCATCGACGAGACCTCGAAAATCGTTTTGATCGCCATCGGCGCGTTCTTTCCGGTGTACGTCAACGTGGTCGCGGCGATCCGCAATATCGATCGCAAATTGGTCGAGGTCGGGCGCATCTATAGCTTCAGCCGTTGGCAACTGGTGCGGCGGATTCTGCTGCCCGCCGCCCTACCCGGCCTGTTCACCGGGCTGCGCAGTGGCATGAGCCTGGCGTGGATGTTTCTCGTTGCTGCCGAGTTGATTGCGGCCACAAAAGGCCTTGGTTACCTGCTCAGTGACGGGCGCGAAACCTCGCGACCGGACATCGTGCTGGCAGCGATCATCGTCCTGGCCTTGCTCGGTAAACTCAGCGATGGCTTGCTTGCCATGCTGGAACGGCGCTGGCTGAACTGGCGCGATACGTTCACTGGTCAGGACGCCAGGGAGTGAGTGCGCACAGGCGACTAAGCTGAAATCTCCAACAGGAGATTCAGCCGATGTGCGGACGACTCTCGCAGTACCGAGGTATCCACGATTTCGTCGCGGTGTTGAGCATTCCCGATGCGTTGCTCAATCACGTCGGCGATGCGCCGCTGAATCGCTACAACGCCGCGCCGACCACGCCATTGGCAGTCCTTCATCAGCACGAACAGCGGCTTTACGCCGATAACTTGCGCTGGGGCTGGCGTCCGCATTGGGCCAAGGATCGCGCGGCACCAATCAATGCGCGGGTCGAGAAAGTCGCCCACGGCGCGTTCTTCCGGGCGATCTGGCGGCATCGGCTGATCGTGCCGGTCGACAATTGGTTCGAATGGGTTGATGCCGAAGAGAAGACCCGCCAACCGTGGTTGATCCGCCGGGCCGACCGCTCGGCGATTTTCTGCGCGGCCATCGGCCAGTTTCCGAGCGCCGATGCGGCCGCGCGTGACGATGACGGCTTCGTGATCATCACCGCCGACAGCATGGGCGGCCTGCTCGACATCCACGACCGCCGCCCCGTGGTATTCGACGCACAACGCGCCCACGAATGGCTCGACCCGGCGACCCCGGTTGAACGCGCCGAACACATGCTGCTGTTCGAAGGCGAAGGCAGTGAGGTGTTCACCTGGCACAAAGTCGACAAAGCCGTGGGCAACTCGCGCAATCAGGGCCCACGGTTGATTGATGAAGTGGCCTAAAAATCCGCCTTCGTCATGCGTCTATTCAGGTGACGCAGGATCGTTACAGACGTTGTTTCATCAGTGAAACAGCACAAAAAAAACAGTCGTTTGAGCGAACTAACCGCCTGTCTGACATTTCATTCGTCATACATACATTTAGAAGCACTACGGATAGCATGCGCGCCGCATTTCCGATTGGTATACCAGTTGACCAAAGAGTCAACAAATCAGGAATCCCCCACAACTTCTACAAGCCTTGCAGAGAAATAAGTTGCGCGACGATTTTGCAATCAAACAGGTCAGCGGCCTGGAGTGTATTTATCTGTCCATGACAGAGCGCTTTGAACTCGACTGTTTTATCGGCCACTACATCAAGACCCGAAACCTGCGTACCGTGCCCGACATCGAACGCATCCTGCGCACCACCCTCGAAGCTTATCCCGGCCATCCGCCGGTGATGGTCAACGAGCTCAATGCGTGGATCGACAGAACCTTGGGATATCGGGCTTCACACCCCGACTTCACGCAGCTGGACGATCTTTGACACCACGAAAAAGCCCCGCACTTGCGGGGCTTCTTCGTTCAAGTCAGTCAGAACTTGCGGTCTGGAGTTGACAGCTCCCTGCCATCATCGTGTTTCCAGGTTTGTTCCTTGTGTTTCTCACGCTCGATTTCTTCTTGCGTCGGCTCATCCGTGTCTTCTTCAACCGGCTCCGGATGCTTGGGCTCAGTCGCCATGTCCACCTCCTGTCACGAGTGAATTGTCATCCTTACAGCGTAGAACAATTTTCAGCAGGTAACTTACAGCCACCAGCGCAACAAAAAGAAGAACGCCATACTGAGCAGCATGCTAAGCAAGGTATTACGCGTGTAGATGACCAGCGCGATCGCTACCAGCGAACTAAGCAGATACGGATTATCCCACTGCAAATTCAGCTGTTTGTCCGGCATGAACACAATCGGTCCGCAGATGGCGGTGAGCATGCCCGGCACCGCGAAACCGAGAAACTGCCGCGCATTGCTGCTCAAACGCACCGGCAAACGCGGCTCGAGAAACACGTAGCGGTTGAGAAACACCAGAATCCCCATGCCGAAAATCACTGCCCAGACCATCATGTGCGCCCCCGATACAGCTTGTTGCAGATAAACCCTGCGGTCATTCCCGCCAGCCCCGACAAGACCAGTGCCGAGCCCCATTGCCAGTAACTGAACAGCACCGAGCAGAACAGCGACACCGCTACACACACCACGGTCGGTACGTTACGCACCACCGGCGTGATCAACGCGATAAACGTGGCGGCAATCGAGAAGTCCAGCCCCAGATGTTCCAGCCCGGGAATGCTGCTGCCCAGCACGATGCCGGCCAGGGTGAACAGGTTCCAGGCGACGTAGAACGTCAGCCCCACACCCAGCGCATACCAGCGATTGAACTGCTGGCGATCATGCTGACTGGTCAGGGCGAACAATTCATCGGTGAGCAAAAAACCCAGGCCAATTCGCCAGCGCCCCGGCAGCGGCGAAATCACCGAACGCATGCTCATGCCATACAACAAATGCTGCGACGTCAGCAGCAGTGTGGTCAGCAGAATCGAGAAAATTCCCGCCCCGCCCTTGAGCATGCCGATCGCCACCAACTGCGCCGCACCGGCAAACACGATGCTCGACAAGCCTTGGCCTTGCAGCGGCGTGAGGTTGGCTTCGATCGCCATGGAACCGGCCAACAACCCCCACGGCGCGGTGGCCAGAGACAGCGGCATGATCGCCGCGGCGCCGCGAAGGAACGCACTGCGCGGCAAAACTGAGTCAGACATAAACGTTCTTCAACCAGGAAAACGGTCGACGACTGTGCCAGCCATTTCACCTTATTGGCTTGAACAATCTTGCGCACTTGTGGGAAATCGGCCGGATGCGCGCGGAATTCGCTGATTTTCGCGCGCAGCTTTAATCCCCTGAGCGGCGTAACATAGCGCCATTCACAATCGCGTCAGGGAGACGACATGCTCTACCGAATCGCAGCCGACGGGCTGGTGCTGTTTCATTTGTCCTTCATTCTGTTCGTGCTGTTTGGCGGGCTGCTGGTGCTTAAATGGCCACGGTTGATGTGGCTGCATTTACCTGCGGCGACCTGGGGCGTGATGGTCGAGGTGTTGCACCTCACCTGCCCGCTGACCTACTGGGAAAACCTCATGCGCCACGCCGCCGGGCAAACCGAATACGCCGGCGGTTTCATCGAGCACTACATCTGGCCGATCATCTATCCGGCCGGGCTTACCCCGCAGCTTCAACTGGCACTCGGCAGCGTGGTGCTGGCGGTCAACCTGCTGGTTTATGGCCGTTTGATCCGTGCGTGGACGCTGCGTCGAGCGTTGTGATCAGCGCGAAGTCTGCTTCACAGCGTCCAGCCAGGCCGGATCCAGGCGCGTCTGCTCGGTGTCGAGCCCCAGCGCCTGCATCCGCTGTTTATGTGCTTCGACTTCACGCCACAGTTGCCCATGATCGCTGGAGTTGCCGTCCAGTACATGCATCTGCGTCAGCCCCAGGTGGTAGAAGCGCAAGACCTTCATGGCCGTCGGATCACCCTTCTCCACCGCCGCCGTGACTTGATGCATCACGTTGGTGACGCTCATCAAACTGCGCTTGAGCCGCCAGCTGTAAACGGCCGGCGCCATCCACGTCTGATGCCAGAAGCGCCCGCGCAATAACCCCGCCGTCAGTAGAAACGCGACGAACACCCCACCGACGTTAAAGCGCAGATTGTCCCCCCCGGGCTCGCCGAACAGCGCCACCGCCACGCTGGAAAACAACATCGCCAGCACCAGGAACAGCACGGCGATGATGATCGTGCTGCGTCGGGTCTGCTGGCGAAAGGTGGCGGCGTCCATCGGCTGAATCTCGAACATCACAAATGACTTCCTTGAGCGACAAAAGGGCTGACTGAAAAAACCGGCCGGCGCATTATCGCCTCTAGCGCGGATTTAGCTATGCTGGGGCTCCTTTTCATCTTTTCAGCGTCCAACGGGAACATGGCGGTACAGCGCAGATCGTGCCATCTTCATTCATGGATACACACTATTCGGATGCCATTCGCCTGGTTTTGGGATGACATCGTTTTAAGGATCATTGCATGACCCAACGACACGTAATCAATGCCTCGGTCAGCCCGAAAGGCAGCCTGGAAACCCTTTCTCAACGTGAAGTTCAGCAACTGAGCGAAGCCGGATCCGGCAGCACCTACACCCTCTTCCGCCAGTGCGCCCTGGCCATCCTCAACACCGGCGCCCATGTTGATAACGCCAAGACCATCCTCGAAGCCTACAAGGACTTCGAAATCCGCATTCACCAACAGGACCGCGGCGTACGCCTGGAGTTGCTGAACGCGCCGGCCGACGCTTTCGTCGATGGCGAAATGATCGCCAGCACCCGCGAAATGCTTTTCAGCGCCTTGCGCGACATCGTCTACACCGAGAACGAACTCGACAGCCAGCGCATCGACCTGACCACCTCACAAGGCATCAGCGACTACGTCTTCCACCTGCTGCGCAACGCGCGCACCCTGCGCCCGGGCGTCGAGCCGAAAATCGTCGTGTGCTGGGGCGGTCACTCGATCAACACCGAAGAATACAAATACACCAAGAAAGTCGGCCACGAACTCGGCCTGCGTAGCCTCGACATCTGCACCGGCTGCGGCCCGGGCGTGATGAAAGGCCCAATGAAGGGTGCAACCATCGCCCACGCCAAACAGCGTATCCACGGCGGTCGCTACCTCGGTTTGACTGAGCCGGGCATCATTGCCGCCGAAGCGCCGAACCCTATCGTCAACGAACTGGTGATCCTGCCGGACATCGAAAAACGTCTGGAAGCGTTCGTGCGTGTCGGCCACGGCATCATCATCTTCCCGGGCGGTGCCGGTACGGCAGAAGAATTCCTCTACCTGCTCGGCATCCTCATGCACCCGGACAACGCAGGGCTGCCGTTCCCGGTGATTCTCACCGGGCCGAAACATGCCGCGCCGTATCTGGAACAGCTCGACGCCTTCGTCACCGCCACCCTCGGCGAAGCGGCCAAACAACATTACGAAATCATCATCGACGACCCGGCGGAAGTCGCGCGGCAGATGACTCAGGGCCTGAAAGCGGTGAAGCAGTTCCGCCGCGAGCGCAACGATGCGTTCCACTTCAACTGGCTGCTGAAGATCGACGAGGGCTTCCAGCGCCCGTTCGATCCAACCCACGAAAACATGGCGAATTTGAAACTGCACCGCGATCAGCCACCGCATGAACTGGCGGCGAACCTGCGTCGGGCGTTTTCGGGGATTGTGGCGGGGAACGTCAAGGACAAGGGCATTCGTTTGATCGAAGAACACGGGCCATACCAGATCCGTGGTGATGCGGCGATCATGCAACCGCTCGATGCCCTGCTCAAAGCCTTCGTCGCCCAGCACCGGATGAAGTTGCCGGGTGGCGCGGCGTATGTGCCGTGTTATCGAGTGGTGGCGTAACGTTTAAGCCGCCACACAATTGCTGTGTGGGAGCTGGCTTGCCAGCGATAGCGGTCTTCCAGTCAACAGAGATGTTGAATTAGATGATCCCTTCGCGAGCAAGCTCGCTCCCACAGGTTCTGTGGCGTGGCACAAATGGTATTTGCAACCTGAATCCCCTGTGGGAGCGAGCTTGCTCGCGAAGGGGCCCGATAGAACAACCTCAACCCACCAACCGCGCAGCCAACGCCTTGGCCTGCAACGCCACATCCGTCACCGCCGTACTCTCCCACCACATCCCGCGCAACGGTGGCCCCATGGCAAATAGCCGGCCAGCCGCACATCCCTCGGCATCCAGCACCGCGCCATCCACGGTCGCCGCGACCCCCAACGCCAACGGCCCCGGTTGCACCAATCCACGCGCCAGCATCTGCTGCGGCAACGGTCGCGCCACCCGGCGCCAGTCGTACTCGATGCCACTGGAGTTGATCAGTGCGGCGCCCCTCACAACGCAGGTGTCAGACTCACCGCGACGGCGGATGCGAATACTCACGCCACCTTCCACATTCGGCTCAAGCCCCTTGAACGACGCCGCTTGAATCCGCAATCGCCCTTCTTTGTGCAACCGCTCAACCAGCTTCGCGCTCAATGGCGGCGACCGGTGATGATGACTTTCCCACCACGGCCGTACATGCCGTACGAATTGTCGACGCTGCACGTCAGTCGCCTGACTCCACAACCGGGCGATGTGCACGCGAACGGTGTCCAGCGGCGCCTGCCAATCGATGCCTTGGGCAATGGCTGCCTGGCATTGCCGACGCAATTCACGCAACAGCTGTCGTGGCGTTCGAATGCTGTAATCGCTGCCAAGAAAATCTGCCCATACCGGCGGCTGTCGGCGCACATGGGGTAACAAGCCGTGCCGGGAAAACACTTCGATCGGCCCGCGATGCCCGGCCTGTTCCAGCGACACCACGGCATCGACCATGGTCAGGCCGGAGCCGATGATCAGCACGGTCGATTGCGGGTCGAGTTGACGCATGGCAGCGACGTCCCACGGATCGAGCGCTGCGGCGTTGAGGCCACTGGAAGTTTTCTGCGGGGTTCGCGCGGCCGGGAACATTCCAGTCGCCAGGACCGCGTAGCCACCGCGCAGTGGCTGACCATCGCTCAGTGTGAGTTGCACCGAATCGGCCCCGACCTGCAGGTCGACGACCTCCGCGCGAATGTGTTCAACGCTTGAGCCATTTCTCGAACCGACACGGCGCGCTTCGGCCAGGCGCTGCTGCACATAGACCCCGAACAATCCACGCGGCGGAAACAGTTCACTGATCGGCACGTTCTGCTCGACAGACTCCGGCCAGCCGCCAGCGGTAATGTGCTCGGTCAGCCATTGCGTCAGGTCATCGGGGTTATCCGGATCGACGCTCATGCGTGCGGCATTGCCATTGAGCGTATGGCCCAACTCGACAGCGCTGTACGCTTCGCCTCGTCCGAGTTCAGCGCGAGGCTCGATGATGAAAATCTTGCGTTGCCCTGGCAGGCGCAGCAATTGCACCGCCAGCATCGTGCCGCTGAGGCCACCGCCGATGATCAGGATATCCGCGTTCAGACTCATTCAAATCACCACATTACGTACGAAACGCGCCGCCACCTCGCCGTCATTGCGATAGCTATGCGGCTGGTTGCTGGCAAACATGAAAAACTCGCCCGTGGCGATTTGCTGGCGTTGCTCGCCGAGCATCAGCGTCAGGCAACCTTCGAAGACGTAGATTTGCTCGCTCCAACCATCGGCATCCGGTTGCGAAGGATAGACTTCGCCGGGTTGCAGGCACCACTCCCATTGTTCGACTTCGCGGGTGGCGGTGGCTTTGGACAGCAGCACGGCCCTGCTCCCCGGAATGCTCCCCGCCCAGGCCACTTCATTGATGCGGCTCGGATCACGCGCATCCGGCGCCTGGATCAGATCGCTGAACGCCACATCAAGCGCTTCGGCGACGCGATCCAGGGTGGTCAGGCTGACGTTCTTCTCGCCCGCTTCGATCGCCACCAGCATGCGCCGGCTGACGCCGGATTTTTCCGCCAGCGCGGTCTGGCTCAGGTCAGCGGCATGCCGCAGACGCCGGACGTTCTGGCTGACGTGTTGCAAAACGGAGGCGCGTTGCGTTGAATCTTTGTGCACTATATTGCTCACTCGGTGAGGTTGGGCAGTATACTGCGCAACGTTGGGCGCATTGTGCGTCCTCCTTTTTATAGTGCGCAAGGTCATGACGTCGCAGAACACCTCCCCCGCTACCCTCCGTTTCTCTCGTTTCAGCAAAGCCGAGTGCGTGCTGGTACTGATCACCATGGTCTGGGGCGGCACCTTCCTGCTGGTGCAGCATGCGATGACCGTCAGTGGGCCGATGTTTTTTGTCGGGCTGCGATTTGCCGCTGCGGCGGCTATCGTCGCGCTGTTCTCTTGGCGTCATCTGCGCGAACTGACCCTGTTCGAACTCAAGGCCGGTGCCTTTATCGGTGTGGCTATCATGCTTGGTTACGGTTTGCAGACGGTCGGGCTGCAAAGCATTCCGAGTAGTCAGTCGGCGTTCATTACTGCGTTGTATGTGCCGTTCGTGCCGTTGCTGCAATGGCTGGTGCTCGGGCGTCGGCCAGGGTTGATGCCGAGCATCGGGATCATGCTGGCGTTCACCGGTTTGATGTTGCTGTCCGGACCGTCCGCAGCTTCGCTGAATTTCAGTCCCGGTGAAATTGCCACGCTGATCAGCGCGATCGCCATTGCGGCCGAAATCATTCTGATCAGCACCTATGCCGGGCAAGTCGATGTGCGCCGGGTGACCGTGGTGCAACTGGCAACCACCTCCGTGTTGTCGTTCCTCTTGGTGGTGCCGACCAGTGAAGTGCTTCCGGATTTTTCCTGGACCTTGTTGGTGACCGCGTTGGGGCTGGGCGCCGCGAGTGCGGCGATTCAAGTGGCGATGAACTGGGCGCAAAAGAGCGTTTCGCCGACGCGGGCAACGCTGATCTATGCCGGTGAGCCGGTCTGGGCCGGGATTGTCGGGCGGATCGCCGGCGAGCGCTTGCCAGCGATTGCACTGGTGGGCGCGGGGTTGATTGTCGCGGCGGTGATTGTCAGTGAGCTGAAGACCAAAGGGAAGGTTGCTGAAGCCGAAACTGAGTTGGAGCGGGAAACCCAGGGCTGAAGCTCCGAAATCTTCACAGTCTGAATTATTGCTATCGCGAGCAACATCCATCTACCTGAAACAATGCCAAACAGAAAATTCCCGACTACTTTGTAGGATTCTGAGACATCCTGGCGTTTGGTGATCGGGGAGCTGGCACGTATGATGCTTCACAAACTTCCGCAGATTAGAAGCCTATGTCCCTGATAGTTCTACTGCTTCTGCCATTCGTTGGCAGCTGTCTGGCAGCGGTGCTGCCACACAACGCGCGTAATACCGAATCCCTGTTGGCAGGTCTGGTCGCCTTGATCGGCACCGTCCAGGTCGCGCTGTTGTACCCGCAAATTGCCCACGGCGGCATCATCCGCGAAGAGTTCATGTGGCTGCCCAGCCTCGGTCTGAACTTCGTGCTGCGCATGGACGGCTTCGCCTGGCTGTTCTCGATGCTGGTGCTCGGCATCGGCACGCTCGTCTCCTTATACGCCCGTTATTACATGTCGCCGGATGACCCGGTGCCGCGTTTCTTCGCGTTTTTCCTGGCGTTCATGGGCGCCATGCTTGGCCTGGTGATCTCCGGCAACCTGATTCAGATCGTGTTTTTCTGGGAGCTCACCAGTCTCTTCTCGTTCCTGTTGATCGGTTACTGGCACCACCGCGCCGACGCCCGTCGCGGCGCTTATATGGCGCTGATGGTCACCGGTGCCGGCGGGTTATGCCTGCTGGCGGGGGTCATGATTCTCGGCCATGTCGTCGGCAGCTATGACCTCGACAAGGTCCTGGCCGCCGGCGACATGATTCGTGCACATGCCCTCTACCCGATTCTCCTTCCCCTGATTCTTATCGGCGCCCTCAGCAAAAGCGCGCAGTTCCCTTTCCACTTCTGGTTGCCGCACGCCATGGCGGCGCCGACACCGGTTTCTGCCTATCTGCACTCGGCGACCATGGTCAAGGCCGGGGTGTTCCTGCTTGCGCGGTTGTGGCCGTCACTGTCCGGCAGTGAAGAATGGTTCTACATCGTCAGCGGTGCCGGCGCGTGTACGTTGTTGCTCGGCGCGTATTGCGCGATGTTCCAGAACGATCTCAAAGGCTTGCTGGCCTACTCGACCATCAGCCACCTCGGTCTGATCACCCTGCTGCTGGGCCTGAACAGTCCGCTGGCCGCCGTGGCTGCGGTGTTCCACATTCTCAACCACGCGACGTTCAAAGCCTCGCTGTTCATGGCCGCCGGCATCATCGACCATGAAAGCGGCACCCGTGATATCCGTAAACTCAGCGGCCTGATCAAACTGATCCCGTTCACCGCGACGCTGGCGATGGTTGCCAGCGCCTCGATGGCCGGGGTGCCGTTGCTCAACGGCTTCCTGTCGAAGGAAATGTTCTTCGCTGAAACGGTATTCATCAACGCCACGGCGTGGGTCGAAGCGGCGTTGCCAATTGTGGCGACCATCGCCGGTACGTTCAGCGTTGCCTACTCCCTGCGGTTTACCGTTGATGTGTTCTTCGGCCCTCCCGCCACCGACTTGCCGCACACGCCGCACGAGCCACCGCGCTGGATGCGCGCGCCAGTAGAACTGCTGGTGTTTACCTGCCTGGTCGTCGGCATTTTCCCCGCGCAAGTGGTCGGCCCGTTGCTCGCAGCGGCGGCGCTGCCGGTGGTTGGCGGCACGTTGCCGGAATACAGCCTGGCGATCTGGCACGGCCTCAATGCACCGATGATCATGAGCCTGATCGCCATGTCCGGCGGCATCGTCGTCTATCTGCTGCTGCGCAATCAGCTCAAACGCGGTCGTTTCAAATATCCGCCACTGGTGGGCCGCTTCAACGGCAAGCGCCTGTTCGAGCGCAGTCTGGTGGTGATGATGCGCATGGCACGGCGCGTTGAGCGTCGCCTGGGTACCAAGCGTCTGCAGATGCAATTGTTCCTGATGGTCTTGGCGGCCGTGCTCGCCGGCCTGATCCCGATGTTGCACAGCAGCCTGAGCTGGGGTGACCGGCCGAAGATTCCCGGCTCGATCGTCTTCGTGACCCTGTGGTTGCTGGCCATCGCCTGCGCCCTCGGCGCCGCATGGCAGGCCAAGTATCACCGTCTCGCCGCCCTGACCATGGTCAGTGTCTGCGGCCTGATGACCTGCGTCACCTTCGTCTGGTTCTCCGCGCCGGATCTGGCCCTGACGCAACTGGCGGTAGAAGTCGTGACCACCGTGCTGATCCTGCTCGGCCTGCGCTGGTTGCCACGCCGTATCGAAGAAGTCTCGCCACTGCCAAGCAGCCTGCGCAAGGCACGCATTCGTCGTCTGCGCGACTTGTTGCTGTCGATTGCCGTCGGCGCTGGCATGGCGTTGCTGTCTTACGCGATGCTCACGCGGCAGACGCCGAACGACATCTCCTCGTTCTACCTCAGCCGCGCCATGCCCGAGGGCGGTGGCAGCAACGTGGTCAACGTGATGCTGGTGGATTTCCGTGGCTTCGACACCCTTGGCGAAATCACCGTGCTGGTCGCCGTGGCGCTGACCGTGTTCGCCCTGCTGCGGCGCTTCCGCCCGCCGAAAGAAAGCCTGCAACTGCCCGCCCAGCAACGTTTGCTGGCACCGGACGTGGTCACCGACCTGGTCAACCCGCGTTCGGCCAGCGACACCGCGCTCGGCTTCATGATGGTGCCGGCGGTGCTGGTGCGTTTGCTGCTGCCGATTGCGCTGGTGGTGTCGTTCTATCTGTTCATGCGCGGGCACAACCAACCGGGGGGCGGTTTCGTCGCTGGTCTGGTGATGTCGGTGGCGTTCATCCTGCAATACATGGTCGCCGGTACACAGTGGGTCGAGGCGCAAATGAGCCTGCGGCCGCTGCGCTGGATGGGCACCGGATTACTCTTCGCCACTGCCACCGGTCTGGGCGCGATGGTCGTCGGCTATCCGTTCCTGACCACGCACACCTGGCATTTCAGCTTGCCGCTGCTGGGTGATATCCATGTCGCCAGTGCGCTGTTCTTCGACATTGGCGTGTACGGCGTAGTGGTCGGGTCAACGCTGTTGATCCTCACCGCCCTCGCCCACCAATCGGTGCGGGGTCACAAGACCGCATCGCTGCCCAAGTCCGTCGCCAGCAAAGGAGCCGTCTGATGGAAGAAGTCATCGCAATCGCCATCGGCGTACTCGCCGCCTCCGGCGTCTGGCTGATCCTGCGGCCACGGACCTTTCAGGTAGTCATGGGCCTGTGCCTGCTGTCGTATGGCGTCAATCTGTTCATCTTCAGCATGGGCAGCCTGTTCATCGGCAAGGAGCCGGTGATCAAGGACGGCGTCACCCAGGATTTGCTGCACTACACCGACCCGCTGCCACAGGCACTGGTGCTCACCGCGATCGTCATCAGCTTCGCCATGACCGCACTGTTCCTCGTCGTTCTGCTCGCCTCGCGCGGCCTGACCGGCACTGACCACGTCGACGGCCGGGAGCCTAAAGAATGATGGCGATGACTCACCTGATCGCCGCACCGATCCTGCTGCCGCTGCTGACCGCCGCCATCATGCTGATGCTCGGCGAACGGCACCGGCCGCTGAAGGCGAAGATCAACCTGTTCTCCAGCCTCGTCGGCCTGTTCATTTCGGTGCTGTTGCTGCAATGGACGCAGACCACCGGCGTGCCCGGCTCGATTGGCGTGTACCTGCCGGGCAACTGGCAGGCGCCGTTCGGTATTGTGCTGGTGGTCGATCGGTTGTCAGCGCTGATGCTGGTGTTGACCGGCATCATCGGCGTCAGCGCCCTGCTCTTCGCCATGGCCCGTTGGGACGGCGCGGGCTCAAGTTTCCACGCCCTGTTCCAGATTCAGCTGATGGGCCTGTATGGCGCGTTCCTGACCGCTGACCTGTTCAACCTGTTCGTGTTTTTCGAAGTGCTGCTCGCCGCGTCTTATGGCTTGTTGTTGCACGGTTCCGGTCGGGCGCGAGTGTCTTCGGGGCTGCATTACATCTCGATCAATCTGCTCGCCTCGTCGCTGTTCCTGATTGGCGCGGCACTGATCTACGGCGTCACCGGCACGCTGAACATGGCCGATCTGGCGCTGAAGATTCCGCTGGTGCCGGAAGCCGATCGTGGCTTGCTGCACGCCGGTGCGGGGATTCTGGCAGTTGCGTTTCTGGCCAAGGCCGGTATGTGGCCGCTGAACTTCTGGCTGGTACCCGCCTATTCCTCGGCCAGTGCGCCGGTCGCGGCAATGTTCGCGATCATGACCAAAGTCGGCGTCTACACCCTGTTGCGCCTGTGGACCCTGTTGTTTTCCGGCCAGGCCGGAGCGTCGGCATTCTTTGGCGGCGACTGGCTGATCTACGGCGGTATGGCGACCATGGCCTGCGCGGCGCTGGCGATTCTCGCCGCGCAACGCCTGGAACGCATGGCCAGCCTGAGCATTCTGGTGTCGGCTGGCATTTTGCTGTCGGCGATCGGTTTCGCTCAGCCGAACCTGATCGGCGCGGCGCTGTTCTATGTGGTCAGCTCGACGCTGGCGTTGAGCGCGCTGTTCCTGCTGGCCGAGTTGATCGAACGTTCGCGCTCGGCCAACGAGATCCCGCTCGAAGACGAAAGCGAACTGCTGCCGCGCCCGCAGGAATCCCTGCAACCGCCCAAAGGCATCAACCTCGACGACGAGCAGAAAGCCGTGGTCGGTCAGGTCATCCCGTGGACCATGGCGTTTCTCGGTTTGAGCTTCATCGCCTGCGCCTTGTTGATCATCGGCATGCCGCCGTTGTCCGGGTTCATCGGCAAACTCAGCCTCATCGGCGCCCTGCTCAATCCGCAGGGGCTGGGCAACGGCGCGCCGATTTCCATGGCGGCCTGGGCATTGCTGGCGCTGCTGATCCTCTCTGGGCTGGCGTCGCTGATGGCGTTCTCGCGCCTCGGCATCCAGCGTTTCTGGACGCCCGAAGAGCGGCCGTCGCCGCTGCTGCGCAAACTCGAATGCGCGCCGATCTTCCTGCTGCTGGGGTTGAGCATCGCCCTGACCTTCAAGGCCGAACCGCTGCTGCGCTACACCCAGGCTACCGCTGATGCGCTGAATAATCCGCAGCAATACGTCATGGCAGTGCTCGGCACCCGCGCGGTACCGAGTCCGGAAGCCAAAGCTGCAATGCTGGAGGTGCAGCCATGAAACGGGTGTTTCCTGCACCGTTGTTGTCGCTGGCGCTGTGCGCCTTGTGGCTGACCCTGAACCTGTCGATCAGTCCGGGCAACCTGCTGCTCGGCGCAATACTGGGCTTTGCTGCACCGTTGATGATGCGCAAATTGCGTCCGAAAAAAGTGCGCATCCGGCGTCCTGGGACAATTCTGCGCCTGTTCGTTCTCGTTGGCCGTGACGTGGTGATGTCCAACCTGATCGTCGCCTGGGCCGTGCTCAACGCCGGTCGTCGCCCTCCGCGCTCAGGCTTCGTCAAAGTCCCGCTGGACCTGCGCGATGCCCATGGTCTGGCGACGCTGGCGATGATCTGCACGGTGGTGCCCGGCACGGTTTGGTCGGAACTGGCGCTGGATCGCAGCATTCTGTTGCTGCACGTGTGGGATCTGGATGACGAAGCGCAGTTCATCGAGCACTTCAAGAGCACCTACGAGCGGCCGTTGATGGAGATTTTCGAATGAGCCCATTACTGTCGAACGCGATCCTGCTGACGCTGTTCCTGTTCTCGCTGGCGATGGTGCTGACCTTGGTGCGCCTGTTCAAAGGCCCATCGGCGCAGGATCGGGTATTGGCGCTGGACTACCTGTACATCGTCGCCATGCTGATGATGCTGACCCTGGGCATTCGTTATTCCAGTGACACTTACTTCGAAGCGGCGCTGCTGATTGCGCTGTTCGGCTTCGTCGGCTCGTTTGCCCTGGCGAAATTCCTGCTGCGTGGCGAGGTGATCGAATGAATGCTGAATTGTCTCTGTGGGTCGAGATTCCGGTGGCGATCCTGCTGGTGCTCAGCGGTCTGTTTGCGTTGATCGGCGCGATCGGGTTACTGCGCATGAAGGATTACTTCCAGCGCATGCACCCGCCGGCGCTGGCCTCGACGCTGGGCGCGTGGTGCGTGGCGCTGGCCTCGATCATTTGTTTTTCAGCACTGAAATCCGGGCCGGTCATACATGCCTGGCTGATTCCGATTCTGCTGGCGATCACTGTGCCGGTGACGACATTGTTGCTGGCGCGGGCGGCGTTGTTCCGCAAGCGCATGGCCGGGGATGATGTGCCGGCAGAGGTCAGTAGCCGGCGGACCGAGAGTGGTAGCTGAGTCCGGACTCTTGTGGTGTTGGTGCTGGCCTTATCGCTGGCAAGCCAGCTCCCACAGGGTTTTAGGTGGAACCCGATATTGTGTACAACCTAAATCACTGTGGGAGCTGGCTTGCCAGCGATAAGGCCATTCAGCAACCACAACAATCCGATCTGCTCTCAGACCCAAGCCACCGCCAAAAGCCCTGCCCCCAACACCGCACACAACGGCGAATACACCCAGGTATCCAGCCGCGCAAACCGCGAATCCTTCACTTCCTTGAAGAACCCGACCAGATTCGAATCACCAATCGCCCGGGCAAACATCAACAGCGCTATCGCACTGATCACCCACTGCAGCGCCTTGTGATTCACCGCCGGCATTCCCCAGCCAACCCGCATACACACCAACGCCGCAATCACCAGCAGGGCCGCCGCCACGATCAACGTGAGCCAGCCTGACGGCTTGAACGCCGGCCGCACCGTTGCGACAAAACCGCGCACCGGCACCTGCGGCACAACAGCCGCTGCCGCCCATTGCCCACCCAACGCCCAGTACACGTGCATCAAGGCGATCACCGCAAACGTTGTCACCAGCCATTGAGCCAACACAAAGGTCATGGTTGAAATCCTTGGAAAGGGATTTGAACAAATCATCCTAGTCGCATTTTTTTCAAGTGCACGACCGATCAGCGGTACGGTAAAGTGCCGCCCCATGAAATTCTCCCGTTCCGATCGCTCACTGCTGGCCTGGATGCTCTATTGCTGCGTCCTGTTCAACGTGTTCGCCTGCAGCATCGGTCACGGACAAATGGTCGGCATGCAGCTCAACGGCATTGGCGGCCAGTTCTGTACAGTCGACCCGACGACTCAAGCGCCGCTCGCCAGCAACCCCACCGAAGAAAAACTGCCAACCCTGTCCAAAGCGTTCGGCTGCCCGCTGTGCTCGGTCGGCGGCGGCATGGGCCCGGCGTTCAACTCCAGCCTGACCCTGGCGATCCTGCCGGAGCAACACAGCCCGCCGCTGGCGCCCATCGTCAGTGCCGACCTCCCTGCCCGCTTCACCTGGCCTTCAGCCAACCCACGCGCCCCACCGCTCGCCTGAGTGTCCCTGCCTTTTTGATTTGTCAGCCCACTGCGCCAACGCGCGGCGTGCGCCTGTGCGCTGACTCCTAGACAAGCATTCAGGATTCAATGATGAAACAACTCACTTTGCTGGCGAGCCTGTGCGGCTGCCTGTCCGTCAACGTCTGGGCGCAATCCACTGTGGATCTGGCGCCGATTACCATCGATGGCGAATCCGGCGCCGAGCCGGGCCTGAGCCTGGACCAATCCAGCGGCATGGCCTCGCGCCTCGGCTTGAGTGTGCGCGACACGCCCGCCTCGGTGGCGATTGCCAATCGCAACGACATCGAGCGCCACGGCGCACAGAACTTCCAGGACGCCGCCAACACCCTGCCCGGGGTCAATGCCAGCGCACCGCCGGGGTTCGGCGGTTTCGTCTCCTACCGTGGCTTCACCAGCAGCCAGATCACCCAGATGTTCAACGGCGTCAACGTTTCCGGTGGCCTCGCGCGGCCGGTCGATTCGTGGATTTATGATCGGGTCGAACTGGTCGGCGGCCCGTCATCGCTGATCAACGGCGCGGGTTCGGTCGGCGGTTCGCTGAACTACGTGACCAAACTGGCGACCCGCGATGAACAGGCAGTTGAAGGCCGGGTCAGCTACGGCACCTACGACACCACCGAAACCGCCTTCGGCCTCAACCACGCGTTGACCGATCCGAGCGCCGACGTCCAGCACTACACGCGCCTCGACGTCAGCCACAACACCAGCAACGGCTACATTGACCGCCAGGAACGCGATGCATGGAGCGTGGCGTTCTCGCTGCTCAGCGACCTCACGCCCGACCTGTCGCACACGTTGGCCCTGGAGTATCAGGATGAACACGAAGACAGTCCGTACTGGGGCACACCGGTGCTCAATCCCAAGGCCGGCGAGTTGAAGATCGATAAACACAACCGCTTCAACAACTACAACGTCGAGGACGGTCGCTACGAACAGCGGACGATCTGGGTGCGTTCGATCATCGATTACCGAATCGACGACAGCACCACGCTACGCAACACGCTGTATCACCTCGACAGCCAGCGCGATTACCGCAACCTCGAAACCTATCAGTACAACGCCGACAACACGGCGGTGAACCGTTCGACCGCGTATCAGGTGCGTCATCAGGGCGAGCAGAACGGCAACCAGTTTGAACTGCGTCACGACAACACGCTGTTCGGTCTCGATACGACGTGGTCGGGTGGCTTCGAATACAAGGTCAACCAGACCACCAACTCGCCGCTGAACATCAAAGGCGCGAGCACGGTCGATCCAAACAATTACCAGCCGGGGCATTTCTACGACATTCCGGGGACCAATCCGAAGTTGATCAGCGAAAAGACCAACGAGGTCACCACCAAAGCCTTGTTCGTGGAAAACCGCTTGGCGTTGACCGACAAACTGTCGCTGCTCACCGGCCTTCGCTATGACGACATTGACCTCGACGTGACCAACCATCGCACGGTGACCGCCGCCAACCCCAAGCACCTCAAACGCAGTTGGGAGCCAGTCACCGGCCGTGCCGGTTTGACCTACCAGTTCATTCCCTCGGCCAACGTCTACGTGCAATACAGCACCGCCGCCGAGCAACCGAACGGCACGCAGGACTTTGACGTCTCCACCGGCAAGCAATGGGAGATTGGCAGCAAATTTGATTATCTGAACGGGCGCGGCTCGGCAACGATTGCGGCCTACACCATTGAGCGAAAGGACTTCGCCGTAACCGATCCGCTGGACCCGACCAGCAGCATTCCGGTCGGCCAGCAGACGTCAAAAGGGTTAGAGATCGCCAGTTCCCTGCGGATCACCGACAAGCTGTTGGCCGAAGGCAATTTCGCCTGGGTCGATGCGCAGTACGACGATTTCACCGAGAAAAATGCCGCCGGCGTGGTGGTGTCGCGCAAGGGCAATACGCCGACCAACGTGCCGGATCGGGTGGGCAATCTGTGGCTGACTTATGATTTTTCGCCGCAATGGCAAGGTGGCGTGGATACGCGATATGTAGCGTCGGTGTATGCCGACACGGCCAACACCATGACCGTGCCGTCGTACACGCTGTTCGGCAGCTTCCTCAGCTACAAGGTGGATTCGCACACCACCGTCACCGGGCGCGTGCGTAACCTGACCAACGAGGTGTACGCCGAGTTTGCGCATGTTTCGCCGGCGTATTACCTCGGATCACCGCGTACCTTTGAATTGGCGGTGGCTACCAAGTTCTAAAAGCTTCGCGAGCAAGCTCGCTCCCACAGTGGATATGTGTCGTTCACAAAACCAGTGTGGGAGCGAGCTTGCTCGCGAAGAGGCCAGCCGCTACAGCCTCTATTTAAGATCAGCCGAAACCTTCTCCGCCACATCCTTCGGCAACCACGCCTGCCACACATCCGGGTGTGCCTTCATGAATGCTTCCGCCGCATCCCGCGGTGCCGTGTGCTTCTCGCTCATCTCGGCCAACGCCTTGTTCAACGGCTCGATGGGAAAATCCACCTTGCTGAAGAATTCGGCAATCTGCGGATACTGCTTCTGAAACGGCGTCGACACGCCAATCGACAACTTCGACGCCAGCGATCGGGTCGGTTTCGGATTGGGATTATCGGCATCGGTCAGGGTCTTCCAGGCTTCAGCGTCAAACGCTGGTTCTTCCAACTGCACCAGTTTGAACTTGCCGAGCAACGGCGTTGGCGACCAGTAGTAAAACAGCACCGGTTTACCGCGACGAATCGAAGAGCTGATCTCGGCGTCCAGCGCCGCTCCCGATCCACTGCGGAAATTGGTGTAATCGTCCTGCAGACCATAAGCCGTCAACTTCTGCTTGTTGACCACTTCCGAAGTCCAGCCGATTGGGCTGTTGAGGAACCGCCCTTTGCTCGGAGCTTCCGGGTCCTTGAACACGTCCTTGTACTTCTTGAGATCACTGACACTGCGCAGATCCGGCGCCAAAGGTTTAATGCCCTTGGCCGGGTCGCCCTTGATCACATACTCCGGCACCCACCAGCCCTCGGTAGCGCCCTTGACCGTATCACCGAGGCTGACAACTTTGCCTTCGGCCTCGGCCTTGACCCATACCGGACTGCGCCCGGCCCATTCTTCGCCAATGACCTGGATGTCATTGTTGGCCAGCGCGGTTTCCAGGGTGATGGTGGTACCGGGCAAGGTGTCCGTCGGCAAGCCATAACCCTTTTCGACAATGATCCGCAGGACATCGGTGATCAGGCTGCCGCTTTCCCAGTTCAGGTCGGCGAAGTGGATCGGCGTCTGCGCCGCCATCACCGAGGGTGCCGAAGCCAACAAGCCGAATGCGGCCACGCTGGCGGCCAATAACCGTCGAAATCCGTTCATGCATTGCACCTCGTGCTGTTCACAGCAATAGCAGGATGGCCTGATGGAAGACCGCAAGCCTCTGAATACTCAGTCAACTGACTGTAGCCGAGGTTCCTGCTTTTTCCGGGCTCAAGCCCGGACGAGGTTACGAATCAGACTTTTCCTGCAAGCTTTGCAGCTCGCGTCTGACCATGCTGGCGTATTCCGCCGGACGCAGCATGTAGATCTGCGCAGCCACCCAATTCAACCAGGCGCCTTGTAGCTCGGCCTTGGCTGCGATCAATCGCCGGGCCTCCTCGCGTGCGGTGTCGAGGTTCTGCGAATGGAAATCCGAACGGCTCACTCGCTGGCCTTGAAAGTCACCAACTCACCCTTGCGCCATTTCGCGGCTTTGGCGGTGACGGCTTTCAGGGTTTTGGTCAGGCCTTCCTGCAACTGCTGGTTGGCGGCGAACACAGTGACCACGCTGTGGCCTTCCTTGAACAGGATCGCGTGACCGTCAGCGGTATCGACAAAGGCGTAATCGCCCAGGCCATAAACCGTCAGTTTGATTTCGCGAAAGCGGATATCCATCTTGCCGCCTTCACGGCTGGGCAAGACCGATGCGCTGAAATGATCGCCAACCTTGAGCTTGAGCCCCGGTTTGTCATCGACCACCAAAGCACTTTCCGTGTCGATTTCAGCGACGTAAATACCTTCAGCGTTTTGCTCGGTGATGTAAACGAAACGCGACTGGAACAACTTGACCAGCTTTGCGCGCAAATCACCCAGCACGAACAAAGCATGCATATCGAGGTTACTGACTGCCAAAGAAACATCCCCACATCTGGAAAAACCGTTCACGGAAAACGCGCACGGCAAAGAAAACGGCCAAGCCGACAGAACTGCCAGGTGACTCAAATAAAAGTCTGAAGTAAGCAGAGCGCTCATTCATCGCGAGGTACGTAAGACTACTGGAATGTCACTCGCGAAACTTGCTCCGATGTCGCCAAAGCTTGCAGGAAAACTCCTCACTGGCGCTCAGAGAATGCTGACTACGAACTTTAGGGAAAATTCTCACGAAAAAAAGCACTTTTCCGACATATCGCTCGTGAAAAATTGCTTTAGATAAGCCCTGTCGTCAACAGGTACTGGCGATTCTAGAGCAACGATGCTCATTACGACTACCCGAAACGGCCTGTAAACATCGGCCGACTGATGAAAAGGACTTCATATGTGCACTTTGACTCACTTTGCCATGCCCGCCGAGGCCAGACTCGAACCAACGTTGGTCCTGCATGTCAGTGCGATACCCGACCAGAGCCCACGCTTTCAGGTCGTGCCAGCGGGGACCGCGTTTTTCCACATCAGGGAAAAATCGACCGGTCGCGTAAGAGGTTTCCGCGAACACCATAACGAAGCCTGCGCCCTCGCCCGCTCACTTGAAACTCAAATCGAACTCCCGGCCGGCGGATGCCTCAGATAAAGAGAGTGATCAATCGCGCCCCTCGGCGCTAACCCAAGGAGCACACGATGGAACTGCCAGCCTACAATCTGAAAACCCTGTTTGATCAACTGGGCCTGCCTTCAGAAGAGAAGGACATCGACGATTTCATCGAAGCCCATCCATTGGCTGCCGAGGTCAAATTGATTGATGCAGACTTCTGGTCACCGCAACAGGCGCAATTGCTCAAGGAGTGGTTGCGTGCCGACGGTGAAGAAGCCGTCATGGTCGATGAAATGAACGTGCGCCTGCATAGCGGCAAGTAACCCTGATCAGTGCAGGCTGTCACCTGGCTCCGATTGCAATTGCGCGAGCCACGCAGCCTTGCACTCCTCGGCTTCACCGCGACTGGCAAACGCGGTGCCGCGCCGTTCACCATTGAGTAGAACCACCCAGCAAACGCTTTGGCCCATTGCGCGCAACCCAGCGGGTACACCACTGCCGATCATCACGGCGACATCAACCCGGCACTGCATGCCGACCTCCTGAAATAATTAGCTGCCTAACTAAGTCGGCAGGTTAATGCTTTCTTTCAGGGGGAAACAGCAACGCCGGTGCACAGAACCCTTGCCGCAACGGTAACAATCAGCGCGGATTCTCGGGTTTGTAGCCCAAACGCAAACCGCCCCAGTGCCGGCCCTTGATCATGATCGGCACCGATAAATCGTGCATCAGCTCACCGGTGTCGCGCGTGTAAGTCTGCAACAGCACCGGTTGTTGATGGCTGCCGCAACGGATCCCGGTGCGATCGGCAAATTTGCGTTTGGTGCGGTTGTTCACCGCATCGACCTGCGCATCGCCGGTCAACGGCTGACTGAAGGCCTGATTATGCGTCGGCACATAACCCTGCTGCGTGCAGGCGATGGCAAACACCAAACCTTCGTGACGCGGTAGCAACGGCTCTTGAATCGTCGGCAGCACCTGATCGGTATAGCGGTCAAAACGGGTTTGATATTTCGCCGGCTGAGTATTCGGGATCGGCTGATACTGACGGTCGAACAAGTCTTCGAGGCTGACCCGCCCCTGCTCGACATCCGCCTCGAACCGCGCCGCGATCTGGCTGGCACCTTCGCGCGCCAAGTCATAGATGCGCTGGTGATAGTCGTCCAGACCGACTTCGGCCAGACGCTCGCTGATGGTCTCGGCCTGGCCTTCCATCTGCACCGCCGCTTCGGCAAGGCGCCGGGTTTGCTGATCACTGATCGCCAGATCGCTGCGCATCTGCTCGATAGCCTTGAACAGGCTGTCGAGTTGCTCGCGATTGGTTTCGGCGCCGCGGGCGATTTCACCGACCTGACCTTCCACCCCAGCCGCCAATCGCGCGATGTTCTCCAGATGCTGACCGGTGTGCTCGACCTGCTCGACGCCGGTGTGCAGATCGCTGGACAGCTCGCGAATCTGCTCCACCACCTGCGCGGTGCGTTGCTGAATATCGGCGACCATCTCACCGACTTCGCCGGTCGCCGACGCCGTGCGCGCCGCCAACCCGCGCACCTCATCCGCCACCACCGCAAAACCGCGCCCATGCTCGCCGGCGCGCGCGGCTTCAATCGCTGCGTTGAGGGCGAGTAAATTGGTCTGGCTGGCAATCGACTGAATGACCAGGGTCACGCGCTGAATATCATCACTGCGCAGGCTCAAGGCCTCGATCAGCTCGCGACTGGCATTGGCGCGCTGACTGAGTTGATGCATGCGCGAGATCGAATCGACCAACTCAGTGCGCCCCGCTGCGCTGCTGTGATGCGCCTCACTGGCAGCGGCCAGCGCTTCACGGCTTAGCTGCGATGTCGCCTGTTCGGTGGCGATCATCACCTCGGCATTGCTGACAATCCGTGCCGCCGCATCGAGTTGCGATTCGAGTTTGCTTGCCAGTTCCTTGACCGAAAACGCCACGCCGGCCGCCGACAACGCGTTGTGGCTGGTGGTGTAGGAAAGGTCTCGAGTCAATTCGGAAATGGCGCCGCCAGTGTCGGCAGGCTGTGCAGCCGGGACGGCTCGGGAGCGCAAGCGCGGCAGCCAGACAATCAGCACCGCGACCGGCATGCCAACGTAAAGCGACCATTCACCCAGCGTCATGCCGGCCAACAACAGCATCAGGGCGATGCTTTGCAGGGTCGGTGCGATCCAGCGGTTTTTCGGCAAAAGCACTGGTGCAGGCAAAGCCCCAACCAGAGATCCATCTCTCGTCATATCAACACCCCACGCTTGTTCTCATTATTGTGACTGCATTAAACGCCACTACAACGCCATTATCTATGGTCCGTTAGTCGTGGGGTCTGTGACAGGTCAATGGAATGGCAGGAGGATTGTTGCAGACGAGCAAAAACAAAGATCGCAGCCTCCAGCAGCTCTATATAGAAGCTGCCGAAGGCCGCGATCTTTTCGGGGCAACCCACTTTCATGGGTTACCGCACAGAATCAGGCCTGACGCTGGTGCTTGTCGATCTGCTCGTGACGCTCTTGAGCTTCGATGCAGTACTTGGTGGTCGGGCTGATCAGCAGGCGCTTCAGGCCAATGGCCTCGCCGCTGTCATCGCACCAGCCAAAGCTGTCTTCCTTGATGCGCTCAAGGGCTTGTTCCAGTTGCGGCAGCATGCGCTGGTCGCGATCGATCGCGTTCACCAGCCAAGTGCGCTCTTCTTCAACCGAAGCCGCGTCCGCCGGGTCAGCCGGGGTGTCCAGGCTTTCGATGGCGATACGATTTTGCTCAATGCGCTCGTGGGTTTCGACTTTCATGTTCTGCAACAGCTCAGTGAAGAAAGCGTGCTGCTCGGCATTCATGTAGTCATCTGCCGGCATGGCCAGCAACTTGTCCTTTGTCATTGATATCTCTATAAAAAAACGTGCATTAAGGCGAATTAGGGAGCGTTTCGGCGAACCGCGTGCGGTCGTCGAAAAGGCATCGTTTATTGCAAACGCCACCCGGCACTCAATTTACGAGGGGCGGCAGTCTAAGGCCCGATTGAGGCCTCAGCAACTGTAAATACAGTGAATTTGTCCGACAAAGCCCGGAAAGTGCTCTGACACCGGCACCACAGCGGTTATCGGAGTGCGTTTATAGCAAGAAATTCAGTCGAGTGGAGGTATATAGAAGACAAACGGCTAACCGGGCGGCATGTCATCGGCATCTTTTCACCCTTTAGTGCATCGTTTCAGCCAGGCAAAACAGCAAAAGCCCCCCTACTATCAGGCCAAAATCATGATCAATCTGCCTGAAGGATAACTTATGCCCCGCCCCGATCTGCCGGCCACCGACGAGGTTTCACTCGCCAGCCCCCCGATCAATGCCGAGCGCCTGCTGCAACTGATCACCGACGAATACGACACCCTGCCGCGTCAGCTCAAACGCATTGCCGGCTATATGAGCCAACAGAGCGACCGGATCATGGTCGACCGCATCAGCGACATCGCCCGGGAATGCGAAGTCCACCCGTCCGCCATCGTCCGCTTCTCGCAACGCTTCGGTTTCAGCGGCTTCAGCGAAATGCAGGCGCTGTTCCGCAGCGCCTACACGCACAAAGCCTCGCCGGTGCAGAACTACCAGCAACGCATCCGCAGCATGATCGCCAACCAGTCGCAGCAAGTCAGCGCAGGCGACCTCGCCCGCGAATGCATCGACGCCACCCGCTCCGGCATCGAACGCCTGGGCCGCGAACTCGACGACACCGCGTTCGAAAAAGCCGTCGACCTGATCGTCAACGCCGACAACATTTATGTCGTCGGCGTGCGCCGCTCCTTCGCCGTCGCCGACTACCTCGTTTACAACTTGCAACACACACAGAAAAAAATTCATCTGGTATCCGGGCTAGGCGGCAGCTATCGCGAGCAAATGCGCAGCGTGCGCGCAAGCGACTTGGTCATCGCCATCAGCTTCGTGCCCTACGCCAAAGAAACCCAACACTGCCTGCGCTTCGCCCGCCAGCAACAGGCCAACACCCTGATCCTCACCGACAGCCACCTCTCGCCACTGGCGAAACTCGCCGACAGCGTATTGCTGGTCAACGAAGGCAGCGCCCTCGCCTTTCGCTCGCTGAGTGCGACGCTGTGTTTGTGTCAGGCGTTGTTTGTGGCGGTGGCGTATCGGCTTGAGCTGAATGTTGATGAGATTCACGAACAACCCGGCTTCGACGACTGACAATTGCCTCAGCGTCGGCTAGGTTATGCCTTCCCACCGGTTTGACTTGAAGGAACGTGTCATGAAACTGATCGGCATGCTGGACTCCCCATACGTACGCCGCGTGGCGATCTCCGCCAAACGCTTGGGGATTGACCTCGAACACGAGTCAGTCTCGGTGTTCCGCCACTTCGAGCAATTCCAGCAGATCAACCCGGTGGTCAAAGCCCCCACGCTGATCCTCGACGACGGCCTGATTCTGATGGACTCGACCCTCATCCTCGACTACCTCGAAGCCAGTTCCGGCAAAAGCCTGCTGCCAACCGACCTGAAACAACGCGCCCACGCCCTGCGCCTGATCGGCCTCAGCCTCGCCGCCTGCGAAAAAGCCGTGCAGCTCTACTACGAACGCAACCTGCGCCCGGCCGACATCCAATACCAGCCATGGGTCGAACGCGTCGAAGGCCAACTCGCCGCCGCGTTCACCGCCCTCGAGCAAGAACTGGAAAAAACCGGCCTGCCCACCGACGGCACCCTCACCCAGGCCGGCATCAGCCTCGCCGTCGCCTGGAGCTTCACCGGCCTCGTCGTCCCCGACCAGATCGACACCCGCCGCTACCCCCACATCGCCCAATACACCGCCTACGCCGAAACCCTCGAAGCGTTCGTCAGCACCCCGATGACCTGACCATGAGCACCACCGACACCGCCGCCCCGGCGTTAAAGGAAATCTTCAACGCCGAACGCTTGCAACACATCGCCCGCGAAATGAGCGCCGTGTACCCGGCGTTCAAGGCCAAGGCGTTTCTCAAGCACGCCCAGGACGGACTCGCTGAATTATCAGTGATGCAACGCATGGCGCGTGTCAGCGAAAGCCTGCACGCCGTGATGCCGCTGGATTACCAAGATTCCCTGGAAGTGCTTTTCGAACTCGCGCCAAGGCTGAACAGCGGATTCGTCAGCATGTGTTTGCCGCACTACGTCGCGAGCTACGGCGGGCACGCGTTCGACACCTCGATGGACGCCCTGAAGTACTTCACCACCTTCGGCTCCTCCGAATTCGCCATCCGCCACTTTTTGCGCAGCGACCTCGAGCGCTCGCTGGAATTGATGCACGACTGGACCCGAGACGAGAACCACCACGTTCGACGACTCGCCAGCGAAGGCAGCCGCCCTCGCCTGCCTTGGTCGTTTCGGTTGGAAGCGGTGCAGGCGGATCCGCAGTTGGCGGCCGGGATACTCGATCGGTTGAAGGCGGATGAGAGTTTGTACGTGCGCAAGTCCGTGGCGAACCATTTGAATGATGTGACGAAGGTGCATCCGGGGTGGGTGTTGGACACGATTGAAGGTTGGTCGCTGGAGAACAAGCACACGGCTTGGATTGCCAAGCATGCTTTGAGAAGTTTGATTAAGCAGGGGGATTTGCGGGCGCTGACGGTGATTGGCGCGGGGGCGAAGGCTGAGGTTGAGTTGTTGGATGTGCGGGTTGAGCCGGCGGTGGTTAGGTTGGGGGAAGCGATTACGTTGTCGTTTGTGGTGAAGTCGACGGTAGCGCGTGAACAGCGGTTGGTGATTGATTATGCGATTGACTATGTGAAGGCGAATGGCGGGGTTTCGGGGAAGGTTTTTAAGTTGAAGACTCTGGCGTTACCAGGATCTGGAAGCACCGTGGTCAAGCGCAAGCAGGTGATTAGTGATTTCTCCACGCGTAAACACCATGTGGGGCGGCATGGCGTTCGGGTGATGGTGAATGGCCAAGTGTTGGCTAGTGCCGGGTTTGACATCGTCATAGGTTGACGGGGTTGAACGACTCTACTTCCTGAATTCCTTGTCCCCTCGCGGCTTTGCGGAGCCGCAAGGGCGTGTCGCTTGTGTTTAAACGGTGAGGCCGCCATCAGTGCAGATCAAAAATCAATTTGCCTGCCGCCGATTGGCGTTTCCGTAGCGTTCTGTCCCGCAACCATGGCCGAAGCGCTAATTGCATTCTGATTAGCCCAATCACGAAGTTTGGTGAACTCGTCTTTACGCATTTTGCTCATGGGTACCAAACGCGAAATCGTCGTTTCAAAATCATCCATGGTCAGGTCGCTTGCATCATCAGAGCCATTCATCCGCCGTGAAAACGCTTCAATCAGCGAGTCGCCAACCCAAGCTTCGATTTCGGCACCAGATAGCACGATGTCTTTGCCAAAATTTGACTCGCCCCCTAGCGCGGACAATCGATCCAGATCAAATTTTGCCGGGTCGCGTTTCGATTTCTTCAGATGTATTTCAAGAATCTTCTTTCTTTCTACTGTCGACGGGAAATCGACGAAAAATATCTCGTCGAATCGCCCCTTCCTCAACAATTCCGGTGGCAAGCTGTTGATATTGTTAGCGGTAGCGAATACAAAGACCGGGCCTGTTTTTTCCTGCATCCAAGTCAACAGCGTGCCGAACACGCGTGTAGCCGTGCCACCATCAGATGCCCCCCCGGAGGAGCCGGAAAGTCCTTTTTCAATTTCATCGATCCATAGGATGCAGGGCGAAATAGCTTCGGCAGTACGTAGAGCGGAACGAATATTGGACTCTGAAGAGCCAACCACTCCCTGGAAGATTTTCCCCATATCCAGACGCAATAAGGGCATATTCCACGACGACGCAACGCATTTCGCCGTTAGAGACTTACCGCAACCTGGGACTCCAGTTAAGAGCAAACCCTTCGGGGTTCCGACACCAAATTCCTGAGCAGCCTGCCCAAAACACTGACTGCGCAAATGGAGCCATTTTTTAAGAGTTGCCAGTCCCCCAACATCCTCAAGACTTACCCTTGAGTCGACGTATTCCAAAATACCTGTTTTCCGAATAATTTGTCTTTTCTCGGAAAGCAGGTCTTTTACAGTCGTCTCATCCAAGCTCAGACTGGAAACCAACGAACGAGACAAAGTATTCTCGATCTCTAACCCGGTAAGACCCAAAGCAGCATCAACCAGCTTTTCTTTAGTATCGCTGGAAAGATCAATCTTAACGCTGCTGTTGCCCTGCCAGGAGTTTACGAAATTATTGATCTGAAGTTTGACTTCATCTCTTGACGGCAATGGGAAATCAACCAGTGTGATTTCCTTTTGAAGATCATTGGCAATTTCAAAGCTGGGTGCCACGACAATGCAATTACTGCGATATCCACGCGAGCGGATATTGATGGCTAAATCTCTAAGTCGACGACGGTAGACAGGATTTGAGCTTGAGGAAAGATAGTTATGAGCATCACAAAAAACGAAGATGTTTTTGCTGCCCTCCTCTTTTGCCTTTTCTTCGCAAAAATCCAGAGCCATTTTCAAGTCAAAGGTTTTATCCCCAGCAACGACGCCGTTGGTCTGTACTCCTAGCGTCGAGTTCCAAACGAACAAACGATGGCTAAGCGACTTGGCGATGTCAGAGATCTCATTGAGTGCACGCTCTTCCTCGAACGTCTCAATGACCAGGATCGCATAACGCGCTTTGAGGTAATCTGTTAACTGCTTGGTACGGTTCATGCTTGTTATCCCTGCGCTTGAACTGATTTATACATGCATCGGAAGACCGGTTTTGGTAACACCGTGACTTGAAACAACGAATTCGACAAATCTTCTAGTGCGGAAAAAGTCAATATCGACTCTGTCGCTGGTTTTGATTATCTGTTTGTGTTGATAGGGATGTATAGCGTTATGTCGATAGCGACCGGCGAGCGTCAAGTCTACGGCTTTAACAACTCGAATCATGGATTCGTTCTGAAATATCTCTTTTGGCGTATAGCCGGTGTAGAGAATCCAGTTTTTCTCGGCATTGACAGCACGTATTAATTGCTCCAAGGCTGGTGCCTGGTCGAGCGGCTCTCCACCGGAGAGGGTAACCCCAGCGACATCTAGAGCGTTTATCCTCTGTGCCAGTTCATGAACAGACATCAGCGTACTCACTTCAGGAGCGTGGGTCGCTTGGTTGAAGCAACCTTTGCAGTTAAGCGCACAGCCCTGCACCCATAGTGTCAAGCGTAATCCGGGGCCGTTAACAGTGCTCAACTCCATGTGGTGCACATTGATTTCCATTTAGAAATTCGCACTGAGAATTTGAAGGGTTTGCTCTTCATGGACTAAGGTGTATTCCGGCTTCCACTCGGTGACAAGTTCTGCAGTAGGCCTGGAAAGTAGAGTCTCAAGTTCTTCAGTAAGTCGTGTGCAAATGTCGCCTTTCACGCCACGCACTTCCTCCGTAATTTCATCGCCGGTGAAAGTGACATGAATGCTGTATTCGTAGTGAGGTCCAAATTCCACCTCAAATCCTTGAGGACTTTCTCTCACTCTGGCTGGAACACCTGACGCCTCTATGCGTTTGATGGTTCCATCAATGACCACGCTGATATAAGCTTTTTGAAAGCTCAAAGCCAATTCAGCCATTAATGCTTCATCGCCAGCTGACGCAGTTCCGCGTTCGATCAGAAGTTTGTATGAGCCCGCCTCAACCTGGCAGACAAACAGGTTGAAATCATCCGCCGCCTGGCCACAAATAGCTCTAAATTGCTGCGTGCCCATATAGCCTATTTTGCTTAAAACCTTTTTACTGAAGTCACTGGAGAATATCGAAACAAGCCCCGTCGTCGGGATGATGCCCATCTTACCGAACGCTTTGGCGATGGTTTCTTCATCGACATAAGAAAATTCAAACGTTGTGCAATGCGACATTATTAAAGCTCCAGCCTGCGACCGGGAGTAACTTCCGCAGCGGTCTGGATGGCAGTTAATACATCAGGGGCGACCTCAATGCTACGTACAGGCACTACGGAGGCCGGTGTCGACTCAGGCGCAACAGTTTTTGAACTCGAGGTTGAAGCACCATCGTTGACGACCATACGACGTCTTTGTCCAGTCTGGGGGGCAACACCTTCACCAAGAAGACTTGCATCAATGGCCTCCAACAGCCTTGTTATTACCATAACGGGATTGGAGGTCAGCTTTTCGTAGAGCTCAATGCGCAATAAAACATCTGCTCCGTCAACGAACTGCAGTTTAAAGAAGTAATTTTGGTTTTCATCGCCAGCGATACCAATGTGCGAGAGCTGATTGAGATCACGAGACAGCTTTATCCAATTATCCCCATCAAACGACGCTACAATTAGTTTCGTCGCTGTTGCGGCAAAAGCATTACTACCCGCGTCAACCTCGCCGGCCTCAAAATTCTGGTAACTGACCAGAATCCTCTCCCCGACGGGAAACCCCAAAGCAGTTGCTAAATATTCATTCGTCGAAAAATCGATATCTGCGTGAAACTTCAGGCTTTTCGAATAAGTGTAAAGAGCAAAAACGGCGGCTATTGCATAGCCTACCGATCTCAGCATGTCTTCCGGTACAAGAACCGCAAAAATCAGGCAGATAAAAGCGATGATCGCGTAACCGTAATAAACGGCTTTCTGTGTATGGAGTTTCTTATTTCTATATGCCTGAAAGGTTTTGCCGGGAACATATTTTTTCGAAAATCCCACGAGCAGGGTGCCGCCACCAAAAAAAATCAGACAAAGAAGACCCATTGCAGCCTGGCGCATTTTGCCATTCTGCAACCCTTCAACAAACATCCACGCACCGCCAATGATGAAGACAGGTAAGAATGCCAGGATTACAAGCCCCAATATCTTACCTTTGGTGGCCAACATCATTTTCCACATCGGGATAGTTTTAATCATTTACAAACCTTATTGAGTCGGTACAGAAGCGCGTAGTGAGAGGATGACTGAAGAGCGGATCATGGCACTATGCTACGTGACGATCTTTGATTAATCACGCACTGTTGCGTGTGTCATTCGTCTTAAACAGCCTGTGCAGAAAGGCCCCCCTCGTCGTACGGGTAGTCAGTTTGCGATTTCGGCGTTATCAAATGCTTGATACACCGCGAACTGGCCGAGCATTTGCTCAGTGCCGAGCGGCGGAGCCAAAGGTTGGCTTGGGGTTGGCGAGTAGGGATTCGCTGTGAACATGAGGTTGGCCAGCTAGATGCGTTGCGGTTGGTTAGTGCTGGCCGGCGCCAATTCATTGAGCTGACCATGTAGGTAACAAGCACGTTAGTTACCAACTTCCGTAAGGAATACCGTATTTATCGATATACCGCTTGGATTTTTCGCTGACAGGATACGCATAGCGCCCTTGGTTCTTACCTTGACTAGGCCCCAGCGGTTCAACTTCTGCCTGTGCTGTAGCGACCTTGACGGGACGATGGCACTCGTCCCGAACAAAAACCTGTACAACGCCCCCTGGAGCCAAACCCAAATAAATAGATGCGCTGTAGCTGGCCTGTTCCTCCGGTGTTTCCGGGCAGCGCTGACTGACTGATTGCACCATCAGTTGCCTCGCCTCTTCAGGCACATCCAACCAAACCTGATAGGTCTGCGGCTCAACAATGGATTGCCAGCGCACGTAAATGCGTTTGGGCAAGCCAGCGCCAACCACTGGTGTCGCAGCCGCACCTACCGCATGCCAACCGCGCGCGGACTCTTTGCCGTTTTCTGGCTCCCCGCCAGCGGCCGTCCCTCCTCCTGTGCGCGTGAATAGCTTGCCGTTTATGTCTTCAACGGCACTGTCCTCAACCCAAACCTTCATGTAATAGGGTTCGGTGAACGCAAGCTCCCATGAATCGGATTTCGGGTCGTTTTTTCCGGACAGAGGATAGGCAGACTGGCAGCCGCTCAGGAACAACACACATACCGCCACGATGCATTGCTTCATTGGTTTATCGCTTACCAACTACCGTAAGGAATTCCGAACTTTTCGATATATCGCTTGGACTTTTCACTGACGGGATAAGCGTAACGCCCTTGGGTTTTCCCCTGACTCGGCCCCAACGGTTCGATTTCGGCCTGCGCTTTCGCCACTTCGACCGGATGGTGACATGAGTCTCTTACCCAAACCTGGATGGCCCCGCCGGGAGCTAAACCCAGATAGACAGAAGATATATAGGTAGCTGTCTGGTCTGGAGTTTTCGCGCAGCGTTGATTCACCGATTTCAGCATCAGTTGTCTGGCCTCTTCGGGTATATCCACCCAGGCTCGATAGGTCTGAGGTTCTACGATGGACTGCCAGCGAACGAAGATCCGTTTCGGGAGATCAGCACCCACTACTGCTTTCGCGGAACTGCCCACACCGTGCCAACCTCGCGCTGACTCTGTTCCATCTTCTGGCTGCCCACCCGATGCGGACCCCTTTCCCGTACGAAGAAACGTCTTTCCTTTGATGTCTTCGACGGAAGTGTTTCAACCCACACCTTCATGTAATTAGGCTCGGTGAACGCGAGTTCCCACCATGGAGACCTAGGATCATTTTTTGTGGAAAGCGGATCAGTTGACTGGCAACCGGTAATTAACAAAGCACCAAGCATCGTTATCAGTTGTTTCATTGGGCGACAATTACCAACTCCCATAGGGAATGCCGTACTTGTCGATATACCGCTGCGCCTTTTCACTCACGGGATAAGCATATTGACCACCGTTCTTGCCCAACTCGGGCCCCAGCGGCTCCAGCTCAGCCTGAGTGCGGGCTACTTTAATTGGTCGACGACACAAATCTCTGACCCACACTTGCACCACACCACCAGGGGCGAGTCCCAAATAGACGGAGGCCATGAAGCGTGCTGTTTTCTCGGGAGTTTCCGGGCAGCGCTGATGGGTAGACGTCACCATCACTTGCCTGGCTTCTTCAGGGATATCTACCCACGCCCGGTAAGTTTTTTGCTCTGGAATCGATTGCCAGCGGACAAAGATCCGCTTAGGCAGCCCTGCCCCAATAACCGGTTTGCCTGTACCACCAACGCCTATCCAGCCGCGCGCCGATTCTTTGTCGTCATTCGGCTCTGCACCGCTGGCGTTCCCTCCCCCGGCTCGCAGAAAGGTCTTACCGTCAATGTCTTCCACAGAGCTGTCTTCAACCCACACGTTCATGAAATTGGGTTTGATGAACGCCAGCTCCCACCACGGGTATTTGGGATCATTTTCACCTGAGTTGGAGCTTGTTGCGTGACAGCCTGTGAAGGCCAAAACGCTCAATAGAGCTACGAGTATTCTCATTACCAAAGCTTCCAATCAGCTACGTGAGGATGCTGCACGCGAATGCCATCCTCCGTGGGTGCATTGATGTAAACGGCTCTCAAACCGCTGCCGTCACGTCTCCCTTGCGGGTGATTCCAGTTGGCAGAGGTGTGGATGTATTTCAGTTTCAGCAATTGCTCTTCTTCTGCGGTGGTGCTGTAGTCGCCGGCGATGAATCTGTCACAGAGCGATTGCAGTTCCTGGGGAACGGCATACTCGGTTCGTCCAGGAATGTCGGTGAACGGCACACCTTTTTCTTTGGCCAACTGATACATCACTCTCAAGTAAACCGTTGAGAGTTTGCCACTAACCGGGCGTTTGAGTTGTAGCCCAGCGTATACGCGTTTTTGCTTAGGCCCGAAACGATCTTGCGGATCGGCCGGCAAAGCGAGCGCAGTGGGCGTTACGATTTCCAACAGATGAGCAGGCCAGCCTTTGGCTACCCACTGACTTTTTACCCGAGCGGCATCCTGATAGATCGAGGTTGTTTTCACGTCAGTGTTGCTCCAAACATCAAGTGTTTGCATGGGACTGACCAAAACACACTCTTCGACTTCATCGAGGTAGCTGCCCCCGATATCCGAGTGGACACCTGGAAATGCGTATTCTGGATAGTCGGGTTTGACGTTACTGAGGGCGAAGTTGGCCCGACATTCGTCGCGCGCGACCAAGTGGACGATGTCTTTGAAAAAACGCGGATCAAGGTACAGTTTTACGCCCGGTGCTATGGGGCTTTTCACCCTGCCAAGATTGGTGAAGCCAGCAATTGACGGCACTGTATCGAACAGCCCAATGAAGCCCATTCGGATACTGCTACCGTACTGGTCGACAAAGGTACGGGCGAAATTATGCGCGTAAGTGGCCAATAGATCCCTTAGCGGCCCCTGCTTGCCTCGTACTATTTCATTTGAGAAATGACGAGCTGCCGCTGCGCCACGACTAAATCCGAAAGTGTCAAAGGTGATCGATGTAATTTCACTGTTGGGATTCTCTTGAAGGGCATCCTCAAGGACTTGTTTGATGAAGGTAAACGAAGTCTGAACACGCCCTGCGACTCCTGTCTCTCCACGCCCCATGCCTTGACCGACCAAACTGTCTTTTTCATTGGATTGAGTACCAATGCCTTCAATGTACAAAGGGCGGGATACCTGCTTTATCGGTCCCTCTCCTTCAGCAATCGGAGCTTCGTAATACAGGTCGGCAAGCTTCTTTATGTTGGTCGCGCCAGCGCCGTAACTGCTGTCCGGATCCCCCATATAGGGCTCACAACTAGCAGGAATATCCTCCGGCGCAATCGGATGCTGCGCCCCACACAGCAATCCCGCCGCCGTGTTATTCGCATTATTCCCAGTGCCATCAAAGAACACCCCAATTCTCAACGCGATCCCGATTTTCTCGGGTTCGCGCGCAGGTTCTTTCCCGTGTTTCTCATATTCCGCCCAACGCTGGGCGTGAATATCGACGGGTTTGGCTTCTTCGTAGCGGTGGTTTTTCGGGGGGTTGGGTACGTAGCCACTCATCCGTGATTCCTGGTTCTGATCCTTGAGAACGGCCCGAAGGTTGACAGCCGAGGCTGGGGGGCGCAAGCCGTGGCCGTGTGCCAGCCGGGGTGTGACAGCGGGGTTCGACGAGGGTTTCCCCCTCGTCGGGGTGGGGGTTAGCTGGCGATTTCGACGTTATCCAGCGCTTGGTTGACGGCGATTTCGCCGAGCATCACGACTTGGGCAATGCCCAGTGCGGTTTTGCGGTGTGAGGTGTCGAGCATGGCGGCGAAGTTGAGGAGCATTTCGCTGGCGGAGCCGAGGGTTTCGCTGGCGTTGGCGAGCAGGGATTCGCTGTTGTACTTGGGGTTGGCGAGGTACATGCGTTCGGGTTGTTGGGTGCTGGCCATGATTTGGCTGGCGGGTTTGAGGTAGTGGTCGAGGGCGCGTTCGGCGGCTTCGTGGAATCGTTTGGAGTCGGGGGATTCGTAGGGGGATGTGGGGTCGGTTTCGGGTGGGTTGGGTGTTGGTTTGATCATGGTGAAACTCCTAGTTAATAAAAAGGAGCCTTCACATTCGCTACCAAACGAAGGTGGCGGCCATACGCGGGTTGGTAGACCGGTAACTAGGACCCGGCACACCCGAAGGTGTCCTGCGCATGGCCACCATTGAGCAGAGACCTGATGAGGTCTGCGAACGGTTCGCGATGCGACCAGTTATGGCGGGCTACCAAACCCGATCGCTGTTTTTCAGCGACCGACAGACAATAGAACCCGCGACCTAGGCGCACAAGCCGGCGGATTCTGGCTTAGTCGTAGGTAACGGCGCAAGGCGTTGTAGGGTTTCGGTGGTTACTGGAGGCTTCGTTTAAACAGTAGTGTTTTTTCTGTTTATGAAGCTGGGGAAGGCCAAGGTTGGTGGCAGCTAAAGGTGGTCGGCAATTCGGTGACTGATGTGTTGTTTGGGCTGGTGCTTTCGCGAGCGAGCTCGCTCCCACAGGGTGTGGGTCTGGTTTTAGATAAGTGGTGATTGGGCTGGCGTCATCGCGAGCAGGCTCACTCCAGGTTTTGTGTTTGTCTCTGGGTTAGGCGCCTTGTCGTTGGATGCGGAATACGAGGCTGGGGGCTTTGCCGGGTACGTCGTCAAGATCGCCGAAGCGCTGCATGCCGATCTTTTCCAGAACGCGGATTGAGGCGGCGTGGTCGGGTCTGACCAGTCCGAAGACTTCGGGTAAGCCGAGGTGGTGGAATGCGTGGGTCAGCGCGGTTTGGGCGGCTTCTGTTGCGTAGCCGTTTCCCCACGCTTCGACGGCGAAGCGGTAGCCGAGGTTGATGACCGGTTTTCCCAGGTAGTCATGGGCAGCGATGCCGGCGAATCCGAAGATTTTTTCGGGGGCTTGAGTGCTGCTGATTGCCCACCATCCGTAGCCATGGTTGGTCCAGTGTTGTAGCCAGCGATCTAGCAAGGCTTCAGCCTGGGCGATGTCGGTCATGGGGCCGGCGGGGTTGAACTGGTTGGTTTTTGGGTCGCTGAAAATTGCGAATACGTTGGGTAGGTCTGCTTGTTGGGGGCGTCTGTAGATCAGCCGTGGGGAAGTGTCTGACATGGTCGAGGCCTTGGAATTCTGGGTGGGTCATTGGGTTGTGTGGTGGTTGGGCTGGCGCTATCGCGGGCAAGCCCGCTCCCACAGGGATTTGTGGTTGTTTTGGGGTTTGCGTTGGCTGCGCTGGCGATCGCGAGCAAGCTCGCTCCCACAGGGATTGGGGGATGATTAGGGTCGGTGGCGTGTCATGTTGATCAACGCTGAACGTTTGCCACCCGGTGCCGGGCGTTCTTCGATGGAGAACGGCACGAAGCCGAGTTTCGGGTAGAGCAGCAGTCCAGCAGTGTTTTCGTTGAAGCAGGACAGTTGCACTTCCTTGGCCTGGTATTTTTCGAAACCCACTGCGGTCATGGTCTCGACTATGTAGCGCGCAACCCCCTGGCCACGAGCGTAGGGCACGACGATGACGTTGCCGATGCAGCAGATGCCATCGTGCTCAGCGCGGTAGAAGTTGGCGAAGCCAACGAACTCGCCGTTGGCCAGAAAAGCCGTGGAGTCGAAGCGTTGGCTGATTGCGCTGTGCATCTGCTCTTCCGTCAGCGGGAAGTTGGCTTTCGGGAACATGAAGAACAGCTCTTGTTCGCCTTGGGGAAAGCGGCAGAGGGTGTTGACGTCGTCGGCCGTCACTGGCCGGTGGGAGAAATTCATCGCTGCCCTGCCCTCACTGTTTACCCGCCAGATGATGCGCCACCAAGGCGTTGGCATGACCGTGGCCCATGCCGTGTTCCTCCTTGAGCCACGCCACCAGTTCCATGTGTTTCTTGTCGGTGATGCCGGCGAGCAGGCTCAGCCAGTGTTCGATGGGCTGGCCGTACTTCTTTTCGATGGAGGGAAAGTACGACGCCGGGCCTTTTACCTTGTTGTCTTCACTCATGCTGCAAGCTCCCTGTGGTCACGACGGAGGGTCGGCGGACGCTCCTTGTCGGCAGGTCATAGAGTGGACGCGAAGTGCGGTTCCGGCAACTGCCCCGCACTGCCAGACACCACAAAAAACTGTGGGAGCGAGCTTGCTCGCGAAAGGGCCGTGTCAGCCAACATCATCGTAGGCTGGCACACCGCTTTCGCGAGCAAGCTCGCTCCCACAGGGATTGAGGTGAATGGAATTACTGCGAATGGGTGCGCCCCGGCAGCATCCGCACCAGCGTGTTATCCCGCACCCAATAATGGTGAAACAACCCGGCCGCCGCGTGCAGCCCGATCAGCCAGTAGCCGGTGCTGCCAATCAGTTCATGCCAGTACTTAAGTTGTTTGGCAAAGTCCGGGTCGATGGCCACCGGTGCCGGGACGTGGAAGCCGAAGTACGGAAACGGTTTGTCGGCGGCGGCGAGCATTAGCCAGGCGAGGATTGGGGTAGCGATCATCAGGCCGTACAGCGCCAAGTGTGTCAGGTGCGCGATGCCGGTCTGCCACGCCGGTGGTTTGGGGGTGATCGGTGGGCGTGGGCTGAGGCGGCCGAGCAGGCGGATCCAGACGAGGGCGAAGATGCTCGCGCCGAACAGGCCATGGAAGCCCATCAGCAAGCCGCGCGCTTCGCTGCCCTTGGGCAGGTAGCCTTTGATTTCGACGCAGGCGTAGACGCCGACAAACAGCGCCAGCATCAGCCAGTGCAGGGTGATTGAGAGTTTTCCATAACGGGTTACGGCGATGTCGCGGGTCATAAGCTGCGCCTCGTGATTGTCATGAGTAACGGTCGATGCGTTCGACCGTCTCGATCCGGTTGCCGGGCGAACCGACGGCGTTACCCTGCCCGCCCAGTCTTAAGAGAGTCTGAAGACAGAGCGTCAGGTTAACCTTTTTTCACCTTCAGACTTCGTTAAGAAATGCCTCCGATACTCGCCTCAAACCTATTGAGGGAGGCGTTCTGCCCATGCCCGATTTCGACTGGAACATCCCCCTGCCCCTGCGCTTCGGTCAAGCCGAAACGCCGCAGATGACACTGACCGGCGCGCTGCCCGACGACACTCTGCGAGCGACGTTTGAAAGCTTTATCCAGCAACGCTTTCGCAAGGCCCACGGCGCCGACATTCGCCATTTCATGCCTGAGCTGTTCGGCATGCACAACGGTGACGGCGAGTTGTGCGCGGTGGCTGGGGTGCGTCGCGCGCATCTGGAATCACTGTTCCTTGAGCGCTATCTGGATGAGCCGATCGAGCCGTTGATCAGCGCGGCGGCGGATCGTGCGGTCGAGCGCAGCGCCATCGTCGAAGTCGGCAACCTCGCCGCCAACGACACCGGCAGTGCGCGCCTGAGCATCATCGCCATCACCTACCTGCTGGCCATGGGCGGCCTGGAATGGGTGACGTTCACCGGCAACATCGGCCTGGTCAACAGCTTCCATCGCCTGGGTTTGAAGCCAGTGACATTGTGCGCCGCTGACCCGGAACGATTGGGTGACGAGCGTCAACACTGGGGCAGTTATTACGAAAGTAAACCTTGGGTGCACGTCGGCAACATCCGCGCCGGGTTCATCCATTTGCGCAATATCGGCCTGTTTACCCGCCTGGGTTTGCCCGGTTCGATTGAAGGAGCCTGTCATGTCGCTTGAACTGCAACGCTTCCAGGAAACCCTGCGCGACCATGCCCGGCGCAATGACAACGCGACCGCTTTGTGGGGCGACACGCTGAAACTCGATTACGCCACGCTGTACGCCGAGGTGTTATATCGCCAGGAGCGTTTGCGCGACGAGCAGGCGCAAGTGATTGCGCTGGCGTTGGACAACGGCGTCGACGCGATGCTCTGGGATCTGGCCGTGCTGTTCGAGGGCCTGACCTGCGTGACGCTGCCGCCGTTTTTCAGTGCGGCGCAACGCGCCCATTGTCTGCAACAGAGCCAGGCCGAACGGGTGATCGCCGAACCGGGGCTGGGCGCCGAACTGCTTGCGGCCGGCTATGAACAACGTGGCGAGTTCTGGTGCCGCGCGTTCAGTGGCCCCAGTCGCATGCCGCCCGACACTGCGAAACTCACCTTCACGTCCGGCACCACCGGCACGCCGAAAGGCGTGTGCCTGAGCGCCGACAGCCTGCTTCGGGTGGCACGGGAGTTGGATCAGGCCAGCGAAGCCACCGGCCCTCAGCATCACTTGGCGCTGTTGCCGTTGGCGATCCTGCTGGAGAACCTCGGCTGTTACGCCGCGCTGTATGCCGGCGCCACGCTCAGTTTGCCGAGCCAGAAAACCCTCGGCATTCAGGGCGCCAGCGGCGTCGAGATTCCGCGCTTGCTCGGTTATCTGGCCAGCCGTGCGCCGGAGAGTCTGATCCTGGTGCCGCAGTTGCTGTTGTTGCTGGTCAGCGCCGCCGAACAGAAAGCCTTCGACCCGCAAACCCTGCGCTTTGCCGCTGTCGGCGGTGCGCGGGTCTCGGAGGACCTGCTGCACCGCGCGCAACGGGTCGGGCTGCCGGTTTACGAGGGTTACGGCTTGTCCGAATGCGCGTCGGTGGTGTGCCTCAATCGCCCCGGTGCGCGCCGCCCCGGCAGCGTCGGCCGACCGCTGCCGCATGTTGAAGTACGCTTGGCCGAGGACGGCGAAGTGCTGATCAGGGGTTCGTCGTTGCTCGGTTATCTGGGCGACGCGCCGTACGCCGATGAGTGGTGGCCGAGCGGCGATCTGGGCGAGTTCGACCCGGAAGGTTTTCTCTATCTCAAGGGCCGCAAGAAGCACCAGTTCGTCACCAGTTTCGGGCGCAACGTCAACCCGGAATGGGTCGAGTCCGAGCTGACCCAGCGCCGCCACATCGCCCAGGCATTCGTTTACGGCGAAGCATTGCCGCATAACCACGCCCTGCTCTGGCCGCATCGCCCGGACTGCACCGATGCCGAACTGGCCGCTGCCGTCGCCGAAGCCAACGAGGCCTTGCCCGATTACGCCCAGGTGCATCAGTGGACACGCCTGCCGCAACCCTTCAGCGCCGCCAATGGCTTGCTCACCGCCAATGGCCGCCCGCGCCGCGACGCCATCGTCGCGCAGTACCACGCGCAATTGACCGAATCCGCTGTTTCCGAGGAGTCCGCATCATGAGTTTTTTTGACACCCTGCAAGAAGCCACACAACAGGAACGCCACGAACTGTTCAACCTGCCGATCATCGTCAATGCCCTGCAAGGCAAGGTCAGCCTCGACAGTTATCGGGCGTTTCTCGCGCAGGCGTATTACCACGTGCGCCACACCGTGCCGTTGATGATGGCTTGCGGCGCGCGTCTGCCGACCCGTCTGGAATGGCTGCGCAAAGCGGTGGCCGAGTACATCGAAGACGAATACGGCCACGAGCACTGGGTGCTCAACGACATCGCCGCGTGTGGCGGTGATCGCGATGCGGTGCGCGACGGGCAGCCGTCGTTGTCGATTGAGCTGATGGTCAGCTTCCTTTACGACCTGATCGCCCGGGGCAATCCGGTCGGTCTGTTCGGCATGGTCAACGTGCTCGAAGGTACCAGCATCGCCCTGGCCACCCACGCGGCGGGCAGCATTCGCGAGCGTCTGGCGTTGCCGGAAACGGCGTTCAGTTACTTGAGCTCCCACGGTTCGCTCGACATCGAGCACATGCAAACCTACCGGCGCCTGATGAATCAGCTGGAAGATCCTGCCGATCAAGCCGCCGTGATCCATGCCTCGAAAGTCGTCTATCGCCTGTACACCGACATGTTCCGTGGCTTGCCGCGTGACGCGGAGGCTCAATATGCAGCTGCGTGATGCGCGGGTGGTGTTGACCGGTGCCAGTGGCGGCATCGGCCTGGCCATCGCCGAAACCTTGTGCGCTGCCGGTGCCCACGTGCTGGCGGTGGCGCGGCATCAAGAGGCGCTGGCGCCGTTGCTCAAGCGCTACCCCGAGTCGTTGTGCTGGGTCGCGGCTGACCTGACCTTCCTCAGCGACCGCCGTAAAGTGCTGGTCGCCGCCGAAGCCATCGGTGGCATCAACCTGCTGATCAACGCCGCCGGGGTCAACCACTTCGCCATGCTCGAACAGCTGGATGACAGCGACATCAACGCGATGCTGGCGGTGAACATCAGTGCGCCGATATGCCTGACCAAACTGCTGTTGCCGCTGCTCAAGCAGGCCGACAGCGCGATGGTGGTGAATGTCGGCTCGACCTATGGCTCGATCGGCTACCCGGGTTACGCCAGTTACTGCGCGACCAAATTCGCCCTGCGCGGGTTTTCCGAAGCGCTGCGCCGCGAGCTCGCCGACACTCGCGTCAGCGTGCTGTACGTCGCGCCACGCGCCACGCGCACCTCGATGAACAGCGCCGCCGCGCAAGCTTTGAACGACGCGCTCAAGGCCAACGTCGACGATCCGCAAACCGTGGCCTCGGCGGTCATCCACGCGATTGCCGGTGATCGCCGCGACCTCTACCTCGGCTGGCCGGAACGCTTCTTCGTCCGCCTGAACAATCTGCTCCCGCATCTGGTCGATCGAGGCCTGCGCAAGCAATTGCCGCTGATCCGCCGCCTCAGTGAAAAACCTGACAACGAGTCGCCAAAGCCATGAAAAAACTATCCGCATGCCTGCTGCTCGCCGCCCTGAGTCAAAGCGTCTGGGCGCTGGAACCGGCCGACCAGCAACGTCTGGAGGGCATCCAGCAGGGCTGGGCGCACATCCAATATGAGGTGGCGGAAAAACAGCGCGCCGCCGCGTTCGAGCAATTGGCCAACGAGGCCAATGCGTTCACCACCCAGCGCCCGGCGGTGGCCGAAGCGTGGATCTGGAAAGGCATCGTCACCAGCAGTTGGGCCGGTGCCGAGGGCGGCCTCGGTGCCTTGGGCAAAGCCAAGGACGCCAAGGCCGATCTGGAGAAATCCCTGACCCTCGACCCCAAGGCCCTGCAAGGCTCGGCCTACACCAGCCTCGCCGCGCTCTATGACCGGGTGCCCGGCTGGCCCATCGGTTTCGGCGACAGCGACAAGGCCGAGCAACTGCTCAAGCAAGCCTTGCAACTGAACCCCAACGGCATCGACAGCCTGTACTTCTGGGGCGATCACCTCTACCGTCAGAAGCGCTACGCTGAAGCCAAAGCAGCCCTGCTCAAAGCCCAACAAGCCGCGCCGCGTCCGGGCCGGGAAAGTGCCGATGCCGGGCGTCGCAAAGAGATCGCCGCCCTGCTGGTGGACGTGAACAAGAAACTCGACTGACAGGAGTCCGCGTGCGTTTATTACTGGTTGAGGATGACGTGGCGCTGGGTGAAGGCATTCATCAGGCGCTGGGCCGCGAGGGTTACACCGTCGACTGGCTCAAGGACGGCAGCAGTGCGTTGCATGCGCTGCTCAGCGAAACTTTCGATGTCGCCGTGCTCGATCTCGGTCTGCCGCGCATGGACGGCCTGCAAGTGCTGCGCCGCCTGCGCGACAGCGGTTCGAATCTGCCGGTGCTGATTCTTACCGCGCGCGACGCCACTGAAGATCGCATCGCCGGGCTCGACGCCGGGGCCGACGACTACCTGATCAAACCGTTCGACCTGGACGAACTCAAGGCACGTCTGCGCGCCTTGTTGCGGCGCAGTGCCGGGCGCGCCCAGGCGTTGATCGAACATGCCGGCATCAGCCTCAACCCGGGCACCCAGCAAGTCAGCTATAAGGGCCAGCCTGTGGCCCTGACGCCCAAGGAATATCAGTTGCTGCACGAACTGCTGTCACCGCCGGGCCGGGTGATGACCCGCGATCAACTGATGCAGCTGCTTTACGGCTGGAATGAAGAAGCCGAAAGCAACACCCTCGAAGTGCACATTCACCACCTGCGCAAGAAGTTTTCCACCGACCTGATCCGCACCATTCGCGGTGTTGGTTATCTGGTGGAGGAGCGTCGATGACCTCGATCCGCCGCCGCACGCTGACCTTGATCATCGGCTTGTTGCTGGCCGGTCTCGCGGTACTCAGCACCTTCAACCTGCACGACAGCAACCACGAAATCGCCGAGGTCTACGACGCACAATTGGCGCAGAACGCGCGCCTGCTGCAAGGTGTGATGCGCATGCCCCTAGCCAGCAAACAGCACGCCGAACTGTACCAGGCATTCAACTCGGCGCTGGGCGAAGCGGTGCCGCGCGGCGAAGGTCATCCTTACGAACGCAAAATCGCTTTTCAGGTGTGGAATCCTGCCGGTGATGTGCAGGTGCACACCGCCAGCGCACCGTCCTTCAAGGCACCACCGACGCAGCCCGGCTTCAGCGATGTGGTGGACCTGAACAATCGTCACTGGCGCGCCTTTCTCCTCGAAGACAAACAGAACGGCCTGCGCATCTGGGTCGGTGAGCGCGACGATGTGCGCGCCGATCTGGTTGACCGCATCGTCCGCCACACGCTGTGGCCGAACGTGGTCGGCAGCTTGCTGCTCGCAGCGATGGTCTGGCTGGCGATCGGCTGGGGCCTCAAGCCGTTGGCGAACATGGCCGAGACGTTGCGCGCCCGCCACAGCGGTTCGCTGGAACCGTTGCAACTGGCGCCGCTGCCCAGTGAGCTGGAACCGATGCAAGCGGCGCTCAATCGCATGCTCGCGCAGATCCAGGAAGTGCTTGGCCGCGAGCGGCGCTTTATCGCCGATGCCGCCCACGAAATGCGCACGCCGCTGGCGGTGCTGCGCGTGCATGCACAGAACCTGCAGGAGGCCGGCACCGAGCAGGAGCGGCGCGAATCGCTGGCGTTTCTGATCGCCGGGGTCGACCGCACCAGTCGCCTGGTCAACCAGTTGCTGACCATGGCGCGCCTGGAACCGAAACCCAATCCGCCGCCGCTGCGACGCATCGACCTCAGCGAAACCGTGCGCAACAGCCTCGTGCAACTGACGCCGTGGCTGCTGAGCAAGCATCTGGAATTGATCTTCGAGGTCGACGACCAATCGGCCTACGCATACGCCGACTCTGCCGCCATCGATATCGCCCTGAACAACCTGATCACCAACGCGGCCAATTTCTCTCCAGAGCACGGGACCATCACCGTGCAACTGAGCCGGACCGACGGTTTCTGCCATTTGATCGTAGAAGATCAGGGGCCTGGCATTGATGAGACGGATCGCGAGCGCCTGTTTGAACGCTTCTACAGCCGTGGCAATGCGCAGGGTGCGGGATTGGGGCTGACCATCGTCAACACCATCGCGATCCGTCTGAGTGGACGGGTTGCCTTGGTCAATCGGCCAGCCGGCGGGTTGCGCGCGACGTTATCGATTCCTGCTGACGTATGACCCGGGTAACAGGCTCAGGGCACGCCCAATGATGGCGTCGAGTCCGGTTGGCCGGCGGGTGGCGCGGTGGCACGTGGCAAGGTTTCCGGTACGGCCAGCCACAGCAGCATCAACGCCACTGCCGCAACCGCTGCCAACGTCAGAAACGCCGCGCTGTACCCGGCGGCCTGCACCACAAAACCTGCCAGACCATTGCTCAACGCCGCGCCCAACCCGAACACCGTCGACAGCGCGCCGAGACTGACGTTGAAACGCCCAGTACCACGGGTCAGATCCTTCACCACCACCGGAAACAACGCACCGAAAATCCCCGCGCCGATGCCGTCGAGCAACTGCACCGAGACCAGCCACCAAGGGTCGTTGGACAACACGTAAAGCACGCCGCGCAACGGCAGGATCAGGAAGCCTGCGAGCAACAACGGCTTGCGTCCCCAGATATCCGCCTTCGCCCCGACCAGCAACGCGACGGGCACCATGACCAGTTGCGCGGCAACGATGCAGGCAGAGGTCAGGGGCGTGGCCATCTGCAAATTGGCCTGTGCCAGTTTCTGGCTCACCAGCGGCAACATCGCTGCGTTCGCCAGGTGGAAGAGCGCGCAGCACACGGCAAACATCAGCAGCGGTTTGTTGGTGAGCAGCACCGACAAACCAGACGGTTGCGCGCCATGTCCGCTGCCGCCGGGGTCGAGGCCGCGCGCGAGATCATGGTCGATGGCTTTGGGTGAAACAAACGAGACAGCGATAACGCTGGCAATCGCCATCGCCGCCATCAGATAAAACACCGCGACGGGGCCGAACAGGTAGGCAAACAACCCGGCCAACAGCGCCGCGCAAGCGTTGCCGGCGTGGTTGAACGTTTCGTTGCGACCGGTGCGGCGGGTGAAGGCGCGCGGCCCGGTAATGCCTAAAGTGATCGCCGAAATGGCCGGCGCAAAAATCGACGCGGCGACGGCGCTCAGCGCTTGAGTCAACGCCACCAGACTGAATGAGGTCACGAACGGCAGCAGCAGACAACTCCCGGTCACCAGCAGCGCGGCAATCGCGATCAGCGCGCGTTTGTAGCGGGTGTTGTCGACCAGAGCGCCCGCCGGTGTCTGGGTGATGAGCGCGGCGATCCCGGCAATGGTCATGACCAGACCGATGCTCGCCGGGTCCCAGTGGTGAACCGCCAACAGGTAAATTGCCAGATACGGGCCGAGCCCGTCCCGCACGTCGGCAAGGAAGAAATTCAGGCTATCGAGTGACAGATTATTCCGGCGATCGAGGTGAGTGGCCACGGGCAGCATCTTCGGTGTTCGAGGTCGTGCGAATTGAATCAACCTCCGCAGATTGAGTGACCTGTCGCCCGTATATTTAGTTGCATGGAGCGGCTGCAATCAGCCGCCCGGCAACACGGCCAATCGCGCTCAGATCGATCGCTGGTTGACCCGCGCCATCAATTGCTCGGCGCTTTCCTTGCGCTCGGAATAGCGGTCGACCAGATGCGCCTGTTGATCGCGCAGCAGCACGGTGAACTTCACCAACTCTTCCATCACATCAACCACACGGTCATAGAACGGCGACGCTTTCATCCGCCCCGCTTCGTCGAATTCCATATAGGCCTTCGGCACCGAGGACTGGTTGGGGATGGTGAACATGCGCATCCAGCGGCCCAGCACGCGCAACTGGTTGACCACGTTGAACGACTGCGAACCGCCGCAGACCTGCATCACGGCGAGGGTTTTGCCCTGGGTTGGGCGTACCGCACCGAGTTCCAGCGGGATCCAGTCGATCTGCGCCTTGAACACCGCGGACATGGCGCCATGACGTTCCGGTGAGCACCAGACCTGCCCTTCCGACCACAGCACCAGATCGCGCAGTTCCTGCACTTTGGGATGGTCGACCGGAACGTCGTCGGGCAGTGGCAGACCGGACGGGTTGAAGATCCGCGTTTCGGCGCCGAAGTGTTCGAGCAGGCGTGCGGCCTCCTCCACCAGCAAACGGCTGAAGGAGCGATCGCGGGTCGAGCCGTAGAGCAGCAGAATGCGCGGTTTATGCGCGTCCGCTTGCGGCGGTTTGGCGTTATCAAACAGATTAAGATCGAGGTTGGGCAGTTCGGACATAAATCCTCCTTAAAGCGTGCCGATTTGGTCGAGCGCGGTTTTCAGTTCATCGCGGCTGAGGGTTTCAAAGGGCAGGTCGAGGAAGGCTTGGCAGCGTTGGCCGATGCGCGCCAATGTCGCGCGGAAGGCCGCGTCAATCATGGCTTCGTCGCCCGTCACGTCGGACGGATCCTCCAGCCCCCAGTGGGATTTCAGCGCCGGGCCGAAATACACCGGGCAGGTCTCGCCGGCGGCTTTGTCACACACGGTGATGACAATGTCTGGCGGGTTGCTTTCAAAGGCGTCGTTGCCTTTGCTGTGCAAACCGTCGATGGCGATGCCGGCCTGTTGCAGCGTTAAAAGGCTGCGCGGCAACACCTGGCCTTTGGGGAAACTGCCGGCACTTACCGCTTCGAATCTCGTCGGTGCCAGATGATTGAACATGGCTTCAGAGAGGATGCTGCGGCAGCTGTTGGCGGTGCACATGAACAGGATTCGCATGGTTTGCTCCAATCGCAGGTTCAGCAACAGGCGGCTTCGCGAACCGGACGACCGTCCATGTTCTGCAAGCGCGCGGCGTTGTCTTTGAGCCAATCGGTGTTGGCTGTGGAGGTCACTTGCAGGATTTCCCGAACCCAATCGGGCAGGTCCGGATTGAGCCGGTAATAGACCCACTGCCCCTGACGGCGATCAAGCAGCAAACCATTGCTGCGCAGTTGCGCGAGGTGGCGGCTGATCTTCGGCTGGCTGTCGCCGAGTGCGCACATCAACTCGCAGACGCAGAGTTCACCTTGATCGGCGATGAGCAGCATGGCCCTGACGCGGGTTTCGTCGGCGAGGCTCTTGAAGACTTCGGTGGGGGTGATCATGGGAGGGGCTCAGCACATATGGAAATTCGAATATACGGATATCCATATATAAATCAACCCGGCAAATGCAGTGCTGATGAAGGACCAAGAGTCCGAGTTTCGGCTGTACAGCGTCTACACTTCCTCAAGATCTGCCCGGCATCTCGTCGTAGCTTGGCTCATAGCAAACCTATACGAGTATGCGGACATGAGGGCTTCAAAGACTTTCGCGATTGCACCTGCGTTGTTGATCCTGAGTTTGTATTGCGAGGCGTATGAATCAGATGTTCATTATGGGCTGACCTACTGGCTGTCAGCTCAGGCAGGTTTCGACGCTCAGCAGACTCAGGAAATCGCCCGACAAGACGAACTCACTGATACCGGGATGCTCGACGCAAAGCACTCCATCGTGCTCCACCTCTGTCTACTGAGAGACGTAAAAGCCAGCGAACAGACAAGAGCCCTGCATTTCCGCGCGCAACACCCGGCGCCAGCACTTCCCTCAGAGCGCCCGGTTGACGAGGGTGCTCCCTATGCCCGGACTCAGGTGGACAGCAAAATTGCCGATGGTCATCACGAGTTGCCAGAGCAGCAATCAGGTTTTGGTCAGGCACTTCATGGGTATCAAGACAGCTTTTCCCACAAAGGTGTAAGTAATCGCTTCCGGCCATGCCCGACAAACTGGATATGGTCCCATCCGGTCGACAAAGGTAACGTCTTTTCTCACGTCGCTGACCAGACATTCAAGGACATCCCGAAATGTGTAACCGCCGCTGAAAAAGTCTATGAATTCATGCTCAAGTACAGAGCGTCACTGAGCCTCGACTCAACCCCGAAAGCCTGGGACGATCTGCGAGACCCTGTCGAATCGTTCTGCAAGACCTCAACAAAAGTGGATAAGGCCCAGTGGTACCAGGAGCATGGCGTGCCTCAAGCCAACGCTATCGCGAAGAACACTAGCCTGGATGACGGCGGTCGTAGTTTTTACCGCGAGGACCGGATCGACCTGCGCCCAGGACCTGTCGTAGCGCGTATCGCACAGTCGACGGCCAAGGTTCCGGAGTATGAGCGACAAGAACCCAATTGGGTGCCAACGGGTGATCCGGATGCCAATTTCAAATCAGAAACGATGTATCCGCACATCAAGTACGACGAAAAAGCCCAGGAACGTGCGGAGTCTTTTCTCAAGGCATGGCTAACTGCGCCTCCGGACAAACTGGAAGCAGCATTGGCACCTTACTTTGAAAAGAAAACCCTGTCTGAGGATGAGCATGAATTTTCGTTGTTGCGACGCCTTCGCCTCAAAGATCAGGGCCAACAGAGCGTGGAGAAATTGTCGTTGAAATCACAGGACGTTAATCCTGAGGATTACATCTTGCTCAACGAAGAAAACTGGCAGTCAGCGCTCATTCCTCCCAGAGGTCTGAAATCACCTGTACTGGTGAGCGAGGTCGACGGGGAGTTTGTGGTTATTGCGATTCTGCGCAATGCACCCAACGAAGTGGTGTTGATCAAGCAAACGAAAGACCTGGAGTTCAAGCAACCCGATAGCTTTATTTTCCATTGAGAGGTTGTGAGAGTTCTCACGGAGTTCGCTTCTGCCCGGCAAGGTTGCCTTACGCAGGTCTGCCACGTATCGGAATAAGCCACAACGCCATCAGGTTTCCTGCCTGATGGCGGTGCTCGGTTGAAGGAATCACACGGCCGACCGCTAGCCCGCGCGATGGCTATTGGCGTTGTGTCCGTGCAGTAGTCCTGGTACCCCCCCAGAACGTAACACTCTCAGCCAACGAGGCAATTACAAATCAATCAGAGTAGATTTTGTATCAGAAACAACCTCCAGTTCCTCTACAGCCAACTTCATATTGGTCGCCAACTGAGTCAAATACGCATGTCGTCGACCATCCATATATGACAAAGAACCTGCCCTGCTTCGCAGTTCTTTGATTGCATCAATCGCTGAATGGTACTGCCACTCCATCGCTTCAATCATGGTCGAATGATCGGTACGCTCGAAGAACTCTTTACCAATAAGCGTCGCCTGCAAGCGGTTATCCGGACTCGCACGACTAACGAAACGCTGATCCTTGACATCCTGTTCCGTGACCTTGAACAATTTCTTCAAGGCAGGCTGCTCCAATATCAGAAACCCACAATTATGGGCGAGCTCTCCTGTAGGCAGGAGGGTATCTTCAATGAGCAGCACATATCCATCATCGTTCAACGAGCTACGTAAAACCTCTCCTTTGAAAATACTCGAAACCCAAGCGCTTGCTGGTATTTCATGAAGCAAATTCGCCATCACGACAAGATCAAATTTTGAGGAGTTATTACAGACGTCTTGGGGATCTGAAAACACCCGTTTTTGTGCATCACTGTAATGAGATGATACTTTCTCAATACAAAGTGCACGCGTGTCCGCGTCAGGTTCCAAGGCGTAATATGAAAAAAACTCATCAAACTTTCTTTGATTTTGTACTACATGCTCAACCAGTCCGTCGAGGAGGCGTCCTTGACCAGCCCCGAAATCCAGTAAATTCACTGCCCGCTTGTAATTCTCCCTGATTGCATCAATTACCTGCCTGACTTGTAAATCACCTGATTTATAAGCGACGGTTATTGGCGGAATCAAACACTCAGCAGCAAATGCATTGAACGCAAAGCGTTCCGCACTGACACAGTAATCAATCAGTTTCTCACCGCTGCCTTCGCCACCGAGCAAGGCCTCTACAACTTTAGGCAGATCCTTGCCAGCGTTAATAAATTCTCCTGCGTTACCAAACCAGATTGATCTTGGGAAAATAGCTGCCAAGTGTGCAACCAAGGAGATGCTATGTGTGGCTATCCAGATTTGGCATTGGGGCGCACACTCTAACATAAGGTCAAGCAATCGATTAATTACATGAGGATGCAAATGCAGTTCGGGTTCATCAATCAATAGAGGTATTCTCATTTCCTTGAGAGCGCCCGAGTTAAACAGAACGATCCAGCGCAGCAGACGCGCTTGCCCTTCGGATAAACTGATTTCGCTTAACTCGATTCCACCCAACTGACCAGAGTATGAAAGCTCTAAGCCAAGTAATTCCTTTGTCATTGAAGAAAGCTCTTCAAATCTCTTACCTATCCACGGCTGAATAGCAAGAATATTTATCTCCCCCTCCCTCGCCTTTTCATTCTCTATCTCCTGACGAACTCTTTTGCACACATCCAGCAAATAAGATATTGGCGAAGACAATAACCCTTGGTGAGAAATATCTGCAAGATCCCTAGTCGTCCCTATTGACAGCCTCGCGATATGATTCCGCGTATATTCAAGCGGCCTCTTCAGAAAAGAAGCCACGGCCATATAATTATTCAGACTTTCCGTTTCACTTTCGTCCGCACAAAACTGTAACTCAAGACCGCTCGACGCTTTAAGCTGAGCCACATCGTGCTCATACGACTGCATTAGACCGCCATAGCTATACACGTCTACATCAAACTTCCGCGGTTTGGAATTATACAAGTGAGCGGGAGACTCCAAATCCGCGAGACGCTCTTTCATCTTCTCGTACCCATGTTGCAGGCATTCATTTAATAACCAGTCAATCGCGGAAAAAAGTCGAGTTTTCCCGCAACCATTGCTTCCAGTTACGACGACCAGCCTGTCCAGATTACTCATTGGGCGCGAGTGGAGTTGGAGCGACCTTGAAATATGCGAATTTATACTTAACGAGGTAATTTTCATTTCTGATCATCCTTGATATAGCTGTTGATTCATAATCCACTGGGGGAAGGATTTGCCGCTAACGGGCAGCTAATATTCTTAGTTAAAAAATAGAATGTGATGTGACTACCTATGATGAGTCTGCTCAGACGCAAAAATCTTACCAGCCATGAAGGAGTTCCCGCGATCATTTATTTGTCGCCATAACCTGTCTCCCTGTCAATACATCTTGCTCCGCCTCACATAACCCCACCACATAATCCCAGACCACCCGCAGCCGCACCGATTTGTGCAACTCGCGCCGCGTGCTGATCCAGTAACTGCGCTCGATGCTTTCATCCGGCAGCAGCGGCACCAGATCAGGATCCGACTCGGCCATGTAGCACGGCAAAACCGCAATCCCCAATCCCGACCGCGCGGCCTCCTGCTGGGCGATGACGCTGGTGCTGTGAAACACAACCCGAGGGCTGCGGCAGAAGCTATTGAGAAACATCAGTTCCTGGCTGAACAACAAATCGTCCACATAACCGATCCACGCATGCCGCCCAAGGTCTTCGCGGCTGTGCAGCGGCGGCGCTTTATCGAGATAGCGCTGGCTGGCGTACAGCGCCAAGCGATAGTCCGTCAGTTTGCGCGTCACCAGCATGTCCGCCGCCGGGCGTTCCAGATGAATGCTGATTTCCGCCTCACGGTTGAGGATGCTGACGAAGCGCGGCACCGCGACCAGTTCCACTTCCAATCCCGGATAGCGCTCGAACAAGCCGATCATGCGACTGGCGAGAAACTTGATGCCCAGCCCTTCGGTGACGCCGACACGAATCTTGCCCAGCGGCGCGGTGGATTGAGTGATCTCTTCCTGCGCCAGCAGCGCAACGTTTTCCATCGCTTCAGCATGTTTAAGCAGCGCCTCTCCCGCCGGGGTCATTTCGTAGCCTTGCGCATGCTGGACGAACAGCGCGGTGCCGAGGCTTTTTTCGATGGCTTCGATGTGGCGGGCGACGGTGGCGTGGGTGGTGTTGAGACGGCGGGCGGCGGTGAGCAGGCGACCGCTGCGTTGCAGTTCGAGAAAAAACCGCAGGTCGTTCCAGTCGAACATGGCGTGTCCTTGTCGGCTATGGTCTATGCAGGCTGTTTGAAAACGCACAGCGGCTGCGCAAAAACTAACATTCTTTTGACGAAAGCTAACAACTAGAGTGTCCGACAATAAAAACAAAAAGCGAGGTCAGGGAATGCAGACTTCCCTCGATGAATACGACTACATCGTGGTCGGCGCCGGCCCTGCCGGGTGCTTGCTGGCCAATCGGCTGTCGGCTGATGCGCAACAGCGCGTGCTGTTGCTCGAAGCCGGCGGCCGCGACAACTATGCGTGGATTCACATTCCTGTCGGTTACCTGTTCTGCATCGGTAACCCGCGCACCGACTGGTGCTTCAAGACCGAACAACAACCAGGCCTGAATGGCCGCGCACTGAGTTATCCGCGCGGCAAAGTGTTGGGCGGCTGTTCTTCCATCAACGGCATGATCTACATGCGCGGCCAGGCCAACGACTACGATGGCTGGGCAGCAGAGGGCAATCCGGGTTGGGCGTGGAACGATGTGCTGCCGTTGTTCAAACAAAGCGAAAACCATTTTGCCGGGGATGCTGAATTTCACGGCGCCAAGGGTGAATGGCGCGTCGAACAACAGCGCTTGTCGTGGCCAATTCTGGATGCGTTTCGCAGTGCCGCCGAGCAGAGCGGCATTGCCAGCATCGATGACTTCAATCAGGGCGACAACGAGGGTTGCGGCTACTTCCAGGTCAATCAGAAATCCGGGGTGCGCTGGAACGCGGCGAAGGCGTTTCTCAAACCCGTGCGTGACCGAGCTAACCTCACGGTACTGACCGGGGTTGAGGTTGATCGGGTGCTGCTGGAGGACGGTCGCGCATCAAAAGTCAGTACGCGTCACGAAGGTCAGATCAAGCAGTTCAAGGCACGAAAAGAGATTGTCTTGTGCGCCGGTGCTGTCGGCTCGCCGAGCATTTTGCAGCGCTCCGGGATTGGCCCGCGACCGCTACTGGAACGCCTCGGTATCGGGGTGATTCATGAGTTGCCCGGCGTTGGTGGCAACCTGCAGGATCACCTGCAATTGCGCCTGATCTACAAACTGGAAAACACCCGCACGCTCAACCAGATCGCTGGCAGCGTGTGGGGCAAGATGGGCATGGGCCTGCGTTATCTGTATGACCGCAGCGGGCCGTTGTCGATGGCGCCGAGTCAGTTGGGCGCGTTTGCGCGGTCGGGGCCGGAGCAGACCTCGGCGAATCTTGAGTACCACGTGCAGCCGCTGTCGCTGGAGCGCTTTGGCGAGCCGTTGCACAGCTTCCCGGCGTTCACCGCGTCGGTGTGCGACCTGCGTCCGCAGAGTCGTGGGCGCATTGAAATTCGTTCGGCGGATCCACAAGAGGCGCCGCTGATTCAACCCAATTATCTGAGCCATCCTGAAGACCTGCGCGTGGCGGCGGATGCGATTCGCCTGACTCGCCGTATCGTCAGCGCCCCTGCCCTGCAAGCGTTCAAACCGGTCGAGTACCTGCCCGGCGCCCACCTGCAAAGCGAAGAACAGTTACAGGAAGCCGCAGCGAAAATCGGCACGACGATTTTCCACCCGGTCGGCACCTGCCGCATGGGCAATGACGGTGACGCGGTGGTCGATGTGCAACTGCGCGTTCATGGCGTGCCCGGCTTGCGCATCGCCGACGCCTCGATCATGCCGCGCATCACCTCGGGCAATACCTGTTCGCCTACGCTGATGATTGCCGAGAAGGCTGCTCAACTCATTCTCAATTCCAAAGCTGTAAACACCGTGCCTGTGGGAGCGAGCTTGCTCGCGAAAGCGGTAGATCATTCAACATAGACGTTGACTGACAGGACGCCTTCGCGAGCAAGTTCGCTCCCACAAGGTTTCGTAACATTCAAAGGCATCGCGCATCACCCGGACACGCAACACCAGTGGAACAACAAAAACAATCACTGTGAGGGATACCGATATGTCAGAACACGCTCAGCCGCTGGACGCCGCGAGCGGCGCCAGCACCAGCAATGCCACGCAAAAAGTCATCTTCGCCTCATCACTGGGAACAGTGTTCGAGTGGTATGACTTCTTCCTCTACGGCGCGCTCGCGGCGGTGATCAGCAAGCAGTTTTTCGCCGGAGTCAACGACACCACGGCGTTCATCTTTGCGCTGATGGCCTTCGCCGCAGGCTTTATCGTGCGGCCGTTCGGCGCGTTGGTGTTCGGTCGGTTGGGGGACATGATCGGGCGTAAATACACCTTTCTCGCCACGATTATCTTGATGGGCGTGGCGACGTTCTGCGTCGGCCTGCTGCCGACTTACGCCAGCATCGGCATCGCCGCACCGATCATTCTGGTGGTGCTGCGCATGCTCCAGGGCCTGGCGCTCGGCGGTGAATACGGTGGCGCCGCGACTTATGTGGCAGAGCACGCGCCGATCGGCAAACGCGGTTTCCACACCAGCTGGATTCAGTCGACCGCGACCCTCGGCCTGTTGCTGTCGCTGCTGGTGGTGCTCGGTTGCCGCTACTTCACCGGCGACCAGTTTGAAGTGTGGGGCTGGCGCATTCCGTTCCTGCTGTCGATCGTGCTGCTGGGCATTTCCACCTGGATCCGCCTGAGCCTGCACGAGTCGCCGGCATACCTGAAAATGAAAGAGGAAGGCAAAACCTCGAAAGCGCCGATCCGCGAATCCTTCGGCAAATGGGAAAACCTCAAAGTCGTGCTGATCGCCCTGTTCAGCATCAACGCCGGGCAAGCGGTGACCTTCTACGCGGCGCAGTTCTACGTGCTGTTCTTCCTGACCCAGTTCCTGAAAATGGACCCGGCGGTGGCCAACACCTTGCTGATCATCAGCGTGGTGATCGGCGCGCCGTTCTTCATTATTTTCGGCTGGCTGTCGGACAAGGTCGGGCGTAAACCGGTGCTGATGCTGGGCTTGCTGCTGGCCACGGCGCTGTACTTCCCGATCTTCAAATCCCTCGCCCACTACGCCAACCCGGCGATTGATCAGGCCAGCCGTCAGGCACCGATCACCGTGCTGGCGGATCCGGCGACCTGCACCTTCCAGTTCGACCCGGTGGGCAAGGCCAAATTCGACAGCCCGTGCGATAAGGTCAAAACCTTCCTGGTCAAGCAAGGCCTGCCCTATTCCAGCGCCGCCGCCCCGGCGGGCAGCGCCGTGCAAGTGAGCGTCGGCGACGTCAAACTCGATGGCTACGACGAGGCCGCCCTGCGCGGCGCGATCACCCTGGCCGGCTACCCGCAACAGGCCGATCTGCAGCAGATCAACAAACCGATGATCGTCGCCCTGATCGTCGCGCTGATCATCATCTCGGCCATGTGCTACGGCCCGTTGGCGGCGCTGATGGTCGAACTGTTCCCGACGCGCATTCGCTACACCTCGATGTCGCTGCCGTACCACATCGGCAACGGCTGGTTTGGCGGCTTCCTGCCGACGGTGTCGTTTGCGCTGGTGGTGTACACCGGGGACATCTTTTACGGGCTGTGGTATCCGGTGTTGATTACCGGCGTGAGCCTGGTGGTGGGAATGATCTGTTTGCGTGAGACGAAGAATATCGATCTCGACAAGAACTGAAACTCAACCAGACAAATATCGGCGAGGGCTTTTACCCTCGCCGTTTTTTTGCTCAGGCATCAGCCTTGATCACCTCGAACTTCACCTGATCCGGATAAAACGCCACGTAGTCGCGGATCGGCGTGACTGACACTTTCGGATTTTCATAAGTCCACACCGCATTCGCCCCCTCATGCCCCGGCACTTGCAGGCTGAAGTAGTTGGCGTCGCCCTTGTACGGGCAATAACTGGTGTGGTCGGTGCGGGCGAAATACTTTTCGTCGATGTCTTCGCGGGGGACGTAATAGACCGGCGGGTAGTTGGCTTCGTTGAGGATCAAGACGTGGGAGGACGCGGCGACCTGGATGCCGTGGAATTTCACCAGCAGACAGCCGGGAAGTTGTTCGAGGGTAATGACGGGACTGGGGCCAGGGCTTTTCATGGGGTTCTCCTGAATACGGCGAAGAGACCGGTTCAGGTATAGCCCATCGGTTCTGGTTGGGGTGGATTTACAGCCGAACGGCCCATCAACTTCAAAAGCCCCTCACCCCAGCCCTCTCCCCGAGGGAGAGGGAGCCGATTGGGGGATATTGGCGAGATTCACCGACTTGAACGATTGGCTTTGAATCCATAATCGACTCGATTTTTCAGGTCGATGGATTTCGCCAGACAACTCGGTCAGTCCCCTCTCCCACTGGGAGAGAGAACCAATTGGGGATATTGACGAGATTCACCGACTTGAACCATTCGCTTTGAATCCATAATCGACTCGATTTTTCAGGTCGATGGATTTCGCCAGACAACTCGGTCAGTCCCCTCTCCCACTGGGAGAGGGTTAGGGTGAGGGCCGCTCTTCAGGCATCACGCAACGATATCAGTCGCCACCGCCTGCCCCACCACACCCACAGCAAAGTCCACCGAACCCTGCCCCGTCAGGTCAACCATCAGGCTGGTCTGATTGGTCTGCGCGAAGTAAGTCAAAATCGCATCGCCCGCATGCCCTGTAAAACCGCTGACAAAGTTCAGCGAGGCTGCGCCCGTGGCAAAACCGGCGATCCCCGACAAGTCGATCTTGTCCAGGCCACTGGTGAAATCCATGATCCAGTCCGGCGCGGTCATGGTCGAATCGCTGGCAGCGCCGAACACAAAGGTGTCTGCACCGGCACCGCCCCACAGCGTATCGCCACCGCCACCACCGTAAATGATGTCGTTACCGGCACCGCCGACCAGTTCGTTGGCAGCCGCATTGCCGATCAGCAGGTCATTGCCGGAACCGCCGATGGCATTCTCAACGGTCACACCGTAAGCAATCGACACGTTGCCGACCAGACCACCGACATCAGAGAACGAACCTTCATTGAGGTTGATCTTCTGGTGCTGGCTGAAACCGGAGAAATCCAGGGTGTCGTTACCGCCGCCATCCCACACCGAGAACACCACTTTCGACGCCGCCGAAGTGGCGCTGTAGAAATCGCGTTCGGCGTTGGAGTTGAAACCGTAGATGGTGTCATCGGCACGGGTCGCGTAGTTGGCGCCATAGAGTTTTTGCACCGCGACAATATCGTCCAGCAATGGCGCCGAGGCGTAGGCGCCGCTGCCGTCCTTGCTGAAGTTCTGGTCAGTGTTGGCTTCGCTCCAGTAGCTCATCAGGCTGTAGCCACGGGTGTCTTCGGCGTACTTGGCGTCGTTATAGGTCGGGTTACCGTTACCGGCGTTGTAGGCGCCCGGGTGCGACAGGCCCAAGGTATGGCCGATTTCGTGGGTCAGCGTCTGGCGCCCGTAGTTGTTGGTGTCCGGGGTTTTGTTGACCTGATATTGATCGTTGATCAAGTACCACGACTGGCCGTCATAGCTGCCGCCGCTCGGCAGATAAGCGAACGCTGCGCCACCGGTGCTGACGTCATAGTTGCCGAAGCTCATGTGGCCATCGCCGCCCTTGCCTTCAGTGAACGTGACGTTGGCGACGTCGGCCCAGGATTGCATGGCCAGCACGGCCTGAGCTTTTTGCTGGGCGCTGAACTCGCTGAAGTTGCCCAGTTTGACGTTGTAGTTCGCCGGTTTTTCGCTCAGGAAGGTGTAGCTGAGGTCGATTTTGCCATCGGCGTTCTTGTCGCCCCACGACAGGTTCTTGCGCAGGATTTCGTCGGCAGCCTGGTCGGCGGTGAACGACGGTTTACCGTTGACCAGACCGTTACCACGGTCATACAGGTGGCTGAACGTATCGATTTGGTCGAAGGCGCTGCTGGTTTTGGATTTGGCTTGAGCCATGGTGGACTTCCTTGTTTCTGAGTAGTCAGTGTCGACAGACCACGGCGATCTTCTGGCGAGATCGTCCTGTCACTCGCGTGTTTTGCATCGCCGAAAAACCTGACACAGGGGTAAACCGGGCGCTAATCAATTTCTCGATAGCCGGGCCTGCGTCCCGGTATTTCCCGTCATGCGCTGCAATGCTTTTTATCTGTATATCCATACAGATAAAAGTTGCCCCTGAGGCCAAGTCCGGCCATTCTGTGCACCTGTTCGGACCTTGATCGACGAGGGTGGTTATGCGGTTGTACCTCTGTGAAAAACCTTCCCAGGCCAAAGACATTGCGGCTGTGCTCGGCGCCAGGCGTCGGGGCGACGGCTGCTGGCTGGGAACGGACGTCACGGTGACCTGGTGCATCGGCCACTTGCTCGAAACCGCCCCGCCGGACGCCTACGACGCACGCTACAAGCGCTGGGTGCTGGCGGATCTGCCGATCATTCCGGACAAGTGGAAGATGACCGTCAAACCGCGCACGGCCAGCCAGTACAAAGCGGTCAAGCGCCTGCTCGGTGAAGCCAGTGAACTGATCATCGCCACCGACGCCGACCGTGAGGGCGAGATGATCGCCCGGGAACTGGTCGAGCATTGCCGATATCGCGGGCCCATCCGCCGTTTGTGGCTGTCGGCGCTGGACGAAGCGTCGATCCGCAAGGCCCTGGCCGCGCTGAAACCGGGGGCCGAGACGTTCAGCCTGTATCACTCGGCGCTGGGTCGCTCGCGGGCTGATTGGCTGATCGGCATGAACATGAGCCGCCTGTTCACCCTGCTCGGTCGGCAATCGGGTTATCAAGGCGTGTTGCCGGTAGGCCGCGTGCAGACGCCGACTCTGCGTCTGGTGGTCGACCGCGACCGCAGCATCGCCGATTTCGTGCCGGTGCCGTATTGGGCGATCGATGTCGAGTTGCTACACAACGGCACACCGTTCACCGCACAGTGGCGCGCGCCGTCGGATGCCTGTGATGATCAGGATCGCTGCCTGAATCAGGCGCTGGCCCAGCACGCCGCAGTTGCGATGAAAAGCGCTGCCAGTGCCCGGGTGGTCAAGCTGAAAACCGAACGCATGCGCGAAGTGGCGCCCCTGCCCTTCGATCTCGGCACCTTGCAGGAAGTCTGCTCGAAGAAACTCGGCCTCGGCGCGCAGGAAACCCTCGACATCGCCCAGGCACTCTACGAAACCTACAAAGTCATCACCTACCCGCGCAGCGATTGCGGTTATCTGCCGCTGAGCCAGCACAGTGAGGCACCGGCGATTCTCGCGGCGTTGCGTCAGGCCGATCCGAGCCTAGAAGCGCTCAACGGGTTTCTGGAGCCGCAACGCAAATCCCGCGCGTGGAACGACGCCAAGGTCAGCGCGCACCACGGCATCATTCCCACCGCTGCGGCGAAGAATCTCGAACGCCTGACCGGCAAACACCGCGCGGTCTATACGCTGATTCGCGCACGCTATCTGGCGCAGTTTCTGCCCAACCACGAATACGATCGCACCCAGGCTGATTTCGATTGCGCCGGCGAAGCCTTGCGCGCAGTCGGCAAGCAGATCATCGAAGCAGGCTGGAAGCGAGCGCTGCCCGAGGCCCTCGCACCGGCCAAAGGTCGCGAGGCACCAGCACCGCAAACCTTGCCGACACTGAGCCAAGGCATCGACTGCGCGGTGGCTGAGGTCAAGTTCAAAGATCTGTGGACGCAACCGCCCAAGCCTTATACCGAGGGCGATCTGATCAAGGCGATGAAGAACGTCGCCAAACTGGTGGAAGATCCGCTGCTCAAACAGAAGCTCAAGGACACCACCGGCATCGGCACCGAAGCCACCCGCGCCTCGATCATTCAGGGTTTGCTCGATCGTGGCTATCTGGTGAAAAACGGCAAGGCTCTCGCCGCCACCCCTGCTGCGTTCAGCTTGATCGACGCCGTACCCCGCGCGATTGCCGATCCAGGCACTACCGCGATCTGGGAGCAGGCACTGGACATGGTGCAAAGTGGAGAGATGAGCCTGGAAGAGTTCGTCACCAAACAGGCGGCGTGGATGAGCAAGCAAGTCATCCGCTGTTCCGGCCTGAGCCTGAGCATCAGCGGCCCGCCGCCTGCCGGCAAAGCCGCGACCCCGTGGAAGAAGAAACGTAAATCGACCCGCAGCAAAACCGCAGGCACCACCAGACGCACGGCGAAACCTGCGAGCAAATAAAACCCGCTAGTGTTTCTGCAAGGCTCATCACTTTCAGGAACCCGGCGCATGGCCAATATCGAACTGCACCCAGCTCAGCGCGATGAGTTGGAAATCATCGAAAACCTCATGCAGTTCTACATGTACGACTTCAGCGAATGGTTGCCGCTGAAGCTCGCCGGGCACGGCTTCTTCTCCATCCAGCCGAAAACCGAATACTGGCGTCACCCGGCCACTCAACCGTTGCTGATTCGCGTCGACGGCGAACTCGCCGGTTTCGTGACCGTCGATAACGAAACCCACCTCGCCGGCGCCGAACACAACATCGGCTACTTCTTCATCGCCCGACGCTTTCGTGGCCAAGGCGTCGCGCAGTTTGTCGTCTCTGCCCTCTTGAGCCGGATCCCCGGTCAGTGGCAGATTTTCCATATCGACGCCAACCTGCCGGCACAGCGTTTCTGGGCCAGGCTGGTGCCTGTATTGACCGGCGGCGATTTCACCCGGCAGCAGCGCGATGTGGACGGTTATCCGTGCACGTTCTACCGCCTGCGCACGCCTTTTTCCGTTGCCTGAACGGATCCTTTCTCATTCCAAAACTGCTTTGTCCGACAATATGTAGTGAACAAAAATAATCACTACAAAACCGTTGACGGCATCGTTTTGCTTTTGCATGATGAAGACGTTCCCCGATCGGGAACATCGGTAACACGCTTGAGCAAACTCGTCTGACCGCCGAGTTGTTTTTTCCGGATACACGCTGCCCACAAGGCAGATTGAAGAAGCTGACCTGGCCTGAACGTCCAGTACAAGGACGAGAAGCGCTGGCGAAAATTCTCAAGACGCTTGTGGTCGACACTGAAACTGTCGTCAAGGAGCCTCCCGGTTTTCGCTGCTTCTCCTCGTTGTGACGCTATTGCGTAGCAGTTATTCAACACGACTACATGCAACAGATGCACGACCCCGTACTTCTCACGGGCGAGCGCTGACGTCCTGGTTTCGGTGCCAGGGATCAACTAACCGATGGGCTACCTGTATTAGCGAATCAACTTTGAAAGATCACCAGACTGGTCAAGGGGCAATATCATGAATCTGAACAATCAACCTACTATCGAAGAACTGGCTCGTATGTTCGCTGCGCAGAAAGACAGCCACGACAGCCATATTCTGTGGATCAGCAAGTCGGGGCAGGTGCATATCGACTGCCTGGCGACCCATGCTGACGAAGACGAGTTCGACCGCAATCATCAGAACCTGCTGGCCCGCCTGAAGATGTACCGCCGTGGCCACGGTTATGTCGGCAAAAAAGCCGCGGCCGACAAGGACTTCATCGGTAATGTTCTGCAAACGCTGAAACAGGCGTGGGACTCGATGCAGAACAACAACGGTGTTCGGGTGATTGATCGGTTTTACTAAGTTAGTCATTAAATAATTGAAAGGCCTGCTTCCTTAAAGGAAGCAGGCCTTTTTTGTTCGCTTGCATTGATTTGGCGTGACTGGAATTGTAGCCCCTCACCCCAGCCCTCTCCCGAGGGAGAGGGAGCCGATTTGCGCTGCGCTCAAAATTTTAGTTCGGCTCAAAACTTTCAGGTCGGCGTAAATCGCACAAACACCTCGGTCAGTCCCCTCCCGAGGGAGAGGGGGCCGATTTATGGTGCTTTCAGAACCAGAGTTCGGCTCAGGTTTCTCAGGTCGGCGTAAATCGCCCAAGCACCTCGGTCAGTCCCCTCTCCCTCTGGGAGAGGGTTAGGGTGAGGGGCTTCCCATGCCCAACACCAATTCCACAAACGCCACCGCCGCCGCACTGTGATAATTATTGCGCCGTCGCAACAACGCCGCCCCACGCTGCGGCGCATCACTCTCGACGCGCAACCGGCGCAACGCCCGATCCTCAGTCGCAATCGCCTGCGGCAGCATCGTCGCCAGCGGCGAATGCCGCACTACCTCGAGCAACGTACTCACCGAATTCACCTCGATCCGCACCTGCGGTGTAATCCCGTGCTGGCGGAAATACTCATCCACCGATAACCGCGTAATAAAGTCCGGCGCCAACAGGGCAAAGTCCAGTGCAGCAATATCTTCCGTCATCAGCACCGAGTGGCTGTCATACAGCGGATGCTCACGCCCGACCATGATCCCCAACGTTTCGGTAAACGCCGGAATGCATTCGATATCGGCATTGCGCACCGGCGTAAACGCAATCGCAATATCCAGCGAGTCATCCGCCAGCCCCGCCTCAATGTCGTCCATCGACAGCTCGAAAATCTGCAAATGAATCCCCGGATACCGCGCAGCAAAATCGCGCACCAACGGCCCGACCAGATAGGCCATGAACGTCGGCGTCATCGCCAGGCGCAAGGTCCCGCGAGACAAATCCTTCACGTCATGCAACGCGCGCTTGCCCGCCTCCAGCTCCACCAACACCCGCCGCGCGCATTCGATATAGGCCGCGCCGGCATCTGTCGGCTTGACCGTGCGCGAAGTGCGATCAAACAAGTTCACCCCAAGGGTTTCTTCCAATTGGCGAATTTGCTGCGACAGGGTCGGTTGCGACACATGCAGCGCCTCGGCGGCACGGGTGAAGCCGCCGTGATCGGCAACGGCCAGCAGATAACGCAAATGTCGCAGCAGCATGGGAAACACCATCTATAGGCAGGACTTATGCGAAGGATTGTATATCGGTCTTGGACGCTATGGATCAATCGGCAGAAAATCAATCCCACACAGCAAGCCAACCCCTGAAAGGAGTGACACCATGCAACAGTCCCACGCCTACAACGACACCAGCCTGGCCCTGACCACCCGCGTTCTCGACGCCAAGGCACGCAAGGATCTGTCGTGGCAGGATCTGGCCGACGGCACCGGCCTGAGCCTGGCGTACGTCACCGCTGCCCTGCTCGGCCAGCACCCGCTGCCGGAAAATGCCGCCCAAGTGGTTGGCGACAAACTGGAACTGAGCGTTGAAGACGTCGCGGCAATGCAGATCATCCCGCTGCGTGGCAGCCTCAGCGGCGTGCCGACCGACCCGACCATCTACCGCTTCCACGAGATGATTCAGATCTACGGCACCACGCTCAAAGCGCTGGTTCACGAGCAGTTCGGCGACGGCATCATCAGCGCGATCAACTTCAAACTCGACATCAAGAAAGTCGAAGACCCAGAAGGCGGCTCCCGCGCCGTGGTCACCCTCGACGGCAAGTTCCTGCCCCTGCGTCCGTTCTGATCCGCACCGGCCCGCACCCTGCGTGCGGGCCAACCCACCTCAAATGGCTACCCGTCACCCAACACATCTGGAGGCTGCCCCATGCAAAAAATTCTGTTGATTCTGGCCCTGCTCGGCGGTTTCTCCGTCCAGACATTCGCCGCTGACGAAGCCGTCGCCTACCACTACGGCATGCAGTTGGATATCGCCCAAGTGCTGAGCATTACCCCGGTTGCCGATGTGTGTGGCGTGGTGCCGGTAGCCATGACGTATCTGGACAGCCACGGCGACCAACACATTCTTCAATACAGCGAATTCGGCAGCGGTTGCTCGAACTAAGAGGACAACACCATGAAAAACCTGATTGATGGCTTTCTGAAATTCCAGAACGAAGCGTTCCCGCAACGCACCGAACTGTTCAAACACCTGGCGACCACGCAACAGCCCGGCACGTTGTTCATCACCTGTTCCGACAGCCGTGTCGTGCCGGAACTGCTGACCCAACAAGAGCCCGGCGAGCTGTTTGTGATCCGCAACGCCGGCAACATCGTGCCGTCTTACAGTCCGCACCCGGGCGGGGTGTCGGCGACGGTGGAATATGCGGTGGCGGTGCTCGGGGTGACCGACATTGTGATCTGCGGGCACTCGGACTGCGGTGCGATGACCGCGATTGCCCAGTGCAAATGCATGGATCACCTGCCCGCCGTCAGTGGCTGGCTGCAGCATGCCGAATCGGCAAAAGTGGTCAACGAAGCGCGGCCGCATGCCAATGACGCGGCGAAGTTGAGTTCGATGGTGCGTGAGAACGTGATCGCGCAATTGGCGAACATTCAGACCCATCCGAGCGTGCGTCTGGCGCAGGAGAAAGGCCTGCTGAATCTGCATGGCTGGGTGTATGACATCGAGACCGGCTCGATCGATGCGCTGTCCTCGGACCGCCGCACGTTTGTGCCGCTGGCCGAACAACCGGCGACTTGCGCGGTTCATGCGCAAAGCACGCACGCTGCCTGAGCAACTGATCGTTCCCACGTTCTGCGTGGGAATGCCTCAAGGGACGCTCTGCGTCCAGTGACGCGGAGCGTCACGGGCTGCGTTCCCACGCTGGAGCGTGGGAACGATCATTGCCCGCCAGGTCAACGTTTTACCGTGAGATCGATCTGGCTCATCCGGCTGCGCACAGTGAACACGCCATCCCCCGAAAGAATCGCACTGCGCGCAAACAAGCGCCCGCTCTCCCAGTTCGAAAGCCCCAACTCCGGCTTGTTCAGCGCGTACTGCCCATCGACCCAACGAGTAATGCCATTACCCACGAACGGCGCATTGACCGCGTGGTAAAAACGCTCTTGTGCGACGGCATCCTCGCTGATCAACGACACGGTAAATTGCGGGCTGTAACGGTTGAACAGCGCAATCGCCTGGTCCAGATCGTCGACGATCATCAGGCTGACTTCCGGGGTTTCTTCCCATTCCCACTCGCGGCCCAACGCCGATTCCGCCAAGGGTTCGGCCAGTGCTTCGGTCTGATAACCCCCGGCGCGATAGACCTCGACTGTTGCGTTCTGCCACTCGCTCGGCAGGTAACTTTCGCTACCTTCGACAATGTGCAACTTGCAACCCTGGCCACGCGCGGTGCCGGCCTGTTGCAGTGCATCGAGAAACAACGGCACCAGCTCAGCCACGCGATCACGCTGGATCAGGCACACGTTGAGGGTGTTGCAGACTTTGCGGTCCAACGAGTTACGCACTACCGCGGCAAAGCGTTGAGCATCGGCATCACGATCAGCCACCAACCACGCGCCGCCGGTGCCATGCAGACTGACGGCGGTGCCGGCCTGCTGGGCAATGCTGCCCAACTGACTGACCGCACGACCCGAACCGCGGGCAACCGCCAGCGACAAACGCCGATCGGCGAACATCGCCCAACCGGCCGCATGATTGACGCTTTCCACCAGCGACACCGCACCGGCCGGCAGACCAGCGTCAGCCAGTGCCGGGTTCAAGGCATGAGTGACGATGGCTTGCGCGGTGCCCAATGCATCACTGCCGATTCGCAGTACGGCAGTGTTGCCGGTGCGCAAGACACCGGCCGCGTCGGCGAACACGTTCGGCCGCCCCTCGAAGACAAACGCTACGATGCCCAATGGCGAGACAACCTGTTCAACCTTCCAGCCGTCATGTTCGACGCTGCTGATGACTTTGCCACGCGTTGCCGCCGCATCACGCCAGGCACGCAGGCCGGCGATCATGTCGGCACGCATGCGCTCATCGGCAAGCAAGCGCGTGGTGGAACGGCCGCGCGCCTTGGCCCGCTCGATGTCGGCGAGATTGGCAGATTCGATCTGCGCCCAGCACTCGGGGGTTTCCAGTCGTTGCGCGAACCGATCAAAAAACTGGCTGATCGCCGCATCAGCGACTGCCGATAGCGCCGTGAATGCCGCTGCCGCACGTTCGATCGCCACAGACGCCGCTTGCTGATCGGCCACGGGGATCAGCAGTAACTCGCCACTGACCTGCTCCACCAGCAGATGGTCACCGGGCTGAAAGCGCGCAGCCAGTTCGGGGCTGACCACGGTGACGCGGTTGCCAGCGAAAGGGATCGGCGTGCCAGCGACTAGACGTTCGAGCGCGAGAGACATGAAACGGATTCACCATGCAGGGAGCGGCCGGAAAATGTAGCGGATTACTCGATGAAATACACCTCTGCAAACACTAAAGAAACCTGTGGGAGCTGGCTTGCCAGCGATAGCGGTGGTTCAGGCAAATTTATGGTGACTGACAGGACCTCATCGCTGGCAAGCCAGCTCCCACAGGGTTTTGTTTGGCGGATCGGGTCAGAACACCGACCAGCCAATCCGCGAGCTAAGCATCTCCAGCGCCGCCATCCCCGCCAGCGAATTACCGGCCGCATTCAATTCCGGCGACCACACGCATACCGTGAACTGCCCCGGCACCACCGCGACAATCCCGCCACCGACGCCGCTCTTGCCCGGCAAACCGACGCGATAGGCGAAGTTGCCCGCCTCGTCATACAGCCCGCTGGTGGCCATGATCGAATTGACCTGCTGGGTCTGGCGCCGGGTGAGGATCTGTTCGCCGCTGTGTTTGCAGAACCCGTCATTGGCGAGAAAGCAGAACGCCCGCGCCAGATCAATGCAGCTCATGCGCAGCGCACAGTGGCTGAAGTAGCTGCGCAACACCGCTTCGACGTCGTTGTGGAAGTTGCCGAACGATTGCATCAGGTAGGCCATCGCCGCATTGCGCGCACGGTGCTGATATTCGGAATCAGCGACTTTGCCGTCGATCATGATCTGCGGATTGCCCGACAGGCGTCGGACAAAGTCGCGCATCGACAGGGTCGGCGCGGCGAAGCGTGACTGGTTGATGTCGCAAATCACCAGCGCACCAGCGTTGATGAACGGGTTGCGTGGGCGACCACGTTCAAACTCCAGTTGCACCAGCGAATTGAACGGCTGGCCGGACGGTTCATGGCCGAGGCGTTCCCAGATCGCTTCGCCGGAATGTTCAATAGCCTGCACCAGGCTGAATACCTTGGAAATACTCTGCACCGAGAACAGCGTCTCGGCGTCGCCGGCGCAGTGCATTTCGCCGTCGTTGCCGTATACGGCGATGCCCAATTGGTCGGCCGGCACGGTGCCGAGGGCAGGAATGTAGTCAGCCACCTTGCCCTGCCCGATCAACGGGCGGACAGCGTCAAGGATCTCGTTCAACAGCGCTTGCATGCCGGGTTCCGAAGTCTCGCCCCGTGGGATTGCGGGGACACTGGGGCTAGACGCTGCGCCCGCCCGTCGAATCACACCGGCCGGCATCGCGCAGAATGTTCTAGGCTCAACCGCACATTCAAAACGGGAGAGCAACCATGCATCTCGAAGGCTCCTGCCATTGCGGCGAGGTCTCGTTCAGCCTTACCAGCGCCCACCCCTACCCTTATCAACGCTGCTATTGCTCGATCTGCCGCAAGACCCAGGGCGGTGGCGGTTATGCAATCAACCTCGGCGGCGACGCGACCAGCCTCAAGGTTCGCGGGCGCAAACACATCAGCATCTACCACGCGAAGATGAAAGACGACGGCGACAAACGCGCCCATCGCAGCAGCGCCGAACGGCACTTCTGCTCACTGTGCGGCAGCGGCTTGTGGCTGTTCAGCCCGGAGTGGCCGGAGCTGATCCACCCGTTCGCCTCGGCCATCGACACCGCATTGCCGGTGCCACCGGAACACACGCATTTGATGCTGGGTTCGAAAGCAAGCTGGGTCGAAGTCGAGGCCAAACCGAAAGACCAACAGTTCGACGTCTACCCCGAAGAATCCATCGCCCAATGGCATGAACGCCTTGGTTTGACCCGATAAATCCAGGCAAACATAAATCCCTGTGGGAGTGAGCCTGCTCGCGAAGAGGCCGGCGCAGGCAACGGCATTCAATCCAGATGCGCCCAGGTCATCCGGAACGACGCCCCACCCCAAGGCGAATCGCCCACCTCAACCTGCCCGCCATGGGATTGCGACACTCGCCGCACCAACGCCAGGCCCAAACCAAACCCGCCGGTACGGCGATCGCGGCTCGCATCCAGCCGCGAGAACGGTTCAAAGATCTTCTCGCGCCCGTCCACCGGCACCCCCGGCCCGTCATCGTTGACGCGTACTTCGTAGTAATCGCCGTTGCGCACCAACGTCACTTCGACCCGCTGCTCGGCGTAGCGAATCGCGTTGCGCAACAGGTTGATCACCGCGCGCGCCATGAAGCGCGGTTCGATGCGCACCGTGTCGAGCCGGCAATCACCCATGAGCAATTGCACGCCCGCCGCTTCCGCCTCCAGCGCAACGCTGCCCACCACGCTGTCCAGCCAATTGGCGGCTTGAATGTTCTCGCGTTTGATCACCGTTGCACCGCGTTCAAGGCTGGCGTAGGTCAGCAGTTCGGAAACCATCTCCTCCAGCTCGCCAAGGTCGGCGTACATGTCGGCGATCAGTTCGCGGTTCTGACTGGCGTCCGGTTGCTGCCTGAGTTGGTCGAGTTCAAACGACAGCCGCGCAATCGGCGTGCGCAGCTCGTGGGACACGGCATTGGTCAGTTCACGCTGATTGGCGATCAGCCCCTCGATCCGCGCCGCCATCAGGTTGAAGTGTTCTGCCAGATCACGAATGTTCGAGCGCTTCGATAGCTGAATGCGCGCCGCCAGATCGTTATCGCCAAAACGCTCGGCGGCCATGCGCAGTTTCTCCAGATCACGCCAGTGCGGGCGCACCCAGAAGAACAGGACGATGCCAATCAGCACCGCCAACATCACGTAGGCCCCCGCGATGTAAAACGGCATCAGGCTCGGCTCCGGCGGCAGCTTGATGCTGAGCAACTGCGAACCGCCGTCGATGTTGCTGATGAACTGCGTGTAGTCGTCGCGGATCACCAGCAGATTCTGCGCCAGTTGGGCCTTTTCCTCAGGGTTGAGGGCCAGTTGATCGGCCTCGACCAGACTCAGCGACAGGCCATAATGCGCACGCAAACTCTCCAGCTGTCGCTCACGATCCGCCCCCTGCCGGCCCTGCAAGTGATCGACCAGCGACCACGCCTGACCGCGCACGGCCTCACGGTTGTAAGCCTGCATCTGATTGTCGAGCAATGCGTTAAAGGTGTGTTCGACGGTTTGCAGTGCCAGCACCAGCCCCACCGTCATTACCAGAAACAGCCCGAGAAATAACCGCAGCATCTACAGCTCCCACGCGAACGGATTGAACAGATATCCCTTGCCCCAAACCGTCTTGATACACACGGGTTCGCGGGGGTTGTCCTTGAGTTTGTTGCGCAATTTGCTGATGTACACATCAACGCTGCGGTTGAGCCCGTCGAAGGCAATCCCGCGCATGCGGTTGAGGATGTCATCGCGCGAAAGAATCTTGCCCGCGGCGCTGGCCAGCAACCACAACAGCTCGAATTCCATGGTGGTCATTTCGATGATTTCCCCGGCCAGGCGCACTTCGCGACAGCTGCGATCAATGCTCAAGTGGCCGAACTCCATGAAACTGACCACGCTGCTGTCCGGCACTTGCCGTCGTTGCAGGGCACGCAACCGGGCCAACAGCACCGGCGGTTTGATTGGTTTGATCACGTAATCATCGGCGCCGGATTCCAGCCCGAGGATATGGTCGAGGTCATCTTCCTTGGCCGTCAGGATGACGATCGGCGTGTCCGACACGCTACGGATTTCACGGCACACCTGCAGACCGCTCTGCCCCGGCAACATCAGGTCGAGCACCACGACTTTGGGTTTGAATTCCAGAAACGCCGCCACCGCCAGATCGCCGCGAAGCACCGTGCGCACCTCGTAGCCGTGTTGTTCAAGAAAATGCGCGATCAACGCGGCGAGACGCTCATCGTCTTCCACCAGCAGGACTTTGCCAAAACCCAGGTTATCCATAACGACCATCTGCCAGCCTGTGAAGTGGTCGGCATTATGGCGGCAATCGCCGGTTCGGCGTTTGCTTCAGGCAGCAAAAACCGGCCACTGGGGCCGGTTTTCGGTGATGTTTCATACTCTTAAGAGTTTTTAACAATCTTATGCAGGGACGCCGCTGTGGAAGCGGAATTCTTCGTCCGGCGATTCGATCAGTTCTTGTTCGGCGGCGCGGACTTTCTCGATGACTTGCGCAATATCCTTGGCGTCGCCGTACTGATACGCCAGTTTCAAATAACCCTGAAAATGCCGCGCCTCGCTTTTCAGCAGGCCAAAATAGAACTTGCCGAGTTCCTCGTCCAGATGCGGCACCAGCGCTTCGAAACGCTCGCAACTGCGTGCTTCGATAAACGCGCCGACCACCAGCGTATCGACCAGTTTCACCGGTTCATGGCTGCGCACCACCTTGCGCAAGCCCGAGGCGTAACGACCGGCATGCAGTTGGCGCAGCTCGATCTTGCGCCGTTTCATGATGCGCATGACCTGCTCGTGGTGCACCAGTTCTTCCCGGGCCAGACGCGACATCATGTTGATCAGGTCGACGTGGGAATGGTACTTGGCAATCAGGCTCAGGGCGGTGCTGGCGGCCTTGAACTCGCAGTTCTTGTGGTCGATCAGCAGGGTTTCCTGATCGGCCAGTGCAGCCTGAACCCAGGCGTCGGGGGTGCGGCAGCCAAGGAATTCGTGGATTTCGGGAAGGATCATGGGGCTCACGGTAAAAGGTGTTCGAGCGAAGGGCGCCGATTATACCGGCCTGCCCGCAGACCACCAGCCACCCGCGTTGATATGCATCAAGTCGCAGCCTGATGCGCAGCAACTATAGTTGTGCAACGCCGTGCCTTTTCTTTGCTGGAGACTCCGCTCATGCAAGCCATTCGCAGCATTCTGGTGGTCATCGAACCCGAACATTCGGAAAGCCTGGCGCTCAAGCGCGCCAAGTTGATCGCCGGCGTGACCCAGGCCCATCTGCACCTGCTGGTGTGCGACAAGAAGCACGATCACGCCGGCATGCTCGGCGTGCTAAAAGCCGCGTTGCTGGCCGACGGTTACAGCGTGACCACCGAGCAGGCGTGGAACGACAGCCTGCACGAAACCATCATCGATGTGCAGCAGGCCGAGGGCTGCGGGCTGGTGATCAAACAGCATTTCCCCGACAGCTCGTTGAAAAAAGCCCTGCTGACCCCGGCCGACTGGAAACTCCTGCGCCACTGCCCTACTCCGGTGCTGCTGGTCAAAACTTCAGGGTCGTGGAAGGACAAGGTGATTCTGGCGGCGGTGGATGTCGGCAATGCCGATGGCGAGCACCGGCATCTGCACACGACGATCATTGATCATGGTTATGACATTGCCAGCCTGGCCAAGGCGCATCTGCATGTGATCGCTGCGCATCCATCGCCGATGCTGTCGGCGGCGGATCCGACGCTGCAACTGAGCGAAACCATCGAGGCGCGCTATCGCGAGCAATGCAAGGCGTTTCAGGCGGAATTCGATGTCGATGATGAGCACCTGCACATCGAGGAAGGCCCGGCGGACGTGTTGATCCCGTTCATGGCGCACAAGCTGCAAGCGGCGGTGACCGTGATTGGCACGGTGGCGCGGACCGGGTTGTCAGGCGCGTTGATCGGCAATACGGCTGAAGTGGTTTTGGATGAACTGGAGAGTGATGTGCTGGTGCTCAAGCCGCAGGAGGTGGAGGATCATCTGGTGGAGTTGGCGGTGAAACACTGAGACTTGTGCTGTATTTGACGGCCCCTTCGCGAGCAAGCTCGCTCCCACATTTGGAATGCATTCCCCTGTGGGAGCGAGCTTGCTCGCGAAGCTTTCAAGCGCCGAAGGCGTCTTTCAAAAATCCCGGGGCGATATAGCGCTGGTAGTGCGCTTCCGACAGCAGGAAAAATTCCCGATCAATGGCATCGCGCAATTCCGGCAGGTTCCAGTCGCGAAACTCCGGCAGCAATACCATGCCGTACGCTTCCAGATTAATGATCACCCGCGCACCGCGCGCAATCAGCTGATACGCCCAGCAATATTCCGACTGATGCGGCACGAAGCGGATCTTGCGCTGTTCGAGCTGCTCGCGCAGGCGCGCCGAATCGAAAATCTCGACCTTGCCCGCCATCACTTGTGACAGCAATTGCTCAAGACGCAACCACACCGCGCGCTTTTCTTCCTCGTTGTAACCATTCCAGTGGATCACTTCGTGGTGGAAACGCTTGCAGCCACGGCACACCAGATCACCGTAAACAGTGGAGCAGAGGCCGACGCAGGGAGTCTTGATGGTCTGATTGGGCATAAGATAGGCAAAACACTGAAACGCGGAACAGGTCAGCATGTTAGCCCTTTGTCGGGCATTGATCACCCCTCAAACATCAGGGGCAACGTCTGGCGCAGCGTTCCACCCGCGCACAGACAACGCCACCAAAGTCCAATAGAGCCCGACTTACCTTTAAATTTTTTTTGCCGTAGAATCAGCCAGCCTTTTAAGGCGCCAATGTCCGTTAGAAGCTGTTTTCAAAGCGTCACGAGCACAGTCGTTCCTTCAGAGCGGTGTTGGCGAGGGGTTTTTCCAGCGGGGAAAAATCCAGCGCCAACCCTCATCAGCTCCCCGTTCTGCAGGCGTAAAACTTTGAAAGCAGCTTCTGTAAGGAATTGCCGGTAATTCTGGCCGAACGACCCACAACGTCGTGAGGAGCATGAGTACGGCAATTTCGGGATGAGCGTCCCGGACACCCATTTGGGACCACTGATGAGGGTAATAACTGTGCTTGAAGCCTACCGCAAACATATCGAAGAGCGTGCAGCCCTGGGTATTGTTCCCCAGCCGCTTAACGCCGAACAAACCGCAGGCCTGGTCGAGCTGCTGAAGAACCCTCCGGCTGGCGAAGAAGAATTCCTCGTTGACCTGATCACCAATCGCATTCCACCAGGCGTGGACGAAGCGGCCTATGTAAAAGCCGGCTTCCTGTCTGCACTGGCCAAGGGCGAAGTCTCCTCCCCTCTGCTCGACAAAAAGCGCGCTGTAGAACTGCTCGGCACCATGCAGGGCGGCTACAACATCGTCACTCTGGTTGACCTGCTGGACGACGCCGAGCTGGCGCCAGTCGCTGCCGCGCAACTGAAGCACACCCTGCTGATGTTCGATGCGTTCCACGACGTCGCGGAAAAAGCCAAGAACGGTAACGTTCACGCTAAAGCCGTGCTGCAATCCTGGGCTGACGGCGAGTGGTTCAAAAACCGTCCGACCCTGGCCGACAAGATCAGCCTGCGCGTATTCAAGGTTACCGGCGAAACCAACACCGACGACCTCTCCCCTGCTCCTGATGCCTGGTCGCGTCCAGACATCCCGCTGCACGCCCTGGCCATGCTGAAAATGGCCCGTGACGGCATCGTTCCTGACCAGCAGGGCGCCATCGGCCCGATGAAGCAGATCGAAGAAATGCGCGGCCAAGGCTTCCCGATCGCCTACGTCGGTGACGTGGTCGGTACCGGTTCGTCGCGTAAATCCGCTACCAACTCGGTACTGTGGTTCTTCGGCGACGACGTTCCTTACGTGCCGAACAAGCGCGCTGGCGGTTTCTGCTTCGGCAGCAAAATCGCTCCGATCTTCTACAACACCATGGAAGATGCCGGCGCACTGCCAATCGAGTTCGACGTTTCCAACATGAACATGGGCGACGTGATCGACCTGTACCCGCATGCTGGCAAAGTCTGCAAACACGGCACCGACGAAGTCCTGACCACCTTCGAAATGAAGACCCCGGTGCTGTTGGACGAAGTCCGCGCCGGCGGCCGTATCCCGCTGATCATCGGCCGTGGCCTGACCGAGAAGGCTCGCGCCGAGCTGGGTCTGCCTGCATTCGACCTGTTCAAAAAACCTGATGCACCGATCGAAAGCACCAAGGGTTACACCCTGGCGCAGAAAATGGTCGGCAAGGCTTGCGGTCTGGCAGAAGGCAAAGGCATCCGTCCTGGCACCTACTGCGAACCGAAAATGACCACCGTCGGTTCTCAGGACACCACCGGTCCAATGACCCGTGACGAACTGAAAGACCTGGCGTGCCTGGGCTTCTCCGCTGATCTGGTAATGCAGTCGTTCTGCCACACCGCGGCCTATCCAAAGCCGATCGACGTGACTACCCACCACACCCTGCCTGACTTCATCATGACCCGCGGCGGCGTTTCCCTGCGTCCGGGCGACGGCATCATCCACTCGTGGCTGAACCGCATGCTGCTGCCAGACACCGTCGGTACCGGTGGTGACTCGCACACCCGTTTCCCGATGGGCATTTCGTTCCCGGCCGGTTCCGGTCTGGTTGCGTTTGCCGCTGCCACCGGCGTTATGCCGCTGGACATGCCGGAATCGATCCTGGTGCGTTTCAAAGGCAAAATGAAACCTGGCATCACCCTGCGTGACCTGGTTCATGCCATTCCGTACTTCGCTATCCAGAACGGTCTGCTGACCGTCGAGAAGAAAGGCAAGAAAAACGCCTTCTCCGGCCGCATCCTGGAAATCGAAGGTCTGGAAGGTCTGACCCTGGAGCAGGCGTTCGAACTGTCCGACGCCTCGGCCGAACGTTCGGCTGCCGGTTGCACCATCAAACTGTCGAAAGAGTCGATCACCGAGTACCTGAACTCCAACATCACCCTGCTGCGCTGGATGATCGGCGAAGGCTACGGCGATGCGCGTACCCTGGAACGTCGTGCTCAAGCGATGGAAGCCTGGGTTGCCAACCCGGAACTGATGGAAGCCGATGCCGACGCCGAATACGCCGAAATCATCGAAATCGATCTGGCCGACATCAGCGAGCCGGTACTGTGCGCGCCGAACGATCCGGACGACGCCCGTCTGCTGTCCAGCGTTGCTGGCGAGAAGATCGACGAAGTGTTCATCGGTTCGTGCATGACCAACATCGGTCACTTCCGTGCTGCCGGTAAACTGCTGGATCAGGTCAAGGGTCAGCTGCCAACCCGTCTGTGGCTGTCGCCGCCGACCAAAATGGACGCTCACCAACTGACCGAAGAAGGCTACTACGGCATCTACGGCAAGGCTGGCGCGCGCATGGAAATGCCAGGCTGCTCGCTGTGCATGGGTAACCAGGCACGTGTAGAGCCGAACGCCACTGTTGTGTCGACCTCGACCCGTAACTTCCCGAACCGTCTGGGCGACGGCGCGAACGTCTACCTGGCTTCGGCCGAGCTGGCGTCCGTGGCTTCGATCCTGGGTCGCCTGCCGACCGTCGAGGAGTACATGGAATACGCTGGCAAGATCGACAGCATGGCGGCCGATATCTACCGCTACCTGTCCTTCGACCAGATTGCCGAGTTCCGTGAAGCTGCTGCGAACGCCAACATCCCGGTCGTTCAAGCCTAACGCTGCAACGCAATGAAAAACGCCGCCCATCGTGAGATGAGCGGCGTTTTTTTATGCCTGATAGAGAGTGGTTGTCTGTTTGGGCCTCATCGCTGGCAAGCCAGCTCCCACAGGGTTCTAGGGTGTGTTGAAGACAGTCGACTTCACCCGGCCCCCTGTGGGAGCTGGCTTGCCAGCGATGGCGGTGTGTCAGTCAATGACATTGTTGATGATCCACCGCTTTCGCGAGCAAGCTCAGCTCCTACAAGGGCAAAAAGGGCAAAAAAAAACCGCTGTGCCTGGGCGGCACAGCGGTTTTATTGATGGAGCCAGGGTTACATCGTCAGTTTGTAAACCAGTGCCGAAATCGCTACCAGACCCACTGCCGTGACAAACACGTTCGACGCCTGACCACGATAACGGGCCATCGCCGGAATCTTGCGAATCGCGTACATCGGCATCAGGAACAGAATCGCCGCGATCACCGGGCCGCCGACGGTTTCGATCATGCCGAGAATGCTCGGGTTCAGGGTCGCGATGATCCAGCAGATCACCAGCATGAACGCCGCCACGATGCGATCCAGTGCCTTGGCACTCGGACGCTTGCCGCTCTTCACGATCAAGCCTTTCAGGCCTTCACTGGCACCGATGTAGTGACCGAGGAACGATTTCGAGATCGCCACGAACGCAATCAACGGTGCGGCGAATTCGATGGTCGGATTGTTGAAGTGGTTGGCCAGGTACGACAGGATCGACAGATTCTGTTCCTTGGCTTCAGCCAGTTGCGCCGGCGACAGCGTCAGGACGCAACTGAAGACGAAGAACAGCACCATCAGCACCATCAGCGCATGGGCGCGGAACAGGATCTGCGAGCTGCGCTCATCGGCATGCACGCCGTACTGTCGCTTCTGATCCACCGCGAACGCCGAAATGATTGGCGAGTGGTTGAACGAGAACACCATCACCGGAATCGCCAGCCACAACGTGTGCAGCAGTGCCGACGGTGGTGGCACCTGCGAAACGGTGGTCAGGATGCCGCCGCTCCAGTGTGGAATCAGGTAAACCGCCAGAAACAGCAGCGCAACGATAAACGGATACACCATCAGGCTCATCGCCTTGACGATCGCCTCTTGGCCGCAACGCACCACAGCCAGCAAACCAAGAATCAGCACGAACGACAGCAGCGCACGAGGCGGTGGGGTGATGTGCAATTGATGCTCAAGGAAACTGGCGACCGTGTTGGTCAGGCCAACGCTGTAGATCAGCAGGATCGGGAAGATCGCGAAGAAGTACAGCAGCGTGATCAGCGCCCCGGCCTTGATGCCGAAATGCTGTTCGACCACTTCAGTGATGTCGGCGCCTTCGCGACCGGACAGCACGAAACGGGTCAGACCACGGTGGGCGTAGAACGTCATCGGGAACGCCAACAGCGCGAGAACGACCAGCGGCCAGAAGCCACCCAAGCCTGCGTTGATCGGCAAATACAGGGTGCCGGCGCCAATGGCCGTCCCGAACAACCCCAACATCCAGGTGGTGTCCTGGCGATTCCAGCTCGAAAGTTCAGCGGGTGCTGCTGCATCAAAGCGCTCTTCGACGCTATTGGCCTGATCATTCATCCGGTCGGATCTCCGCATTCCGGTCACTTGCCACTCGGTCAGAACGCGTCGGAAAAAACCGACAGACATGCTCCGGCCGAAACAGGGGCGCGATTCTCCGCGATAAATGAGCAGAAGCAAAGACTTAGCTGAGGAATGGTTGTGCGGAGCAGATCAGCGGGGTGTCGTTTTTGGGAAAATTGCCGTCGGCTGTAGATACGTACAATGTCGTTTTTCGACAGCCTCCAGCGTCGAACATGCCGGATAAACCAGATCAGACCAATCGCCCCAACATGAACCCCAATGACATGCAAAAGATGCCCAAAACCAATAACCCGACGATTGGAAGCATTTCGCCTTTGTGTCTGATACGCATTTTTTCAACGCACTCGTCGTACTCTCGATCTTGTCGTTCAATCATGGCCTGGCGGTCAAATGTGCTCATGGTGATTTCCTTTTTTGATCATGGGTCGGAATGTTGCCAAGCGCGAACACTCAAAACTTGACTGAAAGCCCTACTACAGCCGCTGTTGCGGTTAACACCCCAGCCACTACCGCTACTGGATAAAAATATGTCTCCCACGTGAGCTTTTTTTCTTCCGCCAAAAGCTTTTTCCTTTCAGCCGCAAGTTTGAGTATTTCACTCATCAACCTTTCGAGTTCGAGGTGTTCTCGATTATTTTGAAGCATTTGCCTTCCTTGGCTGCTGGCAGTGACTGCCCGGGCTGCTTTGTGCCCATATGATTTCGTGTTCGCCGCCGTTCCGATAGCGGATGGCTCTGCCAAATGCGTAGGCAAAATCCGCGAGTTTCGTAGGTAGCCTCATACAAAAACAGTAGCGAGGTCATCACCCCATACTTTCAATTTGGTTGATATGTTCTAGCGTGAATGAGCCCCCTCGCCCCCCGGAGTCTCCACCCATGCCCCTCGTTCGCGTCGACATCAAACAAAACACCGACCCCACCTTCGCCAAACGCATCGGTGAGCAGATCTATTGCGCCCTGCGCAGTTGTATCGATGTGCCGGAGCACGACAACTTCCAGATCCTCACCGAGCACGATAGCCAGCACTTCGTCTACGACCCGCAGTATCTGGGAATCCAGCGCAGCGATGACGTGGTGTTCATTCAGATCACCATCAGCGAAGGGCGCTCGGTAGAGAAAAAACAGTTGCTGTTCAAAACCATCGCCGAAAGCCTGCACACCCAACTGGCGGTGCGCCTGGAGGACGTCTTCATCAATCTGGTGGAGGTGAAAAAAGAGAACTGGTCATTCGGTAACGGCATTGCGCAATACGTCACTTGAGCGGGTAATTGACAGCCTGGCATCGGTGCCAGCATGATCGGCCCCATGAACCTTCGCGCGCTGCAACTCACCCGCACCACCACGACCGCCACCGGCGGGTCGTGGTGTTTGTGCGTGAGGTAAGCCCAGCGCAGCAAACCCAAGGCCCCGCCAGCAATGGACGGGGCCTTGTTGTTTCTCCCGTCCGTGCGGCATCTGCAGCACTCAAGGAGAAGCACCATGCCCGCAGCACTGTTGATCATCGATATGCAGGTCGGCCTGTTCCATGGCCCGGAAAAGGCCTGCGACGGCGAACGGATCCTCGCCAACATTCAACGCCTGATCGCACAGGCCCGGCAACAACAGGTACCGATCTTCGCAGTACGCCACACCGGCCCGGAAGGTTCACCGATTGCCGCTGGCAGCCCGTTCTGGCAATTGCTGCCAGCGCTTGAACTGGACGCTGAAATCGACACCCTGTTCAACAAATCCCGCCCCAATGCTTTCCACGGCACCGAACTGGCACACCAGCTCAAATCCAGAAAAATCGAGAATCTCTACATCGTCGGCATGAAGACTCAGTTCTGCATCGACAGCACTTGTCGCGCAGCTGTCGACCTGGGTTTCAAAGCGTTGCTGGTGGCCGACGCCCACACCTGCATGGACACTCCCGCACTGTCGGCTCAGGCGATCATCGAGCACCATAACGCGACCCTCGGCGGTGCCTTCGCAAGACTGATCGACAGCGCCGATATCAGCTTCTGACGAAGCGCCCATGCATGCCCCGCTTGAGCTCCTACACTGGCTGAAGCGGCGCCGCGACGAGCCTTGCCAAACCGCTCTGGAATCAGCACTCTGACACGACTTTCGCGACCGACACGCCATTGATCACAGGAGCCGCGCAATGCCCGCCACCGTTCTGGTACTGGTTGAAACCATCAATGATTATCTGCCGATTCTCGAGCATCAGGGCTTTCACCTGATCCTCGCACCGACGCCGGCCGAACGGGCACAAGCCATCGCCAGCCACGGCAGCCGTATCGATGCGGTGCTGACCCGCGGCCCGCTGGGCCTGACCGCCGACGAAATCGCCGCCCTGCCCGCGCTGAAAATCATTACCGTCATCGGCGCCGGCTACGAACAGGTCGACCTGCAAGCCGCCAGCGATCGCGGGATCATCGTGACCAACGGCGCCGGGGTCAATGCCTCGTCAGTGGCCGACCATGCGATGGCCATGTTGTTGGCATTGGTGCGCGATATTCCACGCTGTGACGCGGCGGTACGCCGTGGCGAATGGCCAAAGATCATGCGCCCTTCGCTGGCCGGCAAACGCTTGGGCATTCTCGGCCTCGGCGCGGTGGGCATGGCGATTGCCAAACGGGCGAACCTCGGTTTCGATATGCAGATCAGCTATCACAGCCGCCAGTTGCGCACTGATGTGCCCTACGCGTTCTGCTCGACACCGACCGATCTGGCACGGGCCTCAGACTTTCTGATCGTCGCCACGCCCGGCGGCATCGGTACACAGCATCTGGTCACGCGCGCGGTGCTCGATGCGCTCGGGCCGAAAGGTTTTATCGTCAATATTGCGCGCGCCAGTGTGATCGCGACGGCAGATCTGATCACGGCGCTGGAACAACGGCGCATTGCCGGCGCCGCACTGGACGTGTTCGACCACGAACCGCAAGTGCCCGATGCCCTGAAGACGCTGAGCAACGTGCTGCTCACCCCGCACGTTGCCGGTCTGTCACCGGAAGCGACTCAAGGCACGGTCGAGTTGGTGGGGAAAAATCTCGTGGCGTTTTTCTCCGGGCAACCGGTGCTGACGCCCATCGCGTTGCCGCCCAAACGCAACAACCAGCGCGTGCACTAAAGCACGCCGAGCAACGTCCACAACCGTCGCGACTCGGCATCGGCCGAGATCAACTCACCGAGCAATTCACTCAACGGCTTGTTACCCCACTCGACCCCGCGCCGGATCAGGTACGGCACCGGGCTGTGCGGTTCGGTGCGGGCCAGGTATTCGGCGATCAGCAATAACTGCCGATAGGCTTCTTCACGGCTGGCCGGTTCGCGAAACACCTGCGCGACCGGCGCCGGTTGCTCAGCCGGCGCCACGGCGACAGCGGCTTCGACCACGGGCGCAGGCGGCGCCGGTTGTTGTGGGTGCATGGCAATGAACTCCTGAACCAGTGTCAGCAGCGCTTGAAGGGTGTCCTGCAATGGCCGCAATCCCGGGCCCTGATCGCCCAGATAGGCCTCGCTCCAGCGGTCGAGTCGTTGCAGGTGTTGCAGGCTCAACAGCAGATTGCCTTGGTTGCGCAGCCAGAATGCCAACGGCGTGGCGCGGATCTGATCGTTGAGTTTCTTCTGTTCGTTGCGCGCGGTTTCCGCCGAGGTCTTGGCGTTCTTGCTGTCGTTGGCCTGCACCTGTTGAATCTGCAGGCGGCGCCAGACTTCCAGCGTATAAGCCTCGAAATCACTGTTGCGCGTGCCGAACAGCGGCACCCGCGTGAGCAATATTTCACTGTAGCGCCGCACCAGCCATTCCAGTGGAATCACCCGCCATGACTGATCGCCCTCCTCGGCTTGCGGGTGCAAGTGCTCGGGAAAGCGCTCACACAAACCGGCAATCAGCGCCAGACTGCCGGGCAAGCCATCCAGCGCCTGCAAGTGCAACCAGGCCTCGCCGAGCCAGGCACTGAGCATCAAGTCCTTGCTGCGCTCCAGCAGTAACGTGGTGGTGAGTTTCTCCACGTCCGGCCAGTTCGCCCGCTTCAGCGTCGACTGCCAGACCCCGGTCGGCAGGCTCGCATCGTCTTCGCGGCGCAGGTCGCGCAATTGGTCGAACTCGCGCTCATAACGCAGATCGACGCCACACGGCGCGTCCGCGCTGATGGGCTCGAGCAATTGATCAATCAGATCTGCTAACGGGATCGATGGCAGGCTCACAGATTCTCCTTCGGCGATTCAATGGCGGCCGTGGCAGCGGTGGACTGAAACGGTGAGCGCGGCGCGCGAGTCGGCAACGGGGTAATCGACAGCGGCAACTTCGAGCCCTGGCTCATCAGCGACACGCGCACGAACATCCGCGTGAATTCGCTGGTGACGCTGTCGGTCGCTGCGGTGACCGGCAAACGCAAGGTCAGCGGAAAATCGGTGTAATCCATGCTCGGCTGGCGCTGCACCGAGAAATGCGCGCGCATCATCCGCAGCAATGACCACGGCCCGCCGTACTCCCAACCGGCTTCGAGATCGCGCACCACCAGGTTCGGTTGCTGCGGATCATTGACCGGGCGTTCCTTGCCATTGCGCGCCCAGCGCAAGGTCAGCCGTATTGGCTGACCGACCATCCAGCGCAGGTTCGGTTGCTCGGCTGCCGGGTAGTTGATTTGTTGATTGCCGGCGAGCAAGCCCCAGGCAATCACTTGATCGGCGCCTTTCTCGTCATCGCGATCGGTGCGCCAGCGCACGTCCAGCTCGACGCCGAGGATGCCACTCTTGTCGCGCACGAACAGTGGCGTCAGCCATGTGCTGGCCTGCTTCAAGCGGTTGAGGAAATCCGCCGCGGCCAAGCGTTCCGGGGTCTGGTTTGTGGCGAGGCCGGCCTGCGCGACCGGCAGTTTTTTGTCGATCAGTTGTAGAAAATATTCAACCCGCGCCGGATCGGCATCCTGCATCTGCACGCCGTTGGCGAACGGAAAGCGATCCGCCAGATATTGATTGAAGTAGTTGGCCAGCTCATTCCACGCCGCTGCCGCCTGCTGCACTTGCAGCATCTGGCAACGCTGCGTGGCCTCCTGCTGCAACTCGATCGCGCGCATCGCCAAGGTGCCACGGCCGCCAGCGACGTTGGCGGTCTGCAACATTTGCAGGCAGGAATTGACGTCCATTTCGACGAAGTCGCGGCTGACCAATTGCTCGATCTGTGCCGGTGAACTGGCCGGGTTGGCCTCCTTGTATTTGCGCAACTCGTCGTTAAGCGCGCTGAACTGCGTCACGCGTTCGTAATCCAGTGCCGAAAGATTGGCTTGCTGCGTCGTCAACCACTGCAAGGAGGACGTGCGCCGTTCCGTGATGCCGAGCATGGTGTTGAACTGCTGCTTGAGGCTCAGTTTCAGGTCCTGCACGTCGCTGGCGCCGAACAATTGCAGACCGAGGTTTTTCCCGCCGTCCCACTGGCTTATTTCAGCACGGCCGCCGAACAGCGGTTGTGCGGTGATCTCATCCAGCCCGCCGGTAATCTGCGCCATGGCGCGGCGGTTGAGCGCTGTTTGCAGGCGCGTGGCGAGGTCCGCGCGGTGTACCTCGACAAAAGCTTTTTGCAGGGCCATGGCTTGCTCGGCCTGTACGTTGAACACGGCGTAAGGCTGCGCCTGGTCATTGTGATCCTTGAGGCTTAACCACATCGCCTGGGCGGCCGCGCGCTCGGCGGTTTTCAGCAGTGCCACGCGATAGTCGGGCGGAATCCGTGGCAGCTCTTCAGCGATGTAGCTGTTGTAGTCGGCGAAATACTTCAACGATTCATTGAGGTCATCACCGTCCACCGTCTGACCTTGCATATTGATGTTGTCTTCGCTAGCCCGCAGGGCGACCGACACGAAGTCATGTTTGAACAGCGCCTGTATCGCGTTATCCAGCTTGACCACTTGCTCCTGCAAGGCCAGTTGCCCGCTGACCTGCTGCACCAGCAAGTTGTCCCGCGAACCGATCTGGGCGATCCATTGATCGCGAAAACTCTGCTGCAGCCGGGACGCTTGTGTATCGAGATCTTGTTGGACCTGCGTGCCCAGCAACGTACTCTTGCCCACCTTGCCGAGAAAGTCGCGATAACCCGGCACCAGTTCCTGGCCCTTGCCACGGCCCCATGTCGAATTGGTCAGGGCAATCGCCGCTTGCAGATCGTCGACCAGTGCTGTCAGGTCTTCGAGCTCCCGCAGGCTGTTGCCATTGCCCGATTGCAGTTGATCCAGGTGCAGTTTGAGATAGCCAGCCTTGCTGACAAAGTTGTCGGCGAGAAAATACTGATCCAGCCAGCGCTGCATCAATCCGGAAAAGTTGCTCACGATCAGCGGGCGGTCGACACTCAGATCAAGCGCCGGCAAGTTGCCGTCCTGCCCCGCGACGAGCAGTCGATTGTAAAACGCCGCGTAAGGCAAAGTGCCCGTGTTGAGGTTCAGCGACAGCGCGTTGTTGCCCAGTTGCACCAAGTCGTCCAGCGGTGCGCGCGGGTTGTTTTGCAGCTGATTGAACCACTGGTTCTGTTGCTCCAGACGCAATGCGCGCTCCACCAGATCATTCGCCTTCAGGTAGTTCTGCCACTGCGCCGGGTCATCACTTTCGACACTGCTGCGCCGATCAGTGCTGCGGATCGTCTTGAGCTGCGCCAGTTCGGCGCTCAGCAGGTCGTGCAACGGCACCACCATATGGCGCTCAGTGGACTGCAACACTTGCTGCTCCAGTTGATTGTCAAGCGAGGAAAACCACGACGTCGGGAACACCAGCGAGACATAGTTCCAGTGCGGGGCACGTTCCAGTACTCGCCAGAAGGTCTGCACGTTGCGCCGGGTCGAGTCGAGCCGCTGCGCCTCATCACTGATTGCCACGTAGCCCTTCTGCGCGCCCTGCATCTGCCGCGCCAGTTCATGGGCATCCTTGACCGACGCGTGCCAGACCCACAGCATCGCCACTGCCCAGACCACCCCCACGACCAGCGCGACGCCGGCGGTAAGACGTTGCCAACGCTGACGCAGACGCAACAGGCGCGGCACGCCGTGTGCCAGACCCCGCTCGCCGACCAGCCGCTGGCGCCACAACTGCCGGGCAAACGCGCTGCGCTGCAGGCCGCTGTCGTCCACGGAAAACCCGTCTTGCGCGTCTTCCCCGGCGACATTGGCAGTGAAATACACACCGCGAAAACACGGTGCTTCGCCTTGAGCATTGCCTTGAAACACCGGCTCCAGCACGTTCTGCAAACCGCGCCGCAACGTCTCCAGACGATCCGGCAAGGCATACAGATCGGCACTCAACTGCCCGGACAATGTGCCAATTTCGATCACCGCTTCAGCCACTGCCCGGTGCAGACGATCCACCGCCTGATCGCTCCACTGGCCTTGCCAGAGGGCATCGCGCGGATAGGGCGATGACCAGCCTAGCGTGGCTTCGCGGGCCTCTTGCGGCAAGGCGCTGATCAGATCCTGAAAGCCCGGCAATTCTTCAAGTCCGCTGACCACCACATACACCGGGACGCTGAGCCCAAAGCGTTGCAGCAGGTCGATGAAGCGCCGGCGCGCGGCGACGCCCAACTGAGTCGCCTGTTCAAGATTGCTCAGGCGATTGACCGGCACGGTCCAGATCACCGCGTCCAGCGGCCGTTTGCTGCGCAGCCGCAGGATCAATCCCAGCAACCGCCACCAACTGCCGCGTTGCAAATGCATGCCGTCGTCCGGCAGAAACAGCGCTTGCGGCACGACCAGCACCGCGCCCTCGGGGTCCGACCACCAACGCCCGAACCACGCCGGTCTGTCGGTCGGTTGCAGGCGCCATTCCGTGACCAGTTGCGTGCCCTGGACTTCGTCGCCGAGCATCAGCAGCCAAGGCAACTGATAGCGACCGAGATTGCCCTGGTCGCGCTCCATGTGGCGCACGGAGGCATAGAAGCTGCGGATCGCCGCGCCACTCTGGGTGCGTAACCACCACACGGCCACAGCGATGATTGCCAGCAATAACAGCAGGGCAACGACCCACGCAACGATCGTCAGCGCGCTCATGAGTCTTGCTCCGGCGCACTCAATACGTCGCTGCTTTGCAGTACCGGCGCCAGCTCCTGGCCGATGTCCCGCCATAACCAATGCCCGAGCGCGGTCAGCAACAGCAACATTGCCAGAATACCCAGCGCCAGCCGAAAGCCATCCGGCAACGCCGTGCGCACCGGCAATTGCAGCGGCGTGGCCAGCGAGGGCTGCACCAGACGCTGGCTGACATCGGCGTAACTGGCCTCTTCCTGCCAGGCGAAATTGAACAGTGCCAACCGCCACTTGGCCAATTGCGCCTGACTGTGCTCGCCGCGCAAACGCCCGTGAAAACCAAGAATCAGGCACTGCAAATACACGTTGGCCAGATCGCGGGTGGTCGGTTGTTGCTCATCGAGCAGGGTTTGAATCGCCGCCGGCACTTGCTCACCAGCCTGACGACTGGAATACAGACGCGACTCCAGCGGCTTGCCCTGCCACGCTGCTTGCCCGGGCCACGGGGTAAACAGCAGGGTTTCATCGACCAGGGCGACGAACGCATAGACCAGCGCCTTGACCTGATCGGTCGCCGAATCACCGACCCGCGAATACGCCGTGCGCCACAATCGCTGCGACGCCTGGGTCGACAGTTCGACCACGGTCTCGACCAGCGCCGCTTCGTCCTCGCTTTCCTTGGGCAACTGCACCCAATCCTGCTGCCATTGTTGCCACGTCTGGCGGAACGCGCTGCTCAACGGTGCGTCCTGCAACCCAAGGCCTGCGGCACTTCCTTGCGACATACGGCGTTCCTTGTGTGATCAGGCACTTTCGCTGTTCTGGGCGACAAACAGCACCACTTGCCACGGGCTGCTGGTGAGCTTGGCGGCCGGCGCGGCAATCATCAGCGGCAGTTGCGCATCGAACCACGTCCCCTCGGCAGTCACCACAAACAGCCGCGTGTCCTCGCCGACGCTGTAGGCCACTTGCTCGCTGCGGCTCATGGCCTGATGGCTCAAGCCGCTCATGCGCTGCCGACTGAGCAAGGCGATATGCGGCGCCGAGGCGATGATCGCGCTGCGTAACCAGTCGATGGCCGCTTGTTCGCTGGCACCGTTGGGCATGCGCAGGCCGATGACCAGGCGCTGGCTCGGTTGTTCGTCCGGCAACTGAATCGAAAAGCTCTGCTCACCGCGTTCGAACGGCAGACTGCGGTAGCCGGCGCGAATCAGTTCGAGGGTGGTTTCCAGCCATTGCAGGACGGCGTCATAACCGCGCTGCAACTCGACAAAATCCAGCGGCGCGAACGCTGGTACACCGGCCAGCGGATCGAGCGCCGACCACGCACCGGCAAGTCCGAGCAAGTGCACATAGAGGGGTTGTGGCTGGGCGATGCGGCTGTTGAGCAAGCCCTCGACTTCCGGCAGGCGCAGCCACAGCGCGGTCAACTGGCGGCGAATTTCCAGTGCATCGTCCTGATTGCCGGCCTGTTGCGCCTGGCGCAAACGGCCACCGAGAAACAAACACTTCTCCCGCGCCCGTGCGCAGACTCCGGCAATCCGTCGACCCAATGGCGACTCTGGCAACAGGATTGGCGTCGGTGGCGTGTAGGCCAGCGGCAGAAAACCGCCGCCCTCCTTGCGAATCTTCAACAGTGGCAGGCAAATGGAATCGGCTTTGTTCAGTTGCGTGCACAACCGTGGGTTGGGCCGCCACACCGTGATCGATTCAGGGAATTCGCCGCTGGTGAGGTCTGGCAGCGCCTCGCCGACCACCGACTGCAAACGGCCCTTGAGCGGCAGCAGTTGCCCGGCGCGCCACATCGGACTGATCGCCAGGAACACGGTGACGGTGGCATCGTCGGTGGCATTGATCGCCGCGCTGACATCCAGCTCCAGTGCCGGGCCGATGCCGGCCTGCAGGTCCACCGGCAAACCGTCGGGCATCGTCCCTTGCAATGACAGCACCCGGATCACGCCGGCACTCAGCGCCGAGGGGTCGAACTCCATATTGCTGACGCCCCAGAACCACGGGTTGCACGCTTGCGCCAGATGCGCGCCGAGTGCTTCGGCCCGTAGCCCTTGCAACTGAAAATGCTGCGGCAGCAATTGCATGCCTTCGTGCCAGCAAACCGCGTCAGGTAGCAGACTCATACGACTCCCTTCGACCAAGCCGCGATCCGGCGGCAGCGGTGATATTTCAGTGCTCGGTGGGGTTGACCAGACTCATCTCGCGACTGTCGAATTTCAGCCACGCTTCGCTCTGATCATCGAGGCGCAATCGGTGCGCTCCGGGAGTGTTATAGCTGGCGAAGACTAAAAGTCCAGCGGCCTTCTTGCCTCCCAACGGGAAGGGTTGGCGGTCGATGAATTGCCCCGGCACCAGCTCCAGTCCCCACACGCTCATCAACTGACGATAGTCGCGCTGATACTGCTCGCGTCCGGCAAACCACTGGCTGGCACTGATGCCCGACAGTTGCTTGAGCAGATCGGGGTCGGCGACGGCAATGAAATCTACGGCGATCGGCGTGTCGTCATTGGCTTTGGGCGCGACATCGAGGGTCAGGCTGTCGAGGTCCACCTTCGGCCCGAAGAAGGAACAACCGGCCAGGAGCGCAAACACAATCGCTACAAAAAAACGTCCGCACAAAATGAATTTTCCTTTTCCCGAACCTGTCCAAAAATGTTTTTGCTTGCATTTTTATAGACCTGTTCTAGCGTCTTGGGTAGTTCGGTTCCTACAGCCGAATCAAGAAGGTTTGTCAAAGGAACGACAGGTCATCTGCTCCCCTTTCTAACCTACGGTCCAGTAAGGGAAAGCGATGAACGGGCCTCCCCGATGCATTGCGCCCGCCCATCGCATCGGAGTCCGCCGTCATGGCAGAAAGTACTCAGCACAAGCTCGACCGGGTGCGTCCGCCCCGTGTACAAATCACCTACGACGTCGAAATCGGCAATGCCATCGAGAAAAAAGAATTGCCACTGGTGGTCGGGATCCTCGCCGACCTCTCGGGCAAGCCGCTCGAACCATTGGCAAAACTGACTGAGCGGCGTTTCACCGAAATCGACCGCGACAATTTCAACGAGGTGCTCGCCTCGATCGCCCCACGCGCCACGCTGCAGGTCAACAACACCCTCAGCGGCGGCGACAGCAAGCTCAACATCGAACTCAATTTCAAGCACATCGACGACTTCGACCCGGTCAAGGTGGTGGAGCAAGTCACGCCGCTGCGGCGCCTGTTCGAGGCCCGCCAACGCCTGCGCGATCTGCTGACCAAACTCGACGGCAACGATGACCTGGACAAGCTGTTGCGCGATGTCATCGCCAACACCGAAGGCCTGCAGGAAATCAAATCGGCCTGCCCGGACACCGCTACCCCGGCAGCTGATGCCGAGGCGCCGGCCGAACCGCAAGCCTGATCGTCCACTTAATCGAGGGGAGAATTCGCCATGCCCGCTTCAGCTCAGAAACAAGCCAGCGACAGTACGACCGAGACACTTTCCCTGCTCGACCAGATCATTCTCGACGGCCGCATGGCCCACGATGACAGTCAGCAGGATTACGCCCGCGACATGCTCGCGGAATTCGCCACCCAGGTGCTCGACGAAGGCATGGCCATCGACAAGGACACCGTGGCGATGATCAACGACCGCATCAGCCAGATCGATGAACTGATCAGCGCCCAACTCAACGAGGTGCTGCACCACCCCGACCTGCAAAAACTCGAAGCCTCGTGGCGTGGTCTGCACATGCTGGTGCAGAACACCGAAACCAGCACCCGACTGAAACTGCGCCTGCTCAACGTCACGCAGAAAGAGCTGCAGAACGATCTGGAGAAAGCCGTCGAATTCGACCAGAGCGCGCTGTTCAAGAAAATCTACGAAGAGGAATACGGCACCTTCGGTGGTCACCCGTTCAGCCTGTTGGTCGGTGACTACACCTTCGGCCGTCACCCGCAGGACATTGGCTTGCTGGAAAAACTCTCGAACGTTGCCGCCGCTGCGCACGCGCCGTTCATTGCCGCCGCCAGCCCACGCCTGTTCGACATGAACAGCTTCACCGAGCTGGCCGTGCCGCGTGATTTGTCCAAGGTCTTCGAGAGCCAGGAACTGATCAAGTGGCGCTCGTTCCGCGAGAGTGAAGATTCGCGCTATGTGTCACTGGTGCTGCCGCATTTCCTTCTGCGCCTGCCCTATGGCCCGGACACTGCGCCGGTGGAAGGCATCAACTACGTCGAAGACGTCAACGGCACTGACCACAGCAAATACCTGTGGGGCAACGCGGCGTGGGCGCTGTCGCAACGCATCACCGAAGCGTTCGCCAAATACGGCTGGTGCGCGGCGATTCGTGGCGCTGAAGGCGGTGGCGCGGTCGAAGGTCTGCCAGCGCATACCTTCCGCACCAGTTCCGGCGACCTGTCGCTGAAATGCCCGACCGAAGTGGCAATCACCGACCGCCGCGAGAAGGAACTCAACGACCTCGGTTTCATCGCCCTGTGCCACAAGAAGAACAGCGACGTCGCGGTGTTCTTCGGCGGCCAGACCACCAACAAATCCAAGGTCTACAACACCAACGAAGCCAACGCCAACGCGCGGATCTCGGCAATGTTGCCGTACGTGCTCGCCGCCTCGCGTTTCGCGCATTACCTGAAGGTGATCATGCGCGACAAGGTCGGCAGTTTCATGACCCGCGACAACGTGCAGACCTACCTCAACAACTGGATCGCCGACTACGTGCTGATCAACGACAACGCACCGCAGGAAATCAAGGCGCAATACCCATTGCGTGAAGCGCGAGTGGACGTCACCGAAGTCGCCGGCAAACCGGGCGCCTACCGGGCGACGGTGTTCCTGCGGCCGCACTTCCAGCTTGAGGAACTGACGGCATCGATCCGCCTGGTGGCGACATTGCCGCCACCGGTTGCCGCCTGACGAAAACAACTTTTTGAACCAGTGAAGAAGCCTGTGGCGAGGGAGCAAGCTCCCTCGCCACAGGTTCAGGGTTCAGTTGAACAATTCATTTATCTAGCGCGACACCTTTCAGGAGTTTCAAGCGATGGATGCAATCATTCTCGACCTCGGCGGCGATATCAAAGGCGACAGCCTGCTCGAAGGTTATGCGGACAAGATCGAAGTCATGTCCTACAGCCACAACGTGGCGATGCAAGTCACCAACGACGTCAGCAACTCGGAACGGACTTCCGGTAAACCGCACGTTGGCGAATTCACCCTGACCAAGTTCGTCGACACCTCGACACCGTCTCTCAACGAATACTGCTGCGCCGGCAAACCCATTCCGGAAGCCAAGATCACCATTGGGCGCAACGCCGCCGAAGGCAGTGGTCAGCTCTTGCCGTTCATCATCTACACGCTGACCAACGTGGTGATTTCCAACGTCAGCGTCAGCGGCGGCACCGGCGGCAAACCGGTGGAAACCCTGTCGCTGAACTTCACCAAGATCAAATGGGAGCTCACCGCGCAGAAAGACGACGGCACCAAGGAAGGCACGGCCGCCTCGACCTGGGACATGGCCGCCAACAAGCTTGTCAGCTAAGCCGGCGTCGCGGCCATGGCAGGCACCGGCATGCTCCCCCCGCTGTTCGAACGCCTCGCTTCGAGCGAGGCCGACGGCGTACGCGCGTTCGATCGGCAGGACTTGCTCGACTCGGTGCATGCCGAGCTCGGGCGCCTGTTCAACACCCGGCGTGGCCCACGCACACTGACCAACCCACCCAGCGTGATCGACTACGGCATCGCCGACTGGAGCGCTTTGCAACAACAGCGCAGCGATGACCGTCGTCGCCTGGCGCGCGATATTCGCGAAGCCATCACCCATTTCGAACCGCGCCTGAAACTCGGCGACGTTCAGGTCAATCCTCTGCCCGAACAACCACAACGCATGAGCATTCGTCTGCTCGGCGAACTGCGCAGTGGCCACCAGCACTTTCCGGTGGCGTTTGTCATCGAGCCCGGCGGCCAAGGGCTGGAGGTGCGCCATGAGCGACTCGATTGACGCGCAACTGCTTGACTATTACCAACGCGAACTGACCTGGCTACGGCATGCCGGCAGCCAGTTTGCCGAGCGCTATCCGAAAGTGGCGCGGCGTCTGGAGCTGTCACCCGGCGAATGTCCCGATCCGCATGTCGAGCGTTTGCTGGAAGGTTTTGCGTTACTCGCGGCGCGCCTGCAACGACGCCTGGACGATGACTACGCCGAGTTCAGCGATGCGCTGCTCGAACAGCTTTACCCGCTGGCCATGCGGCCGTTGCCCTCCTGCGCCATCGTCCAGTTCGAACCGGACCCGAGCAAAGGCAACCTCGACGCTGGCTATCCCCTGCCCCGCGACACGCCGTTATTCGTTACCACCGACAAGGGCCAGAGCATTCACTTTCGCACCACGGCCGCCGTGCAGCTGTGGCCGATCGAGGTGACTGAAGCGCTGTTGCTGGGCAGTGATGAAGCGCAAGCGCTGACCGGCGTTGCGCAGTCTCGCTCGGCCCTGCGCTTGAGCCTGCGTTGCCTGGGGGAAAGCCAATGGGCAAACCTGGGCATCGAGCAATTGCGCATTCACCTGGCCGCCTCGCCGGTCATCAATGCCTGCCTCTACGACTTGCTTGGCGCCCACGCAGTGCAAGTGCTGGCAGGCTCGCCCGGCAGCGTGCCGCTGGCACTCAAAGGTCTGCCACAGATTGTCGGTTTCAGTGATGACGAAGCGCTGCTGCCCGACGAAGACGGCGTGCACCCGGGCATGCGCCTGCTGGCCGAGTACTTCGCCTTCCCGGACAAATTTCACTTTTTCGATCTGCCCATGCGCGGCGTGAGCAGTGACAGCCAGACGCTGTACCTGTACATCGTCTTCGACCGCGCCCCGGGCAATCGTCTGCACTTGCAGGCCAGCGACATCACCCTCGGCTGCGCGCCAGTCATCAACCTGTTCCCACGGACCTCCGAGCCGCTGCGCCCGGACGGCACCCGCAGCGAGTACCGCTTGATCGCCGACAGCCACCGCGAAAACAGCGTCGAAATCCACAGCATTCGCGGCATGCGCGCCAGTTCCAGCGCCGGCGTGCAACGCCTGCCGGCCTATTACGGCAATCAGCACAGCGGCGGCGATCAGCAGCGCTACTGGCATGCACGGCGCGTCAGCGGGATGACGCCGAACCGGCTCGGCAGCGACTTGCTGGTAAGCGTGGTCGACACCCGTTTCGAGCCGCAGACCGATCTGCCCGATTACAGCCTGACCGCCGAACTGCTGTGCACCAATCGTCATCTGGCGCAGAGCCTGCCGGCGGGCACACCGTTGGGTTTCGAACGCCCCGGCCCGGTCGCCTGGGCACGCCTGCGCAACCCGCCAAGTGCGCAGAGTCTGCCGCGCCTGGACGGCGATTCGCGCTGGCGGCTGGTCTCGCAACTGACCCTCAATCATCTGTCGCTGGTCGAGGGCCCGCAGGCGCTGGATGCATTGAAAGAGATTTTGCAGCTGCACAATCTGCGCGATGAAGCCAGTGCTCTGCGGCAGATCGACGGCCTGCTGAGCCTCAGTTGCGAACGCGTCATCGGCCATGTCGGCGCCGATGCCTGGCGCGGTTGGCGCAACGGGCTTGAGGTGCAATTGCAGCTTGATCCGCAGCACTTTGTCGGCAGCAGCGCGGTGCTGTTTTCGGCGGTGCTGGCGCAGTTCTTCTCCTTGTACGCCACGGCTAATCGCTTTGTGCGCACGGTCTTGATGCAGTCCGACAAGGAGGTCAAGGCATGGCAACCCCAAGCCGGCATGCCCCTGTCGCTTTGACGTTGAGCCAACGCTTGCGCCGCGATCCACAGGCGTTCGAGTTGTTGCAGGCGCTGTTGCTGTTGGAACGTGAACAGCCGCAAGCCGAGTCGCTGGGCAGCGGCACCTCACCGCAGGCCGAAGCGCTGAAGTTGCGTGGCCCATTGACGCCGATGTTCGCCGCCAGCCAGATCGAGGCGCTGCACGAACAACCGGGCGAGCCACTGACGATCGACACACCGGTTTTCGGCCTCGGCGGGCCCGACGGTCCCCTGCCCTACGCCTATCAGGAATGGCTGCAGCAACGGGCACGGGCGAAAGATCACGCGCCGGCCGAGTTCCTCGACCTGTTCCAGCATCGCCTGCTCAGCCTGCTCTACAAGGTGATGCGCAAACACCGCATCGCCCTGGGTTTCGTGACACCCGGCGCGTCACCGGTGCAAGCGCAACTGCGGGCGTTGACCGGGTTGTTGCCCAAGGCACTGCAGGAGCGCCAGGCCGTGCCGGATTGTGCGGTGCTGGCCAGTACCGCGTTGTTTGCCGACGGTCGTCGTTCACTGGCCGGGTTCGCGGCGATCGTACGCGCGCAGTTTGCCGTGCCGGTCGCGTTGAGCGCCTATGAGGGCGCCTGGCGCGAGATTCCTCCGGCCAGTCGCAGCCTGATGAAACCCGGCGGGCGCAATTTGCAGCTCGGGCGCAGCGCCGTCGCGGGTAAGCGGGTCTGGGATGAACACGCCGGTATTCGGTTGACCCTGGGGCCATTGCCTTCGGCGCAGGCCGCCCGGTTTCTGCCCGATGGCGAAACACACCCGGCGCTGGCCAGCCTCGCCGCGCTGTATTTCGGCCCGGACCTGGACGTCAAACTGGTGCTGTTGGTGCGCGGTGCCGGACCGATGAAACTCGGCCGCCAGGCGCCGTCACTGCTGAGCTGGAACGGTGGCTTGCAACGTCAGGCCAGCCTCGCGGTGCAAAGCATCGAAACCCGTCTTCGTCAGCTGGAGATCACCTGAACATGGAACTGGCCAGCCTGATCGGACGCCTCAACCCGGACAACCGCCGCGCCCTCGAACGCGCCGCACAACGCTGCTTGCAACGCGGCCATCACTTTGTCGAGATCGAACATTTATTGCTGGAACTGCTGGATATCGAGGGCGGCGACTTTGCCTTTCTGCTGCCGCGTTTCGGGCTTGAACGTGATGCGCTGACCGCCGAGATCAACAAGGCGCTGGACCTGTTCAAGGCCGGCAGTACACGCACACCGGCGCTGTCTTCGCACACGCTGGGGCTGCTCGAAGACGCAGTGGTGCAGGCCAGTGTGTTGGGACTCGAGAGCATTCGTTCCGGGCTGCTGTTATTGGCGTTGATTGACCGCGATGAGCGTCGCAGCCTGCTGCTCAACAGTGCCTCGTCGCTGCTGCGGATTCCCAAAGAAGCCCTGCGGGCGAATTGGCTGGAGTGGACTGAGAAATCGCGTGAGCATGTCGGCCCGCGCTCTGCTGCGTCCTCTGGAAATCCCGCGCCACGCCAGGACTCGGTGCTGGATCAATACACCCAGGACCTGACCGCCGACGCCCACGCCGGGCGCATCGACCCCATCGTCGGTCGCGATGGCGAGATTCGCCAGTGCATCGACATTCTTTTGCGGCGGCGACAGAACAACCCGATTCTGGTGGGCGCACCCGGCGTCGGTAAAACGGCAGTGGTCGAAGGTCTGGCCCTGCGCATCGCCGCCGGGGACGTGCCGCCGTCGTTGCAGGAAGTCAGTCTGCGCGTGCTCGATCTCGGCCTGTTGCAGGCCGGCGCCGGGGTCAAAGGCGAATTCGAACAGCGCCTCAAAGGCGTGATCGACGCCGTGCGCAGCGCCGACAAACCGATCATCCTGTTCATCGACGAAGCCCACACGCTGATCGGCGCCGGCGGTGCCGAGGGCGGCAGCGATGCCGCCAACCTGCTGAAACCGGCGCTGGCCCGGGGCGAACTGCGCACCCTCGCCGCGACCACGTGGATGGAATATAAAAAGTACTTCGAGAAAGACCCGGCCCTCGCCCGCCGCTTTCAACTGGTGCAGGTGGAAGAGCCTGACGAGATCACCGCGGTGGAAATGCTCCGTGGCGTGGCCGCCAAACTTGAACAGCACCACGGCGTGCAAGTGCTCGACGCGGCGATCCATGAGGCGGTGAAACTCTCGCACCGTTACATCTCCGGTCGCCAATTGCCGGACAAGGCCATCAGTGTCCTTGACACTGCCTGCGCCCGCGTCGCCCTCGGTCAGCACGACGTGCCACCGCCGCTGGAAAGCCTGCGCCACCGGCAAAACAGCCTCAAGGATGAGGTCGAACGCCTGCGCCGCGAACAAGCCACCGGCCTCGATCACCGTGAGCGCATCACCCTGCTGGAAGATGAATCGAAAACCAATGTACAAGCCATCCACGATCTGCAAACCCGCTGGGGTGAAGAACGCGTGGCGGTGCGCGAACTGCTCGAAACTCGCCGTGAATTGCTCGAATTGAGCGAACGCGCCGACGGCGACAAACCCGATGAAGCCACCGACAGTCGCATCGATCATTTGGCTGGCGAACTGCTGCGCCTTGAGGCGGGACTCGACGCGATCCGCCAGGACGATCCCTTGGTGCCCGAACAGGTCGACGCGAAAACCGTTGCCGCCGTCATCGCCGGCTGGACCGGCATCCCGGTCGGCAAAATGCTCGCTGACGAAGCCCACGCCGTGCGCACCCTCGGCACGCGCATGGGCCAACGGGTGATGGGCCAGAGCACCGCGCTCAACACCATCGCCCAACGCTTGCAGGCTTATCGCGCCGGCCTTACCGATCCGCAAAAACCGGTCGGCGTGTTCCTGCTGGTCGGCCCTACGGGCGTCGGCAAAACCGAAACCGCGTATGCGCTGGCCGATGCGTTGTATGGCGGCGAGCGCAACCTGATCAGCATCAACCTCTCCGAATATCAGGAAGCCCACACCGTCAGCCAACTCAAAGGCGCCCCGCCCGGTTATGTCGGTTACGGCAGCGGTGGCGTGCTGACTGAAGCGGTGCGGCGCAAACCGTATTCGGTGGTGCTACTGGATGAAATCGAGAAGGCCCATCCGGATGTGCTGGAGGCGTTCTACAACGTCTTCGACAAAGGCTTGATGGAGGACGGCACCGGGCTGGTGGTGGACTTCAAGAACACCGTGATGTTGGCCACCAGCAATGTCGGCGCTGAACTGTTGCTCGATACGCCCGTTGCGCAACTCGGCTCGGATGGCTTCAACGAAGCGCTGCACACAGTCCTCCTGCAAGCCTTCCGCCCGGCGTTTCTGGCACGCATGACCGTGGTTGCCTATCGGCCGCTGGATGAAGTGACGCTGGAAGGGATAGTGCTCGCCAAGCTAGAGAAGTTGCGTGGCCGTTACAAGGCGGCAACCGGCAAGCAGTTCGAGTTCGATTCGGGAATTGTCAAAGCGGTGCTCGCCAAGTGCAGCGCGGCGGGTGCACGGGATGTCGAGAATGTGTTGATGACCCAGGTGACCGGGAAATTGGCTGAGTGGGTGTTGGAGTAGAGAAACGCTATGAGCAAGCGCAACAGCACTACAGGCGCAGGTTTTTATTGATGACAGAGAGAAGGCGACACGCGCATGGAGCTTAGCAATCAATACGATCTGGCCAAGATCTCAATTATTCTGGGCTCGCTCGCCAGCGGGCAAAACTGGGTCACCCATGCTTACGAGCAATCCAGGGCTTTTGATATCCAGGAAGTGCAGTGCGCGTTCTTCCAGGGCGAAGAACGACTTTTTATCGCGGCAAACCCGCGCGAGCATGCAGGCGTGCTCAATATGCTCAATCGATGTGGCGTCACCAATCTCAGCAGCCTGATGCAGCTCTTGTATAAAGCGCACAAGATTTTCAGTGCGCCGAGCATGACTTTGAATTCGCTGGGTATGGAGTACTTTTACTCAGCCCAGGACCGGGAGGGTTACCGTGCCGTTCACACCGTCAATGCATCGTTCAACCCCGCCCCCCTGACCGAAGAACAATCGGAAAAGATCAAAAAAATCGTCGACATTCAAACCCGTCTGCCAAAAGACATCGAGGCTCCGCATGCGTGGCTGTATAAAAAACTGGCGGGCAAAACTATTGATCCGAAGAAAATAAACACCACCACCGGTGGTCTTCATCTCGTCACGTCGTTAGCCAGTATCGGTACGCAAACCGTCAACGTGATCGAAAACAATGAAGAGAACGTTCACGCTGAATTGGCACTGCTCAAATTTTTCACGAAGGGCATGGTGGAAGGTCATTTCTCAAAGAGCAAAATCTTCCTCGGTGGAAAAAAAGCCGCCTGTGAGAATTGCCAGAAATGGATTGATAACTACAAGAAAATTCTCGTCAACGGTGCCTCACTTCATACCCCGGAAGATGAGCGTCCATCGACCACGGCGACCGATTCCACCTGTCCTTCGCAGTTCATACCCGCCCTCGTGGCGCCTGAACTGTGCAAAGTCGACACCGCGAATCCTCGATTCAACTTGCTGTTCAGCGGCAGCAGAGTGGATGCAGTGACCTGGCCTGCGCCCGTTGTCGCCGTGCCCGTAGCCGTCCTGGTGTGACGAACGACGGACAGATTCATGGCGCTTCCCTTCCCGCTGTGCGCTGAGGGGTTGTTGTCTGATGTTCAATGAGTGCGAAGGAGTGCATATGTATCGGACCGTTCTATACCGCGGCACCACCGAACTATGGGAGCAGGTCGTCATCGAGGCCAGTCTGCCACCGATCAATGTTCCGATTGCCGTCGGCAGCTACCTGCAGAAGGTAAAGGTCATCAAACCCAATCTGGAAAACGAAATACGCACCCGGATCGCGCAAAAACCTTGTTCGACGTTGCGCAGCGGCAAGGAAATCATCCTCGGCAATGTTCCTGTTCCATTAAGTCAATTGAACGCCCAGCAAATCAATCAAGAGATCGTTGCCCGGGTGGGTGTGGAAACGGCTTTCGGTACGCCCAATTACTTCAGTCACTTTGTCCCGTGCGGGACCTACTCCGGTATTTCCGAGAATTTCGGCCACGGTGGTTACTACCGGTTCGAAATTCAGGGAAAAATTTACGGCCCCACCCCGCAGGACATCGAAGAATACGTCGCCGAACGCCATACGCTGCCTTCCTACGTCATCCCGCTGTTCAGGGGCGGCAGTAACGAAGTACTTGCCTATACCGGAAGCCTGATTACTTCGGTGGTATTGATGCGCGGCAGCGATGTATACCGAACGGTTTTGAACTCACTCGATTAGTCAAAAAGCGGCTGCACAAGGAGCGTTGCATGTACTCGATCATGATCTGGAATACGCAACACTTCGATAACCAGCGGGCCAAACTCTCGAGTGCGTATTCGGATAAAAAGCAGTTTTTGGACTACTTCATCCAGCAAAAGAAGCCAGACATCATTGCGCTGTTTGAAGTGGGAAAAACCGGATCTATCAATGAAAGCCTGGTCAGCGACTTGATGGGCAGCTACACCCTCGCCTCCGTGCTCGCGCAGGAAGGCGGCAAGAAGAAACACACCACGCTCGGCTCCATGGTGCTGATTCGCGATGCCATTGCCAAAGAGTTCGACGATGTCACGGAGCGTTACATCCTCTCGCACACCGAACAACGGGCACCGTTGATCATTCGGCACAAAGCTTCGAGTTATGGCTTTGCGTTCTATCACGCCAACGCGTCATACATGGCACCCGGCAATATTCTCGACACTATTGGTTTCATCGAAAGCAACGCCGAAAACCTGGGCATCAAGCAATTGCTGTTTTTCGGCGGCGATCTGAACGTGAATGCCGTGGAAGGGCCCGAGACCATGCTCGGCATGAGCCGATTGCTCCCCAAAGGCGCCGGCTATACCCATCTGAGCGTGCGTAATGTCACCTTGCAGCGGGCGACCAACGAACTTCGCCTGCGCCAGGGGTACGGGGAGGACACGCAACATACGCCGCAATCCTATCTCGAACACTACATGAACATGGAGGCCATCGAGCGTTGCGAAATACTGCCCATCCTGTTGATGCTCGACTATGCCTATGTGCATGCCCCACACGCTTGGGAAGCCAGCTGCGACGGTAGCGTTCAAATCAATAGCGACATGGATGGAAACACCGTCAGCATCTCGCCGCGCTGTCTGGGACAGGCTATTCGCAGCGACCATTTCCCGGTGCTGTTCACGCTCAAGGCCACACTCGAATAACTCTGCACAAAGGTCGCTAAATGCCCCGTGCCACCGACAGCAACACCACGCTCTCCCTCACCGCCGCCTCGCTGTCGGCGCTTTATCCTGAATCCCTGTCCGGCGACGAAGCCCTCAATTCGCTCGGTTCGCAAATCCTCAACGGCCTCAACGACGGCACCTCACTCACCCTGACCAGTGCCGTCGCCACACACGTCACCACGACGTTTCACAACGATGCGCAACTGCGCCCGTTCGACGCGCTGGTCGCCGAGATCCGCCAACTGCCCGCCGATGCCACCGCCGAACGCTATCAGCTTCTGCTCAGGCCATGGCTCTGGTGGCTGACGCTTGCGAGCAACAACCGCGTATTCCAGAACCTTGTCACTTCCGACATCGTCACGACGATTTTCAAGGCCCATGGCTTCAGCGATTTCAAACTCTCGCTGACCGGCAGCTACACGCCGCGCGACTACTGCGTGCAGTACGGCGAGAGCGATTTCGCCTTCGTCTCACGGCTGCTGGAGGAAGAAGGCATCTTCTGGTTTTTCACCCACGACGACGGCCAGCACACGCTGGTGCTCGGCGACAGCAACGATGCTTTCGTGCCGATCCCCAACGGGCCGAAAGTCAGTTATCTGGGCCAAGGATCAGGCGAACGTGAACTGCACGGTATCCGCTCCGGCCAAGTCTGTTTGCAGGCTGTCGCCGGGGTTTATCGGGCGACGGATTATGAGTTCACCACGCCGACCACTTCCCTTTACGGCCAGGCCGAAGCGGTCGCCGGGCCGCGTTCCATTTATGAGCATCCCGGCGGTTACAACGCCAAGGCACGCGGCGATACGTTGACCAAGCAACGCGTCGACGGTTTGCGCAGTGAGGAAAAACGCTTTGTCGGCGAGAGCGACTGCCGCTGGCTGATCCCCGGGCACTGGTTCACCCTCGCCGGCCATGACGATGCGAGTCTGAACGTCGATTGGGTCGTCACGCGGGTCACCCATGACGTCAGCCACGAAAGCTATCGCAACCGCTTCGAAGCGATCCCCAAAGCCACACCGTTTCGCCCCCAACGTGTCACGCCAAAACCACGCATGCACCCGCAGACTGCAATCGTCGTCGGCAAGTCCGGTGAGGAAATCTGGACCGACGAATACGGCCGGATCAAGTTGCAGTTCCCGTGGGATCGCGACGGCAAGAACGATGAAACCAGCTCCTGCTGGGTGCGCGTGGCGTTGCCTTGGAGCGGCAAAGGCTTCGGCATGCAGTTCATCCCGCGCATCGGCCAGGAAGTCATCGTCACGTTTATCGACGGTGATCCGGACCGGCCACTGGTCACCGGTTGCGTGTACAACGGCGACAACGCCCTGCCCTATGCCCTCCCGGCCAATCAGACGCAATCGGGGATCAAGACCCAGTCGTCCAAGGGTGGCGGTGGTTTCAACGAGCTGCGCTTCGAGGACAAGAAGGACGCTGAAGAGGTGTTTTTGCAGGCGCAGAAGGATTTCAACATAAACGTGCTCAACGACACCACTGCCACCGTCGGCCACGACGAAACACTCACGGTGCAAAATGCGCGCACCCGCACAGTGAAGGACGGCGACGAGACGGTGACGCTGGAAAAAGGCAAACGCAGCGTGACCATTCAGACCGGCAGCGACAGCCTCGATGTCAAGGACAGCCGCACGGTGAAGGTCGGCGCCGACCAGAACCACAGCACCGGCGGCAACTTCACCGACAAGGTCACCGGCGATTACAGCCTGACGGTGGACGGTAACCTGACGATCAAGGTCAGCGGCACCCTAACCCTGCAAAGCGGCGGTAGTTTCACGATCAAGAGCGGCGCTGATCTGGCGACGTCGGCCAGCACTTCAATCACGCACAAGGCCGGCACCGCGCTGACCAATCAGGCCGGAACCTCACTGGACAACAAGGCCGGGACGACGCTGACCAACGACGCTGGCATCAGCCTGACCAACAAGGGTGCAGCCTCGCAGACCGTGGATGGCGGCGGCATGCTGACCATCAAGGGCGGCCTGGTGCAGGTCAACTGACAAGGAGCAGCCATGTCGATTACACCGCTGGATCTGCAGCAGGACGACAAGCAAATCAAGGGGCGCTTGCAGGACGGTCAGCTAGAGGGGCCGTTGAACATCAAGGATGACGGGCGCAAACAGGCGGATCTGAATTACAGCCAGGGCGAGTTACAGGGCACGTCGCTGCTCTATCACCCCAACGGCAAGGTCTCGGCGCAGATGCCATTTGTGCGCGACAAGCTGCAGGGCGTGGCGAGTTTTTATGCGCCTGAGGGGTTTTTACAGCGTAAGGCGACGTATCGGCGCGGCTTGCTGCATGGCGAAGCATTCAATTACTTCCCGGATGGGCAAGTGGCGGAGGCGGAGTTTAATCGCGATGGTGTCCGGGAGGGGCGTTATCAGCGATTTCATCCCAATGGCAAACCGGCGTTGGAGGCGCGCTATGTGAACGGACAATTGCTGGAGCCGGAGCAAGGTTTTGCCGAGGACGGGCGGCCGCTGGGCGCGGATGGCAAGCCGATTTCGCGGGTGCGTTGGTGGTATCGGCAGTGGGCGGATCCGCAGCAGGTCTGAGAACCTTGAAGAGCCCCTCACCCTAGCCCTCTCCCAGAGGGAGAGGGAACTGATCGCGGGATATTGAAGAGGTTCACCGACGTGAAAGATATGCAGTGAATCCAAAATCAACTCGGTTCGGTGCGCAGTGCTAATAATCGACTCGGTTGTTCAGGTCGATGTATCTCGATAGACACCTCGGTCGGCTCCCTCTCCCTCCGGGAGAGGGCTGGGGTGAGGGTTAAGCGGCTCAGCGACTCAGGGAATCAGCATCTGCATCTGCCCCGGCATCGCAATCTTGATCACCCCCGCCCAATTACACATCAACGTCGAATTGGCATCGATCGCCGGCATCCCGCCCAACAACAACGTCGGTGCCCCGCCCGGGATCCACGGCGTGGCCGTCGCCGGAATGCACGGCATCGGCGTCAACACCCCCAATGCGGCCGCCGTCGCAGCCGCCACCATCGGGTTGGCCATGCTCATGCACACCCCGAACGGCAGAATGTTGACCAGCGGAATGTGATCCATGATGTTCGCCGCCGGCATCCCGCCGGTCAGCGTGCGGTTGACCGGCAGCACATTGAGCATCGACGGCGCGGCGCCGAAGCTGCATTGCAACGTGGCCGTGGCACAGACTTGCGGACAGCCCATTTCAACGCTCCTTTTTGCCCATGGCATACCCGCTAAACCTTAGTCTGTGGCGGCCCTTCGCGCACATTCTCAAAGGTGATTATCGGGCAACACGCTAACCTATAAGACCGCACCGCGCTTGTGAGCAATCGGGCGCGCCATTAGATTAGCCAATGATGTCTGGCCTCCAAAATAAGCAGAAGGGATAAGCATGGCGCTTACTGACCAGTCCACCCGTATCCGCTCTGGCGAAGAACTCGATGCCAGCCTGATCGATCCGTACCTCAAGGCGCACATTCCGGGCCTCAGCGGCACACCTGCGATCAGCCAGTTCCCCGGCGGTGCGTCGAACCTGACCTACCTGCTGGAATACCCGGAACAGGAGTTCGTCCTGCGCCGTCCGCCGTTCGGCCACAAGGCCAAATCCGCCCACGACATGGGCCGCGAATTCCGCATTCTCAATCAATTGCGCGACGGCTTCCCCTATTGCCCGAAAGCCTACGTGCACTGCACCGACGAATCGGTGATCGGCGCCGAGTTCTACGTGATGGAACGGGTCAAGGGCATCATCCTGCGCTCGGAACTGCCGCCGGAACTGGGCCTCGATTCGGCAAAAACCGAAGCGCTGTGCAAGAGCTTCATCGACCGTTTCGTCGAGCTGCACCGCGTCGACTACAACGCCTGCGGCCTCGGCGATCTGGGCAAACCGCAAGGCTACGTTGCCCGCCAGATCAAAGGCTGGAGCGAGCGCTACGAAAAAGCCCTGACCCCCGATGCGCCACACTGGGAAAAGGTCAAAGCCTGGCTCAACGACAAAATGCCGGCCGACCACCCGACGTCGAGCATCGTCCACAACGACTATCGCTTCGACAATGTCATCCTCGACCCGCACAACCCGATGCAGATCATCGGCGTGCTCGACTGGGAACTGACCACCCTCGGCGATCCATTGATGGACCTGGGCAACACCCTCGCCTATTGGATTCAGGCCGACGACCCGGCGCCGGTGCAACTGATGCGCCGCCAGCCGAGCCACGCGCCAGGCATGCTCAGCCGCCGCGAGTTCGTCGATTATTACGCCGAGCGTTCAGGCATCCAGATCGACAATTTCGACTTCTACTACACCTACGGCCTGTTCCGTCTGGCCGGCATCGTGCAGCAGATCTACTACCGCTTCTATCACGGCCAGACCCAGGACAAACGCTTCGCGCAGTTCATTCACATGAACAAACTGCTGGAGCAGATGAGCTTGCAGGTCATTGCGAAATCGAGCCTCTGACGGCCCACACCAAGGAACCCCTATGTCCAAGACTCAGTTGTTCGACCTCGACGGCAAAATCGCTTTCGTTTCCGGCGCCAGCCGTGGCATCGGCGAAGCCATCGCCAAACTGCTGGCCCAGCAAGGCGCCCACGTCATCGTCTCGAGCCGCAAACTCGACGGCTGCCAGCACGTCGCCGACGCGATCATCGCCGCCGGCGGCAAGGCAACAGCCGTGGCCTGCCACATTGGTGAGATGGAGCAGATTGCCCAGGTATTCGCCGGGATCAAGGAACAGTTCGGCCGCCTCGACATTCTTGTCAACAACGCCGCGACCAACCCACAGTTCTGCAACGTGCTGGACACCGATCTGAGCGCGTTCCAGAAGACCGTCGACGTGAACATTCGCGGTTACTTCTTCATGTCGGTCGAAGCCGGCAAGCTGATGCGCGAAAACGGTGGCGGCAGCATCATCAACGTCGCGTCGATCAACGGTATATCGCCGGGGATCTTCCAAGGCATCTACTCGGTGACCAAAGCGGCGGTGATCAACATGACCAAAGTCTTCGCCAAGGAATGCGCGCAATTCGGCATTCGCTGCAACGCCCTGCTGCCGGGCCTGACCGACACCAAGTTCGCCTCGGCGCTGGTGAAGAACGATGCGATCCTCAAGCAAGCACTGACGCAGATCCCGCTCAAGCGTGTGGCGGATCCGAGTGAGATGGCCGGTGCGGTGTTGTACCTGGCGAGCGATGCGTCGAGCTACACCACCGGCGTTGCGCTGAATGTGGACGGTGGTTTCCTGTCCTGATTTTTCAAGGCAAATGATTACCCTGCGGGAGCGAGCTTGCTCGCGAAGGCGTCGTGTCAGTTGATATTCATTTAAATGACACACCGCATTCGCGAGCAAGCTCGCTCCCACAGGGGATGTTTGTCAGGCAATGACTTTCGGTAGTTGCCAGCCGAAATGCACCGAGAGCAAACGCAGGATCAAACACGCGGCCCCGGCCAACAGCGCTGCCGCCACCGGCGAAACACCCAGCCTGCGCGCGATGATCAACACCGCCGCACCGACAAAAGCCGAACTAGCATACAAATCCGCCTGCAACACCAGTGGTATCCGCGCCAGCACAATGTCGCGAATCACCCCGCCGCCAACACCCGTGATCGTGCCCATCAACATCGCCACAAATGGCGTGATGCCGAAATTCAACGCCTTCTGCGCACCCGCCACGGCGAACAACGCCAACCCCGCCGCATCCAGCACAATCAACGTCGAACCGGACCAGCCCAGCACTTGCTCATGGCAGACAAACGCCAGCCCGCCCATGAAAAACGCCAACGCCGGATAGCGCCAATCCGCCACCGCATTAGGCGGCGTGGCTCCGATCAACAGGTCACGGGTCACCCCGCCGCCGAGCGCGACGATAAACGCAATCACCATCACCCCGAGCAAGTCGAGCTGACTGCGCATCGCCGCAATCGCACCCTCGACAGCAAACACCGCCGTGCCGGCCAGGTCGGCCACCAGCACAATCCGCTCAACCCGGGACTGACGCCCCGCCGGCGCTATTGCGTGACGCAACGGGTGGTCGTGATGTGGCGAGTGACCTGCCCGTCGACGTACACATCACCGGCGACTTCAGTATTTTCAAGCACCTGACACGTGCGCTCCGGCGGTGGCGGCGGCGCTACCGGCGGAGGGGGTGGAGGACTGGCGCAGCCAGCCAGCAACACGGCAAAAACAGCCAACGGCAACACGCGTTTCCCAAGATTGTTCATAGGACGACCCGCGACAAATGGAAGAGCCACTCCCGCGACCGAACCGACCACGGAAGACCTGACCACTCATTCTTTATAGACGAGTGCCCTGCAAGCGCCAGTGAATTGGCCGGATCGAAGGGTGATAGCTGTCGATTTTGCGTTGCCAGTCAGGCCGCCATCGCTGGCAAGCCAGCTCCCACAGGGTTTGAGTCCCTCTGGCAGAGATGGGTCGGCTGTCAGGCCGCCTTCGCGAGCAAGCTCGCTCCCACAGAAAAGCAAAAGCAAACCGCATCCGCTTCTCACCACTCAACAGGATGAGCGTTAGCTCGGCTGCAGCTCTTGATCTTAAAGCCCGTCGGCAGGCTTCGTTCCGGGATTGATCCGGGGGTGGGAGCGCAGCGACCGTTTGGCGCAGCCAAACACAGCGAGAGGAGGTGCAGCGAAGCAAACCGTAGGCGCTGCGCCCGGATCAATCCCGGAGCGAAGGAACCCGAGCCACAGCGAGGGCCGAACGTCAGGGCAAAGCCTTTTTGGTTACTTTTTCGGCGTCTGGAAAAAGTGACCCGCCGTAAGGGCGGAACCGTAATCCGCAACACCCTAAAAACGGATATACACCCAACCCCAAACCCAAACACTAAACCAAATCCGGATCCCGAGAAGAACGCAAAGAATTGCTCTCAAGCTCATACCGCAACTCGTCAATCAACGCCTCAACCGACTCCGCCGTACGCAACGCATCCAGCTTCAGCCCACTGATCACCAGATCCACCTGCCCCGACCCCGGGTGATAAAGCTTCACTGTCAGCGAATGATCACCATCCACCAGACACTCACACGCCAGCGGCGAAAAACTACGCTCAAGCTGCGCGCGCAACTGCGCAAGATTCATCATTGCGGCTGTTCCTTTAACAACTTCGAAGGGACGCGACCACAAACCTCAAAAGGCTCGCACCGCACCCCACCAGACTAAGAACAGTCACCCGGCATCAACACATCAAATTGCACCATACGCACTAGTGCATTTGCACCCCTATCGCTGCCCCTTGCCCTCGGCGCCACCGGAAAACAAACCGCGCTCCCGCGCCCAGACAATCGCCTCACTGCGGCTGTGCACATCAAGCTTGGAATACACCGTCGCGACATGATTACGCACCGTGTTCGGCGCCAGTTTCAGCCGCGCCGCGATCTCCTTGTCCGCCAGCCCTTCGCAGATCAACCCCAGCACATCACGCTCGCGCGCCGTCAGATCGGTGAACGACACGCTGGGCAATTGCGGCGAATTGACCTTCTTCACATTGGCCAGTTTCTCGATCAGCGTGCGACTGAACCAGGAAGCATCCTTCATCACCTCTTCAATCGCCGCCACCAGCTCAAGCTCAGTGCGCTTGCGCTCGGTGATGTCCATCAACACCAGCAAATAACACGGCATGTCCTGAATATTCACGGTGTCGGCGGACAATGCGCACTCCAGCACATCGCCGTCCTTCCTGCGCATCTGCACGTCAACCCGATCAACCCGCCCGCTGTGTTCCAGGGCCGTCAGTAACCGTGCACGTGCCCCTTTGTCACTGACGAAGTCCAGCTGCGTCACGGTCTTGCCGAGCACGTCTTCGCTGTCATAGGCCAGGGTTTCGAGGAACGCCTGATTGACGTCAATCACCTGCTGTTCGTCGGCACTGCAAATCAGGATCGGCACCGGCGTCAGGCGGAACGCCTTGGCGAAACGCTCCTCACTCTGGCGCAACGCCACCTCGGCCTTGTGCCGCAGCTCCATGTCGACGAAGGAAAACAGCATGCAATCCTCGTCGTTGAGCGTCAGCGGCTGGCCGGCGACGATCACTTGCTTGCTACTGCCATCGGGCAGGCGCAATTCGGCCTGCATCTGCGGGATGGTCGCCACGTCGCGCAGGCGCTGAATCGCCAGATCGCGGTGTTCGGCCTGCTCGAAAATGTCGATTTCATAAGAGGACGTGCCAATCACTTGCTCACGGGTGTACCCGGTCATGTCCAGAAACCCCGAATTGACCTTGATATAACGCAGATCACTGAGCCGGCAGATCACCGCCGGTGCCGGGTTGGCGTTGAACGTCCTTTCGAAACGCTGCTCAGCGTTGGCCCAGTCGGTGACGTCGCTCATGATCAGCACCAACGACTCGGGCTGCCCTTCGCGATCGGTGAGAATCATGCTGCGCACGCTGTGCACCCAGATGCGCTCGGGGTCGTCGCTCGGCGACACTTCAATCAGCACGTCATTGAAACTCTCACAACGCGCTACCCGGCTGATCGGGTAGTTTTCGGCGCTGATCGAGTGATTGTTGCGATAGCGCAGGTTGAATTTCCTGGCGTATTCGTCGGCATTGTGGCCCAGATCGGTGATCCGCTTGACACCGTGCATGGCCATAGCGGCTTCGTTGGCCCAGAGAATGCTCTGATCCAGCTCCAGCAAAATCACCCCGTCGGACAGCCCGGCGATGATCTGCTGCAACTGGCGGCGGTTGGTTTCGGTGGTCAGGACTTCCTGGCTCATTGGATCTCCACAAGTGATACGCCCATGTGAAGAGTACGACCTCACGCGCTTGCGATCGTGCCAGCGTTAAATTCTTGCAACAACCTAAATCCCCTGTGGGAGCGAGCTTGCTCGCGAATGCGCTACTTCATTCAAATCATTTTTCGACTGTCACTATGCCTTCGCGAGCAAGCTCGCTCCCACAGGATTCAGTGTTGGCTTGGGTGCTCGATAAGTTCACGCAGGGTGTCGAGAAACAGCTTGAGCACTGGCGAAGCATCATCCGCCCGATAAGTGGCATACAACGGCACTTCCGGCAGCGCCGGAGTCAGGCGGCGGAACACCAACCCCGCCGGCGCCAATTGCTCGATGGACGCCGGCAACAGCGCCACGCCAAACCCGGCCCGCACCAGACTCAGCAAGGTCTGCACTTCAATCACTTGCTGGCGAATCTGCGGGGTGAACCCGGCCTGAATGCAGCACTGATAAAGAAAATTGGCGAACCGCGACTGCTTCAACTCCAGCGCCACAAACGGCTCCTGCGCCAGATCCGCCGGGGCCAGCACCGCACGGCCAGCCAATGGATGATCCGCCGGCATCACCACGTGTATCGGTTCGTAGATCAGCAGTTCATTGCGCAACAACGGATCGTCATAACCCACGCGAAACACGCAGGCATCAATACGCTTCTCCTTTAACGCCTTGACCTGTGCCGCCGGGGTCATCTCATGCAAGCGCCAATTGACTTGCGGATAACGCTCGCGAAACAGGTGCAAGGCCTTGGGAAGCACACCGACCATCACCGAACTGATCATGCCGATTTCCAGCTCACCCAACTGACCGCGCCCGGTCTGCCGCGTCAGGTCCAGCGCCCGCTCGAGTTGCTCGAACACCAGCGGTGCCTGCTCCTTGAGCATCTGCCCCGCTGCAGTCAGCTCAACCCGATGATGGCTGCGCTCGAACAGCGGCGTGCCCAGTTCCTCCTCCAGCAAACGAATCTGCTGGCTCAGCGGTGGCTGGCAGATGTGCAGGCGTTCGGCAGCGCGACCGAAATGCAACTCATCGGCCAACGCCATGAAGTAGCGGAGCAGACGCAAGTCCATGGCGGCTTACCCCAGACTCAGCGGTGTCGAACGCTGGCGCAGACCGGTCAGCGCGAACAGCGCGTTGGCGATGGCCGGCACCACCGACGGGCTGCCCAATTCGCCGACGCCACCGGGTTTGCTCGGCTCACCGTCGAGCACGAGGATGTCGGTGGCCGGCATGTCGGACATGCGCGTGACGCGATAGTCGTGGAAATTGCTCTGCACCACCCGCCCCTGTTTGATGTCGAGGCGGTCGAACAAGGCGTGACCGAAGCCCCACATCAAGCCGCCGTAAATCTGCTCTTCAACACCCCCCGGCGACACCGCCAAACCGCAATCGACCACACAGGTGAGCTTCTCGACTGTCGGCTTGCCGTCGACCGTCGTCACGCGCGCGACCACGGCGATGAAACTGGTGTAACCCTGATTGGTCGCGATCCCCAGTGCCGTGCCCGGTGGTAACGGCTGACCCCATCCGGCGCGCTCGGCAGCCTTTTTGAGCACGGCTACATGGCGTGGCCGCTCCTGCATATTGGCGAGTCGGAACGCCAATGGATCTGCACCGGCCGCATGCGCCAGTTCATCCATGAAGCTCTCGACGGCAAACACGTTGGGAATAAAACTCACCGAACGATACCAACCGCTCGGCACGTTGCTTTCGTGCCTGACCCAGTTGAGTTCCAGATGCGGCGGACGGTAGGCGAAGTCCCACGCGGTGATCGCTTCGGTGGTGCTGTAATCCATCTTGTCCGGGCGTTCGAAATAGCCCGGCTCCCACTGTTCCGGCGAGGCCGGCGACACCGCGTGCAGTTGCAGCGCGCTGAGATTGCCTTGGGCATCCAGCGCGCCTTTGACCCGGTGCAAGGTCGCCGGGTGATTGAACAGCGCGTGCATTTCATCTTCGCGGCTGTTGAGCAATTTCACCGGCACGCCGGTTTTCTGCGCCAGATACGCGACCTCGAACAACCAGTATTTGGCCTCCCGCGCACCGAAACTGCCGCCCGACACCAACTCATGAATGGTCACGTTGGCCTTGTCGATGCCGCACACGGTTTGCGCCGCTTCCAGCGCCGAGGACGGCACCTGCACGCCGCCCCAATAAGTGATTGCCTTGTCCTTGACCTGCGCGGTGATGCAGATCGGTTCCAGCGGGTTTTGCACTTTGTAGGGCATGGTGTAATCGGCTTCGATCAGCTTCGCCGCGCCCGCCCATTGCCCGGCGACATCACCTTGGGTCATGGCTTTGACGGTTTGTGCTTTTGGATCGCCGATGGCTCTGGCTTGAGCGCTGAATAACTGCTCGCTGTCGAACCCGGCCAGCGCTGAATCGCTCCATTTGATCTCCAGCACCTTGCGGCCCTGCTGCGCTGCCCAGAACGTATCCGCCAGCACTGCAACGCCTTCCAGATTGCCGCCGAGCACATCGGGACGTCCCGGAATCGCCAGCACTTTGCGCACCCCCGGCACCTGTAAAGCCGCCGCCGAATCGACACTGAGCACTTTCGCTCCCACCATCGGCGCACGCTGAATCACCGCCACCAGCATGTCCGGCAATTGCACGTCGATGCTGTACTTGAAGCGCCCACACACCTTGGCCGCCGCATCACGTTTGTGGCGCAGTTTGCCGATGTATTTGAATTGCGCCTGGTCCTTCAGCGTGACGTTGGTCGGCGCTGGCAGATTCGCCGCGACGCCGACCAGTTCGCCATAGCCGAGGCTGCGTTTGCTGGCGCTGTGAACCACTCGACCTTCCTCGGTGGTGCAACTGTCGGGACTGACTTTCCACTGCTTCGCCGCTGCCGTGATCAACAGCGCCCGCGCTGTGGCACCGGCCATGCGCAAGCGGTCGTATTCGAGGGAAACGCTGGTGCTGCCGCCAGTGGAAAACACCTTCCAGACCGGGTGAATGTAGGTCTCGAAAAACGGATCTTCCGGGGTGATGACCTGCACGGTCATCGGGTTGACGTCCAACTCCTCCGCCACGCACGCGGCCAGTGCGGTTTGTGTGCCGGTGCCGGAGTCGTGCTTGTGCACCACCAGTTTCACCGTGCCGTCGGGGAAGATCCGCACCCAGGCATTCGGTTCGAACTCGTTGGCCGGCACCGGGGCTTTTGGATCAGCCGCCAGGCCGCCCGGCAGATACAGGGCAATCGCCAGGCCTGAAGCTACCGTCGCTGCCTGCTTGAGAAAAACCCGGCGCGGCAGTTCGAGGCGGGTATCGTCGATAAGGCTCATCAGGCCTCCTTCGGCGCATTCGCCGCACGTTTGATCGCTTTGTTGATGCGTCCGTAAGTGCCGCAGCGGCAGATATTCCCGGACATGGCATTGCGGATCGAATCGTCGGTCACTGCCGCGCCGGTGTTGAGCAACGCGGCGGCGGACATGATCTGCCCGGATTGACAGTAGCCGCATTGCGGCACATCTTCGGCGACCCAGGCCAGTTGCAGCGGATGGTTTTGCGTTGGCGACAAGCCTTCGATGGTGGTGATGCTGTGGCCCGCGACGGCGGCCGCCGGCAATTGGCAGGAACGCACCGCGACGCCATCCAGGTGCACGGTGCAGGCACCGCACAGGCCCATGCCGCAACCGAACTTGGTGCCGGTGAGTTTCAGTTGATCACGCAGTACCCATAACAAGGGCATGGAGGAGGACGCTTCATCCAGCTCGCGTCGTTCGCCGTTAACCGTGAATGCAATCATTGTCAGGCTCCAAAAGAGCGGCCCGTCTTTGTGCGGGCCTGGTGACAGATTATTGGAACCCTGAGCAACACGCGGCCAGCGACGATTTCTGCCAACCGCTGTAAGCAGGACTAACAACATGTACAAGCGATACCCGTCAGTGCAGTCCATGAGCGCGTTTATCCACGCGGCGCGCAGCGGCAGTTTCTCCAGTGCCGCGCGCAAACTTGATCTGACCCACAGTGCGATCAGCCAGCAGATCCGCGCGCTGGAAGATTTCATCGGCCAGCCACTGTTCGTGCGTGAAGGCGGCGGCAGCAACCTGACCGATGCCGGGCAGTTGTTTGCCAGCGTGTTGTCGGATGGTCTGGCGCAGATCGATCGGGCGATCTCCTCGGTGAAAAACCGCAGCGTGGCGCAACGCCTGACGCTGGATGTCGACAGCGAACTGGCACAGAGCTGGCTCAATCCGCGCTTGCCGCAGTTGCTCGATGGGCTGCCGGATTACGAGGTGACATTGCTGTCGATGCCACGCAGTGATCGCAGCACATTCGAGCGGGTCGATCTGGCATTGCGTTATGGCTATGGCGATTGGGATGACTGCGAGATGACGCAGATTTGTGGCGATCGGGTGTTGGCCGTGGCTGCGCCTGAACTGCTGGCGCGGCACGGATTGCAGGTGCCGTTGAGCCCGGCGCAGATTCTGCAATTGCCGTTGTTGGGGTATACGCGGCGGTCGTGGATTCCGTGGCTGGATGCGGCCGGAATGACGCCGACCGAACCGCCGGCGCGGGTAATTTTTGATAATGCGGCGAATTTGATTGCTGCCGCCGAGGCCGGCGTTGGCGCGGGGTTGGTGCGTGGATTACTGGCGGCTGATGCGTTGCGCAGTGGGCGGTTGGTGGTGTTGAACGAGGCGCAGATTGCCGCGCATTACAACCTGTATGCGGTGTGGCCGCATGGGCAGGCTGAGCGTGTGGCGCCGGTGGTTGAAATCATCAGGCAGTTGGCTTTGTGTACGCTTGAAATCCAGCCCTCACCCTAACCCTCTCCCAGAGGTAGAGGGGACCGATCGGGGAATATTGAAGAGTTACACCGACTTGAGAGATCAGCTGCGAATCCATAATCGACTCGGTTTCTCAGGTCGATATCTCATACAAGACACCTCCGTAGGCCCCCTCTCCCTTCGGGAGAGGGCTGGGGTGAGGGGCTCTTGATCCTGCACCCACATGTCAACCACAGTCCATATCGAACAAGTATCACCACCGCGCCCAATTAATATTGTACGAACCCAACCCCGCCTTCCAATACTCGCCCTCAGCAACCACCCACCCGGGCCGGATGCGAACAGGCGAGGGAATGCGCGTGTCTTGCGCATAGAAACGGCCGATTGCCCGGGACGTGGATGCCGAGAGCCGCAAGGCTCCCTTCCCCGCTATCAGGAGATCGACTGCAATGATCATCGATATCAGCTGCTATCCCACGGATCTCGTGGACCTCGCCTGGAGGCATGACGGTGACCCGTTCACCGGCGAGCGTCTGCTGGAGATGATGGATGGCCCGTACATGGTCAACGGCAAGCCTCGCCGCATTGACAAAGCCTTCATCCAGCCGCCGCAGGGCAACACGATTTACACCTGGACCGACGGCGATCTGAGCGGCCGCGAATCCATCGACGCCTACATGGCCTACACCCTGAAAATGGTCCAGACCTACCCGGATCGCTTCATCGGCTGCTTCGTCTACAACCCGCGCTGCGGCGTGGAAAACGGCGTCGAGGCGATCGAGCGCTACGTCAAGGAACACGGTTTCGGCATGGTGCAGATGCAGGCCAACATGCACGCCTACCGTCCTGACCGTGCACTCGACTGGGTGCGCCCATGCTTCGAGAAATGCGCCGAACTGGGCATCCCGGTCAAGCTGCACACCGGCGACGGGCCGTACAGCATCCCGTCGGAATGGGTGCCGATGATCAAGGAATTCCCCAACGTCAATTTCATCATGGCCCACTTCGGCGTGCAGACCGGCGGCGTCTATGTGTTCGAACCGATGCAATGGGCGATGGAATTGCCCAACGTCTACTGCGAATCCGGCTGGTGCCTGCAATCGCGCATCGTCGAGTTCGCCAAGGTCTTGCCGACGCACAAGATCCTCTTCGGCACCGACACGCCGCCGAACGAACCGGGCATGTGGCTGCGCCTGCTTGAGGTGCTCTGCCACGAGCCGCCACAAGGCCTGAACCTCGACGAGGACACGCTCGAAGACTATTTGGGCAACAACACCGCGCGGATGATCGGCCTCGAACCGACCCCGCCACCCCGTTCCGTTTCCGAAGCAGAGGCGCAACTCAAGCGCCCCGTCACCACTCAACTGGCCAGGAGCTGAACCGATGATCATCGACACCCATCTGCACCCAACAAATCTGGTCGACGAGGCCTGGCGCCACACCGGCGAACCGTTCACCGGCGAGCGCATGCTCAAGTTGATGGACGGCCCGTACATGATCAACGGCAAACCACGCCGCATCGACATGGGTTTCATCCAGCCGCCACCGGGCAACACCGGCTATCGCGACGGCAACCGCCGGGGCCGCGAAGGCGTGCGCGACTACATGTCGTACATTGCCGAACTGTGCATGAAGTACCCGGATCGCTTCATCGGCAACTTCAACTTCAACCCGCGCTGGGGACCGGAAAACGGTGCGGCGGAGCTGGAATTCCACATCAAGGAATACGGCTTCAAGATGCTCAAGCTGCACGCCAACATGCACGGCTATCGCCCGGATCGCGCACTCGACTGGCTACGCCCGGCGATGAAGGTCTGCGCCAAGTACAACATCGTCGTGCTGATCCACACCGGCGACGGCCCGTACACGATTCCGACGATGTTCTACCCGATCATCCGCGAGTTTCCGATGGTCAATTTCATCATCGGTCACTTCGGTATCCAGACCGGTGGCAACTACTCGTTCGAAGCGTTCTGGATGGCGATGGACACGCCGAATGTGTACTGCGAATCGGGCTGGTGCTTCCAGTCGCGGATCGTCGAATTCGCCAAGGAGCTGCCGCGCAACAAGATCGTGTTCGGCACGGATTCGCCGCCGAATGAACCGGGGATGTGGTTGAGGGAACTGGAGGTGTTGTGCTCACCGGCACCGCAGGGCCTGGGGATTGATGAGGATCATCTCGAGGATTACCTGGGCAACAACATCGCCCGGTTGTGCGGGATCGAACCGACGCCACCGCCGAAAGATCTGGTCGAGGCCGACATTCGCCTGACCACTACGTACCTGTAGCCATACACATAACCTGTGGGAGCGAGCTTGCTCGCGAATGCGGTGTGTCATTCAACAACGATGGTGACTGAATCAATGCCTTCGCGAGCAAGCTCGCTCCCACAGGGTTCGTTGCCAGGATTTAAAAGCACAGCGACTTTACAGGCACGAAGATGACCCGGCGTTCGCTCGTCCGGCAGGCCAACGGCTGGCCGTTTGAACGCCCTCTCACCCCTGCGTGCCTGCTTTTTACGAGGTGACACCATGACCCGTTCGACGCTCGGCGATTCTCAGGATTTTCACGTGTTCATCGACGCCTATCGCCGTGAGTATCCGGACGATGTGCTGACCGTCACCCACCCGATTTCTGCCGATCAGGACGTCACCGCGCTGGTCGATGCCCTCGCCGCCCAGGGCCGCGATCCGCTGCTGATCTGCGAAAACGTCGGCAACCTCGGCGTGCCGGTGGCGACCAATCTGTTCGCCTCCCGCACCCGCATCGCCCGGCTGTTCGGCGTAACGCCGGCGCAGCTGCACGAAACCTTTCAAACCCGCGCCAACCAGCCCATCGCCCCGCGCTATGTAGAAAGCGGTCCGATCCTCGATGAAGTCTTCGAAGGCGAAGCGCTGGATCTGGCGCTGCTGCCAATGCTCAAGCATTTCGACAGCGATCGCGGCCCGTACATCACCAACGCGATCATCGTTGCCGAAGACCCGCTGACCGGCATTGCCAACATGAGCTATCACCGCTCGATGCGCCACGCCCGTCAGGCCCTCGCCACCAGCCTGCATTCACGCGGGCATCTGTGGCGGATGCTGCAAACCGCCCGCGAGCGTGGCGAAGAACTGCGCGTGGCAATGGTCGTCGGTGCGCATCCGTTGTTCATGCTCGCCGCCGCTGCACGTTTGCCCTACGGCAGCGATGAACGCGCCGTCGCTGGCGGACTGTTCGGCGCGCCGCTGGAACTGGTGAAAACCCCACGCTACGGCATCGGTGTGCCGGCCTACGCCGAGTTTGTTCTGGAAGGTGCGATTGACCCGGCGGCCTATGCCGAGGAAGGTCCGTTCGGCGAATTCAGCGGTTATTCCTCGGATCGTTCGACCAACAACGTGCTGCGGGTCGACACCCTGCTAAAACGCAAAGACGCCTGGTTGGTCGACGTCATGGGCGGTCGCTACGCCGAACACCTGACCCTCGCCCGTCTGCCGCGTGAAGCGGAGATGAGCGAGAAACTGAAAGCGCGTTTCCCCGCCGTCACCGCTGTGCACTACCCCAATTCCGGCACGCATTTTCACTGCTACGTCGCGCTGGACCAAAGCCGCGACGGCGAGGCGCGGCAAATCATGCTGGCGCTGCTCGGCTGGGATCCGTACCTGAAAACCGTGATCGCAGTGGACAGCGATATCGACATCAGCGATGACAGCCAGGTGTTGTGGGCACTGGCCACGCACTTTCAGCCGCACCTGGATATTTTCACCATTGATGGCTTGCCGGGCAGTCCGCTCGATCCTTCATCGTCGGTCAACGGCACCACGTCGCGGATGGGCCTGGATGCGACACGCGGTTCGGGTTTTGACGGGATCAAGGCGCAGCTCGATCAGGAAGTTCTGGAGCGCGCGCGGGTTTTGCTCAAAGGTCTGCAATCGTGAACCGGCAACGGCTGGTGGTCGGCATCAGCGGCGCGTCCGGGTTTATCTATGGCGTGCGTTTGCTGCAATTGCTCGCCGAACTGGACATCGAAAGCCACCTGATCATCAGCCGCGCCGCGCTGCTGACCATGGCCCACGAGACCGACTACAAACTCGCCGACGTGACTGCTCTGGCCAGTCATTACCACCGCGCCGATGACGTCGCCGCCGGGATCGCCAGCGGTTCGTTTCGTTGTCTCGGCATGGTGGTTGCGCCGTGTTCGATGAGGACGCTGGCGGAGATTGCCACCGGCACGTCCTCGGGGCTGATCGGCCGTGCAGCTGACGTCACGCTGAAGGAGCGCCGCACGCTGGTGTTGATGGCCCGGGAAACCCCGCTGACCCTCGCCCACCTGCGCAACATGACCGCCGTCACCGAGATGGGCGGAATCATCGCCCCGCCGGTGCCGGCGTTTTACGCGCGCCCGGAAAATCTGGCGCAAATGGTCGACCACAGCCTCGGCCGCGTGCTCGACCTGTTCGGCCTCGATGCCGGCGTCGCCACCCGCTGGCGAGAACACCAAAAACCCTGTGGGAGCGAGCTTGCTCCGGGCGGCGTTCCGACGAATGCGGTGGATCAGTCGCCATCACTGCTAAATGACACACCGCCTTCGCGAGCAAGCTCGCTCCCACAATGAAGCAGCATCACCCGAATTCAGTGTGCACCGGTCAATCAAAGGAGCCTCATCATGAACACCCCCTTCAACGCCCCAACCCGCAACACCAAAATCCCCGTGACCATCCTCACCGGTTTCCTCGGTGCCGGTAAAACCACCCTGCTCAACTACATCCTCAAGGAAAACCACGGCCGCAAGATCGCCGTGATCGAAAACGAGTTCGGCGAGGTCGGCATCGACGGCGACCTCGTCCTCAGCTCCGAGACCGAAGAAATCTACGAGATGGTCAACGGCTGCGTGTGCTGCACCGCCGAGGTTCGCGAGGATCTGGTGCGCATCGTCCGTGAGTTGGTGGCGCGGCCGGTACGCCTCGATCACATCCTTATCGAGACCAGTGGCCTCGCTGACCCGTACCCGGTGGCGCAGAGCTTTTTCATCAATGACCCGATTGCCGAGGAAGTGGAACTCGACGCGATCGTGACCATGGTCGACGCCAAGCACATCGCCCAGCATCTGGAGGATCTGCAACTCGACGGCGTCGACAATCAGGCGGTGGATCAGATTGTTTGCGCCGACCGGATCGTCATCAACAAGGTCGATCTGGTCAGCACTGAGGAAGTGGAAACCCTGCGCGGCAAGATCCGTGGCTTGAATGCCACAGCGGATCTGGTGACCTCGACTCACGCGCAGATCGATCTGACGAAAATCCTCGGCATCGGCGCGTTTGAATGCACACAGAAGCTCATGGAAATCGGCGCGGAACAGCACGATCACCACGACCATGAGCATCACCCTGAGCACTCTATTGAAGCGCAGGATCACCAACACGACCCAAGCGTGTCGTCGGTGGGCATCGCCGTGGACGGCGCGGTCAACCTGATGGCATTCCACCGCTGGATCAGCGAACTGCGCTCCTCCCAGGCCGACAACCTGTACCGCATGAAAGGCGTGCTCGCGGTGGCCAACGAAGACCAGCGCTACGTGCTGCAAGGCGTGCACAGCCTGGTCGAATTTCGCGCCTCAACCGCGTGGGGCACGGAGCCCCGCTCAAGCAAGATCGTATTCATCGGCCGCGACCTGGATCGCGCGGCGCTGAACCAGGGCTTTGCCGCCTGCCTGGCAGGCTGAAACAAGGCATCGGAGCCGGTGGATGGCGGCTTCGGGCACATGTGTACGAATGACTGATGCCAGTTTTTTACACAACACAAAACTTGTGGGAGCTGGCTTGCCAGCGATAGCGGACTGTCAGTTTATAAAAATGATGACTGCTAAATCGCCATCGCTGGCAAGCCAGCTCCCACAGGGTTCCACTGTGTTCTTGAGCTGATCGGCATCAGACGAATACCCCTCTCTACCGCATAAAAACAGCCAGAGGTGTTTCCCCATGTCGTCAGCCACATCCCCATCAAAAACCGCATCCACCGTGCACCCCGTCGACCGCATTCTGCCGGTACGACAGATGCTCACCCTCGGCCTGCAGCACATGGCCGTCTCGTACATCGGCGCCATCGCCGTGCCGTTGATTGTCGCCAGTGCCCTGAAAATGTCTCACGCCGATACGGTGGTGCTGATCAGCACCACGCTGTTCTGTTCCGGCATCGCCACCCTCCTGCAAACCGTCGGCTTCTGGAAATTCGGCGTGCGCCTGCCGATTCTGCAGGGCGTCGCGTTCAGCAGCGTTGGCCCGGTGATCGCCATCGGCAGCAACCCGGACGTGGGGTTCGCCGGGGTCTGCGGGGCCGTCATCGGTGCGGGGATTTTCACCATGTTGATGGCGCCGTTCGTGGGCCGATTGCGGCGATTCTTCCCGCCCGTGGTCACCGGTTGCATCGTCACCGTGATTGGTCTGCAACTGTTCCCGATTGCTTATGAATGGGTCGGCGGCGGGCGCAACGCGAGCAACTTCGGCGCGCCGGCGTTTCTCGGTGTAGCGGTGGTGGTGTTGCTGACGATTCTGTTGGTCAACCGTTATGGCAGCCCACTGCTGCGCAACATGGCGGTATTGATCGGCATGTTGATCGGCGCCGGGCTGGCCTACGGTCTCGGGATGGGCAACTTTCATAGCGTCGAAGAAGCACCGTGGCTGACCGTGCCCTACCCGTTCTACTTCGGTTTGCCGACATTCAGCCTGATCCCCATCGCAACCATGATCGTGGTGATGATCGTGCAGATGGTCGAGTCGATGGGCTTGTTCGTGGCCATCGGCGACATCGTTGAAAAACCGGTCGAGGACAAACAAGTCATCAACGGCCTGCGCGCCAATGGTCTGGCCAGCACCATCGCCGGCATGTTCGCCGCGTTTCCGTTTATCGCCTTCATGGAAAACGTCGGGCTGGTAATCCTCACCGGCGTGCGCAGCCGTTGGGTGGTCGCGGTCAGCGGCTTGCTGATGTGCTCGATTGCCTTGGTGCCGAAAGCCGGCGCGATCATCGCCTCGATGCCGACCGCCGCCCTCGGTGGTGCCGGCATCGCGATGTTCGGCGTGGTCGCAGCGGCGGGCATTCAGACCCTCGCCAAGGTCGATTACGAGCGCAATCGCTACAACGTGCTGATCGTCGGTTTCACCATCGCCGCCGCGCTGGTGCCGGTGCTCGCGCCGACCTTGTTCAAACAACTCCCCGAGTGGTCGCAGCCGTTCCTGCACAGCAGCGTGGTCATCGCTTGCCTGGTGTCGGTGCTGCTCAACGCCGCGCTGAATGGCGTCAGCGTAGCGGAAACCACCGCCAGCAAATCCGCCTCGCACATCCTTTAGTTTGGAGCTGCCCATGACTCAACTTCAGAACATCCTGATCAAAAACCCGGTCGCGGTGATGACCGGCCTGCGCGGTCCTCAAGCGCGGGCCGGCGCTGTGGACATCCGTGTGGTCAACGGTCGCATCGCCGAAATGGCCGCGAACCTTGAGCCACAACCCGGCGAACGGGTGATCGACGCGCGCAACAGCGTGGTCTATCCGGGCTGGATCAACACTCACCACCACCTGTTCCAGAACCTGCTCAAAGCCGTGCCTGAAGGTTTGAATCAGGATCTGCAAGGCTGGCTGGCCAGCGTGCCCTACCCGCGCCTCAACCGCTTTACCCCGCAACTGGCGCGGATCGCCGCACGGCTGGGCATGGTCGAATTGCTGCTGTCCGGCGTCACCACCTGCGCCGATCACCATTATCTCTACCACGCCCACGGCAGCACCGAGACCGGCGACCTGCTGTTCGACATGGCCGATGAATTCGGCCTGCGCTTCGTGCTGTGCCGTGGCGGCGCCCTGGAGTCGGCGAGCGCGCATCCGGGCTTCTCGAAAACCGCGCTGCAACCGGAAAGCCTCGAGCAGATGGTTGGCGATATCGAGCGGCTGAAATCGCTGTATCACCAGGACACCCCGGACGCAATGCGCCGCGTCGTCGTCGCCCCGACCACGCCGACGTTCTCCCTGCCGCCGACGCTGCTGCGCGAACTCGCCCACACCGCCCGAGGCCTTGGATTGCGCCTGCACACGCACCTGTCGGAAACGCAGAACTACGTGAATTTCTGCCGAGAAAAATACAATTGCCTGCCGGTGGAATTCGTCGCCGAACACGAATGGCTCGGCCCCGACGTCTGGTTCGCCCACGCCGTGCACTTGCAACCGGGCGAAATCCGCATGCTTGCGCAGACTGGAACGGGTATCTCGCATTGCCCGGTGAGCAACGCCCGACTGGGCAGCGGCGTCGCGCCGGTGCCGCAGATGTACGAGGCGGGCGTGCCGATTTCCCTTGGCGTCGATGGCGTGGCGTCGAACGAATCCGGGAGCATGGTCGGCGAAGCCAACACCGCATGGCTGATCCACCGGGCGGAACAAGGCGCGTCGGCGACCACCGCTGAAGATGTCATCCACTGGGGCACAGCGGGTGGCGCACAGGTGCTCGGCCTCGGCGCGGTCGGCACGCTCGAAGTCGGGCAAGCGGCGGACCTGGTGATCTACAGCCTCGACCATCCGCGCTTCTACGGCTTCCACGACCGCGCCGTGGCACCGGTGGTGGCGGGTGAACCGATCACGGTGAAATACAGCCTGGTCGGCGGCCGTGTGGTCGTCGATAACGGCGTGATTCCGGGGCTGGACATTGAACGCATGCGCGCCGAGGCGTGGGAAGGTGTGCAGCAACTGATGGACGTCGACGACTAACCAAACCCAACGCAAAACCCCTGTAGGCCTTCGCTTGCTCGCGATGGCGGTCTGTCATTCACATCAGCTCCGACTGATACAACGCTATCGCGAGCAGGAGAAGGCCTACAGGGGATTGCGGTGCATTCGCATACCGGTAGTTTCTCGACTAACGTTAGTACCTCATCGGATTGAGCCCCTGCCTGCTACACCGGGCTCTTGATCAAGGAGAGACTGATGACGTCGCGTCGCAACATCGAACAGACCTACCGCACCTGGTCCAGCCCGATTCTGCTGGAGCTGAAAAAACGTGAACACCAAATGGCGCCGGTCGAGCGTCAGGCCCTTGAGAATGTCCTGGTGGAAAGAAGGTTGCTGGACATCGGCGGCCCGGAGGGTATTGAACGTCGTCGAAACAGCGGTGCCTGACGCTGCGCTTTCGCGAGCAGGCTCGCCCCCACAAAGGAACGCATTGCAGCTGGAGGAATGCGGTCTGACTGTGGGAGCGAGCCTGCTCGCGAAGAGGCCAGCTCAGACACCTTGATCATTGAGGCCGACGCACCGCCCTCACCCGTCCACTGTCGCCGCCGCCACAATAAAAGCGATCCGCACCGTCCGCTTCCAGCCCGGAAACACCTTGCCCCGCCGGCATCTTCAGCGACTCAAGGACCTTGCCGTCCTGCGCATCGATCCGCCGCAGCTCACTCTCATCGGCCTCCCAAGTGCCATGCCACAACGCACCCTCCACCCAGGTCACGCCGGTGACAAAGCGGTTCGACTCCAGCGTGCGAAGGATCTCGCCGGTCTGCGGATCAATCTGATGAATCTTGCGCTCGCGATACTGCCCCACCCATAACGAGCCATCCGCCCAGGCCATGCCTGAGTCACCGCCATCGCCCGGTGCCTTGATGGTATGGAGTACATCACCCGTGGCCGGATCGATTTTGTGGATGTGACGGTCGGCAATCTGGTACAGGTGCTTGCCGTCAAAAGCGGTGCCGCCGTCGGCGCCGACCTTGAGCGTGCGCACGGTTTCGCCAGTGGCCGGGTCCAGCGCGCTGAGCTGGCCGTCGCTGGCGAACCAGACCTGCTGACCATCGAACGTCACGCCGTGAATGCCGCTGATGCCATCAAACGGGCCGTACTCGCGAAGGACGTCTGCGTTTGCGTGTTTCATGGGGGCTTCCTCGTGGATGTGTGGGTCCAGCCTAGCCATTGCCCAGCGACACCGGGAGTAACAAGATCGTCGCGAAACCCGGCATCGGCGGCGTCAACCAGCGTCGCGCCCGGCCGACGCCAAACGCCTGCACTTTGTCTGCCTGCGCCAATGCCTCCAACGTCCGTTGCACCTGGCGCTGACTGTTGCCCAACGCCAGTGCCAACGCTGAACTCGACCAGGCCTCGCCGTCGGCGAGCAAGGCCAGCAACGGCGCGTATCTGTCTTCGACCGGCAGTGTCAGCAACGCCACATTCTCGGCCACCAGCGCAAAGCCGTCTGGCGTCGCGCTGATGTTCGCCAGCGCTGCCAGCGCCGCACGCAAGCGGCCGATCTCGACCCGCAGGCGAGCGCGGTGTGATTCATCCGTGAGGGGCAAACCAAAGGCTGTGGCGAACAGCGTTTCGCGCGCAACATCGCCCGGCCAGGCTTGCGCGAGTAACCGCGCCAGCCGGAACAGCACCGGCCGCGTGGCCAGCGCCACCGTCATGCCGGCCCCGCGCACGCTATAGCGGCAGGCATCGACGATGAGTGTCGACGAGGTGAATAGCGCTTCAACCTGCGCCAGATTCACCGATTGCGCCTGACCGGCAACGATCAATCGTGCTGCCGGCGCAGCGAGCATATGACTGGCGTGATCGACTTCGGCGCTCAGTGCGCCGATCCCGGCCTGTTGCGCCGCCGTCTGTGCGCGTGCCAACGCCGCGCTGGCCTTGTGCGCCTGGACCCGACGCACAGCGATCCCGGCGGCGATCAGCTCATGAGCGGTACGCAGCGCGGGCGGCAACGGCGCCGGGTCAGTTCCACCCAGCAGCGCTTCGGCCTCCTCCAGTTCGCCGATCAACAGCAACCGGCGAATCTGCAAATAGCGTGCGTGCGCCGCATTTACGCCGTCACCGTGATCGTGCAACACCCGCCGCGCCGCCTCCAGCGCCTTCACCGGCCAGCCCAGATCCCGCGCCGCCAGCGCCACCTCGGCCTCGGCGACCACACAGCGTGCCCGCGACAGCGGCTCATTGTTGCCGAACGCCTTCACCGCACGCTGCAACAACGCCTTGGCCCGGGGCAGATCACCGAGCTGAGCCATGGCAATTGCGCGCAGGGCCAGCGCCGGCGGGTCCTCACGCAGAGCGACGTAGTTCAACGCGCCGAGCGGGTCGCCGGCGGACAGTGCTCTGCCAGCGGCGTTGATCAGCGAATCCATGGCTCATTCATCCCCGACGACTCAAGTGTCAGGTGAGTCTAATACCTGGAATGACGGTCGAAGCTTACAAACACGATTCGCGCGCAACACTCCGGACATCATGCGGCGCAATCTCAGACCGGAGAAATCGTCGCGAGCAAGCCAATCAGAATGGTCAGTGTCAGAAAGCCACCCAGGAAAATCGCCATTTTGTTCATGTTGCTCTCCTCAATGCCGGGTTTGCGGTGCACTGAACGCTTCGGAATGAAGAACTGTCGAGAGTGACCGCACTGCCGGGGCATTTTGAGCGTTTGGCTGCGCTGGTAACAGCGTCAGATAAGACGAAAAAATACGGATCAGATGCGCATCTGATCTGCACCGGCCACGCTCCGATATTCAGCTCGACGCACAATGGTTACCTTTCGCCGAGATTGATCTAGAGTCATTGCCGACGCCAGAAGACCCACAACATCGCGGAGTGAGCATGACTGACCTGAACCTGCAAGCCAACGTCGCCGAATCCTTGAAGCAATGGCACGAAATGATCCGCACCGGCAACTTGAGCGGGCTGCCCGAACTGCTTGATCCGCAAGCCGTGTTCCGCTCGCCGATGGCGCACACGCCTTATCCAGGCGCACCAGTGGTGTCGATGATCCTCAATACCGTGTTCGAGGTGTTTGAAGACTTCACCTACCACCGTGAGCTGGCGACTGCCGATGGCTTGAATGTGATCCTGGAGTTCAGCGCCAAGATCGGGACGAAAGAGCTGAAAGGCATCGACATGATTCGCTTCGATGAGCGCGGCAAGATTGTCGAGTTCGAGGTGATGGTTCGGCCGCTGAGCGGATTGCAGGCGTTGGGTGAGGAGATGGGACGGCGACTGGGTGCTTATCTGGCATCGGCCAAAGCCTGATTCAGGCACAAAAAAGCCCACTGACCGTCGCCGGTTCAGTGGGCTTTGTGTGTCAGGCGTTTAGTTACAGCGCCATGTCACGTGCAGCGTTTTCCTTCGGAGCTTCAGCCTTTTCAGCTGCAGGTGCGGCCGGAGCAGCCACCTGACCGATCACCGGTGGTGTCGGCAGTTCGAGGATCTTGGCGGTGTAGGCCCATTCTGCAGCCACTTTGGCCGGATCGCTGTTCAGCTGAGTGCCGTAGCTCGGCACGATCTGGTGCAGCTTGGATTGCCACTCAGGCGTTGCGACCTTGTCTTTGAAGACTTTCTGCAGCACGCTCAGCATGATCGGTGCAGCGGTCGACGCGCCTGGCGATGCGCCCAGCAGGCCGGCGATGGAGCCGTCTTGTGCGGCAACGATTTCGGTGCCCAGTTTCAGCACGCCGCCAGCGGCTTCATCACGCTTGATGATTTGCACGCGTTGGCCGGCTTGCCACAGGCGCCAGTCTTCAGCTTTGGCGTTCGGGAAGTATTCCTTCAGCGCGTTCATGCGGTCTTCATCCGACAGCATCAGTTGGCCAGCCAGGTACTCGACCAGCGGGTATTCCTTGATGCCGACCTTGGTCATCGGCCAGATGTTGTGGGTGGTGGTGCTGGTCAGCAGGTCCAGGTACGAGCCTTCTTTGAGGAACTTGGTGCTGAAGGTCGCGAATGGGCCAAACAGGATGACGCGCTTGCCGTCCAGAACACGGGTGTCCAGGTGCGGAACGGACATCGGAGGTGCGCCAACCGAGGCTTTACCGTAGGCCTTGGCCAGGTGCTGTTCAGCGATGGCCGGGTTATCGGTCACCAGGAACGAGCCGCCTACCGGGAAGCCAGCGTATTCCTTGGCTTCAGGAATGCCCGACTTCTGCAGCAGGTGCAGTGCACCGCCGCCCGCGCCGATGAACACGAACTTGGCGTCGGTTTCGGTTTTAGTGCCGTCTTTCAGGTTTTTGTAGCTGACGCGCCAAGTGCCGTCGGCATTCTTGGTGATGTCCTGCACTTCGCTCGACAGTTTCAGATCGAAGTTAGGCTTGGTCTGCAGGTACGTGGCGAACTGGCGGGTGATTTCGCCGAAGTTCATGTCGGTACCCAGCGGGCTCCAGGTGGCCGCGATTTTCTGGTTCGGGTCACGCCCTTCCATCATCAGCGGAACCCACTTCTTGATCACAGCCGGGTCTTCGGAGTACTGCATGCCGGCGAACAGCGGGCTCGCTTGCAGGGCTTCGTAGCGCTTTTTCAGGAACTTGATGTTGTCATCGCCCCACACGAAGCTCATGTGCGGCGTGGTGTTGATGAACGAGCGAGGGTTCTTCAGAACGCCTTGCTGAACCTGCCAGGCCCAGAACTGACGGGAGACCTGGAACGCTTCGTTGATCTCGACAGCTTTCGGGATCGTCACGTTGCCTTTGTCGTCTTCCGGGGTGTAGTTCAGCTCGGCAAGTGCCGAGTGACCGGTACCGGCGTTGTTCCAGCCGTTGGAGCTTTCCAGGGCGACGCCGTCGAGGCGCTCGACCATTTCCATCGACCAGCTTGGCTCCAGCTCATTGATCCACACACCGAGGGTGGTGCTCATGATGCCGCCGCCGATCAGCAGTACGTCGACTTTCTTTGCTTCGTCAGCATTGGCTGATGTCATCCCCATCGCCAAAGCCAGACCCAGCAGGGCTGTGTTCACTTTCTTAAACATCTGTTGCACCTATGATAAAACGCCTTCCGCCCGCCTCTTTTATCTGTGTGCGCTCCGCTTTGATGACGCTCAGGCTAGCGTCGCAGATTGCGGCACACTTCAATTTTGACGGGTGGGCACACAAGGCCGACATGCTGCATCGACCTCAGTTAATGTCCCTTCTGAACTGACTTTTTATCATTATTGGCTTCAGCTACTTGAGCGACAGGGATTCCGTCAGCCCGCCCGAAGGCAAGCAAACTGAATGAGGTCAAACCAAGTTGGCGCGAAGAATATCACGTCAGGGCAAACCCGCGCGTCTGTTCCCGACTTGAGAGTCTTTTTGCGCTCTGGAAAGTATCGGCCGGTGAAGGCTGAACATGACCCTTGAGATTGAACAACTGAGGGGAGTGCCTAATTCCAGGAGAACCTGCTACGTTGTACGATGACTGACAAATACAAACCTCAGTCATCACCCATAAAAACAAGGAAACGACCTCCATGACCAAAAACCAACTCCTGATCGGATTTCTCTGTGCCTTCAACGGCTACGCCATGGCCGCCCCTGCCCCGGCAGAAACAGCAGTCGCCCAAGCGGTGGATCATCTGACCCAGGCCATGCTGCACAAAGACATCGCCGAACTGAACGCACTCACCGCACCGAACCTGACTTACGGTCATTCCAGCGGCAAGATTCAGGACAAGAAGGCATTCATTGCCGATATCGAAACCGGCAAGAGCGCGTTCAAAACATTAGAGATGCAGAATCAGACCATCACGCTGTCCGGCGATACTGCACTGGTGCGCCACCACTTTTCCGCGCAGGCGTTGAAAGGAACCGAGGTGATACCGACCGAGATCGAGAACTTTCAGATCTGGCAGAAGCAGCACGGCAAGTGGTTGCTGGTGGGGCGGCAGGCATTCAAGTTCTGATTTAGTAGACCCATTCAAAGTTGATGTTGGCTGACCTGGCCTCATCGCTGGCAAGCCACCTCCCACAGTGGGCATCGTTGCAAACACGATTGCATTCACAACATCGAAACCTGTGGGAGCTGGCTTGCCAGCGATGAGGCCAGTTCAGACAGCACAAATGCAATTGCCCCACCGCTATCACAACCGAAACCGATCCACCGACTGCGCCAACTGCCCTGCCAGACTCGATAACTCGTCGGTGGTGTTCGCCGTCTGCCCGATCACCCGGCTATTGCCCTCGGACATTCCCGCGATCATTTCAACCTGGTGCGCGATCTCGTTGCTGGCCTGACTCTGCTCACCAATCGTGCGGGTGATGTCGTTGACCAGTTGTGTCGTGCTCAACGTCGCTTCGAGGATTTCGCGGATGGCCCGTTCAACATCCGCCGTGACCGCCATGCCCTTGTCGACCTGCGCCACCCCCGCCTCCATGCTGCTGACCGCCTCACGCGTGCTGTGCTGAATGCGCGCGACCATCGCGGCGATTTCCTGCGTCGATGCACTGGTGCGCGCCGCCAGACTGCGCACTTCATCGGCGACCACCGCAAAACCCCGACCCTGTTCGCCAGCGCGGGCGGCTTCAATCGCCGCGTTGAGCGCCAGCAGGTTGGTCTGGTCGGCGATGCTCTTGATCACCTGGATAATGTTGAAGATGCCTTCAGACTCCTGATCCAGCGTGCGAATCACCTGCGCCGACTGTTGCGCCGAGCGGGCGATGTCGTCCATGTCGCTGACCACTTGATGGATCACCTGGCCGCCATTCTTTGCCAGGGACTCGGCCTGATTGGCCATGCCCAGTGCGCGTTCGGCGTGACGGGTGATGTCCTCGATGCTCGCGGTCATCTGGCTGGCGGCGGCGGCCATGGTCCCGGCCGCGACACTTTGTTGCTGACTGCTGTCGGCGACTTGATGGCAGCCATGGCTGAGCTGTGCGCTCATGCCACTGACACCGTGAGCGTTACGGCGCACCACGTCGATCATGTTGCGCAAATCCCGCTGCATGGTCGCCAGCGTGCGGATCAGTACGCTGGCTTCGTCTTTGCCGGAAGGCTCGGCGATCAGTTCGCTGAGGTTGCCGTGGGCAATGCTTTCGGCGATTCGGCTGGCGGACTTCAGCGGCCCCATGATGCTCAGGATGACCCAACGCCCCTGCGCCAACAGCAGCAACAGGCTGGCGAGCAACACCACGCCGAGGGCGATATTGGCATTGCGGATCGCCGCTTCGGTACCGGCGCTGGTTTGCCGGGTATTGGTTTCGATCAGCTCGCTGAGGGCTGCCATCTGTTCTTCAAGCTGACTGAAAGCCGCGTTGAAGGTGCCAAGTTCCCGCTGCGCGGTGTCCGGGTTATCCAGCGCCAGGCCGACAATCCGTTCGCCCGCGTTGATGTAGGTATCGAGGCTCGGTTTGATCTGCTCCAGAGCCGTGCGTAACGCAGGATTGATCGGCAGCTTGAGGTTCTCCTCGAGCACTTCGCGAAAATGCCCGGCGTGCTCGTCAATCGACGCGCGTACCTCTGCCGGCGTACTGGTGCTTTTGCCCAACCCCACCAGCATCGCCGAGTAAACATCGGCGCGCAGGGCGTCGTGCATCATGTCGGCTTCCATGTGGTTGCGCAGCGCGCTCATGCTGACCGCGTTATCACTGACCGCCGAGGCCATTCGCAGATTGCCGACATAGCTGACCAGACTGACGATCAACGCTGTCAGCAGGCTTGTCCCAATCAGCAACACTAAACGCAGTTTGATCGACACCGTGATTTTCTCCTTGGCCACGCCCGCAAGCGCCTGTCAGAGCTTCAGTTAAGCCTATTTGCACAGGTCTGCCGCGCCAGAGCGTGTCAGCAGGTGTCCGTTCAAGCGGTCACAGCGGTAAAACTTGCGCTTTGAGAGGCCAGTCTCATTTTTCAACGCGCGCGGCCAGCGCCTTCACCGCCGGTGACCGCATGGCCTGTGGCGTGATCTGATCACGCCTGCCTGAAGACCGGGCAAGCCGCAACGGCATGCCCGCGTACGCTGCGCAATTGCGCAGACTTTTTCGCCGCACGGAACTCCCACTCACGGCGCACCTCTCACATTATGTAGTACTTCCCTTTTGCTTCGCGCTTGTGGAGGAATACCGTCATGCGCAAGTTAGTGCTCGTTTCTTCTTTACTCTTATGCCTGCCAGTCGGTTCGGCGCTGGCCCGCGTCGATGCGGGTGATGTTGCGACCTCGGCCGGTGTCTCCGCGTCGCTGTACTCGACCTTCAAGGATCACAAAATGGTGATTCCGGCCCGTGACGACTTGTCTGCATTCGTCGCCAGTGGCGGGGCCATCCGTGGGGTTTATCTTGAGTCGGTGCTGCAACAGGTTCGCCAGGACAATCCAGGCATCAACGCCAGTGATGAAGACCTCGCCAACGCGATTCTGGTGCATTACGAAGGCCTGAATCAGTAGCGGTCGGGGAACCGGCAGCCGATGGACGGCCGCTGATCGCTCATAGGCAAAACTGTCCGACGGCCTCTATGATGGAGGCCATGACGACGCCTGCGCCAATGCGCTCCCCCTGCCCGCCCGGCGCCTGCAATTGCGGGCGCGACCCGTTGCTGGAGACGCCCGGCGCGGACCTGCGCATCCTGCGCCTGACCCGCGAGGAGGAAAAACGCCTGCTCGCGCGCCTGGAAATGCTCAAGGATCTGGACGACCTCAAACGCCTGCAACTGCGCATGTTTGAGCAACTGGGCATTCGCGTCGATGTCGCCCCCGGCTTCAACGAAGTACGGACCATGCGCGGCATTGCCATTCAGATCGACGAATTGCCCGGACTCTGCCGCAAGACCCGTGCGGCGATCCCCGCAGCGATTCGTCGGGGCCTGGAAAATCACCCGCAAATCGCCTTCGAATTGCTCAACGCGCACGACTTGCTGCGCGACACCTGATCACTTCTTCATGCCGACGCGTTTACGCATCTCGGCGGTGATGCTCTGGCGGGTTTTCTTCATATCCGCCCATGGCTCATCGCCGACCTCTGCCAAGCGCTCGTGCACATTGTGGATGTTCCATTGATTGCCGCCCTTGAGGTCGGCGACTTCCTCACGAAACAACGGCACCGAAACCGGCAACCCCTCACGGGTGCGCGCCGCATAGGCACAAATGGTGGTGGCGCCCAGGCCGTTGCGCAGGTAATCGATAAAGATCCGGCCGACGCGGTTTTTCGGCCCGGACACCGCTGAAAAACGATCCGGTAACAGCTTGGCCATATGACTGACGATCGCATGGCTGAAGTCTTTGACTTCATCCCAGCCGAGTTTGCGCGTCAGTGGCACCACCAGGTGAATGCCCTTGCCGCCGCTGGTTTTCAGAAACGCTTTGAGCCCCAGTTCATCGAGCACCGTGAGGGTCAACGCGGTGGCTTCGACCATGCTTTTCCATGGCAGCGCCGGATCCGGGTCGAGATCGAGGACGAAGCGATCGGGCTTGTCCAGATCCACGGTGGTGGCGTTCCAGGTGTGCAGTTCGACGGTGCTCATCTGTACCGCGCCGATCAGCGCTTCAGCGTTATTGATGAGCATCACAGGTTGCCCCGTGACGTCCTTGTCCAGCGTGCTGATGCCGGGGATCGCCAGGCGTTCGGCGTTCTTCTGGAAGAACAACTCACCGGCGATGCCATCCGGTGCGCGAACCAGTGCCACCGGGCGATCCTTGAGTTGCGGCAGGATCCATTCGGCAACGCTGGCGTAATACTCGGCCAGTTGCATCTTGGTGGTGCCACTCACCGCGTCGATCACTCGATCGGGGTGAGTGATGCGCACTTTGTCGTTGCCGAGACCGAGTTGCGACGGTGCAGTTTCGGCCTTGCTCACGGGGGCTTTTTTCAGCGGTTTCTTTTCAGTGGCGTTCTTTTCACTGGCTTTCTTTTCAGTGGCTTTCTTCGCAGGGATTTTCTTCTCGGAAGTCTTCACGGGCTGCGCTCGCTCCTCAGTGATGTGCGTGGCCGGTTTGTCATCGCGCAAGCCATGGAACACGGCGTGGCGCACCGAGCCATCCTTGGTCATTTCAGCGAAAGCCACTTCCGCCAGCAGTTTCGGTTTCAACCAATGCACGCCTTTGGCTTCGAAGCCACTCGGCGGATTGACCACCGCGGCCTGCTTCACCTGCAAGGGTTTGAGTTGCGCCAGAATGCTTTTCAAGGTGCTTTCATTGAACCCGGTGCCGACCTTGCCGGCGTAACGCAACTCGCCACTGTCACGATCATGCAAGCCCAGCAACAATGCCCCGAAGGCACTGCGCGAGCCTTTCGGGTCGGTGTAACCGACGATCACGAACTCCTGACGATGTTTGCACTTGAGCTTGATCCAGTCGCCGCTGCGACGCGACACATAAGGCGAACCGAGACGTTTGCCGATCAGACCCTCCATCTGCATCTGGCAGGCGCTGTTGAGCAATGCGTCCGGCGTTTCGTCGAACGCGTCAGAGAAGCGCAGCAACGGCTGCTCATGCGCACCGAGCACGGTGGCCAGCGCCGCACGTCGCTCTTCGACCGGCACTTCGCGCAGATCAACGCCGTTGAGATACGGCAGATCGAACAGGTAATAAAGGATGTTGCCACTGCGTCCGGCCTCAAAGGCATTTTGCAACGCCTGAAAATCCGGCACGCCTTGCTCGTTGGCGACCACCATTTCGCCGTCCAGCCAGGCTGATTCAAGGCCCAACGCCGCCAGTGCCTCGGCTTGTTGCGGCAGTTTGTGCGTCCAGTCATGGCCATTGCGGGTGAACAGTTGCACCTGGTCGCCATCGATCCGCGCCATGATGCGGTAACCGTCGAACTTGATCTCGTAGCTCCACTGCCCTTGCGGTGCGCTGTCGACCAGGGTCGCCAGTTGCGGTTTGAGCTGTGCGGGCAGTTTCGCCTTGTGTGCGCCGGTGAGTTGGCCGCTGACCGCCTTGCGCGGTTTGGCCGCTGCCCTCTGCGGTTTGCTCTGTTCAGCCGCCAGTTTGGGTTTGCCGACAATCGTGCGCTCGCTCAACACACTGTCCGGTTCGGCGACCAGCACGTCGTAATCATCCTGCGGGCGCGCGGCGCTGTCCTGGTGTTTGATCAGAAACCATTGTTCCTTCTTGCCCGGCATGTGCGTGCGCACCAGATTCCAGATCCCGCCGAGCTTTTCGCCTTGCAGCTCAAACTTGAGCTTGCCTTTGGCGTAAGCCTTTTGCGGATCCTCCAGCGGAATCCAGACGCCGCGATCCCAGACAATCACATCGCCGGCACCGTAATGCCCTTCGGGAATGCTGCCTTCGAACGTCGCGTAATAGAGCGGATGATCTTCGACATGCACCGCCAGGCGCTTGACCTTGGGGTCGAGCGACGGCCCTTTGGGCACCGCCCAGCTCTTCAGCGCGCCGTCGAGTTCCAGGCGAAAGTCATAATGCAGGTGCGAAGCGTCGTGCTTCTGGATACAGAACTGCAAGGCATGATCGCTGGCGGTTTTGCGGCCAGGGCGCTTGACCGCGGCCGGTTCCGCTGTCGCCGAAAAGTCGCGCATGCGGTTGTAATCGTCGAGGTTCCTGTTCATCACGCACCTGCCTTGTGTCAGCCTGTTCGGGTCACGGTCAGCGCAACCACGGCAATCCGGTCGACCCGTTGATAGCCGGGGTTGAGCAACTCTTCGCCGAAGACATCGGGGTCGAGTTCGCGGTAGGTCCAGCCGAAGCGTTTTTCATCCAGCCGTGGCAGTACGGTGGCGAGAAACGGATCGTGGCCATCGACCATCGCCACGCCGGTGTAGAGCAACAGCGAGCCGCCGGGGGTCAGCCGGTTGAGCGCCTGTTCGACAATGCGCAGCGACAGCCCGGCGCCCAACGTGCCGCCGCCATTGCGGTAGGCCCGCGCGGCCGGATCGGCCATGTACGGCGGGTTGGCGACGATCAGGTCGAACTCGCCGTCGACGCCTTGCAACAGGTCGCTGGCGCACACATCGACGTTGGCCACTTCGGCCAACGCGGCATTGATCGTGGTCAGGCGCAGCGCCGCCGGATTGATGTCCAGCGCCAACACTTGCGCCTCGCGGCGTGCGCGGCCGATCAGGATCGCCCCGACGCCAGCGCCACAACCAATGTCAACGGCGCGGTGGATGGGCGCAAAATTCTGCTGCAAGTGGGCATGGATCAGTTGGGCGAAGCGGTAGGTGTCGGGGCCGAAAAACACTGCATCGGCGGCGTCGGTGGGAAAGGCCGAATGCACGAACAGCAAATCATCCAGGCTCGACCAACGCACCCGGCTTTTGAAGCGGCCGTCGTACGCCTCGACAACCTGAGCGTCCTGCAATTGCCGCAACTCATCGGCGGACAGTAAACCAGCCTCAAACGGTCGCGACCAACCGAAAACATCACGCAGGCAATCGACAGCCTGGCCTTCGTCACGCTGGTTGACCCGTTGATGGGTCAGCGGCGTTGGCGTGACGAAGCGGTAACCGTCAGCCTGCAAACGCCGGCCCAGTTGCAGCAGTGCGAGGTCATGGGTGCACAGTTGCTCTTCCTGATTCATCGGGCAGCTCCTTAAGGCAGGCGGGACTTGAGTTCAATGAACCGGCGGGTAGCGAGCAATCCGGCCGGATGCGCATGCCGCGCCGGCGCCAGCCAGGGCAGCAGAGTCGCCATGTGTTCGACCGGGTCCTGACCTTGCAGCGTCGCCAACAATTGCTGCACATCGGGATCCTGATCGGGGACCACGGCGGCCGCTGACGTCTGGCTGTGGCGTCGAATCGGTCTGGCGGCGTGAGGCGCCGTCCAGCTACCGGCAATCCAGTCGTGCACCAGTTGTTTTTCGTAGGCACTGAACACGCCGAACATCGCCGCGCCATCGCCAGCGATCAGTTGCCAGAAGCGGCTGGCCTGCGGGTCTTCATGGCGCTTGATCCAGCCTTTGTTTTGCATGGCTTGAAGAAAGCCGGGTAACTGCTCCGGCGAGGCCAGCCATTGATTGACGGTCTGTCCTTCGAAGCGGCAGTAGTCGGAATGCATGTGTTGGCCAAACGGGCGCTTGCGTTCGAGCATCGCCAACAACTCATGTTCAAGGTTGAAACCTTCAATGATCGCGCGGCTGCCCTGCCCCAAATCATTCAGCCGATAGCCCAGCGACACCCGCCGCAGAAATTCGCCGCGATCGGCCGTCAGTGGCAGCAGATCCAGCGCCGCCTGCACGGCTTTCTGCGCATGGCCGGTACTGGCGTTATCGATGGTCACGTGCAGAGTGAAATAGTACGGGTCGATGCCCAGCTCGCTGAGTTCGTAACTGCTGATCAACAGATGCAACGGCAGTTGTTCGTAGCCGAGGTTGTAACCGATCACCTCGGGCAAATACTCGGTGCCGGCGAGGCCAAGCGCCAGTTGCAACGCGCCCTGCAGGTAGCGCTCATCAGCGATGGCGCTGCTGTCCTGCAAATCGTGGTCGGCGAGCAGTTTGCGGTAAATCACCACATGGTTTTGCGCTGGGTTGCCCTCACCGAGTTCTTCCAGATAAGTGCTGATCAAGCCGGCAAAACGCGGATCCTGCCACTGCGTCAGCAAGCCCGAGAGCCAGGCGCCGTCAACCAGTTTGGTCGGCGCCACTGCCTGCAGAAAGTACAGCGCCTGGGCCTTGCTGCTGAAGAACTGTCGAGGGCCGCCGGCCTTGCGTTGTTGCAGATAATCGGCGTACTGGCGGGCGACGTCGGTGCAATGCGCGGCGACCCATGCGTGCCAGGTCGTCGGGTCTTGCGGCAGGGTTTCACTGATGTCGGCGGCGTGCTGTAACTGTTCCTGCAAAAACGCCAGGGCGAGATCGCGGGGATTTTCTTCAGTTAACAACGCTTGATAAATCTGCCGAACATTGCCGACAGGATCGATCGCTTGTGGATGTGCCGGCACCGAGTGCAGGCGTGTCAGGACAGTCATGGCAAATTTCCCGGTCGGTTGGCAGGACGCTGATGCATACGCCTCTACAGCAGCAGAGAGGCTGCGCCCGGGAAAAATTCAATCGACGTGAAAAATGCCCGGACGGACGGTGGACTTCTGCCCCAGCGCGCTAGGCCCCACTGATTCACCTGCCTCGTTGCACCTCTGCAAAGATCTCGGTGATCGGCCGATGCGGCTGGCGCTTTTGCATCTGCCGTACCTGTTCGCTCATCCGCAGCAGCTCTTCACTGGGTTTGGCCCATTGCTCTTGTGGCAGCGGTTCTGACCATTCACGCATAGTTTCGGGCAGCGTTTGCTTGCCGATTCTTTCGAGGCGGCGCACTTCCCATTCGACGAGGTGGTTGGGGATCGTCCACAACGTCATGACGTGGTAGAGGTACCAGAAAAACCCGGACAGCCGAGTGCGTGTGCCTTCGCGGATCT
>NZ_JBAQKH010000022.1:0-1993 GCF_049300855.1 Pseudomonas sp. | reverse complement strand
GTCCTGGCCCGTGATGCGGATCTGATCGGCCTGGTCAAGCCGATGTTCGAGTTGCGGCTGGCCACCGCTCCCTCCGACGCCATCTCGGTCGACGCCGCGACCGAGCGTGCTGCGGCGGGCGTGGCCGCTGCCGGCTGGCGTGTCATCGGCGCCATGCCGTCGCCCGTGCTCGGCGGGCGAGGGGCTGTGGAAGCGCTGCTCCACGCCCGGCGATCACCATGACGTCACAGCAGGTTTGGCCATCCCGCAGCCGTGCTATATTCAGCGGCCGACGCCCTGTACGGGCGCCGCAAAGCAGGACCGCCAGGTACGGCCCTCACCTTCCGGGCTTGCCTTGAAGGTCCAGCACCCGAACCCTGGATAGCGGAACCGCTGTCCAGTTTTTTATACCCACAAGGAGGCCGCGCCGATCGCATTCCGAGAGCTCAGGGTCAACGACCAGATCCGCATCCCCACCGTCCGCCTGTTCGACGACACCACAGGCGAGCAGTTGGGAATCGTCACCCTCGAGCGAGCCCGAGAGCTTGCCGCCCAACGTGAACTGGACCTGGTCGAGGTAGCCCCCCAGGCCCAACCGCCGGTGTGCCGTCTCATGGACTACGGGCGTTTCAAGTTCGAAGCGCTGAAGAAGGAGTAGGAGAGCCGCAAAGAGCACAACACCATCAACGTCAAGGAGATGAAGCTGCGTCCGAAGATCTCGGAGCACGACTTCCAGACCAAGTTCGGGTCGGTGCGACACTTTCTCCACGACGGCGACAAGGTGAAGCTCACCATCATGTTTCGCGGACGCGAGATGGTGCACCAGGAGTACGGGCGCAAGTTGCTCGACCGGATGGCCGAGGAGCTGAAGGAGGTGGCGACCATCGAACGGACCCCCCTCGTCGAGGGCCGCAACATGATCATGATCATGAGCCCGCTCAACAAGAAGCACGCCAAAGGCGACCAGCACAGCAATGACCGGCGTCCAACGCAGGAGGTGGAGGTGAGCGTCACCGTCCCGGTGGAGGACCTCGGCGGCGACTCAGGGAGCAAGAACGACCATGCCGAAGATACGAACGCATAAGGGAACCGCCAAGCGGCTCCGCGTCACCTCGACCGGAAAGGTGATGCGGCGCAAGGCGTTTCGCTCGCACCTGCTCGAGCACAAGAGCGCCAAGCGCAAGCGCCAATACCGGATGCAACACGAGGTGTCCTCGTCGGATCGCCGCAAGGTGATCCGGCTTGCACCCTACCGTTAGGAGAGCGACATGGCCAGAGTGAAACGTGGGGTGACGGCCAAGGCTCGCCACCGGAAGATCCTCGAGATGGCCGAGGGGATGCAGGGGGCTCGCCACCGGCTCTACAAGAACGCCAACGAGGCGGTCATGCACTCGCTCGCCTACGCGTATCGCGATCGCAAGCAGCGAAAGGGCGACATGCGCGGTCTCTGGATCGCGCGCATCAACGCGGCAGCGCGCCAGAACGGCCTTGCGTACAACCAATTCATGCACGGCCTCAAGGAGGCCGGCGTCGAGGTGAATCGCAAGATGCTCGCCGACATCGCCGTCAAGGACTCCGGCTCGTTTCAGCAGCTTGTCGAAGTCGCCCGGGGCGCCTTGACCAAGGCGTGACCGCCGACCTCCACAGCGTGGCGGCGGAAGCCCTCGAGGCGGTCGCCGCCGCGCCGGACCTGGCTGCGCTCGACGTGGTGCGAACCAGGTACCTGGGACGGGGCGACGGTGAGCTGACCTCGTTTCGACGAGGCCTGGGCAAGATCCCCGACCCTGATGGGCGACGGCAGATGGGTCAGATGGTCAACGAGCTCGTTCAGCGTGTCGGCGATGCTCTCGACGAGCGCCAGCGGACCATCGAGCGCACCACTCGGGCTCTGAACCTCGAGACGGAGACGCTCGATCTCACCCGTCCCGCGCCGGCCCTGCGGCGAGGCCGCCTCAGCCCGGTGACCATCGCCGCCCGGGAGATCCGGCGGATCTTCGGTCAGCTCGGTTTCGAG
>NZ_JBAQKH010000021.1:0-26857 GCF_049300855.1 Pseudomonas sp. | reverse complement strand
GTGTTTGGCTGCGCCAAACGGTCGCTGCGCTCCCACGCCCGGATCAATCCCTGCGCTCAGCCTTCCGATGTCGCCCGTGGATCAAGATCAAGAGCAGGCGAGCTGACACTCGGCCTATTGAGTGGTGGAGAGCGGGGCGTGGTTGGCTTTGGTTTTGTGGTGGGTTCGCCCCTCACCCCAGCCCTCTCCCGAGGGAGAGGGAGCCGAATTTTGGGCTTTTCAGAATGTGTGTTCGACTCGGTATCGCAAGTCGGCGTATCTCTTCCAGCCCACGCGGTCAGTCCCCTCTCCCTCCGGGAGAGGGTTAGGGTGAGGGGCTTTTCAGAATGTGTGTTCGACTCGGTATTGCACGTCGGCGTACCTCTCCCAGACACCTCGGTCAGTCCCCTCTCCCTCCGGGAGAGGGCTAGGGTGAGGGGCTTTTAGTTGTGTGGCGGAGGTTGGGGGATTTCGTGGTTATCCAGCACGCGGTTCACCGCCAGTTCGGCGAGCATGATGATTTGCTGAATGGCCAGAATCGTCCGCCGTTGCGGCAGGTCGATGTAGGCGGCGATGTCGCTGCTCATCAGGCTGGCCTGGGCCAGGGATTCGCAGGCGTGGACCAGCAGGCTTTCGTTGTCCTGATCCGGGGCGACCTGGAACATGGTGCTGGGTTTGTGGAAGCGCAGGGTTAAAGCGTTGGGTTTGAAGTAGTGGTCGAGGGCGCGTTCGGCGGCTTCGTGGAATCGCTTCGAGCCGGGGAATTCGTAGGGGGTGGTGTCTTCGGTTTCGGGGGGATTTGGGGTTGGCTTTTTCATAGTGACGCTCCGAATGATAAGTGGGGCTGTCACTCTCCAATCACCGCGACGCGACTGAGGGTGGCAGCTGTACGCGGGTTCGCGGACCGAGCCATTCGGCAATCTCGGCATACCCGAAGGTATCCCGCGCACAGCCACCATCAAACCAAACAACAAGCGCCTGAGCGCTCCGGTCTGGGCCGGCGATTATGCATCAAATCGAATGAACTGCTCGGGCCGCGACGCCCGTTCGCTGAATTTGCAGCGACCCCCAGAGCCTATCCAGCCGATTTCCGAGGCACAACCGACGCGACTTGTCGGAAAACTCCGCGCCACTTTCAACGTCTGTAGGACGAGTACATTTCCCACAGACAAACACTTTTCAACCTGTGGGAGCGAGCCTGCTCGCGAAAGCGCTGTGTCAGGCACCGTAGATGTTTAACGTGCTGACGCCTTCGCGAGCAAGCTCGCTCCCACAGGGTTCTCCTGTGGATGCAGAAATGGCGTGCACAAAAAAGGCGATGCCCCTTGCGGGACATCGCCTTTGTTTTACCGCCGTTAAAGCTTATTCCGGCAGTTTGTAGGCAATGATGTAGTCGCCCATTTTGGTGCCCAGCGAGCCGTGACCGCCGACAACCAGCAGCACGTATTGCTTGCCGTCCTTGCCGGTATAAGTCATCGGAGTTGCTTGGCCGCCAGCCGGCAGACGCGATTTCCACAGCTCTTTACCGCTGTTGACGTCATACGCTCGCAGGTACTGGTCGAGGGTGCCGCTGAGGAAGCCGACGCCGCCAGCCGTGACCATCGAGCCGCCCATGCTCGGCACGCCAAGGGTGAAGCCGATCGGGATGGGCGAGCTGTCGCGGCTGGTGCCGTTTTTGCGTTTCCACACGACTTTGCCGGTGGTCAGGTCGATACCGGCAACGTAGCCCCAGGCCGGGGCCTGGCACGGTACGCCGAGTGGCGACATGAACGGGTGCATGATCACCGCGTATGGCGCGCCGGTGTTTGGCTGCACGCCAGCGGTTTCGCTTTCGCGTTTGCTGCCGGCGGCGACTTGCTCGCGTGGCACCATTTTCGACACGAAGGCCATGTAGTTCGGGCTGGTGAACAGCATTTGGCGAACCGGATCGACCGAAACGCCGCCCCAGTTGAACACGCCGACGTTACCCGGGTAGATCAGGCTGCCCTGTTCCGACGGCGGGGTGTACTGGCCTTCATAACGCAGTTCCTTGAACTGGATGCGGCACAGCATCTGGTCGAACGGGCTCGCGCCCCACATGGCTTTTTCGGTGAGTTCCGGGGCCAGCAGGTTGAGGTCCGAACGGGCCTGGGTCGGTGCGGTGTGGTCGCCTTTCACGGCGCCCTGCGGTACCGGGATTTCCTTGATCGGGATGATCGGCGTGCCGTCACGACGGTCGAGGACGTACAGGCTGCCCTGTTTGGTCGGAGCGATCAGCGCCGGTTTCACGCCGTCGGCGGTTTTCATGTCGAGCAGGGTTGGCTGGCTGCCAACGTCCATGTCCCACAGGTCGTGGTGGGTGAACTGGTAGTTCCAGCGCACTTTACCGGTGGCCAGGTCCAGGGCTACGAGGCCGGCGCTGAATTTCTCGGCGCCTGGGGTGCGGTCAGCGCCCCACTGGTCTGGAGTCTGGTTGCCCAGTGGCAGGTAAACCATGCCGAGTTTTTCGTCGACGCTGGCCAGCGACCACATGTTCGCCGAGTTGCGGCTGTAGGTTTCGCCCGGTGCCAAAGGCTCGGTGGCGTCTGGCTTGTCGCTGTCCCAGTTCCACACGAGGTGGCCGTCGCGCACGTCGAAAGCGCGGATCACGCCCGATGGCTCGTTGGTCGATTCGTTGTCGGTGACGTGACCGCCCATGATCACCAGATCACGAGTGATCGCGGCCGGCGAGGTGGAGTAGTAGCCGCCAGCGGTGAACGGGCCGATGCCTTGGGTCAGGTCAACCACACCGTTTTTGCCGAAGCCTTCGCAGATCTTGCCGGTGTCGGCGTTCAGGGCGATCAGGCGGGCATCAGCGGTTGGCAGGTAGAGACGACGCGGGCAAGCCTGAGCGACGGCTTTGCCAGCTTCAGAAATCACAGCGGACGCTGCGTTTTCAGTTTTCGCGTACGCGGCTTCGTCGTAGTACGACACGCCACGGCAGGTCATGTGGGCGAAGCCTTTGAAGCCGACCGGGCTCTTGATCTGCGGGTCGAAGCGCCACAGTTCTTTGCCGGTATCCGGATCCAGCGCCAACACTTTGCTGTGCGCGGTGCAGGCGTAGACCATGCCGTTGGCTTTGAGCGGGGTGTTTTCGTTGGTCAGCTCAACCGGGTCATCCGCCGTTGGCAGGTCGCCGGTCTGGATGCGCCAGGCTTCTTGCAGCTTGCCGACGTTGGCCGGGGTGATCTGCTTCAGCGGCGAGTAACGGTCACCGAATTCGGTACGGCCGTAGGCCTGCCAGTCGCCATCGGGCATTGCCGGGGCGGTGCTGCTGGTGTCGGCGGTGTCGCGACCCAGTTCGCCGAAGGTTTCGCCCGGGTGGGTGAACAGGCTGATCAGCGCGGTGAGGCCGGCCAGCACCACGGCCACGGTCAGGCCGCGAGTGCCCATCGGCGCCGGGCCGTCAAGCAGCAGCGGACGACGGAACCACGGCAGCAACATCACGAAGCCGAGGACGAACCACAGGGCCAGACGTGGCACCAGTTGCCACCAGTCCAGACCGACTTCCCACAGCGCCCAAACGGTGCTGGCAAACAGGACGATGGCGTACAGGCCCAGCGCCGCGCGACGGCGCATCAGCAACAGGATGCCGCTCAGCGCAATGCCGATACCGGCCAGCAGGTAGTACAGCGAGCCGCCGAGCATGCTCAGCTTGACCCCACCGGCCAACATGGCCAGGCCCATCAGTAGAAGCAGAATGCCGAGCAGGCTCGGTAACAGACGGCCCCGACTCGAAGCACTTTCGGTGCTCATAGTGTGATTCTCCGTGACGTTTTATGTAGTCCCGCGCTGTAGTCACTTTAGATGACGATTTGGCACAGGCATGGTTCAGATAAAAACTTGTCTGGCTAACGAATTTTTTCCGGATCCCTGTGGGAGCTGGCTTGCCAGCGATCGCGGTGCATTAGGCGACGTTGATGTCGAATGTGAAATCGCTATCGCTGGCAAGCCAGCTCCCACAGGTTTCTTCAGTGTTTTCTAGAACGAAGACTGGATCTTGATCCCGCCGATCAGGGCGTCGTCGACGTCGTTCACGCCACCGGGGTGGCGGATGTATTGCAGGTTCGGGCGCACGGTCAGCCAGTTGGTCACGTGCACGCCGTAATACAGCTCGGCGCTGTATTCGGTGTCTTGCGGCGGCAAGTAGGACGGATCGTCGTAGTCGTAAACCGCGTTGGCCTGATTGCTCGCTTCGGCGTTTTTGCGGAAAGCCGGGTTGACGTGGACGCGGGCGAGGGCGAAACCGATGTCGTCCTTGGCGCGCGCATCGAACGGGCCTTTGTAGGTGATGCCGGCCTGCACGTAGTTGTCGATCGCGTTGGTTTTCTTGTCGTGCATCGTGCCGTTGGCAAACACGCTCAAGCCGCGACTGTTGTCGCTGGCCATGCTGGTGATTTGCTGCTGAATGCCCAGCCACACGCCGTGTTTGCTCGATGCGCTGCGGTAGGCTTCGCCGCTGAGGGCGGCCGGTTGGCCGTGGCTGTCCTTATAGACGTCGCTGGCGTTGGCGTTGCTGTAGTAGTAACCGGCGCGGTATTCGCCCGGCAGACCGTTGAGTTTCGGCGTCCACACCAGTTCGACCGGCAGGATCGCGCCCTGGGTGCCGCTGCCGCTGAGTTTGAAGCCGTTGCCGCGATCGAGGTTTGACGGGTTCTGCTCGTAGGCGCCGACCTGCGCGTACAACTCTGGGGTCAGGTGATATTTGACGCGCAGCGCCCACTGGCTGACCGGCCAGTTGTACCAGATGCCGCCGACCCAGTTGCCGACCTGCGAGCCGCAGAACGCGAGGTTCTGGAAGTCGCACGGGAAGCTGTTGAAATCTTCGCCTTCGCCGAAACGGCCGACTTTGATGTCGAGTTTCTGATCGAAGAATTTCTGCTGATACCACATCTGTGTCAGACGCGTGGTCTGGCCACGGCCCCAGACTTCCTGGGCCGAAGTGAAGCCGCCAACGCGCGGATCGTTGATGCGGTCGTTGCTGATGTTGTTGCCGCTGCGTTTGGTGATGGTCAGTTGAAACTCGGCGTCGTCCCAGCCAAGGATCTTTTGCAGGTCGAGGTGCGTGCCGAGGCCGAACTGATCGCTGTAACGCGCGGTGCGGTCGTGATCGTAGCCGCCGTGCAGGTTGCTGCCCATTTCGCCGGTGTAATCGAGTTTGAAGTCGTAGCCTTTTTCCGAGAGTTCGGTGCGCGTGCCGTTCCAGTCACCGAGCATGTACGGTGATTCACTGTCGAACGCGGGGGCCGCTTGAGCGCAGGTGGCAAGGCCCAGTGCAGTGCAGCCGCCAAGGGTGCGCAGGGCTGAGATAGCGCTGTCTCGGGAGAAGGAAAAATCGGGCATGGCTAAGTCTTTTTTTGGTGTTTTCGGGGTGCGAGCTGAGTGCTTCAATAAGTCGCAGGCAGTGAAGCGATTCAGCGGAAGGGCGGCAGGATAATGATCTGTTACAAAAAGACAAAGGCCTTTTGTGAACATGCAGCGTTTCGGATTCGGTAACAGTGCGGCAAACGGGCGCATTGTGAGCCGGGTCGTGGCCTGCGATCTTTCCGGGTTGGCCTACATTTGAAGGTAGGCCTTCCACCCGACCAGCCCCTCGGCTAAGGTGCGCGGCTTCTGCATTTTCACTTCGCCCAAAGGCCTGGCATGAACGAACAAACCCCCGATCCGCTGCACGGCGTGACGCTTGAACAGATCCTCAATGCACTGGTGAGCCATTACGAATGGTCGGGACTGGCCGAGCGCATCGATATTCGCTGCTTCAAGAGTGATCCAAGCATCAAGTCGAGCCTGACGTTCCTGCGCAAAACCCCGTGGGCGCGGGAGAAGGTCGAGCGTCTGTACGTGAAGTTGATGCGCACCAAGCGACCGCTCTGAAATGGACGCCGCCTGGCGCCAACGCCTGATCACCTGCGCAGCCGTATTGGGCTGGGCGGGGTTGGGCATTCAGCTGTACCTGATTTTCTTCGCGCGCTTGAGTGTCGGCGCCAGCCTGTTGGGCGGGCTGGTGAGTTTTTTCAGTTACTTCACGATTCTGACCAATACGCTGGTGGCGACGGTGCTGACCTGTGCCGTGACCGCGCGTGAATCCGCCGCGCGCCGCTGGTTTTTGCAACCGTGGGTGAGTAGCGCGATTGCCGTGAGCATTGCTGTGGTCGGACTGGCCTACAGTATTTTGCTGCGGCATTTGTGGCATCCCGAAGGTTGGCAATTTGTTGCCGATGAACTGCTGCACGACGTGATGCCGGTGCTGTTTCTGGGGTATTGGTGGTGGTGCGTACCGAAGGGGACTTTGCGCTGGTGGCATCTGCCGCTGTGGCTGATTTATCCACTGGTGTATTTCATTTACGCGTTGCTGCGCGGGCATTTGCTCGGCGCGTATGCGTATCCGTTCATTGATGTGGCGGTGTTGGGTTATCCACAGGTGCTGGTCAATGCCGGGGGGATATTGCTGGGGTTTGTGCTGATTGGGTTGCTGGTCATCGGCATCGATCGCTGGGGGCCAGTACGAAGTTAAAGTTAATGTGGGAGCGAGCTTGCTCGCGAATTCGGTTCGTCAGTCAGTATTGAGTCGACTGACCCGCCGCATTCGCGAGCAAGCTCGCTCCCACAGGGATATCACTCTTCTTCGGACCCTTCGGCGCGCCAGTAGCCGACAGCCTTGATCAGTTGCTCATCCAGCCCATGCTCATCGATCAGCACCCGGCGGATCTGCCGTGAAACTTTCGTTTCGGTCGCCACCCACGCATACAGATTGCCCTTGGGCACCTGCAACTGCTTCACGGTGGTCAGCAGGTTTTCCTGGCCGCCCTCACGCAGCACCCAGATCACATTGACCTGCGCTGCGCTTTCCAGCACTTGCTGTTCCGCGCCGTTCTCTACTTCGATCACCACCAGCGCCTTGCGATTGGCCGCCAGCCCTTCGAGACGTCGGGCGATGGCGGGCAGGGCGGTTTCATCGCCGATCAGCAGGTAGCTGTCGAAAATGTCCGGGACGATCATCGAGCCGCGCGGCCCGCCGATGTGCAGGAACTGTCCCGGTTTGGCCTGTTCTGCCCAAGTGGAGGCAGGGCCGTCGCCGTGCAGGACAAAATCGATGTCCAGCTCCAGCGCATCGAGGTCATACCGGCGCGGCGTGTAGTCGCGCATTTCCGGTTTCGGCCCGTCGTCCTTGCCGGCGCCGAGCACCATGGTCTCCAGTGCGGCGGCCTGCTCGGCGTTCTGCGGGAACAGCAATTTGACGTGATCGTCCGTGCCCAGGCTGATGAACCCGGCCAGTTCTGGCCCGCCGAGGGTGATGCGGCGCATGCGCGGGGTCAGGTCGACCACGCGCAACACTTCCAGCTTGCGGCGTTTGATTTCGTGCATCACACGGTGAATGGTTTGGGTATCGACTGCAGTCATTCGGCTTTCTCCGAGGCAGGTTGAACGGCAGGGCCGTCGACGATGGCTTTGGCGGTGTCGTTGAGCAGGTCACGCACACGCAGGATTTCTTCCGGGCTCCAGCGCCCGTGGTGCATTTGCAGGGCGTGGCGCAAGTTGTGCACCGCTTCATGAATTTCTGCCGGCCGATCATGGCCGCGCAGTGAGCGTTTGCTGACGTCGATGCGCATGCGTACGCCGTCGAGGGCGATGGCTTGTTCGCTCAAGGACAAACGTCCGGCGTCGGTGACGCTGTAGCGTTTTTTGCCGCCCTCGGCGTCGCCGGCAATCAGGTCGCTTTCTTCCAGAAAGGTCAGCGTCGGGTAGATCACGCCGGGGCTCGGGCTGTACGCGCCGTCGAACATGCCTTCGATCTGGCGGATCAGGTCGTAGCCGTGGCACGCCTGTTCGGCGATCAGCGCCAGCAGCAGCAATTTCAAGTCGCCGGGGGCGAATACCCGCGGGCCACGGCCGCCGCGTTCGCGTCCGGGGCGTTTTTCAAAGCCGTCACGGCCATCGCCATGCTCGCGGTGGGGGGAATGATGGTCTCTCATTTCAGTCTTCTCTCGTCGTGTTTAGATACAACTTAAGATATATCTTAACGCCGTGACAAGCGCTTTTTCGCCGCTCGCGCATTCGCCAGACCAGCGGCGATTCGCTGCACCAACCTGTTGCGCAAGCGCGATGCAACCCCGCTGATCAGACTTTTGTCTGCGCTATTTACAACTACGGAGTTAAAGCTTTAACTCTATTAGTGTTTGAGTTATTGCTCTATAAGTCGCAAGTGTGCGTATTTACGGGTTGAAGTTGCTGTATGGTTTTTTCAATAAAACTGTCTGTAGGGCGCAACTTACAGTCATCGTTTTATATTTGGTTTTTTTGGTGTTTTTTCTTTCTGGTCATGGGGTTGTTTAACTACAAGTTCTTAGGAAGTTACTTGCTTACTTTCCAGAGTGAACAGCCGATCATGCCTCGGCGTTGAAAGCTCAAAACAACACCGGTGCCAAGCAGGTAGGCGTTGTTTGAACTTTCAATGAATCTTTCACTAAAGAAAACAGGTACTGACCGATGTTCAAGAAACTCGCAATCGCTGCACCTCTGGCCTTTCTGGCGCTGAACTCTTCGATGGTTTCGGCGGCCGGTGAAGCCAATCACTCCATCAGCCTCATTGCCCATGTACCGACCAACGGTTTCTACGTTGTGCCTGTCGACCCTGACCTGGTCAACAAGGATCAGGACATGAGCTACCAGCCGACCACCGGCAAGATGGGCGAGGTCAACGGCTTCTTTGATGTGCGCAACAACAACGGTTCGGTTCACGCCAGCCTGGAAAGCCAGCCAAAGCTGATCGCCGGCAACGCCTCGATCGATCTGCAAGTAATGCTCAACAACAAAGAACTGACCCTGACCCCGCAAATGGTCGTGGGTGAGTCGGAGTCGGACGTCAACTACCGCGCGCCACTGAAAATCTCCGCCAAGGGCAACAACTTCCAGCCGGGTGATTACACCGGTTCCGTGGCGATGATCTTTGATGCCGTCACCCCGGTCATCACGCCTTGATCGCCTGATCAAGCACTAAGCGCAGGTTTTCCCCGCCAGCGCTCACCGACGGAGCAGACGACAACGTTTGCCCCGTCGGACTTCCATTGATTGAAATCAGAGTACGAGTTCATGTTCCCGATGACACCCATCGCGGCTGCGCTTGCGCTGATGTTTTGTGCCAGCGCAGCGGCGGCTCCGGATTCCGCCAGTTCAACACCGCGAAGTCTGTTGGCGCAGGCCAAAGGCTTGCCGGCGGATTTCGAGGAGCATTTTTTCGATGTGCCTCTGGCCGTGCGGGTGGAGCTCGATCATCAGCCGTTGGGCGAGGCCATGGTGGTGTTGTCGCGCGATGACCGCATTACCTTGCTGGAATTTACCGACACCAGTGAAAACCGCTTCGGCGCCGCCGAGCGCGAGCAATGGGCGGCCTACCTCAAGACCGGCGTTGCCCTGGGTAATTGCACAGGCGCATGCCCGGATCAGGTGCTGGCGGTGCATTACAACCTTGAGGAATCGCTGGTCTCGATCCTCACCGAAAACGCCGAACGCGACGTTCAGGCCAAGCGGTTTCACGAGCAGCCCGAAGCCGGCAGCCACGGGCTGATGCTGCGCAACCAGCTCAACCTCAATGGCGGGCAGGATCAGGATCTCGGCGGTCGTTATGGTCTGGAAGCCAGCGGTAGCCTGGGCAACTGGAGCCAGACGTTCAACATGCAACTGGCGCGTCTCGGCGGCCCGGACGACAAGCTCTATCGTGCGGTGCACGAGCTGTACACCCAGCGTGAACTGCAAGGCAGTTTTTTCCGCCTGGGTTATTTCACCCCCAATTCCGAAGGGCTGACCCGCCAGCCGCGCACGTTTGGCACCAGCCCCGACACCGCTGTCGGCCTCATGTACGGCAGCTCCGACAGCCTGGCGATCAACAGCCCGATGCCCAGCGTCTATCCGATTTATGTCACCGCCAACCGGCAAGGTTCGGTGGAGATCTATCGCGATGGCCTGTTGATCAACACGCAGTCGGTGCCGGCCGGGTTGCAGACGCTCGATACCCGACCGCTGCCCGGCGGCATCTATGAAGTGGAAGTGCGCCTGATCGAAGACGGCCAGATCACCTCCACCACCCAGGAGTTGGTGTACAAGCCCAGCAACTGGCGCAACCTCGACGAGCGCTGGCGCTACAACCTGTTTGCCGGCGAAGAAAGCAAACTGCTGAGCAACTGGGACACCCAGTCCAGCGGCAGCCCCACGGCCGGTGCTTCGGTCAATTACCTGCTGCACCCGCGGGTGATTCTCGGTCTGTCGGCGCGGCAGATCCGCGAAAAACTGCAATACGGCAGCTCCATCGACTGGACGCTGGCCAATCATCTGAGCGTGTATGCCAACGTCTACCAGACCGAAGACCACGGCACCGGCATGGACCTGCAAAGCCTTTACAACTATGGCGCCGGCAGTCTGATCTTCAGCCACAGCCGCGCCTGGCTCGACACCACCGACACCTATGACACGCTGCCGGATGGCACACGGGTGCGGCAACGTAATGTGTTCGTCGGCCAGACCAGCAACTCATCGCTGGCGCTCAACCACCGTTTGAGCAGCAAAAATTCGCTCAACGCCCGGGTGTCGCACAGCGAAGGCAACGTCGAAGGTGTCGGCGTCGATATGGGCTGGACGCGGCGCGCCGATCTGTTTGGCAGCGACGTCAGTTGGCGGCTGTCGCTGTTTGATCGGCCGGGCAGTTACAGCAGTGGCGATGCGCGTAATCGCGGGGTCGACCTGAGCCTCAATATGGCCCTCGGTGCGCCCGGCCAGCAACTGACCGGCAGCATCGGTTCGCGCACCGCCCGTGACGGCAGCCGCGACAACAATGCCTCGCTCGGCTGGCGCAAAGACTTTACCGACCATGCGCTGCAGAACGTTTCAGTAACGGCACTCACCGACACCTACGGCGTGGGCATGTCGAGCCTGGCGAGTTTCCGTACCGACTCGGTCAATGGCGACGGTTTCGTCCAGCGTTCGTCCTACAACGGCAACTTCACCGGTGGCCTCAACCTCGACAGCACGCTGGCCGTCGGCGGTCAGCAGATGATGCTGACCAGTGCCCACGAAATGCGCGGTGCCGGGCTGATCGTCGACGTCGAGTCGGACATCGAAGGCATCGTCCTGCGCGCGGATGATTTCAGTGGCGGCAGCGCGGCGTTGAAACCGGGGCGTAACTTCATCCCGATCACGGCGTATCAAAACAGCTCGGTGAGTTTCGACTTCGAAGGCAACCACGTGCCCGCCGCGACCATTGAACCGTCGCGCAGCCGGTATCACCTGAACAAGGGCGGGGTCGAGTACCGCAAGGTGCGGGTGATGAAAACCCTGACCGTGCTCGGGCGTCTGGTCGATCCGCAAGGCCGGCCGCTCAAGGGCCATCACGTGATCAACCACGCCAGTCGCGGGGTGACCGAGGTCGACGGCTTCTTCTCGATGGAAATGAACGCCGGTTCGCCGACCCTGGAAGTGCGTCAGGGCAATCAGTTGCTGTGCCAGTTCCGCCTCGATGCGAACCAGCATCGCAGCGAAAACAACGTGCTGATGATCGGTGATCTGCGCTGCACGCCGGACACCTTGGCCGACCTCACGTCCACTGAACAGAAGGCAGGTTGAGGCGATGAAAACATCCACTGTATGCATGGGCTTGCTGGCGGCGCTGAGCCTGCCGTCGGCGCAGGCCGCAAACGTCGAAATTCGTGCGCTGTTTCAACCTGACTCGTCGCAGCCCGGCAAGAATGTGTTCGTCAACAAAACGCCCAGCAGTGGCTATTGCGGAAGTTACCCGGCGGAGTGCGCGGCGAACAACATCTTCAGCATTCAGTTGCCGGTGCATTTTGACGGCAGACAAGAAATCCGGGCCGGTGACAGCATTTCGCTGAAGGCGCCCGCCAACTGGCGGCAGTTGACGGTCACCAACAAGGACACTCAGGAAACCGAGATAGTTGAAGTGCGCATCATTGGTATTGGCTCCGATTTCATGCTCAGCCACTCGGTCATCGAGCTGACCGGTGAGACGGTAGAGAGGACCGCGCACCAGAAGCTCTGGACCAGCAGTTCCTGGGTCAATACCCCTGCGCCCTGTCTGTACAGCGGTGTCGGCGTGTTTACCAAGACTTCCTATCGGTTTTTCTGGAAAACCCCGGTAGAGGCGGCGTGTACCAAAGTCGCCGCGTTCACCATCCCGCACATGAGTTTCAACACCCTGGATTTTGCCTATGAACTGCGCACGCCCAATCCTCTGGGCATGTCGAGCGGTCTCTACGACGGGTCGCTGACGTACACCCTCGGTCCCGGTGGCGATTTCGATCTGGGGCCAGTTTTTAACCCGGACGACAGCAGCCTGACCCTGGATTTCGTCCTCGATGTGCAGCACACCTTGAAGGTCGACCTGCCGGCCGGTGGCAACACAGTGTCGCTGGAGCCCGAAGGTGGCTGGCGCAGCTGGATCGACAGCGGGCGCAAGCCGACCCGGCTCTATCGCGATCAACTGTTTTATATCTCGGCCTCGACGCGATTCAAGGTGCACATGTTTTGCGGGAACGACGGTTATGCCGATTGCATGGTGCGCGATCCGGTGTCCCAGCGCGCCGCGGCGGTGCAATTGAGCATCAGCCTGCCCAACGGCTTGATGGGCGCTGACGGGCAACCGGTGAAACGCACTTATCTGCGCAGCGGCGTAGTCAACGCGCTGCGCATAACCCCCAGTGCTTATGTCGATCGCAAGCCCGGCACTTTGCATTTCGATATGTCGCAGTCCTACATCGATTACATCGTGCAGCCCGGCATGGGCGGCAGCTACAGCGGCGCCATCACCGTGGTCTGGGACTCGGAAACATGAACGTTCGGGCGCAACCAATTTATTTTTTCTGGGAGTTCAAGATGATGATGCTTGGTGCTTTGCTGGGTGCGCTCAGTGTGTTTTGCATGGCGGCGCAGGCCGGGCCGCAGATCAATGTCGGCACGGTGTACGACTACCTCGATGGCGATAAAAGTACCTATCTCAAACGAGTCTTCAACAGCGGTGACAGCACCGCGTTCGTCAAGATCAACGTGCTCGAGATCGTCTACGGCGCCGACGGCGTGCCGCAGGAAATTCCCGTCGCCGCCTCCACCGATGGCGCCTCGCGCAACGGCGTCATGGCCAGCCCGGCACGGTTGATCGTGCCGGCCAAAGGCATGCAGGGCACGCGCCTGCTGTACCTCGGCGAGCGCGACACGGAACGCTACTTCCGCGTGCGTTTCGTCCCGGTGGTGCCGGAAAAGGAAGACGATTTCGTGGTCAGCAGCGAGGAACGTGAAGAATACAAAAAGACCCTGTCGGCCGGGGTCAACGTGATGACCGGGTTCGGCACGATTTTCTTCGTGCGCCCGAAAAACGCCCGCTTCGACACCGCCGTCAACGACAGTGCCAACCGCTACGAATTGCGCAATAACGGCAACACGGTGCTGGTCGTCGATGAGTTCAAAAGCTGTTCGCTGAGCAACGAAAGCGACTGCGGCCCGACCACCAAACACCATGTGCTGGCCGGCAAGAGCTTTGCCTTCGATAAGGAGAAAGGCCGTGAATACCGCTTCATCCTGGTCGAGGGCGAGAGCAAGAAAAACCTCAAGGTCGCCAGCCGCTAGGGCTGTTTTCCATCGACGCAACAGGTACCCAAGATGATCAAGCAATGGACCGTTGCCGCGCTGGCGGCCGTGACCGTACTGATGAGCACCGAGAGTTGGGCCGCCCGCGAGGAGCATACCTTCGAGGTCTCGGTGACCGTTCCGACCCGCGCGTTTTACGTGATCCCGACCGAGCCGGACTGGATTCACCGCGAGCAACGGCTGAACTGGAATTACACCACCTCCAACCTCAGCAGCGTGCGCAAGACCTTCGATGTGCGCCATGACACCAGCGCGATCGGAGCGCGGCTGGAAGCCCCGGCCTACCTGTCCAATGGCAAGCCGGACGATGACATTCCCTTGCGGGTCAGCTTCAACGGCGTGGAGTTGAGCGCTGACGCCGTATTTCGCGAAGTGGTGTCGCAGGCAGACGCGGCGACAGGCTCGCGAGTGGTGCTGGAAATCGTCCCGGTGAAACCGGCCGGCGGTTACCGCGCCGGGGATTTTCGCGGCAACGTATTGCTGCAGTTCAATGCCCAGGCGCCAGGCGAGTGAGTGGGCTGGCGCGTTGCCTCAGGAGATCGAAGTCAATGAAGCCCATCGTCCGCCAGCCTCGCCAGCCGGTGCAACGCAGCGCATGGATCGGTTGGCTGTTCGCCCTTGTGGCGACACCGGCAGTGGCTGAGGTGCACCACATCTACGCGACGTTTCAGCCCGATTCGGCCAACCCGATGAAAAACCAGTTCAAGAACCAGACGCCGTCCGAAGGTTTTTGTCGTCAGGTGCCGCAAGCCTGCGAGCCGTCGGGGCTGTTCAGTCTGATCGCGCACATTCCGTTCACCGCCAGCGCGCCGATCCTCGCCCATCATGCCGATCCTCGGCAGGGCGGGATGGCGAAAGTCCCCTCGGACTGGCGTGACATCGAAGTCACGCATGAGTCAGGCGACAAAAAGATTCTGCAATTGCGCATCGCCGGAATCGGCCACGAAGCGGCTTTTCCGCAGCCGGTGACTGAGTTGACGGACGGTGGTGGCTGGAACGATTTATGGGTCGGCGGCGCCTGGATCTACGCGCCGCCGCCGTGTCAGGGAGTGGGTTGGAGTACGGTGGGGACGCGGGGCTACAACAGTTTTTGGCGGGTGCCGGAAGGTGCCGGGGTCTGCGCGAAGACACCCCGTTTCGACATTCCACTGTCGATGCGCTACCTGTATTTCGTCTATGGCTACGAACTGCGCACGCCGGAACCGCTGCAAATGCTCTCGGGTGCCTACACGGGAACCACCACCTACACGGTGGGCCCGGGTCTGGATTTCGATATGGGCGATATCATGCTCCCGGAAGATTCGCTGCTGACGCTGAATTTCTCGCTGGAGGTCAGCCACACCCTGAAGGTCGATATTCCGCCCGGTGGTAATCGTGTGGTGCTGGAGCCCAATGGCGGCTGGCAGTCGTGGCTGGATCACGGACGCAAGCCGACCCGCCTGTTTCGCGATCAGACGTTCAATATCTCGGCGTCGAGCCGATTCAAGATGAACCTGCAATGCCAGTACTACAGCGGCGTCAACTGCGCCCTGGTCGAACACCGGATCAATGATTCGGTGCCACTGGAAATCAGCGTCACTCTGCCGACAGGGCTGACGGATGCGTCGGGGCAACCGGTGAACCGGCGTCGACTGTTGCGCGATGGCTCAGGCACCGAGCTGTTTCAGCCCGGCTTCTATGTGGATCGCAAGCCCGGCACGCTGCATTTCGAAATTGCGCCGGGGTCGGTCGAGCAGATGATTTACCCGAATGCCGAGCGGCATTACTCCGGCGATGTCACCATCATCTGGGATTCGGAGGTGAATTGATGCAAGTGGCCCGGGTGCGTGACGCCCGGGCTGATACAGGCGTTGTGCTTTAAATGCCTGCGTGGGTCATCGCCATGCGGGTCAGTTCCCGACTCAGACCTTTACGGTCTTCGGCGATCTCTTCGAGCAAGCGGTTGTACAGTTCGTCGCTCATCTCGTACCCGGTAAACACTTCATGCTCGGGTACTTTCAATTCGCCGGCCAGCCGTTCCAGTTCGCGTTTAAGCCTTGCTGTCAGCGCAGGATCTTCGAAGTCTGCCCAGGCTTTTTGCGCCTCGCGCAGTTCTTCCAGCAGCGCCAGTTTCTGGTCGATGCGCCGATCGTTTTGCGCAAACTGGCGTGGGTGCGTTGCGCGCAAGTACTGTTCCCAGAACGGGTTTTCGAACAGCTCGAACATGCGATCGACCAAGCCGTTGCCTCGCTCGTTTTTGATGATTTTGTCGTAGGCACTGTCGATCGCCGCCTGGCTGACATCGGCCCGACTCCGGTAGAGCATGTCCTGCGATTGCCAGGGCAGATCGAGGCGGCTGGCGAGCCCGTTTTCGTAGGCCAGATGCACTTCAACGTCATCCGGCGGGGCGGCACGCAGACGTCGTTCGAACTGCGATTGTTGCTGCTTGATTTCGTCCCTGGCGATATCACCGATCTGTTCCAGCCGCGCCGCACTTCTGGCCAGGATGACCAGGCGGTTTTGCCGCTCGGTAAAGGTCAGGAAATCGCTTCTGGCCTGTGCCACGAGGACTTTCATGCCCATGTTGTTGAAGAGTTGCGAGCCCGCATCGCCACAGCTTTGCGGGTCAATGATCTGGCTGAACAAGTCCTCACGCAGCTCGCTGTCCTGCGCAGCCGCTTCGACCATTTGCCAGACCCGTCGGGTCAGTTGTTTGCGGGTGTCGGCGTGCTGGTAATCCTGGCTCTCGCGCAGTTTGCGGATCACCCGGAAGAAATCCGCTGAGCCGGGTTCTGCCGCGACATCCTGCCAGGTCTCGGCGCGGTAATTGCCCAGGCCGGGCGCGCCATTGATGAACACCCCAGCGTCCTGTGGCGGGTTCCAGTACGACAACTCCCGGGCGGTCGCCGGGTTGTAGGTTTGTTGGGCGGCGAGGCCGACCGAATGGCGGTAGCGGGCGAAATGCAGCTCGCCATTGGCGTCCAGCTGCGAGCGATCCAGACGCGTGCGCGCGACGATAAATGCGTGATCGGAACCCTCGGCCACGGCAGGTACGCTGCTGATCGGACAATGGCTGAGATCGAGATAAAACCCTCGGGGGCGTTTGATGACCCTAAGTCCATCCTTGAACAGTCCTTTTGGCCACTCGGTGATGTAGGTGTGCGCCAGACTGAGGACTTTGAGCCTCGGCATGTGCCTGACATCGGGGGCCAATAGCAGCGGATTGTGGTCAAGCCGCAGGGTTTGCAGACGCTTGAGGTTGTGCAAGGGCTCGATCGATTGAGGGTCCAGGCGAATGTTGTTGTTGCTCAGGCGCAAGGTTTCCAGAGCACTCAGGCGACCGATTCCCTGTGGCAGTTCAGTCAGATTGCAGGCGCGGGCACTGAGATGACGCAGGTTGGGCAAGTCGTTCAACAGGCCGTTTTCACCACTGGAAAAACGTGCGCGGTCGAGCGTGATCACGTCGATCTGGTCGAGGTATCGCTGAATGTCGGGCACTTCGCGCATCAGTTTGCCCCACCAGCCATCCAGCTCAGGCCCGCCAAACTCCGAGGACAGGTCGAGGGTGTAACCCCCTTCCGGGTGCAGGCTGCGTCTGTCGAAGGCTTTACTTTGGCGCATGAAACATTCCAGCAATTGCTGGCGAATTTTCTGCCCGCCATTGCGTTCGAAGTCGATCTGTTCCTGCCGGGAAGCCGCAGAGCCATCGTGGGAGCGGTCACTCCAGGCATTCAAGCGCTCGCGCAATTCATTCAGTTCGACCTTGAGCCGCCTGATCGCCTGATCGGGATCGCCCTTGCGCCGCAGCGCCTCGACGAACGCGTCAACCTCCTGTTCGCTCATGTGCGGGTACAGATCGCTGACCCGTTCTTGCGCGGTTTTTGCCGATCGGGACTGCTTGCTGCCGCGTAGCAGGATTTCGGTTTCGAAGCGGATGACCGGTCTGATCGGTGGCTGTGCCAAAAGCGTGCGGCGCACGGCGGGCGTGGCGGTTTGCTCCATGATCCACGCTCTGAGCAGCGGACCATGACCACGCCTGAAACCCAATGCCCGGCGTTTGTCGTCGGGCAGTGCGCGCACAATGGCCTCGTACAAATCGCGGTCGGCATAGAGTGGCCGGTTGGCCTCGTCGAGGACCGCGTAGCGGCCATGCTCATTCCTGATCAGGCGCCTGACGGTCGCGGCATCATCGGGGCCGGCGCTGCAGCGCAATTCTCCGTCAGCGCTGCCGTCGCGGATTTCAATGCGCAAGTCTGCGTAGCTGTCGCTGTAGACCCTGAGGGTGTTCAGCGCCAGGCGCTCGGTGTCGCGTGTCACCCGTTCGGGCCGATAAAAGCCCTCGTAGGCGCGGGCAGTGGACGCTTCAAAATCCATTTCGCGGCCAAGGGCTTTGACCTTCAGTGGCAGGCGGTTTTCCTCGGTCATCCTTTGCAACTCGGCCGGGGAGGCCTGGTGCAGGACTTTTTTCGCAACGCTGAGCGGCAGTTCCGCAAAAGCCTGGCGCAGTACGCGCACGTCGGCCTTGTTCGAGCGCTCGTCGGCCTGATACATGCGCACGACCAGCTCGATCCGTTGCCCGTCGACAGCGTCCGCCAACAGCGTGCGTAAAGCCTGCACGCGTTGCTGCGATGGCAGCCTGCGCCCGAGCAGGGCGTCGATCCGAGGGTCATCGAGAAACGCCAGAACACGCTCCGGCAAACCGCCGGCGGTCAGTTCGGGCAGGCTGATGCTCAAGGTGTTGGCGGCGCTGGCTGCGGGGTTGCCGTATTGGCGTGAAGGCCCGTTCAGGTCAGCGTCTGCGAAGACCTTCAGCGCGCATTCTTCTGGCCATCCGGGCAGCGACGTCAGGATCGGCTCGAACCACACCGACGCCGGATCGATGGCCCGTCCTGCGCGGATACTGGCGCTGGCCGACTGTACTTCGTCGTAAGCGCTGTAGCGCTTGATGGTATCGCTGAGCAGCGGCGGCGGTTCGGCGTGGTCGGCGTACATGCGCCGCAGGGCATCGTCTTCGGTGCCGCTGCTGATGCGCATCTGTTCGCGCTCGGTGGCGGAAAAGCGCTCGACCCGATGACCCAGGCGTCGCATCAAGGTCGGGCTGTCCCACTCGCGCGGGTTCTCGCCCTCGTGCACCCAGGCACCGTCGCCGTTGTGTTCGACCTTCGGTGCATAGGCATTGGGCCGTTTGGGGTGCTTGATCCGGTGCGTGGTGGACAGTGTGGCGTCGCCGGGTTTTTCGACGATATAGAGCTTTTCTTCCAGTGGCAGCACCGTCTGTTCGGCCTGTTGATGCAGGCCGTGGTCGTCTGGTTTCGAGGCTGGCGCCAGGGTCAGATTCTGTTGCTCATAAGGGCTCAGGTCGGGGTGCCAGAGGCTGGCCTTGCCGTCGGGCAGCGTGACCGTTTTCATGCCGTCGACCAAAGCTGAGAGCTTCGGTCGTAACAACGCGCCGATCTCGGTGCCGGCCTGAAACGTCACCAGCTGGATAACGTCCGTGACCACGCTGATGACATGCTCGGCCGCTTCACTGGCCAGGCCTTCGGCCAGATCGACCACGCCTTCGATGACGTCGCTGGTCAGTTGATACGCGGTGTAGGCCATCATCAGTTCGCCCAGCCCGGGCACGAACGGGGTGGCGATCAACAGCGCGACATTGAAAATGTCCGCGACGATTTTCTTGAAATTGTCCCACCAGGCCCAGCGCGCCCGGGAGTCGGTGTCAGCGGTGGACACGGCAATCTGCCGCGCGTCGTTGAGGATCTTGTCGAGCTTGCTTTGGTAGACATGTTTCCACACGTCAGGCCCCAGCGGGATCTGGCTGAACTGCAGGTTCGCCGGCAAGACCGGTTCTTTGCGCCATGTCGGACGTTGATCGGTGCGGTCGGTTTTTGCATGCCATGTGACGGTGAACAGGCGCTGTTCGAGTTCGGCGAAAAAGTGCCCGAGTTCTTGCTGGTCGATGAACTGTGCGAAGAACTGCCGATAGCTTTGTTTCGATGACGCACTGACCCGGTCTTCGCGCAATTGCCGGGCCAGTTCGTTCATGAAAGCGGCGGGCGACGGGTACTCCTTGAGCGGATGATCGGGGTCGTGCGGGACATACACGATCACCCGCCGAATACCGCGGCTGTCCAGTTTCACCGGGATCAACAGGAGGATGCCGGTCAAGCGCTTCTCCAGCATCGACAGTTCGCAGCAGCGCATCTCCCGGCGCTGGTTGAGCAGCAGGGGCGTCTGGCCGGCGACGAGGTCTTTCACCAGTTTGTAGGCGTCGTATTGAACATCGCCACTGATCAGCGCCAGTTCAGCGGCGAGGTCCAATGCATCTTTCTGGCTTTGGGTCACCTCATATTCCAGCAACGATTTGGCCACCGGCTCATCGGGCAGCAGGTAACTGGCGAGGTGCCGCTGGTATTGCGCACCAATGTCCAGTTCGCGGCACAGCGCCTGAAACTGGCTGATCGGCATTTTGTCCTTGAGCTTGATGACCTCGAAGCGTCCGTCTTCCTTGTCGGGCTCTGTGATGTACTGCGAGTCGTCATCCACGCGCTCGTTGCGGGCAAAGTTGTGCAGGGCCGCGTGCAACAAAGACACGGTGCGCGTGCTGCTGCCGCCGGTGACGTCGATTGCATACCAGGGCAGGGCTTTGGGCAGGTACAAGCGCAGGTACGTGGTCTTGACGTCGTGCTCGACGCCGAAGCGCTCTTTCAGCTTTGCCTGGAGCAGCGCGGCGGCGAACGTTTCGACGTCGGCGGCCGCGCTCAGCAACTGGTCAATCTTGCCTTGCGAGGCCCAGGCCTTGAGGTTGGCGGCTTGCAGTTTTTCGTGCTGGCGGGCGGTCGCCATGCGGTACCACGGGTCGATTTTCAGCGGTGTCGCCGCGAGTGCCTGCGCTCGTTTGAGGCTGGCGGAGGTGAACGTCGGGTCGACGGCAAGTTTGATGAAATCGTAGTGCCGACCCTTGGGATAATCCGGGTTGGGCGCAGAGGAAGCAGACATGGCAATCATCCTTGAGTGCGTGTTCGGGATGATCAGCCTAGCGGTCGGCGCTCAAAACAAAAGACTAAACATATGGGACGAAACGGCGCTTATTGGCGCCAATCCGTCGAATATTCGAATCTGAAAAACAGCTATCTACCACCCACCACGCGCCAAGCCGTGAACGGCTTGCGCGCCAGCGTCGATGTCAGCGCGGCAGGTTTGCCGGCTGAGCAGCCACCGCCACCTTCGCGGTTTGCGTGGGCGTGCATTGCGAGTCGCTGCCCGGTTGCAGGTAGGGCGTGAGGATCGGTGCCATGCCCTTGAGCACCTGCACCGGCAGGGCTGAAGTGAATTTGAAGTTCTCCGCCGAGCGCCCCGGAACGAACGCGGTGAGGGTGCCGAAATGGTGATCGCCGATGTAGAAAACGAAGGTCGCGGTGCGGTTGATCGACTTCGAACTGAGGATCCTGCCGCCCGATCCGATGGCCTCGATGCGGTTGTCACCGGTACCCGTTTTGCCACCCATGGCCAGTGGGCTGCCATCAGCCAGTTTGAAACTGCCGGAAACACGTTTTGCCGTGCCCGCATCGACCACTTGCGAGAGCGCTTCGCGCATGGCCGTGGCGACCTCCGATGGCATCACTCGCTTGCCCACGTGCGGGTCATTGACCAGTTGCGTTTCGTAGGGCGTGCCGGCGGCGAAGTGCAGGCTGTCGATGCGCAACGTCGGCATGCGCACGCCGTCGTTGAGGATGGTGCCGATCAACTCGGCGAGCGCCGCCGGACGGTCACCGGAACTGCCGATGGCGGTCGCCAGCGACGGCACCAGATGGTCGAACGGGTAACCGACTTTCTGCCAGCGTTGATGGATATCGAGGAACGCTTCGATCTCGAGCATGGTGCGGATGCGGCTGTCGCGAGCGCCCTTGTGTTTGCTCTTGAACAGCCAGCTGTAGACTTCCTGACGCTCGAAATGGCTGGCCTTGACGATCTCGCTGAAGGTCGCGTCCGGGTGATGCAGCAAGTAGCCCATCATCCACAGGTCCAGCGGGTGGACCTTGGCGATGAAGCCTTGATCGGGCAGGTCATAACTGCCCGGACCGTAGGCGTCGTAGAGGCGGATCAGGCGATCGTCAGTGAGTTTTTCGGTGAGCTTGGCGCCCTTGAGGTGCGAGCGCACAAAGCTGTTGAAGTCTTCCTGACTGGCATCGGGCAGCAGGTAGCGATGCACGGCGGCCATGCGGATCGGCGTCGGGCGCATGCTGTCGAGGAAGGTCTCGAGCCGTGCCTGAGTGTCTTTGTTTTTGTACTTCTTCCAGAACTTGAGCTGGAACGAAGTGCCTTCGCGGTCGGCGAAGTTGGCCAGGTATTCCTGACGCCGCGGGTCGCGATCATCCTTGAGCAATTCGGCACTGTTGTTGGGCCCGGAGTAGGTGGTGTAGCGCACCAGATCACGCATCAGGCGAATGAACGGCAGGTTGATCGACTCACGCAAGGCGTCACGCAGGGTCGGCATGCGGCCGTTGTCTTCATTGCGAAAGTTATGGAACACATGCAAACCGCCGCCGGTGAAAAACGCTTCGCCGGGGCTGGCCGAGTATTTGCGGTCGAGCGCGGCACCGAGCATTTTCGACAGATCGTGGTCCTTGTTCTGTATCAGGTAATCGATGACCCACTGGCTCAGACGATCCTGATCCGGCACCTCGACTTTCTTCAGTTCCGGCACGCTCATGGCGCCGTACTTGTCGTGCAATTCGGCAATGATCTGCAGGTAGGTGGTCAGCACACGCATCTTCGCCGTCGAGCCGAGTTCCAGTTTGCTGCCTTCGTTGATGTCGAACGGCTGATCGGTGCTGTCGGTCTGAACGCGCACGCGCGAACCGTCGGGGGTCAGTTCGAACAAGGTAAAGCTGTAGCGCACTTGCGTGGTGCTGGTGGGCGTCAGCAGGCGTTCACCGAGCAGGCCGATTTCGGCCGCGTAGGCCGGGTCTGCGAGTTTTTTCAGGTAAGCGGTGGCCTGGGTTTGCAGGTCGCCTTGCAGGGTGCTGGTGGCGGACAGGTCGAGGCGGTCGAGGTCGTACAGCGGCCGGTTGAGCATGCTCGCCAGGCGACTGCGCGCGACGCTGATGCCTTTGTTGGTTTCAATTGGCTGAATCGTCGGCTGGGTCTGCCAGTCGCGGTAACTGACCTTGCTGGCGAGGGCGGCGTCGGCCAGCGCGCTGTCGATCACGTTGTTCTGTTTGAGCAGGCGCAGGTGACTGTCGGTGAGGTCGGCGAGTTCTTCGCGGCCCTTGGTCAGGTAATGCGAAGGGCGGCGCTGGGCGATCATCAGCGAGAGCATCTCGCGCAGGGCCAGGCCCTTGTCGGCCATGGTTTTCGGGTCGGTCGCCGGGCTGTTCAATTGTTCGTTGGCTTTATTGAAATCGCTGCCGTACCAGACCCGCAACCCTTCGGCCATGCCATGCACTTCACCATGCCCGGGCACTGCCGAGAGCGGCACGCTGTTGAGGTAATCGCGCACGATGTTCTGCCGGGCGCCGAGGGTCTGCGCACCGGGTTGGTAGGCGCGCACGCTGGCGGAAATCATCTGGCGGATCTTCTCCGCGCCCGACACCGTCAGGCCGTCGGGGGAATGGCGGTACTTCTCCAGTTGCGTGGCCAGGGTGCTGCCGCCCGCCGACTGGCCGGGCAGGTGCAGCAACTTCGCCACCTGCGACCATGCCGCCATGCCGAAGCGCGGCCAGTCTACTGCCGGGTTGGCCAGCGGTTGTTTCGGGTCGAGCAGGAAACGGTTTTCGATGAACAGCAGGCTGCTGACCACGACCGGCGGGATGGCCGCGAAATCGGCGTACAGCTGTTGCGGATAGTTGTATTTATACAGCGGCGCAGCCCGGCAATCGGTGATCGACAGCCCGGCCTGGATCTTCTCCGAGTAGGGCACGAACAGGCCTTTGTCGGTGTAGCTGAGCAGGGCAGGGGAAAAGCGCGTCTGCTCGGTGACCACGTAATTGCGTTTGAGCAAGCGCGGCAGGAATTCATCGAGGGCGCTGTAACCCAGGCGCAGATCGAACGGTCCGTTGCCGGGATAGCGAATCGCTTCGCTGGGGCCGGGTTCGAGGGTGTAGGTCAGTGACGCCGCGTACTGGCTGAGTTCCCGCGACTGAAAACGTGAGGTGCGCATTTCCTTGGACGCAGCCAGGCCCACCACGATCGCGATAATCACCAGCAACAACCAGAAAGCCTTCCAGCCATGCCGGTTGCGGCGTGGTTTTCCAGGGACAGGCGCTTCATCCACACGTTCAGTCGGAACCACGGCTTTACTCGAATCGGTTTGCCACAAAGCGCCCATAGTCGATTGATCCATTCACGCAGATTGATCGGACTTGTCTGAAGCTTAGACGGTGGTTGGCGCTGGTGAAAAAATTGTGATGCGAGCGCGGATCAGGAAAGCGACGAGGGGCTTGCTGGCCACTGCGCAACCTTGCTCTGGCTCAATGATTTTTCTGAAAACAAAACAGGCAATGTTTTTACAGTTTTTATTTATAAAGGTTAGTTGCTGTTTCATGGTTGTAAGTAGGTAATGCTTTTGTTTGGTAATACATACAGTCGGTAATGCTTTTGGGTTTCTTTGTTGGGCAACTTCTGATGTTTACTTTTGCTTCGTTTATTTATCAAGGTGATGATATGTCTGAAGCAAATAGTTTCGTGCCTGGTGCTGTTTCGGTATCGGATAGTGACGCAGTTTTCATTGAGACCGAGAGGCTTGAAGTCGAGAAAATTTTGCCCCACGCATTGGCTGATTTTGGCGGTGCTTTATCCTGGCCAATCCCGCTAAGTGTTGCTCAGCAAAAGGAAGTGCTGAACGCTGTAAAGATATATGTCGACAGTCTTGGAGATATCTGGACGCCCGGCCAAGGGTTGTTGGAACACCTGAACCTGGGCCAGCCGCTGACCCGTGAAATATTGCAGGAACCCGCCAGGGCATTGCCGGCGCTTATCGCCACTGCCCGCGGTCAGGCATTGGGCCTGGCGGTACAGACGCACTTGAACGGTATCGCCACTGAGGTAAGCGTCAACGAATACGCCTTGGCCGCTTTGCAATTGAGCCTTGATCCATTGTCGATTGAAAACCCTCGTCGCAACTGGGTCGCAGGTTTCGATCTTGCCGATAAGCAACATTGGGGGCGGCCGCTGTCGGCGGTGTTCAATAAACTCAGAGAACACTTGATCACAGAACTGTTCAGTACCCCTGAAATGGCCCGTCTCGGCGCGTACTTGTTGCTGGCCAGGAACGCCCCTCTGTACCTGATCAAAGACCTCCCGGTCGCTGTTAACTATGGCGGACTGGCATGGTTTAACCTGGCTGTTGCGGCATTGACGATCGAAGCTCAATCGCCGGGGAAGGTCGCCAATCTGAACTTTGCTCAAGTCATGATTTGCGCTGAAAGTGCTGCGCTTGTCGATCCGGCGGTTACCCGGCATGCCCAGACGATCACGCTGATCGATTGGGGCGTTGTCCAGGGTTGGGTGGCCAGGAGAAATGATGAGAACTACACCGAAGAACTGCTTGAGTCACTGAAAACACATTTCAATGATGAACTGACCGCCCGGCTCAATACTTCCATCCTGTTGAGCAGTGAGTTCCCGAGTCGCCTGGAAATTGCCCGGGCCGGGCTCAAGAAACAGTTTGGCGAACACTTTCCGATCGAAAGTCATGTCCTCGAATGGGACCGTGCGGCCGAGGTGGATCTGTTAACCCTTGTCATCCCGCTGCCCAGCGCCACGTTGGGGCCGGTCGGCAAGCACACGCTGCTGGACGTCGCAATGATGGATGGATCGTACAAGTGGAAAACCACCGATCCACTCATGAAAAATCGTATCCACGAGGTCAATGAACTTAACCTGCACGTGCGCAGGACTTTCAAGGGGCAGTTTGAAACGACGTTGAACAACCTCAAGGAAGGCGCCCGATTGAAGGTGCAACATCTGATATCGGGCTTGCCGCTGGAAGACCGGGAAAACCTCGAACACGGCAAGATCGATTTCTATCAGAGAAAGACCTTCAGATTAAGTACGGGTTTTTGGGGCAGAAATGAAATTTTCACCAGCCGCGTACTGAGACTGAGAGTCGAGCGGGGCATCGATAAAAAAGTGTCGGTGTATTCCATTGATCTGGCGGCGGGCTCGATCACCCAATTGGATTCTGACCCTGCCACAGAAACGGAACACGTCAACCCGCAGGCCCCGAGCATTGTTTATGCCACGACGCCTTTCTACCTTGCGGATAAAACGATCGCTGCGCGACTGAAGCAAACAAACCCCTCGGCCACGACTGTGTCCGTTCCCACCAGCTACTCCAGCGTCAGGACCCACACACTTGCCAACGCCTTCGTCGAGCATCTTGATTACGACAGTGAAGATATTTTCAACGAAGCTGAAGGCCAGACAACCTATGACAAACAACTGGCGACACTGAAATCCCGCGTGGAATTTTTGCTCAATCTGATTCCTTTCAAATCAGCCATTAGCCATTTCGCAGAAGGTAAATATTTAGACGGGGCCATTGATCTGTTCCTCGACGTATTGGGCTTCGTCACCGCCGGCGCAGGCGCCGCAACCAAGCTGGCAAAAGTGGCAACCAGCACGGCTTCGGCAATCAGCAAAGCACTCCGCGCGGCGAAAATAGTCGGAATGCTCATCATCGGCGAACTCAACCCGCTGAGCGGCTTGCCCGCTCTGGCGGTCGCAGGAAGGAAACTGTTAAACAAAGGCATCAGCTTTGCAGGTGCCCAGGCCGTGCGACAGCTCGACAAATTGCGCGGCACGCCGGACGGCTTCAAGTTTTTGCAAACGGTGGCTGAACAGCATGGCCCTGCCCTGATAGGGACTTTCAAAGTGGGCGACCAGGCTATCGACGGCGTCGGTGTGCTGAAAAATGACAGTTGGTATCAGTACAACCTTAATACCCGTCAGCTTTATGGCCCACCGAGAGACTTCACTCCGCAAGGCGTCAGTTGGGGAGGCATTTTGGGCCGTGAGGCCAATGCCCGTGTCTACGTTAACTTTCACCATAATATTGAGTATGCAAAAGACCCGAGAAATATCGCTGCTTTCGAGCTGGGATATCGCGAAGGTCGATTATTGGATATCAGTGACTATCGACCGAAAATGAAGTTTGATGATTTGATTGATTTGGCATCACAGCCAGGCCTCATGCCAGCAGAGATAGGCGCGCTGACAAAAGAAATAAAGC
>NZ_JBAQKH010000020.1:0-38610 GCF_049300855.1 Pseudomonas sp. | reverse complement strand
CTTTTGATGTTGCTCTTAAAGGGCAAGATCAAAAGATCGCAGCCTGCGGCAGCTCCTACAGATGAAGGATTACTTCATCTCGACGATGACTTCTTCGTTCCACGCCTGCGGCAGCGCTTTGGAAGTTTTTTCCCACGCATCGGCGTCTTTGATCGGAGTGACCTTTTTGTACTGCTCGTTCGGCAGCAGTTTGGCCTTCACGTCTTCCGGCAGTTGCAGGTGCTCGGCGCGGATTGGACGTGCATTGCCGCGAGCGAGGTTGGTCTGGCCGGCGTCGCTGAAGATGTATTCGCGGGTCAGCTTGGCGGCGTTAGGGTTTTTTGCGTATTTGTTGATGATCGTGGTGTAGCCGGAAATTACCGAACCGTCGGACGGGATCAGCACTACGTAGTCATCCGGGTTGGCCATCTTGGCCTTGTAGCTCAGACCGTTGAAGTCCCAGACCACACCCACTTCGATCTCGCCTTTTTCCATGGTGGCGATGGTCGGGTTGGCCATCGACAGGCGACCTTGTTTGGCGATGTCGGCGAACAGCAGCAGGGCAGGCTTGATGTTTTTCTCATCGCCACCGTTGGCCAGTGCGGCAGCCAGAACACCGTTGGCAGCTTGGGCGGCGGTGCTCACGTCACCGATGGAGACCTTGTATTTGCCGCCCTTGAGGTCAGCCCATTTGGTCGGTACTTCGGAGCCGTGCAGCAGCTTCTTGTTGACGATGAAGGCGATGGTGCCGGTGTAGGCCAGTGCCCAGTTGCCGTCCTTGTCCTTGGCCCAGTCCGGGACCTGGTCCCAGGTGCTTGGCTTGTACGGTTGCACCACGCCTTGCTTGACCGCGATCGGGCCGAAGGCGGCACCGACGTCGCCAATGTCGGCGGTGGCGTTGTCTTTTTCGGCGGCGAACTTGGCGATTTCCTGGGCCGAGCTCATGTCGGTGTCGATGTGCTTCAGGCCGTAGGTCTTGGCCAGGTCTTCCCAGGTGCCTTTCCAGTTGGCCCAGTCATCGGGCATGCCGACGCTGTTGACGGCGCCTTCCGCTTTCGCAGCGGCTTCGAGGGTTTTCAGATCGGTGCCGGCGGCCATGGCCGAGGTGCACATTGCAATGGTCGAGCCTAACAGTGTTGCCAGGAAAAGCTGTTTCATTCCGAAGCTCCTTGGTCGTGTTCAACGCTGCGATTGCGGTGGTTGTTGGTCTAGGTCAGCAATACCTGAGCCAATTTAAGGGGGCTGGATGACACTTTGATGTCGGCGGCCTTGCGGCAGGCCTTTTATTTGCCCGCTATCGGCGGCTGCCAAGTAAGCGTAGACCATGGCCAAAGCCCCGCAGGGCAAGGAATTGGCCGATGTATTGCAAGTCATGAGGACGACCGTTCGGTAGTTTTGTCATCTCTCGGTCATCTGCACTGCCTAGGCTTGCAACATCAGCAAACGGCTCGAACGCCGTGCGGTTTTGCCCCGAAACAGTGCTGGTCTAGTCCAGATAGGTAACGTTGATGCGCGATGAGGCAACAAAAGCGGTGACAGCCATTGGCCAGGTGTTGCAGGAGCAACTCGATCACGGCTTGCTGGCGGCGGGCAGCAAGTTGCCGGCCGAGCGCAAGCTCAGTGAGTTGTTTGGCACCACGCGGATTACTGTGCGAGAGGCATTGCTGCAACTGGAGGCGCAGGGTCAGATCTATCGCGAGGAACGGCGTGGCTGGTTCGTGTCGCCGCCGCGTCTGGCCTATAACCTGATGCAGCGCAGTCACTTTCACGCGATGGTCAGTGCGCAAGGGCGGGTGCCGTCGACCGAGGTGATTTCGGCGCGGTTGCAGCCGGCGTCGGCGGCGGTGTGTGCGTGGTTGCAGTTGCCGGCGTTGTCGAGCGTGATTCAGATTTGCCGGGCGCGGCGCATTGATGGGCGGTTGGTGTTGTATGTGGAGCACTATCTGAATCCGCAGTTTTTTCCCGGGATTCTTGAGTTTGATTTGAATCAGTCGATTACCGAGTTGTATGCGCGGCATTACGATTTGCACTATGGGCGGGTGCGCTTCGAGATTGTGCCGACGTCACTGTCGGTGGATGCGGCGGCGGCTTTGCGGGTGTCGGTGGGGAGCCCGGGGTTGCGGATTGCGCGGGTTAATTATGATCAGCATGGGCGGTTGATTGATTGTGATCTGGAGTTTTGGCGGCATGATGCGATTCACGTTGGGGTTGATGTGGTTTGAGCGTTTTGGGGGTATATCCGTTGCTGCGGTAACGGCGGCTTAGGGTTTCGCCCTTACGGCGAGTCACCTTTTCCAAACGCCGAAAAGGTAACCGAAAAGGCTTTGCTCCTGCGTGCGGCCCGCTCGCTGGGGCTCGGGGTTCCTTCGCTGCGGGATCGGTCCGGGCGCAGCGCCTACGGTTTGCTTCGCTGCACCTCCTCTCGCTGTGTTTGGCTGCGCCAAACGGTCGCTGCGCTCCCACCCCCGGATCAATCCCTCCACTCAGCCTTCCGACGTCGCCCGTGGATCAAGATCAAGAGCGGTACTCGAGCTTGCGCTCATTGTGTTGAGTGGTGAAAAGCAGAAGCGATACGAATATCTAACGGTGAATTCAATCCCTGTGGGAGCTGGCTTGCCAGCGATGGCGGCCTGACAGCCGACCTGTTTCTGACAGGCTGCACACGGTCCAAATGTGCTAGCGAGCCTGCTCGCGAAAGCGCTTCCACAGTCACCTCAACCCTACTTGCCCGCCCCGGCATTGGCGTACAAATAATCCGTCGCCAACGACGCCATTGTCCTCACCCCGACCACCAGCGCCGACTCATCCACAAAGAACCCCGGATTGTGATTCGGCGCAGCCTTGCTCATGTCCTGATCCCGCGGCGTCACGCCGAGAAACACAAACAACCCCGGCACTTCCTTGGCATAGAACGAAAAGTCTTCCGCGCCGCCCACCAGCGGTGCATTCACCACATCATCCTTGGCCGCCCACTTCAAGGTCGGCAGCATTTTTTCGGTGAGCGCTGGGTTGTTAATCGTCGGGTCGTATTTTTCGATGATGGTCACGTCGGCTTTTGCACCGCCACTTTCGGCGATTTTTTCCACGGTCTGGCGGACGTCGGCATGCAGTTTCTGGCGGATGCCGTAGTCATAGGAGCGGATCGTGCCGGTCATGTCGACCGATTCAGGAATGATGTTGTAGCGCGTGCCGCCGTTGATGGTGCCGATGCTGACCACTGATGGATAAGACGAGATGTCGGTGCGGCGGCTGACCACGGTTTGCAGGCCGACGATGGTTTGTGCGCCGACGGTGATCGGGTCGATGCCGTCCCACGGGCGGCCGGCATGGGTTTGTTTGCCGAGGATTTTGATGCGCAGGTCGTCGGAGCTGGCGAGGGTGGCGCCTGGGCGGTAGGCGATTTGGCCGGCGGGGACGCCGGCCCAGACGTGCAGGCCGAACACGGCGTCGGGTTTGGGTGATTTCATCACGCCTTCCTCGACCATCATTTTTGCGCCCCAGGTGTTTTTGCCGTCGGGGATGAAGTCGCTTGGGCCTTCTTCGGCGGGCTGGAAGTAGAACACCACGGTGCCGGGCAAGGTGTCGCGCATGCCCGTGAGAATTTTCGCCGTGCTGAGCAGGATCGCGGTGTGGGCGTCGTGGCCGCAGGCGTGCATGACGTCGACTTCTTTGTCGAGATAAGTGCCTTTGGCTTTTGAGGCGAAGGGCAGGTCGGAGACTTCCTTGACCGGCAGTGCGTCCATGTCGGCGCGCAGGGCCACGGTCGGGCCGGGCAGGGCGCCTTTGAGGACGGCAACCACGCCGGTACGGGCGACGCCGGTTTTGACGTCCAGGCCCATGGCTTTGAGTTGTTTGGCGACCAGCTCGGCGGTGCGTTTTTCGGTGTTGCCGAGTTCCGGGTGGGCGTGGATGTCGCGGCGGGTTTCCAGCAGTTCGGGCTCAAGCTTTTGCGCCTGTTCGGCGATTGTGCTGCGGGTGCTGTCCAGCGTGGCAGCACCGGCGTGACCAGCGAGCAGGGTAATGAAAACGGCTTGGGCAATGCGTGTCAGCTGCATCGGGTTTCTCCTTGTTTATTGTTCTTGGCTTCCCTGTCTGTGACAAACGCCCAGCAGGTAAGTGCTCTTGGGTGATTGAAGCGCTGCGCTACCTTCCAAAGTTGCTGAAGAAAAAGAGTAGTAGAGAAACGTCCTACCGCTTTATCAGTTTCGTCCGGCGTGACAGATAAAACGCGGGCGATAACTATGTACCGCACCGCACAACATTTATTTCCATAAATTTCTCCAGATGCCGGTCACGTTATTGGCTGTTTGAGGGTGGCCGGCCAGCGCGACGAAAACTATTGTCCATGGAGGATTTATAAATGCAGCGTAATGGAATAACGCTCCCGCCGATTGTTGTGCGTCCGGATAAACAAGATGAATATTTACATTATTTAGGGCAGGGGGATGGTTCGGGGCGAAATGTTGATTTCGCCCCGCTGGGTGAAATTCTGGATTTGGAAAATGCTTACAAGTCGGTTTCCGGAAACCTGGCACAAGTACTTGAAGTTGAACTTGTGCACGTCAGAAACGGAGGCGATTCAATTCCACTCCCTCCGCTGGAGGCCTTGGCGAGAGAGTTGCGCTTTAGAGATTCGCTGATCGTCCGCAAGTACACGGCTTTGTTGTCGACACAGGATGTTGCCATCCAGCAATTCGGTCAGGCGCAAGTTGAACGGTTTTATAATAGCGGCCGCTTGCCACAGGTGAATCGGCGAAACTCCGGCGTCACTGTGTTGCAAGCCTACAGTGCGCTGTTTAACGCCAAGTTGCTGGTTGAAGGCATCGGGTTGCTGAACACCCAGTCCGCAAGACTCAGGGAAGTTGTTGCCGTCGTACAAGCGCAAGAGGCTGAGCGGATTGCCCAAGAGCAGGCGCGATTGGCGGCGGAACATGCTCGGCAGGTTGCTGAGGAACAGGCCCGTGCTGCGCAGGATCAAGCGCGCCGTATGGCGGAAGAGTTAGCGCGTATTGCCGCCGCCAATGAAATCAAGCGACTGGCGGAAGAGCAAGCCCGTTTGGCGGCGCAAGCCCGGGAGCGAAAGCTCGCCGAGGAGCGGGCAACGCTTGAGGCAGAAGCTGAAGCACGCCGGCTCGCAGAGGAAAAGCGCCGACTGGAGGATGCCGAACAGGCCAATCGCTCGATTGAAGACCAGCGCCCAGGTCTGGGTCATGGCGTTCCCTTGCGCCTTCAGGGCAATGTCGCCAACGCCCAGTTGGTTTTTGCGACATCCAGTGGCGCAGTGGCCATTGCCGACAATCTGATGGCTGGATTAGCTGCCGTCATTCGCTCGGCGGTTGCCGGCCTGTCGGGTCTCGCTGCAGGCACGGCGTCGGGTCTGATGGTGGGTGTGAGTGCGTTCATCTACTCACCGACGCTGGGCAATGGTGAGTTGCCCGAGCGCTTCGTGCTCAGCCATCCGTTGTCGGACTTGCTACCCGGGCCTTTACCGGATCTGCACAGGCTGGCAAGCGAAAGGGCGTTGCTGGATTTACCCGTACGTTTAAGTCCCCGGCCATTGACAAGCAATCTGGTGGAACTGCTGGTTGTTCCGGTCGGCGGTAAAAGACTCCCTTCCGGCGTACGGGTGATTGCAGCCGGTTATAACCCCGGGGAAAACACCTACGGCACCACGCTTACTGACCTTCCGCCAACAACCGTGGTCTGGACGCCTTCAGTAACGCCGACTGACAGTTCAACGCAGTTGCCCGTCGAAGAATCAGCTCCACCGCGATACTTCGGCGGCAATCTCGTCCCGATTGAAGGACGGATCGATACCTATCCTGTCCCGGGCAACATTCACTTCGACGACTTCATTCTGGTTTTCCCGCCGGAATCGGGACTGCCACCGCAGTACGTCATGTTCCGGGATCGCCGGAATGATCCGGGGGTTGCCAGCGGCTATGGAGAGCCGGTACCGAGTAGATGGCTGGAGGCGGCTGCGCAAGGCGAGGGCGCGGCGATTCCTTCGCAGATTGCCGATCAGTTGAGGGGGAAAGAGTTCAAGAGTTTCAGGGTTTTTAGAGAGACGTTCTGGAAGACTGTTTTCAATGATGGAAAGTTGGCTGATTTGTTTAATGCGACAAGTTTGAACGAAATGAAAAAGGGCAAAGCCCCGATAGTTAGATTTGGCGATACAGCAGGGGCAAGAGTGAAATACGAACTACATCACAAGGTCGGCTTGGCAGAGGGAGGGGATTTATATAATGCTGACAACATAAATATCGTTACCCCGAAGGCACATGTTGAAATTCATAAAGGGCTTTGAAATGAAATCGATACAGGATATGAGAGAGGAAGATTTTCTTGAGTTTGTCAAGAAAATATATAATTCCGGGTTTGCTACAGAGAAACAGCAAATTACTGCCATTCTTGAGTTCTCCAGGCTAGTTGAACATCCTTCTGGTCACGATTTGATTTACTACCCAGAGGAAGGCAAGGATGGGCCTGAAAATGTTGTCTTGGAGGTGAAAAAATGGCGCTCCGCTAACGGTAAACCCGGTTTCAAAGATCAATAAAAATACCCCCCTATTGGCACTGCCTGCCAATAGGGGGGCACATTCGGGTTCAGTTCTCCTTCTTATACTCCGCACCCGGTGTGATCACCTGCACACTCATTCTCGGCGTTGCCAGATCCAGTCCGGCTTCGTCGAGATGCCGTTTGAGCGACAGGTTGAAGGCCCGCGAAACTTCCCACTGTTTGATCGGCGCAGTCTTGAACCGCGCGCGCAGAATCGCGCTGCCGGATTCGAAACTCTCGACACCCTGAATCTCCAGCGGCGACCAGATGTTGCGTCGCTGCAGCGGATCGGTGCGCATCTTCTGCCCGACTTCGCGCATCAGTTTGATCGCGTCGTCGATTTCCATGTTGTACGGCACCGCGACGCGGAAGATCGCGTAGCCGAATTCGCGGGAGTAGTTCTTGATGCTTTTGATTTCGCTGAACGGGATGGTGTGGACGATGCCGTCGATGTCGCGCAGGCGCACCGTGCGGATGGTCAGGCCTTCGACGGTGCCGAGGTGGCCGCCGACGTCCACGTAGTCATCGATGGCCAGTGAGTCTTCGATGATGATGAACAGGCCGGTGATCAAGTCCGCAACCAGCGACTGTGCACCGAAACCGATGGCCAGACCGATCACACCGGCACCGGCCAGCAGTGGCGTGACGTTCATGCCCATGTTCGCCAGGGCGACGATCAGCGCGATGATGAAAATCGCCACGAACAGCACGTTGCGGATCAGCGGCATCATCGTTTGCGCACGGGCATTCGCCAGGCCTTTGCGCGAGCGGGTGAGGGCGTGGTGCACGGCGGTGTCGGCGAGGATCCAGATCAGCCAGGAGAAAATCAGTGTGCCGATCAGGCTGAACAGTTTGACGCTGACGTCATGCCCTTCGCCCTCGGCGAAACCGATCAGCGACTGGCCCCACACGCGCAGGCCGAGTTCGATAAAGACCAGCCAGACCACCAGGTGCGCGAGGGTATAGAAGAAGCTTTTCAGACGTTCGGAATAGAGCGCATGGCGTTTCGGCCCGCGTTGCGGTTTCAGGGAATGGCGGCGGACGAGGCCGTTGATCACCATGCACATCACCAGCAGCACGGTGCAGATCAGCGACTGGCGCAGTGCGGTGCTGGTGTCGCCAGCGGAAACGAAGGTGGCGAACAGCGAGATGCCGACCAGCACCAGCGCCGGCACGTACCAGAAGGTCCCGAGAATTTCGATGGTGTCGCTGAGGGCGCGGCGGGTCAGGCGTCGCGACAGCGGCTGGTTGCGGATCAGGTGCGCGATCGGCCGGCGGAAACGCAGGATGAACAGGCCGGTCGAGATTGCCGCGAGCACATTGGCGACGGTCGCGGCGGTGTGCGCCAGGTGCACGCCCAGACTTTCGATCAGGCGTGGATCATTCAGCGCTTCACCGAACGCGGCGAAGCTGCCGATCAGCCACAACGGCCGAAACGCCTGATGACGCAATATGTACAACGCGCGATGGCGGTGCGGGCCGTCGAGCAGGGAAAACGCGATCACGCAGATCGCCGAGAAGCAGGTGCCGACCACCAGCGCATAAGCCAGCACCATCGCCAGGCTTTTGCCCAATGACGACGGCAGCGCGTAGCTCATGTAGACGGTCATCACCAATGCGATCAGCCACGGCCCGAGCTTGCGCAGCGCAAAACGCAGCATGTCGAGGGCCCTGGGGTGTTGCGGCAGTTCTTCGGTGAGGCCGAAGCGCATGCGCACCCGATGCCCGAGCCAGATCAGCGCGGCGGCGAGCAGGCTCCAGACCATCAGGATCACGGCGAAGCCAAAGATGATCGGCAGCCACTCATTGGCGGGCAACATCATCGCGCTCAGTTCGTCCTTGGCCAGGTCGAACTCGTTGCCCCAGCGATTGAGCGGGCTGTCGGCGCCGGTGAATTGTTTTTCGAAGTTGGCGAGGGTGCCGCCGATCAGGCCGAGCACGCCTTCTTCGGGGTTGGCCTGGGCTTTTTTGGTGGCGTCGCGCAGCTTCTTCAGATCGGTCAGCAGTTGGGCGCGTTGCTTGTCGTTTTCCAGCGACTTGATGACTTCGTCGAGGGACTGGCCGAGCGGTTCCTGGGCTTCGGGCTGGGCTTTGTTGGTGTTGAGCAGCCCGGGCAACCCGACCGCGTGGGCGGGCGCCAGCGGCAGCAGCGTCATCAGGCAGACGAGGAACAGACTGGGCAAAGCAAAAAGACGAGCGAACACTAGGCGGTCAACCTCGCAAGGGGCGGATTCGCTGGAGTGTACGAGGCCCACCAAAGCAATGCGAGCCGGGCGCGGATTTATTCGTTGAGTTTGGCGAGGATCTTGTAGATCACGGTGGCGAGGATCATCAGCATGCCGATCCACATGGCGAAGACGCCAGCGTTCTTGTCACGGAAGTTGAAGCCGATGGCCAGCAGGATCATCCCGGTAAGGATCGGCACGAGCATGGCGTGGAATGAAGACATCGAGATCATGGAGACTGCCTTGTCGAAATGAATGATGTAAGTCTAGGCGGCTTTGTGTGTAGGAGCTGCCGAAGGCTGCGATCTTTTGATCTTCAAAACAACATCAAAAGATCGCAGCCTTCGGCAGCTCCTACAGGGACCAGGTGGTCCCGCGTTGTTACGGCAACTCGCGGCAGGCGTAAAACGCGCTCAGCACTTTGACCAGATGCGCCAGGTCGTGGCTGCCGCACAGTTCACGGATCGAATGCATGGCGAAGGTCGGCAGGCCGATATCGACGGTGCGCACGCCGAGATGGCTGGCGGTGATCGGGCCGATGGTCGAGCCGCAACCCATGTCGCTGCGCACCACAAAGCTTTGCACCGGCACTTCTTCGGCCATGCACAGATGGCGGAAGAAGCCGGCGGTTTCGCTGTTGGTGGCGTAGCGCTGGTTGCTGTTGACCTTGATCACCGGGCCGGCGTTGAGTTTCGGGCCGTGATTGGCGTCGTGCTTTTCTGCGTAGTTGGGGTGCACGCCGTGGGCGTTGTCGGCCGAGACCAGCAGGGATTTCTGGATGGTGCGGACGAACTCGTCACCTTCCGGCAGCAGGCGGCGCAGGGTTTGTTCGAGCATCGGGCCATCGGCGCCGCAGGCCGAGCAGGAACCGACTTCTTCGTGGTCGTTGCACACCAGCACGCAGGTTTCGTCGGTTTCGGCGGTGAGCAAGGCTTGCAGGCCGGCGTAGCACGACAGCAGGTTGTCGAGGCGCGCGCCGGCAATGAAGTCGCCGTTCAGGCCAATAACAGCAGCGCTTTGCGTGTCGTAGAAGCTCAGCTCGTAGTCGAGCACCACGTCGGCGTTCAAGCCATGTTCGCGAGCCAGTTGATCGGTGAGCACGGCGCGGAAATCAACGCGTTCGTCACCGGCGAATTGCGCGAGGATCGGCGGCAGTTCGGTCTGCGCGTTGATCGCCCAGCCCTGATTGGCTTCACGGTTGAGGTGAATGGCCAGGTTGGGAATGATCGCGATCGGTGCCTTGAAGTCGATCAACTGGCTTTCGACCTTGCCGTCGCGGCGGAAGGTTACGCGGCCGGCCAGCGACAGATCGCGGTCGAACCACGGTGCCAGCAGCGCGCCGCCGTAGACTTCAACGCCCAGTTGCCAGAAACCCTGACGCTGCAGTTCCGGTTGCGGCTTGACCCGCAGGCACGGGCTGTCGGTGTGCGCACCGACCAGGCGGATACCGCCATGCAGCGGCGAGGTGCGGCCCATTTTGATCGCGACGATCGAGGAGTCGTTACGGGTGACGTAATAACGGCCGTTTGGCTCGGTGGTCCATGGCTCGCGCTCGTCGAGGCGCACGAAACCGGCGGCCTCCAGACGCTGCACCAGACTGGCAGTGGCGTGGAACGGGGTAGGGGAGGCCTTGAGGAAGTCGATCAGGCCTTGGTTCAACTCTTCGCGCATAAGAAACTCCAGACAGCAATGGGCGGGAGTTTAACGCATTGACCGGGGAATTGAATCTGCACCGGATCCCCTGTGGGAGCGAGCTTGCTCGCGAAAGCGATTGATCAGTCAACATCAATGCTGAATGTGATACCGCTTTCGCGAGCAAGCTCGCTCCCACAGGGGGGCAGTGTTGTCTGTCAGAACGGTGCAGGGCACTCGAAGCGCAGGCGTTCGCCGGTTTGCGGGTGGGTGAAGCTGAGCATGCTCGCGTGCAGGCACAGGCGTGGCCATGCCGCCAGCGCCTGTTCGTGGGCGTAGAGCCCGTCGCCGAGCAGCGGATGCCCGATCGACAGCATGTGCACGCGCAGCTGGTGCGAACGACCGGTAATCGGCGTCAGCTCGACGCGACACCAATCACCGCAACGCTCCAGCACACGCCAGAAGGTCAGCGCGTGTTTGCCGAATTCGTGGTCGACGACGTGGCGCGGTTTGGTCGGCGGGTCGTAACGCAGCGGTAAATCGATGCTGCCGCTGTCCAGTTCCGGCTGACCCCAGGCCAACGCGGTGTAGGCCTTTTCGGTTTCGCGGTCGTGAAACTGCCGCGACAGTTCGCGATGCGTGTCGGCGTCGCGGGCCAGCAGAATGATGCCGGAGGTTTCCCAGTCCAGACGATGGACGATGCGCGCTTCCGGGTAGCCGTTTTCCTGCAAACGGGTAATCAGGCAGTCCTTGTTGTCGTCGGCGCGACCGGGCACCGAGAGCAGCAGCGTCGGCTTGTTCACCACCAGTACGGCAGCGTCCTGATGGATGATGTGGATGTTGGACAGCGGCATTAAAACAGCCTCGTAACAAATGCCAACGGCGGTTCAAGGCCATTCCCGCATGGGGATGGCCCTGAACCGCCGTCGTTCCTGCCGGATCGACTCAGCGATCGGGCAGGGTGATGTTGAGTTCCAGAATCGAGCAACTGCCCTGGCTTTCCAGTGCAACATGTACGTCGTCGTTGCCGATGTTGACGTACTTGCGGATCACGTCGACCAGTTCCTTCTGCAAGGCTGGCAGGTAATCCGGCGTGCTGCGCTGGCCGCGCTCATGCGCCACGATGATCTGTAGACGCTCTTTCGCTACCGAGGCGGTACTTGGCTTTTTGTTGGCACGAAAGAAGTCAAAAAGGTTCATTACCTACCTCCAAACAGGCGCTCGAAGAATCCCTTCTTCTCGACATCGAGGAAACGGTGGGCTTTTTCTTTGCCCAGCAAACGGTCGACGGTATCGCTGTAAGCCTGACCGGCATCGCTCTGGTCGTCGAGAATCACCGGCACGCCCTGGTTGGATGCCTTGAGCACCGCCTGCGATTCCGGGATCACGCCGAGCAGGGTGACCGAGAGGATTTCCTTGACGTCTTCAACGCCGAGCATTTCGCCCTTTTCAACACGCTCTGGATGGTAGCGAGTGATCAGCAGGTGTTCCTTGATCGGGTCTTCGCCACGTTCGGCGCGACGCGATTTGCTCGCCAGCAGGCCGAGCATGCGGTCCGAATCTCGTACCGAGGACACTTCCGGGTTGGTCACGACGATCGCTTCATCAGCGAAGTACATGGCCAGGTGCGCACCTTTTTCGATGCCGGCCGGGGAGTCGCAGACGACGAACTCGAATTGTTCCTTGAGCTCCATCAGGACTTTTTCCACGCCTTCGACAGTCAGCGCGTCTTTGTCGCGGGTCTGACTGGCGGCCAGTACGTAGAGGTTTTCCAGACGCTTGTCTTTGATCAGCGCTTGTTGCAGGTTGGCTTCGCCGTTGACCACGTTGACGAAGTCATACACCACGCGGCGCTCGCAACCCATGATCAGGTCAAGGTTACGCAAGCCCACGTCGAAGTCGACGATCACTGTTTTGTGGCCGCGCAGAGCGAGGCCGGTACCGATAGCGGCGCTGGTGGTGGTCTTACCCACACCACCCTTGCCGGATGTAACCACGAGAATCTTGGCCAAGGTGTTTCACCCCTAAGGAAGAAGGACTTTTTAGCCCCTGAAAAACATCTCTTGAAAACTACTGCAGTCGGACAGCCTTGGCTGGAATTCGGCGTTGAGCCTTTTTCCTACTTCGTTTGAGCCGTTTTCGCTACGTTTTAGAGATGCTTGGAAAATGCGGCAGTATCCGTTAAAGCCGAATGATGTTCAACACGTCGCCCGACAGGCTGACCTGTACGCCTGAGCCCCACATCGGGTCGCGGCGCAAATCTTCGGAAACCTTGTAATGACCGGCGATGGAGATCAGTTCAGCGCTCAATTGCTGACAGAAAATCCGTGCCTTGGTATCACCCTTCACGCCGGCCAGCGCCCGACCGCGCATCGGGCCGTATACATGGATGTTGCCATCGGCGAGAAGTTCCGCCCCCGGACTGACCGAAGACACCACAACCAAATCGCCACCCTGGGCATATATCTGTTGGCCACCACGCACTGGCGTAGTGATGACACGGGTCGGTTTGATGGTCGGCTCAGGCGGCTTTTCCGGCTTCTTTTTGACTTCGGCTTCGGGTGTTTCCAGCGGTCGCTCACGCGCGCCCGACGGCGGCAGCACCGGGATGTCGATGGCAATGGCGGCGGCGATGTCTTCGATGCGGCTGGCGCGAATCGCCAGAGTGCGCAGGCCATGCTGACGGCAGACGCGCATCAGCCCCGGCAGATCGACGGCGCCTTCGCTCGGCGGCAGTTTGTCCAGCGCCAGAACCAGCGGCGCGTTGCTGAAAAAGTTCGGCGCCTGGGCGACTTTGGCGGCCAATTGCCGATCGAGGCTTTCGAGGTCGTTACGGGCCAGTTCCAGCACAGTAATGGCCAGCATGCTGCCCTTGAGCTGGAATACGGGATCTTGGTCTAACGGTTCGGTTTGGCTCATGTCGGCATACAACGGCTTGTCACTAAAAGTGCCGAGACTTATAACGAGAACGCCCGCGAGCCGCAAGCCGGGTCGAACGATGTAGAATGCGCGGCCACTGTATTTACGGAAGCTTTAATGGATCGCCCGCGTTTTCGAAAAGCATTTTTATCGCCACGCTTCTGGCCGCTCTGGTGCGGTCTGGGGCTTTTGTGGCTGATCGTGCAGTTACCGTATCCGGCCTTGCTGACCATCGGTCGAGTTTTGGGCGCCTTGATGTATCGCGTGGCCGGCGACCGGCGGCGCATTGCCAAGCGCAATCTTGAGCTGTGCTTCCCGGAAAAATCCGCCGCCGAGCGCAAACGTCTGCTCAAGGAAAATTTCGCCTCCACCGGCATCGCCTTTTTTGAAATGGCCATGAGCTGGTGGTGGTCGCGCGAGCGTCTGGCCAAACTGGCCCACGTTGAAGGCCTGGAGCATTTGCAAAAGGCCCGGCGCGAAGGCAAAGGCGTGATCCTGATGGCGGCGCATTTCACCACGCTGGAAATCGGTGCAGCGTTGCTCGGCCAGCAGCACACCATCGACGGCATGTACCGCGAGCACAAGAATCCGTTGTTCGACTACGTTCAGCGTCAGGGCCGCGAGCGGCACAACCTCGACTCGCTGGCGGTGGAGCGTGATGACGTGCGCGGCATGCTCAAGTTGCTGCGCTCCGGTCGCGCGATCTGGTACGCACCGGACCAGGACTACGGCGCCAAACAGAGCATCTTCGTTCCGCTGTTCGGCATTCAGGCGGCGACCGTGACGGCGACGACCAAATTTGCTCGTCTCGGCAAGGCGCTGGTGGTGCCGTTCACCCAAGAGCGTCTGGCCGACGGCAGCGGTTATCGCTTGGTGATTCATCCGCCGCTGGAAGACTTCCCCGGCGAAACCGAAGAGGCCGACTGCATCCGCATCAATCAGTGGGTCGAGAGCGCCTTGCGTGCCTGTCCCGAGCAGTACCTGTGGGCGCATCGCCGCTTCAAGAGCCGGCCACCGGGCGAGCCGAAGCTGTACGCCAAACGCGGTTGATTCACCCATCCTTTTGAGCACCATGGAGTGTTGCGATGAGCCCAGCTGAACCGGTCACAGGTTTGATTCTTTCCGGCGGCGGGGCTCGGGCGGCGTATCAGGTGGGGGTGCTGGCGGCGATTGCGGAGTTGCTGCCATTGGGCGCGGACAATCCGTTTCCGGTAATCGTCGGCACCTCGGCCGGGGCGATCAATGCGGTCAGCCTCGCCAGCGGCGCTACCGACTTTCGTGCCGCGATCGAACGCCTCACCTTGTTCTGGCAAGGCTTTCGCAGCCACCGCGTGCTGCGCAGTGACTGGCCCGGGGTTATTCGTCAGGCCAGTCGTTTTGTCAGCCACAGTTTGCTGGGGATGGGCCGGCATCTGCCGGTCGCCCTGCTCAACAGCTCGCCCTTGCGCGACCTGCTCAATGAAAAACTGCACATGCCCGGCATCGCCGAATCCATCGCGCGCAAGCAATTGCATGCAGTGGCGGTGACCGCGTTCGGCTATCAGTCGGGGCAAGCGGTGACGTTCTATCAGGGCGGCGGCAAGATCGACTCGTGGTTGCGGCATCGGCGCATTGGTGTGCCGACGCAACTGTCGGTGGATCACTTGCTGGCCAGCTCGGCGATTCCGCTGTTGTTCGCGCCGGTGAAAATCGGTGATGAATATTTCGGTGACGGCGCGGTGCGGCAATCGGCACCGATCAGCCCGGCGCTGCACTTAGGGGCGAGCCGGGTGCTGGTGGTCGGTGTCAGCGGCAACCCGCGCGGGTTTGATCCGCAGCAGCCGCTGGAGCGCGCCTACACGGGGCAACAGCCGACGCTGGCGCAGATTGGCGGGCACCTGCTCAACAGCACGTTCATTGACAGTCTGGAGAGCGACATCGAGTTGCTGCAGCGTCTCAACCAGTTCAGCCACTTGATGCCTGCCGGCACGCCGACACGTGAATTGGGTGTGGCACCGGTAGAGGTTTTGGTGATTTCGCCGAGTCAGCCGATCGATGAAATTGCCGCGCGGCATCGCCAGGAATTGCCGGCGGCGTTGCGCTTGTTTCTGCGTGGGCCGGGGGCGACCAAGACCAGTGGGGCAGGGGTGTTGAGTTATCTGTTGTTCGAGGCGGGGTATTGCAGCGAGTTGATCGATTTGGGGCGACGGGATGCGTTGGCCAAGCGTGAGGAGTTGTGCCGGTTTTTGGGTATATCCCGGTCGGTGGTTTCAGTCTGAGATTTGTGTGAAGCAAATCGCTGGCAAGCCAGCTCCCACAGGTTTCTGGGTGAACACAATAATTGTGTGCGACACAAAACTCTGTGGGAGCTGGCTTGCCAGCGATGGCGTCCTCACAGACGCCAACTACACCTGCATCAGAAGTGGAACTTCACCAGGAAGCTGGTCACGTTCTGATTGGTGGTGAACGCACGGGTGTCGTCGATCCCGTACTTGTCTTTCCAGTAGTCGTATTCAACACCGACGTACAGCTGCTTCTCGCCGAAATTCAGCGCCTTGCCCAAGTCGTATTTGACCTGTGGGTTGAAGTGCAGGTTGGCGTGGTATTCGCCACGGTTGTTGACGTCGTTGTCGACCACCCAGTCCATGTAGCCGTCGATCAGCACGTTGGAGTCGCCAACCGGGATGGTGTAGGACCAGACCGGGGTGATCTGCCAGACGTTGTCACCCGGGCGCGAGCCTTCGGTGTGGCGCTGGTAGAAGTTCAGCTGGAAGTAGTCGAAGCCCGGGATGGCCAGGTCGAAGCCAGGACCGATCAGGTAGGACTCGGTGTCACCCTCGCCGAACTCGTAGGTCATCGCCAGCAGGACGTCTTTGATCGGGCCGAATTCGATCTTCTGGTCGAGCACCTTGCCCAGCGAGATGCGTGGCTGGAACTCGCCGTAGTAGGTGTTCGGACCGTTGTTGAAGTCCTTGTCACCGTTGTAGAAGATCTTGTCGACGAACAGGAAGTTGTCCCCGTACTTCCAGGCATCGGCGTGCTCGAAGGTGACGGTCTGCTGGATCGCCGGGTTGACCTTGAAGTCTTTACCGTAGAGGTAGGTCAGACTGTTGTTCTGCCACTGCAGCAGGCCATCGGCCATGGCCTGGCCGCCGGCCAACATCGATCCCGCGAGCATCAGGCTGGTGCACATACGTTTCATTCGGTTGCTCCCAAAGTAGGTGTTCCACGTTTATTTTTTTAAGATCGGCGCTCTGGTGTGGCGCCTTTTTTCGTTGCTGCAAAAAGTCATCCGATCGGTCAGCTTCGTTGCTGTTAGCAAGAGCCGAGCCAAGGCTTTCGAAACGCAAAAAAACGCCCGTTCGGCTGCTGAAAAACAGTCGATTGCGCGCGTTTTCGGGATGCCTCGGTACTGGCCGGGGCCGGGATAAGTTGGCCCGTCGGTCAGGAATTAAATCCGGGCTTTTTTTTAGACCGAATTCAGATGGCCGCGGAGAATACTGACTCCTCGGCCAGGTCTCAAGTGCCCCGCAACAGAGCACCGACGACAGGCATGGGGCACGGTTGCGGGCCATCTTAAAAATGCACCTTGACCAGCAGGCTGGCGGTGTTCTGGTTGGTGTCGAAGTTGTGCGTGCTTTCGACGCCGTATTTGTTTTTCCAATAACTGTATTCGGTGCCGACATACAGCTGCTTGTGGCTCCAGCCCAAGGCTTTGCCCAGGTCATATTTGATCTGCGGATTGATGTGCAGGTTGGCGTGGTAGGTGCCGCGCGAGTTCTCATCGTTGTCGACCACCCAGTCGAGGTAGCCGTCGATCAGCACATCGGAATTGCCCAGGGGAAAGCTGTACGACCAGCCGGGAGTGATCTGCCAGACGCCGTCGCCGGGGCGCGGGCCTTCGGTCTGGCGGCGGAAGATGTTCAGGGTGACGTAGTTGAAGCCGGGCACTTTGAGGTCGAAACCGGGGCCGATCAGGTAGGCCTCGCTGTCGCCTTCGCCGTACTCGTAAGTCATCGCCAGCAGCACGTCCTTGATCGGGCCGAACTCGAGCTTCTGGTCGAAGATCTTGCCGAAGGAGAAGCGCGGGGTGAATTCACCGTAGAAGGCGTGGGGGCCTTTGTTCGCGTCTTCTTTGCCGTTGTAGAAGATCTTGTCGACGAACAGGAAGTTGTCGCCGTACTTCCATTTGTCGGCGTGCTCGAAGGTCAGCGTTTGCTGGATCGACGGGTTGATCGCGAAATTCTTGCCGTACAGGTAGCTGAGGCTGTTGGTCTGCCACAGCAGGAGATCGCCGGCCATGGCTTGACTCGCGGCCAGCAGGCCGCCACTCAACAGAACGTTGGTTTGCGTGCGAATCATCTGTTGCTCCCTCTTGTTTTTATTGTTGAGGCAGGGTGTTGCACAGTCCCTGTGGGAGCAAGCTCGCTCCCACAGGGTGACTCCGTTAATGCTGGTGCGCGTGGCAGTCATTGATCGCTGCGCGCTCTTTGCCGCCGAGAATGTTGAACAGCAGGTTCAGCGTCAGCGCGCTGAGCGTGGCCATGGCGATACCGCTGTGAGTGATCGGGCTCATCCACAGTGGCAGGTGCGCGAAGAACTCCGGACGCACCACCGGGATCAGGCCCATGCCGATGCTCACCGCGACCAGCAACTGGTTGCGACGGTCACCGATGTCGGCTTCCTGGAGAATCTTGATCCCGGTCGCCGCGACCATGCCGAACATCGCAATCGCCGCGCCGCCGAGTACCGCCGGTGGAATCGATGCCACCAGGAACGCGGCTTTCGGCAGCAGGCTCAACACGATCAGCAAGCCACCGGCAACGATGGTCACCGAGCGGCAGCGCACGCCAGTCATCTGCACCAGGCCGATGTTCTGCGCGAACGAGGAGTGGGTGAAGGTGTTGAAGAAACCGGCAACGAACGAGGCGCCGGCATCACACAGCAGGCCGCGTCGCAGCATGCGCGGGCAGACTTCCTGGCCGGTGATCTTGCCCAGCGCGAGGAACATGCCGGTGGATTCAACGAAGATGATCACTACCACCAGACACATCGACAGGATCGGTGCGAGTTCGAATTTCGGCATGCCGAAATGCAGCGGGGTGACGAACTGAACCCATGGCGCGTTGGCCATGCCGCTCAGGTCGACCATGCCGATCACGCCGCACAGCACGTAGCCGAAGCACATGCCGATCAGTACGGAGATGTTGACCCAGAAACCGCGCATGAAGCGGTGGATCAACAGAATGGTGCCCAACACCAGGGCGGCGATGGCCAGATAAATCGGTGAACCGAATTGCGTAGCGCCTGCACCGCCACCGGCCCAATTCACGGCCACGGGGAACAGCGACAAACCGATCGAGGTGATGACCGTGCCGGTTACCAGCGGCGGGAAGAAGCGTACGACCTTGGACATGAACGGCGCGATGAGCATGCCGAAGAAACCGGCGGCGATCGTTGCGCCGAAGATGCCTTGCAGGCCGATACCGGGCATGCCGGCCATGGCGACCATGCTGCCGACTGCAGCAAAACTGGCGCCCATCATCACCGGCATGCGAATGCCCATCGGGCCTATCCCCAAGGATTGCACGATGGTGGCGATACCGGCGACCAGCAGGTCGGCGTTGATCAGGAAGGCAATTTCTTCACGACTCAGGCCAGCGGCCTGTCCAATGATCAGCGGCACCGCGATGGCACCACCGTACATCAGCAGAACATGTTGCAAACCGACCAGGATCAGTTGCAAAAGGGGCAATCGCTGAATGGCGGGTGCGTCGGGGATGCGCGCTTTGGACAGCTCGGACATGCAACACCTCGGATCTTTTTATTCTTGTGATTAACAGCTGCCGGGTTGCTCACAGCTGTTTCTTTGCATCAGGTAAAACCGCGTTGCGGCCAATCGCTGGCAAGCCAGCTCCCACACAGGCACTGCAGAACCCTGTGGGAGCTGGCTTGCCAGCGATGCTTTTACTGCTTAGTTGGTCTGTGCTCCCTGGGCGATCCATGCACCGATCAGGTCACGTTCCTGCTGGGTCATCTGCGTGATGTTGCCCAGTGGCATGATCTGCGAGGTGATGGCTTGCGCCTGGATGCGTGCCGCGTTCTGGCGGATCTGCTCGGGGGTGTCGAACATCACACCCGCTGGCGCTGCGCTGAACAACGGGCTGGTCGGTTTGGCCGAGTGGCAAACCGCGCAGCGTTCTTGAATCACGCTGTGCACTTTGTCAAAGCCAGGACCTGCATTGGCGGCTTGCGCCGGTGCTGCGGCAGGTGCCGCTGCAGGAGCTGCCGGTGCCGCCGCGTCAGCCGGTTTCGCGCCACCGCCCAGTGCCGTCTCCGGCAGCGGTTGGTACTCGATTTTGGCTGGCGTCTTGGCCACTTCCGGCGCGGTCGACATCGGTGCAGGACCGGTGACGTACGCCAGGGTGATCATGCCCACCGCTGCCACTGGCAGGGTCCAGGCAAACTTGTGGCTGTCGTGACGGGTGTTGAAGTAGTGACGCACCAACACCGCCAACACCGCGATCCCGGCCAGGATCAACCAGTTGTACTGGCTGCCATAGGTGCTCGGGAAGTGGTTGCTGATCATGATGAACAGCACCGGCAGGGTGAAGTAGTTGTTGTGACGTGAACGCAGCAGGCCTTTGGCCGGCAGCGCCGGGTCCGGCGTACGGTTCTCGGCAATCGCCGCCACCAGTGCGCGTTGCGCCGGCATGATGATGCGGAACACGTTACCGACCATGATGGTGCCGATGATCGCGCCGACGTGCAGGTACGCACCACGACCGCTGAACACTTTGCTGAAGCCATACGCCGCGCCAATGATCAGCACGAACAGAATGAAGCCCAGCAGAGCAGGGCGTTTGCCCAAGGCCGAGTCGCACAGGAAGGAGTAGATGAACCAGCCGAGGAACAGCGAGCCGATACCGATGGCCACGCCTTCAGGGCCGCTCAGTGTGCTGCCGGGGGCCAGCAGGTAGAGCGTTGGGTTGGAGTAGAACACCACGCACAGCAGCGCGATACCCGACATCCAGGTGAAGTAGGCTTCCCATTTGAACCAGTGCAGGTTCTCCGGCATCGCCGGCGGGGCCAGTTTGTATTTTTCCAGGTGATAGATACCGCCACCGTGGATCGCCCACAGGTCACCGGCCAGGCCGGTTTTCGGGTTGACGCGGTTGAGGTTGTTCTCCAGCCAGACGAAGTAGAACGACGCGCCGATCCAGGCCACGCCAGTAATCATGTGAACCCAGCGGATGCTCAGGTTCAGCCATTCCAACAGATGTGCTTCCACAGTCTTTACCTCTCGCCTGTCACTCTTGTTGTCGAGTGATCAGACCTTCTCTTATTGGTGGGGGGCGAGGATCAAACGCTCATCCTCTTTGAAAAAATGCTCATCGCAGTTATTGCCTGTGCCACTGCGATCAACCACCAGGAAGTCATCCCGCTTTTCGATCGTCAGCACCGGATGGTGCCAAACGCCGCGATGGTAATTAATGCCCTGCCTGCCGTTGGTGACGAAGGCGCGGACCAAGCCTGATACAGGTTCATCGCCAACGGGCGCGACCACGATCAGAAAGGGGTTGCCGAGCAGCGGAATGAAAGCCTGGCTGCCCAGCGGATGGCGTTCCAGCATGCAAACGGTCAGCGGCATGTCCTGCGCGTCGGCGCGGAAGATGCTGATGATCGCGTTGTCCTCAGGCTGAGCGGTTTCGACCGTCGCCAGTTTATGGAAGCGCATGGTCGAACCGTTGTTGATCATGAAGTGATCGCTGCCGTCGGTTTCGATCACGTCACCGAAAGGGGCGAAGGCTTCTTTGCTCAGCGGTTCAATCGTTAGTGTGCGCATGCTGTTCTTCTTATCCGAATTCTGTGTTGAGTGATCGTTCCCACGCTCCGCGTGGGAATGCAACCCGTGACGCTCCGCGTCACATCCAAAGCGGACGCAGAGCGTCCAGTGATGCATTCCCACGCAGAGCGTGGGAACGATCATTGCGGTGTTATTTAGCGACCTTGCCCAATACACGCAGGCGGCTCACACCACCATCCGGGAACACGTTCAGGCGGATGTGGGTGATCGGGCCCAGTGCCTTGATCTGCTCGACGAAGGTGTGTTCGGCGTGCATTTCCAGCTTCTGGCTTGGCAGCAGATCGCGCCAGAACAGCGACTGGGTTTCGATCTGGCTGTCAGTACCGCCTTTCACGAACGCGCCCTGGATCGAGCAGGTGTCCGGGTAGTTGCCTTTGAAGTGCAGGGTGTCGACGACGATCTTCTCGATCTCGCCCGGATGACCCAGCGCGACGATCACCCAGTCATTGCCCGGCGTGCGACGACGTGCGGTTTCCCAGCCATCGCCCATGTTGATGCCACGGCCCGGGTTGAGGATGTTGCTCATGCGGCCGAAGTGTTCGTCGGAGCAGGCGAGGGCGCGGCCACCGTTCAGGGCTGCAGCCAGATCGACTTGCTCGTTGTCGCCAACCGCCGACCAGTCGCGATGCGGCACACCGTACACGCGCAGACGGGCCACACCGCCGTCCGGGTAGATGTTGAAGCGCAGGTGGCTGAACGCTTGGTCGTTGCTGATTTCGTGGTAGTGGTGGCTGTTGCCCTGCAGCTCTACGGCCGACAGTACTTCAGTCCACTGGGTGTTTTCGTCAGGCTCGCCCGACGCCAGGAAGCACGCTTCCAGAGAGGCCGATGGCGGGAAGTTGCCGGTGAAGAATGAAGTGTCGATGTCCACGCCTTTGATCGAACCCGGTACGCCCAGACGGATCACTGCGCTGTCGAAGCCTTCGAAGCGCTTGCGGCGCGATTCCCAGCCGTCCATCCACTTGCCGTTGTCATCGAACACGCCCTCCTTCCATACGGCCGGGGTCGGTTGGAACAGACGATTGGCGTCTGCGAACCAGTCATCGGTGACCGAGATGATTTTGGTGCCCAGACGGGCATCGGCCAGGTTGACGAATTTTTCGAAAGGTACGGCGTAAGCTTTCATTCTTCTTGTCTGCCTTTAAATAAGTGGCTGGGGATGCTTGCGAGGCCCTGGGCATTCTCCGCGTCTGACATGCTCGGGCCAGGCTTGCTAAAGAGTCAGTAAACGGAACAGGGCGATCTTGTTGATCTCCGCCAGCGCGCATTTGAATTCGGTGTCTTGCGAATTGTGAATGCGCGTTTCGAACGCCGCGAGGATCTGATGCCGGTTGCTGCCTTTTACCGCCATGATGAAGGGAAACTTGAACTTGGCTTTGTAGGCGTCGTTCAGCTCGGTGAAGCGCTGGAACTCTTCGGCCGTGCATTGGTGAATACCGGCGCCAGCTTGTTCATTGGTGCTGGCTTCGGTCAGTTGGCCCTGGACGGCCGCTTTGCCGGCCAGGTCCGGGTGAGCGTTGATCAGTGCCAGTTGACTGGCGTGATCGGCGCTCAACAGGATGTCGCTCATGCGCTGGTGCAGGGTTTCGATCTCGTCGATCGAAGCGTCCACGCCCAGGTCGTAAGCCTTCTCGGCCACCCATGGCGAATGTTCGTAGATGTCGGCGAAAGCTTTGACGAAAGCGTCGCGGCTCAGGGTCGACGGTTGCAGGGTTTGAAAGCGGCTCATTTGGCGGCCCCTTGGTACGGCTGGGTTTCATGCCAGTGACGCGCGATGTCGACGCGACGGCTGAACCACACTTGTTCATGACTTTTGGCGTATTCGATAAAGCGTTTGAGCGAAGCGATGCGACCCGGACGGCCGATCAGGCGGCAGTGCAGACCGATCGAGAGCATCTTCGGTGCTTCAGCGCCTTCGGCGTAGAGCACGTCGAACGCGTCTTTGAGGTATTCGAAAAAGTCGTCACCCTTGTTGAAACCCTGCACTTGCGTGAAGCGCATGTCGTTGGTGTCGAGGGTGTACGGGATCACCAGATGCGGCTTGCCGGTCGGGTTGTTCGGTTCCCAGTAGGGCAGGTCGTCGTCGTAGGTGTCGCAGTCGTAGAGGAAACCACCTTCTTCCATGACCAGGCGGCGGGTGTTCGGGCCAGTGCGGCCGGTGTACCAGCCCAGTGGACGCTCGCCGGTGATTTCGGTGAGGATGCGGATCGCTTCGAGCATGTGCTCGCGTTCCTGCGCTTCGTCCATGTACTGATAGTCGATCCAGCGGTAGCCGTGGCTGCAGATTTCGTGGCCGGCATCGACCATCGCGCGGATCACGTCCGGGTGGCGCTGAGCGGCCATCGCAACGGCGAAGATGGTCAGCGGAATGTCGAACTCCTTGAACAGTTTCAGGATCCGCCAGACGCCGGCACGGCTGCCATACTCGTAAAGCGATTCCATGCTCATGTTGCGCGCGCCTTGCAGCGGCTGAGCGGCAACCATTTCGGACAGGAAGGCTTCGGATTCTTTGTCGCCGTGCAAAATGTTGCGCTCGCCGCCTTCTTCGTAATTGAGTACGAACGACAGGGCGATGCGGGCATTGCCCGGCCAGTGTGGGTGAGGAGGGTTACTGCCGTAACCGATCAGGTCGCGTGGGTAGTCAGCGCTCACTGCAGTCTTCCTTCTTATTCGTTGACAGATGGGTGTGGCGGCCTGGCAGGCTGGCGTCACAGCGATGGGCTGATTGTATACAACTTTATTCGCAATTTGTAAGCCTGAATTTTCGCATTTTTCACCGACTGTCATCTTTTACTGTTAATGGCGTGAGCCTGCAAGAAACCTGCCTGACCAGTCAGCTAATGGATAGGAGGTTCAATGCACAGGCGCTTGGCTGGCAGATCGGGGCTAAAGTGCCGAATGGCGGGGGTGAGCTGAAAAATGTCGTTTTTATTGTGTACAATTTTTTTGAAAAGTGTCTTAATCAGTCGCTCGCCGCAACTTTTCGTGCTCCGAATCGGTGCGGTCTCCTTTTCAACTGACTTCGGGAGGCGCGAAGTCTGACTGCTCCATGCAGGCAGGCGCGCAGAATCAATGGGACGTTTGACAACACACGTTTTGGACGCTGCACACGGTTGCCCGGGCAGTTCGATCAAGGTCGAGCTGTACCGCGTTGAAGGTTCGCACCTGGAATTGGTCGCCAGTGCGATTACCAACAGCGATGGCCGGGTCGATGCACCGCTGCTGCAAGGCGATGATTATCGCACCGGCGTTTATCAGGTTCAGTTCCACGCGGGTGATTACTACCGCGCCCGTGGCGTGCAGTTGCCGGAACCGGCATTCCTGGACGTGGTTGTGCTGCGCTTCGGCATCTCTGCCGAGCAGGATCACTACCACGTGCCATTGCTGATTTCGCCTTACAGCTATTCCACGTACCGGGGCAGCTGACCCCCAAGCAGCTGCCCCCACCGGGAAGCGACTGCGCATATAGCTTCTTTGGTCTTTCGCCCGCTCACACTGCGGGCTTTTTTTTTGCCGCGACGCGTATTGGCCGACGGTTAATTGTCCGGCAGCTCAGGCTTTGGCGGAAGCAGAGGATCGTGCTCGCAACGGCCATAGACTGTCAGTTGAGCCATGTCTATCGCGCGCGACTTGTTACTGTCCAGGATCCACTTGCGGTTCGGCAGGCTGTATTTCAGCCTTCCTCGGGTACCGTCGCTCATTGCGATGTAGCGCACGTCGAGCTCACTTTGCGCAACGGCAGAAAATGCCTCGGGCAAGTCCGTATCCTCGGCGCTGGGTGGCTCGAAGTAGCGGGCGTCAAGGCCGCTGACATAAATGGTGTCGAAAGAAAGATCCACGGTGTGCACCACGCCTCTTGGCCCAATGACAAAAATCTGGTCGATCAGGTCCTCGGCCCCGTACTCGGGTAAATGAACGGTGACCGTGCCGATGCGCAGTTGATTCTCCACCAGTTCGAGTTTGAATTCTCCCAGCTGTCGGGCGTCGAGTTCCCAGGTGGACGAGTTATCCAATCGGCTGCTCGCCGTGGCCAGGCCACCGGGTGTCGAGATCCGCAAGACCCTGTTCTCGAGTAAATGCACCAGATAAGTAGCGCCCACACCTTTAAAGTCAGCGATTCTGGTCTGTGCGATAGAAGGCACTTTGGAGCAAGAGGAAAGGCTGTCCAGTGCGACATTTTCCTCAGGTAATTCATAAACTGCATTGGTGAACGTGCGAATCGGGAAACGAAAGGCGTGGCTGGTCAGAGTATTGGCGATGACGCTGTGTTTATAGTGCGCCGGAGGCAGGGCGTATTCCTTTTCCAGGATGAGTGTGTGGGAGATTCCATCACGGAAGACCAGCATGTAACCGTGCATGGAGATATTCGCGGCCAGTTTTTTCAGGGCCTCATCCAGGGTTGTTTCTGCATATTGGCCCACCCCGACGATCTGCAACAGTTTCTTGCCGAAGTAAAACAGGAAGTCGCAGGACACATTGACCTTGTCTTTGTCCGCCGCTGCGTTCATTTTCACCGCTGGTGTCGTCGCGAAGGCGGCATGCGCGCTGGTCAATTCGGAAAAGTCGTAGTCTAGAAACAGACGCGTACCGTGGACAGGATCGGGATGGCGTTCAGTGATCAATTGAGTGTGCGGGTGGACTCGCTGGATGTAATGGTTTGTGGTTTTGCCAGTAGGGATTTTGCACACTTTTTCGTGGACGATGATGGTGTCTTCAGGGTGTCCAGGCTTGATGATCTCTGCGTTCACTTCAAGTGGGTCGTAATGTTCAATGCGTTCAGGCAAGTCGGCCTTCAAGTGATAGCCGTCCTTGGTGATGATCGTCAGTTTGTTATTGATCAACTGACGGTGTTCAGCGGATTTTTCATACACTTTGTCGATGGTGACGATGCTTCTACGGCCATAATGGAAATCGAACTTCAGTTTTATCTGAAGGCGATACATGCTCACCGTCCAGCTCTCAATCTGATCCATTCTCCAGCCCAGCGATATATAGCTTTCGTCAACGCCGTCTTCGCAAATGAGTACAGAGCCGGCGGTCAACGCGACGTAATAAGAATCTGCTCCAGACTCACCGAATGCCGTTGCATTGTTGTTGAACAAATAAATCTTGTCGTCACCGCTGCCGGCATGGATGGTGTCGGCGCCCATCGAAGTGATCCTGTTGGGTTGATCTGTACCCGTAACAACACTTTTACCGTCTTTGAGCGTCTGAACATTTTCAATACTTTCGAGCAGTGTCTTGAACGCATAACTCTCGCCATCGTCAACCAACGGATCCGGGTGCAGCGAGTAGACTTGCAGCGTGCCCGCGGCAAGATCAATGTCATAGCCGCGGCCCGTCGCCGAGTGTGATTGCTTGCCTTCCAGCATCAAGGTATCGCTGCCTGCACCGCCCTTCAGTCGTGAGAATTCTGCATTTTCGACATAGGCGTAGAGCCCGTCCGCGGCATTTTGCGCAACGAACGTGTCATCGTGATCACCCCCGGTCAGGTTCTTTATGCCTTCTCCGTAATAAAAGGTATTAGGCTTTTTCTCGACGCCAGTGACCGTGTCCTTGCCGTCACCGAGCAGCCACAGAATGCCCTTGTTTTCCCCCGGCGTTCCCAGTACGGCACCGGGTGTTTGCGCCGTGACGCCGTCTCGCGCATCAATCGTATCGTCAAGTCCCACGACCTCAGGCACATAGACGATCGGTTGGGATTCCAGGCCCCACCAGTGTTTTACCGGTTCACGTCGTTTCTTCAGGCGGTCGATGTAGTTCCCGTGCACGACGGCCTCAACGTTGTCCTTCTGGGTCTCGTCGAGCAGTTTTCTGGCCGTTGTCTTCAGTCGTCTGGCGGTCTCGATTTTCGCTTTGGCCAGTTCATAGCGGTGCTTGACGTCTTGATCGATGTCAATCAACGGCACAAACGAAAACCAACCGGTGCGCCAGCGTTCTTCAACGGTCAGCTCAATGTAGTCGTCGATCTCATCGACCATGCGCACTGCGCCGTAGACCTGCGAGCCGATCGCCATCAGCGCGCCCGCAGCCAGGCCGACCGGGCCGGCAAAGGAGAAACCGGCCATGGCTGCGCTCCCCAGAATCACGGTCATGGCGGCACTCGCGATGTTCAAGCCGCCGCTGACGTAGTGATCCATTGCCTCTTTGCCCATCTTGTTGCCAGCGGCGTTGAATTCTCTGACGGCACTGTAGATGTCGAACGGCAATGTCAGAGCCCCACCGATTAATCCGCCGGAGCGCCCCAGCCTGATGCCGTAGCGGGTCTTGTTGAAATCCTTCAAGGCGCCACTACCGGCCTCGATCATGCGCTGGCCGACCTTGGTGACGGCGACGTCGGTGACAATCGAAGCCACCTCGGTGCCGATCCCGATGCTGTTAAAGATGATTTCATCCTTGTCGTTCTTTTTCACCGCATCGTAGATACCGCGAATGCCCATGAATATTCCAAAGGCCTGGATACCGACACTTGCACCGACCATGGAATGGTTTTTGATAATGATCCAGCCAGGGCTGCTGGTATTTTTTTGATAGGCCGGACGCAGGTCAAGCTGTTGGGCGGAGTTGAGCAGACGCGAGAGTTTTTTCGCGTATCCGCTTTGCTCGACGGTCACGCTGGCGACTTCCCTGACCACCGGCGGGGCCGTGGGTGGACGCAGGCTGGCCATCTCGAACAACAGCGAGGGCAGTAAGTAGTCATCCCCTAACGAGGAAACTTTCATGCGCCTCTCGATCTCGGGATAACTGAATTGCAGGGCGTTGACGAAGGCTCGGCTGGGTGTCCGAAAGTGGGTGTTATGGCCGGTCAACGGTTGGCCATCAATTGTTGCGCCCAACGCATCGAGGGCGCGGCGCGTCACGGTGTACGGGCCGATTTTCATGGGGCCGTAGAGTTCGTCGAGCAGCCTGAGCTGGCCGGGTTTGCGTTTGCCTTCAGCGGCCAGGGTGGTTGCGCTTTCATCGACGGTTGCCGCTTCGAAGTCGAGCGTCGAAGCGGTGTGTTCATTGGCATGAACACCGATATCGGATACTTCGATGAATTCACTCTGGGGGAAAGTTTTTTCAACAGCTATTAACTTTGACATTTGAACTTCCTTGTTCGATAAGCTTTGCTGCTTGCCGTAGGTGTTTCTGATTGTGGGTAACGTTGCCAGTTTTAAAAGTTGTCACAGGCCCGCTGCAGCGGAAAACTATACTGTCGCAGCCAGCATTGTTATCGTCCTCGACAGCGGGTGATTGTGCACCGTTGCACAGGCGCGGAATTGTTATTTGTATGACAGCAAGTTAAGCATTACTAATTGTTTATTAATGTCGAAGCCCGGCGGTTGTATTCAATGTTCCTTGATAATAAATAGCGTCGGTTGCCCCAGTGCATCCGTTTGAACGCCACCCAGCAAGTTAATGATGGTGTTGGTCTCTCTGGCACGCGGCAATGTTGGCTGTTGTGCGCTGGACCGCAGTTGCAACAACAAGTCACCCACTGCGGGAGTCGGTACTGTGGGGCGCGTCAGTCTGCCGTCAACGAGCGCCGGAAGTTTCAGTATGAACAGCGCATCGAGTGTTTCGCGGTGAAACAGCAGCGCGTCGCTGGCAAACGGATGCAGTGCGGCAATCACCGCATAACCATCGTCGACCAGCACTTTGCTGAACAGCGTTCGCAACGCATCAGGCGTCGGCGCGGTGGCATAGTCATTCCAGTGGTGAGGGAAACGCCCGGGATCCAGATCAAGCCGCTGCAGACCTTCGCCCAGCATCGCGGGAATGGCAACTGAAGCGCCATGGCCGAGGCCTTGTTCGTCGGCGAGGCTGCGCAGCATCAACAACGGGTCGGCCGTGTCACTGCGCGGTGTCCACCGGACATTCCTGTCCAGCCAGTAACGGAAAGTCTGGTTGATGATCGCCAGACCATGCGCATTGATGACCTGCGACCTGTTGGCATGATTGAACATGGCTCTGGCCAGTGAATTGACCGATTGGTCTGACAGGTATCTGAAGGTTCTTGAAATGTATTGCGTGATGGGCATTTCGAAAGGAACGCGCCACTCCAGCACGATCCATCGATTATCTTTTTTCACCGCCCATTTCGGCTGCAATGACGGATTGTCCCTGAGCATGAATTCGAAGGCGTCATACAAGGCCGGTGAAAACAATGGATGTTGTAAATAGACCAGCCGGGAATTGTCTTTCAGCGTCTGCGGCACAATCCGGTAATGCAGGCCGTCTATCTTGATGTGTTGGCCCAGTGACGGTCGCAGCGTTTTGCCCCAGTTTCGCCACATCCCGAACGACAGGTTAAGGGCCTGCGGGTTGGCTGAAAGCAGGCTTTCGGTCAACGAGTGGCTATCGCTGGCATCGTCTTCCAGACGAGTTCGTTTACTTGGGCCTGGCGTGGGTTCGTCGATTTCGCTTGCCGGGCGACGCCTGTCTTGCTGCGCAGCTTCTTGCAGGGGAAGGGGCTCCCGGGTTTTATGGCGCCAGAGTCTGCTGTGCGCAATCGGCTCAAAATAAACATCCGGCGAGTTACTCGCCGCCGCGAACGCTTGCTGATATTCCCCGGCGGCATTTTTTCGCACCATGACGGTTCCCTCCGCCGTATCCACATACGTTTTGCGGTGTTTGTCGTAGCGGATGCCGTCCGGCGTCGCGGCCGCCGGGGTGAGCCGTGCGGCATCCGCCGGGGCGAGGTACGTGGGCGCTTCCGGTCGCGGCGGATCACCCACTGCAGTGTGTAGCGGGTCGCTCACCAGACCTTGAGTCAGCCACGCCGGCCGTTCGATTTTCCAGGTCGGCTGACGCTCCGATTTGCTCAGAAAAGGACCGGGCAACTGCGGTGAAAAACCGAAGGGTATCTGATAGCGGCCATCGTTCTGGCGCTCAACGAGAATATGACCTTCACCTTCGACATGGGCATACAACTGGCCATCCGGGCTGGTAAACAGGTCACCGTCCAGGCCGTAGGGTTGTAACAGGTGCACGCGGTCGGCAGGCCAGGTCAGGGCGTGCGCAATGCTCATCACGGTCAGCGGACGGGCACCCGGAATTTCGCTGACCAGCACAGAGGACGGGTGTGCGCTGGCGCCTGGCGCACCTTGCGCAGAAGGGGGAGATGTTTGCGGATCGTCGATCAATCCAGGGGCAAAGTGCTCGACATTCAACAGATGCCTTTCAGGTGCGCTCGGTGTCGGGGTTCTGCTGCTGGGGGAGGTGTCGGGCGATGTTACGCCGGACACCGTCTTCGGTGGTTTGGCCATTGATAGATGCTCGATAATTGAAAGTAATCGGGTCGGTACTGCGCGATGCAGTGCTGAAGACCGGGCCAGAGACTGGCCGCAGTCTGGATCGACATTTCGCGCCGACTGTTCAGCCTTCTCTCACGATGAAGAGCAGGACGTGTTCGGCCGCGAGTTTCTGAGTGCCGCCCAGTAAAAAGATGACCTTCCCGGGCTCGAGCATGTGTTTCCACGTCGATTTCTCGATCTCGGCACGCAAGGCCGGGATAGCGGACTCGGTATGGGCATCGAGGGGACGAAGCACGGTGCCATCGGCACTGGCGGGGCGAATTCGCAGGAGGAAGACGCAATCCAGGCCTTTGCGTTCGAACAGCAACGTGTCTTCGCTGAACAGGCGGCTGGTGCGGTCGACGGTATAACCGTTGTGTTCCAGAAGGTTGCTGAACACGCTGCGCAGGCTGACGCCCGGTGTATTCAGCGCGGCGCTCCACTGTTGATTGAAACGGCGGGTATCGAAGTCGATCCGCCGCAGCATTGGGTCATCGGGTGAGGGAAGGGCAAGCAGGCGTGCAGATGAAGCGCCGTCAGCGTGCGTCGGCAGGACTGGAAGCATCATCAACGGATCGGCCAAGTCGCGTGCAGGGGCTTGCGAAGTGCTGCGGTTTTCCCAGTGATAGAACGTATCGAACAGGACGCGCAGGCCATCGCCATTGATATCGCTGCCGGCGTTTGCGCGGTTGAATACCGCTCTGGCGATCGCGCTGGAGGATTGCTCCGTCAACAACTGGTAGAACCGGGCGACGTAGCGGGTCAGCGGGATTTCAAACGGGCGCTGTTCCATCACGGTCCATGTGTCATCGACTTTGACCACCCACTTCGGTTGCAGGGCGGGGATGTTGTCCAGCATCTGCTCAAAGCCGTCGAATCCATTCGGCTTGAACAGCGGATTTTGCAGATGAACAAGGTGGGTATCGGCACTGACGGTTTGAGGCACGATGAGGTAATGACGTCCCCCCATTGCTATTGAGTCGCCCGACGTCGGCCGGGTGGTCGTTCCCCAGTTCACCCATTCGCCGATTGTGGTCTCTGCGCCATGCGGTTTGTGATCCTCTGCCAGGCGGGCACGTTTGCTCGGGCCGGGTGTGGCTTCGGGCGGTTCGCCCGCCTGCGGCTGGCGCTGCGAGACGTCAGACAGGCGCTTGGGGGCGGGCTGCGCGATGCGCCACAGGGTATTGCCTGGAACCTGCTCGACCACTGTCACGGGCAGATTTCGTTGACGGCTGGAGCTCAGTTGGTAACGACCGTCTGGACGTTTGCGCACCTGATAGGTCGCACCGTCTTGCATGTCGATGTATACGGCGCCGAGTGAGTCGAAGCGAAAGCCTTCACTGGAGTCGCGCGCAGCGGTCAGCCAGCGGGCCTGGGTTTCCAGCAGGGGCGGCGGCAATGCGGGCAGGGCCGCCGCCAACGGATGGCCAGCGTCCGCCGCTTTTTCTGCCGGGCCTGGACCGACGGTGCGCCAGTGGGGTTGACCCTCGGTCCGCGTCAACAGCGGGCCCGGCTCACCGAGCGCGGCCGGCCAGTAGATCCGATAACCGCCATCGTGCTGGCGTTCAACCTGAAAATAACCTTCGCCGCTGATGTGCGCGTAGGTATCGCCCTGAGGGCTGGTGAACAATCCAGTGTCTGGGTCTTGTGCGGTCAAAAGATGCAGGCGTTCGTCGGGCCAGGTGATCGCCTTCAGATAGGTGTGCAGCATCGCACTGATGGTGTCAGGCATGTGGCTGACGGTCACCGAGGGCGACGCAACGATTGCGCCTTGTTGCGCTGGCGTCGCGACCGTCTCGGTGGGGTGATTGAACGTCAGTACCGGGTCGGGGCTTCCCGTGTGCGTACGATTGACGGCCACCTCATCCGGCGAAAGCTTCGGACTGTTCGGCGTGGTCTCCGGTGAGGTGGTGAATTGTGTGGTCTTGGGTGGTTTAGCCATGGGTAGTCTCCGGCAAGGTTCCAGGCCCCGTGCGGGGCGGTTTCGAGGTGATGCCCATCACGGCGTTCATCCTTCTCGAACCATGAACAGCGTCGGAGTTTCTGTGGCCGACTGTTGTACGCCACCGACCAGATAGATCACTTGGTTTTTCGCCAGCGCGTTGTTGAGTGTTTTTTTCCCAGACGCCGTGAGTCTGTTCTGGAAGTCTGCGCGGGTGAGTTCTGAGCCGGGGAGGGTGTTGCGCGGTACGCTGTCACCGCTGATGCGTGGGAGTTTCAAGACGAATATCGCGGCAACGCCTGGCCGGTGAAAGATCAATGCGCCTTCCTGGTGCTGCCGTGTCACCGGGTGAATGCGATAACCCTCATGGAACAGGACGGCGGTAAACATATTACGCAGGCTGGCACCGGTCGGTGTCGCGGCATAGGGCGCCCATTCGACCGGAAAGCGCTGTGGATCGAAGTCCAGACGTTGCAAGGTTGGCGAGCCGCGTGGGGGCAGCGGTAGCAGCCCGCCGTCTAGCAGGTTGTCGGGTTGTGTCGGCAGTTTGGGCAACATCACCAGCGGGTCGGCGAGACTGTGCCGGGGAATCCCGCCGATGAGCCGGTCTTTCCAGTTACGAAATATCAGCGCCATCAGCGAGAGGCCGTGAGCGTCGAGCGTGTCAGGTCGCCTGACCTGATTGAACACCGAGCGGGCGATGGCATGGGCAGAGACGTCCGACAGATATCTGAACGCGCTGGCCACGTATTGGCTCGGGGACATTTCAAACGGTAAATGATTGTCCAGCACCCGCCATTGGTCATCCCGTTTCAATGCCCATTTCGGCTGCCGTGCAGGTTCATGGCGCAACATTTGTTCGAAGGCGTCGAAGTGGTCGGGCGCAAATCCCGGGTGCTGCAAATAGACCAGGCCGGTATCGGGGCGCAGGCCTTGAGGCACGATCAGGTAGTGTTTTGCGTCGATCTCGATGGACTCGCCACGCGCAGGCCTGGTGGTTCTTCCCCAGTTTTTCCAATGCCCGGCGGACAAGTCCAGCGCGCTATTCTGCTGGGTCAGCAGGTTTACCAGCAGGGATTCTGCCGGGGCCGTCGCATCGTCATCAGGTGCCAGACGCGGCCGTTTATTCACGATCTCGATCACTTCAGGCGAATCGTCGGACAGGGGATCTCTTTGTACTGCCGGGCGTTTTTTGCCAGAGTCGGTCGGCGGGCGCTGACGCCACAGCTGAGTGCCGGGAATCTGTTCAACCCAGGCGCCAGAGGGGCTCGATTCGTGGGCGTGGGTTTGCTGGTAGCCGTCTGCACCTTTGCGCACCATGACCATGCCATCTGCCATTTCGACATAGGCCTTTTTGTGCTTGTCGTAGCGGATACCTTCCGGGGTGACGGCGGTGCTTTTCAACCGGTTGGCCGCTTCGGCATCAATGAAAACCGGACGTGCCGGTCGGTCGCTGACGGCCTCGTCGATAGCCGGCGTCCGAGTGTTTAGCGAGGTGTCCTGCGTAGCCGCCGCTGTCACGGTATCGCGTGCAGAAGAAGGGTTATGCGAGTCAGGCATTTGGCTGACGATAACGCTGACATTTGGCTCGATGGTTCGCGGCAAGGCAGCCGCTGAAGGGGTGGCGGCTAATGGATCCGTGCCCGTCGAGAGCGGATGTCCGACGTCGCCAAGGGTTTGTCGGAAGTCATCTTGTGAGGATCTAGTGCTTGCCGTCGGCACCTCGGATGACGGCGAGCCAGGAATTTTCTTCGGCGGTTTTGCCATGGTTTTGCTCCGATGAATTGCAGATTCAGGAATCTGAAACGCACCCGGTGATCAAGGCGAAACTTCGATGGGGCTGAGGGGCCACAACGCAGTTGCCTGATTCGGGCTTCAAGGGAGTGATGGTCGGTAAAAGACCGAGGCCGCGTGCGGTATATATACCTTGGGCCGAAGACAAACGATGCAAGACGTTACGGCGCCTTGAGGCGTGAGGACCTCAAGGCTGCGCGTAACGGTGCCTGCGAGTTCAGGTGCGACTGTGCAAACGACTCAGTGGCTGCTGAGCAAAGACGCCGCACCTGCGCCACCGAACAAACCGGCACTGATCCGGTTGAACCAGCTCTGGCCTTTACCGCTGCGCAGATAACGCGCGGCACCGTGGGCGCCCAGTCCATAGGCCAGCTTGCAGAGCAGATCGAGCACCGTCCAGGTCGCGATCATCACCAGCAGCTGCGGGAGGAACGGCTGTTCGGCGCTGATAAACTGCGGCAGAAAAGCGGCAAAAAACAGGATGTCTTTCGGGTTGCTCGCGCCCAGCACGAAGGCGCGGCCGAACAGCGTACGGAAGCGTGGCACCGGCGCTGCTTGCGGCACTTCGGCGCCGACCGCGGGCTGACGCGATTGCTGCCAGCTCTGCCAGGCGAGGTAGAACAGGTACAGGGCGCCGACGATTTTCAGAGCGCTAAAGAGTTTTTCCGACGCGAGCAGCAATGCACCGAGCCCCAGGGCCGAGGCGCTGAGCAGGCAGATCGACGCGCTGACGCCACCGAGAAAGGCCGGGTAAGAACGGCGCAGGCCGTAGTTCAGACTGTTGCTGATCATCAGCAATGACAGTGGCCCCGGAATAAGGATCACCACCAGTGCCGCGCCGCTGAACAGCAGCCAGGTTTCCAGACTCATCACTTTCCTCCTTTTTTTGTTGTACTCAAGAATGTGCAAAAGCCCCACCCGCGAGGGTGAGGCTGTTTTGACGCTTGAACCGCGTGACGCTTACAAGAAGATGAACTTGGCGATGAAGATCGCGCAGAGCACCCACAGGCTGACGGAAATCTCTTTGTATTTACCGGTGCCGGCCTTCAGCGCGACGTAGGTAATGAAGCCCAGCGCGATGCCATCGGCGACCGAAAAGGTCAGTGGCATCATGATCGCGGTGACGATGGCCGGGATCGCGTCAGTGGCTTCGTCCCACTCGATGTGGGCCATGCCGCCCATCATCAGCATCGCTACGTAGATCAGCGCACCGGCGGTGGCGTAAGCGGGAATCATGCCGGCCAGCGGTGCGAAAAACATCGCCGCTATAAATAGCACACCTACGGTCACTGCGGTAAGACCAGTCCGACCACCAGCGGCCACGCCGGCAGCACTTTCCACATAGCTTGTTACTGGAGGGACACCGACCACGGCGCCGAATACGCTGGAGGCACTGTCGGCTTTCATCGCGCGGGAAAGATTTTCGATACGGCCGTCAGCGTTGACCAGATTGGCGCGCTGGGCGACGCCCATCAAGGTGCCGGCGGTGTCGAACATGTGCACAAAGAGGAAGGCCAGGACCACGCTGATCATGCTGACGTTGAACACGCCGGCAACGTTCATGGCCATGAAGGTCGGTGCCAGGCTCGGCGGGGTCGACATGATCCCTTCGTAATGCACGATGCCCAGACCCCAACCGGCGAGGGTGACGGTGATGATGCTGATGAGGATCGCGCCGAAGACTTTGTGATAGCTGAGGATCGCGATCATCAGGAAGCAGATGGCCGCGAGCAGCGGACCAGGTTCGCGCAGGGAGCCGAGTTTGATCAGGGTCGCCGGGCTGTCGACGACGATACCCGCGGTTTTCAGACCGATCAGGCCGAGAAACAGACCGACACCGGCACCCATCGCAAAGCGCAGGCTGACCGGAATACTGTTGAGCAGCCACTCACGAATGCGCGAGAAGGTCAGGATCATAAACAACACACCGGAGACAAACACCGCACCGAGCGCGGTTTCCCAGTTGTAGCCCATGGTGCCGACCACGGTGTAGGTGAAGAACGCGTTGAGGCCCATGCCCGGCGCCAGACCCACCGGCCAGTTGGCGTACAGGCCCATCAACAGGCAGCCCAGTGCAGCGGCGATACAGGTCGCGACGAAGGCTGCACCGTGGTCAATCCCGGCATCGGCCATGATGTTCGGGTTGACGAAGATGATGTAAGCCATGGTGATGAAGGTTGTCAGACCGGCAATCAGCTCGGTCTTCACCGTGGTGCCATGCAAGCTGAGTTTAAACAGACGTTCCAGCAAGCCACTGCGTAATGGCGGCGAGAGTTCCAGCGTCGATGCTTCGGATTTGCGGCTTTCCACAGCGAGTACTCCTCAAGAGTTTTATTGTTATTTCCAGGGCCGGACCCATGAGGGGTGGCAGCGGCCCTTTGAGGCGAACGCGAATTTGTTGACCATGCGGTCAGGAACTCGCACGCTGTGGATTATGCTTTTGTGTACAAATAAAGCAAATATTGTTTTTGGTTTTGTTTACGAAAGTTCCGTCGATAGCGATATATCGCCTCTGCGTGCCCCATCGCTGGCAAGCCAGCTCCCACATTGATCCATGGCGTACACAAAACCTGTGGGAGCTGGCTTGCCAGCGATGAGGCCCGAACAATCAATCGAGATGTATCTGACTGTTCCCCAACGCCATATTCACCGCCAACCAGCCATTCACCGCCGCCTCCCCAGCCTCGGCAAACACTCGCTCCAGCAATTTCACCTGCTCACGGCGCAACGCCTGTTCAAACTTTGCGCCGTCCGCCGTCAGTTCCAGCAGACGCTTACGCTTGTCAGCCTCGGACGCCACGCTGTCGACCAGATGCATTTCCTGCAACTGCCGCAATGGCATGTTCAGCGCCTGTTTGCTCACCCCGAGCAATTCCAGCAGTTCCTTCACGCTCAAATTCGGATAGCGCGCGATGAAAAACACAATGCGCTGATGCACCCGCGACAGGCCGCGACGTTCAAGCATTTCATCAGCCTTGGCAGTGAACGCCTGATAGCCGAAGAAAAACGCTTCCATCGCCTGCTGCTGACTGGAGGGGTTTTTAAGGTCAAGCATGTTGACGTACTCGCTCAAGCTGTCGTAATTTCAGTCAACCAGTTTGACTCATTTTAAACCACCCTTGCTACCGGTGACCGCCATGGCTTTTTCCGAACGTGTCTCGCGCCTTAAAAGTTCTTTGATCCGTGAAATCCTCGCCGCTGCCCAGCGCCCGGAAGTGATGTCGTTCGCTGGCGGCTTGCCCGCCGAAGCCATGTTGCCGAAAGTCGAATGGGCCGACATGCCGTTGGCGCTCGGCCAATACGGCATGAGCGAAGGCGAACCGGCATTGCGTGAGGCGCTGGCGGCGGAGGCGAGGGCGCTTGGCCTTGAATGCGAGGCGAGTCAGGTGCTGGTGGTCAGCGGTTCGCAGCAAACCCTCGATCTGGCGGCCAAGCTGTACATCGACAAGGGCACGGAAATTCTCCTGGAGGCGCCGACCTATCTCGCCGCGCTGCAAATCTTCCAGCTGTTCGGCGCTGATTGCCTGACCGTGCCGCAAGAGTCCGACGGCCCGAACCTGGCGCAATTGCGCATTCGTCTGGAGCAGCATCGTCCGGCGTTCATCTACTTGATCCCGACCTTCCAGAACCCGTCAGCCGTGCGCTACAGCGAAGCCAAACGCGCGGCGGTGGCGGCATTGCTCGATGAATTCGGCGTCACCCTGATCGAAGACGAACCCTACCGCGAACTGACGTTCGACGGCGGCAGCGCCAAACCGATTGCCGGGCGTCTGAAGAAGGCGAACTGGATCTACACCGGCACCGTGTCGAAAACCTTGCTGCCGGGTTTGCGCGTCGGCTACCTGATCGCCAGCCCGGACCTGTTCCCGCACCTGCTCAAGCTCAAGCAATCGGCGGATCTGCACACCAACCGCATCGGCCAGTGGCAGGCGTTGCAGTGGATCGGTACCGAGAAATATCAGCAGCATTTGAGTGAATTACGCGGCTTCTATCGACAGCGGCGCGATGCCTTTCAAACGGCGCTGGAAACCCACTTTGCCGATCTGGCCGAGTGGAACATGCCGCAGGGCGGGCTGTTTTTCTGGCTGACGTTGAAGCAGCCGCTGGATACGCGAACGTTGCTTAACGAGGCGTTGGCCAATGATGTGGCGTTTATGCCGGGGGAGCCGTTCTTTCCGGATCCGGATAACAACCTTGGGCATTTGCGCTTGAATTTCAGCCACATCGATCCGGCCCGGCTGGATGAAGGATTGAAGCGATTGGCGGCGGTGGTGCGCCAGGCGCTGCTGGAAAAGGCGGCGTGAAAACAAATAAACCGGCTCAAGGGCCGGTTTGTTTTTGTCTGGAATTTGCGGTGTCTGTGCGGGCCTCATCGCTGGCAAGCCAGCTCCCACAGGTTTTGTGAACGCCACAGAACCTTGTGGGAGCTGGCTTGC
>NZ_JBAQKH010000019.1:0-2265 GCF_049300855.1 Pseudomonas sp. | reverse complement strand
GTACCCAGTACTTCGCCGGCGACGGTGCGCGCATCGACGAGGACGGCTACTTCTGGTTCATGGGTCGCGTCGACGACGTGATGAACGTTGCCGGACATCGGATCTCGACCGCCGAGGTCGAGTCGGCGCTCGTTGATCACCCCGCGGTGGCCGAGGCCGCGGTCGTGGCCAAGAGCGACCCCGAGACCGGACAGGCGATCTCCGCCTTCGTCACCGTGCGCGCGGGGTACGACGAATCAACCGAGCTGATCGCCGAGCTGCGCGAGCACGTCTCGAAGCTCATCGGCCCGATCGCCAAGCCGAAGTGGATCGCGTTCACGCCAGATCTGCCCAAAACTCGAAGCGGAAAGATCATGCGCCGCCTGCTCCGCGACATCGCCGAGAACCGCAAGCTCGGCGATACCACGACGCTCGCCGACTCGAGCATCGTCGCGGATCTCCAGCGCCGCGCCACGGAGGAGGAAGCCAAAGAACAGTAGATCCGTCGCAGTGGGGGACAGTTCGATTACGAACACGCGCCGGGGTGCGATCTACTCCGGACCATTGGAGGGCTACAAACCTATGGCAACCGCAGCTTCACCCACCTCCTCGGGGATTTCGCAGGCGGTGGCACCAGCAGCGAACCCAGCGCCGCTCGGGCTGATCGGATTCGGGATGACAACGCTGTTGCTCGGGGCCATCAACGCCGGCTTCATCACGGCGGCCAAAGGAACGACGACAGCCGGGTCGGCAGCAGTGGTGCTGGCCATGGCAGTTGCGTTCGGTGGCATCGGACAGATCCTGGCCGGGATGTGGGAGTTCAAGGTCGGTAACACGTTCGGGGCAACTGCATTCACGAGTTACGGGTTGTTCTGGCTCAGCTTTGTGCTGATCAACACGACCTACGCGCCGTTGCTTCCCAAGGATCCCACCCCGATCCTCGGCCTGTATGCCCTTGCATGGGGCATCTTCACGGCCTACATGTTCATCGCATCGCTGGGAGGGGCGTCACGCGGCGTGTCGCTGGTGTTCTTCCTGCTTGCTCTCACCTTCATCACGCTGGCCATTGCCTTCTGGGCAAAGAGCGATCCGAGCGCGGGTTGGAACCAGATCTCGGGCATCCTTGCCCTTCTCACCGCGATCGCGGCGATCTACTGCTCGTTCGCGTTTGTGACGAATGCCAACTTCAAGAGGACCGTGCTTCCCGTCTGAGGGCACAACCGGTGATGGCGGGCGCGCGGCCAGGGGGTCCGCGCCCTGCCTCCCGGGCGGTCTCGGCGGTGGCCAAGGAAGGGGGACCTGAGCCCTCCGGGCGTCCAATCGATCTCGGCGCTTGCGGCGTAGCAGAGCGTTTGTTACAATAACGCCGTTCGATCGGAACGACGTGTTAGAAGCGTTCGTTACATCGATGTAGTGGGCGGGACAGGGTAGTAGGGGGCGCTGGGAGGCGCCGGATCAGGAGGGTTCATCCATGCGGCAACGTAGTTGGGCGAGAAACGCTCGCACCTTGGCCATTGGCGGTAGCGCCGTCATCGGGGTGGCGGTCGCGGGCCTTGCCACGACGATGTCGGCCTCGGCGCATTACATCCTTGGCACGACGCCCCTGCCGACGGTCGGGGTGGTGGGCACGACCCCACTCGCCGACCAGGCGCTGGTCTACGCCGACAGCACCCGCCACGTGGAGTTCTTCCTCTGGGCCCCGGGTACCTGCGGCGTGCAGGGCACCAGCCCCGTCTTCACCGACAGCGAGCCGGTCACAACCGCCTCGCTGACCGACAGCACGGTGACTTCGGCCACCTTTGTGCCGCAGTCGACGGGGACGTTCCAGTGGACCGCTGAGATCATCGTCACCGCGACCGGAGCTGTTGAGTCCGGTCCCACCACGTGCGGCGATGAGCCTGTCACGGTGAACAAGACTCCCACCAGCATCGATACCACGCCGTCGGACGCCAAGGGCGCACCCGTGGGCACGGCAATCACCGATTCGGCCACCGTCGAGGGCTTCAACCCGACCGGAAACGTGCGTTTCTACCTCTTCGGACCGGACAACACGACCTGCAACTTCGACCAGACCTCGGCCAACGAGCCCCACGGCTGGATCTTCATGGCAGGACCGATCGCGCTTGACAACGGCAAGGCGAAGGTTCCGGCGCCTGGATTCACCACCACGGTGACCGGTGTCTACCAGTGGGTCGTCGACTACGGTGGCGACAGCAACAACACCGAGGCGCGGAGTGGCTGCGGCAAGGAAGCCGTGACCATCGACAAGATGCCGACGCGCATCGA
>NZ_JBAQKH010000018.1:0-1633 GCF_049300855.1 Pseudomonas sp. | reverse complement strand
GTCCATCTGAGCGGCGCCGGTGATCATGTTCTTGATGTAGTCAGCGTGACCGGGGCAGTCGACGTGCGCGTAGTGCCGCGTGGCGGTCTCGTACTCGACGTGCGCGGTGGCGATGGTGATGCCGCGCGCCTTCTCTTCGGGAGCGTTGTCGATCTTGTCGAACGCGACAAAGGCGTTATCGCCACCGACGTTCTCGGAGAGGACCTTGGTGATCGCAGCGGTGAGCGTCGTTTTGCCGTGGTCGATGTGACCGATGGTTCCGACATTCACATGCGGCTTGGTGCTCTGGTATTTCTTCTTGCCCATTTTGTGCCTCTACTGAACTCCTGCTCTCTCCGGTGGTCTCAATTACACTCTGGCTTTGGCGACGAGCTCTTCGGCGAGGCTCGCTGGAAGCTGCTGATAGTGATCGAATTCCATGCTGTAGTTGGCTCTGCCCTGGGTCATGCTGCGCAGGTCGGTTGAATAACCGAACATCGCCGACAGGGGCACCTCGGCGTGCACGATGTGCGAGGTGGCGCGGCCTTCCATGCCGAGGATCTGGCCGCGGCGTCCCGAGAGATCGCCCATCACGTCGCCCATGAACTCCTCTGGCATGAACACGTCCACACGCATGATCGGTTCGAGCAGCACGGGTTTCGCCTTGCGAACGCCGTCTTTGAAACCCATCGAGCCGGCGATGGAGAAGGCCTGTTCCGACGAGTCGACGTCGTGGTACGAGCCATCGACGAGGGTCACCTTGACGTCGACGACCGGGTAGCCTGCGAGCACGCCGTTGCTGAGCGAGTCGGCAATCCCGCGGCCCGTCGGCGCGATGTACTCCCGAGGGATCGAGCCGCCGGTGATCTTGCTGACGAACTCGAATCCCTTGCCCGGATTGGGCTCGATCTCGAGCTCGACATGGCCGTACTGGCCGTGGCCACCGGACTGGCGGACGAAACGACCCGTGCCGTGGGCCTTCGCGGTGACCGTCTCGCGGTACGACACCTGGGGTTTGCCGACGGTGGCGTCGACCTTGAATTCGCGAAGCATGCGGTCGACGATGATCTCGAGGTGCAGCTCACCCATCCCTGAGATGACCGTCTGTCCGGTCTCCTCATCGGTGCGAACCCGGAAGGTGGGGTCTTCCTCGGCGAGCTTCTGGAGAGCGATCCCCATCTTGTCCTGCTCGGCCTTGGTCTTCGGTTCCACCGCGACCGAGATCACCGGCTCCGGGAAGGTGATCTGCTCGAGGACGATCGGATACTTCTCGTCGCAGAGCGTGTCACCCGTGGTGGTCTTGCGCAGTCCTATCGCCGCCGCGATGTCGCCGGCGCGGACCTCCTCGATCTCCTCGCGATGGTTCGCGTGCATCTGGAGCAGGCGCCCGACTCGCTCGCGCTCGCCCTTGGTTGCGTTGTACACGTAGGAGCCGCTGCGCAGCACGCCGCTGTAGACGCGGAAGAAGGTCAGCTTGCCGACGAAGGGGTCGGTGGCGATCTTGAACGCGAGCGCCGCGAACGGCTCGGTGTCGCTCGCGTTGCGGATGACCGCCTTCTCGCCCTCGACGGCAGCGCCCTCCACCGACGGGCGGTCGAGTGGGGACGGCAGGAAGTCGACGACCGCGTCGAGCATGGGCTGGACGCCCTTGTTC
>NZ_JBAQKH010000017.1:0-14369 GCF_049300855.1 Pseudomonas sp. | reverse complement strand
ACCGTTTGGCGCAGCCAAACACAGCGAGAGGAGGTGCAGCGAAGCAAACCGTAGGCGCTGCGCCCGGATCGATCCCGCAGCGAAGGAACCCCGAGCCCCAGCGAGCGGGCCGCACGCAGGAGCAAGCCTTTTTGGTTACTTTTTCGGCGTCTGGAAAAAGTGACCCGCCGTAAGGGCGGAACCCTAAGCAGTCCTAACCGCAGCAACGGATATACCCACAAAACCCCAGATATACCGAGTTAGACACCTCCCCAAGAAAAACGATATTTCCGAACACCCCCAAATCCCCGCTACCCTCAAAAAACCACCACCTCCAATCTCCCCGGGGACTCCATGCCAAGATCCACCCTAAAACCGCTCTTGATCTCCCTCGCACTAACCGCCATAACCCCAATCGCCAACGCCGCCACAACCCTGGTCTACTGCTCCGAAGCCAGCCCCGCCGGCTTCGACCCCAGCCAATACACCAGCGGCACCGACTTCGACGCCTCCGCCGAAACCGTCTTCAACCGCCTCACCCAATTCAAACGCGGCGGCACCGACATCGAGCCCGGCCTGGCAACAAAATGGGACATCTCCCCGAACGGTCTGCAATACACCTTCCACCTGCGCCAAAACGTAAAATTCCACACCACCGACTACTTCAAACCGACCCGCGACTTCAACGCCGACGACGTCCTCTTCACCTTCCAGCGCCTGCTCGACCCGGACAACGCCTTCCGCAAGGCCTACCCCGCCGAGTCCCCGTACTTCACCGACATGGGCCTCAACACCACAATCAAATCGGTAGAAAAACTCGACGACCAGACCGTGCGCTTCAACCTCATCAACGTCGATGCCGCGTTCGTGCAAAACCTCGCCATGAGCTTCGCCTCGGTGCAGTCGGCCGAATACGCCGCGCAACTGTTGAAAGAAGGCAAAGCCGCCGACCTCAACCAGAAACCCATCGGCACCGGCCCGTTCGTGTTCAAGCGCTACCAGAAGGATTCACAAATCCGCTACGCCGCCAACACGGCCTACTGGAAACCCGAGGACCTGAAGATCGACAACCTGATCTTCTCGATCACCCCTGACGCCGCCGTACGCCTGCAAAAGCTCAAGGCCGGTGAATGCCAGGTCAGCGGCTACCCACGCCCGGCCGACATCGAAGTGATGGAAAAAGACCCGAACCTGCGCGTGCTCAAGCAAGCCGGGTTCAACCTCGGCTTCCTCGCCTACAACACCACCCACGCGCCTCTGGATCAGCTCAAGGTGCGCCAGGCGCTGGACATGGCCATCGACAAACCGGCGATCATCAAAGCCGTCTACCAAAGTGCCGGCCAGTTGGCGCAAAACGCTTTGCCGCCAGCGCAATGGTCGTATGACCCGAACATCAAGGACGCCCCCTACGACCCGGCAAAAGCACGGGTGCTACTGAAAGAAGCTGGGGTTGCGCCGGGTACAACCATCAACCTTTGGGCGATGACAGTGCAGCGCGCTTCCAACCCGAACGCGCGGATGTCGGCGCAGATGATCCAGCAAGATTGGGCGAAAATCGGCATCAAGGCCAACATCGTCAGCTATGAATGGGGCGAGTACATCAAACGCGCGAAAAATGGCGAACACGACGCGATGATCTATGGTTGGACAGGTGACAACGGTGACCCCGACAACTGGCTCGGTGTGCTGTACAGCTGCGCTGCGGTAAAAGGCAGCAACTACGCCAAATGGTGCGATCCGGCCTACGACAAACTGGTGCAACAGGCCAAGTTATCCACGGACAAGGAACAACGGGTAAAACTGTATCAACAGGCGCAGTTGATCCTTAAACAGCAGGTGCCGATTACACCGATCGCCAACTCCACGGTGTTCCAGCCGCTGCGCAAGGAAGTCACTGACTTCCGGATCAGCCCGTTCGGTCTTACCCCCTTCTATGGCGTGGGTATAAATAAGTAACACCAAGCCCCAAGGCGGCGCGCACAACGTGACCAATGCACCGTTTTGGGGCTCCATTTGCACCGTAAAAACCACTCGCAAACGGTCAAATGCGTCAGAAGTTATACAGATGCGACATTAAGGTACGTTCGTGCCACGGTTTGAGGCCGGCAGTCGCTCTGGATCTTGCAATGGGTATGGCCCCTGCATAAGTATCCGCAGGCACGACTCACGAGGTCGTACCTCACAACTAAAAAATGACAACAAATCATGAGGCCAACATGCTTAAACACGCGGTCATTCCGTTTTTAGTCGGCGCAGGCTTGTTAGCCTCCGCACCTTTCGCATCCGCTGCGACTAACCTGGTGTTCTGCTCCGAAGGCAGCCCGGCCGGTTTCGACCCAGGCCAGTACACCACCGGAACCGACTTCGACGCCTCAGCCGAAACCATGTTCAACCGTCTGACCCAGTTCGAGCGCGGCGGCACCGCCGTGATTCCTGGTCTGGCGACCAAGTGGGACATTTCCGATGATGGCCTGACTTACACCTTCCACCTGCGTGAAGGCGTCAAGTTCCACACCACCCCGTATTTCAAGCCGACTCGTGAGTTCAACGCCGACGACGTGCTGTTCACCTTCAATCGCATGATTAACAAGGATGACCCGTTCCGTAAGGCGTACCCGACCGAATTCCCGTACTTCACCGACATGGGGATGGACACCAACATCACCAAGATCGATAAAGTCGACGACCACACCGTCAAGTTCACGCTGAAAGAAGTCGACGCTGCGTTCATCCAGAACATGGCCATGAGCTTCGCCTCGGTACAGTCCGCCGAGTACGCTGCCCAGCTGCTCAAAGAAGGCAAGGCTGCCGACATCAACCAGAAGCCGATCGGCACTGGTCCGTTCGTGTTCAAGAGCTACCAGAAAGATTCCAACATCCGTTACACGGGCAACAAGGATTACTGGAAGCCTGAAGACGTGAAGATCGACAACCTGATCTTCGCCATCACCACCGACCCGTCGGTGCGCATTCAGAAGCTGAAAAAGAACGAATGCCAGGTCACCCTGTTCCCGCGTCCGGCCGACCTGAAAGCGCTGAAAGAAGACAAGACCCTGAAGATGCCTGACCAGGCTGGTTTCAACCTGGGTTACATCGCCTACAACGTGATGGACAAGGTCAAGGGCAGCAACGAGCCGAACCCGCTGGCTGACCTGCGCGTGCGTCAGGCGCTGGACATGGCCGTCAACAAGCCGCAGATCATCGACTCGGTTTATCAGGGCGCAGGCCAACTGGCCGTCAACGCCATGCCGCCGACCCAGTGGTCTTACGACACCACCATCAAAGATGCCAAGTACGATCCTGAGAAAGCCAAACAGCTGCTCAAGGAAGCCGGCGTCAAGGAAGGTACCGAGATCGTGCTGTGGGCGATGCCGGTGCAGCGTCCGTACAACCCGAACGCCAAACTGATGGCTGAAATGCTCCAGTCCGACTGGGCCAAGATCGGCTTGAAAGTGAAGATCACCAGCTATGAATGGGGCGAGTACATCAAGCGTTCCAAAGGTGGCGAGAACCAGGCCATGATCATTGGCTGGAGCGGTGATAACGGTGACCCGGACAACTGGCTGAACGTGCTGTTCGGCTGCGATTCGCTCAGCGGCAACAACTTCTCCAAGTGGTGCGACAAGAAGTTCGACGGCCTCGTCAAAGAAGCCAAGCGCACAACCGACCAAGGTAAGCGCACCGAACTGTACAAAGAGGCACAACACGTCCTCAAAGATGCAGTCCCGATGACACCTATCGCTCACTCGACGGTGTATCAACCCATGCGCGCCAACGTGCAGGATTTCAAGATCAGCCCATTCGGCTTGAACTCCTTCTACGGCGTCAGCGTCAGCAAATAAGGCACTGCAGCGGCGACGTTTTTAACGTCGCCGCTGTTTTACCTGCCGGGAATTTAGGAAATTGCCTACAGCCAATTCCACTGTGGATTACCGCAGCGGTATAGGACGTGTCGCCTTTTCCTACGAGATTTAAGGCATTTACGCATTTACTGCCAGGACCGCGGCCCCTACCGTCGGGTACTGACCAGTGTCTGCGTGGGCTACCGGTTTGCGCTACGTACTGGATTGAGTTCGATGCAGCCCAAAACGTCTCCGGATGAGACGACGGCGCATTGAACAACACTAAAAAAAAGAGGGAGCGTCATGCGCCATACCTTGGTTTTTTCCGCATTGCTGGGCGCCGGTCTGTTGGCCGCCTCGTCCGCCAGTTTCGCCGCCAGCAAAAGTCTGGTGTTCTGCTCTGAAGGCAGCCCGGCAGGCTTTGACACCGCGCAGTACACGACAGCGACGGATAACGACGCCGCCGAGCCGATCTACAACCGTCTCGTCGAGTTCGAAAAAGGCGCGACCAATGTCGTACCCGGTCTGGCCACCAAGTGGGACATTTCCGAGGATGGTCTCAAGTACACCTTTCACCTGCGTGAAGGTGTGAAATTTCATACAACGCCGTACTTCAAGCCAACCCGCGATTTCAACGCCGACGACGTGCTGTTCACGTTTAATCGGATGCTCGATGCACAGCAACCCTTCCGTAAGGCTTATCCCACCGAGTTCCCGTATTTCAACGGGATGAGCCTGAACAAGAACATCGCCAAGGTCGAGAAGACCGGGCCGTTGACCGTGGAGTTCACGCTCAACAGCGTCGACGCCGCGTTCATCCAGAATATCGCCATGAGCTTCGCCTCCATTCTGTCCGCCGAATACGCCGACAAACTGCTGGCCGACGGCAAGCCGAGCGACATCAACCAGAAACCGATCGGCACCGGGCCGTTCGTGTTCAAGAGTTATCAGAAAGACTCGAACATTCGTTACACCGGTAATAAACATTACTGGGATCCGAGCCGGGTCAAACTCGACAATCTGATCTTTGCAATCAACACCGACGCCTCGGTACGCGTGCAGAAGCTCAAGGCGGGCGAGTGCCAGATCACCCTGCATCCGCGCCCTGCCGATGTTGAAGCGCTGAAGGCCGACCCGAAACTGCAACTGATCTCCAAGCCGGGTTTCAACCTCGGCTACATCGCCTATAACGTGCGCCACAAGCCCTTCGACCAGCTCGAAGTGCGTCAGGCGCTGGACATGGCGGTGAATAAACAAGGGATTCTCAACGCTGTTTATCAAGGCGCCGGCCAACTGGCCGTCAACGCCATGCCGCCGACCCAATGGTCCTACGACGACAGCATCAAAGACGCCGCCTACAACCCGGAAAAAGCCAAAGAGCTGCTCAAGGCTGCCGGCGTAAAAGAAGGCACTGAGATCACCCTGTGGGCAATGCCGGTGCAGCGTCCGTACAACCCCAACGCCAAGCTGATGGCCGAAATGCTCCAGGCGGACTGGGCCAAGATCGGTCTGAAAGTGAAGATCGTCAGCTACGAATGGGGTGAGTACATCAAGCGCACCAAGAATGGCGAGCACGACATCAGCCTGATTGGCTGGACCGGTGACAACGGGGATCCGGACAACTGGCTCGGCACGCTGTACAGCTGCGATGCCATCGGCGGCAACAACTACTCCATGTGGTGCGACCCGGCTTACGACAAGCTGATCAAAGAGGCCAAGGTCGTCACCGACCGTGACCAGCGCACCGTGCTCTACAAACAGGCGCAGCAATTGCTTAAACAGCAAGTGCCGATCACGCCTGTCGCCCACTCGACGGTCAACCAACCGTTAAGCGCCAGGATCGAAGGGTTCAAAGTCAGCCCGTTCGGTCGCAACGTGTTCTCGGGTGTTGGTATCGATTAACCCAACCGATTAGCCGCAACGCTGGGGGGCGCTGTCTAGCCCCTCACGCAAGCGCTTTGCCGAAATTCGCCTATCGGGCCTTTTGCAAACGTTTGCGATGTGTGAATGAGTTCTAAACCAATAACCGGCATACCAAAAAAAGCCGGCATAAAAAGAAAGTAAAGGAGCTTCACCCATGAAACTGAGCAACACCGCGATACTGGCCCTGGCCATCAGCAGCATCACCGCCACGGCGTACGCAGAACCTGCAAGTCAGGAGTTCGTCCCTACCACGTTGGCCGGCAGTAGCGCCCAAAGCGAGGCCAAAGGCTTTATCGATGGACAAAGCCTGGGCGGCACAACCCGCAACTGGTACGCCAATGAACTGAAACGTCGTGACGACACTTTCAGCTACGTGAAAAACAGCGACAAGAACACCTCGCCAGTGGTCAAGACCGCGACCCCGCGTCGGATCAACTGGGTGCAAGGCACCATCGTCAACTACACCTCGGGCTTCACCCAAGGCACCGTTGGCGTCAGCACTGAAGTCGCCGCTTACAACGCCATCGTTCTCGACCGTGACCGCAAGGATATTGCTGGCGGCTCCAACCGCACCCTCGCCCATTCCGACGGTGATGCGGTCGACCAGTGGAGCAAACTGGGTCTGGCCAACGTCAAGCTGCGCGTTTCCAACACCACGCTGACCGCCGGTCGTCAGAACTTCAGCACGCCGATCGTCGACGTCATTGGCAACCGTCCGCTGCCTTCGAGCTTTGAGGGTATTACCCTGCACAGCGAAGAGCTCAACAACATTTCGTTTGACCTGGGTGGCTTCGACCGCGTTTCGCCACGTACCGAGCAGAGCCTGTCGAAATTCCGCACCGAGTACTCGGCCACTGGCGTGGAGACCGACAAGGTCTACATCGCTGGCGTCAACTACCAGCCGTTCAAAAGTCTGAAAACCAGCCTGTACGGCTCCAACGTCGAAGACTTCTGGAACCAATACTACTTCGGCGCCACCCACGAACTGGGTGACAGCCAGGTGCTGAGCCTGACCACCGGTCTGAACTACTACAAGACCGTCGATGAAGGTAAAAAGCTGATGGGCGAGATCGACAACGATACCTACTCGCTGTCGCTGGGTCTGGCTCACCAGGCACATAGCCTGACCTTCTCGTACCAGGAAGTGAATGGCGACACGTACTTCGACTACCTGCACGAAACCAACGGCATCTACCTGGCCAACTCCCTGCTGTCGGACTTCAACGGCCCGAACGAGAAGTCCTTCCAGATCGCCTACGGCATCAACATGGCCGAATACGGCGTACCCGGCCTGAAGTTCAACATCTACCAGGCTCGTGGCTGGGGCATCGACGGTACTCACTACCGTGGCACCGCCTACACCGATCCGGGCGCCAAGCGCGGCGACCTGAGCCTGATGGACGGCGAATCCCATTACGAATATGGCATCGGTGCTTCCTACGCCGTGCAGAGCGGCCCGCTCAAGGCCACCGCGATTCGCGCAACGTACACCACGCACCGCGCCAGCGAGCACCAGGCTGACGGCAACATCAACGAGTTCCGTCTCGTGACCACGATTCCATTCAACATCCTGTAAAAAACGCCAACCGACGGCTGACTCATGACGAGTCGGCCGTTCGGTTTTTTGTCTTCAACCGATTGCAGAGGGTTATCGATGAAAATGCTTCCCCTACGTGCGGCCGTCGCTGCCGCCTTGCTGAGTGCCGCTCTCGGCGTCTCGGCCAAACCCTTGGTGGTCTGCACCGAAGCCAGTCCGGAAGGCTTCGATATGGTCCAGTACACAACTGCAGTCACGGCGGACGCTGTGGCCGAAACCATCTTCAACCGCCTGGTGGACTTCAAGCCTGGCACGACGGAAATCGTTCCGGCCCTGGCAGACACCTGGGAAATCAGTGAAGACGGTCTGACCTACACGTTCCACCTGCGTAAAGGCGTCAAGTTTCACACCACCGAATACTTCAAGCCGACCCGCGACATGAACGCCGACGACGTGGTCTGGAGCTTCCAGCGTCAGCTGGACCCGAATCACCCGTGGCACAAACTGTCGAGCGTGGGCTTCCCGTACTTTGAAAGCATGGGCTTCAAGGAACTGCTCAAAAGCGTCGAAAAAGTCGATGACCAAACGGTCAAATTCACCCTGACCCGCCGCGAAGCGCCGTTCCTGGCCGACGTCGCGATGCCGTTCACCGCCATCTACTCCGCCGAATACGCCGATCAGTTGCTCAAGGCCAACAAGACTGGCGACCTGAACAACAAGCCGGTCGGCACCGGCCCGTTCATCTTCCAGCGTTATGCCAAGGATGCGCAGGTACGTTTCAAGGCCAACCCGGATTACTTCCGTGGCAAGCCACCGGCCGACGCGCTGATTCTGGCGATTGCCACCGACAACAACGTGCGCCTGCAGAAGCTCAAGGCCAACGAGTGCCAGATCGCGCTGTATCCGAAACCGGATGACATCCCGAGCATCAAGAAAGACGACAAGCTCAAGGTCGAAGAGCTGAACGCGATGACCGTTTCGTACATCGCCATGAACACCCAGCACAAATACATGAGCGACGTGCGCGTGCGTAAAGCGATCGACATCGCTTTCGACAAAGCGGCTTACGTCAACGCACTGTTTGGCCCGGGCAATGCGACCGTCGCGGTCAACCCGTACCCGGACACGCTGCTGGGCTATAACCACGAGCTGAAAAACCCGCCACGCGATCTCGACAAGGCCCGCGCCCTGCTCAAGGAAGCCGGCGTACCGGACGGCACCGTGTTTACCCTGTTTACCCGCAACGGCGGCGGCCCGACCAACCCGAATCCGATGCTCGGCGCGCAGATGATGCAGGCTGACCTGGCGAAAGTCGGGATCAAGATCGACATCCGCGTGATGGAATGGGGCGAAATGCTTAAACGCGCCAAGGCTGGCGAGCACGACATGGTTTCGGCCGGATGGGCGGGCGACAACGGCGACCCGGATAACTTCCTGACGCCTATGCTCAGTTGTGAAGCAGCCAAGAACGGCGAGAACTACGCACGCTGGTGCAACGAGAAATTCCAGGCACTGCTGGATGAAGCACGGGCTAAAGTAGATCCGGCCGAACGCGCAAAGCTCTACGAACAGGCGCAAGTGCTGTTTAATCAGGACCAGCCATGGATCAGCATGGCCCACACCAGGATGTTTACCGCAATGCGCAACAACGTAGAGGGCTATCACATCAGCCCTCTCACCACTAATAACTTCGCCACCACCCAGGTGAAGTAGATAAGAAACTCCCGGCCTCCCTGACCCCAGGGAAGCCGGGCACGCCTAACCGGCTGATGAGGTACCACACAAGATGTTTAGTTTTATTGCCCGCCGACTGGGGTTGTTGATCCCCACGTTTTTCGGCATCACCTTGCTGACTTTCGCGTTGATTCGCATGATTCCGGGCGACCCCGTGGAAGTGATGATGGGCGAACGTCGGGTCGACCCCGAAATGCACGCTCAGGCAATGGAACGCCTAGGTCTGAACAAGCCGCTCTATGCCCAGTATCTGGACTACATCGGCAAACTGGCCCACGGCGATCTCGGCGAATCCCTGCGTACGCGTGAAAGCGTATGGACCGAGTTCACCTCCCTCTTCCCGGCGACCCTGGAACTGTCCATGGCCGCCCTGCTGTTCGCCGGCATCCTCGGGCTTCTGGCCGGGGTGATCGCGGCCCTCAAGCGAGGATCGCTGTTCGACCACGGGGTGATGGGCATCTCCCTCGCGGGGTATTCGATGCCGATCTTCTGGTGGGGCCTGATCCTCATCATGTTCTTCTCGGTGAGCCTGGGCTGGACGCCGGTTTCCGGGCGGATCGACCTGCTCTACGACATCGAGCCGCGCACCGGTTTCATGCTGATCGACACGCTGCTGGCCGATGACGTCGGGGCGTTCTTCGACGCGCTACATCACCTGATTCTGCCGGCCATCGTCCTCGGCACCATTCCGCTGGCAGTGATAGCGCGGATGACCCGTTCGTCGATGCTCGAAGTGCTGCGTGAAGACTACATCCGCACCGCCAAGGCCAAAGGCCTGTCGCCGTCGCGCGTAGTATTTGTCCACGGTCTGCGTAACGCGCTGATTCCGGTACTCACCGTGGTCGGCCTGCAAGTCGGCACCCTGCTCGCCGGTGCAGTCCTGACCGAAACCATCTTCTCCTGGCCCGGCATCGGTAAATGGCTGATCGAAGCCATCGGCGCCCGGGACTATCCGGTTGTGCAAAACGGCATCCTGTTAATCGCCTGCCTGGTGATTCTGGTCAACTTCGTAGTGGACATCCTCTACGGTTTTGCCAACCCACGCATCCGTCATCAGCGCTGAGGTCCATACCATGAGCACTCCAACATCCTCAGTAGCCACGTCCGCCCCAAACGCGGATCAAAGCCTGCTGTACCCGTCGCCGTACAAAGAATTCTGGCAAGCCTTCTCGAAGAACAAGGGCGCAGTTGCCGGCCTGCTGTTCATGCTGCTGGTGATTTTCTGCGCACTGTTCGCCCCTTGGGTCGCGCCGCACAACCCGAGCGAGCAATACCGCGACTTCCTGCTGACGCCACCGGCGTGGCTGGAAGGCGGGCAGTTGCAGTTCCTGCTCGGCACCGATGAACTCGGTCGCGACCTGCTGTCGCGTCTGATCCAGGGCTCGCGCCTGTCGCTGCTGATCGGCTTGTCGTCGGTGGTGATGTCGCTGATTCCGGGGATCCTCCTCGGTCTGTTCGCCGGTTTCTTCCCGAAGATGATCGGCCCGACCATCATGCGTTTGATGGACATCATGCTGGCCCTGCCGTCGCTGCTGCTGGCAGTGGCGATCGTCGCCATCCTCGGCCCTGGCCTGATCAACACCGTGATCGCCATTGCTGTGGTGTCCCTGCCGTCCTACGTGCGTCTGACCCGTGCCGCCGTGATGGGCGAACTGAACCGCGACTACGTGACCGCCGCGCGCCTGGCCGGTGCCGGCCTGCCACGTCTGATGTTCATCACCGTGCTGCCGAACTGCATGGCGCCGCTGATCGTTCAGGCGACCCTGAGCTTCTCTTCGGCGATTCTCGATGCCGCTGCGTTGGGCTTCCTCGGCCTTGGCGTACAACCGCCAACCCCTGAGTGGGGCACCATGCTCGCCTCGGCCCGCGACTACATCGAACGCGCCTGGTGGGTGGTGAGCCTGCCTGGTTTGACCATTTTGCTCAGCGTGCTGGCAATCAACTTGATGGGCGACGGTCTGCGCGATGCGCTGGACCCGAAACTCAAGAACGCCGCCTGAGGAGATTCCCATGTCACTGCTAGAAATCAAGAATCTCAACGTTCGCTTCGGCGACAAGACCGCGACCCCGGTGGTCGACGGCCTCGACCTGAAAGTCGACAAAGGCGAAGTACTGGCCATCGTTGGCGAGTCGGGTTCGGGCAAATCCGTGACCATGATGGCGCTGATGGGGCTGATCGAGCATCCCGGCATCGTCACCGCCGACTCGCTCAGCTTTGACGGCAAAGACATGCTCAAACTGAGCAACCGTCAGCGTCGGCAAATCGTCGGCAAAGACCTGTCGATGGTGTTTCAGGACCCGATGACCGCGCTGAACCCGAGCTACACCGTCGGTTTCCAGATCGAAGAAGTGCTGCGTCTGCACCTGAAAATGTCCGGCAAGCAAGCGCGCAAACGTGCGATCGAGCTGCTGGAAAAAGTTGAAATCCCCGGCGCAGCCAGCCGTATGGACGCCTACCCGCATCAACTCTCCGGCGGTATGAGCCAGCGTGTTGCGATCGCCATGGCGATTGCCGGCGAGCCGAAACTGCTGATCGCCGACGAACCGACCACTGCGCTGGACGTGACGATTCAGGCACAGATCATGGATCTGCTGTTGGCGTTGCAGAAAGAACAGAACATGGGCCTGGTGCTGATCACTCACGACCTCGCGGTCGTGGCTGAAACTGCCCAGCGCGTCTGCGTGATGTACGCCGGCCAAGCCGTTGAAGTCGGCCAGGTGCCGCAACTGTTCGACGTCCCGGCGCATCCGTACAGCGAAGCGCTGCTCAAGGCGATTCCCGAGCACAGCCTCGGCGCCGCACGCCTGTCGACTCTGCCGGGCATCGTTCCGGGCCGCTACGACCGTCCGCAGGGTTGCCTGCTGTCGCCGCGCTGCCCGTACGTGCAGGACAGCTGCCGCGCGCAGCGTCCAGGTCTTGACCCGAAAAGCCACAGCCTCGCCCGCTGCTTCTTCCCGCTGAACCAGGAGGTGGCGTAATGGCCGTCGTACTTACCGCCCGCGACCTGACCCGTCACTACGAAGTGTCCCGTGGCCTGTTCAAGGGCCATGCGACCGTGCGCGCACTCAATGGCGTGTCGTTCGAACTGGAAGCCGGCAAGACCCTCGCCGTAGTAGGCGAATCGGGCTGCGGCAAATCCACCCTCGCCCGCGCGTTGACGCTGATTGAAGATCCGTCGTCCGGATCCTTGAAAATCGCCGGCCAGGAAGTCGCCGGCGCCGACAAGGCTCAGCGCAAGCAACTGCGCAAAGACGTGCAGATGGTCTTCCAAAGCCCGTACGCGTCGTTGAACCCACGCCAGAAAGTCGGTGACCAGCTCGGCGAACCGCTGCTGATCAACACCAACCTGAGCGCTGCCGAACGTCGCGAGAAAGTCCAGGCGATGATGAAGCAGGTCGGCTTGCGTCCTGAGCACTATCAGCGTTATCCGCACATGTTCTCCGGCGGTCAGCGCCAGCGTATCGCCTTGGCCCGGGCCATGATGCTGCAACCGAAAGTGCTGGTGGCGGATGAGCCGACTTCGGCGCTCGATGTGTCGATTCAGGCGCAGGTGCTCAACCTGTTCATGGATCTGCAGCAGGAGTTCAACACCGCTTACGTGTTCATCTCGCACAACCTTGCAGTGGTGCAACACGTGGCCGATGACGTGATGGTGATGTACCTTGGTCGCCCGGTGGAACTGGGCCCGAAAAACGACATCTACGAACGCCCGCTGCACCCGTACACCCAGGCGCTACTGTCGGCGACCCCGACCATTCACCCGGACCCGAACAAGCCGAAAATCAAGATCGTCGGCGAGCTGCCCAACCCGCTGAACCCGCCGTCTGGCTGTGCTTTCCACAAGCGCTGCCCGTATGCGACCGAGCGATGCAGCACCGAAGAGCCGCTGTTGCGCCAGCTCGACAGCCGGCAGGTGGCTTGCCACTACGCCGAGCAGTTCCTCGACGGCGCGGCCTAAACAAATCCGGAGAGCGATACAAAACACTGTGGGAGCGAGCTTGCTCGCGAAGGCGTTGGATCATTCAACATAGATGTCGACTGACACACCGCTTTCGCGAGCAAGCTCGCTCCCACAGGGATTGCATTTCAAACAGCGTGAAGTGTTAACCAAACCCCTTCCACCTCGATTGCGCATCAGTCGAGACGAAGGGGTTTTCTTTTGCCTGCAATTTACGTCTGGCTATCGCCGTCGTCGTCATCAGTGTCCGGCTCGTCAGTGGTCGAGTCGTCATCGTCTTTACTGCCGCCCTGGTCCTGATCGCCCGGCTCGGACTCAGACTTGGCGAGCATCAAGCCGCTGTGCCCAACCTTTCCGTTGAACGCCTGAGAATCGTGATCCTCGCACTCGGCCCAGGCCGTCGCGGTGCCGAGGGACAGCATGACCATCACTTTCAACAGCAATAAAACCCGTAGCAATCTGCTTTTCATAGCCGACTCCATCCTTTTTCAGGTGAGACATTCGTGCCTGACTGGCGCTGTGTGAAATCTAGTTCCGATCCATCGGGTTCACCAGATAGGACGCTGACGAGCAGGCAGAAATGCCCTCAGCAGACAGATTGCTTTCGAATAACACCAATAGCCGGATCAGCTAAGCGCCGCCGCGTGATCGCGTGGCCCGGCAAGTCAGCGGCATGGAAATCAACACCATCAGCGCACTCGCCAGCCACACACTGTGGCCACCGAATTGACCGTACGACGGGCCACTGAGTACCGGTGAAAACAGCGCACTGGCGCTCCAGCTCATAAAGAACAGGCCAAAGTACTGACCGCTTTTCCCGCCCTGGGCACTAACGGCCAGCAGGCTGGTTGTCGCGTTCAAGTGCATCGAGATCACGAAAAACGAAGTCGAAGATCAAAAGCCCCTCACCCTAACCCTCCCGAAACGTCGGACCGCCCGGAGGGAGAGGGGACTGACCGCGTTGTTTGGGCGAGGTACGCCGACGTGAAATACCGAGCCGAACTCAGATTCTGAAACAGATCAAAAGCCCCTCACCCTAACCCTCTCCCTGAGGGAGAGGGTTAGGGTGAGGTGATTGCAAGAGCTACGCCGACGTGCGATACCGCGTCGAACTGAGACTTTGAATAACACACAAATCGGCTCCCTCTCCCTCGGGAGAGGGCTGGGGTGAGGGGCGAATCCAACGCAAATCAACAGCCGGCCACGCTGTGCTTTTCACCACTCAATAGGCCGAGTGTCAGCTCGCCTGCTCTTGATCTTGATCCACGGGCGACATCGGAAGGCTTCGTTGCGGGATTGATCCGGGCGTGGGAGCGCAGCGACCGTTTGGCGCAGCCAAACACAGCGAGAGGAGGTGCAGCGCAGCAAACCGTAGGCGCTGCGCCCGGATCGATC
>NZ_JBAQKH010000016.1:0-537688 GCF_049300855.1 Pseudomonas sp. | reverse complement strand
TGAGTTCCCTGAAGGGCCGTCGAAGACTACGACGTTGATAGGTTGGGTGTGTAAGCGCTGTGAGGCGTTGAGCTAACCAATACTAATTGCCCGTGAGGCTTGACCATATAACACCCAAGCAATTTGACTACTCGAAAGAGCATCAGATTGCGGTGTGTGAAGACGAGATGAACCGAAAGTTCGACGCTCACAAAACACCGAAAGCTGTCACATACCCAATTTGCTGAAGCGAAGCCATTTGGCTACGACTCAGTACCCGAATTTCTTGACGACCATAGAGCATTGGAACCACCTGATCCCATCCCGAACTCAGTAGTGAAACGATGCATCGCCGATGGTAGTGTGGGGTTTCCCCATGTGAGAGTAGGTCATCGTCAAGATTAAATTCCGAAACCCCTGTCTGCTAACGCAGACAGGGGTTTTGTCATTTCAGGGCCTGCAAAACCAATGATCAAACAGCTTTACGCGCTTTGCTGATACGTCGAGCCTGCCATTTGCGCCACCAGATGTAGACGCCAGTCCCCGACAAACCCGCAATCAAAATACCTAACATCGCGATCATGACTTGACCTGTAACCCCAATGATCCGTCCGCCATGTATCGGTAACTGCAACCGATAAAACTGCTCTCCCAACGTTCCCTGCCCAGCGATCTCCTGCCCTAACAAGCGCCCGTCCGTACCGTGAAAGAACAACCAGGATTTTCCATGGGCTTCAGTGTCGTGCTGTCCAAACCCTGCACCGTAGAAGTTGTACTCAAAGCTGTAATACAACTCGCCGATCGCCGCTGTCAGTCCTAACCTTTTCCCCTCCTGTAACGCCCTCTCGTACGCTTGTTGATAACTCAATTGCGTCACCCCCAACTGTGAAGGAGGCATTCGCCCTCGGGCCTCATAGACGCTGGGTTCTATCGGTGAAAACAACGAGACCGCAGGTTTGAATACCTGACTCGGTAAGTTCATCGCCACGCTGCTCACGGCAATCGGCAGTAGCAACAACCATAGCCACAATCCCCCGGCGCGATGCAGGTCGAAGTTAAGCCGGTAGGCATGTCCACCCTTGATCTTCCAGGCGGTCGACCACTTCTTCCAGAACGGCTTGCCACGCGGCAACGTCAGCCAAAGCGCAACGAAACAATCGATCACCCAGGCAACGGCAACCAAGCCCATCAATAACAATCCCCAGTTTCCCGGCAACGTCAGGTTGTAGTGAAACTCAAGAATGAACGGGACAAAATTTTCTCGCTGAAAACAACACTCACCCCAATACCGCTGGCCCTTTTGCTCAGCACTCACCGGGTCCAGATAGAACACCTGATTACGTTCATCGAACGGCTTCCCGGTGGCCGGATCATTACGCGGAACCATCGCCAGCAATGCTGTATGCCCGGCCTGATGCGGATACTCCATATACCAGACCTGCAACTTCGGATGAGCACTTTGCATGGCGTCCACCAAATCACCGGGAGGCAGGCGCTCACCCACGGCAGACGCTGCATAAAACTCCGGGTTCAGCCATTCATCCAGTTCGTGATTGAACGCGAGAATGCTCCCGGTCACTCCCGCCAACAGCAAAAACACCGCCGTGGCCAGACCGATATAACGGTGCAACAACACCAAAAACGCACGCATGAGAATTTCCCCACAGAAACGACAAAGCCAGCCCCTGAAACATCAGGAGCTGGCTTTTTTATGCACAGGACAAAGGCTTAGAACTTGTAACTGACCGTCGCCGCGACGTTGCGCTCTTCGCCCATGTAGCAGAAGTTCAGACTGGCGCAGGAGGCGACGTAAGACTCATTGGTCAGGTTGTTCGCATTCAGACGCACGTCGACACCCTTCAAGCCGACCTTGCCCAAGTCATAACCAATCGAGGCATCGAACAGCGTGTAGGAAGGCACCTTCAGGGTGTTCTCCGCATCGGCCCAGCTGTAACCGACATATCGCACACCGCCGCCCAGGCGCAGGCCGTCGAGCGCTGCGCTGTCGAACTTGTAGTCCGCCCACAACGACGCCATATGACGCGGCGCCTGCGTCGGTGAGTTGCCTTTGTTCTCGATCACGTCGGTGGGGGTGCTCAACGTACTGACCATCGATTTCGAGTATTCGATATCGGTGAAGGTGTAGCTGCCGAGAACCTTGAGGTTATCGGTCAACTGCATGTGCGCTTCCAGTTCCAGACCCTGCGAGCGCACAGCACCGACCGCGCGATAGAAGTTTTCCTGCGGCAGTTTGGTCGCCAGGTTCTCCTGATCGATGCGGAACAGCGAGGCGGTGAACAGGTTGTCCGTGCCAGGCGGCTGATACTTCAAACCGACTTCCCACTGTGTACCGTCGGTAGGTGCCAAAGGATTGCCGGCGCTGTCAGCATAGGAGTTCGGGTTAAATGACTCGGAGTAGCTGATGTAGGGTGCCAGACCGTTATCGAACAGGTACAGCACACCGGCACGGCCAGTGAGTTTGGTGCGTCGATCATTGATCTCTGTGCCAAGCGGGCGCCCGGCTTCAGCGATGCGGTTTTCATCCGAAGTCTCGACCCAGTCCTGGCGCAAGCCCAGCGAGAAACGCCACTTGTCCATCTCGATCAGGTCTTGCAGGTACACCCCGGTCTGCTCCAGACGGCGCAGGTAACTGGTTTCGCCATACATGTCGATCGCCGAGTTGCCGTACACCGGGTTGAACGCATTGATCGGCGCAAGACCGCCACTGGTCCAGTCGACCACGGTTTTGCGTCGCTGATAGTCTGCGCCCACCAGTACTGTGTGTTTGGTCGCACCCGTGAAGAATTCAGCCTGAAGCATGTTATCGACGATAAACGCATGCAGGCGCTCATCACCGCCGGTGTAGTAGCGGTTCAGCTCGTTGCTGGTTGGCGAGGTCCAGCCATACGCGTAGACCTGATCCATGTTTACTTTGGAATCGAGGTAACGGAAGTTCTGGCGTGCGGTGAAGACATCGTTGAAGCGATGTTCGAATTGATAACCGAACGATTGCTGATCACGCGAATAGCCATCGACACCCGGTTCGCCTTCGAAGAAGTGCGGCGAGATGCGGTCGCCGTTGCGCTGATGAATCGTGCCGTCGGCCGGTACGCCGCCGTGGTAACCGCCATCCGGATCGTGTTGCAGATAAGCCTGCAACGTCAGCGAAGTGTCTTCACTGAAATCGATGCTCAGGGTCGGAGCCAAGGCGAAGCGCTTTTCCTTGTTGTGGTCGAACTGCGTGTCGGACTGATCCGTTAAACCGGTCAGACGGTAGGCAATCCGTTTGTCGTCATCGACCGGGCCGCTGAAGTCAAAACCAACCCCGCGCTGGCCCTGAGTGCCCACCGTCGCTTGTACCTGGTGGTAAGCCTCATACAGCGGTTTCTTGCTGGTCAGTGCCACCAGGCCGCCCGGTGAGCTGCGTCCGTACAGCACCGACGACGGTCCCTTGAGAATGTCCACGCGCTCAAGGAAATATGGATCGACCTGCATGGTGCTGTAAGTGCCGCTGTCACCCATTGACTTGAGGCCATCGAGGTAGATGTTATCCACCGAGCCATCGTTGAAACCGCGCATCGCCACATAGTCATAGCGATGCGTCGCGCCGTACGGGTTGGTCAGCACGCCCGGGGTGTAGCGCATCGCCTGTGAGACAGTTTGCGAGCCCTGGTCGTCCATTTGCTCGCGAGTGACCACAGACACGCTTTGCGAAGTTTCCAGCAGCGCGGTACTGGTCTTGGTGGCGATCTGGCTGTGGGTGGCGTTGTAGCCATCCATGCTGCCCAGCGCGTTACCGAGGGCGAAGCCTTTGATGTCGGTGGTCGGCAGGGCCAGTGCCTCGGTTTCAGCGAGCGGGCGCAGGATGTAACTGCTGCCGTCCTGACTGACCGCTTCCAGACCGGAGCCACCGAGCAAATGGCTCAACGCCTGATCAGTCGAGTACTCACCTTGAATGCCCGGCGATTGCCGACCCTGCGTTTGCTGCGGGGTCATCGACAACGTGATGCCAGCCTGACGGGCAAACTGATTCAGTGCCTCACCCAGTGGGCCTGCAGCCACGTTGTAACGCTGGCTGACTTCACTGCCAGTGGGCATTGCAGCCATGCTCAAAGCCGGCATCACTCCCACACCCAGTACGATGGAAAACAGCGCGGCGCGAACAGCGTGGCGCAGCGGTCCGGAGTCGGCAGTGAAATTCGGAGAGTTCTTACAGGTGGCGCGGACAGTCATTGTAGGTTTCCGTAGGAAGTCGCAAACGCTTGAGTTGAAGTGCTTACTGACTAAGCCGGACTGGCTGCAAAAACCCGCCAAAATACTTTCAGGCGACGCGCTCCAGCGTCACCCACCAGCGTGTGCGATAGCGTAATTGCACCGGCAAGGTCTGCGGCAGGATCGCCAGCAGCTTATCGGTGTCCTCCAGACGGAATACGCCGGACAGCCGCAGGTCCGCCACCTGCGCCGCGCAATGCAGAAAACCCTGACGATAACGCGCGACTTCAGCGAGAAAGTCGCCCAGACGCATATTGCGCGTGACGAGCAAGCCGTCGACCCAGGCGCCAGCGTCCATATCCAGCGCCGGCGCGGGACGAATGCGTTGATGATCAATCAGGTAACTTTGCCCGGCGCGCGCCTCGATTGATGTGCCGCCGGCGTGAATCGCCACCTGGCCATGCGTGACGCTGAGCCGCGTGCAATCACTGTCCTGCCGCAGGATGAACCGCGCATCCTGCGGTTCGTAAACGCCGTGACGGCTTTGCACGCGCAGCGGCCGCTCGAAGGTTTCCCCCTGATCAGCGCCGCCACAGGTGACGATGATCTCGCCGCGAGTCAGTTTGATCAGCCGCTGCTGCGCGGTGTAATCGAGATCCACCGCACTGGCGGTGTTGAGCTCGATCCGTGTGCCATCCGGCAACTGGAAACCGCGGCGCTCGCCGGTCGCCGTGGCGTAATCGGCACTCCATTGCTGCCACGCGGCGGTGTCTTTGGCCAACCATGCGGCAGAGCCCATCAGCAGCGCGCCAGACAACAGCTTCAACGCTTGTCGCCGGCCCAAACCCTGCGCACTGTTTTCCAGGGTGTTGAACGCCACTTGTGCACCAGGCACCGTGCGCAGGTTATTGCTCAATTCGGCTTGCAGCGACTGCACGCGTTGCCAGGCCAGTTCATGCTCGTGGTGTTCGGCGCGCCACTGTTCACACTGGCGGTTCAGGCGCGGATTGCCGTGATTGTTGCGCAAGCGCAATAGCCAGTGAATGGCCTGCTTGACCACCTGTTGCTGTGGCTCGGTGCGGCGGCTCAGAGAAAGATTATCCACAGGCATCAGCTTTCGTACCGCAGTACGTAGCAGTGATACAGCGCGTCGGCGACGTAACGTTCCACCGAACGCAACGACAGACCCATCTGCTCGGCAATCTGCTTGTGGGTCAAACCTTCGCACTGCGCCAGCAGAAACGCCTGACGCACTTTCGGCTTCAATCCTTCAAGCATCCGCGCAATGCTTTCCAGCAACTCGATCACCAGCGCTCGGGCTTCGGCACTTGGCGTTTCGGCTTCGGGCAAATGCGCGATGGTTTCGAGGTAGGCGCGTTCGATTTCCTCACGGCGCCAATGGTCGATCACCAGCCCGCGCGCAATCGTGCGCAGGAAGGCGCGAGGCGCTTTCAGTTCGAGGCGTTCGGTGCGCTGCAACAGGCGCACAAAAGTATCCTGCGCCAGGTCTGCCGCATCCGCCGCGTTGCCCAGCCGCGCGCGCAGCCAGGCGTTGAGCCAGCCGTGATGACTACTGTAAAGCGCCTGTACTGCAAACTCAGGTGAGGACATGAACGCGAACGTCACAAATGATAATTAGTCGCATTGTCATCAAGGGTTACGAAATTTGCAACTGCCGCTCGAACATTGCCCTTGAAAAACCTCACGGCGAACGCTCTGGCACGCCGTTCGGCGGGAATCCTGCAGAATTGCCATCCATTTCCTGCACAGCCCTAAGATTTCTCCGACACGTGCCGACAGACTGGTGAGACATGCGTGCACCAAAGTAGAGCGGCCAGAAGAACGCTGCCTGCGCTGTACATGGAATGTTGCATCCGGAACGCATCCCCACTTTTGGCATAAGAAGTCCCATGAAATGAATCTCAAGTTCAGCCATAAAATCCTGTTGGCCGCCTCGGGCGTCGTGGTCCTGGCGTTCGCGCTGTTCACCCTCTACAACGACTATCTGCAGCGAAACACCATTCGCCAGAACCTTCAGTCCTCTGTGCAGCAGGCCGGTGATCTGACCGCCAGCAGCGTGCAGAACTGGATGAGCGGGCGGATTCTGGTGCTGGAAAACCTCGCGCAGAACGTTGCCCATCAGGGCAAGGACGCCGATTTCCCGGGCCTGGTCGATCAACCGGCCTTCACCTCGAACTTCCAGTTCACCTACGTCGGCCAGGCCAACGGGGTGTTCACCCAGCGCCCTGATGCGAAGATGCCGGACGGCTACGACCCGCGTCAGCGCCCTTGGTACAAGCAAGCCGTTGCGGCCGACAAAACCATGCTGACGCCGCCATACATGGCCGCAGTTGGCGGGCTGGTGGTGACCATCGCCATGCCGGTGAAAAAGAACGGCGAACTGCTCGGCGTGGTCGGTGGTGACCTGAGCCTGGAAACTCTGGTGAAGATCATCAACTCGGTGGACTTCGGTGGCCTCGGCCATGCGTTCCTGGTCAGCGCTGACGGTCAAGTGATCGTCAGCCCGGACAAAGATCAGGTCATGAAAAACCTGAAAGATATCTACCCGAACACCAGCGTGCGCATCGAGAAGGGCAACCAGAACGTGGTGCTCAATGGCCAGGAACGTATTCTGTCGTTCACTCCGGTCAGCGATCTGCCGAATGCGCAGTGGTACATCGGTCTGTCGATCGATCGCGATAAAGCCTACGCCGCACTCAGCCAATTCCGTACTTCGGCACTGATCGCAATGTTCGTTGCGGTGGCCGCGATTGCACTGCTGCTGAGCCTGTTGATCAACGTCCTGATGCGTCCGCTGACCACCATGGGCCGCGCGATGAAAGACATCGCTCAAGGCGAAGGCGATCTGACCCGTCGTCTGGTGGTCGAGAGCAAAGACGAATTCGGTGAATTGGGCAGTGCGTTCAACCAGTTCGTTGAGCGGATTCACGCGTCGATTTCCGAAGTGTCTTCCGCCACTCGTCATGTGCATGACTTGTCGCAGCGGGTAATGGCGTCGTCCAACGCCTCGATCGTCGGTTCCGACGAACAAAGTGCGCGCACCAACAGCGTGGCCGCGGCGATCAACGAGTTGGGCGCCGCCACGCAGGAAATCGCCCGTAACGCCGCCGATGCTTCGCAGCATGCCAGTGGCGCCAGCGAGCAGGCTGATGACGGTCGTCAGGTGGTCGAGCAAACGATTCAAGCGATGACCGAGTTGTCGCAGAAAATCAGCCTGTCGTGCACGCAGATCGAAACCCTCAATGCCAGCACCGACAACATCGGCCACATCCTCGATGTGATCAAAGGCATCTCGCAACAGACCAACCTGCTGGCACTCAACGCCGCGATCGAAGCGGCGCGTGCCGGTGAAGCCGGACGTGGTTTTGCGGTGGTGGCGGACGAGGTGCGTAACCTCGCCCATCGCACCCAGGAATCGGCGGAAGAGATCCACAAGATGATCACTTCGCTGCAGATCGGTTCGCGTGAAGCGGTGACTACGATGAATGCCAGTCAGGCGTCCAGCGAGCAGAGCGTTGAAGTGGCCAATCAGGCCGGTTTGCGTCTGGTCAGCGTGACCCAGCGCATCGGTGAAATCGACGGCATGAACCAGTCGGTGGCAGCGGCCACTGAAGAGCAGACCGCCGTGGTGGAAACCCTCAACGTCGACGTTAACCAGATCAACCTGTTGAACCAGCAAAGCGTCGCCAACCTCAATGAAACGTTGAAGGATTGTGATGCGTTGTCGCAGCAGGCCAACCGCCTGAAGCAGTTGGTCGACAGCTTCAAGATCTGATTTTTTCAGATTGCACACCGCGTTATCGTTCTTCGCGAGCAAGCTCGCTCCCACAGGATTTTTGGTTGAACACAACATGTGTGAACACCCAATACCCTGTGGGAGCGAGCTTGCTCGCGAAAGCGGTGGTGCAATCACCGCAAAGCCGAAGCCTTAAACAAACAGCTTCAAAACATTCCCCATCGCATCATCCGCAAACCCCTGCACAAAATCCTTGAACCCCGGCAACGCCTCTTCACCCCCCGAAGCCGGCTCGGCAATGATCGTCCAGGTCGCCCGGGATTTACCTGCGCCCAGCGACTCCACATTCATCGCCGCCCACAGATTCGCCACCCCCAACGTGTTGTAAATCGTCGTCCAGGTCATGCTCCGCGCGTGCTCATCGCGCGAATTGAGTTGCTCGACCACCACGTTGCCATCCTTGAAGACCTTCTTGCGCAGCGAGGACACGCCCTCACCGGTCAATTCGATGTGCGACAGCGCCGGAATGAAGCGGTCGAATCCGCCGAAAGCGCCGACCACCGCCCAGACCTGCGCGGCGTCCGCTGGCACTTCCACCGACGACACAACGTGGCAGCCATGCGGGTTTTTGATAAGGGTGTCCGGTTGCAAATTGCTCATGGTGTTGCTCCTTGTTGTTGGCTCAGATGAAGTTGATTTCTTTCAGGTAGTCGCAGCCGCGACGCAGCAGCGCCGGGGATTTCTGCGGGTAATGCGCGCCCATCTGCTGCACGCCGGCTTCAGCGTTGGCGTGGCCGATCAGCGAGATGTCGCCGATGTCTTCTTCAAAGCCGTTGAGGTAGAAACCGAGCACGCCGAACAGCGCGTTGTCGGCATCGACGCGGCCCAGTTGCTGCTGCCAGTCGGCAACGCTGACCAGCGAAAACTCGCTGCCGGTTTCGCGGAACGAAGCGACGTAGGCGTCCCAGCTCAAAGGCTCGGGGTTGTGCAGGTTGAACACCGCGCGCTCGGGCGCATAACGGCTGGCGTGGAAGGCGATAAAGCGGGCAAGAAAGTCCACCGGCATCAGGTCGAAATTCAGCGCGAAGGCTGGCACCTGACCGAGCTGGATCGAGCCTTTGAGCATCAGCATCAAACGGTTTTTGTGCGGCTGACAAACACCGCTCAAGCTGTTGAAACTGATGTTGCCGGGGCGATACACATTGACCCGAACGCCGCGCTCCCGCGCCCGCTCAAGGATGCGTTCTGCGACCCATTTCGACAGGTTGTAACCGTTGCGGATGTAGATCGGTGGCGTCAGTGCCGCAGGCAGTTCCAGCACCTGGCCGGCGTCGTCGACCGTGCTGGAAGCCGACAGCGTCGAGACAAAATTGAAGACCTTTTTGCGCTGCCCTTCGCACAAGCGCAGCAGCGCGAAAATCGGTTCGACGTTGTCCGCCGCCAGCGACTCGTAATCGAGTACGTGATTGACGTTGGCGGCGTTGTGCACCAACGCGCCGAACTCACGATCCAGACGTTGATAATCTTCGTCGTTCAGGCCCAGTTGCGGGCGCGTAATGTCTGCCGCGTAAACCCGCACCCGACTCAGATCCAGATGCTCCAGACGGTTTTCCCGCAGTGCCTCGGCAAAGCGTTGCGCCGCGGTTTGCCCGCCACCATCACGCACCAGGCACGCCACTTCGCTGACGCCCCAACCGAGCAATGCCTCGACGATGTGCACGCCGACAAAACTGTTGGCACCGGTGACGATGACCTTGTGCACATCACCCATGCGGCTGATGGGTAGCGGTTCGATGTCCAGCGCACGTTCGGCGTCGGCCATGGCCTGGGCGCTGAGCACCGCATTGTCATCGGTGCCGCGCACCAGCGTCGCCAGTTTGATGATGGTCGGCAGTTCGATGAAGCGATTGATCGAGATGCTGCGCCCGAACTCCTCACGCAGGCGCAGCAACATGCGCGACAGCAGAATCGAGTGGCCACCGAGGTTGAAGAAGCTTTCGTCGGTGGAAATATCGCTGTTCGGCAGCTCCAGCAATTCCGCCCAGATCTCCAGCAGCAACGCTTCGTCGGCATTCGCCGGCAGGCATTTCGGCCCGCTGTCCTGCACATTCACCGGCAGTTCCAGCAGCGCTTTGCGGTCGACCTTGCCGTTGCTGGCAAACGGCATGCTCGACAGTTCAGTCCACGCCACGGGTTGCATGTAGTCGGGCAAAAACTGCCGGGCGTGGGCCTTCAGCGCTTCGCGCGCGGTGTCCGATTGCGCTTGGGCGAGGAACGCCAGAATCCGCCGCTGAGGGTCGATCACCACCGCCACTTGCCGGTACAACTGGCTCTCGCGCAGGCAGCGTTCGATCTCTTCCGGCTCGACCCGGAAACCACGGATCTTCACTTGATTGTCGCGCCGCCCGCACAGCTCGATACCGTGCTCGCCCCACTTGGCCATGTCGCCGCTGCGGTAGGCGCGCAACGTTTGGTCGTCCGGCAGATTCAAGGTCAGATAACGCTCGGCGGTCTGCTGTGGGTTGTTCAGATAACCGAGGCAAACACCGGGGCCGACGATGAACAATTCACCGACGGTGTGCTCTGGCACCGGTTGCAAATCGTCATCGAGAATCAGCACCTGGCTGTTGGCGATCGGCGCGCCGAGGCTGCGGTTGCTGTCGCCGGGTTTGAGTTGCCGCGCGGTGATCAACACCGTGGCCTCGGTCGGGCCGTAAAGGTTGTGCAGCGTGCCCTGACGGGTTAGTTGCTCAATGACAAACGGCTCGCAGACATCGCCGCCGGTCATCACTTGCACGCCTTCCAGTTGTTCCAGCGGCAGGATGCTCAACAGCGCCGGCGGCAGGAAGGCGTGGGTCAGTTGTCGACGGCGGATCAACGCAACCAGTTGCAGCGGATCACGCCGTTGCGTGTCGTCGGGCACCACCAGTTCGGCGCCTTCGAGCAGGGTCGGGAAGATATCGATCAGCGACGAATCGAAGCTCAGCGAGGAGAACTGCAGCACCCGGCTCTCAGCCTGCAACTGCACGTAATCGGCGTACCACGCGGTGAAGTGCGCAAAGTTGGCCTGACTGAGCAACACCCCCTTCGGATGCCCGGTGGTGCCCGAGGTGTAGAGCGCCATGCACGGTGCGTCGAGTTCAGGGCGATGGCGCATCAACGGTTGGCTGATATCCGCGTCAGCACTGTCGATGTCACTGACATCCAGCCCCGCCATGGTGGCGCTGAGTGGATGCTCGCCATCATGCAACAACAGCAACGCGCCGGCGTTTTGCAGAATGTATTGCTGGCGCTGCAACGGATGGCTCGGCTCCAGCGGCAGGTACACCGCGCCGCTGCCGAGGATCGCCAGAATCGAGGCGAACAACGCCGGGCTTTTCGGCAGGCAGATGCCGACCACCCACGGATGTGGATGCTGTTCGAGCAAAGGCTGCAAGCGCTGTTGAATCGCGCGACTGTGGGCGTGCAACTGGCCATAGCTGAGCGATTGTTCGGCGAGGTGCAGCGCCGGGCGCTCAGCGTGGCGGATCAAGCTCTGCTCCAGACGCGCGATGACTGGCACTTGCGCCTGTTTCAGCAGCGCCAGGTTCGCGGTGTCGTTGCGCTGATGGACGTACGCCAGGCTGTCGAGAAACAGCAGGTTTTCCATTCGCTCGAAATCCGGCGCAGGCACAGATCCGGCCTGCTGCAGGTATTGCGCATCGCGCGAGAAGCGGCTGACCAGCAACGCCACCTCATCCACCACCTGCGTCAGCACTCGCTGGCGCAGGGCCTGACCGTTGCCGGACGGCTCATCGGCAATCGGCACACGGCTGATCAGTGACGAGCCGAGAAAGCACAGCAAATCGAGCGATGGCAAACCGGCGAAGATCGGCGCGCCGACACCCAAACGCAGATGCAGGTGCGGGATGGCGCAGAAGTCCCCTGCGCCGATAAAGCCATCATCGATGATCAAATCCACCGTCGATGCCGCCACGCCGCTGCGCTGCAATGAGTGACCGTGTTGTTCCAGTTCCTGCGCCAGGTCGGTCATGGCCTGGCTGGCGCCAATCAGCAAAATGTCGAGACGTTTCATGTCGGCCTCCTCATCAAACCAGGTAGTCACGCAAGGCGTGCTGCACGCAGGGCGTGTCGAGCAGCGAGCTGTTGTGGAAGAACTTGACGATGTTGCCCACCAACGGATGGTGGCGATTGATCGGGAACGCGAGCCCGGCCATTTCATCCCTGAGCGAACGGCGCGTGGTCTCGCTGACCGGCAGTGCGTCGATCAGGCGCAGGTCGAAGGATTTCTGGATGTCGTTGGTCAGGTAATGGCCGATAAACACCGGCAGAATCTGCGCGATGGTCTCGCGATCCGTCGCGCTGGCGGTGTGCCAATAGATGCGCACCATCCGCGCCCAGAAGCTCGAATGACGACCTTCATCGAGCAAGTGATCGGCCATCAGGCCTTTGATCGATGGCTTGACCGTGTCGTCGCGGGCAAATGCGGCGACATCACCGGTCACGGTGTTTTCGGCGATGGCCACGCAGATCAACTCCACCGCGCTGCGCAGGTGCTCCGGCGCCAGCGCTACGGCCGCAGGAATCGCCCGGCTCAGTTCGATTTCATCCGGCAGTTGAATCGGCTCGATGCCGGTCATCGCCACCGTTTGCTGCATGAAGTCCATCGCCACCAGCGCGTGGTAATCCTCGTCGACCACTACGGTCATCGCGTCGTAACGGCAAGCAAACGGGAACGCCACGGCGAAGCGATTCTTGGCGATGCTGCGCGCGGTCTTGTCGACGATCTCGGTCTCGAAAATCACTACGTCGTTGATGAATTTGTACAGCGTCTGCACCAAGGCGAAATCGCGTTGCTGCGGACACTCGCGCAGGAAGGTTTCGCTGAGCACCAGAGGCTGGCGGCTGAGCGGATAGATCAGCCGCTCATCGTCTTCGAGCACGCGCCGGGGACGGGTGCGGATGGTGGCGCGGTTCTCCCAGGCGTCAGCGAAGGATTGATAGTCGGCGGCGTTCATTGGGCCACCTCCGCCAACGGCTCGCGCATGCTCACACGCAGGCCGTCCCACAAGGCGATGCGGCTTTCCACGGCGGCGAGGGCACTGGCGTAGACCTCGGCTTCGCGCTGCGGATCGCCGTCGACCAGGCGCTCAAGAAGGTGCTCTGCTGCCGGGCCGTGATCTTCGGAGTCGACCTCGATGTGCCGTTCCAGGTAGTAACGGAAGGTCGGTGCCTGTTCGATGCTGATGCCCCAATCGTCGAGAATGCGCTGGAACATGGTCGGGATCACGCTCTCGCGGCCATGCAAAAACGCCGCAGCGACGCTGTGCCCCGGCGCATGCAGGGCCGTGCGCAAGGTGTCGCGAACGAACTGCGCGGCGGCCGGATCGACCTCGACACTTTGCAGCGCCACTTCATAGCTCACGCCTTCCTGTTGCAGCGCGACAAAGCGTTCCACCGCCGTGGTGCTAGCGCCGATTTCGCGCATCGCATCCAGGTACAACTCGAAGTGGCTGTAATGCCCGGCGATCAGACGATCATCGGATTCTTCACCGAGGACGATTTCGTTGATCAACCGAGCGGCGTGCGGGTCGCGCGGCGGCAGCCAGGGCAAACGCGTGCAGGTCAGCTCCTGCTGCAGGCGTTTGGTCAGCGACATGAAGTCCCACACGGCAAATACATGGGTTTCCATGAACCGGCGCAGTACCGATAGCGAAGTAATCTCGGAAAAGATCGGGTGAATACTCAGTTCGGCTTTCTTCAGGGCGAGTTGGTTCTTAGTGGGCATCATGATGTCCTTTATCATTGATATGAAATGCAACGGCTGTTTCAACGACGCCATTTATGGTGCAACGACTTACTGGGTTTGCTGGCGTTGAACAGGCGTCGATTTCAGTTATGTAAGCGTCAGGTTTATATCGACGGTTTACCGCTGGGTCCTGCGCTTGCCCCTGTCATTAGGGCTTGGCGCCGGGGTGGCTGCCGGAATGAAGAGGAAAGTTCAAACTCGGCGAAGAAAAACTAATACACAGCGAAAGCATTTAACAAGTGTATTTTTAATTATTTTAAGTTGGCTGTTTTTCAAGTATGAGAGTGGCCGATAAAACTTTTGGTTGAAGTTTTATTTGGACGTAGTTACTCCTTTCGGCCAATAATGGTCAAAATTGATTAATCAGAGTGAATGCCTCACTCGAAGCAACTTTCTTAATGAAATGAATTAATTGATTTAAAGGGGGCGGAAGTTGGCCGGGATCGGCGCCTGTACTTCCTTTTTCCCGTGACAAGGCTCCTTCCGTAGGTTCCTGGTGCGGGGACTGCACCGCGATGCGGTGCGTCGCCCGTTCTTTATAGGGTTGGCCGTTCAAGAGTGAGGCTAAATCAGCGCGACGGCTATTACCGTTTCACCGCTGGCTCAGGTGGGCCGGCGCAGGGAGGGTAGAGGGAAGGAGTCGGTTTGCCAGTGGCTTGGCAGCAGAACGGCGAGGGGATTTGTAAGCGGGTTATTCGCCGGGCAGGCGCGGTGCCTGCTCCCGGCGTAATGGGCTCAACGAGCGACTTTGCGGTTTTGCGCAGCCGGGCTGGCGAGATAGCGGGTAATGACCTCAACGCCGCGGTTGAGATGCTGCTCCAGCAGTTTTACCGAGAGTTCGACATCGTGCTCCTCGACCGCCTTGAGCATCTGCCGGTGATCTTCCTGGGACAGTTTGCCCAGGCCCATTGCCTCCAGGTTGAAGCGCAGAAAGCGCTCTTCCTCATTGAGCCCGTCTTCCACCAGACGCAGCAAACGGCGATTGGGCGCCTTGCTGTACAGCGCCATGTGGAACAAGCGGTTGAGGCGGCCGATCTCGGTGTAATCGTGCTGGCTTTCCAGTTCTTCGATATACCCGGCGGCGCGTTGGTAGTCGGCCGGGGTCAGCAGGGGAATCGACTGGCGCAATGCCGCGGTTTCCAGAAGGATCCGCAGTTCATAGGTTTCAGTCGCGTCGCCCTGAATCAGCGGTGCAACGACTGCGCCTTTGTGCGCGGTGACGCTGAGCAACTCCTGTGCTTCGAGCTGGCGCAAGGCTTCGCGCACCGGCATGCGGCTGACCCCGAACAGGTCGGCCAGATCCTGCTGACGCAGCGCCGTACCAAACGGCAGACGGCCGTCGAGGATGGCCGCGCGCAAGGTTTCTTCGATGATCGCGCGGGCGAGATGCGCGGGGATCGGCCCATCGACTTTGATGCTCTGCAGCGGTTTGGGCTTCTGTGTCACGACTACGCACCCTGTTGTCGGCGGAATTTGGATCCAAATGACACTAGTGATTGCTCTACAAGATGTCAAACCGTGTAGAGGAACCCCGTCACATTTGAAGTCTAGCGCGTCGGCGATGATCTCATGGTGCCATTGTTTTTTAGCCGTCTAAGCTTCACCATCAAACGCTTTCCTTCCTGCCCTCTGGAAACCTGCTGTGGCGGTACGTTTCGCGATCCCTCGGACGCTGCGCTGGCTAGGCTGCGCACTGCTGCTGGCCGGCGTCATGCTGGGCGGTCTGCATGCCGATTGGGATTTTTCCGCGATCAGCCGCAAAGCCACGGCACTCTACGGGCCACTGGGTGCCGGCCAGCAACGGATCGATGCCTGGCAGAATCTGTTGGCGACGCAGAAACAGGTCAGCGAGACGGAAAAGCTGAAAGTGGTGAACCTGTTTTTCAACAAACAGGTGCGCTACGTCGAAGATATCGATCTGTGGCACGAGGTCGATTATTGGGAAACACCGATCGAGGCATTGTGGAAAGGTGCCGGGGATTGCGAAGACTATGCGATCGCCAAGTATTTCAGTCTGCGCCATCTCGGGGTTTCCAGTGACAAGCTGCGCATCACCTATGTCAAAGCGTTGCGCCAGAACCGCGCGCACATGGTCCTGACTTACTATGCCACCCCCGATGCCATGCCGCTGGTGCTCGACAGCCTGATCGACCCGATCCAGCCGGCGTCGCAGCGAACCGATTTGCTGCCGGTCTATTCTTTCAATGCCGAAGGGTTGTACCTGCCGGGGGCCAAGGGCAATAAAAAGGTCGGTGATACCAAACGCCTGTCACGCTGGCAGGATGTGTTGAAGAAAATGCAGGCCGAAGGTTTCCCGGTCGAAACGACTAACTAGGAGCACGCGCTCAGATGTCTTTGTTCAAACAGCTGTTGATCGCTATCTGTCTGTTCCTGGTGGTCGCCTTCACCGGCAGCTTCATGGTCAGTCTGGAGAGCTCGCGTACCCAGTACGTCAACCAGTTGCGTTCCCACGCGCAGGACGCCGCGACAGCGCTGGCGTTGTCGCTGACACCGAATATCGATGACCCGGCGATGGTCGAGTTGCTGGTCAGCTCGATCTTCGACAGCGGTTATTACGCGAGCATTCGCGTGGTCGATCTGAAGACTGACCAGACCATCGTCGAGCGCAATGGCATTCCGGCCGTCACCAATGTGCCGGACTGGTTCGTCAAACTGATCGGCCTGGAGCCGGCCGGTGGCGATGCGCTGGTCAGCCGTGGCTGGGAGCAGGCGGCGCGGGTCGAGGTGGTCAGCCATCCGATGTTTGCCGTGGCCAAGTTGTGGCAGAGCGCGTTGGGCAGCCTTGGCTGGCTGTTGATCTGCGGTGCGGCGAGTGCGGTGCTCGGTGCGCTGCTGCTGCGCCGCCAGTTGAAGCCGCTGGACTACATGGTCCAGCAATCCCATGCCATCGCCCGCCGTGAGTTTCTCAGCCTGCCGGAGTTGCCGCGCACGCCTGAGCTGCGCCGCGTGGTGCAGGCGATGAACCAGATGGTCGAGAAGCTCAAGGCGCTGTTTCAGGAGCAGGCCGAACGCAGCGAAAAACTGCGCACCGAGTCCTATCAGGACAACCTCACGGGCCTGGCCAACCGGCGCTATTTCGAGATGCAGTTGAACAACCGGGTGAGCAACCCGGAGCAGGCCAGCTCCGGTTATCTGCTGTTGTTGCGGGTCAAGGATCTTGCCGGGCTCAACCAGCGTCTCGGTGGCCAGCGCACCGATGAGCTGTTGAAAGCGGTGGGCGAACAACTGTCGCGCGAATGCGCCAAGTACCCGGAAACGCAAAACCTCGTCACGCGTATTCGTGGCGGTGAATTCGCCGTACTCGCGCCGGGGCTGGTGCGTGAAGAGGCGCTGCAACTGGCGCAAAACCTCGACAGTGCGCTGAGCAGTCTGCACGCCACGGGCGCGACGGATGTGGCGGCGGTGGCTTCGATTGGTGTCGCACCGTTCGCTCACGGCGATTCCCCGCAAGCGGTGCTGACGCTGGGCGATCAGGCGCTGGCACAGGCTGAGGGGCAGGGCGAACAGAATTGGGCCTGTATCGATCAGAGCCTGACGGCGGATGTCGGCGACGATCACCACGCCTGGCATCGCTTGCTCGATCAGGCCTTGAGTCAGCAGCGTTTCGAGCTGTATTTCCAACCGGTGGTGGCGGCCGCCGACACACAACTGGTGCTGCATTACAAGGTGCTCTCGCGCCTGCTCGATGATCAGGGCCAGACCATTCCGGCCGGGCGTTTCCTGCCGTGGCTGGAGCGCTTCGGCTGGACCGCGCGCCTGGATCGACTGATGCTCGAGCGCGTGCTCGAGCAGATGAAAGGGCATGAGGATTCGCTGGCGCTGAACCTGTCCTCGGCGACATTGGCCGATCCGCAGGCGCTGAATAAAGTCTTCGAGATCCTGCGCGCGCACTCCAACCTGGGTTCACGCCTGACCCTTGAGATCGGCGAAGAGCAGTTGCCGGAGCAAGCGGTGCTGGAGCAGTTGACCCGGCGCTTGCGCGAACTCGGCTTCTCGCTGAGTCTGCAGCGCTTTGGTGGGCGCTTCAGCATGATCGGCAACCTGGCGCGACTCGGGCTGGCCTACTTGAAGATCGATGGCAGCTACATTCGTGCGATTGATCAGGAGGGCGACAAGCGCTTGTTCATCGAAGCGATCCAGCGTGCGGCGCACAGCATTGATCTGCCGTTGATTGCCGAGCGGGTCGAGACGGAAGGGGAATTGTCGGTGATTCGCGAGATGGGCTTGTATGGGGTTCAGGGGCAGTTGTTGGGTGAGCCCAAGCCTTGGCGGTGAGTCATTGCAAAAGCAACCCTCACCCTAGCCCTCTCCCGGAGGGAGAGGGGACTGACCGTGGGATATTGACGCAATACGCCGACGTGAACGATTTGCGCTGAATCCGTAATCGACTCGTTTTCTCAGGTCGATGTATAGCGCCAGACACCTCGGTCAGCTCCCTCTCCCTCGGGGAGAGGGTTGTGGTGAGGGCAGGCTTTTGATTCTGGGCGGATCAGATCAACCCGCCCTCATCCTCATCGATCAACTGACTCAAGCCGCCCAACGCCTCACGCGCCTGGGTCCGGTCCATCAGTTTGGCCTGGGCCGCCGGTGGCAGGTCGGTGACGCGGATCACGCCTTTCTGGGTCAGCACTTGAATCAGGTCGTCGAGTACCCGAATCATCTCAAAGTCGCTCTGCTTGAGCTGTTTGAGGCTGTTTTCCACCGCTTCATTGGCGTACCACGCCTGAATTTCGTGGTGGTCGGCCGGCAGCGTTTCCGTGGCCTCGGCGTAGGCCGCGGCTTCCACGCGAATCAACTGGCCTTGCGCATCGCGTTGCACGTAAAACATTGAGCATCCCTCGGAAATGAACCAGCGTCTTGCTGTCAGCAGCATAGCCAACCGCGCGCGAGTATGCGGTGCGGCGACGCAATCGTCACCGTCGCGGTAGGCGCAAACGTGACGGCCGCCCCAGAAGGGCGGCCGTTCTTGTTCATGTATCAGCTGTTGTTGTGGTCGACTTTGATAGTCGGGTCGCTGCCGGCAATCAGGTTGTGAATGTTGGCACTCGACCAGTTGTTGCCTTCCAGTTTGATCGTCACATCCGGGGTTGCCGCAGCAGTATCGCCGGAGTTGAACTTGCCCGCCGAGCTGACTTGCAGCGACGACGTGCCGTCGACCGTGGTGATCTTCAGGAAGTTGTCGATGGTGCTGCCGGTCTCGCCCTGCAACAGATCGCGCAGATCGATACGGTCACCGTCGGCGGCCTTGAAGTCCTTGATCACGTCGTTGCCGGTGTCGCCCGCCTTCCAGACGAAGGTGTCGGCACCCGAACCACCGATGAGGATGTCGTTGCCCTGACCGCCGATCAGCGTGTCATTGCCGGTGCCGCCGAGCAGGATGTCATTGCCTTTGCCGCCGTCGAGCAGGTCATTGCCGCCCGAGCCGAACAGGATGTCATTGCCGCCGCCGCCCAACAGCGTGTCATTACCGTCATGCGCGCCGGAGACATCGAACGCCTGATAGTGCTCGGTGATGTACTGGTGCACGTTGCTGGTGGTGACTTTGCTGACGTCGACGCCGGTTTGCTGCGCGACGAACGCCTGCATCGCCTGATAACCCTCACCGGCAATGCCGTTGAAGCTGACCAGATCGCCGAACAGGATGTCGTTGCCGTCGCCACCGCTGACGGTGTCGTTGCCCGGCAGCGTTGCCTCGGTGTGGCCGATGATCGAGTTGGCCAGATCCTTCGGATCGATGTTGGTTTGCGGCGTTTTATCCGAATCGTAAGGCTTCAGATCGTTGAGGCTGACGCCGCTGTTCAGGCCGATGGCCTCGACGTTCGACAGGCCACTGAGCAACGCGAAACTGCTGGTCGAGTTGTCGGTGGTGGTCGAGGTGGTGCTGCTGCCGCTGCCCGCCAGGCTCGACAGCTCGTAAGTGCCGTCGCCCTGCGCGTGAACGGTGCCCAGATTGGTGGTGCTCCAGCCGTAACGTGCCGTGTAGGTCTGCAACTGGGCAATTCCGCTGGCGTTGATGCTCAGGTAATGCGTGTTGTCGATATAGGTGCTGAAGGTGTCGCCCAGCTTGTAGTTGCTGGTGGTCACCACGCTGTCGAACTTCACGCTGCCGTACAGCGTCGGGTTGGTCTGCTCGCCGCTCTGGTAGTAGGTCGGCTGGCCGTCGGTGATGAAGTACGTGAGGTTCTTCGCCCCGGTGTTGGCCACAGCGTCGGCGCTCTGGAACCAGTTGGCCGTGGTTTTGAACACGTCCTCGTAGTTGGTGCCGCCGCCGGAACTCATCGAGTCCAGCACCGCTTTGAGCTGCGTCAGCGCGTTCGGATCGTTGAGGTTCACCGACACCGATTTGTTGACCTGGGTATCGAAGTCCACCAGGAAGATGTTCACCGTGCCCGAGTTGCTGCCGCCCAGACTCTGTTTGAGGGTGTTGAACACCGACGTCAGCGAGTCCTTGGCCGCGTTGATCGACGAGCTGCTCATACTGCCGGAGCTGTCGACCATGAACGCGATGTTGTAGTTGGTGCCCGGCACCACGGTCAGGCCACCGATGTCGGCGACGATGATGTCGTTGCCATCGGTACCGGTGACGGTGTCATCGGCCGAGGTGGCGACAATGGCGTTGTAGACCGCCGGCACCACGGTGACCGGAATGGTCGCGGTGCTGCTGGCCGAACCGCCGACCATTTCGGTGGAGGTCGAAGTCACGGTCAGGTTGAACTGGCCGTTGTAGTACGGCGGCGGGGTCACGGTCAGGCTGCCGAGGTTCCAGCCGGTGACGTTGGCATCGCCGCTGCTGGCGGTGACGGTGAAGGTGTGACCCGCGCCATCGCTGAGCACCGAGCCGACCGGTGCACCGCTGATCTTCACGCTGAGGGTTTCCGAACCGTCGGTGTCGGTCAGGGCAGTGGTGATGGCCGACAGTTTCACCGTGGTGCCTTCGGCGCCGGTGTTGAGTTTGTAGCCGTCGTAATAGCCTTCGCCGCCGCTGCCGTGCAGATCGGAAACGGTCACGCCCGAATTGATCAGATCCTGCACGCCGGTGTAGATCGGCACGCCAGTGCTGCTCAGGTCGATCGGCGTGCTGCCGTTGACCGACAGGTTGACGTCATAGCTGCCCGGGCCGCTCTGGTTGTGGTGGTAGATGTCCAGGGTGTAGTAGCCGCTGGTGGTCGGGGTGAACGAACCGTTGAGGTTGCCGCCCGCGCCCCACGTGGTCGACGCCACGCTCTTGCCGCCAATGGTCACCAGCAGGCTGTCATCGCCAACACCACTGAAGGTGTAGGTCTTGCCGGCTTCCAGATAGATCAGGCCGGAAGTCTTCGATGCTGTGCCGGCGGTCACGCTGCCGTCCGACTGGACGTTGTTCACGTTAGTGCTGGTGTTCGGTGTGCCCGCGCCGTCGATGACGTTTTTCAGGGTGGTCGAATTCGCCCCGCTGCCGTCGGTGCCAAGGCCCGACAGACCGGTCCAGACTTCTTTGACCAGCCCGGTGGACTTCACGCTGTTGTCGGCGACGCTCACGGTCGGCGCATCCGCCACTGGCGTGATGTCGATCTTCACGGTGCCGGTGTTGCCCAGCAGTTGGCCGTCGGTTGGCTGGAACTTGATCTGTGCGTAGTCCGCCTGGTTGTTGCCCAGGCCGGTGCCGCCGTAACCGTTCACACCCGATTCGTTGGTGTCCGGCAGGAAGCGCAGCTTGCCCGCGTCGATATCGGCTTTGCTGAAGGTCTGGTTGTTGGCAACGTCTTTCCAGGTCGAGCCGTCCAGGTACTGCAGTTTGCCTTCGCCCGGCAGCTGGGTGATTTTCACCCCGAGGCTGCTGGCCGGGCTGTCGACGTCGGTCACGCCGAAGGTCGACCAGCCGAGGATCAGCGGAGTGTCTTCAGTGCCGGTGACGTTGACCGGTGCAGCAACCGGGGCATCGTTGATCGCCACCACATTGACCGTGGTGGTCGCGGTGTTGGAGTAGTTGCCGCCATCGGTCACCGTCACGGTGATGATGCGCGGCACGGTGCTCGGGTCTTCGCTGTTGTTGGTGAAGCTGATGTTCTTGATCGCCTGCATGTAATCGGCCAGCGTCGCGTTGCCCGACAAGGTCAGGGTCACGGTGCCGTTGGTGCTGTTGGCATTGATCGTGATGCCGTTGACGCTGTTGCCCAGATTCAGCGCATCGCCGTCCTGACGGTTGGTCAACACAACGGTGGCGCCGGTGAGCATGGTGCTGTCCGGGTCGGTGATCTTGATATCGGTGTCGGCAATCGACACACCCGCGCCCGGGGTGTTTTCGGTGAAGGTCACCTTGTAGTCGGCACCGGTGGCACCGCTGGAGTTGTTGGCATCCAGGTCGATGACCGGCGGTGCGTCGTTGTCGATGATCGAGGTGCTGACGCTGCCATTGGTGCTGCTGACCGCGAGGTTCTCGAAGTTGCCGCCGGTGGCCGAATCGATCTTGACCACGAAGTTCTCGGTGCCTTCGGTGATCTTGTCATCGATGGTGGCGACGTTGAACTGCGCACTGCTCGCCCCTGCCGGGATCTTCACGGTGTACACACCGGTGAAGTCCGAACCGTCGGCAGCGGTGCCGCTGTAGACGATTTTCAGGGTCACTTCGGTTTGCGCCGGGTGGTTCAGGCTGACCGTGTAGCTGGCGGTCTGGCCTTCGGTCACCGAGCTGCTGCCAGTGATGCTGACGGTGGTGGTGTCGATGGTGTCGGTGACGCTGGTCACGGCTGGCGTGGTGTTGGTCACCAGATTCTCGAAGCTGCCGCCCGTTGCATTGCTGATGGTGGCTTGCACGGTGCCGGCGTCTTTGTAGACGTCGTCGGCCGGTGCCGCAACGGTCACGGTGCCGGTGGTTTTGCCAGCGTCGATGGTGATGACCGAGCCGTTGCTCAGGGTTACGGTCACTGGCGAGCCAGCGGCGTTGGTCAATGTCGCGGTGTAAGTGATCTGGCCACCTTCGGCCACGGTGCCGGTCGCGGACAGCGTCAGGTTGGTGGTGTCGACGGTATCGGTCACGGTGGTGCTGACCGGGGTTTTGTCGGCGACGAGATTTTCGTAGTTGCCACCGGTCACGTTGGTAATCGAGTTGCTCAGCGGTGCATGGCCGGTCAACGCATCGTTCGGTGCGGTGGTGGTCACAGTGCCGCTGGTTTTGCCGATGTCGATGGTGATGGTCTGACCGTTGGCCAGGGTCACCACGACCGGCGCGCCGGTCACAGCTGCACCGACAGTGGCGGTGTAGATGACGTTGCCGCCTTCAGCCGCGGTACCGGTCGCGGTCAGTTTCACCGTGGTGGTGTCGATGGTGTCGGTGACGCTGGTCACGGCTGGCGCGGTGCTGGTGACGAGGTTTTCAAAGCTGCCACCGGTGGCGGTTTTGATCGTTGCCTGGACGTTGCCAGCGTCTTTGTAAACGTCATCGGCTGGCGCTGGAACGGTCACGGTGCCGCTGGTTTTTCCGGCGTCGATGGTGATCACTGCGCCGTTCGACAGGGTTACGGTCACAGGCGAGCCTGCGGCGTTGGTCAGGTTCGCGGTGTAGGTGATCTGTCCACCTTCGGCCACGGTGCCGGTCGCGCTCAGCGACAAGTTAGTGGTGTCGATGGTGTCGGTGACGGTCGTCGAAACCGGCGTTTTGTCGGCCACCAGATTTTCGTAGTTGCCGCCCGTCACGTTGGTGATCGAGTTGGTCAGCGGCGCGTGACCGGTCAATGCATCGTTAGGCGCAGTGGTGGTCGCGGTGCCGGTGGTCTGGCCAACACCGATGGTGATGGTCTGACCGTTCGACAGGGTTACCACGACAGGCGAGCCGGTCACAGGAGCACCGACGGTTGCGGTGTAGACGACGTTGCCGCCCTCTGCCGCGGTGGCCGTTGCCGTCAACTTCACGGTGGTGGTGTCGATGGTATCGGTGACGCTGGTGATAGCCGGCGTCGTGCTCGGCACCAGGTTTTCGAAGTTGCCACCGGTGGCGGTGCTGATCGTGGCCTGCACAGTGCCAGCGTCTTTATAGACGTCGTCGGCTGGTGCTGGAACGGTCACGGTGCCGGTGGTTTTACCAGCATCGATGGTGATCACGGCGCCGTTCGACAGGGTCACGGTGACTGGCGAGCCAGCGGCGTTGGTCAGGGTCGCGGTGTAGACGATCGAGCCGCCTTCAGCCACAGAACCGGTCGCGCTCAACGACAGGTTGGTGGTGTCGACGGTGTCGGTCACGTTGGTGCTGACCGGGGTTTTGTCGGCGACGAGATTTTCGTAGTTGCCGCCCGTGACGTTGGTGATCGCATTGGTCAGCGGTGCGTGGCCGGTCAATGCATCGTTTGGCGCTGCAGTGGTTGCGGTGCCCGTGGTCTGGCCTACACCGATGGTGATGATTTGACCATTGGCCAGCGTCACGACAACTGGCGAGCCGGTAACCGGAGCGCCTACGGTAGCGGTGTAGACAACGTTGCCGCCTTCAGCCGCCGACTCAGTGGCGGTCAACTTCACGGTGGTGGTGTCGATGGTGTCGGTGACACTGGTGACGGCTGGAACGGTGCTCGGCACGAGATTTTCGAAATTGCCACCGGTGGCGGTGCTGATCGTTGCTTGCACGGTGCCGGCGTCTTTGTAGACGTCATCGGCTGGCGCTGGAACAGACACGGTGCCAGTGGTTTTACCGGCCTCGATAGTGATCACGGCACCGTTCGACAGCGTCACGGTGACTGGCGAACCAGCGGCGTTGGTCAGGGTCGCGGTATAGACGATCGAGCCACCTTCAGCCACAGAACCGGTAGCGCTCAGCGACAGGTTGGTGGTGTCGACAGTGTCGGTCACATTGGTGCTGACCGGCGTCTTGTCGGCCACGAGGTTTTCGTAGTTGCCGCCAGTGACGTTGGTGATCGAGTTGGTCAGCGGCGCGTGGCCAGTCAATGCGTCGTTAGGCGCAGTGGTGGTCGCGGTGCCGGTAGTCTGGCCGACGCCGATGGTGATGGTTTGACCGTTCGACAGGGTTACCACGACAGGCGAGCCGGTCACAGGAGCACCGACGGTTGCGGTGTAGACGACGTTGCCGCCCTCTGCCGCAGTCGCGGTTGCCGTCAACTTCACGGTGGTGGTGTCGATGGTGTCGGTGACGCTGGTGATGGCCGGCGTCGTGCTTGGCACCAGGTTTTCGAAGTTGCCACCGGTGGCGGTGCTGATGGTCGCCTGCACGGTGCCGGCGTCTTTGTAGACGTCGTCAGCCGGGGCGGGAACAGTCACGGTGCCGGTGGTTTTGCCGGCATCGATGGTGATCACTGCGCCGTTCGACAGAGTCACGGTGACTGGCGAGCCAGCGGCGTTGGTCAGGGTCGCGGTGTAGACGATCGAGCCACCTTCAGCCACAGAACCGGTCGCGCTCAACGACAGGTTGGTGGTGTCGACAGTGTCGGTCACGTTGGTGCTGACTGGCGTCTTGTCGGCCACGAGGTTTTCGTAGTTACCGCCGCTGACGTTGGTGATCGCGTTGGTCAGTGGCGCATGACCAGTCAATGCATCGTTTGGCGCTGCGGTGGTTGCGGTGCCCGTGGTCTGGCCTACACCGATGGTGATGGTTTGACCATTGGCCAAAGTCACGACAACTGGCGAGCCGGTAACCGGTGCGCCTACGGTAGCGGTGTAGACAACGTTGCCGCCTTCGGCCGCCGACTCAGTGGCGGTCAACTTCACGGTGGTGGTGTCGATGGTGTCAGTGACGCTGGTCACAGCCGGCGTCGTGCTCGGTACCAGGTTTTCGAAGTTGCCACCGGTGGCGGTGCTGATCGTCGCCTGCACGGTGCCGGCGTCTTTGTAGACGTCATCAGCCGGTGCTGGAACAGTTACGGTGCCAGTGGTTTTGCCGGCGTCGATGGTGATCACGGCGCCGTTGCTCAGCGTCACGGTGACCGGCGAACCAGCGGCGTTGGTCAGGGTTGCGGTGTAAACGATCGAACCACCTTCAGCAACCGAATTGGTAGCGCTGAGTGACAGATTGGTCGTGTCGACGGTGTCGGTAACATTGGTCGATACCGGGGACTTGTCGGCCACCAGGTTTTCGAAGTTGCCACCTGTTACGTCAGTGATCGCGTTGGTCAGTGGAGCATGGCCAGTCAATGCGTCGTTTGGCGCCGTGGTGGTCGCGATACCGGTAGTCTGGCCGACGCCGATGGTGATCGTCTGACCGTTGGCCAGGGTTACGACAACCGGCGAGCCGGTGACTGGTGCGCCGACAGTCGCGGTGTAGGTGACGTTGCCCCCCTCAGCTGTCGACTCTGTCGCTGTCAGTTTGACGGTGGTGGTGTCGATGGTGTCGGTGACATTGGTCACGGCTGGCACGGTGCTCGGTACCAGATTCTCGAAGTTGCCACCGGTCGCGGTCGAAATGGTTGCTTCGACTTTGCCTGCATCTTTGTATACGTCATCCGCTGGCGCTGCGACGGTGACGGTGCCGGTGGTTTTGCCGGCCTCGATGGTGATCACGGCGCCGTTCGACAGGGTGACGGTCACTGGCGAGCCAGCGGCGTTGGTCAAAGTCGCGGTGTAAGTGATCTGGCCACCTTCGGCCACGGTGCCGGTCGCGGACAGCGTCAGGTTGGTGGTGTCGATGGTGTCGGTCACGGTGGTGCTGACCGGGGTTTTGTCGGCCACGAGGTTTTCGTAGTTGCCGCCGCTGACGTTGGTGATCGAGTTGGTCAGCGGCGCATGGCCGGTCAATGCATCGTTTGGCGCAGTGGTGGTTGCGGTGCCGGTGGTTTGGCCTACACCGATGGTGATGGTTTGACCGTTCGACAGGGTTACCACGACTGGCGAACCCGTCACTGGTGCGCCGACGGTTGCGGTGTAAACGACATTGCCGCCTTCAGCCGCAGACTCGGTGGCTGTCAGTTTCACCGTGGTGGTGTCGATGGTATCGGTGACGCTGGTCACTGCCGGTACGGTGCTCGGAACCAGGTTCTCGAAGTTGCCGCCGGTCGCGGTCGAAATGGTCGCTTCGACTTTGCCTGCATCTTTGTAAACGTCATCCGCCGGCGCTGCGACGGTGACGGTGCCGGTGGTTTTGCCGGCCTCGATGGTGATCACGGCGCCGTTCGACAGGGTGACGGTCACTGGCGAGCCAGCGGCGTTGGTCAATGTCGCGGTGTAAGTGATCTGGCCACCTTCGGCCACGGTGCCGGTCGCGGACAGCGACAGGTTGGTGGTGTCGATGGTGTCAGTGACGGTAGTCGAAACCGGCGTTTTGTCGGCCACGAGGTTTTCGTAGTTGCCGCCAGTGACGTTGGTGATCGAGTTGGTCACAGGCGCGTGGCCGGTCAGCGCATCGTTCGGTGCGGTGAAGGTCACGCTGCCGGTGGTTTTGCCGACTTCGATGGTGATGTTCTGACCGTTGGCCAAGGTCACCACGACCGGCGAACCGGTGACTGGCGCGCCGACAGTGGCGATGTAGGTGACGGTGCCACCTTCAGCCACGGAGGTATCGGCGGTCAGTTTGACCGTCGAGGTATCGATGGTGTCGGTGACTTGGGTCACGGCCGGTACAGTGCTCGGCACCAGGTTTTCGAAGTTGCCACCGGTGGCGGTGCTGATCGTCGCCTGCACGGTGCCGGCGTCTTTATAGACGTCATCCGCTGGCGCTGGAACAGACACGGTGCCAGTGGTTTTGCCGGCTTCGATGGTAATCACCGCGCCGTTCGACAGGGTCACGGTGACTGGCGAACCAGCGGCGTTGGTCAGGGTGGCGGTATAAACAATCGAACCGCCTTCGGCCACAGAGCCGGTCGCGCTCAGCGACAGGCTGGTGGTGTCGACGGTGTCAGTGACGCTGGTCGAAACCGGTGTCTTGTCGGCCACCAGATTCTCGTAATTGCCACCGCTTACCTCGGTGATTGCATTGGTGATCGGCGCGTGACCGGTCAATGCATCGTTCGGGGCGATGGTGGTTGCGGTCCCGGTGGTTTGGCCAACGCCGATGGTGATGGTCTGGCCGTTTGACAGGGTGACGACAACAGGCGAGCCGGTCACTGGAGCGCCGACAGTGGCGGTGTAAGTGACGGTGCTGCCTTCAGCGACCGACGTATCAGCCGTCAGTTTGACGGTCGAGGTGTCGATGGTGTCAGTCACTTCGGTGACGGCTGGAACCGTGCTCGGCACCAGGTTCTCGAAGTTGCCACCGGTAGCGGTGGAGATCGTCGCTTCGACTTTGCCCGCGTCTTTGTAGACGTCATCGGCCGGAGCTGGAACGGTCACAGTGCCAGTGGTTTTACCGGCTTCGATGGTGATTACCGCGCCATTAGACAGCGTCACGGTGACTGGCGAGCCAGCCGCGTTGGTCAGCGTCGCGGTGTAGATGATCGAACCACCTTCCGCCACGGTGCCGGTTGCAGTCAGCGACAGTTCAGTGGTGTCGACGGTGTCGGTGACATTGGTCGAAACCGGCGTCTTGTCCGCCACCAGATTTTCGAAGTTGCCGCCGCTTACCTCGGTGATCGCATTGGTGATCGGCGCGTGGCCGGTCAATGCATCGTTCGGCGCGATGGTGGTCGCGGTGCCGGTGGTCTGGCCAACACCAATGGTGATGGTCTGACCGTTAGCCAGGGTCACGACCACAGGCGAACCGGTCACTGGCGCGCCGACAGTTGCGGTGTAAGTCACGCTGCCACCCTCAGTCGCCGACTCGGTCGCGGTGAGTTTGACGGTGGTGGTGTCGATGGTGTCGGTGACGTTGGTCACGGCCGGCACGGTGCTCGGCACCAGATTCTCGAAGTTGCCGCCGGTTGCATCCTTGATCGTCACTTCGACTTTGCCGGCGTCTTTGTAGACGTCATCGGCAGGCGCCGCAACCGTCACGGTGCCGGTGGTTTTACCGGCCTCGATGGTGATCACCGAACCGTTGCTCAGGGTCACGGTCACCGGGGTGCCGGACGGGTTGGTCAGGGTCGCGGTGTAAACGATCGAACCGCCTTCTGCCACCGAGTCGGTCGCGGTCAGGTTCAGGTTGGTGGTGTCGGTGGTGTCCGAAACCGCGGTGTCGGCGGGCTTGCCGTCGACCGCCAGTTTTTCGTAGTTGCCGCCGGTGGCGCCGTCGATGGTCACGCTCAGCGAGCTGCCGCCGGCCAGAGGGCTGTTCGGTGCGACGAAGTTCACCGAGCCGGTGGTTTCACCGACAGCGATGGTGATGGTCTGACCGTTGGACAGGGTCACGACCACTGGCGAGCCAGTCACCGGCGCAGTCACGGTCGCGGTGTAGACCACGGTTTCGCCTTCGGCGACGTTCGGCGTGGCGGTCAGCGACACGGTGGAGGTGTCGATGGTGTCATTGACGGTGGTGACGGCCGGGGCTGTGCTGGTGACGAGATTTTCGAAGTCGCCACCGGTCGCGCCTTTGATGGTCGCTTCAACGGTGCCTGCGTCTTTGTAGACGTCGTCTTTCGGAGCGTCGACGGTGACGGTGCCGGTGGTTTTGCCGGCGTCGATGGTGATCACGGCACCGTTCGACAGGGTCACGGTCACTGGCGAGCCAGCCGCGTTGGTCAAGGTGGCGGTGTAGGTGATCTGGCCGCCTTCGTCCACAGTGCCCGTCGCGGTCAGCGACAGATTGGTGGTGTCCGTGGTGTCGGTCACGGTGGTGCTGACCGGGGTTTTGTCGGCCACGAGGTTTTCGTAGTTGCCGCCGGAAACGCCAGTGATCGAGTTGGTCAGCGGCGCATGACCGGTCAGCGCATCGTTCGGCGCGGTGGTGGTGACGGTGCCGGTGGTTTTACCCACTTCGATGGTGATGTTCTGACCATTGGCCAATGTCACGACGACAGGTGAACCGGTGACAGGCGCGCCGACGGTGGCGGTGTAGGTGACGGTGCCACCTTCAGCCGCGGACTCGGTGGCGGTCAGTTTGACTGTCGAGGTGTCGAGGGTGTCGGTAACGTCGGTGACCGCAGGCGTGGTGCTTGGCACCAGATTCTCGAAGTTGCCGCCAGTCGCATCTTTGATCGTGACTTCGACCTTGCCGGCGTCCTTGTAGACGTCATCGGCTGGCGCAGCAACAGTCACGGTGCCAGTGGTCTTGCCCGCTTCGATGGTGATCACTGAACCGTTCGACAGGGTCACGGTGACCGGGGTGCCAGCCGGGTTGGTCAGCGTCGCGGTGTAAACGATCGAACCGCCCTCGGCCACTGTCCCGGTCGCAGTCAGTGTCAGATCGGTTGTATCGACGGTGTCGGTCACAGTGGTGCTGACCGGCGTTTTGTCGGCCACCAGATTCTCGTAATTACCGCCGCTCACGTCAGTGATTGCGTTGGTCAGCGGCGTGTGGCCGTTCAGTGCATCGTTCGGTGCGGTGGTGGTCACAGTGCCGGTAGTTTTACCGACTTCGATGGTGATGTTCTGACCGTTGGCCAGGGTCACGACAACTGGCGAACCGGTCACAGGTGCACCGACAGTGGCGGTGTAGGTGACGGTGCCACCTTCAGCCGCGGACTCGGTGGCGGTCAGTTTGACGGTCGAGGTGTCGATGGTATCGGTGACTTCGGTCACAGCCGGAACGGTGCTTGGCACCAGGTTCTCGAAGTTGCCGCCGGTAGTGTCCTTGATCGTCACTTCGACTTTGCCAGCGTCTTTATAGACGTCATCGGCAGGCGCTGCGACGGTCACGGACCCCGTGGTTTTGCCGGCTTCGATGGTGATCACCGAGCCGTTGCTCAGGGTCACAGTCACCGGACTGCCGGCCGGATTGGTCAGCGTCGCGGTGTAGATGATCGAACCGCCCTCGGCGACCGAAGGGGTGGCGCTGAGGGACAGATCGGTGGTGTCGACGGTGTCAGTAACTGTGGTCGACACCGGAGTCTTGTCGGCCACGAGGTTCTCGTAGTTGCCGCCGCTGACACCCGTAATCGAATTGCCCAGCGACGCCTGACCGGTCAGCGCATCGTTGGGTGCAGTGAACGTCACGGTGCCGGTGGTTTTGCCGACTTCGATAGTGATGCTCTGCCCATTGGCCAGGGTCACCACAACTGGCGAACCGGTGACCGGCGCGCCGACAGTCGCCGTGTAAGTGACAGTGCCACCTTCAGCCACAGTGGTGTCGGCGGTCAGTTTCACGGTCGAAGTATCGATGGTGTCCGTCACATCGGTAACGGCTGGCGTGGTGCTTGGCACCAGGTTTTCGAAGTTGCCGCCAGTCGCATCCTTGATCGTGACTTCGACTTTGCCGGCGTCTTTGTAGACGTCATCGGCCGGGGCCGCAACGGTCACGGAGCCGGTGGTCTTGCCCGCTTCGATGGTGATCACCGAACCGTTGCTCAACGTTACGGTGACTGGCGTGCCGGCCGGGTTGGTCAGGGTCGCGGTGTAAACGATCGAACCACCCTCAGCCACGGTGCCGGTCGCGCTCAGCGACAGGTTGGTGGTGTCGACGGTGTCGGTCACCGAGGTCACGGCCGGCGTCTTGTCGGCCACGAGGTTTTCGTAGTTGCCGCCGCTGGTGCCGTCGATTTTCACGCTCAGCGTGTTGCCGCCGGCCAGTGCATCGTTCGGTGCGGTGAAGTTGACGCTGCCACTGCTGGCGCCGACCGGAATGGTGATGGTCTGGCCGTTGGACAGGGTCACCACAACTGGCGAACCGGTCACTGGCGCGGTCACGGAAGCGGTGTAAACCACCACGCCGCCTTCAGTGGTGCTGGCGGTGGCCGTCAGCGAAACAGTGCTGTTGTCGATAGTGTCGGTCACGTCGGTGACCGCCGGGGTCTTGTCGACCACCAGGTTCTCGAAGTTACCGCCCGTGGTCTTGGTGATGCTGGCGTCGACTTTGCCGGCGTCCTTGTAGACGTCATCGGCAGGCGCTGCGACGGTCGCGGTGCCAGTGGTCGCGCCTTTGGCGATGTTGATCACCGCGCCGTTGCTCAAGGTCACGGTCATCGCCGTGCCTGCCGGGTTGGTCAGGCTCGCGGTGTAGACGATCGAACCGCCCTCGGCAACCGAAGCGGTGGCGCTCAGGCTGATATTGGTGGTGTCGACCGTGTCGGTGACGGTGGTCACGACCGCCGAACGGTTGGCATCGACCTGTTCGAAGTTGCCGCCGCTGTGGCTGGCAATCGCCGTCTGAACCTTGCCGCCGTCGATGTACGGAGTATTGGCAGGCGCGGCGAAATTCACCGAGCCGCTGGTGGCGCCGGCGGCGATGTTGATCACTGCGCCGTTGGCCAGGGTCACGGTCATGGCAGTGCCGGCCGGACTGCTCAGGGTCGCGGTGTAGGTGATCTGGCCACCTTCGCTGACGGTGTCGCTGGCGCTGAGGGTCAGCGTGGTTTTGTCGATGGTGTCATTGACGGTGGTGCTGACCGGAGTCTTGCTGACGTCGAGTTTCTCGAAGTTGCCGCCAGTGGCATCGGTCATGGTCACGGTGAGCTTGCTGACGTCTTTGTAAACGTCATCGCTCGGCGCAGCGATGGTCACCGAACCGCTGGTTTTGCCAGCTTCGATGGTGATGGTCTGGCCGTTGCTCAGGTTGACGGTCACCGGCGTTTGCGCGGCGTTGGTCAGGGTCGCGGTGTAGGTGATCGAGGTGCCTTCGAGCACGTAGCTTTCTGCGCTGAGGGTCAGGTGCGTGGTGTTGATCGTGTCGGCAACGTTGGTCACCGCTGGCGTTGGGTTGGCCACCAGGTTTTCGAAATTGCCGCCGTCGGTGCCCTTGATGGTCACTTCGACTTTGCCGGCGTCTTTGTAGACATCATCGGCAGGTGCTGGAACGGTCACGGTGCCGGTGGTCTTGCCGGCGTCGATGGTGATGGTCGAACCGTTGCTCAGGGTCACGGTCACCGGGGTGCCGGCCGGGTTGGTCAGTGTCGCGGTGTAAACGATCTGCCCGCCTTCATTGACGTTGCCGGTGGCGGTCAGCGAAACGGTGGTGGTGTCGACGGTGTCGGTCACGGTGGTGCTGACCGGCGTTTTGTCAGCGACCAGGTTTTCGTAGTTGCCGCCGCTGACGTTGGTGATCGAATTGGTCAGCGGTGCATGGCCGGCCAGCACGTCGTTCGGTGCAGTGGTAGTCACGGTGCCGGTGGTCTTGCCGACTTCGATGGTGATGTTCTGGCCGTTGGCCAAAGTCACGATCACTGGCGAACCGGTGACTGGCGCGCCGACAGTCGCGGTGTAGGTGACGGTGCCGCCTTCAGCAGCGGTTTCGGTGGCAGTCAGTTTCACCGTCGAGGTGTCGATGGTGTCAGTGACGTCGGTCACGGCTGGCGTGGTGCTTGGCACCAGATTCTCGAAGTTGCCGCCGGTGGCGTCCTTGATGGTCACTTCGACTTTGCCGGCATCTTTATAGACGTCATCGGCAGGCGCAGCGACGGTCACGGTGCCGGTGGTTTTACCAGCGTCGATAGTGATTACCGAGCCGTTGCTCAGGGTCACGGTGACCGGGGTGCCGGCCGGATTGGTCAGGGTTGCGGTGTAAACGATGGAGCCGCCTTCCGCCACTGTGCCGGTCGCGCTCAGCGTCAGGTTGGTGGTGTCGGTGACGTCAGTCACGGTGGTGCTGACTGGGGTCTTGTCGGCGACGAGGTTTTCGTAGTTGCCGCCCGTTACGCCGGTGATCGAATTGGTCAGCGGTGCGTGGCCGTTCAACGCGTCGTTGGGTGCGGTGGTGGTCACGGTGCCGGTGGTCTTGCCTACTTCAATGGTGATGTTCTGGCCATTGGCCAAAGTCACCACGACAGGCGAACCGGTAACCGGCGCACCCACGGTAGCGGTGTAGGTGACGGTGCCACCTTCAGCGGCCGTTTCGGTGGCGGTCAGTTTCACCGTCGAGGTGTCGATGGTGTCAGTGACGTCGGTGACGGCTGGAACGGTGCTCGGCACCAGGTTCTCAAAGTTGCCGCCGGTCGCATCCTTGATAGTCACTTCGACTTTGCCGGCGTCTTTGTAGACGTCATCGGCTGGGGCTGCGACGGTCACGGTGCCGGTGGTTTTACCGGCTTCAATGGTGATCACCGAGCCGTTCGACAGGGTCACGGTGACTGGCGAACCTGCGGCGTTGGTCAGGGTCGCGGTGTAGGTGATCTGGCCACCTTCAGCCACGGTGCCGGTCGCGCTGAGCGTCAGGTCGGTGGTGTCAGTGGTGTCGGTGACGGTGGTGCTGACCGGGGTTTTGTCGGCGACGAGATCTTCGTAATTGCCGCCGCTCACGCCGGTGATCGCGTTGGTGATCGGTGCGTGACCGGTCAGCGCATCATTCGGTGCCGTGGTGGTGATGGTGCCGGTGGTTTTACCCACTTCGATAGTGATGTTCTGACCGTTGGCCAGGCTCACCACAACTGGTGAACCGGTCACGGGCGCGCCAACGGTGGCGGTGTAAGTGACGGTGCCACCTTCAGCCGCCGACTCGGTGGCGGTCAGTTTGACCGTGGTGGTGTCGACGGTGTCGGTCACGTCGGTGACGGCTGGAGCGGTGCTCGGCACCAGATTCTCGAAGTTACCGCCCGTGGCGTCCTTGATGGTCACTTCGACTTTGCCAGCGTCTTTGTAGACGTCATCGGCAGGTGCGGCGACGGTCACGGTGCCGGTGGTTTTGCCGGCTTCGATGGTGATCACCGAACCGTTCGAAAGGGTTACGGTGACAGGCGAACCGGCGGCGTTGGTCAGGGTCGCGGTGTAAACAATCGAACCACCTTCAGCCACGGAACCGGTGGCGCTCAGCGACAGGTTGGTGGTGTCGGCAACATCGGTAACGCTGGTCGAAACCGGGGTCTTGTCGGCAACGAGGTCTTCGTAATTGCCGCCCGAAACACCGGTGATCGAGTTGGTCAACGGCGCATTGCCGGTCAACGCATCGTTCGGCGCGGTGGTGGTCACGGTACCGGTGGTTTTGCCGACTTCGATGGTGATGCTCTGACCGTTGGCCAGGCTTACCACGACTGGCGAGCCAGTGACCGGCGCGCCCACGGTGGCGGTGTAAGTAACGGTGCCGCCTTCAGCAACCGAAGTGTCAGCCGTCAGCTTCACGGTCGAGGTGTCGATGGTGTCAGTCACTTCGGTGACGGCTGGAGCGGTGCTCGGCACCAGGTTCTCGAAGTTGCCGCCGGAAGCGTCTTTGATCGTCACTTCAACTTTGCCGGCGTCTTTATAGACGTCATCGGCTGGCGCCGGAACGGTCACGGTACCGCTGGTCTTGCCCGCCTCGATGGTGAGTACCGAGCCGTTGCTCAGGGTCACGGTCACCGGTGTACCGGCCGGATTGGTCAGGGTCGCGGTGTAAACAATCGACCCCCCTTCAGCCACGGTGCCGGTTGCTGTCAGCGACAGGTTGGTATCGTCGATCGAGTCGGTGATGGTGGTGGTCGCTGGCGTGGTGTTCGGCACCAGGTTTTCGAAATTGCCACCGCTAGTACCGGTGATGGTCGTGCTGACGGTGCTGCCGTTGTTGTAGACGTCGTTGGCCGCCGTCGGCACGTTGACCGAGCCCGTGGTCTTGCCGGCTTCGATGGTGATCGTCGAGCCGTTCGACAGGGTGATCGTCACCGGGGTTTGCGCTGCGTTGGTCAGCGTCGCGGTGTAAGTGATCTGGCCACCTTCGACGACGGTGCCGGTGGCGGTAAGGCTCACGCTGGTGGTGTCGATCGAATCGGTCACCGTGGTGGTCGCTGGCGTGGTGTTCGGCACCAGGCTTTCGAAGTTGCCACCGGTGGCGCCGGTAATGGTGGTGCTGACGGTGCCGCCATTGTTGTAGACGTCATTGGCCGCCGTCGGCACATTGACGGTGCCGGTGGTCTGGCCGGCTTCAATGGTGATGGTCGAACCGTTCGACAGGGTGACGGTCACCGGGGTTTGCGCCGGGTTGGTCAGGGTCGCGGTGTAGGTGATCTGGCCACCTTCGACCACTGTGCCGGTGGCGGTCAGGGTCAGGTTGGTGGTGTCGATCGAATCGGTGATGGTGGTCACCGCTGGCGTCGGGTTTGGCACCAGGTTTTCGAAGTTGCCGCCGCTGGCACCGGTAATCGTCGTGGTGACGGTGCTGCCATTGTTATAGACGTCGTTGGCCGGGGTCGGCACGTTGACGGTGCCGGTGGTCTGGCCGGCACCGATGGTGATGGTCGAGCCGTTCGACAGGGTGACGGTTACCGGGGTTTGCGCCGGGTTGGTCAGGGTCGCGGTGTAAGTGATCTGCCCGCCTTCGGTGACACTCGGCCCCGCCGTCAGGGTGACGGTGGTGGTGTCGATGGTGTCGGTGACCTGCGTCGTGGCCGGGGTGGTCGGCGGCGTCACGGTGATGCCGTTGCCGCCGGTGGTGCCGGTGACGGTCACGTCGATCTGGGTCGGGTCGTTATAAACAGTGTCGTTCGGGGCCAGCGGCACATTGACGGTGCCGGTGGTGGAACCTGCTGGAATCACAATCACCGAACCGTTGGACAGGGTGATGGTCAGGTCGGTCAATGGCGCCTGGGTCAGGGTCGCGGTGTACACCAGCACGCCGCCGGCTTCAGTGATGGTCGGCGTGGCGCTGAGGCTCAGGGTCGATTCACGCAGGGCGTTGGTGGTGGTGTCGGTGGTCTGGCCGCCGGTGATGTTTTGCGCGGCTTGACCGCCGGCGTTGATGCCTGCGGTCGGGAAGCCAATAGTCGGGTCAACGCGGCCAGCGGTGGCGTCGAGCATCACGAAACTGTGACCACCCCCGGCGGCACCGCCAGTGCCGGCGGCGCTCGGGCCGGCAGCGGTGGCATCGAGGGCGGTGGTCGGGTCGACACCGGCGGCGATGGCTTGCTGCAATTCTGCTACCGACGGCGCAGCCTGCGCGGTGGCTTCGGCCAGGTCAGTGCTGGAGTCGGGCGCGGTGGCGCTCCACTGGGTTTCGCGGCCCAGGTCCAGGGTGCGGCCATCGGCCAATTCAAGCGACACGGCGCCAGACAGACCGGTATCGATCTGGTCGCCGACAAACAGGCGATCGCCTTCAACGAGTACGCGGCGCACGCCCTCTGGGGACACCACGAATACCTGACCGACAATGCTTTTGACGATGGCAACAACACTGCTCATTGAAGACTCTCCGGGGTGTCACGTTCAGTTGACTTCCATGGACCTGAAGGCATGGGCGCCGATTCAGTCTGGACGTACTTTAAAAATTCGCGAAATAAGTTTGACGCGTCTAATCGTCAATAATTTGGCTAGATTCTTTCGCTATTAACTTTATGCCAAACTATTGACCTTCTGGGTGCCATCCTAAACAATCGCCCCACTAATGTCACATTGATATTTCCGCGGCGACCTGTCCTTCAGCGTGTGATCCAGTTCCTGTTTTGAACTTTCCGACATACGGTCAATCTGGTTGCCATCATCCGACGCAGCGCCACGTTTTGCTGTGATTCAAGACAAGAAGTTCTGGGAAATTCCTACCATGCGTTCGCCCCTGCTTTTCGCCGTACCCTTCGCTCTCGCCGCCTCTTTCGTACAAGCACAATCCTTACCAGAAGCCATGCAGCAGGCACTGGATGTCCATCCGGAAATCCAGGCAGGGGTCAACAGTCGTTTGGCTGCGGATTATCAATTACGAGCGGCGAAAGGTGGATACCTGCCCAAGGTCGATCTGCTCGGCGGTTATGGCCGTGAAGGCACCGACAGCGTCACCACCCGTGCCAACTCCGGCGGTAACCACTACGAAACCCTGAACCGTAGCGAGTCAAGTTTACGTCTCTCGCAAATGGTCTTCGACGGTTTTGCGACGTCCAGCGAAGTCGGGCGTCAACAAGCCACCGTCAACTCCCGCGCCTATTCGTTGCTCGGCACTTCCGAGCGCACCGCGCTGACCGTCGCCCAGGTTTACCTGGACGTGTTGACCCGTCGTGAGTTCGTGCGTCTGGCCGAGGACAACCTCAAGAGCCACCAGCGCATCTACGACCAGATCCAGTTGCGCACCCAGCGTGGCGTCGGCAGCGGTGCCGACCTCGATCAGGCCGAAGCGCGGATGGCTCAGGCCCGCAACAACCTGATCACCGAGCAGACCAATCTGGCCGACTCGGAAACCAACTTCCTCAGCGCCGTTGGCCAGATGCCTGATCAACTCGAGCGTCCGGCGCCGTTCATGGCGATGATGCCGGCCAACCTCAACGAAGCCCGTACGCAGATGCTGGAGAACAGCCCGATCCTGCGCTCGGCCGAGTCCGACATCGCCGCTGCCGAGAAGCAGTACGAAACCGCCAAGTCGACCTTCTACCCGCGTTTCGACGCCGAGCTGGGTCGCACCGCCGACAACGATCTCGATGGCCAGAACGGCCACAACAACGAATGGCAGGCGATGCTGCGCATGCGCTTCAACCTCTATTCGGGTGGCAGCAACAAGGCCGATCTGGAATCCAAGTCGTACCTGTCGAACCAGGCGCTGGACATCCGCAACAACGCTTTGCGTCAGTTGAACGAAGAACTCGGTCTGGCCTGGAACGCCTTGAACAACGCCAACGCGCAGGTGCCGATCGCGCAGCAATACGTCGACCACAGCACCTCGGTGCGCACCGCCTACCAGCGTCAGTTCAGCCTCGGCGAACGCACCCTGCTCGATTTGCTCGACAGCGAAAACGAGTTGTTCACCGCTTCGCGGCGTCTGGCTGAAATCAAAAACATTCAGTTATTTACTCAGTACCGAATCAAGGCGACCATGGGCGAGTTGCTCAGAAGCCAGGGAGTGGTCGCACCGTTGGCATCCGTTGTGCAGAACGACGTCAAGCCCAAGGTCCAGCTGCCTGGGATGAATTGAGTTATCCCTTTTCAACTGTCAAAGAGTGTCGAGCGTGGAATCAGAAGTCAGTCGAGTTCATCTCAGTCATGATCCACGCGCGTTGCACGACGATCCGTTACTGGACGGTCTGCTCGCCCTTTGCATGCTCCATCAGAAACCCGCCAGCGCGGCGATGCTGACCACCGGCCTGCCGCTGCCCAAACAACGCCTGAGTGTCGAGTTGCTGCCCCGCGCGGCAGCTCGCGCCGGCCTGCAAGGTCGGGTGCTGCAGCGCAAACTGGAAGAGATTCCGGCGATCGCCATGCCGGCCTTGCTGCTGCTCAAGGATGGCCGCAGTGCCGTTCTGCTCGGCTGGCAAGGTGACAACGACGCGCGAGTGCTGCTCAGCGAAAGCGATGGCGGCGAGTCCGTGGTCAGCCGCGAACTGCTCGCCGACGATTACACCGGCAAAGTCTTCTTCGCCCAGCCGCAACACAAATTCGACGTCAACCACGGCACGCTGATTCCGCGTGCGCGCTCGTGGTTCCGCGACACCCTCAAGCGTTCGCGCTGGCTGTACGCCGATGCGATCGCCGCGAGTTTCCTGATCAACATCATCGCCATGGCCGCGCCGTTGTTCGTGATGAACGTTTACGACCGCGTTGTGCCGAACCAGGCCGAAGCAACCCTGTGGGTGCTCGCGTTGGGCATCACCGGCGCCTACATCTTTGACCTGATCCTCAAGAGTCTGCGTGCCCTGTGCCTGGATCTGGCCGGGAAGAAAACCGACCTGATCATCTCCGCGACGCTTTTCGAGCGCATCGTCGGCATGGCGATGAAATACCGCCCGGCGCGAGTCGGCAGCTTTGCGCAGAACATCCATGAGTTTCAGAGCCTGCGCGATTTCCTCGCCTCGCTGACCCTGACCAGCCTGATCGACCTGCCGTTCACCATCCTGATCTTTATTGTCATCGCCATTCTCGGCGGGCATCTGGTGTGGATTCCGGTGCTGGCCTTCCCGATTGCCCTGCTGATCGGCTATGCGTTGCAGAAGCCTTTGGTGGCAACCATGGAACGCACCATGGCCCTCGGTGCCGAGCGCCAGTCGAGCCTGATCGAAACCCTCGCCGGCCTCGACGCGGTCAAGGTCAACAACGCCGAAAGCGAACGCCAATACCAGTGGGAACAGACCATCGGCACCCTCAGCCGCCTCGAACTGCGGGTGAAAATGCTCTCCGGTCTGGCGATGAACATCACCCTGCTGATCCAGCAACTGGCCGGGGTGATCATGATCGTCTTCGGCGTCTACCAGATCATCGCCGGCAACCTGAGCATGGGCGGTCTGATTGCCTGCTACATGCTCAGCGGCCGCGCACTTAGCCCGCTGGCGTCGCTGTCGGGCCTGCTGACCCGTTATCAGCAAGCCCGCGTGACCATGACCTCGGTCGATCAAATGATGGAGCTGCCGCAAGAGCGCAACTTCGAAGAGCGCCCGCTGAGCCGCAAGGTTCTGCAGGGTGCGATCGAATGCCGCCAGCTCAACTTCACCTACCCGGAACAACAGAATCCGGCATTGAAGAACATCAATCTGGTGATCCGTCCCGGCGAGAAAATCGGCATCATCGGCCGCAGCGGCTCGGGCAAAAGCTCCCTCGCCAAATTGCTGGTCGGCCTGTATCAGCCGGACGACGGCGCGTTGCTGGTCGACGGTGTCGATATCCGCCAGATCGACGTCAGCGAACTGCGCTACAACATTGGCTACGTGCCGCAAGACATCCAACTGCTGGCCGGCACCCTGCGTGACAACCTCGTCTCCGGCGCGCGTTATGTAGAAGACGAGCTGGTGCTGCAAGCCGCCGAACTGGCTGGCGTCCACGAATTTGCCCGGCTGCACCCGCAAGGCTATGAGCTGCAAGTCGGCGAGCGCGGGCAAAACCTCTCCGGCGGCCAACGGCAGAACGTTGCGCTGGCTCGGGCCTTGTTGCTCAACCCGCCGATTTTGTTGATGGACGAGCCGACCAGTGCGATGGACAACACCGGCGAAGAACGCCTCAAGCAACGCCTCGCCGCCGTGATTGAAAACAAGACCGTGGTGCTGGTGACGCATCGGGCTTCGCTGCTGTCGCTGGTCGATCGTCTGCTGGTGATCGACCGTGGACAGATTCTCGCCGATGGCCCGAAAGCCGCCGTGATGGAAGCGTTGAAGAAGGGGCAGATCAGTGTTGCTTAAGTCGGGTTTCAAGGATTCGATCCGTCGCTACTTCAAAGGCTCGGCATCACTGCAGGGCCAGCCGCTGCCGGAGGTCAACAAAGCGCTGATCGAAGACGCCCCGCGCGTCGTGCGTCTGACCATCTGGGCGATCATCGGCTTCTTTATCTTCCTGCTGCTGTGGGCCAACTTCGCCGTGATCGACGAAGTGACCAAGGGCGACGGCAAGGCGATTCCGTCGTCGAAGATTCAGAAAATCCAGAACCTTGAGGGCGGGATCATCTCCGAACTGTTCGTCAAGGAAGGCCAGATCGTCGAAGCCGGCGCGCCGTTGATTCGCCTCGACGACACGCGATTTGCCTCCAACGTCGGCGAAACCGAAGCGGATCGCCTGTCGATGCTGCTGCGTGTAGAACGCCTCAGCGCCGAGGTCGATGACCGTCCGCTGAATTTTCCCGAAGACGTGCTCAAAGCCGTGCCGGGACAGGCAAAAAGCGAAGAGTCGTTGTACATCAGTCGCCGTCAGCAACTGCACGACGAGATTGGCGGTTTGCAGGAGCAGTTGATTCAGCGTCAGCAAGAGCTGCGCGAATTTGGCTCCAAGCAAGCGCAGTACCGTCAGCAACTCGGCTTGCAGCGCCAGGAAATCAACATGTCCGAGCCGCTGGTGGCCCAGGGCGCGGTGTCCCCGGTGGAGGTCTTGCGTCTGAAGCGTGCCGAGGTGGAAACCCGCGGCCAGCTGGATGCAACGACGCTGGCGATTCCGCGTGCCGAATCGGCGATCAAGGAAGTGCAGCGCAAGATCGACGAGACGCGCGGTAAATTCCGCAGCGAAGCGCTGACTCAACTCAACGAAGCACGCACTGACCTGAACAAGGCCAGCGCGACGGGTAAGGCGCTGGAAGACCGCGTCAGCCGTACGCTGGTGACATCGCCGGTGCGCGGCATCGTCAACAAGTTGCTGGTCAACACCATCGGCGGCGTGATCCAGCCGGGCAGCGACATGGTCGAAATCGTACCGCTGGACGACACCTTGCTGGTCGAAGCGAAGATCCGCCCGCAGGACATTGCGTTCCTGCACCCGGGGCAGGAAGCGATCGTCAAGTTCACCGCGTACGATTACACCATTTACGGTGGGCTGAAGGCCAAGCTTGAGCAGATCGGCGCCGACACCATTACCGACGAAGACAAGAAGACCACTTACTACATCATCAAGGTGCGCACCGAGCGTAGCCACCTCGGTACGGACGAGAAGCCATTGCTGATCATCCCGGGGATGGTCGCGTCGGTGGACATCATCACCGGCAAGAAGTCGGTGTTGAGCTACCTGCTCAAGCCGATCATCCGCGCGCGGGCTGAGGCGTTGCACGAGCGCTAGATCTTCGTTGGTCTCTCTGGCCTCATCGCTGGCAAGCCAGCTCCCACAGGTTTCTGTGTCGGACACATAGTGTTCCAGTCGAGAACCCTGTGGGAGCTGGCTTGCCAGCGATGGCGGCAGCCCAAACACCACATCCCTTTCAGGAAGTGACAAAAACCGTCACTCACCATCCCGTCCCTTCCTCACCAATCGCCATATCGTTATTCATTAACGGTATTTAATTTCCAATTCTTATAGCTATAAAGTCATCCACCTGCGTACCTGCCGACCAATCGGCGCGCCGCACGACCTGAACCAACACGCAATCCAGCGTGAGTGTCTGATCGACGAGCGCGCCCGTGAGCGTGCCGTGCGTGGGAGATGGAAAGATGTCCGCAGCTACTGCTTCCCCAAGCGCCGCGACCGCCGCGCCGCAAACCTTCGAAATTCGCCCGTTCAGCGGTGCCGTCGGCGCCGAAATCATTGGTCTCGACCTCACCCGGCCGATCAATGATCAGGACTTTGCGCGCATCCATCGCGCGCACCTGGATCACCACGTCGTGGTGTTTCGCGACCAGCAAATCACCCCGCAACAGCAAATCGACTTCAGCCGCCGCTTCGGCGTGTTGCAGATCCATGTGCTCAAGCAGTTCCTGCTGGCCAATCACCCGGAAATCCTCATCGTTTCCAACATCATCGAAAACGGTCAGAACATCGGCCTCGGTGATGCCGGCAAGTTCTGGCATTCCGACCTTTCTTATAAAGAGCTGCCAAGCCTCGGCTCGATGCTGCATGCGCAAGAGTTGCCGTCCGAGGGCGGCGACACCCTGTTCGCCGACATGCACAAAGCCTGGGACAACCTGCCCGAAGCGTTGCGCAAAGCGGTCGAAGGCCGCAGTGCCGCGCATTCCTACACCGCGCGCTACAGCGAAACCAAATTCGAAGGCAACTGGCGCCCGACCCTGACCCCGGAGCAACTGGCTCAAGTCGCCGAAGTGGTGCACCCGGTGGTGCGTACGCACCCGGAAAACGGTCGCAAGGCGCTGTTCGTCAGCGAAGGTTTCACCACGCGCATCGTCGGCCTGCCGGACGATGAGAGCCAGCAACTGCTGAGCGAGCTCTACGCCCACAGCGTGCTGCCGCAAAACATCTACCGCCATCAGTGGCAGCCCCACGATCTGGTGTTCTGGGACAACCGCTCGCTGATCCATCTCGCCGCCGGCTGCCCCGCGCACCTGCGCCGCAAGCTGTATCGCACGACCATTCAGGGCGACGCGCCTTTCTGATTTGCCGGAGATTGATCAAATAATGAACGCTTCCTTGCCAGGCCACGCGGCCAGCAACCCGGTCGCCCGCAGTGAAGCGCTGTTGGCCGTCGATCATGTCAGCCTTGAATACCGCACCCCGCAACGTGTGGTGCGCGCCACCCACCAGGTCAGTTTTGAAATCGATCCGGCCGATCGCTACGTGCTGCTCGGCCCGTCCGGTTGCGGCAAATCGACTTTGCTCAAAGCGGTCGCCGGGTTCATTCAGCCGTGCGAAGGCGAGATCCGTCTGCAAGGTCAGCGCGTCGACGCGCCGGGGCCGGACCGGATTGTGGTGTTTCAGGAATTCGATCAACTGCCGCCGTGGAAAACCGTCAAACAGAACGTGATGTTTCCGCTGCTCGCTTCGCGCACCCTGAAGAAAAAAGAAGCTGAAGAGCGCGCGTTGCACTATCTGGAAAAAGTTGGCCTGGCGGCGTTTGCCGATGCCTACCCGCATACCTTGTCCGGCGGCATGAAAGCGCGCGTGGCGATTGCCCGAGCGTTGGCGATGCAGCCGAAAATCCTCTTGATGGACGAACCGTTCGCCGCCCTCGATGCACTGACCCGACGCAAGATGCAGGAAGAATTGCTGCTGCTCTGGGAAGAGGTGCGCTTCACTCTGCTGTTCGTCACTCACTCAATTGAAGAGGCGTTGGTGGTCGGCAATCGCATCCTGCTGTTGTCGCCGCATCCGGGCCGAGTGCGCGCCGAAGTGCACAGCCATCAATATGATTTGCACAGCCTCGGTGGCGTGGCGTTTCAGCAATCGGCGCGGCGCATTCATCGTCTGCTGTTCGACGAAGGCCAGTCGCCGGAAACCGAGCGTGAACACGACTTCAACGACATTCGCATCGCCTATTGAGCGGCCAGGAGGACAACCCGATGAGCCAATCATCATCTGTGCGTGAAGAGTTCGAAATTGTGCTGGAGCCGCTGACCGAAGTGCCGGTCGAGCGCGAGCTGTCGCTCGGCACGCGGCTGTGGCAACAGGGCTGGTTGCGTAAAGGCCTGATCCTGATTGTGCTGGCGGTGCTGTGGGAAGTGGTCGCGCGGATTCAGAACAATGATCTGATGCTGCCGAGTTTCTTGCAGACCAGTCACGCGCTTTTCGAGGGTCTGCTCAGTGGTGAGCTGCTGGCCAAGGTGTGGATATCGTTGGTGGTGCTGATCAAGGGGTATCTGATCGGCATCGTTCTGGCATTTGCCCTGACCACGCTGGCCGTTTCGACGCAATTGGGTCGCGATTTGCTGAGTACGATGACCTCGATGTTCAACCCGCTGCCGGCGATTGCCCTGTTGCCGTTGGCGCTGCTGTGGTTTGGTTTGGGGCAGAACAGTTTGATTTTTGTGTTGGTGCATTCGGTGTTGTGGGCGCTGGCGTTGAATACTTATGCCGGGTTTCTCGGGGTCTCGGAAACCTTGCGCATGGCCGGGCGCAATTATGGTTTGAAGGGCTTGCGGCTGGTGTTGTTCATCCTGATCCCGGCGGCGTTGCCGTCGATTCTCGCCGGGTTGAAGATCGGCTGGGCGTTTGCCTGGCGCACGTTGATCGCGGCGGAACTGGTGTTTGGCGCGACCAGTGGCAAGGGTGGGCTGGGTTGGTACATCTTTCAGAATCGCAATGAGCTGTATACCGACAAGGTGTTTGCCGGGCTGGCGGTGGTGATTCTGATCGGGTTGCTGGTGGAGAATCTGGTGTTCGATACGCTGGAGCGGGTGACCGTTAAGCGTTGGGGTATGCAACGGTAAGCCGAATCACTGGCGGGAAATGTTTCAAGAGGTCTAGGCCGTAAAGTTTGATCCCTTGTGGCCGTTAAGTTGGCATCAGAGACAACAATTCACAGGGTTACTTCAGTGGGTCGATCCAAAACTAAAGAGCCGCAACCAGGCGTTGTGGGCTGGGTTCTAGCGCTATCGGTGGCACTACTCATAATCGCAATTATGATCGCCAACAGTGACGGGCTAACACCAGAATTGTTTTTGTCTGTGATGTGCCTTTCTATGGGCACAGCGCTTTTTGCTATTGCTTTGCTGATTGAGCAAAGAATTTTGCGACCTCTAGTCAGTTACGCGTCCGCTGCTGTTTTTTGGATCGTTTTGATTGGAGTTGCAACCTTCTTCGCCAGAAGAAACGCGTTAAGTGACATAAACAGCATCTTTGCATTCGATGCATCGGCGCTGCCAATGACACTGTCAGCCGGTATAGCCTTTCATCTTGCGTACTTTCTGTTTTGGCCGCTCGTTATAGGCGCATGTATAAGCGCTATCTATTGCATCGGTGCCTTGCGGGGCAGCGAGCCGGAGGGAGCTATCGGGGCTTTTGTGATTTGCGTGATGACATGCATAAGTGCTTTTTTGGTTAACCAATGGTTTTCGGATGCAGCCCGGCGCGAACAAATTTTGTACAGGGTCTCGCACATGACGGATTTCAGTTCCAAGTTCAATTGCGCCGGCATTGACCCCGAAAAATTCCAAGTGCTTTTTGTCGGACCTGAACAGCGCCGCATCTCGGTAGCGCCCATTATTCCTGAGACCATTCTTTTCTTTGGCAAGCGACCTCCTGTGCTCCTTCAGAGCGTCACGCTGCCTGACAAAAAAAGCCTGGAACTTCGCGATTGCCTGCCAATTGGCACGGATTCGCCTGATCCCGTTTCTGATCGTGTTGACGAAATACACTTTGAGATAAAGCCCTCGAGTTGATCTTCGAATACATGGCTTTGCTAATATTGCGCCCAGATCAATCCTGATCAGCCATGAGTGCTCAGCATGCAACTCCCGGACATGAACCTTCTGGTCGCCCTCGACGCCTTGCTCGACGAGGGCAGTGTGGTCGGCGCCGCGCGGCGGATGAACCTCAGCCCGGCCGCCATGAGCCGTACGCTGACGCGGATCCGCGAAGCCATCGGCGATCCGATTCTGGTGCGTGCCGGCCGCGGTCTGGTGCCAACGCCCAAAGCCCTGGCGCTGCGCGAACAGGTTCGCGATGTGGTCGAGCAGGCCGCGCTGTTGTTCCGTTCCGCTGACAGCGTGGAGTTGGGCACGCTACGCCGTCGCTTCAGCATTCGCGCCAACGACTTCTTCATCGGCGTCTACGGCGGCAAACTGTTCGACACCCTCGACCAGCAGGCACCGCACTGCGAATTGCGCTTCGTTCCGGAAGGCGACGGTGACGATGAGGCCCTGCGTGAAGGCCGCATCGATCTGAGTGTCAGCAACACTCGCCCCGTCACCCCCGAGGTCAAAGTACAGAATCTGTTCTCGACGCATTTCGTTGGTTTGGTGCGCGAAGACCATCCGCTGCTCGATGGCGAAATCACCGCCGAACGCTACGCCGGGTTTTCCCATATCAGCATGTCGCGCCGTGGCATCGCTCGCGGCCCCATCGACACGGCGCTGAATGCGCTGGGCCTGGAGCGGCGCGTGGCGGTGATTGCACCGAGTTTCCATGCGGCGATGTTTGCGTTACCGGACTCAGATCTGATTCTGCCGGTGCCCAAGGAGGCGCTGCTCAGCGTGCGCCGGCTCGGCTTGAAACTGCGCTCATTCGATTTGCCAATCCCGTTGCCGACGCTGATGCTGACCCAGGCCTGGCACCCGCGCTTCGACAAGGATCCGGCACATCGCTGGCTGCGTGAAACCCTCAAGGCTTGCTGCGACGAAACGTGGCTGGCTGCCCAGCCCTAGTCCCCCAGAAAACACAAAAACCTGTGGGAGTGAGCTTGCTCGCGAAAGCGGTGGGTCAGTCCCCATGATGTTGTCTGACCTGACGCATTCGCGAGCAAGCTCGCTCCCACAAGGGATATTCATTGTTGCGTCAGGCGCACTTATAAGCTGCCAATAAGTCAATTTTCGTCATTGCCAAGCCCGACTAAGATGCTCCGGTATTTTTCCCTCCGGAGTGTGTATTCATGACATCCCTGACGGCGGCAGCGCCTATCGCTGCGGCCAGCCCGGCGAAGGCGATCACGCCACCGGTGTTCGGGGCGCGGATCATCATTGGCCTGGTCGGCGTGCTGCTGGCGGTGCTGGTGTCGGGCCTCAACGAGATGGTCACCAAGGTGGCCCTGGCCGACATTCGTGGCGCGTTGAACATCGGTTACGACGAAGGCACCTGGCTGGTCGCCTGTTACGCCGCCACCTCGGTCGCGGCCATGGCTTTCGCGCCGTGGTGCTCGGTGACCTTCTCGCTACGGCGTTTCACTCTCTGCGCCATCAGCCTGTTCACGTTGCTCGGCGTGTTATGCCCCTTTGCACCGAACTACGAAAGCCTGCTGCTGATGCGCACCTTGCAAGGTCTGGCCGGCGGTGCACTGCCACCGATGCTGATGACCGTTGCCCTGCGCTTTTTGCCCGCCAACATCAAACTCTATGGCCTCGCCGGTTATGCACTGACGGCAACTTTCGGCCCGGGCCTCGGCACGCCGCTGGCCGGATTGTGGACCGAATACGTCGGCTGGCAATGGACGTTCTGGCAAATCATTGGGCCGTGCCTGATCGCGATGGCGATGGTGGCTTACGGTCTCCCGCAGGATCCGGTGCGCCTGGAGCGCCTCAAGTCATTTAACTGGAAAGGCCTGCTGCTGGGCTTTCCGGCGATCTGCATGCTGGTAATCGGTGTGTTGCAGGGCAATCGCCTGGACTGGTTCGAGTCGAGCCTGATCTGCGGCTTGCTCGGTGCCGGGTCGCTGTTGCTGGTGGCGTTTCTGATCAACGAGTGGTCGCAGCCGATTCCGTTTTTCAAATTGCAAATGCTCGGCATCCGCAACCTGTCGTTCGCCTTGATGACGTTGGCCGGAGTGCTGGTGGTGCTGCAAGCGGTGGTGTTGATTCCATCGAGTTATCTGGCGCAGGTGCAGGGTTATCGGTCGGCGCAGACCGCGCCGATCATGCTGATCGCCGCATTGCCGCAACTGATTGCGCTGCCGCTGGTGGCAGCGTTGTGCAACCTGCGCTGGGTCGATTGTCGTTGGGTGCTCGGCATTGGTTTGAGCATGCTGGTGCTGTCCTGCCTCGGTGGCTCGTTGCTGACCGCGCAATGGATCCGCGACAACTTCTACGTTCTGCAATGGCTGCAGATCTTCGGCCAGCCAATGTCGGTGCTGCCACTGTTGATGCTTTCGACCGGCAGCATCCAGCCAACGGACGGTCCGTTTGCCTCCGCGTGGTTCAACACCGTGAAAGGTCTGGCGGCAGTGGTCGCCACCGGGGTGCTTGAGGCGCTGACTACGGCGCGGCTGCATTTCCACTCGACCATGCTGGTCGACAACCTGGGCAATTCACCGTTGGTCGATCGCAGCGATCCGGGCCTTGCCCATCGCCTGCACGAACAGGCTGTGGTGCTGACCGCATCCGATCTTTATGTGTGCATGGCCGGCGTCGCGGTGGCGCTGATCCTGCTGATTTTCTGGCTGCCGACGCGGATCTTTCCGCCGCGCGCGCCGACCTGATTGCTGCACTGAACAATGAAGGTTTTTATGACGACTCAAGCAAAGCAAAAACTCGCGGTGGCCATAGCCGCCGCTCTGGCGGTCGGCGTGCTGGTGTATCTGGCGCTGCCCGGCTTGTTTGGCAAGCGCACCCAGCAAACGACCAACGATGCATTCGTCTCTGCCGACTACACCCTGGTGGTGCCGCGTGTGGCCGGTTTCATCAAGGAAGTGCTGGTGGAAGACAACCAGCAAGTGAAGGCCGGACAATTGCTGGCGCTGATCGATGACCGCGATTTGCGTGCTTCTGCCGAAGCAGCGGATGCGCAAACCCTGGTGGCGCGGGCGCAGGTGCAGAACGCCAAGGCGACGCTGGAGCGCCAGACCTCGGTGATCGCTCAGGCTCAGGCGTCGGTGGTGTCGGCCAAGGCTGAAATGGCCTTCGCTCAGCAGGAATTGAATCGCTACAACCATCTGGCCGGCGTTGGCGCCGGGACTGTGCAAAACGCGCAGCAGGCGCGCACTCGCATCGATCAGGCCACGGCGCATCTCGACACCGCCACGGCGAAGCTGGCGGCAGAGCGCAAGCAGGTCGACATTCTTACTGCTCAACGAGATGCGGCCGAGGGCAGTTTGAAACACGCACAAGCGGCACTGGAAATCGCCAGTTTCGAACTCTCCTACACGCGCATCACCGCACCGCAGGACGGCATGATTGGCGAGCGCGCCGTGCGCGTCGGCGCTTACGTGACGCCGGGCAGCAAGTTGCTGGCGGTGGTGCCGCTGAAGCAGGCGTTTGTGCTGGCGAATTTTCAGGAGACGCAATTGACCGACGTACAGCCGGGGCAAGAGGTGCAAGTGCGTGTCGACAGTCTAGGCGGTGAAGCGTTGAGCGGTCGTGTCGAAAGTATCGCCCCGGCGACCGGCGTGACCTTTGCAGCGGTGAAACCCGATAACGCCACGGGCAACTTCACCAAGGTTGTGCAGCGGATTCCGGTGAAAATCATGCTGGAACCGGGTCAGCCGTTGGCCGAACGGTTACGGGTGGGGATGTCAGTGGAGGCGAGTATTGATACCAAAAGCTCGGCGACCTCCGTGCGTGAGGTGACTCAGCGATGATGGGTATTGAATCGGCTGTCCTCATCGCTGGCAAGCCAGCTCCCACAGGGTTTGTCGGCGGGACTAGAGTTTTTGGACAACCTGCAAAGTTCCTGTGGGAGCTGGCTTGCCAGCGATTGGGCCTGTGGCAGCAAATCAGTTTGAGTGCCTTGCTCGCAGTGAGCCTCACCGCTTGCACAGTAGGACCTGACTTCCAGAAACCCGAAGCCACACAAATCGCCGACTGGGCAAAGCCTGCCAAATCCGCCCCCAGCCAGGCCGTCAGCGAACCTCTCAACGAACGCTGGTGGGAAGTCTTCCACGACGCGCAACTGTCCGCGCTCACTCAGCGTGCGGTGAAGAGTAACCTCGACCTGCAACTGGCCAGCAGCCGCCTGCAACAAAGCCGCGCCGCCCGCCAGGTCATTACCGCCGACCGCTATCCAAACACTGCGGCCACTGGCAGCTATGCGCGTGAACGTAACAGCGGCAAGAGCCTGAGCGACCCGTCCGGGCACAACGGCGATTCCGCCTTCAACCTGTGGGATGCCGGTTTCTCCGCCTCATGGGAACTGGATTTCTGGGGCCGCGTGCGCCGCGAAACCGAAGCCGCCGACGCCAATCTCGAAGTCGCCGAAAACGACCGTCGCGGGGTGCTGCTCGCCGTGCTTGCCGACACGGCGCAAAACTACATTCAACTTCGCGGCGTGCAGAACACCCGCGCCGTCACCGAGCAGAACCTCGACGTCGCCCGGCACAGCTTGAAGCTCTCGCAACTGCGTCTGGCCGATGGCGTGGCGACCGACCTGGATGTCGCCGAAGCCGCTGCGCAAGTCGCCGCCATCGAGTCGCGCCTGCCGGCACTGGAACAACGCCAGTCGCAGTTGATCAACGCGATCAGCCTGCTGATGGGCGAACCGCCGCAAGCCTTGGCCAAGGAGCTATCCACGGACGCCGTCGTGCCGCAGTCGCCGCTGCAAGTCGCCATCGGCCTGCCGTCGCAACTGGCCGAACGCCGCCCGGACATCCGTCAGGCCGAAGCGCGCCTGCACGCCGCCACCGCCAACATCGGCGTGGCCAAGGGCGATTTCTATCCGCGCATCACCCTGTCCGGCAACCTCGGCTCACAAGCCATGCAACTCAGCGATTTCGGCTCGTGGGGCTCGCGCGCCTTCGGCATCGGCCCACAATTCAGCCTGCCGCTGTTCGACGGCGGACGCCTGCGCGGCGTGCTGCAACTGCGTGAAGCGCAGCAACAGGAAGCGGCGATCGGCTACCAGCAAACCGTGCTGCGTGCCTGGCATGAAATCGACGATCAACTGACCGCCTACAACGCCAGCCAGCGCCGCCGCGACAGCCTCGCCGAAGCCGTACGCCAGAACCAGATCGCACTGCGCACTGCGCAGCAGCAATACGTCGAAGGCGTGGTCGATTTCGTCAACGTGCTCACCGTGCAAGGCGCGTTGCTGGCGACGCAGGAACAATGGGTGGAGAGTTCGACCGGCGTTTCGTTGGCGATGGTCGGGTTGTACAAGGCGTTGGGCGGGGGGTGGGAGTCGGTCTATCCGGCGCAAGTACCTACCAATAATCCGGTTTGATCGCTGGTTTTTTGTGAGTGGCTACTCGGTTTGGAAACTGATGGAGGAGCAATTCATCCGCAGTGATTACGCGGCGCAACCAATGAGAGTGATCTTTCAGAGAACCTGGAGTGGGCCGGTTCAAACCTGCCCTGTGCGGAAGAATCACGCCAACGGTTAGATGAGGAAAATCTGTCCGTATTGCTCTCAATGCGGGAGTGATATCGGTGTCACTCGACACCAGTACGAGTTGTTCGACACGCTCTTGAGTTGCGAACATCATCTGCTGGCAGGCGGTGCGGTACATGCTGATCGCTATATGAACGTCGGTTTCCTTTTCTTCAAGCTTCCAGATGTCGACCTTGTCTTGACGTGAGGCCTTGGTGTTTTTGTCGATGAATCGAGGCGCTTTAGCCTGTTCAAGGTGATGTCGACCAAAATGCACCCTGACATTGGTCGTGCGCAGTGCCCTTATATAAGTGTCTTGTGCCTCTTTTGAAATTCGGCCCAATGTCGCGAGCTCGGGTTTGATTGAGGAGGTGAAATAGTCAATCGAGACAACGGCATTCTGCGGGTTTTCGATGTACGCCACATGGACCAGCAATCCTTCAAGATTGAGCCATTTATAGGGGGTGCCAGCGAGCAGCCCATAAAACAAGTTGTAGCCATCGACAAAGAAAGCAGTTCGCACAAATCATTCCTCAGAAACGAAAAAACCGGCCTAGGCCGGTTTCTTCACCCCAACTGCCAGCGAACTGAATCGCTACGTACGGGGTTGAGTAAGGCAATCCTAGATTGAGTGCGTCATGCAGGTCAACCACCAAATAATTGCACGCTCACTCCGCTGGTTTAGCCCCAGCACCGGCTTGTCAGTTTTGGTTGCTGGTATCCGCCATGGTCAAGCCATTTAAGGGCTTGTGTGTCAGAGGTTGTTGCAGAGAGAGGTAAATTCGCTCCGCGCCTATTTGCATAGATAGCCTGTCTATCGCCGTTTTCGCAGTGAGTAATCAGTAGTATCCCCAACTCGTGTAGGACGCCGGAATTTGCCTACATCTTTTAAACAGTCATAGAGCGGCTTTCTCTTTTGAAACATTACATTTCCGAAGAGTGATGGCCTTTCGCTTGACGCTAACCCCCGCTGTCGTAGACTCCGCACATCCGTCAGGGAGTAGCGGTTATGCAGCGTTTTCGTAGTTGGGTTATCGGATTGACCTTAGTAACGTGTGCAGTTCAGGCGCAAACGCCCGGGCCAGACGATCCGCTGCTGGATAATCCGGCGTCGGGAGCGGCCACTCCGAGCAGTGAGGCGCGGGGGGTGTTGCGCGCGCGCGATCAGGCGACGCTGGCCAGTGAGCTTTCCGGGCGGATTGTCGAGTTGCCGTTCAGCGAGGGCGAGTCGTTCAAGAAGGGCGATACGCTGGCGAAGTTCGATTGCTCTGCTTATCAGGCACAGCTCAATGCTGCACAAGCGGCCAGCCGTGGCGCTGGTGAAGAGCTGGCGCACAACAAGCAACTGGCCGCGCTCAATTCTGTCGGGCGCTTCGAAGTGGCGCGGGCTGAGGCCAAGGTCAGCGAAACCCAGGCGCAATCCCAGGTGTATCAAGTGCAGGTCAAACGTTGCAGCGTGATCGCGCCGTTCGACGGGCAAGTCGTCGAGCGCAAGGTGCAGCGCTATGAAAGCGTGCCGGCCGGCGCGCCGCTGCTCGATGTGGTGGATAACCGCACTCTGGAAATTCATTTGCTGGTGCCGTCGCGCTGGATGGCCAGACTCAAGCCCGGCCAGACGTTCAGCTTCGTTCCCGATGAAACCGGCCAGCCGATTGATGCTACGGTGAAACGCCTCGGCGCGCGCATCGATGAGGGCAGTCAGACCCTGTTGCTAGTAGCAACACTCCCGGAAGCCAAAGGCCTGCTCGCCGGCATGAGCGGCACCGCGCGTTTCCCGGAGCTTAAGTGAACGCCCCGGTGAGCGGCGGCGCCGAGCAGGTGTTCGCCAGGTTTCTTGACCTGGAACGCCAGACCCGCGCGGCCCGTGACGCCGCGCAACTGGCCTACAGCCTGGTCAACGACGGCCAGTCGTTGTTTGGTTTTCGCCATGCCGCGTTGTTGATCGCCGGCAAGGTGCAAGCCGTGACCGGCGTCAGTGCGGTCGAGCCGAATGCGCCGTTCGTGGCGTTTGTCGAACAGGCCGTGGCGCAGTTGTTCAAGCAGGATGTGCTGAAGCAGGCGCGAGTGATTGCGCCGCAACTGCTCAGCGAATCGATCCAGGCCGGCTGGCGCAGCCTGTCCGCCACGCAAGTGTTCTGGTTGCCGCTGGTTGATCGCGATGCGCAGGTATTTGGCGGTTTGTGGCTGGCCCGCGATGTGCCGTGGAACCCTTCCGAACAAGTTTTGCTGTCGCAATTGGGCGACACCTACAGCCACGCCTGGCTGGCGCTGCAACCGCGCAAACCGTGGCGACTGCGCTGGACCCGTAAACGTCAGGTGGCCTTGCTCGCGGTATTGTTGCTCGGGCTGTTGATCCCGGTGCGTCAATCGGTGCTGGCCCCGGCCGAAGTGGTGCCACTGGGCGGGCGCGTGGTGGCGGCGCCGCTGGATGGGGTGATTGCCGAGTTTCTGGTCAAACCCAATCAAACGGTAAAAGCCGGCGATGTGCTGGTGCGTTTCGAAAGCACCACGCTCAAGGCACAGGCCGATGTCGCTGAGCGCGCGCTGGGGGTGGCCGAAGCTGAGCTGAAATCCAATTCCCAGCGCTCGTTCGCCGATGCCGAGTCGAGTGCAAAAGTCGATTTGCTCGCCGCCCGCGTTGAACAGAAACGCGCCGAACGTGACTACGCCCGCGAGCTGCTCAAGCGCAGCGAAGTGCGCGCCGAGCGCGACGGCATTGCGGTGTTCGCCGACGCCGAGCGTTTGACCGGCAAACCTGTGCAGACCGGTGAGCGCCTGATGGACATCGCCGACCCGAACCAGGCCGAACTGCGTATCGAACTGGCGGTGGGCGATGCGATCTCCCTTGAGCCCGGCGCCGAAGTCGCGCTGTTTCTCGACAGCGACCCATTGAAGCGTCATCTCGCCACGTTGGAACGCTCGGCGTACGAGGCGCAGCCCACCGCGGGTGGACAACTGGCTTATCGGCTCGACGCCAACTTCGCTGACGCCCCCCCGCGCATCGGCCTGCGTGGCACAGCGAAAATCTTCGGCGACCGCGCGCCGCTGGCGTTGTACCTGCTGCGCCGGCCACTGGCCGGTTTGCGCCAGAGCGTGGGCCTCTAGATGAATCTGCCGAGCCTGCGTGCCGACCTGCAATTGTCGCCCGCGGCGCCGGCCCTGGACGGTTCGCCGCGCTGGACCCTGGCCGATCCGGTGCGTGGGCGTTATTTCAAACTCGGCAGCGCGGCGATGCGCCTTCTGCGCCACTGGTCGCTGGGCGACGCCGAACGAGTCTTGCACGCGGCCAATCGTGAGCCGGGCTTGCCGCTGGACGGTACGGAGCTTGAGCAGTTGCTGGAGTTTCTCCGTGGCCACGATTTGATCAGCGCGCTCGACGATCAACAGCGCGCCAGTTATCGACTCAAGGCCTTGGCGAAAAAGCAAAGTCTGTGGCAAATCCTCCTGCATCAATATCTGTTCTTCCGCATACCGCTGTGGCGTCCCGACGCGTTTCTCAATCGCGCCTGGCCATGGCTTGCGCGCTTCGGCCCGCGTCTGCTGCGCTACGGGTTACCGGCGACGCTGGCGCTGGGTGTGTTTCTGGTCTCGCGCGACTGGCAGCGCTTTGTCGGCACCTTTCCGCACCTGTTCAGCCTCGGCGGCGCGTTGGCGTTTGGCGTGGCGCTGTTCTTTGCCAAGCTCTGTCACGAGTTTGGCCACGCGTTCATGGCCAAGCGCGCCGGGTGTCGGGTGCAGAGCATGGGCGTGGCGTTCATGGTTTTGCTGCCGATGTTTTATACCGATGTCAGTGATGCCTGGCGGGTCAATGATCGCCGTGCGCGATTGTTGATCGGTGCCGGCGGTGTACTCGCCGAACTGCTGTTGGCGTGCCTGGCGTTGCTGGTGTGGTCGTTGCTGCCGGACGGCCCGGGACGCACGGCGGCGTTCATGCTCGCCAGCGCCACGTGGATCACCACGCTGGTGGTCAACCTCAATCCGTTCATGCGCTTTGATGGTTATTTTCTGATCAGCGATTTCTGGGAAGTCGACAACTTGCAGGGCCGCGCATTTGCGCTGTGTCGCTGGCGTCTGCGCGAGTTTTTGTTTGGCTATGGCGCACCGGCGCCGGAGCCGTGGTCGCCGAAGATGCAACGGCGTTTGCTGATCTGGGGGTATGGCTCATGGTTGTGGCGTGCGGCGTTGTTTTTCGGGATCGCGCTGGCGGTCTATCACCTGTTCTTCAAGGTGTTGGGGATCTTCCTGATGCTGGTGGAACTGGTCTGGTTCATTTTTTTGCCGATCATGCGTGAGTGGCGCCAGTGGTGGAGCCGCCGCGAGCAGGCGCACGGCCCACGCGTGTTGCTCAGTGGGTTGGCGCTGTTCGGGTTGTTGCTGGTGCTGATCGTGCCGTGGCGCAGTTCGGTGGAGTTGCCGACGATGCTCGAAGCCGGGCGCGCCAGTGCTCTGCATGCGCCGACGGCGGCGCGGGTCAAAGCGGTGAACGTGACGGACGGGCAGAAAGTCGCTCAGGGCGATGTGCTGATTGAACTGGAGTCACCGGACCTCGAATCGCGACTGGCGATTGTGCGCCGGGAAATCCAGATTCAGCAGTTGTTGATGCGCCGCCAGGCCAGTCGCAGCGAAACCGCTGCCGACGCCGGCATTGTCGAACAGCGCTTGGCAGAAGCGGTCGCCGAATACCGTGGGCTGACGGCGCAACGCGAGCGCCTTTTGCTGCGCGCACCGCAGGCCGGCAGCGTACGTGATCTGCTGCCGAACATGACGGTCGGGCGCTGGCTGTCGACCCGCGATGCGCTGGCCCGAGTGGTCGAGGACGGCGCGCGCCTGCGTGGTTATCTCGCTGAAGCCGAATTGTGGCGAGTCAAACCCGGCGCCAGCGGCCGCTTCATCGCCGATGACCCGATGCACCCGGCGCTCGCCGTGCAGTTGAATGAAATCGACACCAACGGCGTGGCCTACGTCGATCAGGAGGCGCTGACCTCCGATCACCACGGGCCGATTGCCGTGCGCCGCGATCAACAGCAGCGGGCAGAGCCGGTGCAGGCGCAATACGGCGCGCGACTCAGCGTGCTCGACACAGCGCCGACACCGGTACAACCTTTGCGCGGCGTGGTGGTGTTGCAGGGCAGCGGCGAGTCACTGCTCGGCGTCGCCTGGCGGCGAATGGCGGCGCTGGGGGTCAGGGAAAGCGGTTTCTAACGGAGAGCACGATGGCGGACAACGCAGCAGTGGCGGCAGAAGGATTAGTGGTGCGGCCTTCGCGGGCAAGCGACGGGCCGTTTTTGCAAAGCCTGTATCAGACGGCGCGGCCGGATCTGCAATGGGTCGACGGCGAGCAAGAACAGGTGCAACAACTGGTCGCCCAGCAGTTCCAGGTGCAGGAGCAGGGCATGGGCGACAACTACCCCAACGCCATGCACTACGTGGTGGAAAAACTCGGCACCGCGATTGGCGCGTTGAGCACCGATTTCGGCACCAACGAGATTCGCGTGTTGTACCTGGCGTTCATTCCGCAGGCACGCGGCCAGGGTTATGGCCGCGCCGTGTTGCAAGGGGTACAGAAAGCGGCGCAACAGATTCGTTGCCCGGTAGCGACGGTGGTCTGGACCAGCAATTCCCACGCGCGGCGGCACTACCTCGCGCTGGGGTTTGCGGTTGAAGAACGCAACCCGGCGGCGGAGCGACTGGTCTGGTATCCCCAGTAATCTCCGCGCAGGTGCTTCCGAAGGCTGCTCCTTGGGTTCGGGTCAGTTGAAGGTGATGTGGAAGTAAGCCAATTCTGGCGGCCGCCCCATCGGCGGTACCCGCGACACGAAGATGCCGTCCACTCGCCCCAGTTCTGGCAACTCCAGAGCACATAACCCGTCCACAAATTCCGTCGCATCCAGACTGCTCAGTTCGACGCTGAAGGGCATGCGCTCGCTGTAGCGCATTTGCGCCAGAGGCTTTTCCGCCAGTTCGTCGATGTGGATAGGTAATTCAGTGCCATCGGGCAAATGCAGGGTGCCGATCCGCCCCAGCAATGCCTGGAAGTGTTGGCTTTGAACCGATTGCAGCATGTTCTCGCTCCGCCAAGGTTGGAAACCGGGGGAGGTGGCTCCCCCGGCGGTAGGTCAGTTACGCGTTGGGAAGATGCCGTTCAACGCGATGCTGAAGTTGAGCACCAGATACGGGTTCATCACCGGCATCGGCAGGCCGTTGCCGGTGGGGCTGATCGTCCCGCTGATGGTGGTGGCAGCGCCTTTGAGCGGCACGGGGGATGCGCCCTGCGCGTCGGAAAAGATATTCGCCAGACCCGGCCCGGTGCCCGACGCACCAATGTAGGCGTTGGTCGCCGTCGGCGCGCCGGCCGGATTGCTCGCCGGGTTGGCCAGTTGCACGGTGGTGGTGGCGGTGAGGCCGGCGAGGGTGTGGGTGTGGTTCGGCAGATTGTTGAGGGTGGCCGTGACTTGCTCGGCGCCGGAGATTTCTCCCATGACCCGCGGCGTCAGACCCGCGCCGTTGCCTTGGCAGATCGGCATGCGGCTCTGCAGGTTGGGCAGGCCGAAGTTGACGGTGCCGTTGCCGCCGTAAGTGGTGCCGAGCAATGCGAACAGCGCCTGGTTCTGGTTGATTCCGATGATCTGACCGTTGCACAAGGCCCAGCCGCTGGGCGCATAGTTGAAGGCAAACGTCAGAACAGTGCCCATGTAAACTTCCATAAAGTCCTTATCCTTCTGATTGGTTGTCGGCGGGCCGCTAGTGGGTTCAGGCGGTTGCTATTGCCTTGGCACTCCGTGGCCAGGTCACGCCACGCCAGAGCGTAGACGCGGATTGGCAAGCTTGCCGGATGTCGTGAAGTCGCAAATCGGCATCGACGGTTCTCCTGCGCCTGACCTAGAGTGACTGGCAGGTTCGGGCTCATACAGGCGTGGTGTCGTGGCACGGCAAGAGGCAGCAATGGCGGTCAACAGAGTGACACCGGTGGGCGACACACAGGATCCGCACGCGCTGCCGGGTTCGTGGTTTGCCCGCTTGCGTTTGATCCGCTGGGCCAGGGAACACTGGCTGCTGCCGATTCTGTTGTTGGCTGGCGCCGTACGCTTTTACGACCTGACCGCTGCGGCGATCTGGGGCGATGAAGGTTCCAGCCTGCTGCTGGCGCGCTATTCGTTGGCCGATATCTGGCATCACGCGGCGTTCGATGTGCACCCGCCGCTGTACTTCATGCTGCTGCATGGCTGGATCGAACTGTTCGGCGACGGCATTTTTGCCATCCGTTGCCTCAGCGCTCTGGCCGGTGTCGCTGCGGTCGGCATGGGCATCTGGCTGGTGGATCGCCTGGCCACACTCCGCGCGGCGATTCTCGCCGGGCTGCTGTTGGCGTTATTGCCGACAGCGGTGCGCTACAGCCAGGAAGTGCGCATGTATTCGCTGCTCGGCCTGCTGCTGATCGCCGCGACGCTGGCGCTGGTTTACTGGATCCGCCGACCGCAGCGTCATCGCTATCTGGTGATTTATGCGCTGTTGATGACGGCCGCGCTCTACACCCATTACTTCGCCGTGCTGGCGGCGCTGTGTCACTGGATTTATCTGGCTGTGATTCGGTTTCAGCGCGGCTATCGCTTGCGACACATCCAGCGCCCGGGCTGGTGGCTGGCTAACCTGGCCATCGCGGCGTTGTACCTGCCGTGGTTGCCCAACCTGCTCGATCTGACGCAGCACATGGAACAACTCAAGGTCGGTGGCGATGTCGGCTGGGAAGACCCGGTGACGCTGGCGTCGTTGCCGTCGATGATCTGGACATGGTTGATCCAGGATGACGGCGAACACCTGCCGTTGCTGGTGTTCGGCGCGTTGCCGCTGGCATTGTTGCTGCTGACGACGGTGGCGGTCACTCGTGATCGCAGCGTGTCGCGCGGCAGTGTCCTGTTGGCGTTGTACACTGGCTTACCGCTGTTGCTGGTGTTTGCGGTGTCGTTCATCACGCCGATATTCATCGAGCGCTATCTGACCGCCTACGCCCTGGGTTTGCCGCTGCTGGCGGCGCTGGCCATCGACCGCTTGTACAGCCGCGTGCGGGTTCTCGCGTTGGCGGTGCTGGTGGCATTGCTCGGGGTGGAAATGGTTGGCCTGAACAACAACGCCGCGGTCGACAGCAGTGATCAGTTCGATCGCGTGGTGAACTACGTCAATCAGCATTTCCAGCCCGGTGATCGCATCATCACCAGCGACATGCTCTGGTACTTGAGTTACGTCTACTACGATCGCACCGGCGCACAGGTGCGGCTGTACACGCCGCCCGCTGCGGACGGCCGCTCGACGCGGCCGAATCAATATGGTTTCGGGACGCTGGTCAGCGCCGATGTCTACCTCGACAGCCTTGCCGAGGTTTCTGGCAATGCGCGGATATGGCTGGTCGGCACCCAGGATGACCCGGCAGAGTTTGCACCGATGCCCGCCACTTGGCAGATCAGCGCGCAAGTTCATGCGGGCGGGGCGCAAGCGCGCTTGATCACGCCGAAATCCGCAGCGCAATAGCGGCGGTTGAGACTAAAACGATTCACCTTCAAATTCGCGATTAAAAGTTAACCGGTTAGTCCTTTTTGCTCTGAATTGATATCAAAACACTACTAGTCGCAGGGGGGTTGTTGGACTACGCTTTGTCGGACAAAGGGACTTTAGATCAGGGTGAAGGGATTGCAGCAGTTCCACTTTATCTCCGGCTTGCCGCGCTCAGGCTCCACCCTGCTTTCTGCAATTCTTTTGCAGAACCCGCGCTTTCATGCCGGCATGACCAGCCCGGTCGGATCGCTGTTCGCCAGTGTCCTCGAACAATGCAGCGCCGGCAGCGAGTACGGTGCGGTGATCGACACCGACATGCGCCGCCGCCTGTTACGCGGTCTGTTCGACTCCTTCTATGCCGACAAGGCCGACAAACCGGTGGTGTTCGACACCAATCGGCAGTGGAGTTCGCGTCTGCCGGCACTCAACGACCTGTTTCCCCAGGCTAAAGTCATTGCCTGCGTGCGCAATGTCGCCTGGGTGATGGACAGCCTAGAGCGGCTGTACCGCGCCAATCCCTTTGAAAACACCAAACTGTTTGGCGATGCCGTCGAGCGCAACACGGTGTACAGCCGTTGCGAAACCCTGGCTCAGCGCAATCGCCTGGTGGGTTTTGCCTGGGCCGCGCTCAAGGAAGCCTATTACGGCGAGCAAGCCGACTCATTGCTGATCATCGATTACGACTTGCTGACCCAGGCGCCTGAGCGCGTGTTGCGGCTGGTCTACGAGTTTATTGGCGAGCCTTGGTTCGAACACGATTTCGAGCATCTGGCCTATGACGCGCCGGAGTTCGACCAAGGCCTTGGCGTGGCTGGCCTGCACAAGGTGAAACCGAAAGTGGCCTTGCAGTCACGGCGCACCATTCTGCCGCCCGACCTGTTCAAGCAATACGCTGATTTGTCCTTTTGGCTCGATGGCTCAGCCAGCGCCGCCAATGTCATTCGTATGAAGTCCGACGCCGCGATCAGTTGATCGCGGCGTTTTTCATTGATGCCTTACGTACCTTCGTTCGAGTTCGGGTGAGCAACATGTGGTGGAGCATTTTTGGCGGTGCAAAGGTCAAGTCTCGGGCAACCGCAGGTCAGCGTTCGCTGGCCGCGCCGATGATCATGTCGCTGGAGCCGCGCATGCTGTTCGACGGCGCGGTGGCTGCCACCGTGGCCGATACCGCTGCGCAGGCCGACAGCCATGCGCCCACCGCGGCCGAGGCGGCCAAGGCGCCGGTGGCTGACCATCCCGTAGCGAGCAAGGACACCCACGGCCAGGCTGATGCCACGCCGGCGGCCAGCCCGGTCGCGGTGCCCGGCCAGAGTGTGGTGTTCGTCGATTCGCGGGTGAAGGACGCCGACAGCCTGCTGCAAGGGATTGCTCCCGGCACGCAAGTGGTGAAACTCGACGCCAGCAAGGACGGTTTGCAACAGATCGCCGACTTCCTTGATCAGCATCACGGCGTCAGCTCGGTGCAGATCATTGCCCACGGCAATGCCGGTGATTTGTGGCTGGGCAACAGTTATCTGTCGGCAGACAACGTCGCTCAACGCAGCGCGGTTCTCGCTGAAATCGGCAAGGACATGAACGCTGGCGGCGATATCCTGATTTACGGCTGCTACACCGCTGAAGGTGATCGTGGCTTGAGTTTCGTCGACTCGCTGGCGCAGTTGACCGGGCGTGATGTGGCCGCCTCGAACAACCGCACCGGTGTCGGCGGCGACTGGGATCTGGAGATCGCCACCGGCACCATCGAAAGCGCCAACGTGCTGTCGAGCAAAGCCATGAGCGAGTACCAGTGGGGCCTGGCCACCTGGACCGCGACCAACAACCTCAACTCGGGCGTCGGCTCGCTGCGCGCGGCGCTGGCCTCGGCGCAGAACGGCGACATTGTCACGTTCAGTTCCGGCATGACCGTGCAGCTTACTTCCGAGCTGCTGATCAACAAGAACATCACCGTTGACGGCGACCTGAATAATGACGGCGTGGCTGACGTGACCCTTGATGGTCAGTACAAAACCCGTGTGGTGGAAGTCACCTCCGGCAGCACCGTGACCCTCGACGGCCTGGTGATCACCAAAGGTCTGGTCGCCGGCAACGGTGGTAATGGCGGCTCGGCGGCGGCGGGCGCCATGGGCGGCGGCATTTTCAACGCCGGCATTCTTACCCTGAACAACGTCACCGTGACCGCGAACGCCGCTTCCGGCGGTGGTGGTGGCGGGGGTGTGACCGGCGGTTATGTCGGCGGTGGCGGTGGCGGCGGTGCGGGTATCGGTGGCCAGACCGGTGGCCATGGCGGTACCTCCGGCCCGGGCACCGGCACTTATGCCGGGGGCGCAGGCAGTGCCAATGCCGGCGGCTATGGCGGCGGTTACAGCCCGACCGACATGGGCGGCCGTGGTGGCACCAGCACCGGTGGCGTGGGCGGCAACGGTGGCAGCGCCGGTGCTGGTTACAGTCATGGCGGCAATGGTGGTTCGGCGAGCAACGGCACGCTGTCGATTGGCGGCGGTGGCGGTGGTTCCGGCTGGGACAAAGTCGGCGGCGTCGGCGGCAATGCGGCCGGCGGTATCTACAACGCTGCGAGCGGCACCCTGAAAGTCATCGGCACCTCGGTCATCAGCAATAACATTGCTGCCGGCGGCGGCGGTGGTGGTGGCGGCGGGGTCGGCAGCAACGGTGCCGATGGCGGTGCCGGCGGTCGCGGCGTCGGGGCGATCTGGAACAACGGCGGTGTGGTGCTGATCACCGCGAGCAACTTCGCCGCGATCAGCGGCAACGGCGCCGCCAGCGGTGGCGGTGGTCTTTCCAACGGTGGTTCGACCGGCACGACGCCGAGCGCACTGGTGGGGATCTACAACAACGGCGGCACCCTCAATACGGCTTACGTGGAACCGCCGACCGCCACCATCGTGGTCGCCGACACCGCGCTGAAAATCGGCGAAACCTCGCTGGTGACCATCACCTTCAGCCGCGCCGTCAACGGTTTTACCAACGCTGACCTGACCATTGCCAACGGCACGCTGAACAATGTGTCCAGCGCCGACGGCGGTATCACGTGGACGGCGACGTTTACGCCGACCAACAACATCACTGACACCACCAACCTCATCACCCTCGATAACACCGGGGTGACGGCTGTGTCCGACAGCGTGGCAGGCGTCGGCACTACCAACTCCAACAATTACGTCATCGATACTCAGCGACCGACCGCAACCATCGTGATGGCAGACACTGCCCTGAAAATCGGCGACACCTCGCTGGTGACCATCACGTTCAGCGAGGCAGTGAGCGGTTTCACCAACGCCGACCTGACCATTGCCAACGGTACGCTGACCAACGTCAGCAGCGTCGACGGCGGCATCACCTGGACGGCGACGTTCACCCCGACCGCGAGCATTACCGATGCCACCAACCTGATTACCCTGGACAACACCGGGGTGGCGGATCTGGCCGGCAACGCCGGCAGCGGCACCACCGATTCAGCCAATTACGCGATCGACACCGTGCGTCCGACCGCCACGATTGTGGTTGCCGACAACGCGCTGAATCTCGGCGAGACGTCGTTGGTGACCATCACCTTCAGCGAAGCGGTGAGCGGCTTCACCGCCGCCGACCTGACGGTGGCCAACGGCACCTTGACCGGACTGAGCAGCAGCGACGGCATCACCTGGACGGCAACCTTTACGCCGAACAGCAGCACCACCGACGCGACCAACCTGGTCACCCTGAACAACACCGGGGTTACGGATCTGGCCGGCAACACCGGTACCGGCACTACCGACTCCAACAACTATGCGATCGATACGCTACGGCCGACGGCAACCATTGTGGTCGCCGACACTGCGCTGAAAATCGGTGAAACCTCGCTGGTGACCATCACCTTCAGCGAAGCGGTCAGCGGCTTTACCAACGCCGATCTGAGCATTGCCAACGGTACGTTGAGCGCAGTCAGCAGCGCTGATGGCGGTGTCACCTGGACGGCGACGTTCACGCCGACCAGCAGCATCACTGACGCCACCAACCTGATCACCCTGAATAACACCGGGGTCGCCGATCTGGCGGGCAACACCGGCGTCGGTACCACTGATTCCAACAATTACGCGGTCGACACCGTGCGGCCGACCGCCACCGTGGTGTTCGCGCAAAACACTTTGAAAATTGGCGATACCTCGCTGGTGACCATCACCTTCAGTGAAGCGGTGAGCGGTTTCACCAACGCCGATCTGACCATCGCCAACGGCACCCTGACGGCGGTCAGCAGCGCGGATGGCGGGATTACCTGGACGGCGACGTTTACGCCGAGCGCGAACATCACCGATGCCACCAATCTGGTGACACTGGACAACACCGGCGTCGCCGACCTGGCCGGCAACGCTGGCAGCGGCACCACCGATTCGAACAATTACAGCATTGACACCCAGCGGCCGACCGCAACCATCGTCATGGCCGATCCTGCCCTGAGCGCCGGCGAAACCTCGCTGGTGACCATCACCTTCAGCGAAGCGATCAGCGGTTTCACCAACGCCGACCTGACCGTCCCCAACGGCACGCTGACGGCGGTCAGTACTGCGGACGGCGGCATTACCTGGACGGCGACGTTCACGCCGACCGTGGCGATCAACGACAGCACCAACGTCATCACCCTGGCCAACACCGGGATCGCTGACCTGGCCGGCAACGCCGGCACGGGCACGACCAACTCGGGCAACTTCACCATCAACACCGTGGCGCCGACCGCCACCATCGTCGTCGCGGACAACAGCCTGACCATCGGCGAAACGTCGCTGGTGACCATCACCTTCAGCGAAGCCGTGAGCGGTTTCAACAACGCCGACCTGACGATTGCCAACGGTACGCTGACGGCGGTGAGCAGCAGCGATGGCGGTATCACCTGGACGGCGACTTTCACCCCGACCAGCAACATCACCGACGCCTCCAACCTGATCAGCCTCGACAACAGCGGCGTGCAAAACGGCTCCGGCAACGCTGGCAATGGCACCACCAACTCCAACAACTACGCCATCGACACCCAACGCCCAACGGCAACCATTGCACTTGCCGACTCGGCACTGGGCGTCGGCCAGACCACCACCGTGACCATCACCTTCAGCGAGGCCGTGAGCGGTTTGACTCTGGCTGATCTGACCGTGGCCAACGGCACGCTTTCCGGGCTGAGCACGTCGGACAACATCACCTACACGGCGACGTTTACGCCGTCGGCGGGCATCACCGACACCAGCAACATCATCAGCCTGGACAACACCGGTATCACTGACATCGCGGGCAACACCGGCAGCGGTACCACCGACTCGGGCAACTACGTCATCGACAGCCAGCGTCCGACCGCCACCATCGTCATCAGTGACACCGATCTGCGCCCGGGTGAAACCGCGCTCGTTACGATCACCTTCAGTGAGGCGGTCAGCGGCTTCGACAACTCTGACCTGAGCGTCGCCAACGGCGTACTCAGCAACGTCTCGTCGAGCGACGGCGGCATCACCTGGACCGCAACGTTCTCGCCGACCATCGGCATCAGCGATGCCACCAACCTGATCGTGCTGAACAACGCTGGCATCACCGATCTGGCCGGCAATGCCGGCATCGGCATCACCAACTCGGCCAACTACGCGGTGCAAACCGAAGTGCCGACCGCGACCATCGTCGTCGCGGACACCTCGCTCAAGGCCGGTGAAACCTCGGCGGTGACCATTACCTTCAGCGAGGCGGTCAGCGGTTTCAGCAACGCCGACCTGACTATCGCCAACGGCACGTTGAGCAATGTGGCATCCAGCGACGGCGGCATCACCTGGACCGCGACGTTCACGCCGACCGCCAACATCACCGACACCAGCAACCTGATCACCCTCGACAACAGCGGCGTGACCAACGCCTCCGGCAACAGCGGCGTCGGCACCACCGATTCGAACAATTTCGCCATCGACACCGCACTGCCGACCGCCTCCATTGTGGTCGCCGACAATCGCCTGGGCATCGGTGAAACCACCACGGTGACGATCACCTTCAGCGAGGCTGTCAGCGGTTTCGATCTGTCGGACATCAGCGTCGCCAACGGCACACTGGCGAACCTTGCCAGCAGCGACGGCGGCATCACCTGGACCGCCACGCTGACGCCGACGGCGAACGTCAATGACACCACCAACCTGATCATCGTCGACACGGCCGGGGTGCAGGATCTGGCCGGCAACCTGGGCGCCAGCATCGCCATTTCCAACAATTACGCGCTGGATGCGACCCGGCCAACCGTGGACATCGTGGTCGCCAATCCGCACTTGGGTATCGGCCAGACCACCACGGTAACCTTCACCTTCAGCGAGGCGGTGAGCAATTTCGATTTGTCCGACCTCAGCGTGACCAACGGTGATCTGAGCAACCTCAGCAGCAGCGATGGCGGCAAGACCTGGACCGCAACGTTCACGCCGACCGCCAACGTCAACGACCCGAGCAACTTCATCGCGCTGGACACCAGCAACGTCACCGACCTGGCCGGTAACGTCGGCAGCACGGTGGCGGTGTCGAACAACTATGCGCTCGACAGCGAACGGCCAACGGCGACGGTGCTGATTGCCAATCCGAACCTCGGCCTCGGCCAGACCTCACAGGTGACCATCACCTTCAATGAGGCGGTCAGTGGGTTTGATCTGGCGGACATCAATGTCGGCAACGGCACTCTGTCCAACCTGAGCAGCAGCGACGGCGGCAAAACCTGGACCGCGACCCTGACGCCGAATGCCAACGTCAACAGCGCCAGCAACGCCATCAGCGTCAACAGTGCCGGGGTCAGTGATCTGTCAGGCAACAGCGGCAGCGGTGTCAGCAGTTCGAACAATTATGCGATCAACACGGTGCCGCCAGTCGTTCCACCGACGCCGCCCACTGCGCCAATCAGTGTGGTCATTCCCGATCCTTTGATTCGCAGCAGCGACCCGGTGGTGCCACCACCGCCACCGAGCTTGCCGCTGCAACCGATCATCTTCACCGCGCCGACCGGCGATCTCGGCTCACCGCTGACCTTTGCGCCACTGTTCGAGCAACGGGTGATCGGCAATGGCATCCGTCCGCTGGGCGATATCTTCATGAACCACGGTGCCCTCAGCCCGAGCTTTATTGCTCAGGTGTTCGCCAGCAGCGACAGCACGGGTGACGGCTCCGGTCATGGCTTCCTTGGCTTTGGCGGCGGCGATGGCGGCGTCTTCGCCAGCAGCACGCTGTCGAGCCTGTTCAACCAGAACAGCGGCGCCGAGCGCGATTCGCTGAACGCGTTTGGCAGTCACTCACTCAAGGCTGGCGACGTTTCTCAAGGCCTGCGCGGCGTGTTTGGCGCACCGACGCTGGGCCAGCAATTGCAGGAAATAAAAGACAGCGAGCAGCACCGGGTCGACAACCTGGCGGCAGCACTGCAACAGGTCGGTATCAGCGAAATATCGGCCTGAACCAACCATTACTCAACACTGTGCGGGACCTAGGGGCGATCCAGGGATGAAGAGAAGTCAGAAGTTGTTCGGCGCCAGCCTGCTGGCGCTGGCGATCAGCGGATGTGCAGTGACCAGTGAACCGATTGAGCGCAGCGTCAGTGAACAGCGTGCCAAAAGCGATCTGCAAGGCATGTACAAGGACCAGGAACCGCTGCGCGGGCCGTTGACCCTGCACCAGGCCATGGCCCGCGCCGTGAAGTACAACCTCGAAGGCCGCTTGAAAATCATGGAGGAAGCGCTGGCCAAGCGGCAGCTCGACCTCGCCAGTTTCGACATGCTGCCGCGCATGGCGCTGGACGCCGGTTACGTCGGGCGCAACAACGTCAACGCCTCCAGCAGCCAGAGTGTGCGCACCGGCACTCAGTCTCTGGAACCGTCGACCTCGCAGGACCGCGACCGCGACGTCGCCGACCTGACCATGGTCTGGAACGTCCTCGACTTCGGCGTCAGCTACATCAGCGCCAAACAGCAGGGCGACCAGCGACTGATCGTCCAGGAGCGGCGCCGCAAGGTGATCAACACCATCGTCCAGGACGTGCGCTCGGCCTATTGGCGGGCGATGGCCGCTGAACGTCTGCTCAAGCAGATCGACAGCCTGATGGCACGGGTGCAGACCGCCCGCGACAACAGCCAGACCCTGAGCGATCAACGCATTGGCGATCCGGTGCAATCGCTTGGTTACCAGCGCTCGCTGATCGAAGCCACCCGGCAACTGGAAGAGCAGCGCCGTGCCTTGTCACTGGCGAAAACCGAACTGGCGACTTTGATCAACTTGCCACTGGGCACCCAACTGACGCTGGCCACCGATGACGGTTACCAGATTCCCGAGCTCAAGGTCGGTCTGGCCAAACTCGAACAAGAAGCGCTGACCAGCCGCCCGGAACTGCGCGAGCAGGATTACCAGACGCGCATCAGCGCCGCCGAAACCCGCAAGGCCATGCTGCGTTTGCTGCCGGGTCTGGAGTTCTCGGCTGGCGGGCATTACGACAGCAACTCGTTCCTCGTCGAACAGGGCTGGGCCGACTACGGCGTCAAAGTCACCTGGAACCTGTTCAACGTGATCTCCGCCCCGGCCGCCATCAACGTCGCCAAGGCCGGCGAAGAAGTCGCCACGGCGCGGCGTCAGGCGATGTCGATCGCGGTGCTGGCGCAGCTCTACGTGGCCAACGCCAATTACCAGGAGGCGCTGCGGCAGTTCAAGACCAACCAGCAACTGTCGGACATCGACGGGCAAATCGTCGGTCAGTTGCGCAACCGCCATCAGGCTGCCGGGATCGGTGAGCTGGACCTGATACAGGGCGAGCTGAACAACCTGCAAGCAGACCTGCGCCGCGATCTGTCGTACGCCGACCTGCGCAATGCCTACGGCCAGATCTTCGCCAGTGCCGGCCTCGATCCGCTGCCGGATCAGGTGCAGTCGACCGAAGTGCAGTCGATCGCCACCGCGTTGGCCAATCGTGAGTCGGCGTGGGCGGCGGGGGATATCTCCGTGCCGGTGGTGGCGCATGCTCCGGCACCGTGAGGTCAGGGTGCAACCATGAACCGGCCGGCGTTTGCGCGCCTGCCGGTGACGGTGGATTTGCCGCTGCTGTTGCAAGCACTGGAGGCGATTGCCGACGACGCTTGGCACAGTCACTTCAATGCTGAGTATTTCTCGGGTGACTGGAGCGGTGTCGCGCTGATTTCAGCGGTCGATGCGCTGACCGAGTTGTCGCCCGGTCGCGGCGTACCGCTGCAACGCGCGCCTTGGCTGCGGGATGAGCGCTGGCGACAGGGGCTGCGCAATCTGTCGCTGGATATCGTCAGCGCCAGGCTGCTGCGCCTGGGCCCGGGCGGGCAAATCCATGAGCATCGCGATTACGATCTGGAGGGCCCGCAGGCCGATGTGCGCCTGCATATTCCGTTGCTCAGTCCAGCGCACGTCGATTTCTGGCTCGACGGCCAACGCATGCCCATGCAGGCAGGCGAATGCTGGTTTCTCGATCTCGCTCGCCCGCACCGCGTGGATAACCGTGATACCTCGGCGCGGGTTCATCTGGTCATCGACTGCCGGCCCGGTGCCTGGCTCGCGCAGATGATCGCCGAAGGCTTGCCGAGCACACCTGCGCCGGGTTTGGCCGATACCGCGTTGCAACGCTTTCAGACACTGGTCGCGGAGGACGCTGCGCTGTCGCAGGCCTTGCAGACGTTGCACGACCCCGAAGCCTTCATCAGCCGGACGCTGGCACTCGCCGCTGAACGTGGCCTGGGGTTTTCCCGCGAACAATTGCGCGCGGCAATGCGCAACGGGCGGCGGCAGTGGAACGAACAATGGAGCGCTTGAGCTTCGACGGCTGGTTGCCGATTCGGGTCTGGGCGGCCGCCGGACAGTGGCAGGTGGATTGGTGCTGGTTCGGTGACACGCCGTTGCATCAGCCATTTTTCCGCGAGGCGGTGGAGGATGCGCTGCGGCTGCCGTTCAATCAGGCTTTTCGACGGCAGACGCCGCTGTCGGCACTGAGCGATTGGCAGGCGCAAAGCCCCGGGCTCGCGCCGAGTGCATTCATCCTGCACGCCTCGCGCTGTGGTTCGACATTGATCAGTCAGATGCTCGCGCGGCTCGACGATCACATCGTGGTCTCCGAGCCGCCGCCACTCGATGCGCTATTACGTAGTGATTTACCCGGAAGCGCACGGCGTGCCGCCCTTCGCGGATTGCTTTCTGCGTACGGGCAGCGCCGTTGCGGCATTGAGCAACGGTTGGTGATCAAGCTCGATGCCTGGAACATTGGTGAGTGGTCGCTGCTACAGGAATGCTTCCCCGATACGCCGTGGCTGTTTCTTTATCGCGACCCTTTGGAAATTGCCGTTTCGCATCTGCGCCGGCCGGGCATGCACATGGTGCCGGGGATGCTCGGCGACTGTGTGCTGGAGGATGGCTTGCCGTTTGAGGGGCGCGAAGATTTCATTGCCCGGCGTCTGGGGCGGTTGCTTGAGGCGGGGTGGATGCATTGCCGGGATTCCGCGGGATTGCTGGTGAATTACAGCGAGCTGCCCGAGGCGATGGCCGGTCGTCTGGCGCGGTTTTTCCGCTTGAGCGAAGCGCAGCGCCAGCAAGTATTTACAGCGACCGCACAGCATGCGAAACAGCCTTCACAAGTGTTCGTTGCCGATGGCGAAGACAAACGCCGCGAGGCCTCGGCACTGTTGCAAATGCGCGTGCACAACTGCACCCGCGCGCCCTATGAAGCGCTGGAAAAACTTCGTCTGAGTGCCACTGCGTTTGCTTCATGACTTGCCGGACAAATCCGCCATGCCCTTGAGCAACTCGATCGGCAACGGGAAGACAATCGTCGAACTCTTGTCGCCGGCAATCGAACTCAAGGTCTGCATATAACGCAACTGCATCGCCCCGGGCTGGCGGCCGAGCATTTCCGCTGCCTGCATGAGTTTTTCCGACGCCTGCAACTCGCCTTCGGCGTGGATCACCTTGGCTCGCCGCTCGCGCTCGGCTTCGGCCTGTCTGGCGATGGCGCGCACCATCGACTCGTTGAGGTCGACATGCTTGATCTCGACGTTGGCGACCTTGATGCCCCAGGCGTCGGTCTGCGCATCGAGCACCTGTTGAATGTCGATATTCAACTGCTCGCGTTCGGCCAGCAGTTCATCCAGTTCGTGCTTGCCGAGCACGGCGCGCAGGGTGGTTTGCGCTAATTGGCTGGTGGCTGACAGATAATCCTCGACCTGAATAATCGCCTTCTGCGGGTCAAGCACGCGAAAGTACAGCACGGCATTGACCTTCACCGACACGTTGTCACGGGTGATCACGTCTTGCGGCGGCACATCGAGCACGACCGTGCGCAGGTCGACCCGGACCATTTGCTGGACCACCGGAATCAGCAGGATCAGACCGGGGCCTTTGACCTGCCAGAAACGGCCGAGTTGAAACACCACACCGCGTTCGTATTCGCGCAGGATGCGAAACGTCGAGCCGGCCAGGGCAATGACCAGTAACAGCAGCGCGACAACACCGATTTGCAGACCCATAATCACTCTCCGAGCGGCACCGCGTCAGTCGCGGCCACTTGCAGCAACAATCCCTTGCGCCCGACCACGCGCACCGATTGCCCGGTTTGCAGCGCGGTGGCGCTGAGCACTTGCCAGCGTTCGCCTTGCAGTTGCACCCAGCCGTTGCGGGCATCGTCCGGTTGCACCGTGGTGATTGCGGTCACACTGCCGAGCAGGCCGGCGTCGCCACTGACGGCGTGGCGCGGACGGGTTTTCAGGGCGCGAATCAGCAGCGCGATCAACAGCAGGGCGCTGATCAGGCCGAGGCCGATCATCATCGGCACCGGCAATTCGGCGTTACTGAGAATCAGCGCACCGATGACGAACATGATGATCCCGCCCAGGCCGATAACGCCGTAATTGGGCAGCGCAGCTTCGGCGATCAGGAACACGATCCCCAGCGTGATCAGCCACAGACCTACCGGGCTCATGGCTGGCAATGAGGTGTCGGCGGCGAGTGCGGATGCGCTTGTCAGCAGGAGCAGGGCGAAGGCACAACATCGGCTGTTCACGTGACTCTCCATGAGCGTCAGTGGCGGGTTCTTTCAGTCTAGTTGAGGGTTGGGCTGGATGAATTTTGATCAATGTGCGGATGTGTCCGGTGAGCGGATTTCCCTTCGCCAGCGGCCCGCCGAACTAGACTCAAAACACAGCAACAACCTTCCGCGCGACACCGAGGTGCATCATGCGAATGGCAAAAAAGGTCCAGAGCAGCCTGAACCGGGCACACTGCGAATACGACATCGTCGCCCACCGGCATTCATCGAGCAGCCTGGAAACCGCACGGGTCGCCGGGGTGCCCGCCGAGCGTGTGGCCAAATCGATCATCCTCGACGACCACCATGGGCACTATCTGATGGCCGTGCTGCCGGCCAGCCGTCACCTTGACCTGAGCAAAGTGCGCCTCAGTGGCGAATGGCAACTGACCCGCGAAAGCAATCTGGCGCACATCTTCGACGACTGTGAGCGCGGCGCGGTGCCGCCACTGGGTGATTCCTACGGGCTGGACATGGTCATCGACCCGCTGCTGACGCGGCAGAAGGATATTTATCTGGAGGCGGGCAACCACAACTACCTGCTGCACATGAGCATGCCCCAGTTTCTGAAAATGGTGCCGCATGCCGAGGTGCGGGAGTTGAGTGATTAGGATTTGTGGCGCCAGTGCCGACGCCATCGCGAGCAGGCTCACTCCTACAATAGGAATGCGTTCAACCTATAGGGGTGAGCCTGCTCGCGAATAATCGTTCACACAGCCCATTTTTGAAGGAGTTGATGAATGGAAAGTCCAACCCACAGCCTCCCATCCCTGTTCAAACAACTCGGCCTTCCCGACGATCCGGTCGACATCGACAAATTCATCGCCACCCATTCCCCGCTCAAACCCGAGCTGCATTTGGCTGATGCGTTTTTCTGGACGGAGAGCCAGTCGCAGTTTTTACGGGACGAGATTCTGGATGACGCCGATTGGGCGGAGGTGGTGGATCAGTTGGATGTGTTGTTGCGTAAGGGCAGGAGTGTGTAAAAAAAATTGTAGGAAAAGGCTGAAATGTAAAAAAAACATGCGCGATGTAAAAAAAACTGGGCTTTAATCGTCGCAGTGAATTTTTTATGTGGACGATGACGATGCCAACTGTTGGTTATGCCCACCTGCGTGATGCGCTGAAGCTTAATGCATTTGCCCCCAAGCGTATTGCGATGATCAAACCGGTTACCCGGATTACCTTGATCGGTGAGTGTCTAGCGGTTCCAAACGGCGTCGCGCCGGAACAGGGTTCGACACTTGAGCACATTTTGTTTGCTCTGAAGCATGAGGGAATAAACCTGTGCATTCTTGCTCAGGCGCTTGAAACCGTTGAAGCGGACGAGTTGCTAGGTGAGTTGAGCCGATCACCTAACGGGGTATTTATCCGCAAGGCCTGTTTTCTTTGGGAAAGTTTCACGGGCAAACAGCTGGAATACTCCGTACCGGTTCGGGGCAACGTTGTCGCTTTGTTTGATCCCAAGCGTTATGTCACCGGGCCTGCAATTCGAAATAGTCGTTGGCGGGTAGATTTTAACGGGTTGGGGTCAATGCGTTATTGCGCCACAGTCGAGCGTACGACGGAGCTGCAGGCGCTGCTTGATCTGGACATCCTTGGTCGAGCCCAGGCTTTTATGGCGACGTTGCCGCCGGAAATGATGGATCGGGCAATCAATTGGGCCTATCTGCATGAGACCCGCGATTCTTTCGCCATTGAGAAAGAAGAGCCCAATGAAGAAAAGTCGCGCCGTTTTGTTCGGCTTCTCCGCCAAGCTCATGAGCGAACAGAGTTGAGCGAAGACTATTTGGTCGAGTTGCAGAACAGTACGGTTTCCAATCCTTTCGATAAAGCTGTGCTTTTCCGTCATGAACAGAACCATTTACACAACGGCTTGAGAGGCGCAGCTGGCGTCAGCTATGTCCCGCCTCCACCGCAATTGTGCAGGGAGTTGATGGACGAGTTGATGAGTTTTGCCAATCACTCAGCCAAGCAGGTTGATCCGTTGATAGCTGCAGCGGTTGTGGCTTTCGGGTTTGTCTTTCTTCACCCGTTCATGGATGGCAATGGTCGACTTTCACGTTTCCTGATTCACCAGACGCTTTGCCACTCTGGGGCTCTAAAAAATGGTTTGTTATTACCGGTTTCCGTAGCGATGAAACACGAAGAGTCTGGCTATCTCGAAGCATTAAAGGAGTTCTCGAAACCAGCAAGAGAGTTCTGGAATGTCACTTGGCTGGACGCTGATCAGATGGCTTTCGATTTTATTGGGCACGACTCAATCTATCGATTCTGGGACGGGACTCAATGTGCAGAATTTACCTTGCAAATGGCCTTGCGAGCATTGGAAGTGGAGCTGCGCGAGGAGACCGAGTTTCTCGAAAAATACGACTACGTCATCAAAGAGGTGAATGGGCGTTTTGACGTACGGGGGAGCGACCTCTCGAAACTGGTAATGATGTGTCTGGACAACGGTAACAAAGTTTCAAAGCATCGACGTAAGCAGTTCCAGTTCAGCGTGCCGGAGGAGGTCTTCGATTTCATTGAGCAGATAGCGGGTGAATTCGATTCGGTAGGCTAACCCTGAAAAGGCAATTTGTTTCAAAACTTGACTGAAATTCCCCTCCAATGCGATATTGATAGTTAGCAAACTAACAGTGTGCATTTCCCCGTGCCGAACGATCTCGACGCTCTCCAGATGAACATCAGCAGTGCCATGGTGGTGGCCGCCAGGCATTGGCGGAAGATCTGCCAGACCACGCTGGTCAACTATGGAATCTCCGAAGCCTGCGCCGTGCCGCTGTTGATGATCGGCCGTTTAGGCGAGGGCGTGCGGCAGGTCCAGGTGGCGCAGGCGGCCGGGATGGAGAGCCCGTCGCTGGTGCGTCTGCTCGATCAGTTGTGCCATTCCGGTTACGTCTGTCGTACCGAAGATGCTCAGGATCGCCGCGCCAAGTGCCTGAGCCTGACCGACACCGGACGTGAACTGGTGCAAGCGGTCGAGATCGAACTGGTGCGCTTGCGTCACGAGGTGCTCGAAGGCATCGATCAAAGCGATCTGGAAGCTACGCTTCGGGTACTCAGAGCTTTTGAGGCGGCCAGTCCGCCTGTGGTGGTCAATTCTTGAACGGTTTTTTCTCTGGCATTCCGCCGGCCCGCGACTGGTTTTACGGGATCCGTACCTTTGCGGCGTCGATGATCGCGCTGTACATCGCCTTGCTCATGCAAATGCCGCGTCCGTATTGGGCGATGGCCACGGTGTATATCGTCTCCAGCCCGTTTCTCGGGCCGACCAGTTCCAAGGCGCTGTACCGTGCCATCGGGACTTTTCTCGGTGCGGCGGCAGCGGTTTTTTTCGTGCCGATGTTCGTCCAGAGCCCGTATGTGTTGGTGGTGGTCATCGCGTTGTGGACGGGGATTTTGTTGTTCATGTCTCTGCATTTGCGCACGGCCAACAGCTACGCGCTGATGCTCGCCGGTTACACCTTGCCGCTGATTGCCTTGCCGGTGGTGGATAACCCGCTGGCGGTGTGGGACGTGGCGGAAGCGCGGACCGAAGAGATTTTCCTCGGCATCGCCGTCGCTGCGGTGGTCGGTGCGATGTTCTGGCCGCGTCGTCTGGCGCCGGTGTTCAACGATGCCGTGAGCAAGTGGTTCGCCGACGCAACGACCTATAGCCTGAAATTCCTCAGCCGCGACGTGCAGCCCGAAGAGGTCACTGCGCTGCGCATGGCTATGGTCGCCAACTTCAACAGCCTCGAATTGATGATCGGCCAGTTGCCCCACGAAGGCTCGCGACCGCAAACGGTGCGCAACACCAAAGAATTGCGCGGGCGCATGATCCATTTGCTGCCGGTGATCGATGCGCTGGAAGATTCGCTCTACGCCCTCGAACGGCGCACGCCGGAACTGGTGGAAAAATTCGCACCGCTGCTCGTCGCGACCCGCGAATGGCTCGCGCACCAAGACGCCGATCTCAACCGCTGGCAAGCGCTGAAAGATCAGCTCGAAGCCCTGCAGCCGAGTGCCGAAGCGCTGGAGGATCGCCGGCAACTGCTGTTCTCCAACTCGATTTATCGCCTCGGTGAATTCATCGATTTGTGGCAGGACTGCCGCAGCCTGCAGGACGCAATTCTCTGCGAGCGCCAGGACAACTGGCGCGCGGTTTACCGCCATTGGCGCCTGGGTCGGCTGACACCGTTCATCGATCGTGGGCTGATGCTGTATTCGGTGGCCTCGACGATTCTTGCGATCATCACGGCCTCGGTGTTATGGATTCTGCTCGGCTGGCCGGACGGCGGCAGTGCGGTGATTCTGGCGGCGGTAGCGTGCAGTTTTTTCGCCTCGATGGACGACCCGGCGCCGCAGATTTACCGGTTCTTTTTCTGGACCGGGATGTCGGTGCTGTTCGCCAGCCTGTATCTGTTTTTGATTCTGCCCAACCTGCACGATTTCCCGATGCTGGTGCTGGCGTTTTCCATCCCGTTCATTTGCGTCGGCACGTTGACCGTGCAGCCGCGTTTCTACCTTGGCATGCTGCTGACGCTGGTCAACACTTCGTCGTTCATCAGTATTCAGGGTGCTTACGACGCGGACTTTTTCGCCTTCGTGAACTCCAACCTCGCGGGTCCGATCGGCCTGCTGTTCGCGTTTATCTGGACGCTGGTCGCGCGCCCGTTCGGTGCCGAACTGGCGGCCAAGCGCCTGACCCGCTTCAGCTGGAAAGACATCGTCGACATGACTGAGCCGGCCAACCTCGCCGAGCACCGGCAATTGGGCGTGCAGTTGCTCGATCGGCTGATGCAGCACTTACCGCGTCTGGCCCTCACCGGCCAGGACACCGGCATTGCCATGCGCGAAGTGCGTGTGGGTCTGAACCTGCTCGACTTGCTCGCCTACACCCCTCGGGTGACGGGCGCGCCGAACGCTTTGTTGCAGCAAGTGGTCAGTGAAGTCGGCGAGTATTTCCGCGCCTGCCTCAAGGCCGGTGAACGCTTGTCGGCCCCGGCTCCGTTGCTGATGACCCTGGATCGCACCCGCCGTTCGCTCAGTGGCCACGGCGACGATGAAACCCGTCTGAACCTGTTACACGCCTTGAGCGGTTTGCGTCTGGCGCTGTTGCCCGGCGTTGAATTCGTTTCCAGCGCCGAGCCCGAAGAACCGCTGCCCGATGGAGCGCCCCTATGATCGGTGATCTGGACATCAGCGGCATTTTCCTGCCGACCCTGCTGGTGTTGATGGGCATCACGTATGTGCTGTTTTTGCTGGTGCATGCCGTGCTCACGCGCGTGCACTTTTACCGTCTGGTCTGGCACCGGGCATTGTTCAACGTGGCCCTCTACGCGGTACTGCTGTACGGCGTGGACTCACTCAGTCGATACCTGATGACATGAAAAAACCGTTCCTGACTATCGGTCGCGTGGTGCTGACCCTGCTGATCGTGACTTTTGCCGTTGTCCTCGTCTGGCGCATGGTGATGTATTACATGTTTGCGCCATGGACCCGTGACGGCCACATTCGCGCCGACATCATCCAGATCGCCCCGGACGTGTCCGGTTTGATCCAGCAGGTTGAGGTGAAAGACAACCAGTTGATCAAGCGTGGCCAGGTGCTGTTCAGTATCGACCAGGATCGCTTCAAACTGGCGCTGCGTCAGGCCAAGGCTGCCGTCGCCGATCGCGAAGAAACCCTCGCTCAGGCCCAGCGCGAAGCCAAGCGTAACCGTGGCCTCGGCAACCTGGTGCCGGCCGAACAACTGGAAGAAAGCCAATCGAAGGTCGCCCGTGCGCAATCGGCGCTGGCCGAAGCCATGGTTACCGTAGACAGCGCCCAGCTCAACCTCGACCGCTCGGTAATCCGCAGCCCGGTCGATGGCTACGTCAACGACCGCGCGCCGCGTCCGCAGGAATTCGTCACTGCCGGGCGTCCGGTGTTGTCGGTGGTCGACAGCAATTCATTCCACATCGACGGCTATTTCGAAGAGACCAAACTCGACGGCATTCATGTCGGTCAGTCGGTGGATATCCGCGTGATCGGTGACCGCGCCAAGCTGCGCGGGCATGTCGAAAGCATTGTCGCCGGCATCGAAGACCGCGACCGTACCAGCGGCAGCAACTTGCTGCCGAACGTTAACCCGGCGTTCAGTTGGGTGCGGCTGGCGCAGCGGATTCCGGTGCGGATTGCCTTTGACGATGTGCCGGAAGACTTCCGCATGATCGCCGGGCGCACTGCCACGGTGTCGATCATCGATGACGCAAAAGTCGACGATAAAAAGCAGGAGCCCGCGCAATGAGCAGGGCCCTGATGATCGTTGGACTGGGCATGATGCTGTCGGCGTGTCAGATGGTCGGGCCGGACTATCACGTGCCAGAGGATGCGGCGGTTCAGCGCAAGGATTTTCAGGGCGAGCTGGCCGTGGCCGGCAAGCCGGTGGTCTCGGCGCCCGTGCCGGCGGATTGGTGGCGGCTGTATAAAGACCCACGCCTCGATCAACTGGTGCAGCAGGCCATGGCCTCCAACACCGACCTGCGCGTCGCCGCCGCCAATTTGCAGCGCGCCCGCGCTCAGGTCGATGAGGCGGAGGCTGCCGGCGGCTGGAGTGGCGGCGTGAAAATGGGCGCCCAGCGTTTGCAGGAATCCGGTCAGGCATTCCTGTTGCCAGAAAAAGTGCCGGTGGCCAACGTTGGCGATATCGGCATCAGTGCCTCATACCAATTCGACCTGTGGGGCACGTTGCAACGCGGTATCGAAGGCGCCAAGGCCAACGCCGATGCGACCCAAGCCGCAGCGGATACCGCGCGCATTACGTTGGTGGCAGACGTGGTGCGTGCTTATACGCAGGTCTGCGCGGCCAACGAAGAACGCGAAATCGCTCAGCATTCCCTCGACCTACAATCACAAGGCACCACGCTGATCCAGCGTCTGCGCGACGCTGGCCGTGGCGACGAAACCCAGGTCACCCGCTCGCAAACCCAATTCAAATCTCTGCGCGCCGACATGCCGCGTTATGAAGCGGCGCGTCAGGCCGGGTTGTTCCGTCTGTCGATGCTGCTGGCCAAACCGGTCGATCAATTGCCCGCCGGCACCGCCACCTGCGCCGAACTGCCGAAAATCGCTCAACTGGTGCCGGTCGGTGATGGCGCCGCGCTGCTCAAGCGTCGCCCCGACATTCGTCAGGCTGAGCGACGTCTGGCCGCCGCCACCGCCGGGATCGGCGTCGCCACCGGCGAGCTGTACCCGGACATCAGCATCGGCGCGACCATCGGCACCGTCGGCATCATCGATGACCTCGGTGATCCGTCGACCAACCGCTGGGGCTTCGGCCCCTCGCTGAGCTGGAAAGTGCCGACCAACGGCGCCCGTGCGCGTATTCGTGAAGCTGAAGCGAGCACCCAGGGCGCCTTGGCGCACTTCGACGGCGTGGTGCTCAACGCCATTCGCGAAACCCAGACCGGCCTCGCTCAGTACAGCGCACTGCTGCAACGTCGCGACGCGCTGGCCGATGCCGAGCAGTCAGCGAAACTGGCCGCCGACCAGACCCACCGCTTCTTCCAGGCCGGCCGCGAGTCATTCCTGGCGGATCTGCAAGCGACCCGCACCTACACCGATGTCACCGCGCAACTGGCCGCCGCCAACACCCAGGTTGCGATGAGCCAGATCGATCTGTTCCTCGCCTTGGGCGGCGGCTGGGAAAGCGGACGAACGCACGCGACAACCGCCAGCAAACCCTGAGGCCGTTGCTATGCTTTGAAGTGTTGGAAGGGCGCCCCGTGCAAAGCACCCTTCCAGCGCACATTGCTAGCGCTGGTCTAGGGGAAACCAATAATGAAAAACCCTTACGCTCTCGGCTTCTGGTGCGCCCTCGCAGCGCTGGTGCTGCTCTCGGCCACCTATTTCTACGGCATCATGCTGGCTCACCAGATCGACAAGGCCATGGTTTTCCTCGACAGCGCCGTCGCGCTGATTGCGGTTATGGCAATCGTCGTCGTGGCGTGGGCGTCGGTTCAGGTGCAGCGGGTCAAGAAAAGACAACTTGAACAGGGCAAGACCCTGGTGCTGATCTGGGACACCAAAGTTGCCCTGCGCCGGGTCGAAACCGTGTTCGACCGGTATTTCTGGGGCAGTTACTGGCAACCGGGACGGACCTTCGCCGAAGTCATGGGCGAACTCACCGGCACGCCGCTGGAAAAAAGCCTCGAAGCGCTGAAAAAACAGTGTCTGGAACTCGATAAGCAGATTGATGGCGAGGGCTGGCACTGGCTCAACAATGCCCGGGAATTGTCCGATGTCGCCACGGCCATGGCCCGCGAGCGCTATCAACTGGATTTCTGCGATCCACGCGCCGACGGGCCGGGCGGGGCGGTGATCGATCGGGATTTTGAAGTGCTGGTCTACACCTGGACCGCGCGGCTGAAAAGCTTTGATCATCAGCTCGATGCGATGGAGGTTCAGTATTCCTGATGCTCTGCTGAATCAAATGGCCTCATCGCTGGCAAGCCAGCTCCCACAAGGTTTTCTGGTGTTCACAGAATTTGTGTTCACCCAAGATCCCTGTGGGAGCTGGCTTGCCAGCGATGGCGTCTGCAAAGCCACCGAAACTCTTCCAGTCTCTCAGCTGTCCATTCCCCCCATAGACACTCTTTAACCTTTAAACATTGGGCCGTCTTGCGCGCCCGGTGCTAATCTCCACCGCTGAATTCAGCGCAGTCGAGCCGCGACCCGGTCACGGGTTCAGGGAAGACGACCACACTCACAGCCACGGAAATCGATCAGGTCATTCATGAATAAATCAGCAGGCGTGCTTCTCGGAATTGTTGTTGCCATCGGCGCGATCAGCGCAGGCGGGGCCTGGTACACCGGGACCAAGATCGAAGGCGTGCTGAACAACGCCGTCAGCAATGCCAACAAAGAGCTGCAAACCGCGATGGCCGGCTCCAACGGCACCGCGTCGCTGGAACTGGTGTCGCTCGACCGCCACACCTTCACCAGCACCGCGCACTATCGCCTCAAGGGCGAAGGCGAGATGTTTGGCGACAAGCCGGTCGAATTGCTGTTCGTCGACCACATCGAACACGGTCCGTTGCCGTTCTCGCGTCTGGTTTCGCTGAAATGGCTGCCGGTCATGGCCACCAGCAACTACGAGCTGGAAAAGAACCCGGCCACCGAAAAGTGGTTCGCCGCGACCAAGGGCGCCGCGCCGCTCAAAGGCGTGACCAGCATCGGCTACGACGAATCCACCACCAGCACCCTCGACCTGCTGCCGTTCGAAACCGCACTGGATGAGCAGTCGAGCCTGAAATTCTCCGGCCTGACCATGAACATCTCGGCCAACGCCCAGGCGCAGAAGGTCAAGGCGGACGGTTACATGGACAATCTGAAACTGGTCACCGTCGCTGAAGATCAGGCGCCGGTGCAGGTCGAACTCAACGGTCTGACCCTGGCCAGCAACCTCGCCAAGAGCAGCTACGGCTACTACACCGGGGAAAACACCCTGGAACTGACCAACAGCAAAACCACCTTCGGCACCAAGCAATCGGTGCTGGGTGTGAAGAACTTCGAAATGAAGAACCTCACCGAAGAAAACGGCAGCAATGCCTCGGGCCGTGCTGATTACAAGATTGGCGAAGTCAGCCTCAACGACAAGAAAATCGGTTCGGCGAACATGGCCATGAGCCTGAAGAACCTCGACATCCCGTCGACCATGTCGCTGATGCAGATCTACCAGACCAAATTGCAGCCGTATGAAAAGGCTGCCGCCGAAGCCGCAGCCCAGGGCTTGCCAGCGCCGGAGTTGAACCTCACCGAAGCTGAAAACGCCCAGGTCAAAGCCGACCTGCAGAAACTGCTGGCCGCCGGCCCGCAGATCGCCTTGGAAAACCTGTCGTTCAACACTGCCAACGGTGAGAGCAAGGCCAATCTGGTGATTGACCTGACCAAGCCGCAATCGATGGATCTGCCACCGGATCAACTGGGCAAACAACTGATCGCGTTGCTTGACCTGAATATCCAGGTATCGAAGCCAATGCTGGTCGATCTGCTCAGCGTGCAGGCTCAACTCGACGGTCAGACCGATGCTAAAGCCATCGTCGATCAGTCCAAGGAAGCGGCTGACATGTTCGCTGGCATGGCGGTGGGTTCGCAGTTGGCAGTCGTCGACGGCAGCAACGTGGTGACCAAGCTGCATTACGCCGCCAATCAAGTCGAATTCAACGGCCAGAAGATGACCGTCGAGCAGTTCGTCGGCTTCCTGATGAGCAAGTTCGCAGGCGTCACGCAAGTGCAGTAATTCTGCGTTCTTAATAGCAACGCCCGGCCTCTGTATCGCACAGACGCCGGGCGTTTTGCTGTCTGGCGTTCGGGTTTTCGGCGTTTTGGCTGAGCCGCTCCCACGATTCTGAACAATTATTGTGTTGCGGATATTGGTCTACGCTTGCGTGCAAGACTGCCTGACTAAGCTTGGCCGTTGGATGTGCATTGGCGGCCACCGTTACGAATGGGCAAGGAGGGCATTGCGACCCGGCTGGCCATGTAAGGATGCTGACGAATGCCGCGTATTGATGTTCCTGTATTACATCGTGGTTTACGCCCGTTGTTCCGAGTCGCGCTGTGCAGCCAATTGCTCTGGCCGGCGCTGGCGTTTGCCGACACGCCCTACGATCAGAAGGTGCGCGACGCCCGTGCCGGGCAAACCACGCCCGCGCTGACGGTATTGCGTCAGGTGCCGCCGGGGCAGTCGACCACCGGGCAGATCAGCGATCACCTGCAAATCGCCAGTTGGGCCGGTCTCGACGCCGAAGTGGTGCAGGTCTATGAAACCCAGGGTCGCGACCGCGTCCTGCCGGTTCAGGCGCTGACAGCCACCGCCCGCGCCTATCGCAACCTCAAACGCTGGGATCAGGCAACTCAGGTCTACAACAAAGCCTTGGCGCTGGAGCCGGATAATGCCGACCTGCAACTGGGTTTGGCCCTGACTCAGGCTGACGCCGGTAAACCCGACGAAGCGGTGACCCGCGCCAAAGCGCTGGTGGCAGCCAAACCCGATGATCCGTCGCGCCGTCTCGCCTTGGGCTACGCCCTGACCCGCGCCGGCAAGCAATACGATGCGCTGTTCGAATACGATCAGGCTTTCAAGCGCGCCGGCACTAAACCGGAGGTCGCTCGCGAATACGTGGTCGCCCTGCAAAAGGCGCGTCTGCCCGAGCCGGCGCTACGCCTGGCCGATCAACGTCCGGGCCTGATCGATCCGGTCACGTTGCGCCGCCTCGAAGGTGATCTGGCGGCCGAGCGCGTACGCCTCGCCGAATACGCCACCCGCAGTGAGAAAGAACGCTACGTCATCGCCGACCGTGCGCTGGCCGATTACGACAAACTGCTCGCCACCTGGACGCCTGATGCGACGGCTCACGATGATGTAATTCGCTGGCGCATCGACCGCATGGGTGCACTCAAGGCCCGCGCACGCACGGCTGACGTCATCACTGAATATCAGAAGCTGCAAGCCGAAGGCGTGAAGATTCCGACTTACGCCCTGCGCTGGGTGGCGGCGTCGTATCTGGATCAGCGTCAGCCGGAAATCGCCACCGATCTCTATCGCCAAGTGCTGTCGGCGCCAGACGCCGATGTCGGCGACCGCCTCGAAGACACCACCGCGCTGTACTACTCGTTGCTGGAAAGCGATCGTGCCGACGAGGCGCGCAAAGTCGCCGAAGACCTGGCCAAGTCCCAACGCCCGCGCATTGAGCTCAAAGGTTTGCCCATCGGCAACCCCAACGATGAATGGATGGACGCCCAGCAACTGGCGGCGCAGGCCGGCACCTATGGCTCCGACTTGCCCCACGGTGAGGAACGCTTGCAGACCCTGGTCGATCAAGCACCGGGCAACGTCGGTTTGCGTCTGGCCCAGGCCGATTTGTACCTTGCCCGCAACTGGCCGCGCCGCGCAGAAATGCAGCTCAAGGAAACCGAGAGCATGGTGCCGCGCGACATGGGCCTGGAAATTGGTCAGGCGCACACGGCCATGGAATTGCAGGAATGGCGGCAAATGGATGCGCTGACCGACGACGTCGTCGCGCGTTATCCGGACAACCGTCAGGTGCAGCGACTGGCCCGCGAACGCGAAGTGCATGACATGTCCGAGCTGCGCGTCGAAGCCTATGGCGGCAAGGCCAATGGTGGCGGCAGTGGCGATGCCGGCGCGGTCAGCGGCAGCCGCGACTTTGGCATCCAGACCACCTTGTACAGCCCGCCGATCGATGAAGACTGGCGCGTGTTTGCCGGGGCTGGCTATGCCACCGGCGACTTCGCCGAAGGCACCGGCAACCACCGCTTCCAGCGTGTCGGCCTGGAGCGGCGCACCCGCGACATGACCCTTGAAGCGGAAGTCTCCAACCATTCCTACGGTTTCGGTGACAAACAGGGCGCGCGTCTGGCGATCGCCCGTGACATCAACGATAACTGGCAGTACGGCGGCAGCCTCGAATACCTCTCGGCCGAAACCCCGCTGCGCGCGCTCAACAGCGACATCAAGGCCAATGGCGGCAGCGGTTTCATTCGCTGGCGCGCCAATGAAAGCCGCGAGTGGAAACTGTCGGTAAGCCCCTCGCACTTCAGCGACGGCAACAACCGCGTCGAGGCCTTGCTCACTGGTCGCGAAGGCGTTTACAGCGCGCCGAACGTGCAGGTCGACGCCGGTCTGGAAGTCGGCACCAGCCACAACTCCAAGTCCGATGACGTGCCGTACTTCAACCCCAAATCCGACTTCAGCGTGATGCCGCTGGTCAACGTCAATCACGTGCTCTACCACCGCTACGAAACTTCGTGGAGCCAGCAATTTCAGGCCGGCGCGGGGACATACAGCCAGCGTGATCATGGCACTGGCGGCATGGCGCTGCTCGGTTACGGCCAGCGTTATACCTGGAACGACGTGTTCGAGGTGGGCGGCTTGTTCAGTGTGATCAACCGGCCCTACGACGGTGATCGGGAGACCGATCTGCGTCTGCTCGTCGACCTCACTTTCCGCTTCTAGAAGAGTTTGAAGATGCCTTTGATTTCGCGTTTCATCCTTCTGCTGGGAGTGCTGCTGGTCAGCGCTTGCGCCCAGCAAGCTCCGGCCTTCGCGCCGCCGTCCGAGCGTCCGCTGGCGGCCAGTGAAAAACCGTGGCCGAAAAATCACGTGCTCGGCATCGCCTATCACGATGTTGAAGACCGCGATCCCGATCAGGCCGTGGTGGCGGTGCGCACCGAACGCATGATCGAGCAGCTCGCCTGGTTGCGCGAAAACGGCTACAAGCCAGTCACGGTCGACCAGATCATGGCGGCGCGCAAGGGCGGCCCGGAGCTGCCGGCGAAAGCGATTCTGCTCAGCTTCGACGACGGCTATTCGAGCTTCTACACCCGCGTCCTGCCGGTGCTGCGCGCCTATAACTGGCACGCATTGCTGGCGCCGGTCGGCAGCTGGATCGATACGCCGCTCAATCAACCGGTGGATTTCGCCGGGGCGCCGCGTGCGCGTTCCGACTTCCTGACCTGGGATCAGGTGCGTGAAATCTCGCAATCCGGTCTGGTGGAAATCGCCGCCCACACCGACGCCAACCACAAAGGGATTCTGGCCAACCCGCAAGGCAACATGCAGCCGGCAGCGGCGACCCGGCGCTACGATCCGCTGACCAAACGCTACGAGTCCGAGGCTGACTTCCAGGCGCGGATTCGCACCGACGTGAATAACATCTCGGAGAAAATCCGCAAGGTCACCGGCAAGAAACCGCGCGTCTGGGTCTGGCCGTACGGCACGGCGGACGGCACCTCGCTGACCGTGGTCGGCGAGGAAGGCTACGAGATGGCCCTGACCCTGGACGACGGTCTCGACGCCCTCGACAACCTGATGAGCAGCCCGCGATTTCTCGTCGCCTCGGACCCTGATGGTGAACATTTCGCCAACAGCGTCGTTGGTGTGCAGTCGGATTTCGCCATGCGCGTGGTGCATGTCGATCTGGATAACGTCTACGACCCGGACCCGGCGCAGCAGGACATCAACCTTGGCAAACTGGTGCAGCGCATGGCCGACATGGGCGCCAACACGGTGTTCTTGCAGGCCTTCGCTGATCCTAAGGGCGATGGTCTGGTGCACTCGCTGTACTTCCCCAACCGTCACTTGCCGGTGCGCGCCGACATCTTCGATCGCGTCGCCTGGCAGCTGCGCACCCGTGCCCACGTGAAGGTGTTTGCATGGATGCCGGTGCTGAGTTTCGGCCTCGATTCGAAACTGCCGCGTGTCACCCGCTGGGATCCGAAAACCGGCATCACCGCAGTCGATCCAGATCAGTACAAACGCCTGTCGCCGTTCGATCCTGAGGTGCGGCGGATCATCGGTGAAATCTATGAAGACGTGGCGCGCCTGACTTCGGTCGACGGCATTCTTTACCACGACGATGCGGTGCTGTCGGACTTTGAAGATGCCAGCCCTGAAGCCTTGAAAGCCTACGCCGCCCAAGGTTTGCCCGGCTCGATTGCCGCGCTGCGCGATGACCCGGCCGCGATGCAGCGCTGGACGCGCTTCAAGAGCAAATACCTCATCGACTTCACCAACGAGCTGACCGCCAAAGTCCGCGCCATCCGTGGCCCGCAGGTGCAGACCGCGCGCAACATCTTCGCCGAGCCGATGCTCAATCCACACAGCGAAGAATGGTACGCACAGAACCTTGACGATTTCCTCGCGACCTACGACTGGACCGCGCCGATGGCCATGCCGCTGATGGAAAAACAGACCCAGGCAGAGTCCGGCCCGTGGCTGGAAGCGCTGGTGGCCACGGTCAAAAAACGCCCCGGCGCACTGGATCGCACGGTGTTCGAATTGCAGGCCCGCGACTGGACCAAGAAGGATCAGGCCGACATCGACGGCGTGCACCTGGCGGACTGGATGGGCCGTCTCAAGCGTCAGGGCGCGACCAGTTTTGGTTACTACCCGGACAACTTCCTCGACAACCTGCCGGACCTGAAAACCGTAAGGCCTGCACTCTCCAACAAATGGAATCCATAACATGCTGGATAGACTGTTAGCCCTGCTTGTTCTGGCGCTCGTCCTCGGCGTGCCGCTGGGGCTGATCTTCCTGGTCACCGGGCAGTTCCTGATGGACTTCGTGTTCTTCTACCCGCTGTTCATGTCCGGGTTGTGGATTGCCGGTGGCCTGTATTTCTGGCTGCACTGGGAGCGCCACTGGCCGTGGAAAGACGACACGCTGCCGCCGCCGCTGGAAGGCGAACCGCTGATCTCGATCCTGATCCCTTGCTACAACGAAGGCGACAATGCCGCCGACACCATCCACGCGGCGCTGGCCCAGCATTATCCGAACATCGAAGTCATCGCGATCAACGACGGTTCCAAGGACAACACCGCGCAAGTGCTCGACGCGCTGGCCAAGGAAGATCCGCGACTGCGCGTGCTGCATCTGGCGGAAAACCAGGGCAAAGCCGTCGCTCTGCGTATGGGGGCGATCGCGGCGCGGAGTGAATATCTGGTGTGCATCGACGGCGACGCGCTGCTGGCGCCGAACACGGCGGCCTATCTGGTCGCACCGATGCTGGATAACGCTCGTCTTGGCGCGGTGACCGGCAACCCACGGATTCGCACGCGTTCAACGTTGGTCGGGCGCGTTCAGGTCGGTGAGTTCTCCTCGATCATCGGCCTGATCAAACGTACGCAACGGGTATTCGGGCGGATTTTCACCGTGTCCGGAGTGATCGTCGCGTTCCGCCGTACCGCGCTGAACCGCGTCGGTTACTGGAGCCCGGACATGATCACCGAAGACATCGACATCAGCTGGAAGCTGCAACTCGATCACTGGAGCATCTTCTACGAGCCGCGCGCGTTGTGCTGGATCCTCATGCCGGAAACCCTCGGCGGCCTGTGGAAGCAGCGTTTGCGCTGGGCCCAGGGCGGCGCCGAAGTGCTGTTCAAGAACATCCGTGGCATCTGGCAGTACCGCCATCGTTACCTGTGGCCACTGCTGTTCGAATACTGCCTGTCGACCGGTTGGGCGTTTACCTTCCTGCTGTCGGTGATTTTCTGGGGCGTGGGCAAGTTCGTGGTCATGCCCGAGGCGATCGCGGTGGATCACCTGATGCCGCCAGCGTTTACCGGGTTGCTGCTGGCGTTTGTTTGTCTGGTGCAGTTCGCGGTCAGCATCATCATTGACCGTCGCTACGAGCCGGGGTTGGGCAAGACCATGTTCTGGGTGGTCTGGTACCCGATTGCATTCTGGTTCGTCAGTTTGCTGACCACGCTGGTCAGCTTCCCGAAAGTCTTGTTCGGCCAACATCAGAAACGTGCGCGTTGGGTCAGTCCCGACCGGGGTATCAAACCGATTGGCGACGACGAAGAGGAGGTCATCAAATGAAAATCATCCGGACCCGCCAGCGGCCCTTTCTGGTCGTGGTCGATGTGGTGCTTACCGTGGTGGCGTGGGTGGGGCTGCTGTTCTTGCTGATCCGTGGGTTATGGCCATTGATTGAAACCCATGCCGGTGGACCGCGTATCGATAACTCGGCGTTCGAAGCGTTGGGCACGCTGCAGATTTATCTGTGGGTGGCGTTGGTCAACGCGGTGATCCTGATCGGTTGGGCGCGTTACCAGCAGCGCAAAAGCCGCAGTTTCGCCCAGCGCCGGTTGCCCTCGCCGGTGATCGACGATGAAGGGTTGAGCAAGAGTTTCAAACTCTGCGATGACCGCTTTCAGAAACTGCGCACGCCCGGGGTGATGACCATTCACAACGATCAGGAAGGTGACATCAGCCATGTGGTGACGCACTTCTGGCCGGTTCAGCAGCAGGAACTGCCACCGCCGCTGGCACCACTGGAGAATCCACGGGTGATCTTTTTGCATGCCGAGGATGACGACAATCGCGAGCCCCTTTCCCGTTAATTGATCGTTCCCACGCTCCGCGTGGGAACGCCTCTAGGGACGCTCTGCGTCCAGTGACGCGGAGCGTCACGGGCTGCATTCCCACGCAGAGCGTGGGAACGATCAAGCGTAATCGCGGATCAGTGTCCAGGCCTCTTCCATTGCCAGCGGTTGCTTCATGCGCTCGGCCAGCAGCGCCATCGCCCGTTCCTTCTCGCAAGCGACTGCAGCGACCAGAATGCCGTTTTTGCCGAACAGTCCTATGAATGGCGGATGTTCAGGCTCACCGAGAAACTCCACCTCATCCCAGTGCTCAGCGTGGCCAAGGTAGTCGTAATTCTTGCCGAAGTGCCAGGTCCAGAAGAACGGAACGTCGAGGTAATGTTCGTCGCCACCGAGCATATTGGCGGCGGCGATGCGCGCATGCTGCTGAGCCAGGCGCCAGTGTTCGATACGTTGTGGCTGGCCGTGCAGCGGGAACGTCGCGATGTCGCCGACAGCCCACAGGCCTTCGCTGACGCGCATGCCATCGTCAACGCGAATTGACTGATCTTTTTCCTTCGGCAGAGAAGCGAAAGCTGCGGTCGCCGGGTGCACACCGACCCCGGCCAGCACCAGATCCGCTGACAGCCGCAGGCCATTGTCCAACAGCACGGCTTCGACCTTGCCTTCGCCGATGATCTCTGTCGCCTCGTGCTCGCTGATGAATTTCACGCCGTTTGCCTCGTGCAGCGTGCGAATCGCTTTGCCCACGGCTTCGCCGAATTGCGCGGCGAAGGGAATCGCGTGGCGCGCCAGCACCGTGACGTCGAGGCCGTATTGGCGCAGGGCCGAGGCACATTCGAGGGCGATGAAGCTGTCGCCGATGATCACCGCACGTTGCTCCGGTTTGGCAGTGTTCATTATTTGTTCTGCCTGGGCTTTTGAGCGCAGTACGAATACCTGTGGCAGATCGGCACCGGGCAGTTCCAGCGGGTTGGGTTCGCCGCCGGTGGCGAGCACTGCGGCGTCGTAGCGCAGCGTCTGGCCGTCGATAAATTGCAGGGTTTTGTTCGGGACATCGATCGAGCTGATTTCAGCTGGTTGGCGTTCAATGCGCTGCTCTTTATAGAAGTCCTCCTCCCGCAGCGGCGGCGTTTCTTGCGGGGGCATCTCCCCGGCGAGGACAAACTTGCTCAACACGGTACGGTCGTAGCCGGCATCCGCCTCGCGATCGATCATCACAATCCGGCCACCGAAACCCTTTTCCCGCAACGCCGCCGCGCACGCCGTGCCTGCTGCACCGGCGCCGACGATCACAAAGGTGCGCGAGTCATCCGCCGGCGGCGTGTGCGGGTCAGGCAATGGCTGATCATCGACCCAGACCTCATCGCCCCGCAGTTCCAGCGGATAACGCTTGAGGCTGTCGAGCGCCGGTGGCTCGCACAATGCGCCGTCTTCAGCCCGAAACGCAGCCTTGTGCCACGGGCAGATCAGGCGTCCGTGACACAACGCACCGTCAGCCAACGGCGCGCCGGCATGTGGGCATTCGCCCTGAAACGCACGTAGCTGGGCGTTGGAGCGCAACAGCACGATCTTGCAGTCGCCGATTTCAACTTGCAGGCCACGGTCTTCAGGGACATCAGCGATACGGGCGACACGGTGCAGGGGCATGATCGGCTTCCTCGCGGGCATTTCTCTTGTGAGTTTGCGCGGTAGTGCGAGGTTCAGCCATTTGCTACTGCCACGGCACGAACGGTACAGCTATAGTTTGCAAGCCGACGACGGCCCAACTGCACAAGGTGCTCCCGGAATGACCCGATTGACCTCTCTCAACCCATGGCTGGCGGCCGTTGCCGTGGCCCTTTGCGTGCAGTTTCCGGCGCAGGCCCAGGAGCGTTTCACCCTCAGCATCCCGGGTGTTTCCGATAATCGCCTGTTCACCTCGGCAGCGGCCAGCGATGCCGCCGGTTGCGGCGGCAAGAACCAGTCGCCGGCCCTGAGCTGGAATGCCGGTCCCGCCGCGACCCAGAGTTACGCGATCGTCATGCACGATCCCGACGGCCAAAAAGGTCTGGGCGTCGATCACTGGATTCATTACGGCATCAAAGCCACCACGCACCAGATTGCTGCGGGCGTCGGCGCCAAGTCTGCGTTCGAGGGCGTCGGCGGCACCAACAGCAAGGGCAACACCCATTACATGGGGCCGTGCCCGCCAGTCGGCGACAGTGCGCACCACTACATTATCCAGATCTACGCACTGGATCTGGCGCCAGACGCCTTGCCGGCCGGTCTGACCCGCGCCGAGCTGATGGAGAAAATCAAAGGTCATGTGCTGCGTAACAGCAGTGCGGTGCGGCGTTATCACCGCTGAAAATATTTTCAGCGGCGTTTAACCCGAACTGAAAGGGCTGCCCGTCTCAGTGGATGAATGATCAATTTCATCCCGAGGTCAGCCCCCATGTCCCTTTCTGTGTATTTCTTGCGACCCGCAGCGGTCGGTGTGTTGCTGGCGGTGGCCGGCTGCGGCGCGTCCTCCAACCCGGAATCCGCTGCCTTGCCGGCACCCGCTCAGCCTGCGCAGATGATTCAACAGGACGCGGTGATGGCTGACAGCTCAATGGCAAAACGCGCGCTGTACAGGATGCCCAATGCGGGCAGTGCGCCGATGCCGTTGCCGGAGAGTTATCCACAGGGCTATCGCGACGAACAGCGCGAGCAGTATCAGGCGTTGGCGGATAACCCGATCCACAGCGTTGCTGAAACGCCGGTATCGACGTTCAGTGCCGACGTCGATACCGGCAGCTATGCCAACGTCCGCCGCTTGCTCAATCAGGGGCGTCTGCCGCCGGAAGGTGCGGTACGGCTGGAAGAAATGGTCAATTACTTTCCCTATGACTACGCGCTGCCCAGCGATGGCTCGCCGTTTGGCGTGACCACCGAGCTGGCCGCTTCACCGTGGAACCCGCACACCCGCTTGCTGCGCATCGGCATCAAGGCGTCCGACCGGGCGGTGGCGGAGTTGGCCCCGGCCAATCTGGTGTTTCTGGTCGATGTGTCGGGCTCGATGGACCGCCGCGAAGGTCTGCCGATGGTCAAAAGCACGCTGAAATTGCTGGTCGATCAGTTGCGCGATCAGGATCGTGTGTCGCTGGTGGTCTATGCCGGCGAATCGAGAGTGGTGCTGGAGCCGACTTCCGGACACGAAAAAGCGAAAATTCGTACAGCCATCGAGCAATTGACTGCGGGTGGCTCGACCGCTGGCGCCTCGGGTATCGAACTGGCCTACCAAATGGCGCAGCAGGCCTTCATCCCCAAAGGCATCAACCGCATCCTGCTGGCCACCGATGGTGACTTCAATGTCGGCGTCAGTGATTTCGACAGCCTCAAACAAATGGCTGTGGATAAACGCAAAACCGGGATTTCGCTGACGACCCTGGGTTTCGGTGTGGATAACTACAATGAACACCTGATGGAACAACTGGCTGACGCCGGGGATGGCAACTACGCCTACATCGACAACCTGCGCGAGGCGCGCAAAGTGCTGGTGGATCAGCTCGGCTCGACCCTTGCGGTAGTGGCAAAAAACGTCAAATTGCAGGTTGAATTCAACCCGGCGCAGGTCAGTGAATATCGTCTGCTCGGCTACGAAAACCTTGCTTTGAAGCGTGAGGATTTCAACAATGACAAAGTCGATGCCGGCGAAATCGGCGCGGGACACACGGTGACCGCGCTGTACGAAATTGTTCCGGCGGGCGAGCTGGGCTGGCTGGAGCCGCTGCGTTACGCTAAGTCGGAGCCGGTTGTTTCCGCGAAGAACCAAGAATTGGCCATGCTGCGTGTGCGTTATCAACAGCCTGACGGTGGGAAAAGTCTGCTGATCGAGCGGCCGATCGCCAATCAGGTCGCATCTGCCAGTGAAGACCTGCGCTTTGCCGCTGCCGTTGCCGCGTTTTCCCAACAGCTCAAGGACGCTCGCTATACCGGTGACTTCAGCCTGAAAGACACCGAAGCTCTGGCCCGTGGCGCGCGTGGCGATGACCGCTTCGGTCTGCGCAATGAGTTCGTGCAACTGGTCGAATTGGCGCACAGCTTGCGCAGCTCAACTGCATCGAATGCGCTGGCCACTGAACAACGGATCGAATAAGTGAGTCGTCTGAAAGGCTTCATCAGTCAGCTGTTTGCCTCGGCAGACAGCTCAACTGCCAGCAGCGATGAATCGCTGCTGGCGCGTTATCGCCAAGGCGACGGCGCGGCGTTCGAGATCTTGTACGCGCGCCATCGCCAAGGCCTGTACCGGTTTCTGCTCGGATTGAGCGGCAAACCGGAACTGGCCGACGAAGTATTTCAGGAGACCTGGCTGAGCCTGATCCGCAGCAGCAGTCAGCCACAAGGCCGAGCGACATTTCGTACATGGCTGTTCCAGATAGCGCGCAATCGCCTGATCGATCACTGGCGCAAACACGGCGCCCGACTGCCGTTGCATGACAGCTACGACGAGCAACATCACGCAGTCAGCGATGAAACCAACGATCCCGAACAACTGCTCACTCTCAGCCGTGACCGCCAGCGCCTGGACAGCGCTCTGCAAACCCTGCCCGCCGACCAGCGTGAAGTGTTCCTGCTGCGTGCCCACGGCGACCTCGACCTGGCACAAATCGCCAGCCTCACCGAAACACCGCTGGAAACCGTCAAAAGCCGCTTGCGCTACGCCCAGCAAAAACTGCGTCGGCTGCTGGCCGAGGAGGTACTGACATGACTGACGCCCGCCAGACACCCGATGATTCGGTGATAAAACATGTGCGCGAACAGCACAACGCTGAACCGCCAGCGCACCTCGATGCGTTCATCCTCAACGCCGCGCAGCGTCAAACCCCTGCGCCGAAACCAAGCCTGTGGCAACGCTGGCTGGACGCTTGCCGCAAACCCCGCTGGCAAGTCGCATTCGCCAGTCTGGTTGGCGTCGCGTTGATGTTGTCACTGGTGCAACGCGCCCCTGAACCGCTGCGTCAGTACGACTACGCCCCAGCCCCCAGCCTTGCTGTGCCCATGACCGACACGGACTCAGCGCAACTGCACCGATTGTCGGCCCCTGCCGGCGCCATGCCAGCACCTGTGCCGATGATGGAAATGGCCGCGCCGATGCAAGATCAAGCCATCAGCCGCGATGAGGCCAAATTCAGCAAACGCGCCGCCGCCCCGGCCAACGGCCTCGACGCACAACTGCGCGAAGTCCTGCGCTTGCGCGATTCCGGCCAGTCGCAAGCCGCCGATAACCTGTTCAACAACCTGCACAAACGCTACCCGAACACCGATCTCGACGCGCGCCTTGAACAGTTGCAAAAAAAATGACCGCTTGATCCCCCAGCCATTTGGCATTGCCCCGCAAAAACGCGCACTATCGGGGCATTGCCGATGCGCTGGAGGACAACGTGGCATCAAAAATTGACCGCATCGCCCAACTGCTCAACTGCCCGGAGAAGGGCGAAGAGATGCGGCGCGCGATTACTGAAGCACGTAAGGAATTTCTGCTGAATCAGCCGGAAGAAGATGGCGTTGATGAAGACGAGGTTTTCGAAGCGGAGGTTGGGGAGGAAGAGGATGACGATGATTACGACGAATTCGACTGGACGACGGAGTGACGTCCTTCCCGTCCCTTTGCGTCGCCCACAAAAAAGCCCCGGACCATCACAGTCCGGGGCTTTCTCGTTTAAATCAATGGTGCACCAGGCGGGATTCGAACCCACGACCCCTGCCTTCGGAGGGCAGTACTCTATCCAGCTGAGCTACTGGTGCAGCGGGCGACATCATACCTAGGTCGGCTCGGGGCGTCCATGCTGGGGTTTGTCAGTGCGCGTGTCGGTTGAAATCGCTGTATTCCTTAAAGCTGTAACGTCCTGCAAAACCCTCGCTTGGCGCTTTCCCGGGGTTGATCTATGGTTTTGCTGCGGCAACGGGTTTTGGCTCGTTGATCTGAAAAATCCGGCAAAAGCGGCGTTTTTGTTCTTTTTTTCGAACGACCTATTGTCCTTTACCCCCTTTGATCCTACGATCCGTTTGAGATTTCAAACGCTCTTTGCTGGGTGTTGCAGCGCTGGTGGTTCGAATCGTCCACGGTTGATGCGCCACACCCGGTCACTGATTTCCCTGACGGCAGCCTTGCGAGGCGCCTTTCTACAATCATAATTTGCTCCGCGCAGGCCGCGGTGCTGTTAAGGAAAGCCGACATGCAGCTTAAAGACACCCTGTTGTTCCGCCAGCAAGCCTTCATTGATGGCGCTTGGGTCGATGCGGACAACGGTCAGACGATCAAGGTCAACAACCCGGCCACCGGCGAAATCCTCGGTACCGTGCCGAAGATGGGCGCTGCCGAAACCCGCCGTGCCATCGAAGCCGCTGACAAGGCGCTGCCAGCCTGGCGTGCACTGACCGCCAAAGAGCGTGCCGGCAAGCTGCGTCGCTGGTTCGAACTGATGATCGAGAACCAGGATGACCTCGCGCGCCTGATGACCCTCGAGCAGGGCAAGCCGCTGGCCGAAGCCAAGGGCGAAATCGTTTACGCCGCTTCGTTCATCGAGTGGTTCGCCGAGGAAGCCAAGCGCATTTACGGTGACGTGATTCCGGGTCACCAGCCAGACAAGCGTCTGATCGTGATCAAGCAGCCAATCGGCGTGACCGCCGCGATCACCCCGTGGAACTTCCCGGCGGCGATGATCACCCGTAAAGCCGGGCCGGCACTGGCCGCCGGTTGCACCATGGTGCTCAAGCCTGCTTCGCAAACGCCGTTTTCCGCTTTCGCTCTGGCCGAACTGGCCCAGCGCGCGGGCATTCCTGCGGGCGTGTTCAGCGTGGTGTCCGGCAGCGCCGGCGACATCGGCAGCGAGCTGACCAGCAACCCGATCGTGCGCAAGCTGTCCTTCACCGGTTCGACCGAAATCGGTCGTCAACTGATGTCGGAATGCGCCAAGGACATCAAAAAAGTCTCGCTGGAACTGGGCGGCAACGCGCCGTTTATCGTGTTCGACGATGCGGACCTGGATAAGGCCGTCGAAGGCGCGATCATTTCCAAGTACCGCAACAACGGTCAGACCTGCGTCTGCGCCAACCGTCTGTACATTCAGGATTCGGTCTACGACGCGTTCGCCGAGAAGTTGAAAGTGGCTGTGGCCAAACTGAAGATCGGCAACGGTCTGGAAGACGGCACCACCACGGGTCCGCTGATCGACGAAAAAGCCGTGGCCAAGGTGCAAGAACACATCGCTGACGCTGTAGCCAAAGGCGCAACCGTACTGGCCGGTGGCAAGGCGATGGAAGGCAACTTCTTCGAACCGACCATCCTCACCAACGTGCCGAAAAACGCCGCTGTGGCCAAGGAAGAAACCTTCGGTCCACTGGCGCCGCTGTTCCGCTTCAAAGACGAGGCCGAAGTGATCGCGATGTCCAACGACACCGAGTTCGGTCTGGCTTCGTACTTCTATGCTCGTGACCTGGGTCGTGTGTTCCGTGTCGCTGAAGCGCTGGAATACGGCATGGTCGGCGTCAACACCGGGCTGATCTCCAACGAAGTCGCGCCGTTCGGCGGCATCAAGGCCTCGGGCCTGGGCCGTGAAGGCTCCAAGTACGGCATCGAAGATTACCTGGAAATCAAATACCTCTGCCTGGGCATCTAAGCCGGGAAAGGGATCGCTGCAAACGCAAAGGGCACGAGAGCGCTGTCCCTTTGCGTGGTTTCAAACCGGAATTTTCTCTGCGGCCAGGAACGCCGTGGCAGTCGATCATCGCATGCTGCCACCGTCGATTTCTCCCGCTTAATCCTTGAACCACGCCGCCCGATGAGCGGCGAATGAGGACTGTAATGAGCAAGACTAACGCTGAACTGATGGCCCGTCGTACCGCAGCTGTTCCACGTGGTGTTGGCCAGATTCACCCGATCTTCGCTGAATCGGCCAAGAACGCTACCGTGACTGACGTTGAAGGTCGTGAGTTCATCGACTTCGCCGGCGGCATCGCTGTACTGAACACCGGCCACGTGCACCCGAAAATCATCGCGGCCGTGACCGAACAGCTGAACAAGCTGACTCACACCTGCTTCCAGGTACTGGCTTACGAGCCGTACGTTGAGCTGTGCGAAAAGATCAACGCCAAGGTGCCAGGTGATTTCGCCAAGAAAACCCTGCTGGTCACCACCGGTTCCGAAGCCGTGGAAAACGCCGTGAAAATCGCCCGTGCCGCCACTGGCCGTGCTGGCGTGATCGCGTTCACCGGCGCTTACCACGGTCGCACCATGATGACCCTGGGCCTGACCGGTAAAGTCGTGCCGTACTCGGCCGGCATGGGCCTGATGCCAGGCGGCATCTTCCGAGCGCTGTACCCGAACGAGCTGCACGGCGTGAGCATCGACGATTCGATCGCTTCCATCGAACGCATCTTCAAGAACGACGCTGAGCCGAAAGACATCGCCGCGATCATCATCGAGCCTGTACAGGGTGAAGGTGGTTTCTACGTTGCGCCGAAAGAGTTCATGAAGCGTCTGCGCGCTCTGTGTGACCAGCACGGCATCCTGCTGATCGCTGACGAAGTACAAACAGGCGCTGGCCGTACCGGTACGTTCTTCGCCATGGAACAGATGGGCGTTGCTGCCGACCTGACCACGTTCGCCAAATCCATCGCGGGCGGCTTCCCGCTGGCCGGTGTGTGCGGCAAGGCCGAATACATGGACGCTATCGCGCCAGGCGGCCTGGGCGGTACTTACGCCGGTAGCCCGATCGCTTGCGCCGCTGCTCTGGCAGTGATGGAAGTGTTCGAAGAAGAGCAACTGCTGGACCGCTGCAAGGCCGTTGGCGAGCGTCTGGTCACTGGCCTGAAAGCTATCCAGGCCAAGTACCCGGTGATCGGTGAAGTCCGTGCGCTGGGCGCGATGATCGCGGTCGAGCTGTTCGAAAACGGCGACAGCCACAAGCCTAACGCTGCAGCAGTAGCGTCGGTTGTGGCCAAGGCGCGCGACAAGGGGTTGATCCTGCTGTCCTGCGGCACCTACGGCAACGTTCTGCGCGTCCTCGTACCGCTGACCTCGCCGGACGAGCAACTGGACAAAGGTCTGGTGATCATCGAAGAGTGCTTCTCCGAGCTCTGATCACCCAGTGTGACCTGATCGACAAAAAACCCGCTTCGGCGGGTTTTTTTACGCCCCTTGAAACACATGGGACGCTTTAGCACTGTATCGAATGGCCAGCATTGGCTAAGGTTCAGGCATTGCAAGGGAGAGCGCGCATGACTGCCGTTGATTTACCCGCCGTACCGCGAGTGCTGATCGCCGAGGCTGACCCGTGGTCTCGCGACCTGCTCAAACAAGTGTTGCTGAACGTGCGTTGCGATGCGCGGCTGGACTTGTGCGCCGACGGGCAGCAAGCCCTGTCATTGCTCAGTGAAGTGCCGTATGACCTGGCGATCGTTGATTGGGAGTTGCCCGGCATCGATGGTTTGAGCGTGTTGCGCAGCGTGCGCCAGCGCAAACGCAATCCGCCGTTGCCGTTCATCCTGATGAGCAGCCGTAACGACAGCGCCAGCGTGCGCGAAGCGATTCCGTTGGCACCGACGGCCTATCTGACCAAACCACTGAATATGGAAAGCCTGACCGAGCGCTTGCAGGGTTTGCTGTTGAATGCCGGTGAAGAGGTGTTCTGTGAAGTGCCGGCATTGGCGCCGGGCATGACCTTGTCGGTGTTTCTTGAACGCCGCCGGGAGCAGGCTGACGGCGCGCCGTTGATGACCGATGTGCAAGTGGCGGTGAAGCGCAGCCTCAATCCCAGCGGGCTGGATCTGAAACTGCTGGAAGATGAGATCAAAACCGATCCACAAATCACTGCAGTGCTGATCGCTGCGGCCAACAGCGCCGCGCAACACCACGGCGCGCCTGTACAAACCCTGGCGCAGGCCCTGCATTGTCTGGGCACAGGGCAGAGCATGAACCTGATTCTGGGGCTGGCCCTCAAGCGCAGCGCCAGGCTCAGTGATCCGTGTCTGGCCGATTACGCCGAGCGCTATTGGGGGCTGTCGCTGCACACCGCTGAATATGCGCGCACGCTGGCGCGTCTGCTCGATCTCGATCAGGAACGCTGCTATTGCGCGGGCATGCTCCATCGTCTCGGCGATCTGGCGTTGCTGCGGTGTTTGCAGGAATGGCAGCAGGCCGGCGGTGCGCTGGATGAACTGGAGGAGGTCGGCGAGGCGCTGGCTGAGTTTGGCGCGGCTTATGGTTCGGCGCTGCGTACCCGCTGGCGATTGCCGCTGGAACTGCGTGAGCTGATTGCGTCGGTCTACCAACTCGGTGGCGGGGTGTATTCCCGCGAGGCGCTGGTGATGAACATGGCGGCGCAGATGGCGCATCTGACTGAGCATGAAGGCATTGAGGAACTGGCGAAGAGTCGCACGGCGCGGCTGCTCAAGATTGGCTTGCCGGAGTTGATGCGGATGCGCAAATAACATTGATACACAGCAAAACCATGTGGGAGCAAGCTTGCTCCCACAGTGGGTCTGTGTTGAGGCGGGGGACGGGCTCAGGCAGAAATGATGCGGTTCTTGCCCTGTCGCTTGGCTTCATACATCGCCGCATCCGCCCGGGCGAACAGGCTGTCGAGGTTTTCGTCTACTTCGGTAAGGCTGGTCAGACCCTGGCTGACGGTGATGCCGAACGTCTGGCCGTCATGGCTGAAGCTCAAACGCTGAATCTCTTGCTGCAACCGCTCGGCCACTTGCATGGCCATGTCCGGCGCGCAACCGGGAAACACCGCAGCAAACTCTTCCCCGCCAATCCGTCCGAACAGGTCCCCTCGACGTAATGACCCGCGCCCGCACTCGGCAATCCGTTGCAGCACGTTATCGCCTTCCGGGTGGCCGTAGCTGTCGTTGATCATTTTGAAATCATCGATATCCAGCAGCAGAAAAGCCATTTGCGAACCTTGTGCGCGTGCTTCTTCGAATTCGCGGTTGGCGCATTCGAAGAAGTGGCGGCGATTGCTGCTTTGGGTCAACACGTCGGTGGTCGCCAAACGGTGCAGTTCGGTTTCCATCTGCTTCTTGTCGGTGATGTCCTCGGCGATGCCGACGATGATCACCGGTTGCCCCGGCTCGTCCTGACGGTTGATGAAACACTTGTCGCTGAGCCAGCGCACCTGGCCGTCGGCAGCGATGATCCGGTATTCGCGATCTTCCACCGCGCCCTTGTGCAGCACTTCGGCAAGGCTGCGTTCGGCGTATTCCAGGTCATCGGGGTAGATGCTGTCGCGCCACTGGTTGTAGTCAGCCAGCAACAGGCCGGCGGAACGACCGAAAATCCGTTCGTAGGCGGGGCTGACGTACAGCACCTGCCGGGTTTCCCAGTTGAACGCCCAAAGCACGGCGTTGACGCTGACCAGCAGCGAGCTGAACAGCTGTTCGCGTTCGCTCAGGCGGGCGACCTCGCCTTGGGCGTGCATCAGCGCCATGAGGGTTTGCGCGGCTTCGGGCCACTGCGGGAGGGATGAGTCTTTTTGGTTGTTATTGACCATCGGCACAGATCTCAAAGGACGTGCCGCAATTCGACAACGGCCACAGTACAGCCCGCCGGGATGGCGAAGTGTCTTTGAGATAGGCGATTTTTGGCGAAGTTCCGAAGGGTGCACCCGGGAGCCGGGTGCACCGATCAACGGTCTCAGACCGCCGCAGGACGCAGCGAGTAGGTCTTCAACTGGTCAGCGAATTCACGCAGGGACTGGATACCGCTGGCTTCTGCCTCGTGAATCCACTCTTTGATGGCGGCGAGCATGTCGTGGCCATTTGCGCTGGTCTTGACCCAGATCTGCTGCAAGGCCAGGCGTTTTTCGTAAATTACCTTCAACGCCTGGCTGTGTTCGAGCATGGTCTGGATGCGCAAGTGGTGACGATCTTCGAGCAGGCTGGTTTCTCGCGACAGCAGGCGTTTGGCGCGGTGGAACTGATGGCGCACCGAATGATCGACCTTGGCCAGCTCTTGCTTGACCAGCGGACCGATGACCAACTTGCGGTACTGGGCCATGATCTGGAAGCGGTTGTTGAGGATGGCCATGGCGGTGTCCATGTCCAGACTGCCCTTGCCTTCGACGCGGTGGGCAATTGGCGCTACACGCTGAACCTTGGCCAGACGCAGGAAGCTGAAGACTTTGATCCACGCCCAACCAAGGTCGAACTCCCACTTCTTCACCGACAGTTTGGCCGAGTTAGGGTAGGTGTGGTGGTTATTGTGCAGTTCTTCGCCGCCGATCAGGATGCCCCACGGCACCAGATTGGTCGCCGCGTCACGGCATTCGAAATTGCGATAGCCGACCGCATGGCCCAGACCATTGATGACGCCGGCGGCCCATACCGGAATCCACATCATCTGGATCGCCCAGATGGTGATGCCGATGGTGCCGAACAGCAGCAGGTCGATGACGCCCATGATCGCCACGCCCAACAGCGGGTAGCGGCTGTAGACGTTGCGTTCGATCCAGTCTTCCGGGCAGTTCTTGCCATAGATGCGCAGGGTTTCCGGGTTTTGCGCTTCGGCACGGTACAGCTCGGCGCCGGTGCGCAGTACGGTGGAAAGGCCTTTGATGACCGGGCTGTGCGGGTCGTCTTCGGTTTCGCACTTGGCGTGGTGTTTGCGGTGGATGGCGGTCCACTCGCGGGTGTTCTGCGCCGTGGTCAGCCACAGCCAGAAGCGGAAAAAGTGTTTCAGGCCGGCATTCAGCTCCAGCGAGCGATGGGCCGAGTAACGGTGCAGATAGACCGTGACGCCGACAATTGTCACGTGGGTCATCAGCAGGGTGACCGCGACCAGAGACCAGGCCGACAAGCCAAGAAAACCTTCGTACCACATAGGCTATAGGGCCCTCGATAAAGATAAAAACAGCCGTTGCATTATCACCAAGCACACAGATAAAACCAGTCGCCCTTTCAGATAAGAGTCGCTGGATGTTTCTTGACCTATAATTCCAACCTTTTTGTAGGGACATGGACAGCCGAATGCCTGCCACTTACCGCGATGCTTTGCGTGCAGCGCTGCTCTATCTCGTGCTTGCCGCTGTCTGGCTGCAGGGCACTGATCATTTATTAAACAATTTCTTCGATAACTCCGTCGATCTTGCCCGATGGCAACTGATCAACGGTTATGTGTTTGCGGCGCTCAGCGCCGGGCTGATCTTTCTGGCGCGGGCGCGTTTGTGCGAGTTCCTCGGGATCGGGGCTCGCTTGCGTGAGCGGCACGCCGATCGCGAGCGCTTGCGCCAGGCGGCGGCGGTGTTCGATTGCACCCGCGAGGGCGTGTTGGTGACCAACCGTGATGGATTGATCGTGCACGTCAACCGCGCGTTCATGGAGATCACTGGTTATCAGCGTGAAGAGGTCATTGGGCAGCAGCCGAGCCTGTTCAAATCGGGTCATCATCCGCCGGGGTTCTATCAAGCGATGTTCGCCACCCTGGAGTCTCTGGGCGAATGGAGCGGTGAAATCTGGAACCGCCGAAAAAGCGGCGAGATTTACCCACAGTGGCAAACCATCCGGGTCATTCACGATGATCAGGGCCGGCTCAGCCATTACGTCGCGGTGTTTTCCGATATCAGTGCGATCAAGGACTCCGAGCATGAGCTCAAACATCTTGCGCACCACGACCCGCTGACGGATCTGCCCAATCGCCTGCTGTTCAGCGACCGCGCCGAGCAGGCGCTGGCTTCGGCGCAGATCCACAAGCGCGGCTGTGCCTTGCTGATGCTCGATCTCGATCACTTCAAAATGATTAATGACAGCCTCGGCCATAACGTCGGCGATCGCTTGCTCAAGGCTGTGGCGGCGCGCCTGCAAGAACTGTTTGGCCCCGGCATTACCCTGGCGCGGCTGGGCGGCGACGAGTTCGCGGTGTTGGCAGAGAGTTGTCCACAGCCGGTGCAGGCAGCGGCGCTGGCGCAACGGATTCTCGATGCGCTGAAGGAGCCGTTCAGCATTGATGGCAATCAGTTGTTCATCAACGCCAGCCTCGGCATCAGCCTGTTCCCCAGCGACGCGCTAAGCGCCGATCAACTGTTGCGCAACGCCGATGCGGCGTTGTTCAAGGCCAAGAGCAGCGGCCGCAACGGTTACGCCTTGTACACCGAAGAACTCACCGCCCACGCTCAGCAACGCGTCGAAATCGCCTTCGAGCTACGCCGCGCGCTGGAGCAGCAGGAGCTGCGGGTTTACTACCAGCCGGTGCATGACTTGAAAACCAGTCGCCTGATCGGCGTCGAAGCGTTGGTGCGCTGGCAGCATCCGCAACGCGGTCTGGTCTCGCCTGCGGAGTTCATCCCGATTGCCGAACGCACCGGTTTAATCGCTGAAATCGACGCCTGGGTCATGCAGCATGCCTGTCGGCAGATGTGCCAATGGCAGCAGGCCGGAGTGATGCTGTCGTTTGTCGCGGTGAATGTCTCATCGCGCCTGTTTGCCCGCCGTGAGCTGTACCAGCAGGTGGCGCAGGTGCTGCACGACACCGGGCTGGATCCGGCGTATCTGGAGCTGGAAGTGACGGAAAGCGCGGTGATGGATGATCCGGAGGTGGCGCTGGAGCAAATGCACCGGTTGCGTGAGTTGGGCATTCGTCTGGCCATCGATGATTTCGGCACCGGCTATTCATCGTTGTTGCGGCTCAAGCGCTTGCCGGTGCAAAAGCTGAAGATCGATCAGGGCTTCGTTGCCGGGCTGCCGTGGGATGAGGATGACGCGGCGATTGTCCGAGTGATCATCGCGCTGGCGCGAAGCATGGGCATGCAGGTGCATGCCGAGGGCATCGAGCAGGTTGAGCAGGCGGCGTTTCTGCTTGAGCAGGAATGTGATCTGGGGCAGGGCTATTGGTTTGGGCGGCCGAGTCCGGCAAAGGAGATTGATTGGGCAAGGGCGCCGTTGATTAGCTAAGACAGGGGCAAACTTGTTCCTGCGCTCAGCAAAGGGGCGCTCTGCGTCGGCCCAAAATCGCGGCGCAGAGCGCCGCTGGCTGCATTCCTTTGCTGCGCGTGGGAACGATCAGTTTTTCAGTTATATAAACATTCTTAAATAGTCTTTTTAAGAATATCCGCGCCTCTCTTATATTGCTCCCACGCCGAACGCAGTGCCGCCCACTGCCAGGCACATCCCATTCAAAGGAGCAGCACCATGAGCGCATCCCTTCGCAGCGTTGACGGTCAGGACGAAAGCACCATCTTGCGTGAAATCCAGAGCGCCCTGCGCGATCTGCGTTTCGGCGCGGTGGAGATCACTGTGCATAACGCGCAAGTCGTGCAGATCGAACGCAAAGAGAAATTCCGTTTGCAGCAACCGGGTAAACAACCGGGCTAAAAGATCGCCGCCTGCGGCAGCTCCTACAGGGGGCTGTGCGTAGGAGCTGTCGAAGGCTGCGATCTTTGAACCGGCAACACGATTCCCGAAATACATAAGAAAAAGCCACCACCAGAATTCCAGGAGCTTTCACCATGTCGTCGATTCGCCGTTACGCTTTGGCCGCGCTGGCCAGTGCTGTGTTTGCCGGTTCCGCGGTTGCCAAGGATTACGAACTGCTCAACGTGTCGTATGACCCGACGCGCGAGCTGTATCAGGACTACAACGCCGAATTCATCAAGTTCTGGCAGAAAGATCACGCCGGCGACACCGTGAAAATCCAGCAATCCCATGGCGGTTCGGGCAAACAGGGCCGCGCGGTGATCGACGGTCTGCGTGCTGACGTCGTGACCCTGGCGCTGGCCGGCGACATCGACGAAATCGCCAAACTCGGCAAGACCCTGCCCGCCGACTGGCAGAAGCGTCTGCCGGAAGCGAGCACGCCGTACACCTCGACCATCGTCTTCCTGGTACGCAAGGGCAACCCGAAAGGCATCAAGGACTGGGGCGATCTGGTCAAGAACGACGTCTCGGTGATCACGCCGAACCCGAAAACCTCCGGCGGTGCGCGCTGGAACTTCCTCGCCGCGTGGGCCTACGGCCTGAAAGCCAACGGCGGTGACGAAGGCAAAGCCAAAGAATACGTACAGACCCTGTTCAAGCACGTGCCGATTCTCGACACCGGTGCACGCGGTTCGACCATCACCTTCGTCAACAACGGTCAGGGCGACGTGTTGCTGGCCTGGGAAAACGAAGCGTTCCTGGCGTTGAAAGAGGATGGCGGCGCCGACAAGTTCGACATCGTCGTGCCTTCGCTGTCGATCCTCGCCGAGCCGCCAGTGGCCGTGGTCGACAAGAACGCCGAGAAGAAAGGCAACGAGCAGATCGCCGAAGCCTATCTGAAGCACCTGTACAGCCCGGCCGGTCAGGAAATTGCCGCGAAAAACTTCTACCGCCCGCGTGACAAAGACGTGGCCGCGAAGTACGCCCAGCAGTTCCCGAAACTCGATCTGGTGACCATCGACAAGGACTTCGGCGGCTGGAAAACCGCGCAGCCGAAATTCTTCAACGACGGTGGCGTGTTCGACCAGATTTATCAGGCGCAGTAATCTGACTTCAGCCACACATCAAGCCTGAAGCCAGGCGCGGAAAATGTGGGAGCGAGCTTGCTCGCGAAAGCGCAGTGTCAGACGACGTAGAGTTGACTGATACTCCCTCTTCGCGAGCAAGCTCGCTCCCACATTGGTGCGTTCAGCGGAATGCTTTTTAACCAAGGACTTTTATGTCGCGTCGTATCTCCCCCGTCATACCCGGCTTCGGGCTGACGCTGGGCTACACCTTGGTGTACCTCAGCCTGATTGTGCTTATCCCGCTGGCGGCGATGTTCGTCCACGCCGCCCAACTCACCTGGGATCAGTTCTGGGCGATCATTTCCGCACCACGGGTGTTGGCTGCGTTGAAGCTGAGCTTCGGCACCGCGCTGTGTGCCGCGATCATCAACGGCATCATCGGCACGTTGCTGGCGTGGGTGCTGGTGCGCTACACCTTCCCGGGGCGCAAGGTGATCGACGCGATGATCGATCTGCCGTTCGCCCTGCCGACAGCGGTGGCCGGTATTGCGCTGACTGCGTTGTACGCGCCGGCTGGTCTGGTCGGCCAGTTCGCCGCTGACCTCGGCTTCAAAATCGCTTACACCCCGCTCGGTATCACCCTGGCGCTGACTTTCGTCACGCTGCCGTTCGTGGTGCGCACGGTGCAACCGGTACTGGCCGACATTCCCCGTGAAGTCGAAGAAGCCGCCGCGTGCCTCGGTGCGAAACCCTTGCAGGTGTTCCGCCACATCCTCGTACCTGCGCTGCTGCCAGCCTGGCTCACCGGTTTTGCCCTGGCGTTTGCGCGTGGCGTCGGCGAGTACGGGTCGGTGATTTTCATTGCCGGCAACATGCCGATGAAAACCGAGATCCTTCCGCTGCTGATCATGGTCAAACTCGACCAATACGATTACACCGGCGCTACCGCCATCGGCGTGCTGATGCTGGTGGTTTCCTTCGTTCTGTTGCTGCTGATCAACTTGCTGCAGCGGCGCATCGAAACCCCATAAGGAGGCGCGAACCATGTCCCAATCGTCTATTGCGGCCGCCTCTTCGGCCAACGCTGCACGCCGTGGCAGCGCCACTTCGCGCAGAGTCCTGATCGGCCTTGGCTGGCTGGTCTTTTTCCTGTTTCTGCTGCTGCCGTTGTTCATCGTGGTATCGCAGGGTTTGAAGAATGGTCTCGGTGCGTTCTTCACCGCGATCTTTGAACCGGATGCCCTGTCGGCACTGAAACTCACCGTGTTCGCCGTACTGATTTCAGTGCCGCTGAACCTGGTGTTCGGCGTCAGCGCAGCGTGGTGCGTGAGCAAATACTCGTTCCGTGGCAAAAGCATGCTGGTGACGCTGATCGACCTGCCGTTCTCGGTGTCGCCGGTGATCGCCGGTCTGGTCTACGTGCTGATGTTCGGCGCGCAAGGCCTGTTCGGGCCGTGGTTGCAGGATCACGACATCCAGATCGTCTTCGCCCTGCCGGGCATCGTGCTGGCGACGATTTTCGTCACCGTGCCGTTCGTGGCCCGCGAGCTGATTCCGCTGATGCAGGAACAAGGCACGCAGGAAGAAGAAGCCGCGCGCCTGCTCGGCGCCAATGGCTGGCAGATGTTCTGGCATGTCACTGTGCCGAACATCAAGTGGGGCCTGATCTATGGCGTGGTGCTGTGTACCGCGCGGGCCATGGGTGAATTCGGTGCGGTGTCGGTGGTCTCCGGGCACATTCGCGGGGTGACCAACACCTTGCCGTTGCACGTCGAGATCCTCTACAACGAATACAACCACGTGGCCGCGTTCGCCGTGGCGAGCCTGTTGCTGATCCTGGCGCTCTTCATCCTGCTGGCCAAGCAGTGGAGCGAAAACCGTATCAACCGCCTGCGCGCCAGCGCCGCGGAGGAATAATTCATGTCGATCGAAGTGCGTAACGTCAGCAAGAATTTCAATGCGTTCAAGGCGCTGGACAACATCAGCCTGGACATTCACAGCGGTGAGCTGGTCGCGTTGCTCGGCCCGTCGGGCTGCGGCAAGACCACGCTGCTGCGGATCATCGCCGGTCTGGAAACCCCGGATCAGGGCAACATCGTCTTCCACGGCGAAGACGTCTCCGGCCACGATGTGCGTGATCGCAACGTCGGTTTCGTGTTCCAGCACTACGCGTTGTTCCGCCACATGACCGTGTTCGACAACGTCGCGTTCGGCCTGCGCATGAAGCCGAAAAACCAGCGCCCGAGCGAAAGCCAGATCGCGGTCAAGGTGCATGAACTGCTGAACATGGTGCAGCTGGACTGGCTGTCGGATCGTTATCCGGAGCAGTTGTCCGGTGGCCAGCGTCAACGTATCGCTTTGGCCCGCGCATTGGCGGTCGAGCCGAAAGTGTTGTTGCTCGATGAGCCATTCGGCGCCCTCGATGCCAAGGTGCGTAAAGAACTGCGCCGCTGGCTCGCACGGTTGCACGAAGACATCAACCTGACCTCGGTGTTCGTGACCCACGACCAGGAAGAGGCGATGGAGGTCGCTGACCGTATCGTGGTGATGAACAAGGGCGTGATCGAACAGATCGGCTCACCGGGCGACGTCTACGAAAATCCGGCCAGCGATTTTGTGTATCACTTCCTCGGCGATTCGAACCGCTTGCTGCTGAGCGACGACAACCACGTGCTGTTCCGCCCGCATGAAGTGTCGTTGTCCAAGCATGAGCTGGAAGATCACCATGCGGCTGAGGTGCGTGATATCCGGCCGTTGGGTGCGACTACCCGAGTGACGCTGAAAGTTGAAGGGCAGACTGATCTGATCGAGGCTGAAGTGGTGAAAGACCACGACAGCCTGATCGGCTTGGCCAAGGGTGAAACTCTGTTCTTCAAACCGAAGGTCTGGCAGAAAGTCGCCAGCCTTTAACTGATCGTTCCCACGCTCTGCGTGGGAACGCATCCCGTGACGCTCCGCGTCACAGTGGACGCGGAGCGTCCATGGTGGCATTCCCACGCAGAGCGTGGGAACGATCGGTGTAGGCGCTGCCGCAGGCTGCGATCTTTTAAGCGGCCTAAGCCGCCGCTTTGCGATTCGGATTTACCCGCACCACGCCCGCCCGCGCCTCGATCTGCTCTTTCAACTCATGCCGCATCCCCAGCATGAACGCCAGTTCGGCCACAACAAACAACGGCCCGACAATCAGCCCCGATACATCATCGACAAACGCCGGTTTGCGCCCTTCATAGTGATGTCCGACAAACTGGATCACCCAGCCCACCACAAACATCGCTAACCCGCTGCTCAGCCAGACCATCGTGCTCTGCTGTGCCAATACATGCCCGGCCCAGACCGACAGGCCCATCAGCACGGTCATTAACACGCCAAGTTTCACCTCCAGTCGAAGGTAAAACCACGCCGAGGCCAGCGCCACGATCACGGCTGGAGATATCCACAACCCGCCCAGCGTCCATTCCGGGCGCGACAACAACACCGCCACTGCCACCACAATCAGCGGAATGCCGATAAAGTGGCTGGCGATGTTGCGCGGGTCACGGTGGTAGGCGGCGTATTGACTGAGATGGTCGACGAGGCTTTTCATTGTTGTTCCTCCGGTAGGGTTGATCGCATCATCCCTCGGGATCAGGGTTCGCTCTGTCAGGCAGGCGACAATCCAGGAGTGTTTATGCAAATACGTTCACGGCTGATGAGTGGCCAATGGTTCAGTCATCTGCCGGCGTCCTTTCAGGATAGTCTGCTGGCGGTGGCTCGGGAGCGGCGGCTGACGGCGGGGCAGCGTTTGTTCCAGCGCGGTGATGCGCCGTGCGGCTTGTATGCGGTGCTCGACGGCGCGGTGCGCATCGGTGCGGTCAGCGAGCAAGGCAAAGAGGCGTTGTTGAGTCTGGTTGAGGCGCCGCACTGGTTTGGCGAAATCTGCCTGTTCGATGGCCAGCCGCGTACGCATGACGCCTACGCTGTGGGGCCGTGCACGCTGCTCAATATCCCGCAGGCAACGTTACTGAAGCTGCTTGATGAAAATCCAGTGTATTGGCGTCATCTGGCGCTGCTGATGAGCCACAAACTGCGCCTGACCTTCATCAACCTCGAACAACTGAGCCTGCTCCCGGCGCCGGCGCGTCTGGCACATCGCTTGCTGATGATTGCCGAAGGCTACGGCGAACTCGACGCGCCACGCCGGGTGCTGCAACTGCCGCAGGAGCAACTGGCGTCGATGCTGTCGCTGTCGCGGCAGACCACCAACCAGATTCTCAAGGATTTGCAGGGGCAGGGGATTATCGGCCTCGGGTACGGCGAGATCGAAATCCTCGACGCTGCGCGATTGCGCGCCTTGGCCACGATCTAATAATGCACCCGGACACTGTGGGAGCTGGCTTGCCAGCGATAGCGGTGCATCAGATGACATCGATGTCGGCTGAACGGACGCCATCGCTGGCAAGCCAGGCTCCCCCAGGTTTTTCGGCTCTCCATGACATCTGAGGCAAATCACAAAACCTGTAGGAGAGGGGCTCAGGAACCGCGATAGGTCGAGAAACCGTACGGGCTGAGCAGCAGCGGGATGTGGTAGTGCTGATCGGTCTGCTTCACTTCAAAAATCACCGGAATCTCCGGGAAGAACGTGTCGTGCTTGACCTTCTTGTAGTACTCGCCGGTCTTGAACACCACGCGGTATTCGCCCGCTTCAAAAGGCTGCTTGGCCGGGAACAATTCGGCGATGCGTCCTTGCTCGTTGGTTGTGCCCTGCGCCAATGGCTGCCAGTTCTCGCCGACATGTTTTTCCAGAGTCACGTTAATGCCCGGTGAAGGCAGGCCGTTTTCCAGATTGAGCACGTGCACGCTCAAAGGGTTGCCAGCGGCCAGCGCCAGGCTTGAAAAAGCACTCAGGCCGAGCGCGGCGAAGGTCATGCGCAAAGTATTCATTGATGCATCTCCTTATTGGGAACGGGTAGTGGCCAGACCGGTTTTCTCGGCGGCCTTGATTGCACAGTTTTCGTCTTGCTCGCCGCCGCCGGAGCCGGCCACGCCCATCGCGCCAACCAGTTCATCAGCGGCGAACAGCGGAATCCCGCCGCCGAGCAGCAGCAACTCGTCGAGGGTGTTGAGGTTGGCGGTTTCCGGATTGCTGCGGGCACGTTCAGCGAACAATCGAGTGGCGGTTTTGGTCGACAGTGCGGTGTAGGCCTTGCGCTGGCTGGCGGCGGTGTTGTGCGGGCCGACGCCATCGCCGCGCAGAGTCACCAGCAAATTGCCGCCACGGTCGAGCACCGACACCGTGCCGGTGCAATTGACCATTGCCGTGTCGGCGAGCAGCCGTGCGGTTTTCAGGTCGAGATCAGCGTGACGCGGCAGCTCAGGGCTGGCGACAGCGCTGCCACTGAGGCCGATCATCAGGCTTGCAACGAAGTATTTGACGGTCATGGACAGGCTCCAAAAGCTGAGGTCGCCACCTTAATCGCCGGTCTTCGTCAGAACCTCGTCAGTCTGATTACAAGTTTGTAATGGGCAACACCGCCGAAGACGCCTAGCCTGTGTGCCTATCAATCGAGGTGTGCCATGCGTTTGCTGGTCGTAGAAGATGAAGCCAAAACCGCGAATTTCCTCGCCAAAGGCCTGGGCGAGTCGGGTTTTGCCGTGGACGTGGCGCTCAATGGTCTCGATGGCCGCTACTTTATCGAGCAACAGGAATACGACCTGATCATCCTCGACGTGATGCTCCCCGGGCTCAATGGCTGGCAATTGCTGCAGCTGATCCGCCAGCGCGGCGCCACGCCGGTGCTGTTCCTCACCGCCAAGGACGCCATCGAAGACCGTGTGCGCGGTCTCGAACTGGGTGCCGACGATTACTTGCTCAAACCCTTCGCCTTCGCCGAGCTGCTCGCGCGGGTGCGCACGTTGCTGCGGCGCGGGCCGATGCGCGAAGCCGAGTCGTACACCATCGCCGACCTGGAAATCGACGTACTGCGGCGCCGCGTCAGTCGCGGCGGCCAGCGCATTGCCCTGACCAACAAGGAATTCGCCCTGCTGCAATTGCTCGCCAGTCGTCAGGGCGAAGTGCTCTCGCGCACGCTGATTGCCTCGCAGGTGTGGAACCTGAATTTCGACAGCGACACCAACATGGTCGAGGTTGCAGTGCGCCGTTTGCGCTCGAAAGTCGATGATCCGTACATGCCGAAACTTATCCACACCGTGCGCGGCGTCGGCTATCAACTGGAAGCTCCGGACGATGCGCTCTAGGTCGATCGCCTGGCGCCTGGCGCTGGCGTTCGCATTGGTCTGCGCCTTGGTGTTGAGTGCTATCGGTGTGTTTCTCTACCGTTCACTGGCCTCGGAAATCGCCTACCGCGACGACCTCGCGTTGCTCGGTCGACTGGAGCAAGTGCGCGCGTTGCTCGCTGACAGCGACAGCCTCGATGCCTTGCAGGCGCGGCCGCGGCTGTATCAGAACATGCTCGGCAATCTCGACAGCCTGTTGCTGGTGCGGCGGGCCGATGGCTCCAGTGTGATCGCCATCAACCCGCGTCAGCGCGACCTCCCGGCACTGAACGCGATCCCCCGCGAGCAGACGCCGCAGCGCCGTGATGTGTTGACCTGGCAAGCGCCGGACGGTGCCGAACTCGCGCTGTTGTCCGGTGAAGCGCAGGGGCCTAATGGCGAGCCACTGACGGTCATCGCCGGTAAAGTGCTGAGCGAGCGCGAACAGATGCTCGGCAGCTATCGCATGCGCTTGTACCTGTCGGTTGGACTGGGCGCGTTGCTCGCTTTTGCCTTGGGTTTGCTGTTGCTGCGCCGGGGCTTGCAACCGTTGCGGCAGTTGAGCGAAGCGGTACGCGGCATCGATCTGCGCAGCCTCGACCAACGCCTGCCCGCCAACGGCACGCCTGCCGAACTGCTAGAACCGGTGCAGGCGCTCAACGGCATGCTCGCGCGGCTCGACGACAGCGTGCAGCGCCTGTCGCAGTTCTCCGCCGACCTCGCCCACGAGATCCGCACGCCGCTGCACACTTTGCTCGCCAGTAACGGCCAGGCACTGAATCATCCGCGCAGCACCGAGGAGTATCAGGAAGTGCTGGCGTCGAACATGGAAGAGTTCGAACGGCTCAAGCGCATGGCGGAAAACCTGATGTTCCTTGCCCGCGCCGAGCAGGCCGAGCGCGCGCTCAATCTGCAAACGCTGGATTTGCAGGGTGTCGGCAGTGAATTGTGTGATTACTTTGAAGCCTTGGCGGATGACCGCGACGTGCGGCTGGACAATCAACTGCATGGTGAACTGCTTGCCGATCAACAATTGCTGCAACGTGCGCTGGGCAATCTGCTGGCCAATGCCGTGCGCCATGCTGATTCCGGAACTGTGATCAGCCTGCATCGCCGTGAGGAGTCGGGGTGGTGTTGGTTGCAGGTGCATAACCATGGCCCGGCGATTGCGCCGGAGCATCTGGGCAAACTGTTCGACCGTTTCTACCGCGTCGATCCCTCACGGGCAGAGCCGGGGGATTCAGGAGGATTGGGTTTGGCGATCGTGCAGTCGATCATGCAATTGCATGGTGGGCAGGTGCGGGTTAGCAGTGATGCTGACAGCACCGTTTTTGAACTGGGTTTCTCGGTGATTTAAACAGCCCTTTCGCGAGCAAGCTCGCTCCCACATTGGGTCTGCGGGGTGCACGAAACCAGTGTGGGAGCGAGCTTGCTCGCGAAGAGGCCTGTCGATGCACAGCCAATGTTGGAACTATCAGCGCAACCCATCGCGAAACTGCCCCGGCGTCATCCCCGTCCAGCGCTTGAAAGCGCGGCTGAAGCTGCTGGTATCGGCAAACCCGAGCAAATAACTGACCTCACTCAACGAACACTGCGGATCGCGCAGGTGCAGCAACGCCAGATTCTCGCGGCTCTCGTTCAACAACGTATCAAAACGACAACCCTCATCCGCCAGATGCCGTTGCAAACTGCGCAAACTCAGGTGCAGCGCCTGGGCAATCCGCTCGGCACTCGGCTCGCCTTCCGGCAATTGCTCTTCAATCGCGTCGCGCACCTTGCGCTCCCAGGTCAGCGGCTGGAGCTGAGCCATGGTGCGTTTGAGCACCGCTTCATTGTGTTCGGCGAGTTCCGGGTTGGCGTCGTCGAGGTGGCTGTCGAAGTCGGCGAGGGCGAACTCCAGGCGATCCTCGGCACAGCCGAAATGCACCGGAGCGCGGAAGACTTTGTGCCATTGGTGCGCATCGAGCGGTTCCGGGCGGCGCAGGTACACGGCCAGCGGTGCGTAGTCGCGGCCGAGGCGATTGCGGCAGGTGCGCACGTAGATCGCGGTGAAGGCGTCGATGGCTTCGAAGGCTGGTGCGGGATTGCCTGACGGAATTTTCAGACGAAATTGATAGCGGTCGTCGCCACGACTCAGCTCCAGTTCCAGCGCATCGCTGACTACCGGGTGATAGCGCACGATACGTTCGAACACCTCACGCAGGCTGCCACTGGCGACCAGCGCATAACCGAGCGCATGGAACGTGGTTGGGCTGACGAATCTCGATACGCGCAGACCAATCGCCGGATCGCCACTGGCCTGCACGGCAATTTCCCACAGGCGCGTGGTGCCGGACAGTGGATAGCGCGCGTTGGGGTCGTCCATCAAGTCTGGGTCGAGCCCGGCCTGCTGGCACAGGGCGATGCTGTCCAGCCCCAGCGCATCGAGTTGCTTGCGCAAGGCACGGGTCCAGCTGGCGAGAGAGGTCGGTTCCTTCATGCTGATTGGCGCTTCCGGTCAACAGGTTGGCGTTCTCGGCTACCGCGATACAAGGCCTGACGAGGCACGATGCGAACATCCATAAACAGAGGATGGAAGCATGGACGGTACTTCTGCAAGTCCCCAGCGACACAATGCGGCCCAGCGATCAGCGCATATTCGCCAAGTGGTGCTGGCCAAAGGCGTCGAACTGCGTGAACGCTACCCGATTCTCAAGCATCAGGATGCGCTTGGGGCGGGGATTCTGGCCTTTGCCCTGATCGGGATGATCGGCTCGGCGACGCTGTACATCACCGGCCATATGGCGTGGTGGGCATGCCTGTTGCTCAACGCGTTTTTTGCTTCGCTGACCCATGAGCTGGAACACGACCTGATCCACAGCATGTATTTCCGCAAGCAACGCGTGCCGCACAATTTGATGATGGGGTTGGTGTGGCTGGCGCGGCCGAGCACGATCAATCCGTGGATTCGTCGCCATCTGCACCTCAATCACCACAAGGTCTCCGGTACTGAAACCGACATGGAAGAACGCGCGATCACCAACGGCGAGCCGTGGGGTTTTGCGCGCTTGCTGATGGTTGGCGACAACATGATGTCGGCCTTCATCCGCTTACTGCGGGCGCCGACCTGGGCGCACAAGTGGAGCATTCTGAAACGGGTTTTCAAAGTCTATGCACCACTGGCGCTGGTGCATTGGGGCGCGTGGTATGTGTTTCTCGGTTTTCATGCGGCCAATGGCATCGCCTATTTGCTGGGCGCGCCGATCGAATGGTCAGCGACGACGTTGTCGGTGATGCAGGTGATCGATATCGCCGCCGTAGTGATCATCGGCCCCAACGTATTGCGCACGTTTTGCCTGCACTTCATCAGTTCGAACATGCATTACTACGGGGACGTTGAACTGGGGAATGTGCTGCAGCAGTGCCAGGTATTGAACCCTTGGTGGTTGTGGCCGTTGCAGGCGTTCTGTTTCAACTTTGGCAGCAGTCACGGGATTCATCATTTTGTGGTGAAGGAGCCGTTTTACATTCGTCAGCTGACGGTGCCGGTAGCGCATAAGGTGATGCGTGAGATGGGTGTGCGGTTTAATGATTTCGGCACGTTTGGGCGGGCGAACCGGTTTGTTCGTCGGGATGAGGTTGTGGTGGCAGGGGAGGCGGTGGAGGCCTGACACGCTGCCCCTCACCCTGGCCCTCTCCCGGAGGGAGAGGGGACCGATTGTGGGATATTGAAGAGTTACGCCGACGTGAAAGTGCTTCGTTGAATCCATAATCGACTCGTTTTCACAGGTCGATATTTAACGGAAGACACCTCGGTCAGTCCCCTCTCCCTCCGGGAGAGGGTTAGGGTGAGGGGCTTTTGATCTTCGCCTCAATCCGGCTGAAACGGCGACTCACTGAGAATCACCCCAGTCTCCTCGACATACTGCTGCCAATGCCCGATCAACGCGCTGAGCTTCTCCGGCCGACTCACCGCCAGATCATGAATCTCCCCCGGATCACTGCTCAAATCATACAGCTGCCAAGTCGCCGGCCCGACCGGCCCGGGGATCCACACCGCTTTCCACGACCCTTGCCGAATCGCCCGGCGCCCGAACAATTCCCACCCCGTCACCGTGTGCTCGTCATGCACCTGCGCAGTCTCACCCGACAAGAACCCCAGCCACGATTTACCACGCAACGGCGCCACCGGTTTGCCGTGCCAGAGCTTGCCCGGATGACGCACACCGGCCAGATCAAGAATCGTCGGCGTGATGTCCATCACCGTGCCGAAGCCATGGCTGATCTGCCCTTTTATCGCCAGCTGCGGATAGTGCAGCAGCGCCGGCACGCGAATCCCGCCCTCGGTGGTAAACGCCTTGAACAAACGCGACGGCGCGGTCGCCACCTGCGCCCAGTTCGGCCCGTACCAGACATAGGAATTGGCCCGGCCAATGTTGTCGAGGCTGTTGTCGTAGTGCTGGCTGAGGTACGTCACCAGTTCCGGGCCGAATTTCGGGAACGCTTCCAGCAGCGCACCTTCGGCACCGTTGTCGGACATGAACAGGATGAACGTATTGTCGAGCTGCCCTTGCTGGCGCAGATAGTCGACGACCCGGCCAATGTTCCAGTCCATACGCTCGACCATCGCCGCGTAGACCTCCATGGCCCGCGCGGAAATCTGTTTTTGCTCGTCGCTCAAAGCGTCCCACTGTTGGGTCAACTGAATCAGTGGATGCGGCTCGACGTCTGGTTCGATCAGGCCGAGGGCTTTGAGTTTTTCCAGTCGCTCCAGGCGCAGCACTTCCGGGCCTGCGTCGTAGCGGCCACGGTATTTCTCGACGATGTCGGCGGGCGCCTGCAACGGCCAGTGCGGCGCGGAGAATGGCAGATAGGCGAAGAACGGCCGTGTCTGGTCACGCTCCTTGAGGTACTGCAGCAATTTGTCGCCGAAGGCATCGGAGGAATAGAAGTCCTTCGGCAATTCATCAAGGAAAGTATCGTCCTCGATGTACAGCGCCGGCGTGGATTTCAGCAGGCCGGGTGTTTGCTCATCGTAGGTTGGCTCGAACCCGTAATGGTTGGCCGCGCCCGGCAGTAGCGAAAACGAACGCTCGAAACCCCGTGCATGGGGTGCCAGTTCAGCCTTCAAACCGAGATGCCATTTGCCGCTCATCAATGTTTGATAGCCGGCCTCGCGCAGCAACTCCGGCAGGGCGACGACACGGTCGTTGAGGTAGCCCTCGTAACCCGGTTTGCCGATCAGATCCGGGGTCAGTGTTTCGGCCATGGTGCCGATGCCGGCGATGTGGTGGTCGGTGCCGGTCAGCAACATCGAACGGGTTGGAGAGCAGGTCGGTGCGGTATGAAAATCGGTCAGGCGCAGACCGTTGTTGGCCAAGGCATCAAGGTGCGGCGTGGCGATTTCGCCGCCGAACGCTCCGATGTCGGAGAAGCCTAGATCGTCGGCCAGAATCACCAGAAAATTGGGACGTTGCGGCATCGCAAAACTCCTGTTCAGCAGGCAATGAACGTCAGCGGCAGATCGCGGATCTGCACGGGCACGCTCGGTTGGTAATGGTCGTCACTGGTCAGCTCGTGCAGCAGTTCTTCACGCAACTGATGGAAGTCGAAGCTGCTGCGCTGGCGCGGGTGGGGCAGGGCGATGTCGACCACTTGCTTGATCCGCCCCGGACGCGGCTCCATCACCACCACGCGGTCGGCGAGAAAGATCGCTTCTTCCACGTCGTGGGTGACGAGGATCGTGGTGATTTTTGCGCGATCGCGGATCGCCAATAGCTCGTCCTGCATTTGCTGACGGGTCAGCGCATCGAGCGCGCCGAAGGGCTCGTCGAGCAGCAGAATTCGCGGGCTGGCGACGAGGCCGCGAGCAATCGCCACGCGCTGCGCCATGCCGCCGGAGAGTTGGTGCGGATAGGCGCGGGTGAAGTCGCGCAGGCCGACCAGCTCGATGAAATCGTTGATCCGCTGTTGCTTCTGCGCAGCGCTCAGCGGCTCGTTGACCAGGCCCAGGCCGATGTTGTCAGCGACGGTCAACCACGGAAACAAACGGTGCTCCTGAAAGACGATGCCGCGCTCGCCGCCGATGCCGCTGACGGCTTTGCCATCCACCGTGATCTGCCCGCGAAACTGCGTATCAAGGCCCACCAATAACCGCAGTAACGTCGATTTACCGCAGCCGCTGGAACCGACAATCGCGACAAACTCGCCCTCGGCAATGTCGAGGTTGAATTCGCGAATCGCCTCCAGTTCGAAACCGTCGACGTCGAAGGATTTGCCTACATGTTTGAAGCTGACAATCGGTGCGTTCATGCGTGTCTCCAGCGGGTCGCGCGAATTTCCAGGCGGTGGCCAATGAGGTTGAGCAGGGCGCCGGTGAGGCCGACGAAAAGCATGCCCGCCATGATCAGGTCCATGCGCAGCAGTTGTTGCGCGCCGATCATCTGGCTGCCGATGCCGCCGTTGGACGGCATGAAATACTCGGCGCCGATGGTGCCGAGCCAGGCGTAGATCAGGCTCAATCTGAGGCCTGCGAATATCCCCGGCGCAGCGCCCGGCAACACCAGTCGACGCAGGCGTTGGCCGAGGCTCAGGCGCAACACTTGGGCGGCTTCGTTGAGTTGTGGCGAGAGGTTGGCGACGCTGCGCTGGGTGGCGATAAACAGCGGAAAGAAAGCGGCGAGGGCGACGAACACCCACTTGGCCAGTTCACCGAGACCGAACCACGCGGTGAGCAGCGGCACCCAGGCGAAAATGGCGATCTGACGGAGGGCGGCGAGGGTCGGGCCGAGCAGGCGCTCGCTGATGTTCGACAGGCCCAGCAGCAGGCCCAGGGCAAAGCCGAGTCCACCGCCGAGCAGCAGGCCGCCGAGTGTGCGGCCCAGGCTGAGGGCCATGCCGCTGATCAGCGTGCCGTCGAGCACGCCATCGAATGCCGTGCTCAAAACGGCTAATGGGCTGACCAGAATATTGGCGTCGACCCACTGTTGGTCACTCGCCAACTGCCACAGCGCCAATAGGCCCAGCGGCAGCAGCCACGGTTGCAGACGCTGCCAGCCTTCATAACGCGGGCCACGACGGATTTCGGCGGTGGCCGGGTGTGGCCAGTGCACCAGTTTCCTGTCCAGCAGACCGATGCCGCGATCCATCGCCACACCGATCAAACCGATCACCACGATGCACACGAACACGATGTCGAGCATGAACAGTTGTCGCGCCCAGACCATCAGGTAACCGATGCCTTCGCTGGAGGCCAGCAGTTCGACAGCCAGCAACGAAGTCCACCCGGCGGCCAACGCCAGACGTACGCCAGCCATGAACGCGGGGAGGGCGGCGGGCAACACCAGGCGACGGATCAGCAGGCGCGGCGGCAAGCGTAAAACAGCGGCAGCTTCGCGCAGTTTTGGTTGTGCATCTCTTACGCCGACCAGTGTGTGCAGGGTTACCGGCACCACGATGGCTTTGATCAGCACCACCAGTTTCAGCACTTCGCCGATGCCGAAAAACACCATGAACAAGGGAATCCACGCCAGCGTCGGTATTTGCGAAAGTCCGGCGAAGGTCGGGAAGATCAAGCGTTCAAGACGACGACTGAATCCCAGTGCTGCGCCGAGCAATGCACCCGCAGAAACCCCCGCGAGCAGTCCCCAGAACAAACGCTGCAGACTGATCCACAAGTGGCCCCACAACTCGCCCTGCGACAACTCGACAGCGCTGTTCCACACCAGTGACGGCGCGGGCAGGATCTGTTCGCTCATCCATTCGTTGCGTGCGGCCAGCCACCACAGGGCAAACAGGCCAAGCGGCAGCAGCCATGGCAACAGGCGCTGGTTCAGGCTTGGCCAGGTACGGCGGCTTTTCAGCGGCGGCGCGGGCAGTGGAAGACTGAGCAAGGATTGGCGGGCCATGGATGACCTCCGTTGTCGGGTTGGCTCAAGATCTTTAGCGGTATTAGCTAAAAACAAAAAGTTATAACAATATCGATATAGATTCTTTTAGGAGATAAGCGAGGCCATTTAAGGCTTCCAGACCACACGCATCCAATGCATTCGAAGAATATTTTCGATGCTGTTAATGCATACCCCGCTGCAAGCCCCGCCATTGCTTGCTTAGCGTTAAAAGCTATAAAAATGTGCATTTATAGTATTTAAGTGCAGATATGCATTCGACCTACTTTCGGCTCCTCAACGCCCGTCGTGATCAAGGAGCTGCACCCATGAACCTCCCCTTCAAACGTGTTTTCAGTCTGTTTGCCGTTCCTGCACTGGCGGGCCTGCTGGCGTTCACCGCTCACGCTGACGAACTCAAGGAAATCAGAATCGCCGTGCCCGACCTGAGCGCCGGCACCCAGCACAGCGGCGGCGGTGTGGTCGACGTGTTGCGCGATCAGCAGATCTTCGAGAAAGCCTTCGCCGAGCAGGGCATCAAGATTCAGTGGAGTTTCTTCAAGGGCGCCGGGCCGGTAATCAACGAGGCGTTCGCCAATGGTCAGGTCGATCTGGCGTATCTGGGTGATCTGGCGGCAATCATCGGCAAGTCCAATGGCCTCGATACGCGGTTGCTCAGCGCCAGTGCCCGTGGGGTGAAGCAGTATCTGGGCGTGGTGCCGGGGTCGGGGATCAAGACGCTGCAGGATCTCAAAGGCAAGCGTGTGGCGATTTTCCGGGGCACCGCGACGCAGTTGTCGTTTGATGCGGCGCTGGCCAGTCAGGGCTTGAGTGAGAAGGATCTGAAGGTCATCAATCTGGACTTCAACGCAGCGGTCGCGGCGTTGGCAGCCAAGCAGATCGATGCGTCCTGGGGCAGTTCCGGGTTGACCGCATTGCAGGCCAAAGGGCTGGCCGAACTGCCGCTCAATACCAAGGATCTCGGCGGTGCGGGTAGTGTGCAGTCGGTGCTGGTCGGCACGGGCAAGTTTGTCGATGCGCACCCGGAAGTCGTGGCCAAGCTGCTCAAGGCCCAACAGCAGGCTGTTGAGTGGTTGACGCAGGACAGCAACAAGGCTGCTTACGTGCAATTGGTCTCAGGATTGGCGAGTTATCCGCCGGTGATTCTGACGCAGGATCTGCAGGATCAGAAGTTGAGCGACGTGTTCCCGTCGACGCTGGATCCGGTGTTCCTGGGTAGCTTGCAGGACAAGGTCGATCTGGCAGCGCAGCAGAGACTGATTCGCAAGCCGTTCAAGGTTAATGAATGGGTGGCGCCTGGGTTGGCCGCTGCGAAGCTTTAAAAGCAAAGATCGCAGCCTGCGGCAGCTCCTACAGGGGAACCGATCATTCCCACGCTCTGCGTGGGAATGCATCAATGGACGCTCTGCGTCCGCTTTGGGACGCGGAGCGTCCCGGGCTACATTCCCACGCAGAGCGTGGGAACGATCCTCTTCAAACAGCGACGCGATGTTCCTCTCGATCCACCGCCACCAACGTCTCGATCATCGCCCTTGCTGCCGGCGACAGGCGAAACCCGGTACGACTGACAATCCCGCAACGCGCATTCATGCTCTCCAGGTTCTGCGGCAGATTGCGCCAGTGCAGCAACACCAGCGAACCCTTGGCAATGTCCTCGACAAACGCCTCTTCCGTACCGACGCCGATCGCATTCGATTGCAATACCACTTTCACCAGCGCCGGAAAATGCTCGGTCTCGATGGTCGGGGAAAAATCGATGCGCCCGCTGAGGTTCGCCAGCAATTTACGAATGCCCGGCGGGATCAGCGTGGTTGCCAACGGGTAATCGAACATGTCGTTGGTCGACAGGCTTTCCTTGGCCAATAACGGATGCCCCGGCCGGCAGAAAAACACCCCGCGTTTGGGCGTCAGCGCCTGGGTCTGAAAGTTCGGATCGGATTCGAAATGGCGAATGTCGGCGATAAAGAATTCGATCTCTTCACGGCTCAGTGCGCGACTGAGTTTTTCCCAGTTATCCACCTGAAAACAGGTGCGCACTTTCGGGTGCGCATTGATGAATTGCGCCACCGCATCCGGCACCAGTTTCACCGCCGGCGCCGGGCCGCAACCGAAGTGCACCTCGCCGGCATCAAGCTTGGTCATCTGCGTCACTTCGGCGCTGAGCAACGCCGCGCCTTGTACCAGGCTCAGGGCATGTTGCAGCACCACCTGACCTTCAGGCGTGGGGCGCAAATCCTTGTTGCCGCGATCCACCAGCACGCAGCCGAACTCCTGCTCGAGCCCTTGAATGCTGCGGCTGAACGCTGGTTGAGTGATGCCCATCGCGTCCGCCGCGCGGACAAAACTGCGGTGTTCGTTGAGGGCAATGAAGTAGCGCAACTGGCGAAGATCCATATGCTTTTCCGGCATCCTAAAAATAGCTCGAAGGCATTTGCGACGAGGGTTGCTAGAGGTTTTAAATGCAAGCTCTTATTCCGTCAACGAAGCATGTGAATATCTATTAGATGTAAATGGAATATAGATAGAGCGTTGTTTCGCTGCCGTCCAACCGTAAGCAGTCGATGAGGGCCTACCCATGAGCAATGCCGCACTCGCAGTAAAACCCGCTGTCCACGCGCTGGAAATTCATCCGGTGGCCGGTCGTATCGGCGCCGAGATTCGTGGCGTGCATTTGTCCGGTGAGCTGGACACCGCCACGATCGAAGCGATTCAACAGGCGCTGGTTCAGTACAAAGTCGTGTTCTTCCGTGAGCAGACCCAGCTGGATGATCAGCGGCAGGAAGCCTTCGCCCATCTGCTCGGCGAACCCGTGGCGCACCCGACCGTGCCGTCCCGTGAAGGCACGCGTTATCTGCTCGAACTGGACGGCGCTGAAGGTCAGCGCGCCAACTCCTGGCACACCGACGTGACCTTCGTTGATGCCTACCCGAAAGCCTCGATCCTGCGCTCAGTGGTGGCCCCGGCCTTCGGTGGCGACACGCTGTGGGCCAACACCGCGACGGCGTACAACGGCTTGCCGACTGAACTGCGTGAACTGGCCGACAAACTGGTCGCCGTGCACAGCAACGAATACGACTACGCCAGCGCCAAGCCGGACGTCTCGGCGGAGAAGCTTGAACGCTATCGCAAAGTCTTCACTTCCACCGTTTACGAGACTGAGCACCCAGTGGTCCGTGTGCACCCGATCAGCGGCGAGAAGAGCTTGCTGCTGGGGCATTTCGTCAAACGCATCAAGGGTTATTCGCAGGCGGATTCGGCGCATTTGTTCGGGCTGTTGCAGAGCCACGTGATCCGACAGGAAAACACCGTGCGCTGGCGCTGGAAGGCCGGTGATGTGGCGATCTGGGATAACCGTTCGACGCAGCATTATGCGATTGATGATTACGGTACGCAGGATCGGGTGGTGCGTCGGGTGACGCTCAAGGGTGAAGTGCCGGTGGGCGCGAATGGGCAGCGTAGCCAGACCATCAAAGGTCGTGACTGAAGATCAACAGCCCCTCACCCCAGCCCTCTCCCAGAGGGAGAGGGAGCCGACCGAGTTGTCTTTCGGGATGCATCGACCTGAACCACCTTATCGATCATGGATTCGGTGAAGCACGATCAGGTCGGTGTACCTCTGAAATATCCCCCATTCAGTCCCCTCTCCCTCTGGGAGAGGGTTAGGGTGAGGGGCTCTTAAAGCTACCAAACACCAATCTGAACAACCTTCTCGGACTCCGGCTCTCCATAACGAAACCGTTGCCCACGCAAATCAATCTCCTGATGACTGATCGTCGTCCGTCGCTTCAACCCGCGCACCCACTCAAACAAATACCCCGCATGCTCCTCGCGCACCGCCGCATACGCCGGGTCATCCCCCACATCACGCAGCTCCTGCGGATCATTCAGCAGATCAAACAACTGCGGTCGAAAACCGTCGTAAGCCAGGTATTTCCAGCGCTCGCTACGCACCATGGTCATGCGGCAACGGTCGATCGGCTGGCCCAGACGCTCACGTGCCGGCGCTTGGAAGGCGTAGTCGTATTCGCTGATCGCATAGCGGCGCCAGTCCGGGTTTTCACCGTGCAGAAGCGGGATCAACGAACGCCCTTCCAGCCGATGCTCCGCCCCCGGCAATCCCAGCGCTTGAAGAAACGTCGGTAGGGCGTCGATGGTTTCCGCCAGTCGATCATCCACCGTTCCGCGCGTGACATCCGCCGCCGCCCGAGGGTCGCGCACGATCAGTGGCACCCCCACCGCCTGCTCCAGCAAAAACTCCTTCTCGCCGAGCCAGTGATCACCCAAAAAGTCGCCGTGATCGCTGGTGAACACGATCAGCGTGTCATCCCATCGACCATTGCTCTGCAGAAAATCGAACAGCCGTCCGAGTTGATCATCTACTTGCTTGATCAGGCCCATGTACGTAGGGATTACAGTCAATCGTACTGAGTCGCGGGAAAAGTTGAGGCTTTCCTCATGCTGGCGAAAGGCAGTGTATACGGGGTGTTTGCTGGCTTCGGAGGGCGTCGCGCGGACCGCTTCGAGAATCGATTTCGTACTGTACAAGGCGTGGTACGGCGCTGGTACGATGTAGGGCCAGTGCGGTTTGATATAGGAAAGGTGTAAACACCACGATTTCTCGCCTTGCTCGGTGATGAAGTCGATGGCTCGATTTGTAGTGTAGACAGTCTCTGAGTGTTGCTCGGGAATTCGTGCTGGCAAATTCGCATGACGCATTTGCCAGCCACTGAGGATTTCACCGTTCTCGCCTTCAGCGGCGTTGGCCCAGTCGTGCCAGGGATTTTTGCCGTCGAAACCGTGCTCGCGCAGGTAATGGGTATAGGGCGCGGATTCGCGTTTGTCGTCGAACAGCGGATCGTCGGGGTAGATGCCGTCGTGGCGCATGTACGGTTCGAAGCCGACTTCGTTGAGGATTTCGGCTTGCTCGCTGTCAGGGTTGATCGCCAGGCGTTGCAAGGCGTCGACATTCGCCGTTGCGTGAGTTTTACCGACCAGCGCGGTACGGATGCCGTGCGGGCGCAGGTAATCGCCGATGGTCAGTTCTTCCAGCGGCAGCGGTACGGCGTTCCACGCCACTTGATGGCTGCTGACATAACGCCCGGTGTAGGCCGACATCCGCGATGGGCCGCAGATCGTGCCTTGGGTGTAGGCGCGGCTGAAACGCACACCGGCCGCAGCGAGTCGATCGATGTTCGGCGTGTGCAGATGCGGATGGCCGTAGCAGGACAGGTAATCGCGGCGCAGTTGATCGCACATGATGTACAGCACGTTGCGCACGGGGATTGGCGGGGTGGGCATGGGGTTCACCGGTCAATGGGACAGGCGAAGGTTTTCGCTTTCGCTGGGGGTGTTCGGCAAGTGCATTTGGGGAATGGGTTTTATGCAGGGAATGCATTGGCGCCTGCACTGCCGCCATCGCTGGCTTGCCAGCGATAGCGGTAAATCAGACAGCAAAATTCTCCGGTGAACAGACTTCTTCATCCACCGCATCAATCGCTTTGATCTGCTCAATCATCGCCTCCGCCAACGGCGACAACCGATACCCCGCGCGGCTGACAATCCCATAGCGCGTATACAGCTCCTCCAGATCATCCGCCAAACCCTCAACCCGCAAACACACCAGCTCACCCTTGGCCTGATGCAGGGCATCCGAATACGCGCCAACAATCCCGATCGCCTCCGAACGCAGCACCACACTGAGCAGACTCGAACTGTTTTCACACTCCACATTCGGGGTGAAATCCGGGCGGCCGCTGAGGTCGACAATGACCTTGCGCAGGTTCGGCGGACGAATACTCACTGCCAACGGATAGCTCATCAATTGCTCGGCGCTGACCTTATCGAAACCCGCCAGCGGATGACCCGCACGGCAACAGAAATGCCACTTGCGCGGCCGCAGCCGGTAGGTCAGGTAATCCGGATCCGCCTCGAAGTGCCGAGTGTCCGCGACAAAAAATTCAAACTCTTCGCTGAGTAACCGCTTGCTCAGACTCTGCCAGTCATCGACCTGAAACTGCACCCGCGCTTTCGGATAACGCCCGATAAAGCTACCGATCGCCCGAGGGATCAAACCCGCCGCCGGCGCCGGCCCACACCCGAAGCGCAATTCTCCCGCCTCCAGACCATTGAACTGGCTGATCTCGTTGGCCATCTGCTGCGCGCCGCTGACCAGTCGCCGCGCGTGTTCAAGCAACACCTGGCCCTGTTTGGTCGGCGGTAATTCCTTGCGCCCGCGATCAACCAACTGGCAGCCAACGCTGTGCTCGAGTGCCTGAATGCTGCGGCTGAACGCCGACTGCGACAGGTTCACCGCCTGCGCGCCAGCCACAAAGCTGCGTTGTTCAGCCAGAGCGATGAAGTGACGAAGTTGCCGCAAGTCGATATGCATTTTTCACATAAAAAATATCCGGGAAATGCATTGGATATGCATTAGGTCGACTCCTTATAAAGGCAATCTCTTATGCAGTAAATATTTGTAAATCCATAAATAAATAACTTAAAAGAATATGCAGCGCTGAAGATGTCTGTGTGTTTTTTGACCAGGAGCCGCGCCATGAGTCCGTTGAACCTTGCGTCACCCTTAACGCCACGACGGCTCAAACGCCTGCCTCTGGCCCTGTTGCTGGCAGGGAGCGCGAGCTGGACTCACGGCTACGCCGCCGAAGCACAAACCCCGGCGCCAGTGCCGGCCGGCAAGCCTGCCGCCAACAGTTCGCAACTGGAAACCGTGACCGTCACCACCCGCCGCCGCGAAGAAAGCTCGCAGGATGTGCCGACGCCAATGAGCGTGGTCAGCGGGCAGAATCTGGAGACACAGCGGGTCTACCGGATTCAGGATTTGCAGCAACTGGTGCCCAGCGTCAACGTCGCTTACATGCATGCGCGTCAGTCCAGCGTGTCGATTCGTGGCCTCGGTAATAACCCGGCCAGTGATGGTCTGGAAGGCAGCGTCGGCCTGTACATCGACAACGTCTATCTGGGCCGCCCGGGGATGGCGGTGTTTGACTTGATGGACATCGAACAGCTCGAAGTCTTGCGTGGGCCGCAGGGCACGCTGTTCGGCAAAAACACCACCGCCGGGGTGATCAACATCAGCACCCGCGCGCCGACCTTCACCCCTGAGCGCAGCATCGAAACGTCGGTGGGCGAGGACGGTTATTTCCAGACCAAGGGCACCATTTCCGGCCCGCTCAATGATCAACTGGCCGGACGTTTTTCGGCTTATCGCACCCGTAGCGACGGCGATATCAAAAACGAATACGACGGCCATGATTTGAATGGCGGCTCGCGCGACGGCTTCCGCGCGCAACTGTTGTTCAAGCCCAACGAGGATTTCAACCTGCGCTGGATCGGTGACTACAACGAAGAGGATTCCAGTGCGGGCACCCGCGTGTTGTACAACACCGGGCCGACCATCAACGGCGTCAACCTTTACCAGGCGCGCGCCAACGCAGCCGGCGCGACGCTGGTCAACGGCTCGCACCGCAAGGTCAATCTGGACAACGATCAGCATGTCACCGTGCATCAGGGCGGCACCTCGGTGGAAGCCAACTGGACGCTGCCGAGTGACTTCACACTGACCTCGATCAGTTCCTATCGCTTCTGGAATTTCACCCCGCGCAACGACGATGGCCTCAACGTGCCGGCGAGCTATAACGCCGGGGTCTCGGTGGAGGACAAACAGTATTCGCAGGAATTTCGCCTGGCTTCGCCCAAGGGCGAGTTCTTCGATTACGTGGTCGGCGCCTACTACTTCGGTTCGGATCTGGACAACAAATCCTTCGCCTATTACGGCCCGCAAGCCGATATCTGGAACGGCACCGCGCGTGGCGCGCTGGCCAATGTCACCAGTATTGGCAACGGCCATATCAAGACCGACAGCTTTGCGCTGTTCGCCCAAGGCACCTGACACCTCACCGAGCGGCTGGATTTCACCGCCGGGGTGCGTGGCACTTATGAAGAAAAATCCGCCTGGGTCACGCGCGATGCGCCAATCGGTGGCGCCGCCGTAACGGGCGCTGCGGCCACGGCGCGACGCGGACGTGCCGGCGCTTATGATTCTGGTGATTTGAACCAGTACAGCTCCAGTCCGTCCGGGCTGCTCAACCTCAGCTATCGCATCACCGATGACGTGCTCGGCTACGCCACGTTGTCCCACGGCGAGAAATCCGGCGGGGTCAACCTCGCCGTCGGTTCTGCTCCGGTGGCCGGTGCCGATTCGCTGCTGATCGGCACTGAGCGCGCGAACAACGCCGAACTCGGCTTCAAGAGCACGCTGTGGGACCACCGTCTGCAACTCAACGCCAACGTCTTCTGGACCCAGGTCAACGCTTACCAGACCAATGCCTACGACGCGGAAAACCGCGTGCAATACCTGACCAACGCCGGTTCCGTGCGTTCGCGCGGCGTCGAGTTCGAGAGCACGGTGATCCCGTTGCGCGGCCTGACCCTGAACATCAACGGCTCCTACAACGACGTCAGTTACCTCTCGTACAAAGATGCCCCGTGCCCGCCGGAAGTCAGTCAGGCGCCGGGTGCTCCAGCGTCTTGCGACCTCAGCGGTCACCAAGTGGTCGGCGCCTCGAAATGGATCGGCAACGCCAACGGCGAATACAAATGGAATCTGGATAACGGCTTCGAACCTTACGTCACCGCGAGCTATGCATTCCGCTCCAAAGCCGTCGGTACGGTCGAGGATTCCGACTACGGCCAGATCCCGAGTTACGCCGTGGTCAACTTTTCCACCGGCCTGCGCGGCGACTTCAATCAGGGCCAGTGGGACGTGTCGCTGTGGCTGAAAAACGCCTTCGACAAAACCTATTACACGACCCTGTGGACGGGCGGCAACGGCGGCTATGAAGGCCTGCTCGGTACACCGCGCACCCTCGGCGTCACCGGTCGCTACGACTTCTGATTCGTCATTCAAGGAGCTGCATCATGTTGCGTATCAAAACGACTTTGCCGGTGTTGCTGTCCGGCGCAGTGCTCAGTGCCGGCGCCTTCGCCGCGCCGAGTGTTTACCCGACGGGCGTCACTCGTTACGACCCGAACAAGGCGTTCAACCAGTACGTGATTTTTAGCGGTGCCGACAAGCAGACGCACCTGATCGACATGAACGGCAACGAGGTGAAAACCTGGCCACAGGCAGGTTTCCCGTCAGCGATCATTGATCCGAAACTGGTCGGCGGCGAGCGCGGTCACGTGCTGCTGCAACTGAGTGAAAAGGATCCCGGCAAGCTCGGTTCGGCCGGCAATGGTTTGGGCAATCAGAGCGTCGGCGAGCTGGACTGGAACGGCAAAGTCGTCTGGCAGTGGGGCGACAAGGCGCCCGGTGGCGCCGCGCAACAGCACCATGATCAGCGCCGTTTGAGCAACGGCAACACGGTGGTGCTGGCGAACAAGGTGCACAAGGTCAAAGGCTTCAAAGTGCCTGAGGTGATCGACGATGCGATTTATGAGGTCAGTCCCGAAGGCACGGTGAAATGGCAGTGGCTGGCGTCGGAGCATCTGAATGAGTTCGGCTTCACGCCAGAGCAATTGAAGCTGGTACGGGCGAGTGATGATGCGGATTACCTGCACATCAACAACCTCAGTGTGGTCGGGCCGAACAAATGGTTCGATGCTGGTGATAAACGCTTCAATCCGGACAACCTGCTGTTTGATTCACGCAATGCCAATTTCATCGCGATCATCGACAAAAACAGCGGCAAAGTGGTCTGGCGCCTCGGGCCGAATCTGCCACTGATCAATCCGAAAGCGCCCCGTACATTGCCACGCCCGGTGGATCAGTTCGTCGGTCAGCATGATGCACACATCATTCCGGCCGGATTGCCCGGTGCCGGTAATTTGCTGGTGTTCGACAACCAGGGTTCGGCGGGTTATCCGAACGTTACCCTCGGCTTGATTTCCGGCTCGCGCGTGCTGGAAATCGACCCGCTGAAAAACCAGATTGTCTGGCAGTACAGCGCAGCGAATTCGAAGCAACCGGGGTGGGCGTTCTACAGCTCGTTTATCAGCAGTGCGCGGCGCTTGCCCAACGGCAACACGCTGATCGACGAAGGCATGAACGGGCGCTTTTTCCAGGTGACGGCCAACGGTGAAAACGTCTGGGAATACGTCAGCCCGTATCTCGGCAAGGCGCCGGGCAGCAACGCGATCAGCAATTGGGTGTATCGGGCGCTGCCTGTGAGTTATGACTGGGTGCCAACGGGTACGCCACGCTCCGAGACGGCGGTTAATGCCCCGGTTGTAGGCGCGCAACAAACCAATGCCAGTCGTTAGTTGAATTGGAATTATTGCTCGACCGAACGGCGATAAGTTATGAGCGGGTTGAAGGGTGCTTATTGCAAATTCGTTAGTAAGTCGCGTGGACAATAATTGAATGTGCAACCATCCTGACTGTCGTGAGTTTCCAGGAGGAAACTTGCTCTCATTGGAAGACACTTATCCCAACGATAAAGGAAATCGAATCATGTCGAGCATTAATGGCACTTATGTGAACGCTAACGCTGGCGCCAAACTGACGATTACCGATGGCAACGATTCCAACGGTACATTCAGTGGCACGTTCAGCCAGGGCGGCGTTAACTATGACGTCAGCTACGGGCATTACCATTTCCAGAACAGCACCGGACAACCTACCACCATCACATTTGTCGGTCTGAATGGTAATAGCGGGTTTCAAGCATGGTCATTGTTTTCTCCCGATCACAATTACGCGAAAGTTCGCGCGGCCGGTTCCCGTACTAACTTTGACGGTGAAGTAGTGACCCTGGCAGGGGAATTCGTAAAACAATAATCCGCGCGCAATTGATAAAGGCCGACGCACGAAAGTGCGCCGGCCTTTTTTATTGTTGCAGCAAAATAATAATCAACTATCTACTTGGTATTAGTTGTCCGGTAAAACCGGGTCAGGCGAATGTGATGCGTTGCGTGAATACTTTCAATGCCTGAAAAGCATGCGAATTTTCCCGCATCGCTACAGCCCACGTGGCACGTGGCTTTGGCGGAATTGATCAATTTCTATATTCCATAAGGGCCTATGCATAACGTTAAAGATTACTTTCGGAGATAAGCGTCAAGCCCAATGATTCACCCATCGATCCGCCGTGGGGGATTCAACAAACGGTCGATCGGCAGTTTTGTAGAGAACGCAAAAAGACCGCAGGGAGTGAATCAATGGGCAATGTCCAGACCGCCGCCAGCGCAGAGGAATTGCTGTGGCGTCAGACGCCAAGTGGCGAATTGGTCGATCTTGGCCGACCGCATCGTGTGCCGTTGGGGCAGTTGCGTTTGCAGCGTGCGCCCAAAGGCATTCTGAGTCGGCGCGAAACCCTTCTGCTCGGCGTGCTTGCGTTGGTGGTGCATGGCGCGGTGATCTACTGGATCAGCCAGAAGCCGACGCCGGTGCTGCCGATCGTGCCGCCGGAAATTCCGCCGATGACCATCGAGTTCTCGCGTCCGGCACCGCCCGCGCCACCGGTTGTCGAGCCGCCACCACCGGTCCCCGTGGTCGAGCCGCCACCGCCGGTAGAAGACGAGCTGGCAGCAAAACCGCCGCCGCCAAAACCCGTTCCGAAACCCAAACCGGTGGTGAAACAGGCGCCCAAGCCTGCACCAAAAGCCGTCGAACAACCACCTGCGCCGCCACAACCGGCAGCCCCGGTTGCCGCGCCAGCGCCACCTGCACCACCGGCGCCGGAACCGATAACCCCGGCATCAGCGAACGCTGCCTACCTGAAAAACCCGGCACCGGAATACCCGTCGCTGGCTCAGCGTCGCGGTTGGGAAGGCACGGTGTTGCTGCGCGTGCATGTGTTGGCCAGCGGTAAACCGGGTGAGATCCAGATAGCCAAAAGCAGTGGCCGGCAACAGCTCGACGACGCGGCGCTGAACGCCGTGAAACGCTGGAGTTTCGTCCCGGCCAAGCAGGGTGATGTTGCCCAGGACGGCTGGGTCAGCGTGCCCATCGATTTCAAGATTCATTAAACCGCAACCAAATTCGCGCGAAACGTTTACACGAGGGAATACATCATGACGTTACTGGCATCTCCACTGGAATCCATCGAAAGCGCGGTGATCTGGCTGCTGGTGGTTTTTTCCGTCGCCACCTGGGGACTGGCATTGCTCAAGGCTGTGCAGTTCGGGCGTCTGAAGGCGCAGGATCGGCGTTTTCATAAACGTTTCTGGGCGGCGTCGAGTCTCGACTCCGCCGCTGAATTGAGCGAGACCCAACCCGGCGCTGCGGCCCGGGTGGCGCAGGCCGGTTACGCGGCGATTCAGGTGGGCGAGGCGCCACAGACGAATGATTTGAGCCAGGCGATCAACCATCAGGATCGACTGGAGCGCGCCCTGCGTCAGCAAATTGTCCGCGAACGCCGTTCGCTGGAAACAGGCTTGGCAGTGGTCGCCAGTATTGGCAGTACGTCGCCGTTCATTGGTTTGTTCGGCACGGTGTGGGGAATCATGGAGGCGTTGAAAGGCATCAGCGCCGCCGGTTCGGCGAGCCTGGAAACGGTGGCCGGGCCGATCGGTGCGGCGCTGGTCGCGACCGGTGTGGGGATCGCCGTCGCGGTGCCGGCGGTGCTGGTTTACAACTACTTTTTGCGCCGGTTGAAACTGACGGCGGCGGATCTGGATGACTTCGCCCACGACTTCTACAGCCTGGCGCAGAAGAGTGCATTCCGCGTGCTGATTCACCCGACCGCGCACAAGGTCGCGGCACCGGGCAGCGCGGCAAAAGTGAAGGAGGCGTCCTGATATGGCCTTCTCCACGCAAGACAGTGACGAGGTCCTCAGCGAGATCAACGTGACCCCGCTGGTGGACGTGATGCTGGTGCTGCTGGTGGTGTTTATCGTCACCGCGCCGCTGCTGACCAACGCGATTCCGATCAACCTGCCGAAGACCGAAGCGGTGGCGCCGGTCGAGCAGAAGGATCCGCTGGTGGTGAGCATCGATGGCGCCGGCAAGCTGTTTATCAATAAGGACGAGATTCAGCCAGATCTGCTGGAATTCAACCTGAAGTCGGCCAAGGCCAAGGACCCGGAAGTGCGCGTGCAGTTGCAGGCCGATGATGGGGTGAATTACGGCGAAGTGGCGCGGGCGATGGCCTCGATTGAGCGGGCGGGGATTACCAAGTTGTCGGTGATTACTGCGCGGTGACAGGATTTACGTTTTTCCGGGGCCGTCTCCTTGGCAGGGTGCGGCCCTTTTTTTATTTCTGGCATTAGAAGCAGAACCCTCACCCTAGCCCTCCCGAAACGTCGGACCGCCCAGAGGGAGAGGGGACTGATCTCGGTTGTTCTCACGAGTTACGCCGACCTGAAATACCCAGTCGAACTCCAAATCTGAAAGGCCAGGTGATCGGCTCCCTTCCCCCTCGCCCCCTTGGGGGAGAGGGCTGGGGTGAGGGGGAAAGGATCTAAAGTCATAAACAATACTCATATTCAATTCAGGTCTTAATAAATAGCTTCTTATTCCTTAACGAATATAAATCCCCTCCCTATACTCGTTCATGAACAGACACGACGCAGGAGAGTTCCCCATGCGCAACGAATCAATCCGCTACCTGATTGTGCCGGGCTGGCAAGGATCGCCGGAAGATCATTGGCAAAGCCATTGGCAGAACAGCCTGCCAAACAGTGCGCGGGTCGAGCAGGCCGATTGGCTGACGCCGCGTCGTGAAGACTGGGTGGCGGCATTGGCCGAGGCAATCACGGCTGACGACACGCCAGTGATCCTTATCGCGCATAGCCTGGGCTGCGTCACCGTCGCCCATTGGGCGGCCACTGCACCGCTGCAATACCTGCGTCAGGTTCGCGGTGCCTTGCTGGTCGCGCCAGCCGATGTCGAGCGCCCGACCTGCGCGCCGGCGCTGCGTAACTTCGCACCGATTCCGACTGACCTGCTGCCGTTTCCGAGCCAGGTCGTCAGCTCCGACAACGACGCCGCCGTCAGCGCACCGCGGGCTCTGGAACTGGCGCGCAACTGGGGTGCCGAGGCGGGGATTCTCGCCGGTGCCGGACACATCAACGTCAAGTCCGGGCATCAGCGTTGGGAGCAGGGTTTTGCTTATCTCTATCGCCTGCAAAACCGCATGGAACACCACGCCCGCCGCCGCGCCTGATTTTTATTTTTTCAACGCCCCCGTCTGCCGGCGGTTCTGGGCGGGAGTCTGCCATGAGTTTTGAAATTTTCGGTCAGCCGTTGCTGACCTTTCCCGATGCGGAAAAAAGCCCCCTGAGCATTCGCGCCAAGGCGCTGGTGTTTGTCGATCCGCGCTCGCGTCAGTTGCGTGAAGAGCTTGAGCAACTGGCACCACGATCGGTCTCGGTGTTGATTCGCGGTGAGACCGGCACGGGTAAGGAATTGCTCGCCCGACACATCCACCGCGCCAGTGATCGCAGCGGTCTGTTTGTTTCAGTCAATTGCGGCGCGATCAGCCCGACCTACGCTGACGCTGAGTTGTTCGGCTACGCCGCTGGCAGTTACAGCGGTTCGGCGAGCAGTCGCGCCGGCTGGTTCGGTTCGGCCAATGGCGGCACTTTGTACCTGGATGAAATCGGCGATTTGCCGCTGCCGATCCAGATCAAATTACTGGCGGCGCTGGAGAACCACGAAGTCACCCGTGTCGGTGCGCCGCAGCCGAGCCCGGTGGATGTGCGTCTGGTCGCGGCCACCAGCATCGATCTGGCCCAAGCCGTGGATGCCGGAAAATTTCATGAACGCCTCTACCACTACTTGAGCGAAGGGCAACTGGAGTTACCCGCCTTGCGCGCGCGCATCGGCGACATTCTTTCGCTGGCCGAGTATTTCCTCGGCATTTATAGCCAGCGCCTCGACTTGCCGGTGCCGCTGATCAGCGAAGCGGCGCAGCACGTGCTCGAACAACACAGTTGGCCGGGCAACACCCGCGAGCTGGAAAATGTCATTCACTTTGCCTTGCTGGTGAGCACCGGTGACGAGATTCTGCCGGAGCACCTGAACCTGCCCGAGGTGTCTGGCCCGCAGCTTCAGATCGAGCGACTGGTTGCACAAATCAACATCGGCGGCAGCGTCGCCGAGCGTAAGGCATTGAAAGATTTGCTGATTCGTTTGAGTGAGGCGGTGTAACCGTTTCGCTCAACATGAACAAAATGGAATATGAAGCTGAATAAACGTTATTGTCCGGGAATAAAAAATCCCGGTATTGTCCGACCCACGCCAGCGATATCACTTCACTGGCACACGTATTAATGCCGTCGTCGATGACGACCGTGATTTTCGATAAGGACACTGCATGAAAAAGGTTCTGTTGTTTACCGCATTGGCGGCTGCTCTGACTGCTTCCCTGGCCAATGCCGGCGAGAAACTGGTGGTTGCTGCGACCCCGGTGCCGCACGCTGAAATCCTCGAGCTGATCAAACCGACCCTGGCCAAAGAAGGCGTGGATCTGGAAATCAAAGTCTTCACCGACTACGTTCAGCCGAACGTACAAGTGGGCGAGAAGCGTCTGGACGCCAACTACTTCCAGACCCTGCCGTACCTGAACAGCTTCAACCAGGGCAAATACAAGGACGACAAGTCCAAGTACCTGGTGACCGTGCAGGGCGTGCACGTTGAACCGTTCGGTGGTTACTCGAGCAAGTACAAGACCCTGGCTGAACTGCCGGACGGCGCCACCATCGCCATCCCCAACGAAGGCAGCAACAGCGGCCGCGCGCTGATCCTGCTGCAGAAGGCTGGCCTGATCGAGCTGAAAGACCCGAAAAACGCTCTGGCCACGCCGAAAGACATCGCCAAGAACCCGCACAATTTCAAGTTCAAGGAACTGGAATCGGCCCTGCTGCCACGCGTTCTGAAGGAAGTTGATCTGGACATGATCAACACCAACTACGCGCTGGAAGCCAAGTTGAACCCGCAGAAAGATGCGCTGGTGATCGAAGGCGCTGACTCGCCATACGTGAACTTCCTGGTGGCCCGTGAGGACAACAAGAACAGCGACGCGATCCAGAAACTGGCCAAAGCCCTGACCAGCCCGGAAGTCAAAGCGTTCATCGAGAAGAAGTACAACGGCGCGGTACTGCCGGCGTTCTGATCTGACGCTTGAGTGAACCCCTTCAAGGTGTGAAAACGCCGATGGCCAGTGATGGGCATCGGCGTTTTTGTGTGTGGCTTGGAAAAGCCCCTCACCCTAGCCCTCCCGAAACGTCGGACCGCCCATAGTGAGAGGGGACTGATCGGGGGATGCTGTGGAGGTACGCCGAGCTGATATGGCTGTGCCGAATCCATAATCGACTCGATCTCTCAGGTCGATGTTTGACGCAAGACACCTCGGTCGGCTCCCTCTCCCCCTGGGAGAGGGCTGGGGTGAGGGTGCCTTTGATCTTGAGCTCAGGCCACCTGGGCCTTCAACGCCCGTCGCAACGCCACCAACAATTTCACAATCTCCTGCGGATCCAGTCGCTGCGGCACTTTTACGTCCATGTTCTCTTCCTTGTTATGGGTTTGGCCGGGGGAGTCTGGCCAAAAGCTGTTCATCCTTGGAGGGCTTTCGTGAAAAAAAGATCCGTCCTACAGCGCAAAGGAAAATAGCCTTCTTATTCCTTCCCGGCAAACCCACAAGATAGTTTTTTGGGTGATATCAATATGCTTTAACGGTATTTAAATTCTGGTTTTTATACCTATAAAGTCGATGCTTGCCGGACAGCCATCCGCTGCCCATGGACTGCATCACCGCCGCTTACCGAGTGGCGTCCAGGACGTTTCATGACTTTCGATTACGCATTTATCCTCAGCACCCTGCCGGCGTTTCTCAAAGCCGTGGGCGTGACGCTGCAGGTCGGATTCATCGCTATTGGCACCTCGTTGCTGGTGGCGCTGCTCAACGCGACGATTCTGGTGTTCCGCACGCCCTACCTGCAAAAACTGGTCGGCCTGTACGTGGAACTGGCGCGCAACACGCCGCTGCTGATCCAGTTGTTTTTCGTCTACTTCGCCTTGCCGGCCGTGGGGATTCAGGTGTCCGGTTTCACTGCCGCGATCATCACCATGACCTTCCTCGGCGGCGCTTATCTGACTGAAGTGCTGCGCGCCGGCGTTGATGCGGTGCCGCAGGCGCAACTGGAGTCGGGGCGTTCGATCGGTCTGTCCCACGGCCAATTGCTGCGCTACGTGATCCTGCCGCAAGCGGGAATCCTCAGCCTGCCGTCGTTGTTCGCCAATTTCATTTTTCTGCTCAAGGAAACCACCGTGGTCTCGGCGGTGGCGGTGCCGGAAATCCTCTACACCACCAAGAGCTACATCGCGCTCTATTATAAAACCTACGAAATGCTCGCTGTGCTGACGCTGATCTGCGTGCTGTTGTTTTTGCCCCTGTCGCTGTTGCTCAGCCGTCTGGAAAGGAGGCTCCAGCATGGCCAGTTCGGGTCTTGAATTGCTTTGGGTGTCGTTGCCGCAACTGGCCAAGGGTGCCGGGCAAACCTTGTCGATCTCATTTCTGAGCATCGCCATCAGCACCATCGGTGGCGTGCTCTACGGCGTGTTGCGCACGTTGAACGTGACGTGGCTCAACGCGATTTTGCGGGTGTATCTGGAGCTGTTCCGGGCGATTCCGGTGCTGGTCTGGCTGTACCTGCTGTTCTTCGGCTTGCCGATTTTCTTCGGCCTGAGCATTCCGAGTTTCTGGTGCGCGGTAATGGTGCTGTCGCTGTGGGGCGCCAGCGAAGTGGGCGAAGTGGCGCGCGGCGCTCTGCATTCGTTGCCACGCGGGCAGCGTGAAGCAGGGCTGTCGATCGGTCTGAACGCCGCGCAACTCTACGGCTACGTGTTGCTGCCGCAAGCGCTGAAACGCATGACGCCACCGACCATCAACGTCTACACGCGGATCATCAAGACCAGTTCGCTGGCGGTGCTGATCGGCGTGGTGGATGTGATCAAGGTCGGCCAGCAGATCATCGAGCGCACCTACGAATCGGTGCTGATCTACGGCGCACTGTTCCTGTTTTTCTTCTTCATCTGCTACCCGCTCTCGGCCGCCTCGCGCGTGCTGGAGCGGCGCTGGACGCAAGCATGAGCGCATTGATCGAGTTTCACGGTTTCAACAAATTTTACGGCGAGCAACAGGTGCTCAACAGCATTGATCTGCAGGTGCAGAGCGGTGAAGTGATCGTCATCCTCGGCCCCAGCGGTTGCGGCAAAAGCACCTTGCTGCGTTGCCTCAACGGTCTGGAACAGGCCCACAGCGGCAGCCTGAAATTTGTCGGCCGTGAGCTGCTGGACAAGGCCACCGACTGGCGCGAGATCCGCCAGCAGATCGGCATGGTGTTCCAGAGTTATCACCTGTTTCCGCACATGAGTGTGCTCGACAACTTGCTGCTCGGCCCGCTCAAGGTGCAGAAGCGTCAACGCCGCGAAGCACAGCAACAAGCCGAAGCGCTGCTCGAACGCGTCGGCCTGGCAGACAAGCGCGATGCGTTCCCGCGTCAGCTCTCCGGCGGCCAGCAGCAACGCATCGCCATCGTCCGTTCGCTGTGCATGAATCCACGGGTGATGCTCTTCGACGAAGTCACCGCCGCCCTCGATCCGGAGATGGTCAAGGAAGTGCTGCAGGTCATTCAGGGCCTGGCTCGTGAGGGCATGACCCTGTTGATCGTCACCCATGAAATGGCCTTCGCCCGCGCGGTGGCCGACCGCATCGTGTTCATGGATGCCGGGCGCATCCTTGAACAGAACCCGCCCGAGATTTTCTTTACGAACCCGCAAACCGCACGCGCGCAGCAGTTTCTGGAGAAGTTCTCCTTCGTGGCAACACTGCCAAAAACGAATCCGACAAAGGAACTGGAACTGTTATGAAAACTGCCGCTTTTTTACTGCCCCTATTGAGCCTTGCCTTGCTTGCCGGTTGCAGCAAAACCGAAGAACCGCCGAAGCCGAAAGTCGCCAGCGAAAGCACCGCGCCGGCCGGTTACCTGGACAAGATCAAGGCTCGCGACAAACTGATTGTCGGCGTGTTTACCGATAAACCGCCCTTCGGTTTCGTCGATGAAGCAGGGCGTTACGTCGGTTTCGATACCGACATTGGGCGCCGTTTCGCCAAGGATCTGCTCGGCGATGAAAACAAGGTCGAGTTCGTTGCCGTTGAGCCGGCGAGCCGTATTCCGTTCCTGCAAAGCGATAAGGTCGACCTGATCCTCGCCAACATGACCGTGACCCCGGAGCGCAAGGAAGCGGTGGAATTCACCAACCCGAACCTCAAGGTTGCGGTGCAGGCACTGGTGCCGCAAAGCAGCCCGGTGAAAACCCTCGATGATCTGGCGACCCGCACCACCATCGTCACCACGGGCACGACTGCCGATATCTGGCTGACCAAGAATCACCCGGACTGGAAACTGCTGAAGTTCGAGAAAAACTCCGAGTCGCTGCAAGCCTTGGCCAATGGGCGTGGCGATGCTTATGCACAGGACAATCTGGTGCTGTTCAGCTGGGCCAAGCAGAACCCGGGCTATCGCGTGCTTGATGAAAAGCTCGGTGCCGAAGCGCCGATTGCGCCGGCGGTGAAGAAGGGCAATATCGAGTTGCGTGACTGGGTGAATACCGAGCTGGCCAAGCTGGGTGAGGAGAAGTATCTGCTCAAGCTGTATGACCAATATGTGCGTAAGGAACTGAGCGATGACACCAAGCCTGAGAGCGTGATTGTCGAAGGGGGCAAGTGGCAGGGGTGATTGTCTGTTGAGTCGGTGGTGAGGCCTGCCCCTCACCCCAGCCCTCTCCCGAAGGAGAGGGAGCCGATCTTTGGGCTTTTCAAAACCTGAGTTCAACTCGAGACTTTCATGTCGGCGTAACTCGAAAGACCAATTCGGTCAGTCCCCTCTCCCTCTGGGAGAGGGTTAGGGTGAGGGGCTTTTGACCGAAGCACTCAATCCGGCCAATGCCACGCCGGCTCATCCAGCACCCGCTGCCCGACAATCCCGGTCTGCCCCAGTGTCTTCTCCAAAACGATGCAATTGCATTCCGGATCTTCCTGCAACGCCGAAATCAACCGCCGCGCATGCGACACCACCCACACCTGACACTGCTCAGACGCACGAATGATCAACCGTGCCAACGCCGGCATTAGATCCGGATGCAGACTGGTTTCCGGCTCGTTCAGTACCATCAATGACGGTGGCCGTGGCGTCAGTAACGCCGCGACCAGCAGCAGATAGCGCAACGTGCCGTCCGACAACTCCGCCGCCGACAACGGCCGCAACAAGCCTTCCTGATAAAACTCGATGGCAAAGCGTCCACCGGCCTGCGCTTCGATATGCACGCGTGCACCCGGAAACGCATCGGTAATTGCCGCACGCATCGCGTCGCCATCACCAATCTCGATGATGGTCTGCAACGCCGCCGCCAGATCCCGACCGTCGTGATGCAGCACCGGCGTGCGCGTGCCCAGTTGCGGTTGACGCACCGGCGCGTCGGCATCGCTGCGAAAGTGATCGTAGAAGCGCCAGCGGCGAATGAACTCGCGCATCTGAAACACTTCCGGCGAGCTGCGCAGGCTGCCGACCTGATCGAACAGGCTGTCGAAATTCGGCGTGTGCTGTGCCAGCACATCCCATTTACGCTCGGCGCGTACGCGGATCATCGGCCCGTCACGATCCACCAACAGGCTGGCGGGCCGGTAATGCGGGCCGGCCCAGATGCATTCGCGCTTGATCTGCGGGTCGAGGCTGAAGCGCGAGGGTATGGGGTGCGAATGTTCGGGCAGCATGAAATGCCCGTTGGAATCGGGCAGGCCGAGGCTGATCGAGTAACTGAAATCCTCCCCGGCAAATCCCAGACGCAGGCGCTTCACACCTTGGCGCACCGTCGACTGAATGGGCACTTCGCCGTTGCGCATGCGCCGACTGAGGGTTTCCGGCCCGGCCCAGAAGGTCGAATCCAGCCCACCCTCACGGGCCAGCGCATTGACCACGCCGCCCTGCGCGGTTTCCGCCAACAGGCGCAAGGCCCGGTAGAGGTTGGATTTGCCGCTGCCGTTGGGGCCGGTGATCAGGTTCAGCCGGCCCAGCGGGATCACCAGTTTGTTGATCGAACGGTAATTGGCCACTGCCAGAGTGTTGAGCATGGACGTCCTTTTTCAGGTGCGGCTGACAGCCAACAGGATAACCGTTAGCGGCGTGCCAGGCTTTTTCTTCATAAGACCAACGTGCAAGCCGGGAACCCTGTTCTAAGCTCTGAAGTCGTATCGTCCCGATAGTCTCGAAAAATGCCAAGGAGTCTGCATGGCGGGTCCCGGATTGAAAGTGGTGGTGGCCCTCAGTGCCATGGCCTTGCTGACCGCTTGCGGCGACAAGAAACCCGCGCAGGAATACTTGCCAAGGGTCTTTGTACAGGAAGTCAAACCCGCGGATTACGCGGCTTCGGTGACATTGACCGGTGACGTGCAGGCGCGCGTGCAGACCGAATTGTCGTTCCGCGTCGGCGGCAAGATCATCCAGCGTATGGTCGACGTCGGTGACCGCGTCACCGCCAAGCAAGTGCTGGCCAAACTCGACCCCAAGGATTTGCAGACCAACGTCGACTCGGCCCAGGCCCAGGTCGTCGCCGAACAAGCCCGGGTGAAACAAAGTGCGGCGGCCTTCGTGCGTCAGCAAAAACTGTTGCCCAAGGGCTACACCAGCCAGAGCGAATACGATTCCGCCCAAGCCGCGTTGCGCAGCAGCCAGAGCGCCTTGAGCGCGGCGCAAGCGCAACTGGCCAATGCCAAGGATCAACTCAGTTACACCTCACTGATCGCTGACGCGCCGGGCGTTATCACTGAGCGTCAGGCCGAAGTCGGTCAAGTGGTGCAGGCCACCGCGCCGATTTTTAGTCTGGCCCGCGATGGCGACCGCGATGCGGTGTTCAACGTTTATGAATCGTTGCTCGCCGAGCGCCCCACGGATAACAAGATCACCGTCAGCCTGCTCGACAACCCCGAAATCAAAACCACCGGCACCGTGCGCGAAGTCACCCCGGCGGTGTCGGCGCAGTCCGGCACCGTGCAAGTCAAAGTCACCCTCGACAAACTGCCGCCGGGCATGCAGCTCGGTTCGGTGGTCAGTGCCACGGCCAAAGGCTCGGGCAAATCAGCGGTTGAGCTGCCGTGGTCGGCGCTGACCAAGAACATCAGCGATCCGGCAGTGTGGATGGTCGACGACAAGGGCGAGGCGCAACTGCACACCGTCACGGTCGGTCGTTACCTGACCGGCAAAGTCATCATCAGCGAAGGCCTCAAGGGTGGCGAGAAAGTCATCGTCGCTGGCGGGCAATTGTTGCACCCGGGGATGAAAGTCGAGATTGCCGAAAACACCTACAAGGATCTGCAACCGGGAGCACAGCCATGAAGTCTTTGTGGCTGTTACCCGTTGCCGTGTTGTTGGCCGCCTGCTCGAAGAAAGAGCCGCCACCGGAGCCGGTGCGCCCGGTGCTGTCAGTCAAGGTCGAAGCGTTGAACGAGGAAAACCTCGGGCGCTTTGCCGGCAGCATTCAGGCGCGTTACGAGAGCAACACCGGTTTCCGCGTCGGTGGCCGTATTGCCAGCCGTAACGTCGATGTCGGCGCCGAGGTAGAGAAGGGCACGCTGCTCGCCACCCTCGACCCGTCCGATCAGCAAAACCAGTTGCGCTCGGCCCAGGGCGATCTGGCCAAGGTCCAGGCGCAACTGATCAACGCGCAAGCCAACGCGCGCCGCCAGCAGGCTTTGTTTGATCGCGGCGTCGGTGCACAGGCACAACTGGACATCGCCACCACCGATCTGAAAACCACCCAGGCCTCGCTGGATCAGGCGCGTGCGGCGGTCAACCAGAGCAAGGATCAACTCGGCTACACCGAGCTGCGCTCCGACCACCGCGCCGTGGTCACCGCGTGGAACGCCGAGGCCGGACAGGTCGTTACGGCCGGCCAGCAAGTAGTGACGCTGGCGCAACCGGACATCAAGGAAGCGGTGATCGATCTGCCCGATACCCTGGTCGATCAAATCCCCAGCGACGTGGTGTTCTCGGTGGCCGCGCAACTCGATCCGAGCATCAACACCACAGCGGTCATCCGCGAAATCGAGCCGCAGGCGCAAAGCGCTACGCGCACACGACGGGCGCGCCTGACCCTGGCCGACACGCCGGACGGCTTTCGCCTCGGCACGGCAATCAGCGTGACCTTGAGTTCGGCGATCAAACCGCGCATCGAATTGCCTGCCACGGCGTTGCAGGAGGTCGATGGCAAACCGCGAATCTGGGTAATCGATACGCAAAACAAAACCGTCAGCCCCCGCGATGTCACGGTCATCAGCCGTACCGACAACAGCGTCGTACTGGCGGGTGGCGTGAAGAACGGCGAGCGTGTGGTCAGCGCCGGCGTCAACAGTCTCAAACCCGGACAATCGGTAAAACTTGACGAGGACAGTCAATGAAAGGCTCTTTCAACCTCTCCGAATGGGCCCTCAAACATCAGTCTTTCGTCTGGTATCTGATGTTCGTTGCGTTGCTGATGGGCGTGTTTTCGTACTTTAATCTGGGCCGAGAGGAAGACCCGTCCTTCACCATCAAAACCATGGTGATCCAGACCAAATGGCCGGGCGCGACCCAGGAAGAAACCCTTAAGCAGGTCACCGACCGCATCGAGAAAAAACTCGAAGAACTCGATTCGCTCGATTACGTGAAAAGTTATACGCGCCCCGGTGAATCGACGGTGTACGTGTACCTGCGCGACACCACCAGTGCCAAGGACATCCCGGAAATCTGGTATCAGGTGCGCAAGAAGATCGACGACATTCGCGGGCAGTTTCCCCAAGGGATTCAGGGGCCGGGATTCAACGACGAGTTCGGTGATGTATTCGGTTCGGTGTATGCGTTTACTGCTGATGGCCTGACCATGCGCCAGTTACGCGATTACGTCGAGCAGGCGCGCGCCGAGATCCGTAACGTGCCGGGGCTGGGCAAGATCGAAATGGTCGGCCAGCAGGACGAAGTGATTTACCTGAACTTCTCCACGCGCAAACTCGCCGCGCTGGGCATCGACCAGCGCCAAGTGGTGGAAAGCCTGCAATCACAGAACGCCGTGACCCCGGCGGGTGTGATCGAGGCCGGACCGGAGCGAATTTCCGTGCGCACCTCGGGGCAGTTCGCCTCGGAGAAGGATCTGGCCGAGGTCAATCTCAAGCTCAATGACCGCTTCTATCGTCTGGCCGATATTGCCGAGATCAGTCGTGGTTATGTCGATCCGGCCACCCCGGAATTCCGCTTCGATGGCAAACCGGCCATTGGCCTGGCAATTGCCATGCAGAAGGGCGGCAACGTCCAGGAGTTCGGTAAGGCCTTGCACGCGCGCATCGACCAACTGACGGCGGACTTGCCGGTCGGCGTTGGCGTGCACACGGTGTCCGATCAGGCGGTGGTGGTGGAAGAGGCCGTCGGCGGCTTTACCAGCGCGCTGTTCGAAGCAGTGATCATCGTGCTGGTGGTGAGCTTCATCAGCCTTGGCGTGCGCGCCGGTCTGGTGGTGGCCTGCTCGATTCCGTTGGTGCTGGCGATGGTCTTTGTGTTCATGGAATACAGCGGCATCACCATGCAGCGGATTTCCCTCGGCGCACTGATCATCGCCCTTGGCCTGTTGGTCGACGACGCGATGATCACCGTGGAGATGATGGTCACGCGCCTGGAAATGGGCGAAACCCGCGAGCAGGCGGCGACGTTCGCCTACACCTCGACGGCGTTCCCGATGCTCACCGGTACGCTGGTGACGGTGGCCGGTTTCGTGCCGATTGGCCTCAATGCCAGCTCCGCCGGTGAGTACACCTTCACCCTGTTCGCGGTAATCGCCGTGGCAATGCTGGTGTCGTGGGTGGTGGCGGTGTTCTTCGCCCCGGTGATCGGTGTGCACATCCTCAGTGCCAACGTGAAACCCCATGAAGCCGAGCCGGGGCGCATCGGTCGCGCGTTCAATGGCGGGCTGCTGTGGGCGATGCGCAACCGTTGGTGGGCGATTGGCATTACCGTGCTGCTGTTCGTGCTGGCGGTGTTTTGCATGCGCTTCGTGCAGAACCAGTTCTTCCCGTCCTCGGATCGCCCGGAAATTCTGGTCGACCTGAACCTGCCGCAAAACGCCTCGATCGATGAAACCCGCAAAGCCGTCGACAAGCTCGAAGCGACGCTCAAGGGCGACCCGGACATCGTGCGCTGGAGTACCTACATCGGTCAGGGCGCGATCCGTTTCTACCTGCCGCTCGACCAGCAATTGCAGAACCCGTACTACGCGCAACTGGTGATCGTCAGTAAAGACTTCGAGTCCCGCGAGGCGCTGAGTGAAAGGCTGCGTGAGCGCTTGCGCAAAGAGTTCGTCGGTATCGGCAGCTACGTGCAGGCACTGGAAATGGGCCCGCCGGTGGGACGTCCGATCCAGTACCGGGTCAGCGGCAAGGACATCGATCAAGTGCGCAAACACGCCATCGACCTCGCTACCGAACTGGACAAGAACTCGCACATCGGCGAGATCATTTACGACTGGAACGAGCCGGGCAAAGTCCTGCGCATCGATATCGCGCAAGACAAGGCGCGCCAACTCGGGCTGTCCTCCGAAGACGTGGCGAAGCTGATGAACAGCATCGTCAGTGGCTCGCCGTTGACCCAGGTCGATGACGATATCTACCTGATCAACGTGGTCGGCCGCGCGGTGGATTCCGAACGTGGCACGCCGGAGACTCTGCAGAACCTGCAGATCGTCACGCCGAGCGGCACGTCGATTCCGCTATTGGCGTTCGCCACTGTGCGTTATGAACTGGAGCAGCCGCTGGTGTGGCGTCGCGATCGTTTGCCGACCATTACCATCAAGGCGTCGGTGCGCGACGAGATCCAGCCGACCGATCTGGTGAAAATCCTCAAGCCGTCGATTGATGCCTTCGCCGAAAAACTGCCGGTCGGCTACAAAGTCGCCACCGGCGGTACGGTCGAGGAGAGCGGCAAGGCCCAAGGGCCGATTGCCAAGGTTCTGCCATTGATGCTGTTTTTGATGGCGACCTTCCTGATGATCCAGTTGCACAGCGTGCAGAAGATGTTCCTCGTCGCCAGTGTCGCGCCGCTGGGGCTGATCGGCGTGGTCCTGGCGCTGGTGCCGACCGGTACGCCAATGGGTTTCGTGGCGATTCTGGGGATTCTCGCGCTGATCGGCATCATCATCCGTAACTCGGTGATTCTGGTGACGCAGATCGACGAGTTCGAGAAGAAGGGCTATGCGCCGTGGGATGCAGTGGTGGAGGCAACCGAACACCGGCGCCGGCCGATCCTGCTGACCGCTGCCGCGGCGAGCATGGGCATGATCCCGATCGCCCGGGAAGTGTTCTGGGGGCCAATGGCCTACGCGATGATTGGCGGGATTGTCGTGGCGACGTTGTTGACGCTGTTGTTCCTGCCGGCGCTGTATGTGGCCTGGTACAAGATTCGCGAACCGAAAAAGGATCAAGTCAACAACGGCCCTCACCCTAACCCTCTCCCGGGGGGAGAGGGGACTGACCGAGGCGTCTGATGCTGTCCATCGACCTGAACGATCGGGTCGATTATGGATTCAGCGACGTTAGATCCGGTCGGCGTACTTCTTGAATATCCCCCAATCGGCTCCCTCTACCTCCGGGAGAGGGCTGGGCGGGCGGCGTTCCGATGAGGGTTTTTTCTGACTCAACGCTTGCGCCAGACGCTGGCCAACCAAGGCTGCTGCTCTCGCGGCAGCCCCGCCGGCCGGAAGTAATGCTCCAGCTCGACAAACCCCGCCGCCGTCAACAACCCTTGCCACGCTGCCAGATCGTGATACGAGCCATAACGTGGCCCGTTCCAGCCCTCACGATTATCCCCACGCGGATTGGAACTGAACAACACGCCACCCGGTTTCAACGTGCCATACAACTGCCCGAGCACCCGTGGCAATTCCTGCAACGGCACATGAAACAACACCGCATTGGCAAAGATCCCGTCGAAGCGTTCTGCCGGCAGATCAAGCTTCAGAAAGTCCTGCTGCAACACCTCACAGCCACTGTCCTCACGCGCCATGCGCGCAAATTCCTGCGAGCCATCGAGCCCGACCGCAACGTGGCCCAGGCGCGTGAACGTCTGCAAATCCCGGCCCGGACCGCAGCCGAAATCCAGAATCGTGAAGGGCGCTGGACCGTGAATATGCCGCAGCAACGCATCGATGTTCTGGCTGACATCGTGATCGCGAGTGCCTTCACGAAAATCTTCGGCCACTGAGTTGTAGTGGCCGAGGGTGGTGGCGGTGATCTGTTCGAGATCGGTGGGGGTCTGCTTCATGGTCGGGCTGCATGGGCGAGGGAAGATGGCCTGACTATAAGCGCTTTCGCCCTTGAACGAGGAAAGCTTTCAGCCGTGCCTGTCGCATTGAGGCAGCACAAAAACAACGCCTGCATGCCATATACATGTACCGCACCCGCTGATGGGTATTCGATTGAAATGACGCCTGCGCGATAGACGACTGTCGCGCTGTCTGCCCTGATTTTTTCCAGGGGCACTCACCCATCAAAGGAATTGTTCATGGTCACTGTTCGCAAACCCGGCACCCCCACTGTGCCCGGGCGCACGGTTGCACAAGCCCAACCGCCGCGGTTACGCCCCGCTGCAACCTCCGCTGACGACGGGCCGCCGGCCAAGGTTCCACACCTTACGGTTGCAGGCGAGTCAGCGGTCATCGCTACGGCAGCCGTGCACTTCAATCACCTCGTCAGCGACAACCATCGAGCCGATCAGCTCAAGTCGTCCAACTCCGATGTGCTGTCGATGGAGCGTTACCTGCTCAACGGGTTGCCCGCGTCGGCAGCGGTGGACAGCGACGGTTACCGGACCTACAAAGGGCGTTATTTCGTCAATCTTGAGCAGGGTGGCGTAGTGCTGGTGCGCAAGATTTCCGGGACGGCGACCTGCCGGGCCCACCTGGCGACAGAATTGGCCCCGGGTCCGCTACTGATACTCGACCGCGCAACCTTGACCTGGAAACCCGCACCCCTGGTGCCCCTTGCCGATATCCGCAACGGACTCACTATGAATCCGCCCGACGCCGCGATCACTTCACGTGAGCGTCCACTGGCCGCTATAGACGATCCGGCAGACGCTGACCGACAGAATGCCGAGAACCATGCGCCCACCGCTGTCCATGAGGGGCTGAACGACCGATTCGAAACCGCGATGGCCGCCGGCGACGTTGTGATTGCGCGCGGCTTGAAGCAGTTTCCGGCCACTGAAGCCGCCCTCGTGCGCTCGGAAATACAGGCCGTAGAGCGCATCTATGCGGATGCGCAAGCAGCCCTCCGGGCGAACTACACCGATATCGATACGCTGCTGGCGAGCTACTTTGGCAGCGCGCATGCGACGGTCAAACCCCGATTTATCGAGGCGTTGACGCGAGGCCAGGCCCTGGCCGCCGAATATCAAGGCGCATGGGGCGAAAGCAAGATCATTGGCGTGCAATCCAATAGCAAGTCGCGCCAGGGCTGGGTCAACCTTGATGATTTCCACGGGCGGGTTTTCATCAACTTGACTCACCTGGAGAAAGACAGACTCAGCATTCTTTTGGGTCATGAATTTTTGCACACGGCGCGGATCAGCCGCTTCAAAAGTATCGGGCCAAGCCTGCGGGATTTCTTTTATCTGAATGACAAGGCGCAACGTTCGCTGAAACGTTCTTTACCCGTGTACGACTCGTCGTGGCGCGGGGTATCCGAGGTGATCATGCAAGGTCGGCTCACGCTGGATTACCTGCAAGCCTTTGGCATGACTTACACCAACTTCATTGCCGGTGTGCGCGAGCACTCCGGCGTTGCAGGGATTCACGACATCGAAACGGCGCTGTTCCTGTTCAATGCAAGCCCGGCAGTGAGGGCGCAAATGGCTGCGAGAAACGCGGACAGCATCATTTGTGCGGCGGATGACTTGCAGCGTCTGCATCGGGCACGAGTCGCCGCTGCCGAGTTGCTGGCGAACCTGGTTCACAGTTGAGCCCTGGGACTATTCGACATTGCCTGCGGCAACTCCATGCTCGCACTTCCGATCTCCTCCGAAGAACCTGGAGGAGACAGGGAAAAACGGGCCGGGGCTGCCACTGACTGCGATATTTTGATCTCGCTTCAGCGCTTGTTGAGGCCCCGCGCCAACCGATCCCCACCCAATTGAATCACCGCCACCAACGCCACCAGCAACACAATCACTGTCAGCATGATCTGGCTGTCAAAGCGCTGATAGCCGTAGCGATAGGCGATGTCGCCCAAACCACCGGCGCCAATCGCTCCGGCCATGGCCGATGAGTTGATCATCGTCACCAGCGTAATGGTGAAACCGCCGACAATTCCCGGCAGCGCCTCTGGCAGCAACACATGCCAGACAATGTGCCAACGCCGGCAACCCATCGCTTGCGCAGCCTCGATCAGACCATGATCCACCTCACGCAAACTCACCTCGGCAATCCGCGCAAAGAACGGCGTCGCCGCAATCGTCAGCGGAACGACAGCGGCCCAGACACCGTAGGTGGTGCCGACAATCAAGCGGGTGAACGGAATCAGCGCGACCATCAGAATCAGAAACGGGATCGAGCGGAACAGGTTCACGAAGGCGCCCAAGGCTCGGTTCAACACCGGCGCTTCGTAGATTCCGCCCTTGTCGCTGGTGACGAGGATTACCGCCATGGGAATCCCCACCAGCAGGGCGATCAGCGACGACACGCCGACCATCAGGAAGGTGTCGATAAAGCCTTGCAGCAAGCGATCAAACCACATAACCCAATACCTCTACTCGTTGCGCCCATTGCGCGGCGCGCTCACGCAATTGCTCGGCGCTGAACGCTGAGCCGCTGACGGCGAGCAGCAGTTGCCCCAGCGCATGCCCCTGAATCCGTTCTACACCGCCCTGAAGCAGCTTCACCCGGCCACCGAGCGCGCTAAAAAGTGCCGCCAGATCCGGTTCGTCGCTGGCACTGCCAGTGAACTGCAAACGCAGCACCACCGCGGCGTCGGAAGAGGGCGCTTGCACGTGCAAGCGGCTCTGCAATTCTTCCGGCAACGCGTGTTGCAGCGGCGCGAGCAAGGTCTGGCTGACCTCGTGCTGCGGGTCGCCGAACACTTCCCAGACCGGGCCTTGCTCGACCACTTGCCCGTGTTCGAGCACCACCACGCGGTCGCAGATTTCGCGGATCACGGCCATCTCATGGGTAATCAATACGATGGTCAGGCCCAGGCGTTGGTTGATCTCACGCAGCAAGCCAAGAATCGATTGCGTGGTTTCCGGATCGAGCGCCGAAGTCGCTTCGTCGCAGAGCAGAATGTCGGGGTCATGCACCAATGCGCGGGCGATGCCGACGCGTTGTTTCTGCCCGCCGGAAAGCTGCGCCGGATAAGCCTTGTGCTTGCTTTGCAGACCGACCAGTTCGAGCAGTTCGCGGACTTTTTTGTCGCGCTGCTCTTTCGGCACACCCGCCACCTTCAGCGGCAACTCGACGTTCTGCCACACGGTCTTGGCCGACATCAGATTGAAGTGCTGGAAGATCATGCCGATACGTCGGCGCAGCGCTACCAGACGGTCCTCATTGAACTCGCCAATGTCGACCTGATCGATCAACACCCGCCCCGAGGTCGGCTGTTCCAGACGATTGATCGTGCGAATCAGCGACGACTTGCCGGCGCCGCTGCGGCCGATGATGCCGAACACTTCACCGCGCGAAATCGCCAGATCAATACCCTGCAACGCGGCGACCGGGCCTTGCCGGCCGTTGTAGGTTTTGCCCAGACCGATGAAGCGTACGTGGGCGCGATTCAACTCAGGGTGCAGCTCGGTTTTTTCAGCATTGTGGGGCTCTGGAATCGCCAGTCGCCGTTGGATCGCGGCCGTCATGCTCAGCTTTCCCAACCGGCTTGATACAGCCTGCCGTGGGCCTTATCCAGCGCGGCGCGAACCACCGGCGAGTGCTGGTAGATGTCGACGAATTTGATCAGGCGCGGATCGGTTTTGCTCTTCGGCTGAATGACGAACTGGATCACGTATTCCTTGTGGTCGAGGCCGTCGAACAGCAACGCCGAGCCGGCATCGAAAGTCTTCGCCAGACGAATGTAGGCCGGATAGCCCTGAACCAGATCGGCATCGTCATAAGCGCGTACCAGTTGCACGGCTTCGACTTGGAGGATTTTTATTTTCTTCGGGTTGGCGACGATATCGTCTTCGGTAGCCTTGTAGCCGACGCCCGGTTTCAGGGTGATCAAACCGGCCTTGGCCAGCAGTTGCAGACCGCGCCCGCTGTTGATCGGGTCATTGGCGATGGCGACGCTGGCGCCTTCTGGCAGCTCATCGAAGCTTTTGTATTTTTTCGAGTAGAGGCCGACGTTGTTGATGATCCCCGGCGCGAACGGCACCAGATCAAAACCGGACGCGGCTTTGGCGTTCTCGAGGAACGGGATGTGCTGGAAGTAATTCACATCAATGTCGCCGGCGGCGAGGCTGACGTTCGGCGCGATCCAGTCGGTGAACTCCACCAGCTCGACTTTCAGACCTTGTTTGGAGGCCTCTTCAACGGCGGCTTCCAGCGGGATGGCGAAGGCGGCGGTGGTGCCGATTTTCAGCGGTGCGTCGGCGGCGAAAACGGCCGAGCTGAACAGGCCGAGGGCCAGGGCCAGTGCTTTGACTGGGTGGGACAGGGTTTTCTGGGTCATGGTGGGTTTTCCAGTCAGTGCATAAGGTTTGTGGTGTCTGTTGCGGCCTCATCGCTGGCAAGCCAGCTCCCACAGGTTTTGTGAACGCCACAGAACCTTGTGGGAGCTGGCTTGCCAGCGATGCTCTTAGCGTCGGTACGAAGAGCCGGTGTGTTGCTCCGGTAGGTGCGCCTCACCGTGAAACAGCTTCTCGCGCAGGCTGCCGCTGTCATACGCGGTCTTGTACGACCCGCGCCGCTGCAACTCCGGAATCACCAGCTCGATAAAATCGACATAGCTCTCCGGGGTAACAATCCGGGTCAAATTGAAACCATCGAGGCCGGTCTCGGCGATCCACGATTCCAGCTCGTCCGCCACTTGCTCCGGCGAGCCGACCACGGTGATATAGCGGCCACCGAGGGCGTGTTGCTCGAGCAGTTTGCGGCGGGTCCAGTCGTTGTTCTGCAGGTTCTTGGTCGCCGACTGGATCGCGTTGCTCTTCACGTACTGGATCGGTTCGTCGATCTCGTACTGGGAAAAATCGATGCCGGTCGAGGCGGAAAAATGCGCGACGCCAGCTTCGGCGCTGGCGTAGCTGAGGTACTCGGCGTGCTTGGCCCATGCCGCTTCTTCAGTCGCGCCGACGATGACGTTGAGGCCCATGAATACTTTGATGTCCTCAGGATTGCGCCCCGCTTCAACCGCGCTGGCGCGCACCTTGTCGACCTGAACCCTGGTCGACGGTTTGTTCTGGCCGCTGATGAACACGCATTCGGCGTGACGCCCGGCGAACAGCAAACCGCGATCGGAGCTGCCGGCCTGAAACAGTACCGGCGTGCGCTGCGGTGACGGCTCGCAGAGGTGATAACCCTCGACCTGATAGAACTCGCCCTTGTGCTCGACCTTGTGCACTTTCTCCGGCTGCGCGTAGATCCGTCGCTCGCGGTCATTGAGCACCGCGCCGTTTTCCCAACTGCCTTCCCAGAGTTTGTAGAGCACCTCCAGGTATTCGTCGGCCTGGTCATAGCGACGGTCGTGTTCGACTTGCTCGTTGAGGCCCATGGCTTTCGCGGCGCTGTCCAGGTAACCGGTGACGATGTTCCAGCCGACGCGACCACGGCTCAGATGATCGAGCGTGGACATGCGTCGGGCGAACAGATACGGCGGCTCGTAAGTCAGGTTGGCGGTGAGGCCGAAGCCGAGGTTTTTGGTCACGGCGGCCATCGCCGAGACCAGCAGCAACGGATCGTTGACCGGTAGCTGGATCGACTCTTTCAGCGGCACATCAATCGAATTTTGGTAGACGTCGTACACGCCGACGATGTCGGCAATGAACAATCCATCGAATAGCCCGCGCTCAAGCAACTGCGCCAGTTCCGTCCAGTATTCGATTGTGTTGTAGCGCGTGGATGTGTCGCGCGGATGCGTCCACAGGCCATGGTTGATGTGGCCGATGCAGTTCATGTTGAACGCGTTGAGCAGGATTTTCTTTTTCGCCGCGCTCATCAGATCGTCCCTCGCAAAGGAGGGTTTTCATCGTTGAGGTAGTAATTGCCCACTGCGTGATACTTCCAGCGCACCGGATCGTGCAGCGTATGCACGCGGGCGTTGCGCCAGTGGCGGTCGAGGCCGTGTTCGATCAACGTCGCCTGGCTGCCCGCCAGTTCGAACAGCGTGCTGCCGGCGGCGAGGGAAATTTCGGTGCTGATCGCGCGGGCCTCGGCGACGGCAATCGAAGCCGCAGCGACGGTGTCTGCGTTGCTTTCGGCTTGCGCTGCGTCGAGGAATTCGCCAGCGCGCTCAAGCAAGGCTTCGGTGGCGTGCAGACGAATGCTCAAGTGGCCGAAGCTCTTCAGTGTCAGTGGATCTTCGGTGGCTTTGTCGTTGCCCGAATCGATCCACGGCCGGGTCTTGCTGCGCACAAAGTGCAGCGCGTCTTCGTAAGCGGCGCGGGCGATGCCGGTGTCGATGGCGGCGTGAAGGATCTGTGCCAACGGGCCGACAGTGGTCGGGCGTTCGAAGGCGCTTTGGAACGGAATCACGTCTTCGGCGGCGACATACACGTCTTCGAAAACCACCGAACCGCTGCCAGTGGTACGTTGGCCGAAGCCGCTCCAGTCGTCGATCACGCTCAGACCTTGGCTGTCACGCGGGACGAAGGCCAGTTGCTGCACGCCGTTTTCATCGACCACGGAAGTCGGAATACGCTGGGCGTAAATCGCCCCGGTCGAATAGAACTTGCGACCGTTGATGCGATAGCCATCACCGTCGCGCTTGAGGCTGGTGACGCGGTCATGGGCGGTTTTCGTGCCCAGTTCCGCCAGCGCATTGCCGAAACGTTGGCCGGCCAGCACTTCGGTGTACAACCGTTGTTTCTGCTGGTGGCTGCCATTCACCCGCAATACTTCCAGTGCGTAGAAATGGTTCTGCGGAATCTGCCCCAGCGAACCGTCCGCCTGCGCGATCAGGGCGATGACTTTGGCCAGGGTCACGTTGGACACGCCAGCGCCGCCGTATTCCTTGGGCACGCTGATGCCCCACAGGCCCGAGCGGGAAAATACGTCGAGTTCCGGCAGTGGCAGGCGACGTTCGCGGTCGCGCAGGGCGCTGTCGCGTTTGAAGTCTTCGGCCAGGTCGCTGGCGACGATCAGGGCTTGCTCATCGCTGGTGATGACCGCGACGTGATGGGAAAAAGTCATAGGTTTCTCCATTGCACTTGAGAAAGTGTGCGGTCGTCTCAGATCCAGGAATGGCGAGCCGGTAGAGTGCCGTTGAGGCGATAGGCGCCAACCGCGTGATATTTCCAGCGCACCGGGTCGTGCAACGTGTGCACCCGAGCGTTGCGCCAGTGGCGGTCGAGGTTGAATTCAGCGAGGGTCGCGCGGCTGCCCGCCAGTTCGAAAAGCTTCTCGCTGGCGAGCAAGGAGATCTCGGTGGTCAGCACTTTCGCTTCGGCCACGGCGATCGACGCACGCGCAGCGGATTCGGCGGTGAGCGGCGCAGCGTGGACTTGATCAAGCACTTGCCCGGCCTTGCGCAGCAGCGCTTCGGCGGCGTGCAGTTCGATTTTCAGTTTGCCGATATCGGCGATCACGTAGAGGTCATCGCTGGCGCGATCAACCTTGGCGTCGATCCATGGCCGTGCGCGGGTTTTGACGAAATCGATGGCGTCGTCGATGGCGCCACGGGCGATGCCGGCGTCGATCGCTGCCTGAATCAGCTGCGACACCGCGCCTTGAGTGTTCGGGGTTTCGTTGATCTTCCAGTTGTCGACGACCAGACTCGATTCGACGCGCACGTTGTTCAACAGAATCGTGCCGCTGGCGGTGGTGCGCTGACCGAAACCCGACCAGTCATCAACGATGCGCAATCCCGGTGTGCCGCGACGGACGAAGGCCAGTACTTGCTTGCCGTCATCGTTGAGCGCTTTCACCGCGACCCAGTGCGCAAACAGCGCGCCGGTGGAGTAGAACTTCTGGCCGTTGATCACGTAATCGTCGCCCTCGGCGGTGATCCGCGCTTTCAGCTCCAGGGTATTTTTGGTGCCGCGTTCCGGGCCGGCGTTGCCGATGCGCCAGCCTTCCAGAACACTCTGGAGCAGCTGCTTTTTCTGCTCCTCGGTGGCGCTGCCGAGCACCAGATTGATGATGCCGAACTGGTTCTGCGGGATTTGTCCGAGCGCCGGGTCGGCGGCGGAAATGATCGCGAAAACCTCGGCCAATGTGACGAACGAAACCTGCGGGCCACCGTATTCGCGCGGGATGGCGATGCTGCCTAAACCGCTGCGGGTGAACTGTTCGATTTCCGACCACGGCAACTTGCGCTGACGATCGCGTTTGGCGGCCTGCACGCGGGCGACTTGCGCCAGCTCATGGGCGGCCTTGATGGCTTGGGCGTCGTTGCGCAAGACTTGCGCGGGCAACAACAGTGGGGCGATGTCCAGATCCGACTGGACGTTTGCGTCTGCCAGACTGGACATCAGTGCCGCTCCTTGGCTGCACGCAATGCCCTGGCGATCTGCACTGGGGTGATTGTGTTCCGGACCATACTACCTACCTCACATCTCATGAAAAACGCCGCAAAAGTGCGGCGAACGAAAGAATGTCCGGTGGTCCGGTTCATATACCCTAAGCGTGTATAAATATTAAATAAACTAACTTTTAGGAATATGCATAGAAGGGGGTGTGGTCGGTTTGGTTAACAAATTTTTATGGCTGGAGTGATCCTGTGGGGAGGGAGCTTGCTCCCGCCGGGGTGCGAAGCGCCCCCGAAACCTGCACCCCGAGATTTATCAGTTCTATGGTCGTGTCAGGTTTTGCGACTGCTGCGCAGCCGAGCGGGAGCAAGCTCCCTCGCCACAGGGAACTGAATCATTGATTGCGGGATTCGGCGGCTTTGAGTTCAGGTTTCAGCGGGACTTTCAGATAAGGGTTTACGCAGCCGATCTTCAGCGTGCGCGGTGGCGCCCAGCGTGAGTTGTTACCGACCCGGTCGATGATGCAATAAGTGACGTCGAGGCGCAGATCTTCTCCGGCTTCAACGATGATCGCCGGTGGCACCCAGACCTGAATCGGCAGCCCGACATCCGCGGCCGTGATCGGCGCCAGATCCATGCGCACATCACCCCAGCGCAAGGTGATGGCGTCGTCTTCGGCCATGCTCGCATACGGCTCGATGGTCAACGGCACGCCGCGTTTGATCTGATTCGGATTCACCCCCTGGCGGCGAATGCTGTCGGGGAGCGTCACCGGTGCCAGTTGTTGATTTTCGTCCCCGCACAGGGCGGCAGGCTGGCCGCCGGGGCAGTCGAGTTTGACCTCGACGCGAGTCGCCGCCGAGGTCGCCGCACCTTGGCCGACTTGCATCAGCCGATAGTGAATGCGTGCAGTGCCGCTGGCGATGAAACTCTCCGGAACCCGCAGGCTGACCGTGGCGCCGACATCTTCGGCGGCCAGCACCCGCGAGGCGACATAGCATTTGTTCCAGAACAGTTCGATCAGGTCTCCGCAATCCATGTCCGGGTAGGGCGGTACGTTGACCAGCAGGTGTGCGGCGGCTGCCAGATTGATGCCGGTTTGTTGCCCTGGCGCCAGCGTCGGGGCGGCCAGATCGGCGTTGTGCGAAGTGCGGGTCATCGGTTTCTCTCCTTGAAGTCTTGCAGCGAAGTCCGTTTCCGAAAGAATGAAAAACGTCAATTAGCGGGCAATAAAACTGTGAGTTTTTATCCAGGTTCAATGCGCGTTAATTTAACTAACGGGTGCCGTTTGACGACTAGATAAGAGTGTGCGCGAAGGGGTGTCAATAGACGGATTTAGTTAATCCGTGAATTACAAGTTAATCAGAACACTCCTACATCGTTGAGGCCTTATGCCTAGGCTCTATGATGAATTCGGCCACAGAACTCGGGGTTTTTTGCCGGTTTGGATGTGGGTTGATTCGAACCCTGTCGGACGGGAAGCGGCAGATTCAAGGTGCGCGATAGCAATTGCAGAACAGCTGGATGTACTGCGCAGAATAAATTGCAGTGGGGGCAAGAGGAGTATTGAAGTTAGGGTGCAACTTCCATCCTTGGAAGTTTGCGATTAGCGCTGAAAGTTTCAGGCGTGATTGAGGAATTTACTGAGAAATTGCTGAGTGCGTTGTTCTTTCGGATGGGCAAACAGCGCTTTGGCCTCGCCTTGTTCCACGATCACGCCCTTGTCGAAAAACACCACGCGGTTGGCGACGTCGCGGGCGAAAGCCATTTCGTGAGTGACAATCACCATGGTGCGATTCTCCTCGGCCAGGCCTCGGATGGTCGCCAATACTTCGCCGACCAGTTCCGGATCGAGAGCCGAGGTTGGCTCGTCGAACAGAATCACTTCCGGCTCCATTGCCAGCGCTCGAGCAATCGCCACGCGCTGTTGCTGGCCACCCGAGAGACGACGCGGATAAGCGTCCTCCTTGCCAGCGAGGCCGACCTTGGCCAAGAGCTTTTTACCCAGGGCCACCGCTTCTTCACGCGGCATCTTCTTGACCACGATCGGGCCTTCGATGACGTTCTCCAAGGCAGTGCGATGGGGGAACAGATTGAAGTTCTGGAACACGAAGCCCACATGCTGGCGCAGATTGCGCACCAGGCTTTGCTGCTGGTTCAGCGGGCGACTGGTATCGATTTCGATATCGCCGACCTTGATCCGGCCACTGGTGGGTTGTTCAAGGAAATTCAGGCAGCGCAGGAACGTCGTTTTCCCCGAACCGCTGGGGCCGATGATCGCGACGACTTCGCCTTCCTTGACCTCAAGGTCGATGCCGTTGAGCACGACCTGACCCTTGAATTGCTTGGTCAGTTTTTCCACGACAATCATGGGGTCAGGACTCCTGGTCGTGCCGATTGACCCGCTCTTCCAACTTGTTCTGGAAGTGCGAAAGCACCGTGGCCAGAATCCAGTAGATCAGCGCGGCGGCAAGATACATGGTGAAGACTTCGAAAGTCCGGGCGGTAATCAACTGCGCCTGGCGGAACAGTTCCGGCACCTGAATGGTGGCGGCCAGTGCCGTGTCCTTGACCAGCGAAATGAAGCTGTTGCCCAGTGGCGGCAACGCCGTGCGCATCGCTTGCGGCAGGATGGCCCGGCGCAAGGTTTGCGCGCGGGTCATGCCAATACTCGCAGCGGCTTCCCACTGGCCACGCTCGATCGAACTGATCGCGGCGCGCAGAATTTCACAGGCGTAAGCGGCCATGTTCAGCGAGAAGCCGATCATTGCCGCTGGCAGTGGATCCAGTTCGAGGCCCAATTGCGGCAAGCCGTAATAGATCACGAACAGCTGCACCAGCAGCGGCGTGCCACGAAAGAACGACACGTAGATGCGTGCCAGCCAGCTCACCGATTTGAAGCGCGACAGGCGCATCAACGCCAGGCCGAAACCCAGCAGCAAGCCGAAGAACATCCCGCCGAGGCTGAGGACTACCGTGTAATACGCGCCCTTGAGCAGAAAGGGCGCGGAGTCCAGTGCGAGTTGGAAAGCTTCTTCCATTATTTCGTGACGTCAGCGTTGAAGTACTTCGTGGACAGCTTCGCCAGGGTGCCGTCGGCACGCAGTTCTTCGAGGGCCTTGTTCAGGGCTGCCAGCAGTTCAGGCTCGCCTTTGCGCACGGCGATACCGGATTCCTGACGGGAGAAGGCTTCACCGGCGGCGACGGTTTTCGGGGCTTTCTTGGCGTATTCAAGTGCAGCCAGACGGTCGATCAAGATGGCGTCGGTGCGGCCGTTGTTCAGGTCAGCGAACTTGGTCGGATCATCGTCGTAGGTACGTACGTCGGCACCCGGCACGTTGGCGCGGACCCACTGTTCGTAGTTGGTGCCCAGGCCGACACCGACTTTTTTGCCGGACAGATCAGCGGCGGTCTTGATGTTCAGCGCGGCTTCTTTGCTCTTGAGCACCAGTGCCTGAATCCCGGAAACGGTGTACGGCTCGGAGAAGTCATACTTCTTTTTGCGCTCGTCGGAGATGGTCACCTGGTTGACGACAACGTCCAGACGCTTGGATTCCAGCGCGGCGAGGATGCCATCCCACTTGGTCGGCTGAATCTTGGCTTTGACGCCGAGTTTCTGCGCCAGCGCTTCGGAGAGTTCGACTTCGAAACCGGACAGCTTGCCGTCGGCATCAACGAAGCTGAATGGTGGGTAAGTGCCTTCCAGGCCGACGTTGATAACGCCCTTGTCCTTGATCTGTTGCAGCTGCTCACCGGCCACTGCCTGGCCGATCAGACCGGCGCTTAGCGCAAGACCCAGCGAACCCACCAGCAGATTGCGACGTAGTGCGGAAAAATTCATGACGAGCCCCTGTGTTTTCTTATGGAAGACGCTTAAGGAAAGTTGGCGAATTTATGATTTCGACGACAGCGCTATCCTGCCTTAAAGCAGCTTATGCGTCTTGCGCGAAATTCGCCTGCGGCGAGACTATAAGATGTCTGCTTTAGACTTGAAAATACTTAATAATTGAAATGTTATTCTTAATTGGTATATGAGGATCGTTCCCACGCTTTGCGTGGGAATGCCTCTAGGGACGCTCCGCGTTCCAGCGCTCAAGGGGACGCGGAGCGTCCCGGGCTGCATTCCCACGCAGAGCGTGGGAACGATCAGTCAGAGGAAATCCTTGTAGGCAAATAGCGCCGGCGCCCCACCGGTGTGCAGGAAAATGATCGGGCCCTCATCGAAGCGCTGACGGCCGATGCCATCGAGTAACCCAGCCATGGCCTTGCCGGTGTACACCGGATCGAGCAACACCGCTTCCTGACTCGCCAGCAACTTCACCGCCGCCAGTGTCCCGGCATTCGGTTCGCCATAACGCGGGCCGAAATACTCGTCCCACAACTCAACCTTGAAACTGTCCGGCAGCTTGATGCCGAGCAACTCCGCCGTGCGCTCAGCCAGGCCCTCAACCTTCGGCCGCTGATCTTCTTCACTGCGCGAAACCGTCACGCCGATGACCGGCAATTGTGGCAACACTTCGCTCAACGCCAAGGCCAAACCACTGTGCGTGCCGGCGCTGCCCGAGGCCAGAACCACAGCGGCAAAATCCAGCCCGGTGTCCTTGATCTGCTCGGCCAGTTCCAGACCGGCACGTACATAGCCCAATGCACCGAGTGCATTGGAACCACCAATCGGCACCAGATACGGCTTCTTGCCGTTGCTGCGCAAACGCACGGCGAGGGCAGCGAGTTGTTCGTCGGCGTTGTCGAGGTTGTCGACCAGTTCGACTTTGGTGTCGAACAGATCCAGCAGCAGGCGGTTGCCGTTGCCGGTGTAATCGCTGTCGTCGGTGCCCAACGGATTTTCCAGCAGCGCCACACAACCCAGGCCGAGTTTGGCGGCGAGTGCGGCGGTCTGGCGAACGTGGTTCGATTGCAGCGCGCCGGCGGTGATCAGCGTGTCGGCGCCTTGCACCAAAGCGTCGGCGGCGAGGTATTCGAGTTTGCGCAATTTGTTGCCGCCCATGGCCAGCGGCGTCAGGTCATCGCGCTTGATGTACACCTCGCGGCCGAGCCAGGTGGACAGGCGTTCGAGTTTTTCCAGCGGCGTCGGGTGGCCGAGCAGGTCGAGGCGGTTAAAGCGGTCCAGCTGTTGTTTGATCATGATTCCGTACTGGCGGAGAAAGATGAAAGGACTATAGGCACGCGTTTTTGCAGGGGCAACCGCCAATCGCTTATAGCCAAATCGACTGAGCCCAGCACTATCGGTTCTTAATTCGCCTTCGTGAGCATGCCGTAGAGTAGGCGCCGTTGACGCGGCCAGACAGTCCGGCCGCCCGTGAGGAGTCTTTACCGTGAGCGAGCGTTCCAGCCATTGGCAATTGCAGACCATCGTCAGTCAACTGCGCAGCGCGCGGGATCAGTGGCGGGCACAGAACGGCCGGGCGTCCGGCGAGCAGGGTGGTCGCGAGTTGCCGTCGCGGGCAGCGATGGCGGAAATTCTTGAAGCGCTGTGTGGTGCGCTGTTCCCGATGCGTCTGGGGCCGGTGGATCTGCGTGAAGAGAGTGAAGATTTCTACGTCGGCCACACCCTTGATGTGGCGCTGAATGCCTTGCTGGCGCAGACCCGTCTGGAGCTGCGTTACGTCGCCCGCCACAGCGCGCAGGCTGACACCGAAGTCGAGGCCCGCGCGATCCAGATCGTGCAGGATTTTGCCCTGGCTTTACCGGGCCTGCGCACGCTGCTCGACACCGATGTGCTGGCCGCTTATCACGGTGACCCGGCGGCCCGCAGCGTCGACGAAGTGCTGCTGTGCTATCCAGGGATCCTGGCGGTAATTCACCATCGTCTCGCGCATCATTTGTATCGCGCCGGTTTGCCGTTGCTGGCACGGATCAGCGCGGAAATCGCTCATTCGGCGACCGGCATCGACATTCATCCGGGCGCGCAGATCGGCCGTAGCTTCTTTATCGATCATGGGACGGGGGTGGTGATTGGTGAGACGGCGATCATTGGCGAGCGTGTGCGGATTTATCAGGCCGTGACGTTGGGCGCCAAGCGCTTCCCCGCGGATGAAGACGGGCAGTTGCAGAAGGGCCATCCGCGCCATCCGATCGTGGAAGATGATGTGGTGATTTATGCCGGGGCGACGATTCTGGGGCGAATCACCATTGGCAAGGGCTCGACCATTGGCGGCAATGTGTGGCTGACGAGGAGTGTGCCGGCGGGGTGCAATTTGACTCAGGCGAATTTGCAGCATGATGACGGGACGCAGAAGTAGGCCTCTGAATTTGCTTCGCGGCTGCTGACCTCTTCGCGAGCAAGCTCGCTCCCACAATGGAATGCATTTCAAATGTGGGAGCGAGCTTGCTCGCGAATGGTTTTCAGGCAAATCGAGATAATGGCCTTCAGCCAATTCTCCAGTGAACGAATCCCCTCAAACCCGCGTCATACCCATCCTTGAGCTAGCGTAGGAAAACTACCGCCTAGCCCTGCGATTAGTCCTTACTACCCCATCCATGTTTAACTTGAACGTTCATTCAAGTTAAACCGGTGGTTCGCTGCCCGCTCACAACAGGAGGCTTGCCTTTGCTGAGTCCGATCATTTCAGCCACGTTTCAACCCCTCGAGGTGCACGTTTCATGAGTGCATCGTCTACCCCCGCCAGCGGTCTGGTGCGCATGAATCCGCCGGTGTTCTACTTCGCCGCGACGGTCATTCTGCTGTTTGGTCTCGTTGTCATCGCCATGCCTGAACAGGCCGGCGCCTGGCTGCTGGAAGCGCAAAACTGGGCGGCCAACACGGTCGGCTGGTACTACATGCTCGCGATGACCCTGTATCTGGTCTTCGTGGTGGTCACCGCCTTATCCGGCTACGGCAAGATAAAACTCGGTGCCGACCACGACGAGCCCGAATTCAGTTACCTGTCCTGGGCCGGCATGCTGTTCGCCGCCGGGATCAGCATCACGCTGTTCTTTTTCTGCGTCTCGGAACCGCTGACCCACATGTTGCAACCGCCGCAAGGCGAGGCGGGCACGGCGGATGCGGCACGTCAGGCCATGCAGATTCTGTTTCTGCACTGGGGCCTGCATGGCTGGGGCGTGTTCGCCTTCGTCGGCATGGCGCTGGCGTACTTCGCCTATCGCCACAACCTGCCGCTGGCCTTGCGCTCGGCGCTGTATCCGCTGATCGGCAAACGCATCAACGGTCCGATCGGTTACGCGGTGGACGGCTTCGGGATCATCGCCACGGTGTTCGGTCTGGGTGCCGACATGGGCTTTGGGGTGCTGCACCTCAACTCCGGTCTCGATTATCTGTTCGGCATCGCGCACACCCAGTGGATTCAGGTCGGCCTGATCACGCTGATGATGGGCGCGGCGATCATTGTTGCCGTCTCCGGTGTCGATAAAGGCGTGCGGGTGATGTCCGACATCAACATGCTGCTGGCCTGCGCGCTGCTGCTGTTCGTGTTGTTCGCCGGGCCTACCCAGCATCTGCTCAACACCTTGATCCAGAACATCGGCGACTACCTCGGCGCCCTGCCGATGAAGAGTTTCGACCTCTACGCCTACGACAAACCGAGCGACTGGCTCGGCGGCTGGACGGTGTTTTACTGGGCCTGGTGGATTGCATGGTCGCCGTTCGTGGGCCTGTTCATCGCACGGATTTCCCGTGGCCGGACTATCCGCGAATTCGTCTTCGGCGTGCTGCTGATTCCGCTCGGTTTCACCCTCGCGTGGATGTCGATCTTCGGCAACAGTGCCATCGATCAGGTACTCAACCACGGCATGAGCGCGCTGGGCATGTCGGCCCTCGACAACCCGTCGATGAGCATTTACCTGCTGCTGGAAACCTACCCATGGAGCAAAACCGTCATTGCCGTGACGGTGTTCATCAGCTTCGTGTTCTTCGTCACCTCCGCCGACTCCGGCACCGTGGTGCTCTCGACCTTGTCGGCCAAGGGTGGCAACCCGGACGAAGACGGGCCGAAATGGCTGCGGGTGTTCTGGGGCGCCATGACCGCGCTGATCACCAGCGCACTGCTGTTCTCCGGCAGCATTGATGCGCTGAAGTCAGCGGTGGTGCTGACCTCGTTGCCGTTCTCGCTGATTCTGCTGTTGATGATGTGGGGCCTGCACAAGGCGTTCTATCTGGAGTCGCAGAAGCAGATCGCGCAGTTGCATTCGCTGGCACCGGTCTCCGGTTCACGGCGCGGCACGGGGGGCTGGCGACAGCGTCTGAGCCAGGCTGTGCACTTCCCGTCGCGTGACGAGGTGTACCGTTTCATGGACACCACGGTGCGCCCGGCGATTGAAGAAGTGACGGCGGTGTTCGTCGAGAAAGGCTTGAACGTGGTCACGCAGCCGGATCCGGCGAATGACAGCGTCAGCCTCGAAATCGGCCATGGTGATGCGCATCCGTTCATCTATCAGGTGCAAATGCGCGGCTACTTCACGCCGTCGTTCGCGCGTGGCGGCATGGGTTCCAAGCAACTCAACAACCGCCGCTACTACCGCGCCGAAGTGCATTTGAGCGAGGGCAGTCAGGACTACGATCTGGTCGGCTACACCAAAGAGCAGATCATCAACGACATCCTCGACCAGTACGAACGGCATATGCAGTTCTTGCATCTGGTGCGTTGATCGGGAGCTGCGCGCCGGGTTCGTTCAGGACTCGGCGCTCAGCACCATGAACAACACCATCGCCGCCATCGGCACGCCGAATACCGCACTGCCAATGGCTATTTCCGATCCCACGGACTGGCCGGCATGCACCACCCCCACCGCGCCATTGATCACCGTCAACGCCAGCCATAGGGTGGCGAAGCCGTAGGCCATGGTCTGGCGGCTGAAGCCGATGCGCTCGCCGATGTACAGCATCAGCGCGAGCAGGACCAGGCCGAAGAAAATGATGATGGCGGTGTGCATAGGTGTGCCTGCGGGATATGCGCTGCTTGATCGACCGCCATCGCGGGCAAGCCCGCTCCCACAGGGTTTTGCGTCGTTCACAGATTTTGTATCCAACACAGAAACCTGTGGGAGCGGGCTTGCCCGCGATAGGGCCACCTCGTTGTCCTTTAGAGCATAGCCAATCCAGCGTCCGCCACTCCACATCGGGCTTTTTTGTGGGACACATTTTGCGACTGTTACAAAGAGTTCGGGCGGCGGAATGTTTTGCTTGCTTGCCCGCGCCTGCCGTTGATCTATCCCACAACCAAGTGCTGTTCCAGTGAGCTAGTATTTATCCAAGTGTGTAGTGTGTGTATAAAAGGCCCCTGCGCCCTCTAGAGTAAATAGCTCTAGCTGTCGAACAGGGCGAAGGAAATGCGCAGTCGGGAAATGATCAGGATGATCGAAGACGATGGTTGGTATCTGGTGGCGGTGAAAGGCAGCCACCACCAATACAAGCATCCGCACAAGCCAGGAAGGGTGACGATCAAGCACCCTGATTCGGATCTGCCCAAGGGCACGATCAACAGCATCTTGAAACAGGCGGGCTTGAAATGAGGCCCGTTATTGGAACCGAAGGCCGGTTTATGGGCCTGTCAGAGGAAGGACTCACTCATATGAAATTCCCGGTCGTTCTGCACAAGGATACCGACTCAGACTACGGAGTGATCATCCCGGATGTCCCGGGTTGCTTCTCCGCAGGCACTACGGTCGCTGAGGCATTTGAAAATACTCAGGAAGCATTGGCGCTTCACTATGAGGGTTTGGTCGCCGACAGCGCGCCGTTACCGCAAGTGCGGGACATTGATGCGCATCTCGATAACCCGGATTACGCCGGAGGGATCTGGGGAGTGGTCGATTTTGATATCACCCCGTATTTCGGCAAGTCAGTGCGGTTCAACGCCACGCTGCCGGAGCAGTTGCTTGAGCGTATTGACCAGTCAGTCCGCCGTGACCAGCGCTATCGATCGCGTTCCGGGTTCCTCGCGGCGGCCGCCTTGCGCGAACTGTCGGTATAGCGAAGTCAGGTGCTTTCGCGTTCGATGACTTGGCACTGCAGCAGATTCAGCCGCTGCACCTCGTCGCTAGGCAATACCCCAAGGCTTTCCAGTACGCGGGTGGCGGCCAGTACGCCGATCTCCAGCGCCGGTGGTTTGATCGTGCTCAGGCTGGGCAGGAGCATCTCGGCGAAGGGGTAATCACCGAAGCCCAGAACGGCGCAGTCATCGGGGATTTTCAGGCCTGCGCGTTGCCCGGCGAGCAGGCCACCGGCGGCGAGGTTGTCGTTGGCGAAGATGATCGCGTCGGGGCGCGGTGAGGCGTTCATCAGCGCGTCCATCGCTTGTTTGCCGGCCTCGAAGGGCGCGCGATCAGCGTCGGGGGCAAAGACCCACGGCTCCAGGCCGGACTCCCGTAAGGTCGCCGCGTAACCGTCGCGGCGTTCAAGTGCGCTGAAGTCGCCCGCAGCACTGTTCTGCACGAAGGCAATGCGCCGGTAGCCTTTTCCCAACAGATACTTCGCCGCCACCACGCCCACTTCAAAATGCGAAAAACCGATCTGCATCGGCTCCCGATCCGGTTGGTAATCCCACGTTTCGATCACCGGAATATCCGCCTCGGCGATCATCTTTTCCGTACCCGCACTGTGAAAGTGACTGGTCAGCACCAGCGCTGCCGGCGCCCAGCCAAGAAACGCGCGCACGGCGTTTTCTTCCTGCTCGGTGCTGAAGTAACTCGATGCCAGCAACAGCTGATAGCCATGCCGGCTAAGCGTGTCGCTGAAGCCTTGGATGGTATTGGCGAAGATCGGCCCGGAGATGTTCGGGATCACCATGCCGACGATTTTCCCCCGCGCCGAGGCCAGCCCGCCGGCCACCAGATTCGGTACATAGCCCAACTCAGCGACCACCGCCGCAATCCGCTCGCGACGCTCGGGCGACACCTGCTCGGGCTGATTGAAATAGCGCGACACGGTGATCGCCGAGACCCCGGCCTCACGTGCCACCGCATTCAGGGTCACGCGTCCGGCGCCACGGCGTTTGCGCGGTTTTTCTTCGCTCAAGGGTTGATCCTTCTTAAAAACCAAATCGCATATAAAAGTAATTTTTCAGTATTGGACGCTCTATGTGCGGCTTGCCAATACTGGCGATGTTAGCGCTAACAAAGCGCGCTGTCTGCTACTCGCTCGAGCGAATGCCCAAGACACCGATTCAGGCGCTGTCGTCGTAGAACGGCAGCGGATCAGGGCCAATTTCGAGCGGGCAAAGCATGCACAATATTCCTGGGGCGACACACACACTGGCGCAATCGATTCGCGCCGCCGGCTGGTTATTCACGGGTTTGGCGGCGCTGCCGTTGCCCAATGCATTCGCTGCCGTGAGCAGTGATCAGGAGCCGACGCTCAAATCGGTGACCGTCACTGCTACGCGTCGTGAAGAGTCGCTGCAAAAAGTGCCGGTCGCGGTCTCGGTGATCGACGGCGAACAGCTGGAGCGCGATAACCGCAACGGCGTGGCAAGCATCGTTCAGCAAGTGCCGTCGCTGAATTTCCGCACTGGCGCGTCGAACAAAGACACCTCGTTGTTCGTGCGCGGCGTCGGCACGATTTCCACCTCGCCGGGCGTCGAGCCGACTGTGGCGACGGTGATCGATGGCGTGGTCTATGCGCGTCCGGGGCAGTCCACGCTCGATCTGCTGGATCTGGAGCGCGTCGAAGTATTGCGCGGCCCACAGGGCACACTGTTTGGCAAAAACGCCTCGGCCGGTGTACTCAACATCACCAGTAAGGCGCCGACCGCCGAGACCCACGGTTACATCGATCAGTCGTACTACAGCGGCAACGAAAGCCGCACCCGTTTCGGCATCGGCGGCAGCCTGATTCCGGAGACGTTGAAAGGCTCGATCAGCACGCTGTTTGGCAGCTACGACGGTAACGTCGACAACCAGCACAACGGTCAGGAGGTCAACGGCTACAACCATCGCGGAGTGCGCGGCAAACTCGAATTCACGCCGAATGACGACGTCACGTTCACCCTGATTGCCGACTACATGCAGTCCCACGACGACGGCCCCAACGGCGTGGTCAGCAAGTCGCTGACGCCGGCCTTCGCCAACGCGCTGAGTCCGGTCAATGCGAGCAACCATAACCGCGACATCAACACCGACACTCGCTCACACGTCGAGGACATCAACAAAGGTCTGTCCGGCCAGCTCGACTGGCAATTGGGCGATTACACCCTGACATCGATCACCGCGTGGCGTGGTTGGGACAACACGCAGTATCAGGACGGTGACCGTCTCGGTACGGTGACGGCAGCGTTCCCCGGCACCGCCGACAAGGGCGATCTGGCCTTCGATCAATACTCGCAAGAGCTGCGTCTGGCCTCGCCGAAGGGCGAGTTTCTCGAATACGTCGGCGGCCTGTTCTACATGCACGGCAAGGACGATGAGACCTATCAGCGCACGCTGACAACGACCACCCGCACCGACCGTGGCGTCGCCAATTACAGCACCACCAGCGACAGTTACGCCGTGTTCGGCGAGAGCACACTGAACTTCACGTCCGACTTTCGCGGCATCGCCGGCCTGCGCTACACCCACGATGATCTCGAATACGATCACCGCCGCGTCTCGACTTCGGCGACCACGGTCAGCGGCATTCAACCGGCGACCAGCAGCTCCGGTTCCGTGGACGAAGACGGCTGGTCCGGCCGCCTCGGTGTGCAATACGACCTGAGCGATACGGTCACCACTTATCTGACGTATTCGCGCGGCTACAAAGGCCCGGCCTACAACGTGTTCTTCAACATGCAGCCGCGCGACACCGAAGCGCTGAAACCCGAGACCTCGAACACCTGGGAAGCGGGCATCAAAGCCACTTCCTGGAACAATCGCCTGACCACCAATCTCGCGGTGTTCCACAGCGACTACGACAACTATCAGGCGAACTTCTTCGACACCGTCGCAGGCCAGGTTGTGACGCGGCTGATCAATGCCGGCAGCGTCAGCACCGAAGGCGTCGAGCTCGATTACGCGTTGCAGGCCACCCAGCAATTGAAACTGTCCGGCGCGCTGGCCTACACCCGCGCCCGCATCGACGAATTCGCCTGCCCGGCGGGCGCGGCGGCGTCGTGCAACGTCAACGGCAAACCGCTGCCGTTCAGCCCGGACTGGAAAAGCTACGTGCGCGCCGACTACACGATCCCGCTGGATAACGGTCTGGATATCGAACTCGGCACCGACTACAGCTGGCAGAGCGAAGTGCAGTACGACATCAGCCAGAACGTCGACACCAAGCAGGGTGCCTACGGTCTGTGGAATGCCAGTGTCGCGCTGGCCGATTACAGCAATGGTTGGCGAGTGGCGCTGCTGGGCAAGAACCTCACCGACAAATCCTATTCGCCGTTGCTTGCCAGCGGTGGAAATTACATTTATCGCGCCGTGCCACGGGATGACGAGCGCTATTTCGGTGTGCAATTGCGCAAGGATTTCTGAGATGAGCAGACAGTTGAAACTCGGCGCGTTTCTCATGGCCACCGGGCACCATGTGGCGGCGTGGCGTCATGCGGATGTGCCGGCGAATGCGGGACTGGATTTCGCTCATTACAAGCGGCTGGCGCAGATCGCCGAGGCGGCAAAATTTGATGCGTTGTTTGTCGCCGACAGCGTCGCCGCGCCAACTCAGGACATCGCCAGTCGCATGGCGCGTTCCGATCACTTTGAACCGTTGACGTTGCTCTCGGCACTGAGTGCAGTAACCGAGCACATCGGCCTGATCGCCACGGCGACCACCAGTTACAACGAGCCGTATCACGTGGCGCGCAAATTTGCTTCGCTCGATCACCTGTCGGGTGGCCGCGCGGGGTGGAATCTGGTGACCTCGGACAATGCTTCCGAGGCGCTGAATTTTGGTCGAGACGAACATATCGGCCACGCCGAACGCTACAGTCGTGCGCGCGAGTTTCATCAGGTGGTCACCGGGCTTTGGGACAGCTGGGAGGACGATGCCTTCCTTCGCGATAAGGCCAGTGGGGCGTATTACGACCCTGCGAAACTGCACGTGCTGAACCACGTCGGCGAGCACTTCCGGGTCAAAGGCCCGCTGAACGTTGCGCGCTCGCCGCAGGGGCAACCGGTGATCGTCCAGGCCGGATCCTCCGAGACCGGGCGCGAATTGGCGGCGCAGACGGCTGAAGTGGTGTTCACCGCGCAGACCTCGCTGGCCAATGCTCAGGCGTTCTACGCTGATCTCAAAGGGCGCTTGGCGAAATACGGGCGCAGCGCCGATTCGCTGAAAATCATGCCGGGTGTTTTTGTTGTGGTTGGCGACACCGAAGCCCAAGCGCAGGAAAAATGTGAAACGTTTCAGCAATTAGTCGAACCCGAGGTTGGCGTCGCCTTGCTTGGGCGTATGCTGGGCAACTTCGATTTGTCGAAGTACCCGCTGGACGGGCCGTTACCGGAGTTGCCGCTGACCGAAAGCGGTCAGCAGAGCCGGCAGAAATTGCTCACGGAATTGGCGGGTCGGGAGAACCTGAGCCTTGCCGAACTCGGTCGCAAGATTGCCGGCGGGCGCGGGCATTACAGCCTGGTCGGTACGCCGGAGCAGATCGCTGATCGCTTGCAGGAATGGTTCGAACAGGGCGCGGCGGACGGCTTCAACGTGCTGGTACCGCACCTGCCGGGCGGGCTCGAGGACTTCGCCAATGGCGTGGTCCCGGAACTGCAACGGCGCGGGCTGTTCAGAACGGAGTATGAGGGCCGGACCTTGCGCGAGAACCTTGGCCTGTCCCGACCCGGCAATCGATTTGTGTAACACCCTTCGCGAGCAAGCTCGCTCCCACAGGGAAATGCATTCCAAAGGTGGGAGCGAGCTTGCTCGCGAAGCAGTCGACACCCATTTCAAGACAGACAAGAGAGGATTCGATGACTTACACCGCTGCCGAAAACCGCTATGACTCCATCCCTTACCGCCGCGTCGGGCGCAGCGGTCTGGTGTTGCCAGCGCTGTCGCTGGGCCTGTGGCACAACTTCGGTGACAGCACGCCGATCGACACCCAGCGCGCCCTGCTGCGCACCGCGTTCGACCTGGGCATCAACCACTTCGACCTGGCCAACAACTACGGCCCGCCGTACGGCAGCGCCGAGATCAATTTCGGTCGCCTGCTGCGTGAAGACTTCAAGCAATACCGCGATGAACTGATCATCTCCAGCAAGGCCGGTTGGGACATGTGGCCCGGCCCTTACGGTCAGGGCGGCGGCTCGCGCAAATACGTGCTGGCCAGCCTCGACCAGAGCCTGCAACGCCTGGGCCTGGACTATGTGGATATCTTCTATTCGCACCGCTTCGATCCGGACACCCCATTGGAAGAAACCGCCAGCGCCCTCGCCACCGCCGTGCAGCAGGGCAAGGCGTTGTACATCGGCATCTCGTCGTACTCCGGGGTGAAAACCCGGGAAATGGCGGCGCTGCTGAAAGAGTGGAAAGTGCCGCTGCTGATCCATCAACCGGCGTACAACCTGCTCAATCGCTGGGTGGAAAAAGATCTGCTCGATACCACCGATGAACTCGGCACGGGCGTGATTGCTTTCACTCCATTGGCGCAAGGTCTGCTCACCGACAAATACCTCAACGGCGTGCCGGCGGATGCGCGGGTCAATCGTCCGGGCGGTGGTTCGTTGCAGGCTTCGCACTTGTCCGAGGCCAACATTGCTCACGTGCGCGCATTGAACGAGATCGCCAAGCGTCGTGGTCAGAGTCTGGCGCAACTGGCGCTGGCGTGGACGCTGCGCGATCCACGGGTGACGTCGGCGCTGATTGGTGCGAGCCGGCCGGAGCAGATTATCGAGAACGTCGGGGCGTTGAAGAATTTGAGCTTCAGTGCTGAAGAGTTGGCGGAGATCGACCGGTTTGCCCAGGAGGGCGGGATCAATCTTTGGGAGAAGCCTTCGACGGCGGAGTGAGCCTCTCGAAGCTGATCGTTCCCACGCTCCGCGTGGGAATGCATCCACGGACGCTCCGCGTTCGGCTTTAGATGGGACGCAGAGCGTCCCGGGCGGCATTCCCACGCAGAGCGTGGGAACGATCAAGGTAGGAGCTGCCGCAGGCTGCGATCTTTTGATCCTAAAAAAACGGCACATCCCCCAACACCGTCGCCCGCTGCATCACCCGCCGCGCCGGCCGATAATCATCCACCGCGTAATGCTGGGTCACGCGGTTATCCCAGAACGCAATATCGTCCTGCTGCCAACGCCAGCGAATGGTGAATTCCGGCCGCGTCGCATGGGCGAACAAAAACTTCAGAATCGCCTCGCTTTCGGTTTCCGACAGCTCATTGATCTTCGACGTAAACCCTTCATTGACGAACAACGAACGCCGGCCACTGACCGGATGCGTACGAATCACCGGGTGTGACAGCGGTGGATTCTTGCGTCGTGCTTCTTCCCACTGCGCCAATGCTTCTGGCGTGTTGCCGTAGCGTTCCAGCGGAAACGAGCGAGTGAAATCGTGGGTCGCGGTCAGCCCTTCGAGCAAGCCTTTCAGCGGCGCCGACAGCGCTTCATACGCGGCAATGCCGCTGGCCCACAACGTATCGCCACCAAACTCTGGCAGCAACTTGGCGCTGAGTACCGCGCCCATCGCCGGGGTCGGCAGGAAGGTCACGTCGGTGTGCCAGATCGCATTGTCACGCACGTCGGTGACGGCGGTGTCGAGGATCAGCACTTCCGGTTGTTCCGGCACGTTCGGGTAGATCGGGTGAATGTGCAGGTCACCAAAGTACGCAGCGAAACGCGCCTGTTGCGGCGGCTCGATCGGCTGGTTGCGGAAGAACAGCACTTGGTATTTGAGCAGCGCTTGCTCGATCGCGTCGCGGTGTTCCAGGCTCAATGGCTGGCTGATGTCGACGCCGCTGATTTGTGCGCCGAGGGCTGAGCTTAAAGGGGTGATGTTCAGGCTGCTCATGGTCTTTCTCTTCAATTCTTGGGCCGCGATGTGTCGGGGTAGTCAGTGCTGAAAAATCAATGGGCCTGGCCGTGCCATGGCACCAGTTTGCGCTGCAGGGCGCGCAGGCCCATTTCCATGGCGAAGGCGATCAGGGCGATGACCAGAATCCCCAGCACCACCACGTCGGTGACCAGGAACTGCGCAGCCGACTGCACCATAAAACCCAAACCGCTAGTGGCCGCGATCAGTTCCGCCGCAACCAAGGTCGACCAACCCACGCCCAGACCAATACGCACACCCGTGAGAATGTCCGGCAGAGCGCTCGGCAAAATTACATGACGAATCAGCTGCAAACGCGTCGCGCCCAGCGACTGCGCAGCACGCAATTTCGCCGGATCAACCGTGCGCACACCGGTGGCAGTGGCAATGGCAATCGGCGCGAAAATCGCCAGATAAATCAGCAGCACTTTCGACAATTCGCCGATGCCGCACCAGATCACGATCAGTGGCAGATACGCCAGCGGTGGAATCGGGCGGTAGAACTCGATCAGCGGATCGAGCACGCCACGGGCGATGCGGTTGGCACCGATGGCGATACCCACCGGCACAGCGGTCAGAATCGCAAAACCGAGGCCCAGACCGATGCGGCTCAGGCTCGCGCCCAAGTGCTGCCACAACGTCGAATCCATGTAACCGGTAGTCGCCAGTAGCCAACCTTTTTGCAGTACGGCGGACGGTGGCGGCAAGAACAGTGGTTCGATCAAACCAGTGGCAGTCACCGCCCACCAGATCGCCAACAAGGCGAACAGCGTCAGCAAGCTGATCCAGCGCGTGCTGAGGCTGCGGCGCACGGGAATCACCACCGATGCGCTGACCGGTTTAACCGCAGCCGAAGAAACGTCGTAACTGCTCATGCGCGCTCCTGCCGTTGCCCGGCGGTGCGTTGCGAGAATACTTTGCTCAGCACGTGTTCGCGGGTTTCGATAAAGCGCGGATCGGATTTGATCGCGCGGGCGGACTCGCCAGCGGCGTAACGCTGACCAAAATCCAGCTGCAGACGTTCAACGATCTGCCCCGGATTCGGCGCGAGCAGAATCAGGTCGGTGGCGAGGAACACCGCTTCTTCAATGTCGTGGGTAATCAGGAACACCGGCTTGGCGGTGCGCTGCCAGACTTGCAGCAACAGCTCCTGCATCTGTTCGCGGGTAAACGCGTCGAGGGCGCCGAAGGGTTCGTCCATCAGCAATACACGCGGGTCAGCGGCGAGGGCGCGGGCGAGGCCGACGCGCTGTTTCTGGCCACCGGACAGTTGCCAGATTCGGCGACTTTCGAAACCGGAAAGATCAACCAGCGCGAGCATTTCGCGGGCGATCTTTTCGCGTTTGTCCCTGGCGACACCGGCCAGTTCCAGACCGAACGCAATGTTGGCCAACACGTCCTGCCAAGGCAGCAAAGCATCGTCCTGGAACACTACGCCCCGCTCGGCGCTCGGGCCTTTGACCGGCACGCCGTCGAGGGTGATGCGCCCGGCGCTCGGTTCGACGAAACCGGCAATCAGGTTCAACAGCGAAGTCTTGCCACTGCCGGACGGGCCGAGGGCGACCAGCAATTGCTGAGGCCCCAGGGTCAGTGAAATATCCGCCAGCACCGGTGTCGGGCTGCCCGGGTACTGTGCGCTGATGCGCTCCAGCTGTAGCAAGGCCATCGCGGTTAACTCCCGATCAGTTGGTGATGAATTTGGCGCTGACGTACGGCGCGTAGTCCGGCAGAACGGCTTCGACCTTGCCTTGCTCCTTGAGGAACGCGGCGGTATCGGTGATGGCTTTGGTGGTCGGCGCGCCGAGGCTGACGACCTGGTCAGCCGCCAGCGGGTAGACGTTGCCTTGCAGCAGCAGCGGAATGTCGCTGGCCTTGGCGCCGGAGAGTTTCACCAGCTTGTCGACGTTGGATTGGTCGGCGAGCCAGGCTTTCGGGTCTTTGCGGTAATCGGCGTAGGCGTCGAGGGTGACCTTGGCGAACGCGGTGACGATTTCCGGGTGCTTCTCGGCGAAGTCTTTGCGCACGATCCACGCATCAAAGGTCGGCGCGCCGAACTTGGCCAGCTCGCCGGAGGTGATCAGCACTTTGCCGTTTTCCTTGGCCACGCCGAGTGCCGGATCCCACACGTAGGTGGCGTCGATGTCACCGCGTTTCCACGCCGCAATAATCGCTGGCGGCGCGAGGTTGAGCACGGTGACTTTCGACGGGTCGATGTTCCAGTGCTTCAGCGCCGCGAGCAGGCTGTAGTGACCGGTGGACACGAACGGCACGGCGATTTTCTTGCCGATCAGATCTTGTGGGGTCTTGATGCCGGAACCGTCGCGTGCGACCAGGGCTTCGGCGGCGCCGATCTGCGTGGCGATGAGGAAGGTTTCCACCGGAACCTTGCGGGTGATCGCGGCGGTCAGGGGGCTCGAACCGAGGTAGCCGATCTGCACATCACCGGAAGCGATGGCGGCGATGATGTCGGCGCCGTTGTCGAACTTGCGCCAGGCGATATCGGCTTGGGTGGCTTTTTCGTAAGCGCCGTCGGCCTGGGCGACTTTCGCCGGGTCAACGGTGGTTTGGTAGGCGACGGTGAGGTCGGCGGCCTGAGCCAGAAAACTCGCGGCAGCCAGAGAGGCTACGGCGAGCAGGCGAAGCGGGAAATTCAGTTTCATTGAAAAGCTCCATATCAGGCGACCGAGCGTCGGCGTGAAAGGAGACTAAATGATCTAAGAATCGGTAAATAAATAACTTTTTCGAATGAGCTTATGAGCGGAAAAATCTAAGCGGGGGAGTTTGTGGGCGTTTCGGATTTATTCGTTCGACGTTAGATCTTTGCCCCCTCACCCCAGCCCTCCCGAAACGTCGGACCGCCCCCAAGGGGGCGAGGGGAAAGGGAGCCGATCGCTGTGCTTTTCAAGGCCTGAGTTCGGCTCGGTATTGCAGGTCGGCGTACTTCGCATCAACAGCGCGGTCAGTCCCCTCTCCCTCCGGGAGAGGGCTAGGGTGAGGGGCTTTTAGTTGCTGATAGCGAGAATACTCGCCTGATACGACCCGACAAACACATCAAAATCCCCCACTTCGTTCTGCTCCAGCTCAGCCTGCGCAGCCAGCGACGAACGCGCCAACTCCTCAAACTTCGCCTGCTCATCCGCCGCCAATGGCTCGCTGCGGAAAAACTCCGCATGCGCCTGACTCTGACGCAGCGAGAACTGCGCAAAGCTTTCCTTGTGCTCAGCCATCGCCGCCAACACTTGCGCGGACGGTGTCAGGGACGGATCACTGACCTTGGCCAGTTGCGCGTCCAGCGCCTTGCTGTGCGCATCGCCGCCATGGCTCTGATCCAGCAACGCCGCCAGCGGAGCGATTTGCTCGAGCAGTTCGGCCGCCCAGGTCTTCATCTCCACCGATTCACCGTCACGCTGCAATTGCAGACCCGGACGCCGACCTTCCTTGACCACGCTGAGGAAGTTCGACGTGGCGTTGCCGCACGAGGTATTGGTCAGCAACGGGCTGTCGTTGAGCGCGCAGAACAGCAGGAACGCGTCGAGGAAACGCGACTCGGTGAGGTCGATGCCCATCGGCAGGAACGGGTTGATGTCCAGGCAACGCACCTCGACGTACTGAATGCCTCGGGCGACCAGCGCCTGAATCGGCCGCTCGCCGGTGTAGGTCACGCGTTTCGGGCGGATGTTGGAGTAGTACTCGTTTTCGATCTGCAGGATGTTGGTGTTGAGCTGTACCCACTCACCATCCTTGTGCGTGCCGACTTCAACGTAAGGCGCGTACGGCGTGGCCACGGCTTTGCGCAGGCTGTCGGTGTAGCTCGCCAGATCGTTGTAGCACGGCGTCAGACCGGCCTGGGCGTTGCTCTGGTAACCGAGGTCGCTCATGCGCAGGCTGGTGGCGTACGGCAGATACAGGGTGTCCGGGTCGAGTTGTTCCAGTTGATGCGAACGACCACGGAGGAAACCGGCGTCCAGTGCAGGCGACGCACCGAACAAGTACATCAACAGCCAGCTGTAGCGGCGGAAATTACGGATCAGTGCGATGTAGGAGAACGACTGAAAGTCGCGATCCGTGCCGACAAAACCTTCGGTCTCGCGCAGCAGTGGCCAGAGCTTTTCCGGCAGGGAGAAGTTGTAGTGAATCCCGGCGATGCACTGCATGGTCTTGCCGTAGCGCAGGGCCAGGCCCTTGCGATAGACGTACTTGAGCTGACCGATGTTGGAGGTGCCGTAATAGGCGATCGGGATGTCTTCCTCGGCCGGCAACGGGCACGGCATCGATGGACTCCACAGGTACTCGTTGCCGAGTTTGCTGTAGGCAAAACGGTGAATCTTGTCCAGGCTCGCCAGCGTATCAGCCGGGTCGGGCAGGGCCGGTGTGATAAATTCCAGCAGCGACTCGGAATAGTCGGTGGTGATTTGTTCGTTGGTCAGCGCGGAACCCAAGGCTTCGGGGTGCGGCGTTTGCGCCAGGCGACCTTCGCTGGTCACGCGCAGGCATTCACGTTCGATACCGTGCAGGCACTGCTCGAGCAGAGAGAGGTTAGCGCGCTCGCCGAGCAGAGCCAGGCGGCGGTTGAGAAGTTCGCTCAATTTGGATTCCTTCACGCGTCAGTCGCCCCAATATGGGGGTGGGCAGGACGGTCTACAAGGGTGAAGTTGAAACTGGCGTTATCGCCTGGTTTTGTAGCGGCAGGCCATTTGCCGGTCAGTCAGGAACTGCACAATCCCTGTGGGAGCGAGCTTGCTCGCGAAGAGGGATTATCAGCCAACATTTCGGTTGCCTGACACACCGCCTTCGCGAGCAAGCTCGCTCCCACAAGGTTCGTTGCGCCGAAATTAACTCAAATTGATGACCACAAGCTACAGGACAGCGAACGTGCCTTGTGCTTTTGCGACCAGTTTGTCGCCCTGCATCACGTCGGCTTCGACCACCAGCGTGCGGCGGCCCGGGTGAATAACCCGTGCCGTGCACAGCACCTCGCCATCGGCAACGGCGCGGATATAGTTGATCTTGCACTCGATGGTCGCGCTCTGCTGATCGAAGCCGTGGGTGCTGGAACAAGCCAGCCCCATGGCAATGTCGACCAGACTGAACAGCGCGCCGCCGTGCAACTTGCCGCCGCGATTGCGCAGTTGCGGTTCCAGCACCAGGGCGACTTGCGCCACCCCGGTTTCCAGGCTGTGCAGGCGGCAGCCCAACAGCTTGAAAAACGCGCTCTCGACGAGCCCGGCCGGAATCTCCATCAACGTTTCTTCAACTGCTTGGCGTTGGCGAACAGCGAGGCCATTGCGTTGTTGACTGGTGCGGCGGTGGCGGTTTCCTTGCGCGGTGCGTTGTTCGAAGGCTGGCGTTGCGCCGAGCCGGGACGCGAACCACGCGCGCCGTCGATTTTCTCGCCCGGGGTGTCGCCCATGCGCATCGACAGGCCGACGCGTTTGCGCGGGATGTCGACTTCCATGACCTTCACCTTGACCACGTCACCGGCCTTCACCGCTTCACGCGGATCCTTGATGAACTTCTCCGACAGCGCCGAGATGTGCACCAGACCGTCCTGATGCACGCCGATGTCGACGAATGCGCCGAACGCGGTCACGTTGGTGACGACGCCTTCAAGGATCATCCCCAGTTGCAGGTCTTTCAGATCTTCGACGCCTTCCTGGAACTCGGCCGTCTTGAACTCCGGACGCGGGTCGCGGCCCGGTTTTTCCAGCTCTTGCAGGATGTCGGTCACGGTTGGCAGGCCGAAGGTTTCGTCGGTGAATTTCTTCGGATCCAGACGCTTGAGGAAACTGGCGTCGCCGATCAGCGAGCGGATGTCACGGTCGGTTTCAGCGGCAATACGCTGCACCAGCGGATAGGCTTCCGGGTGAACGGCCGAGGAATCCAGTGGGTTGTCGCCGTTCATCACGCGCAAGAAACCAGCGGCCTGCTCGAAGGTTTTTTCGCCCAGACGTGCGACTTTCTTCAGTGCTGCGCGGGTTTTGAACGCGCCGTGCTCGTCGCGGTGAGCGACGATGTTTTGCGCCAATGTCGCGTTGAGGCCGGAGATCCGTGCCAACAGCGCCACCGAAGCGGTGTTCACATCAACGCCGACGGCGTTCACGCAGTCCTCGACCACAGCGTCCAGACCACGCGCCAGTTTCAGTTGTGAAACGTCGTGCTGGTACTGGCCGACACCAATGGATTTCGGATCGATTTTCACCAGCTCTGCCAGCGGATCCTGCAAGCGGCGGGCAATCGATACCGCGCCACGGATCGACACGTCGAGGTCCGGGAATTCCTTGGCCGCCAGTTCCGACGCCGAGTACACCGATGCGCCGGCCTCGGAAACCATGACCTTGGTCATTTTCATCGCTGGATATTTTTTGATCAGTTCGATCGCCAGTTTGTCGGTTTCGCGGCTGGCGGTGCCGTTGCCGATGGCGATCAGGTCAACCGAGTGCTTGGCGCACAGGGCGGCCAGAATGGCGATGGTCTGATCCCACTTGTTGTGTGGCACGTGCGGGTAGACCGTGGCGTGGTCGAGCATCTTGCCGGTCGAATCGACCACGGCAACCTTGCAACCGGTACGCAGGCCCGGGTCGAGACCGAGGGTTGCGCGCGGGCCGGCCGGTGCGGCCAGCAGCAGGTCGTGCAGGTTGTGGGCGAAGACGTTGATCGCTTCGGTTTCGGCGCCGTCACGCAGCTCGCCGAGCAGGTCGGTTTCCAGGTGCGTGTAGAGCTTGACCTTCCACGTCCAGCGCACCACTTCGCCGAGCCATTTGTCGGCCGGGCGGTTCTGGTTCTGGATGTTGAATTGCTGGCCGATCATGCCTTCGCACGGGTGCATGGTGCCCGGCAGCTCGTCGCCGACTTTCAGCGCAGAGCTGAGGATGCCTTCGTTGCGGCCACGGAAAATGGCGAGCGCGCGGTGCGACGGCATGCTTTTCAGCGGTTCGTCGTGTTCGAAGTAATCGCGGAACTTGGCGCCTTCCTCTTCTTTGCCGGCGATGACGCGGGCGCTGAGAGTGGCTTCCTGTTTCAGGTAGTTACGCAGTTTTTCCAGCAGGCTGGCGTCTTCGGCGAAACGTTCCATGAGGATGTATTTGGCGCCTTCCAGCGCAGCTTTCACATCGGCCACGCCTTTTTCGGCATCGACGAAACGTGCCGCTTCGGTTTCCGGGGCCAGGTTCGGGTCGTTGAACAGGCCGTCGGCCAGGTCGCCGAGGCCGGCTTCCAGGGCGATCTGGCCCTTGGTGCGACGCTTTTGTTTGTACGGCAGGTACAAGTCTTCGAGGCGGGTCTTGGTGTCGGCGAGTTTGATGTCGCGCTCGAGGGCAGGGGTGAGTTTGCCTTGCTCTTCGATGCTGGCGAGGATGCTGATGCGCCGTTCGTCGAGTTCTCGCAGGTAGCGCAGACGCTCTTCCAGATGACGCAACTGGGTGTCATCGAGGCTGCCGGTGACTTCTTTCCGGTAACGGGCGATGAAGGGAACGGTAGAGCCTTCATCGAGTAGCGCGACGGCCGCTTCGACCTGTTGTGGGCGTACACCGAGTTCCTCGGCGATGCGGCTGTTGATGCTGTCCATAAAACCACCTGACATATTGTGAAAGCAGGCTCTCAGGCACGCAAATAAAGGCCCGGAGTCTGGTTGAGCGGCGTGAAGATGGCCGCTGCCTGGGTCAAAAGGCAGCCCATTGACCCGTGAAATCGAACAATTACTGCGCTCGGCAGGAAAAAAAGCCTGCCACCTGCGGTAACGATTCAGACGTTGCCTGGCACAAAACGCCGCGCATTATAACCAGCGTTCTGTCATTCGGGGGCGTCGCAGTCTGTAGGCATAAACCCCGGTTTTCTGGCAGTGAAGGAAAAATCTGCTAACAATGCACACGGTGCGTATAACGGCAGCTACGCCATAATGCGCGCCGAGCTAAAAGGAGCATCCAATGAGCAGCACTGCACAAACTGCTGAAGGCGAAAAAATTCTCATCGTTGACGACGATCCGGGCCTAAGCAGCCTGCTGGAACGTTTTTTCGTCAGCAAGGGCTACCGCGCCCGTACCGTACCGAACACCGAGCAGATGGATCGTCTGCTGTCGCGTGAAGTCTTCAATCTGGTCGTCCTCGACCTGATGTTGCCTGGCGAAGACGGTCTGACCGCGTGCCGCCGTCTGCGGGCCGCGAACAACCAGATCCCGATCATCATGCTCACCGCCAAAGGCGATGAGATCAGCCGCATCAAGGGCCTGGAACTGGGCGCCGACGATTATCTGGCCAAGCCGTTCAACCCGGATGAACTGATGGCGCGGGTCAAAGCCGTTCTGCGTCGTCAAGCCGCACCGGTGCCGGGCGCCCCGGGCAGTGAAGACGAAAACGTCACTTTCGGTGATTACGTCCTGTCGCTGGCCACCCGCGAATTGAAACGCGGTGACGAAGTGCACATGCTCACCACCGGTGAGTTTGCGGTACTCAAGGCATTGGTGATGAACGCGCGTCAGCCACTGACCCGCGACAAACTGATGAACCTGGCCCGTGGCCGCGAGTGGGATGCCCTCGAGCGTTCCATCGACGTGCAGATCTCCCGTCTGCGCCGGATGATCGAACCCGATCCATCCAAGCCGCGCTACATCCAGACTGTCTGGGGCGTGGGCTACGTGTTCGTACCGGATGGCGCCGCCACCAAGTGATCGGCGATTTGTAGGAGCGGGTCTGTCGGGCCCGGGTTGAATGACCCGGCCCGCAGACTCGCAATCCGCAATATGCGAGCATTGCTCGCTCCTGCAAGTGTGTAGCGGTTATTGATGAAGACCCCTGTCTGGTTCCCCCAAAGTTTTTTCTCCCGCACCCTTTGGCTGGTGCTCATCGTCGTGCTGTTTTCCAAGGCGCTGACCCTGGTTTATCTGTTGATGAACGAGGACGTGCTGGTGGATCGCCAATACAGCCACGGCGTCGCCCTGACGCTGCGCGCCTATTGGGCTGCCGACGAAGAAAACCGCGCGAAGATCGCGGATGCCGCCACCCTGATCCGGGTCGTGGGCGCCGGTGTGCCGGAAGGCGAACAGCACTGGCCGTACAGCGAAATCTACCAGCGACAAATGCAGGCCGAACTGGGGGCCGACACCGAAGTGCGCCTGCGCATGCATTCGCCGCCAGCGCTGTGGGTGCGCGCGCCGAGCCTCGGTGATGGTTGGCTGAAAGTACCGTTGTATCCGCACCCGTTGCGCGGCCAGAAAATCTGGAACGTGCTCGGCTGGTTTCTTGCCATTGGTTTGTTGTCGACCGCGTCGGCGTGGATTTTCGTCAGTCAGCTCAATCAGCCGTTGAAACGTCTGGTGTATGCCGCGCGGCAACTCGGTCAGGGGCGCAGCGTACGACTGCCGATCAGCGACACACCGAGCGAAATGACCGAGGTGTATCGCGCCTTTAACCAGATGGCTGAAGACGTCGAGCAGGCCGGCCGCGAGCGCGAGTTGATGCTGGCCGGCGTGTCCCATGACTTGCGCACACCGTTGACCCGGCTGCGCCTGTCGCTGGAACTGATGGGCGATCGCAACGACCTGACCGACGACATGGTGCGCGACATCGAAGACATGGACGCGATTCTCGACCAGTTCCTCGCGTTTATTCGCGACGGTCGTGACGAGTCGGTGGAAGAGGTCGATCTCAGCGACCTGGTGCGTGAAGTGGCGGCGCCGTACAACCAGAACGAAGAGAAAGTGCGTTTGCGTCTGGAGCCGATCCAGCCGTTTCCGCTGCGTCGGGTGTCGATGAAGCGCTTGCTGAACAATCTGATCGGCAACGCTTTGAACCATGCGGGCGGGAGTGTTGAAGTCGCGGCTTATGTGTCCGGTGACGTCAGTGCGCCGTATGTGGTGCTGAGCGTGATGGACCGCGGCGCGGGGATTGATCCTTCGGAACTGGAGGCGATTTTCAACCCGTTCACCCGAGGCGATCGTGCCCGGGGCGGGAAGGGTACGGGGTTGGGTCTGGCGATCGTGAAGCGGATTGCTTCGATGCATGGTGGCAATGTTGAACTGCGCAATCGGTCCGGTGGTGGGCTGGAAGCACGGGTGAGGTTGCCGTTGGGGTTGATGTTGCCGCGGGATGCCGTTTAGATCAGCAGCCCCTCATCGGAACGCCGCCCGCCCAGCCCTCTCCCGGAGGGAGAGGGGGCCGACCGAGGTGTTTTGCGTCATACATCGACCCGAAATTCCAAGTCGATTATGGATTCGGCACTGCTAGATTAGGTCGGCGTTTCTCTTAAGCATCCCCCAATCAGTCCCCTCTCCCTTTGGGAGAGGGTTAGGGTGAGGGGCTCTTGCTCTTGGCTCTAGCCCTTGCCTTTGGTGCGGGTCATATTCGGCCCGCCATTCTTCTCAAGGTGCTCAATGATGATCCCCGCCACGTTCTTGCCCGTGGTGGTCTCGATCCCTTCCAGTCCCGGCGACGAGTTCACTTCCATCACCAGCGGCCCGTGATTGGAGCGCAGGATGTCCACACCCGCCACCGCCAGGCCCATGACCTTCGCCGCGCGCAATGCAGTCATGCGTTCTTCCGGGGTGATCTTGATCAGGCTGGCGCTGCCGCCGCGATGCAGGTTGGAGCGGAATTCACCCGGCTTGGCCTGACGCTTCATCGCCGCGATGACTTTGTCGCCGACCACGAAACAACGGATATCCGCACCACCGGCTTCCTTGATGTATTCCTGAACCATGATGTTCTGCTTCAGGCCCATGAAGGCCTCGATCACCGATTCGGCAGCGGTCGCGGTTTCGCACAGCACCACGCCGATGCCTTGGGTGCCTTCCAGCACCTTGATCACCAATGGCGCGCCGTTGACCATGTCGATCAGGTCGGGAATGTCGTCCGGCGAGTGAGCAAAACCGGTGACTGGCAGACCGATGCCGCGTCGCGACAGCAGTTGCAGCGAACGCAACTTGTCCCGCGAACGGGCGATGGCCACCGATTCGTTGAGCGGGAACACCCCCATCATTTCGAACTGGCGCAACACCGCGCAGCCATAAAACGTCACCGACGCACCGATCCGCGGAATCACCGCGTCGAAACCTTCCAGCGGTTTGCCGCGATAGTGGATCTGCGGCTTGTGGCTGGCGATGTTCATGTAGGCGCGCAAGGTATCGATCACTACCATTTCATGCCCGCGCTCGGTTCCGGCTTCGACCAGACGGCGGGTGGAATACAGACGCGGGTTCCGCGACAGCACAGCGATCTTCATGCAACACCTGTGGAGGAGGTAGATACCGGGAACACCGGCTTGTCTTGTACATATTTGATGCCCGGATTGACCACCAACTGGCCATCGATCAGGGCTTTGGAGCCGAGCAACAGGCGATAACGCATGGACTTGCGGCAGGCGAGGGTGAACTCGACCCGCCAGACCCGATCACCCAGAGCCAGGGTGGTGCTGATCACGTAGCGCACCTGTGCATGGCCGTTGGAGCTTTTAATGGTTTTGCGCGTCACCAGCGGCGCTTCGCAGCGGCGGTGACGCAGCTGCACCACCGTGCCCAGATGCGCCGTGAAGCGCACCCACTTCTCGCCGTCGCGTTCAAACGGTTCGATATCGGTGGCATGCAGGCTGGAGGTACTGGCACCGGTGTCGATCTTCGCCCGCAGGCCCGCGACTCCCAAATCCGGGAGCGCCACCCACTCGCGCAGACCGACAACGGTCAAATGGTCAAATGTCTTCAATTAAAAAACCAACGATTAACGCGCCCATGCCTCAGACGAAACCCGGGCCAGCGCTTTGAATGCAGGTTTGGCGAACCAGTAGCCCTGCATCAGAAATATTCCACAGTCCGCCAGGAAATCCCGTTCACCGGCGCTTTCAATGCCTTCGGCAATGACTGTAACGTCCAACTCCGCACAGATTGTGACAATCCCCCGGACGATCGCCTGACGAACACGGTCTTGATCGACATCGCGGATCAGCGCCATGTCGAGTTTGATCAGGTCCGGTTGGAAATCAGCCAGCAGATTGAGCCCCGAATAACCGGCACCGAAATCATCGATGGCGGTCTTGAAGCCGAATTCGCGGTATTCACGCAGAATATTGGTCAAATGGCGATAGTTATCTACGTGCTCGCTTTCCAGGGTTTCGAAAATCAGCCGGTCGAGAGGGAACTGGTGTTTTTTTGCCGCCTCGAGCGTACTGCGAATGCACAGCTCTGGACGATAGACGGCGTTGGGCATGAAGTTGATCGACAAGTGTGTCTGCATATTAAGATCGGCCGCGCCTTCGATGGCGCGGGTCCGGCAGAGTTGGTCGAAACGGTAGCGGTTTTCTTCTGTAACCTGATTCAACACCGTCAGTGCGCCTTCACCCTTCACACCGCGAACCAGCGCTTCATGGGCGAAAACCGACTGGTCGCGCAGATCGACGATGGGTTGATAGGCGAAGGAAAAATCGAAGCCCAGTGGTTCGCTTTGCTGACACCCTTGGCAACCGGCCTTGGGTGAGGTTAATGAAGACGGAAATTTAGTCACTCGATCACTCCATGCCGCTGAACCGGCCAAGATCACAGTCTATCTGGAGGGCCGAGTTCTTGCGCCTGACAGAAACGGTAGTACAGTTCCGACTACTGGCCGAACGAGGAATTCAAATGGCACAAAAAAGCGAAGAGGACGACAAGGTCCGTCTCGACAAGTGGCTGTGGGCTGCGCGCTTTTATAAGACCCGCGCCTTGGCCAAAGCGGCGATCGAGAGTGGCAAGGTGCATTGTCGCGGCGAACGCTGCAAGCCTGGCAAAGAGCCGCGCATTGGCGATGAGTTCGAGATTCGTACCGGGTTTGAAGTGCGTACGGTGAAAGTCGAGGCGTTGTCGATTGTGCGACGCGGGGCGCCCGAAGCACAGACGTTGTATGCAGAGACCGAGGTGAGTATCGCCAAGCGTGAGGCCGCAGCGGCGATGCGCAAGGCGGGCGCGTTGGGCGTGAGCACCGACGGCAAGCCGAGCAAGAAACAGCGGCGGGATTTGTTCAAGTTTCGCGGCAGCAGTAACGACGAATAATCGCGTTGTTGGTGCTGGCCTCTTCGCGAGCAGGCTCGCTCCCACAGGAGATTGCATTTCAATCTGGGAGCGAGCCTGCTTGCGAATCGAGGGCGCAGCCCTCGCCGAAGACAGCTCGGTATCAGGCGCTACGCACCACACTCATCCGCGACACCAGCGGCAACTTGCCCAGCAACGCGAAAATCGGTGCCGTCAGCTTCAGCCAGAAGTTCGCCGCATGGTAGGCAAACGGTGTGTAGTAACCCCAGCCCAACGCCAACACCGCCAGCAGTACGCCACCGATGTAATCGTCCTGTCCCCAATGCGCGCCGGCCACCAGGCGCGGCATCATAAACAGCAACGCCAGCCCCCAGATGATCACGAACTGCCCAACCGTGCGGCTGAACACGCCCATGAACAGCGCCCAGATCAGCAGCACCGAAGCATGGTCGCCCGGGAAGCTCTGGCTGGAACGATCTTTCAATTCCCAGGTTTTTTCCAGGTGCGGAAAGTAATCGCTGATATGCACCGCACCTTCCAGCACCATCGACGGGCTGCTGTGCTGCCAGTCCATGTGGTCGGCGAACTTGGAAAACAGCGCGCGAATCACCACCATCAACAGCAGGATCGAGAAAAAGCCGAAGAATGCGCGACGCACATCAATCGCCTTGAACACCCAGTCGCCCTTGATCAGCAATGCCAGCAGAATCAGCCCGACAACGATATCGAACGGGCGCAGACTTGCAATTGCCCAGGTGTGGAGCCATATCGGGTTGCTGGCCAGCGGTGCATTGAGCGAGCGGAACAGCCACTCGTCGAATATCACACACAGCGCGTTGCCCGTAGGCCATAACCAGAAAGCCAGTAGCGCTAATGGCACTACGTTGCACAGAACCAGCCGGCCGAGGTTCCACCTTGATTGGAACAAACCCGGATTGTTCATAAAATGCCTCCCATGGCAGAGCAGTCGGCACCAAAAAGAGTGCCAAGAAGCGCAAATTTTCACGCCTTGTAACCATTTTGTCACCACATTCAGATACCCAAAATTATGACCGACCTAGCGGATACCGATTTCACCCAACGTTTCATCTTCGATGACAGCGACACGCGCGGCGAACTGGTTGCGCTTGAGCGCAGCTACGCCGAGGTTCTCGCCAAGCACCCGTACCCGGAGCCGGTGGCGCAATTGCTCGGCGAATTGATGGCGGCCGCCTCGTTGCTGGTCGGCACGTTGAAGTTCGACGGCTTGCTGATTCTGCAGGCGCGTTCCGAAGGGCCGATTCCGCTGCTGATGATCGAATGCTCCAGCGAGCGCGATATCCGGGGTCTGGCGCGTTACCACGCCGAGCAGATCGCCGCGGACGCGACCCTTGCCGACCTGATGCCAAACGGCGTTCTGGCGCTGACTGTCGATCCGACTGTTGGGCAGCGCTACCAGGGCATCGTCGACCTTGATGGCGAAACCCTTTCCGATTGCTTCACCAACTACTTCGTCATGTCGCAACAGGTCGGCACGCGCTTCAAGCTGTTCGCCGACGGCCGCCGTGCCCGCGGGATGCTGCTGCAACAACTGCCGGCCGATCGCCTGAAGGACGAAGAAGAACGCGCCGCCAGTTGGCAGCACATCACCGCGCTGGCCAGCACCCTGACCGCCGATGAGTTGTTGAGCCTGGACAACGAAACCGTGCTGCATCGCCTTTACCATGAAGAGCAAGTGCGCCTGTTCGATGTGCAGAACCTGCGCTTCCGTTGCAGCTGCTCGCGTGAACGCTCGGGCAATGCGCTGGTCAGCCTGGGTCTGGAAGATGCGCAGGCGCTGGTGGCCGAACAGGGTGGCCAGGTCGAGATCGATTGCCAGTTCTGCAACCAGCGTTACCTGTTCGATGCCGCCGATATCGCTCAATTGTTCGCCGGCGCGGGCGTCGACACGCCGTCAGATACCCGGCACTAAAACGGTTCAGCGCAGGTAAATTCACTGCTCAACGACGGAATTACGCCGTTACGACGGGAGGGCCCTACTCTTTTTGGGCTTTTCTGGCATAATCCGGCCCACTTTTTTCGCGGTAGTAGTGCACGACTTTCTACTACAAAACGTTTGGAGCACACTCGGCCACTGGCCGACGGGGAACCTCATGACGCAAGCCAATAACGCCGTGTACACCGATCTGAGTGTTGATGATCTGGTAAAAGAAGCCCTGAACCGCGGTGAGGGCGAGCTTGCCGATACCGGCGCTCTGGTTGTTCGCACTGGTCACCGCACCGGTCGTTCGCCTGTTGACCGTTTCATCGTTGAAGAGCCTTCCACTCAGGCCGCTATTGCCTGGGGCCCGATCAACCGCAAGTTCCCGGCCGACAAGTTCGATGCCCTGTGGGCTCGCGTCGAGGCATTCAACAACGCGCAAGAGCACTTTGTGTCCCACGTGCATGTAGGCGCGGCGGAAGATCACTACCTGGCCGTGAAAATGACCACCCAGACTGCCTGGCAGAATCTGTTCGGTCGTTGCCTGTTCATCAACCCGGCCCAGTACAACCCGGCTGGCCGTGAAGAATGGCAAGTGCTCAACGTGGCCAACTTCGAGTGCGTGCCTGAGCGTGACGGCACCAACTCCGACGGTTGCGTGATTCTCAACTTCGCACAGAAGAAAGTCCTGATCGCTGGCATGCGTTACGCCGGTGAAATGAAGAAAGCCATGTTCTCCGTGCAGAACTTCCTGCTGCCGGCCGCTGACGTGCTGCCAATGCACTGCGCTGCCAACATCGGCGAAGAAGGCGACGTGACTCTGTTCTTCGGTCTGTCGGGCACCGGTAAAACCACCCTGTCGGCCGACGAAAGCCGTTACCTGATCGGTGACGACGAACACGGCTGGGGCGAAGGCGTGGTGTTCAACATCGAAGGCGGTTGCTATGCCAAGTGCATCGACCTCTCCGAGAAGAACGAGCCGGTTATCTGGAAAGCCATCAAGCACGGCGCAGTCCTGGAAAACGTCGTCATCGACGACGCCAAGCACGCCGACTACGCCGATGTCAGCCTGACCCAGAACAGCCGCGCCGCGTACCCGCTGGAGCACGTTGCCAAGCGTTCCGAGCAGAACCTGGGCGGCGAGCCAAACGCGGTAATCTTCCTGACCTGCGACCTGACCGGCGTCCTGCCGCCCGTGTCGATCCTCAACGAAGAACAAGCGGCCTACCACTTCCTGTCCGGCTACACCGCACTGGTGGGCTCGACTGAAATGGGTTCGGGCAGCGGCATCAAGTCGACCTTCTCCACCTGCTTCGGCGCGCCGTTCTTCCCGCGTCCGGCTGGCGAATACGCAGAGTTGCTGATCAAGCGCATCCGCGGCTTCGGCTCCAAGGTCTACCTGGTCAACACCGGCTGGACCGGCGGCGGCTACGGCGTCGGCAAACGCTTCAACATCCCGACCACCCGTGCAGTGATCGCAGCGATCCAGAGCGGCGCGCTGATCGGTGCAGCCACCGAACACCTCGACACCATCAACCTCGACGTGCCACTGGCCGTACCGGGCGTTGAAACCAACCTGCTCAACCCACGCAACACCTGGGCTGACAAGGCTGCGTACGACGAGGCGGCGAAAGCATTGGCCGGACTGTTCATCGAGAACTTCAAGAAGTTCGAAGTGAGCGACGCGATCAAGGCTGCAGGGCCGAAGTTGTAAGATTGGTTTGTTGCGAATGAAAAAGCCGCCCTTTGGGGCGGCTTTTTTGTGGGTAACCGATCCTAAGGCAAAGGCTTGACTGCCATTATTCCCGCAGAATGCTGCTCAATCAGCCAACGCATTCAGTACATGAACTGGATCATTATAGATGGCCTTGAGTAGTGCTTTAGCTGGCCCGGTTGGTACCCGACGACCTTGCTCCCAATTACGCAAAGTTCCGAGTTGGACATCGATCAACGCCGCGAACTTTGCTTGTGTCATGCCGGTGGCTTTACGAATTTCTTTGACCTGTAATGCATCAACATAAAATTCGCGGGAGGGTTTTCGTTCACCCCGCAGAATTTCATCCATCTCCTGCACGCTTTCCATCAGCTCATCAAAAAACTTGCTCATGGTTGTCTCCAGTTTCCGATCATGGCTTTCATAGCTTTCCGTTCATCATGGGTCAGATCGTGTTGTTCATTTTTTGGGTAAATCATCAACAAAGCGATCTGTGACGCCGAGACGAAGTGGTAGTAGATCACCCGGGCGCCGCCGCGTTTGCCGTGACCCTTGGAGGCGACTCGAGCTTTACGAACCCCTCCTGCCCCTTCGATTACATCGCCGATAGACGGGTTCACAACTAGCTGTTTTTGGAAGGCGGCATAGGTGTCGTCGTCCAGAAGCTCGATTACTCGGCGGGTGAAGACTGAAGTCTCAATAAAAATCATCGTCAATGTACGCCAGTGACTTACTTCGAGGCAATGCTGAAGTGTTTGAAAAGGATGACTGGTTTCTGATCGCTCTCACTTAAGAATGAGAGCGATCTGTCCACGCAGCCTTAGGCCGGCGCCTTCCAATTGAGCATTCGCTGCTGCGCAACCTGCAGCAGGTCACAGCCATCCTGCGTCAGCAGATAGAGGGCGTGGGTGATGTGGGGGATGTCTTCGACGTCGGCTTGTTTGAAGTTGAGGCAGTAGAGGGTGCGTAGCAGGTCGCTTGAAGCGCGCAGGCGCTGGACGGCGCATTCGAGGATGTCTTGCGGGTTGGCGTGTGTGTCGATGATCAGGGGCTTGGTGTCGGTGAGATTGGATTCGAGTGGGCGGTAGCGATCAGTGGTGAATTGATTCCATGTTTTCATTATTTTTGCCTCGTTTTTTGCGTCATGAGAATCCGCACCCACCGTGACCAAGCGATAGGTGGCGGACTGCGTTCGGGTTGGTCAACCGATGAGGCATTCACAACCGGCACACCCGAAGGTGTCCCGAACACAGCCGCCATAAAGCGTGCTGACACAAAAAAGCGCCAGCAGCATACAACGACTGTGAATGCGCATCTAATACGGGTGACCAAGCCCGAGCCGCTGATTTGGCAGCGACAGTCACGACTATAGAGACGAGCTACACGACGGCGATAGAAGACAAGGAGTCTGTGCTTGTAGGAACAGGACGTAGATTCAATAGGTCATTGCTGACAATCCTTCAGACGTCTTAAACGAGCGCGTTTATCTGCCATCAGTTTCCTGCTTACTTCATCGGAAATGCTTGGCCGAGGATCATCAATGCTGACTTGGACCTGCCTGATGACCCATGCTTCGTAGGTTTCCTCGTCGCTAGCCTGTTCCGATTCACCGCTCGTACTGTTCATCGTTCTATTTCCTTCTTGGTTGAAAACCTATCGGTCGCCGCTCCGCCTCAGCCAATAACTCGATACGCCGCCACATCCAGCACTCTCGTCGTCAGCCCCGTCGCAGGCGCGTAAATCGGGCCTTTCACCGCCGAAAACGGCACTCCTTTGCTGCCCAGGGAAACATAGCGCTCACCTTTATCCAGTTCGGTGAAGTAAGTGTAGGAAATGCTGTGCATCTGCTTGTAGAGCGCTTCGTCGGCGACGATGGCGCCCGTCAGGCGCAGCAGATCTATTTCGCTCAGGTTCAGGGTTTTGTTCAGTTGTACGCCCCAGCGCTTGAGGCAGGTTTCGGCCAGATGGCGGACGATGCGCCCAGGTTCGACCAGTACTTTCAGATCGTTGCTGTTATTGGGTACGCCGCCGCTGGACGTGGCGTTGCCCGCCATGGTCGCGTGGCGGCCGGCCATGGGATAGACGCAGGTTTTGGTGCCGGGGGCGGTTTGCGGGATCACGCAGCTGAAGCCTTTGGAGCGTTCGTCGCGGGCGTAGAAAGCGACGTACTCTTTGACATTGGCGCCGAGTTTGACCCGTTCGTCCTGGAAGTTACCAATGCCTGGAACAGGATCAAGTGCGAATATATTTACCGGGATGTTTTTTAGTTCTGGAACTTTTAACATTGCGTTAGCCAGCATATGGCAACTTATACCGCCCCGGCTCCAGCCCACCAGGTTGACGTGTGTTGGAATAACACCGTCCTTTCGGAAGGTCTTGATAATCTGCTCTTGCAACTTCTGCTGAGTCACACTGCGATCACCGTAGTTATATTTGCGCCAGAACCACGAACCTTCGGCTTTTACATCTTCAATGGGAATGCCGGCGGCTTTGAGGCGGTTGTATTCAGCTTCGGTGAGTTGCTCGCGCTGCCAGTCGCATTTGCCCTTGATGACATTGACCGCGTGCTGCACGTTTTCTTCCCAGCCCTTGCCGAACAACGTACCAGTAAGGCCGTATTCTTTGGTCTTGGTGAACAGGTCATCGGCTTGCAGGTTACCGGAGCCTGGGCCGTCGACCACGATCCACTCGGCAAATTCGCGACCGGAGTGGTTTGCTGCCAACGTGGAAATCAATTCGCCGTCCCAGAAATTTTCATGGGTAACGTCGAACTTATTGGAGCCGGTGCCACAGAAAAAGATAGTTAAAACTGTCATGGTGTTGCCCTTGGCTAAATGTAAGAGCAAACACGTTAAGGTTGAAGTTGAATATAAATAAAGCGTTCTGTTGTTTCCGGGTTTGTGCTGTTTTGTTATTGTTGGGGTTTCTGTTTTGCAACTTCGAGCAAGTCGCAGCCATCTTGAACAAGCAAATAAAGAGCATTGACGATGTTGGGGATATCTTTCACGTCGGATTGTTTGAAACACAAACAGTAAAGTGTTTCCAACAGGTCGCTGGCGGCGCGCAAGCGCTGGTCGGCAGCATTGAGCAGTTCGTCATGACTGGAGTGGGTGTCGATGAGCAGAACAGAGTTTTCGCTGTAGCAAGTTTTGAGCGGGCGATAGCGGGTGATCATGGTGAGGCGTGTCCTTCGAAGGCGCTCGGCGGCGAATACGATTTGTCCACCGCGCCAATCACTATAGAAGCGCGCCGAGCAGCGGAACAAGACAGGAAAAATGGACGGGTTTTGTAGGGGTTTTTCCGGGCCTCGGGCATTTGCCCTACGCGTTTTCATGGGTTTTTCAAGGTGAAACCCTTAGGCCGGAAATTTCCTACGGGTTTCTCAGGCGCTTCGTTAGAAACCGCTGTAAGGTGCGCGCCAGAATTTGTCGGACGTTTCCAAATGTCCGATACGCACTTAAAGGGAATTAGGTATGCAGTGGCTACGAATGGCCTCGATTGTATTGCTGTGGGCCAGTGGTTGCCGTTTGGCAATGGCAGCCGAGTTGGGCAATTCGCTGTTGTTTAATCAACTGGATCGAACCGGTTGGCCGGACGCCCTCAGCAGTCAGGCAAACGTGGATACCGCTTCTCGCGCCGAAGTGCTGATGTTTGGCAAAGCGTTGCTCGCCAGTGAGGCACTGGATGAGTCCGCGCTCAAGCAACGGCTGGGCGTGCCGCAGGTGCAGCTCAAATCGATCAGGCAGGTGCGCGACGGCTTGTGGGACCACCTGTTGAGCACCTATCGCAATGCCAGCCAGGGCTGCGACGAGCAGGTGTTCTGCCCGCGGGTACGCAGTGTCGCGGACTTGCGCCAATTGGCGGCAGCGTTTACCGGCGACATCAGTCCTGCCCATGCGCTGTGGGCGAGCAAGAGCCAAAGCGTGCATGAGCAGATACTGAACGAGCAGTTACGCGTGGCAGTGTTGCTGCCCTGATGATCAGGTCACTGCCGCTGAGGCCGTCGTCAGGCTAATAGCCAGTTCCGGAAGATCACCGGGAAACGGCATGCATCCGCTCAGCAACAGAGTCGCGAGGATGAGGGCGAGGGGCAGCTTCAGTGTGTTCGACATGTTCATTCCTTTGTGAGGTTGTGCGTACATCAGCCGTCCTGGCGTGATGCGGGTGGAGCAGGCACGTTAACGCGATGCCGGAAAACACCGCGATAAACAAATCGTCTCGTCTGTTTCAGTCTGTGGCTGCGTGTTCGGGGCTGTATCATCCCGTATCGATTTGCCCCCCGACCTTTTCTCGACTCGCTGCGATCGCCCGCTAGGCTGTTGGCATGTCAGCGGTCAAAGGAGTGACAGCGAATGCACAACACCCTGGAACAGGTTTTTGGTTATCCACAGTTTCGACTCGGTCAGGAGGCGGCTATCAGCGCCGTGCTGGCCGGGCGCTCGGCCGCGGCCATCTTTCCCACCGGCTCCGGCAAATCGCTTTGCTACCAACTGCCGGCGGTGATGCTGCCGAACCTGACGCTGGTGGTGTCACCGCTGCTGGCGCTGATGCAGGATCAGTTGGCGTTCCTGCAACGCCACGGTATTTCGGCAGGCAGCATCGATTCGGCGCAGAGCCGCGACGATGCCAATGACGTGATGGCCCGCGCTCGCTCGGGTCAATTGAAGATTCTGATGGTCTCGGTGGAGCGCCTGAAGAACGAGCGTTTCCGCAATTTTCTGCAGCAGGTGCCGATCTCGTTGCTGGTGGTGGATGAGGCGCATTGCATCTCGGAGTGGGGCCACAATTTCCGCCCCGACTATCTCAAGCTGCCGGACTATCAACGGCAGTTCAATATTCCGCAAACGCTGCTGTTGACGGCCACGGCGACGCCGAAAGTCATCGCGGACATGCAGGCCAAATTCGCTATCGCAGCTGACGATGTAGTGACCACCGGTTTTTACCGGCCCAATCTCAATCTGCTGGTGGAGCCGGTACGCGGTCAGGACAAGCGCGGGCGTCTGGTGGAATGGATGAGCGAACGCCCGGGGCAGCCGAGCATCGTCTACGTCACCTTGCAGAAAACCGCCGAGCATATTGCCGAGCATCTCGGGCGCAACGGCATCCAGGCCGAGGCTTATCACGCCGGGTTACCCAACGATCAGCGCGAGGGCATACAGAAACGCTTCATGGCCGGGCAGTCCAATTGCATTGTCGCGACCATCGCGTTCGGCATGGGCATCGACAAGAGCGACATCCGCAATGTGGTGCATTTCGACCTGCCCAAATCCATCGAAAACTACAGTCAGGAAATCGGTCGTGCCGGGCGCGACGGACAGCCTTCGGACTGTCTGGTGCTGGCCAACCGTGACAGCCTCAATGTGCTGGAAAACTTCGTTTATGGCGATACGCCGGAGCGTGACGGCATCCGCCATGTGCTCGACGAATTGAAAGCCTCGGTACCGGAAGGGCAGTGGGAGTTTTTGCTGGGGCCGCTGGCGGATCAGAGCAATATTCGCGCGCTGCCGCTCAAGACCTTGCTGGTGCAGTTGGAGCTGCGCGGGTTGATCGCTCCGCGCTATGCCTACTACGCCGAGTACCGTTTCAAATACTTGCTGGAACCCGAGGCGTTGCTTGAACGTTTCGAGGGCGAGCGCAGGGATTTCGTTGCCGCGATCATCCAGACCTCAACCCGCGCGCGGACATGGGCGACGGTGAATTTCGAGGCGATGTACACGCAGTATTCGGCCGAGCGCAATCGGGTGGTCAAGGCGCTGGATTACTTTCAGGAAAAAGGCTGGGTCGAGCTTGAGAGCAAGCAGATGACCGAGGTCTACAGCGTGCTGCGCAGCGACTTTGACAGCGAAGTGTTGAGCGAGGAGTTGCACGGTTATTTCACCCGCCACGAACAAACCGAAGTGGCGCGGATACACGCGATGCTTGAACTGTTTTCGACCGAGCGTTGCCTGGGTTATCGGCTGGCCGAGTACTTCGGCGACCACAATGCCCCAGAGCCGTGCGGACATTGCTCAGTGTGCCACGGGCAAATCGCGCGTCTGCCGGCACCGCTGCCATTGCCGGCGCTTGTGGATAAAAACTTCGCGACGCTGTGCAGTGATTTTATCCACAAGCATGAGCAGCACACCGGCAGCGTGCCGACAGCGGAACGACTGACGCGGTTTCTGTGCGGCATCAGCGTGCCGTTGTTCACCAAGCTCAAGGCTCGGGCGATTTCCGGGTACGCGGCATTGGAGGAATACCCCTACGCCGACGTCCGTCAGTGGGCCCAGGACAACCTTTAACGCCCGTAGCAGGCTTTGAACCAGAGGCTGTATCCATCCGCTGAATGTCGATCATCACGGTAATAAACTTCAAAAAACGTCGATGGCTGACTAAGGTGAGACCAGTCTTTGGATCGCCAACAAGAGAACAACATGAGCCAGACATCCTTCGATATTCAGCAGGCCGCCGTGATCGGCGCAGGCACCATGGGTCGCGGCATTGTCATGTGCCTGGCCAACGCCGGCGTGACGGTGCAGTGGGTGGATAACAATCCACAGATGCTTGAGCAGGCACTGGCGACGGTGGCTGACACTTATGCACACAACGTGCGGCAAGGACGGATTGATCAGGCCGAGGCCGATGCGCGCATCGCTCGGGTCAGTGCAGCGGCAGACTACGCGGCGATCCGCAATGTCGACCTGGTGATCGAAGCGGTGTACGAAAATCTTGAGCTCAAGCAGAAGATCTTTCGTCAACTGGATGGCTTGCTCAAGCCTGAGGCGCTGTTGGCGAGTAATACCTCGGCGCTGGATATCGATGCGATCGCTGCAGCGACGAAACGTCCGGATCAGGTGCTCGGCCTGCATTTCTTCAGCCCGGCGCACATCATGAAACTGCTGGAAATCGTGCGCGGCGCGCAGACTTCGCCGGCCGCTCTGGAAGCAGCGCTGGCGCTGGGCAAGCGTATGGGCAAGGTCAGTGTGGTGTCGGGCAACTGTCATGGTTTTATCGGCAATCGCATGCTGCATCCGTATGTGCTGGAGGCGCGCAAGATGTTGCTCGAAGGCGCTTATCCACAGCAGGTCGACGCGGCGCTGCAAGGCTTTGGTTTTGCCATGGGACCGTTTCGCATGTACGACGTGGTCGGCATCGATCTGGAATGGCGCGCTCGCGAATTGGCCGGCAAGGGCCAGGAGGCGCCAGAGGTGCAGGTGGATAACCGCTTGTGTGAGCTGGGTCGGTTCGGGCAGAAATCCGGCAATGGTTATTACCATTACGAGCCGGGCAGTCGGCAGGCTGAGCATGATCCTGAGGTCGATGCGCTGGTGTTGCAGGTTAGTGAAGGTCTGGGCTTTCAACGTCGCGAGATTGGCCCTGAGGAGATTCTGGAGCGCTGCCTGCTGGCACTGGTCAACGAGGGCGCGAAGATTCTGCAGGAAGGCATTGCCGAATCCGCCCATGACATCGATCTGGTGTATCTGAACGGCTACGGCTTCCCGGCGGACAAGGGTGGGCCAATGGCCTGGGCCGATCAGCAAGGGCTGGCGGATATTCATCAGCGGCTGTTGGCGCTGGAGACGCGGCAGGGTGATCAGTGGAAGCCGGCGCGGTTGATTGGTGAGTTGGTGGCGCAGGATAAGGGGTTTGCTCAAGTGTAATGTCGCGGCCAAAATCGTTCCCCCTCACCCCAGCCCTCTCCCCCAGGGGGGAGAGGGGGAAGGGAGCCGATCTGCCTGGGATTCAGCATTTGAGTTCGACTCGAAGGATCAGATCGGTGTATTTCGAGAGAACACCTCGGTCAGTCCCCTCTACCTCTGGGAGAGGGCCAGGGTGAGGGCAAGCGGCCTCACTGAAAAAACAGGAGAATCAGCCCAACCATGTCCACCCCTCAGCGCACCGACTACCCACACTTCCAGCCCATCACCACGCGCTGGCACGACAACGATGCCTACGGTCACATCAACAACGTCACCTATTACAGCTTCTTCGACACGGCCGTGAACACCTACCTGATTCAGGTCGGTGGTCTGGATATCCACGACGGCGAGGTGGTGGGGTTTGTGGTCAGTTCGGCGTGCGATTACTTCGCTTCGATCGCGTTTCCGGATCTGATCGAGATCGGTCTGCGGGTCGGCAAGTTGGGCAACAGTTCGGTGCAATATGAACTGGCGGTGTTCAAGGTCGGCGAAAGTGAAGCATGCGCGGCCGGGCGCTTCGTTCACGTATTCGTCGATCGGGCGAGCAATCAGCCGGTGCCGATCCCTGCCCGGTTGCGCGAGGCGCTGGAGCGTCTGGTGGTTTGAGATAGGCAAAAAAAATCGCAGCCCTCGGGCTGCGATTTTTATTCAAGCATTCGCCTTAACGATGGCGATAGTACTTGTGATGCTTGCGGTGGCCATAGGCATGGCCGCGACCACGGTGGTCGTCGCGGTAGTAGCGACGGTTATCACGACCGCGATCGTAATGACGATCGTCGTCATCGCTCTTGTTGCCCATGTAATTGCCCAGCGCGCCACCCGCGCCGCCACCGGCTGCGGAGCCGATCAGGCTGCCGGTAGTGCCGCCCATGCTGCGGCCGACTACGTTACCGCCGGCTGCGCCCAGTGCACCACCGATGGCGGCTTCGCCACGGCTGCGTTTGTCGGCGCCTACCGCGCTACCACCCGCGCCGCCCAGGGCTGCGCCGATGGTGGAACCTGTATTGCCGCCTAAAGACTGACCGACGACCGAGCCAAGAACCCCGCCCAATGCGCCGCCCACACCTGCTTCGGTGGTGCCGCCAGCAGACGCAAAGCCACTGACCAGGCCAAGGGACAACAAGAGAATCGAGGAGAACTTCATAGAGGAGCCTCAAAGGGATGACGGCGCCGATCCTGAGGCTGTGTCACAAGCGTGACAATCGAAATCCGACGAATAACACGACTTGTATACAATTTCGCAAGTTGCTGTTTTGTATGCGGAACTTAAGCGATTTTCGCCGGTCTTTAGCTACTTCGGACAGGCCGCTTTTGTGAAAAAGCGGCCTTTTTTGTGGGCGTTTGAAAGGTGCTTGGGCTCAGACATGTATTGCTTGAACCGACGCCTTCGCGAGCAAGCTCGCTCCCACATTTGAAATGCACTCCAATGTGGGAGCGAGCTTGCTCGCGAATAGGCCGGTTCTGACATCGCGTTACGCGGACTTGGCCATGATCAGCCCCGTCTCACTCGCCGCCTCCAGCCGAATCGCAATGAACTTCGACGTCGGCGTATGGCTGCCATCCCCGGTGCTTTCCAGCGGCACCAGTGGGTTTACTTCCGGGTAATACGCTGCCGCTTGCCCGGCCGGAATATCAAACGCCAGCAGGGTAAAGCCCTTCACCCGACGCTCACGACCATCGTCCCACAGCGACACGATGTCGGCCTTTTGTCCCGGACGGAAGCCCAGACGAATGATGTCCGCTTCGTTGGCGAACAACACATCACGCTGACCCTTGACCCCGCGATAACGGTCGTCGAGGCCATAAATCGTCGTGTTGTACTGATCGTGGGAGCGCATCGATTGCAGGATCAGATCCGGCAGTTGCCCGGTGGCGCGGGTGCGTTCGTGGACCAGGTCTTTGGGCAGCATGTTCGCGCGGAAGTTGGCCCGCCCCGACGGCGTGTTCCACTTGCGCGCGCCGGCGCTGTTGCCGAGGTAGAAACCGCCCGGGTTCTTGACCTTCTCGGCGAAGTCCTTGAAGCCTGGAATGGTGTCGGCGATCAGTTCGCGGATGCGCCCGTAATCGGCCACCAGCCAGTTCCAGTCCACCGGTTTGCTGCCCAGCGTGGCGGCAGCGATGCCGGCGATGATCGACGGCTCCGAGCGCATCTGGTTCGACAGCGGCTGCAACTGACCGTTGGAGGCGTGAACCATGCTGAACGAGTCTTCTACGGTGACCGCTTGCGGGCCCTCGGTCTGGATGTCGATGTCGGTGCGACCGAGGCACGGCAGGATCAGCGCGTCTTTACCGTGAGCCAGATGGCTGCGGTTGAGCTTGGTGCTGATCTGCACCGTCAGGTCGCAATTGCTCAGCGCTTCGAACGTACGTGGGCTGTCAGGCGTTGCCTGAGCGAAGTTGCCGCCCAGACCGATAAAGACTTTGGCGCGCCCTTCGGCCATCGCATGGATCGCCTCGACAACGTTGTGGCCATTGTGGCGTGGCACCTTGAACTGGAAGCGTCGCTCCAGCGAATCAAGGAAGGCTACTGGCGGGCGCTCGTTGATGCCCATCGTGCGGTCGCCCTGCACGTTACTGTGGCCGCGCACCGGGCACAGACCCGCGCCCGGTCTGCCGATGTTGCCGCGCAACAGCATCAGGTTGGCGATTTCCTGGATGGTCGGCACTGAATGGCGATGCTGGGTGATGCCCATCGCCCAGCACATGATCACGTTCTTGCCCTTGGCGTACATGCGTGCGGCTTGTTCGATTTCTACGAGGGTCAGGCCGGATTGCTCGACGATCTGTTCCCACGGTGTGTCATCGACCACGCCCAGGTACTCGAGCACGTTGGCGCTGTGCGCGTTGAGGAAGTCGTGATCGAACACGGCAGGTTCGCCAGCCTTCTGCGCGTCGCGTTCCCACTGCAGAAGGAACTTGGCCATGCCGCGCAGCAGCGCCATGTCGCCACCGAGCGCGGGGCGGAAATACGCGGTGTTGGTCGGCTTGTCGCCGTTGGTGAGCATTTCGATCGGGTGTTGCGGGTGCTGGAAGCGTTCCAGGCCACGCTCTTTCAACGGGTTGACGCACACCACTTGGGCGCCGCGTTTCACCGCTTCACGCAACGGTTCGAGCATCCGTGGGTGGTTGGTGCCCGGGTTCTGGCCCCAGACGAAAATCGCATCGGCGTGTTCGAAGTCATCGAACGTCACGGTGCCTTTGCCGACGCCAACGCTTTGCGCCAAGGCGACACCACTGGCCTCGTGGCACATGTTCGAGCAGTCCGGGAAGTTGTTGGTGCCATACGCACGCACAAACAGTTGATACAGGTACGCCGCCTCGTTGCTGGCGCGACCCGAGGTGTAGAACTCGGCCAGATCCGGGCTCGGCAGACTTTGCAGGTGTTTGGCGATCAGCGTGTAGGCGTCGTCCCAGCTGATCGGCTTGTAGCGATCGGTTTCGGCGTCGTAGACCATCGGCTCGGTCAGTCGACCCTGATATTCCAGCCAGTAGTCGCTCTGCTCCAGCAGCGAAGTGACGCTGTGTTTGGCGAAGAACTTGGCATCGACGCGGCGCTTGGTCGCTTCCCAGTTCACCGCTTTCGCGCCGTTCTCGCAGAATTTGACCATGCCGCTTTCCGGCGAATCACCCCAGGCGCAACCCGGGCAGTCGAAGCCGCCGTTCTGGTTGGTCTTGAGCATCATGCGCAGGTTTTTCAGCGCGTTGTCGCTGGTCAACCAGGCTTGGGCCACACTGATCAGGGCGCCCCAGCCGCCGGCGGCACCTTTGTAAGGCTTGTAGCGCGGGACAGGTTTCTGGTCGGCTTGATGATGTTGGCTCACGCTTGATTCTCCATCGCGGGGCTGTACACCCGCGGCGCACTTTTCTGCGGCAGGTGGATGAGATTGAGGTTGTGACGACGGGCCCATTGCACGGCAAGGCCGGTGGGTGCAGACAGGCTGACCAGGGTCTGGATGCCGGCACGCAAAACTTTCTGAATCAATTCGAGACTGCAACGGCTGGTGACAATCGCCAGGCCGCCTTCTGTGGATATCTTTTGCCGGATCAACCCGCCGATCAACTTGTCGAGGGCGTTGTGCCGGCCAATGTCTTCGCGCCCGAGCAGCAATTCGCCGCTGGCGTTCATGAACACCGCCGCATGCACCGCGCCGCAATGCTGACCCAAAGGCTGAAATGCGCCGATGCGCTGACGCAAACCGTCCAGCCATTCGATCGGTGGCAACGGCGCACCGGGCAGGACCTTTAGCTCGGGCAGCGCCTGTTCCACCGCTTCAACGCCGCAGAGGCCGCAACCGCTGGTGCCCGCCAGTTGCCGACGTTGTTGCTTGAGGTTCCAGAACGCGCGGTTGGCGATGGTCACTTGCGCGTATTGCGCAGAACCGGCGCCGCTCAGTTGCAGATCATAAATGTCGGTGGCGGCGATGATGATGCCGCTGCCGAGGCTGAAACCGACGATGAAGTCTTCAAGGTCGGTCGGTGTCACCAGCATCACTGCCTGACTGATGCCGTTGTAGGCGATTGCCAACGCGACTTCCTCGGCCAGCGCGGTGCTGGCCGATTCTTCGCGGGGTAAATCGCTGTAACTGTAGGTCTGGCTGGCGGCAGGCGCGGGCGTTTCAAGTGCAGGCGCCGCGCAGGCTGGGCGCTTGGCGTTCATGGCATCACCGACGGTTTGATCAACGTTAAGACTAGGCGCGGCAACTTGTCGCGTCTAATCGCTAGTGTCGATCTGTCGATAGATACCGTCGATCAAGGCGCCGTTGGCGATTGCTGATACAGCGCGAAACAGGCCTCGGCCAACGCTGAACGTGGGGCGCCGCGGCGCATGATCAAGCCCAGCGGGGCGAGGGTCTGGGCGTTTTCGAGGGGTTGCAGGCGCAGGTGGTCGGTGAGTTTTTCCAGGCCGCCGTCGAGCGGCATGATCGCGCAGCAAAAACCGCCGTGCACGGCTTGTAACAATTGATGGACGGCGTCGGTTTGCAGCAACGGTTGCGGGGTCAGGCCACGGCTGTGGAAGTTGTGGTCGATGGATTGGCGAAAATGCATGCCGCTGGTGAGCATGCCCAGCGGCAGTTCGATCAGCGATTGCCAGCTCAACGGCGCCTCGCCGAAAGTGAAGGTGCGCTGGTCGTAGAGCAGGCCCATACGCGTTTCGTTGAAGGCCAGTGATTCGAAACGTTCGTGATCCAGTCGATCCAGATAAGACACGCCAAGGTCAATGCGGTTGTTCGCCAGGTGCTCAAGAATCTGCTCGGCGCTCAGCGCCGACATTTCGAACCGCAGGTCCGGGTGGGCGCTGTGCAGACGTTGCATCAACGGCAGCGGATCGAAACTCGACAGCGGCACCACGCCCAGCCGCAGTGTGCCGATCAGATTGCCGCGACACGCCGCCGCTTCTGCGTGCAAACCGTCATAAGCTGCCATCACCGAACGCGCCCAGGCCAACACCCGCTCGCCGGGCGCGGTGAAGCCTTCGAAACGCTGGCCACGGTTGACCAGCGGCAGGTCGAGTTCTTCTTCGAGGCTGCGCAGGCGCATCGACAGGGTTGGCTGGGTGATGTGGCAACGCGCGGCGGCCTGGCCGAAGTGGCGGGTTTCGTCGAGGGCGATGAGGAATTTCAGCTGCTTGATGTCCATCTTCGCTCCGGGTGTTGGCAGGGGTTGGCGATTCTACCGCTTGCGCGGTGGCAGGGTCATTGGTCGGCTTGGAACCGGGTTTGTCTGCGGTGGTCTAGGCTTGGACGACTGAACCTTTATTCCATGGAGAGAACCACGATGAGCCTTTTTAGTTTTGTTAAAGAAGCCGGTGAGAAGTTGATCGATCTGCTGACCCCGGGCAACGCCAATGCCAGTGAGCAGTTGAAGGAACACATCAGCAAGGTTGGTCTGGGTAATCCGAATGTGCAGGCGACGGTGGATGGCGACAAAGTGACCGTCACCGGTGAAGTGGCGAACCAGGAAGAGAAAGAGAAGATTCTGCTGGCGGTGGGCAATATTGCCGGGGTTGGCAGCGTTGATGATCAGATTACGGTGAGTGGCCCGGTTGTCACTGCCGCACAATTTGTCGTGGTCAAGTCGGGTGACACCCTCAGCGCGATTTCTCTGCGTGTGTACGGGGATGCCAACAAGTATCAGAAAATTTTCGATGCCAACAAACCGATGCTCAAGGATGTGAACAAAATCTATCCGGGGCAGACGCTGCGTATTCCTGAGTAACACAAAACCCCTGTAGTAGCTGCCGCAGCCTGCGGCAGCTACTACAGAAGATTAGAGTCCGGCAATCAAATCCCGGTAATCCTCAACCGCCGCAAATTCCGCCGTGTCCTTCGGCCCCTTGCGACTGTCCGGCTCCTTCACGGCCAACAAATGCGCCACACCAAAATCCCGCGCACTGCGCAGAATCGGCAAGGTATCGTCGATAAACAGACTGCGCGCCGGCTCAAAGCCTATGTCCGCCTGCAAGGCGTCCCAGAACTGCGGGTTCTCCTTGGGAAAACCGTAATCATGCGAGCTGATCAGCCGCTCGAAATACGACGCCAGTTCAATTCGCTCCAGCTTCAGCGACAGTGAATCGCGGTGCGCGTTGGTGATCATGATCACCCGTTTGCCCGCGCGTTTGATCGCCTCCAGAAACGTGTCGGCATCCGGGCGCAAGGCGATCAAATGCGCGGTTTCCAGTTTCAGCTCGCGCACGGATAACTTCAGTTCGGCACTCCAGAAATCCAGGCAATACCACTGCAACTGACCGGCATGCCGTTCGAACAATGGCTGCAACTCCATCTCGGCCATGGCCCGGCTGACACCGTGCAGTTCGGCGTACCGCTGCGGCAGGTGTTCCAGCCAGAAATGATTGTCGAAGTGCAGATCCAGCAGCGTGCCGTCCATGTCGAGCAGAACGGTATCGATGTCGGACCACGGTAATGAAGGCATGGCAACGTCTCGAACGGTAGAAAGATATCCGACATAAACAATCGGGAAAGCCGCGTTATAGTAGCGCGTTCACGCCAAGGAGCTTTGCATGCGCCAGAAACCCACCGTACTTGCCCGCGAGATCGTCGCCACCAGTCGCCTGTTTTGCGTCGAAGAACTCAAGCTGCGTTTTTCCAATGGCGTGGAACGCACCTATGAGCGTCTGGTCGGCAAGGGCGCCGGGTATGGCGCGGTGATGATCGTGGCGATGCTGGACAGCGAGCATGCCGTGCTGGTCGAGGAATACTGCGGCGGTACCGATGAGTACGAACTGTCCTTGCCTAAAGGTTTGATCGAACCGGGCGAAGATGTACTGGCGGCAGCCGAACGTGAGCTCAAGGAAGAAGCCGGTTTTGGCGCGCGGCAACTGGAGCATCTGACTGAGCTGTCGCTGTCGCCCGGTTACATGAGCCAGAAGATTCAGGTGGTGCTGGCGACTGATTTGTACGAGGAGCGACTGGAGGGCGACGAGCCCGAGCCGATGCGGGTCGACAAGGTCAACCTGCGCGAGTTGTCGGCGCTGGCGCTCAATCCTCAATTTTCCGAAGGCCGCGCCTTGGCGGCGCTTTATTTGACCCGGGACCTGCTGACCCAGCGCGGGTTCTTTCAGCCATGATTGAGACGTCGATGAATTTTCCCCATCCTTTGATGGCCCCGGTGGTTGAGCTGGCGTTGCGCGCCGGCGAAGCGATTTTGCCGTTCTGGCGCGTGGGCGTTGCAGTCACGGCCAAGTCCGATGACTCACCGGTGACGGCTGCCGATCTGGCCGCGCATCATCTGATCCTCGCCGGGCTGACGGCGCTTGATCCGAGCATTCCGGTGCTGTCCGAAGAAGACGCCAACATCCCGCAGAGCGTGCGCGCCGGCTGGCAGCGTTGGTGGTTGGTCGACCCGTTGGACGGCACCAAGGAATTCATCAGCGGCAGCGAAGAGTTCACTGTCAACATTGCGCTGATCGAAAACGGTCGGGTGGTGTTTGGGGTGGTGTCGATGCCGACTAACGGTCGTTACTACGTCGGCGGCGCTGGCCTCGGTGCCTGGCGTTGCGATCAGGACGGTACACCGGTGTCGATTCAAGTGCGCGATGTGCCGGGACCGGGTGAAGCGTTTACCGTGGTCGCCAGTCGTCGACATTCCAGCCCCGAGCAAGAGCGTTTGCTGGCGGGTTTGAGTGCCAGCCTCGGTGAACTGCAACTGGCCAATATCGGCAGTTCGCTGAAGTTTTGCCTGCTGGCCGAAGGCGCGGCGGATTGCTATCCGCGGCTGGCGCCGACTTCGCAGTGGGACACGGCGGCGGCGCAAGGTGTGCTGGAAGGGGCGGGCGGTGAAGTGTTGGATCTGAACGGTGAAGCGTTCTGTTATCCGGCGCGGGAATCGCTGCGCAATGAGTTCTTTTTGGCGCTGCCGGCGAAGGCGGCCTGGCGTTCGCGATTGTTGGCGTTGGCTCGGGGGTAAGTCGGCTGATCCGACATCCCCTCACCCCAGCCCTCTCCCCCAGGAGAGGGAGCCGACCGCAGGATATTTGAGAGCTGCGCCGACCGGTCGAGCCTTGCTGAATCCATAATCGCTGCGATCTTTCAGGTCGATGTATAACGCAAGACTCCTCACCCTAGCCCTCTCCCTCGGGGAGAGGGCTAGGGTGAGGGGCTTTTGATGTTTACCGGTGCAAAACGTACTGCCCGATAAACCGCACCGCATCCTCATCACTACCCGCATTGACGATCCGCGTATTCAACGCCAACCGCGCCCGCCCATAACGCCGATACATCGCCAGAAATTTCTTCCACACCGCCGCATCCGGCGCCGGGCAAAATGCCGTGGCATCGCCGGTAACGGGCAGTGGATAACTGATCTGCCCCTCCTGAATCACGATGTGCCCGTCGTCGATGCCTTCCTCTTTCAAGCGCAAATGCAGCCAGCCCCAACCCGCCAGCACTGCGCCGCAGTAAAGGCTGCCACCGAACATGGTGCTCTTGTGGTTGACGTTGGCGTCCAGCGGCAAATACAGGCTCAATTGCTGCGCCTGCCAGTCGAGCACCTTGAGGCCCATGTCGCGGGTCAGCGGGATGTCGTGATGCAGCACCGACTCGAGATAGCGGCTGTCGCGGTTCATTCGGCTTCTTCTCCATGGGCGCCGCTGTCGGCGAAGTTGAGTCCGTGTTTGCGCAACTTGTCATGCAGGGTCTTGCGCGGAATGCCAAGTGCTTCGGCCAGGCTGCGTACCGAACTGTGCGCACGCGCCAGTTCGGCGGCGATCAATGACTTCTCGAAGTTTTCCACCTGCTCGCTGAGGCCGCCGCTGACGATCACCGTCGAGCTGGCGCCGCCTTCGGCACCGCTGTTATCCAGCGCCAGTTCCAGACCCAGGGCAAAACGCTCGGCGGCGTTCTGCAATTCGCGCACGTTGCCGGGCCAGGTATGGCGCAGCAGCAAGGCGCGTTGCGCCGGTTGCAGTTCGTGCGGCGGCAGGCCGTGGCGCGCGCTGGCTTCATCGGCGTAATGCTGGAACAGCACCAGCACGTCTTCACCGCGTTCGCGCAACGGCGGAATGCGCAGCGGCGCGACATTGAGGCGGTAATACAAGTCGGCGCGGAAGCGCCCCTGATCGGCGGCCTGGCGCAGGTCTTCCTTGGTCGCGGCGATCACGCGGATGTCCAGCGGGATCAGTTGATTGCCACCCAGCCGTTCGACCACGCGCTCCTGCAGCATGCGCAGCAGTTTCACTTGCACGTCCATGCTCATGCTCTCGATTTCATCGAGAAACAGCGTGCCGCCGTTGGCGAATTCGAATTTGCCGATCCGGCGTTTTTGCGCGCCGGTGAACGCGCCGGGTTCGTGGCCGAACAGTTCGCTTTCCACCACCGACTCGGCCAGTGCACCGGCGTTGATCGCGACGAACGGGCCGTTACGGCGGCTCGAGAGATCGTGCAGTGCGCGGGCCACGACTTCTTTGCCGGCACCGGTTTCGCCGAGGATCAGCACGTCAGCCTTGGTCGCGGCCAGCGCACCGATCTGTTCACGCAGGCGCAGCATCGGTGTCGAATGGCCGACCAGCCGCGCGCTCAGTTCATTGCGATCGCTGAGGGCCAGCCGCAGGCTGCGGTTGTCCAGCACCAGCCGGCGCAGGGCGAGGGCGCGGCGCACGCTGTCGAGCAGCGCATCGCTGGCGAAGGGTTTTTCGAGAAAGTCGTAAGCGCCGGCGCGCATGGCCTGTACCGCCAGCGGTACGTCGCCGTGGCCGGTGATCAACAGCACGGGAAGTTCCGGATCCTGTGCGTGCAACTCGCTGAGCAGTTCGAGGCCATCCATGCCCGGCATGCGAATGTCGCTGACCACCACGCCGGGCCAGTCACGCTCAAGCTGTGCGGCCAGGCCTTTGGCTTCGGACAGCGGCAGGATTTTCAGGCCGGCCAGATCCAGGGTCTGGCCGAGGGCCTGACGCAGGTGCGGATCGTCGTCGATCAACACCACCTGAATGCGATTGTCGATGGTCATGCACTTCGATCCTCGGACGGTTGCAGGCTGACCCCGGGTGCACCGGCGCGCAGCCGCAGGGTAATCAAGGCACCGCCTTGCTTGTGGTTGGCGAATGACAGTTCACCGCCAAAGGCGCGCATCAGGGTTTCACAGATTGCCAGGCCCAGGCCCAGGCCCTGAGTGCGGGTCTTGGTGGTGTAGAACGGCTCGCTGGCGCGGCCGAGGGCTTCCATGCAGAACCCCGGGCCGTTGTCGCGAATGTACAGATTGACGCCCTCGGCGGTGGATTCGGCACTCAGCCACAATTTGCGCGGCGGGCCTTTCTCGGTGAGCGCATCGAGGGCGTTGGCCAGCAGATTGCCGAGGACTTGGCGCAGGCGGGTTTCCCCGGCCTCGACCCACAGCGTGGCGGCCGGCAGATCGCGGATCAGCTCGACCTCCATGCTGCGGCGCCGTTTGGCCAGCAGGGCCAAGGCATCGTCGAGTGCCGGTTGCAGGGCGACGCTTTCCGGGGCGTGGCGATCGCGGCGGGCAAACGCGCGCAAGTGGGCGATGATCGAGGCCATGCGCCCGGTCAGTTCGCTGATCAGTTTGAGGTTGCCGCGTGCATCGTCGGTGCGCTGATGGTCGAGCAGCACCTCGGCGTTTTCCGCGTAGCTGCGTATCGCCGCCAGCGGCTGGTTGAGCTCATGGCTGATGCTCGCCGACATCGTCCCCAGTGCCGACAGTTTGCCGGCCTGAACCAAGTCATCCTGCGCGCGCACCAATTCCTGCTGCGCTTGTTCGCGCTCCAGCACTTCCTGCTTCAATCGGCGGTTGAGGCCTTCGAGATCGCTGGTACGTTCGGCCACTCGACCTTCGAGTTCGCGACGCGCCTTGGCTTCGAAGGCGATGCGTTCCAGATAATGCCGACGACGTTGCATCATCAGACCGAGCAACAGCATCACCACCAACAGCGTGGCGCCACCGATGGCGACGACGGTGCGCACCGGACGGTCGATCAGCGTGCGTGGCGCGAGGATGCTCACGCTCCAGCCGGTTTCGGCGATGTCGTGGGTCTGGATCAGCCACGCGGTGGGGCTGAGGTTCAGCGGACGCGGTTCGCGGGTCGGGTAGGGCTGAATGGCGGTGATCGCCGAGCGTTCGCTGTCGCTCAAGGCGCGGGTCGAGCGAAAGCGCCATTCCGGACGCGAGGTGAGGATGACCACGCCGTTGTGGTCGGTGACCAGCAGTTGTTCCGGAGTTTTGCCCCACAGGCTTTCGGTGTGGTCGAGATCGACCTTGATCACCAGCACGCCGATGATTTTTTCGCCGTTGCGCACGGCGGCAGCGAAGAAATAGCCGCGTTTGGCCGACGTCGTGCCGAGGCCGAAGAAGCGTCCCAGACGCCCGGCCATGGCTTCGCTGAAATACGGCCGGAACGAGAAATTGCGGCCGACAAAACTGTCGTGTTTATCCCAGTTCGACGCCGCCAGCGTCTGGCCGCTGGTGTCCATCAGGTACATCACTTCAGCGCCGGTTTGCGCGGCGATGTTCTTCAGCAGGCGATTGGCATTGCCTTGGGTGACGCCGTCGTCCGGCGCGCCGAGTACCGCGCGCAGCGCCGGCAAGTCGCCGAGGATTTGCGGCAACACTTCATAGCGGTGCAGGGTGCCCAGCAGGTTGGCGACGTACAGGTCGAGGGTCTGCCGGTTCTGCCCGGCCAGTTCGCTGCGGTAATAGCGCTCGGCGAGATGTTCCAGCGGCCACAGCAGCGGCGCCAGACACAGGGCCAGCAGGGCGAGGCTGCGCCAGCGGGGTCTGCGGGGGAGGGATGGTTTCATGAGCCGGATGCGCCTGAGATGTCAGGCGCATTATGCCTAGGCTCAGGCGAAGACGTCAGCGTCCTTGAGCAGGGCTGCGGCCTGATCCTTGGCGGACAGCTGCGGCGCTTCGTCCAGCTGCCAGTCGATGCCCAGCGCCGGGTCATCCCAGCGAATGCTGCGCTCGGATGATGGATCGTAGTAGTTGGTGGTCTTGTAGAGGAATTCAGCGAACTCGCTCAGCACCACGAAACCATGGGCAAAACCTTCCGGCACCCACAGTTGCCGATGGTTTTCAGCCGACAGGCGCACCGCCACCGATTTGCCAAAGTGCGGCGAGCTGCGGCGAATGTCCACGGCCACGTCCAATACTTCGCCAACCGTCACGCGGACCAGTTTGCCCTGAGTGTTTTGCAGTTGGTAATGCAGGCCACGCAATACGCCTTTTTGCGAGCGCGAGTGGTTGTCCTGAACGAATTGCGTGTCCAGACCGGTAGCGTCCTGGAACGCCTTGGCATTGAAACTCTCGTAGAAAAAGCCGCGCTCGTCACCGAACACCTTCGGTTCGATGATCAGGACACCGGGCAGGTCGGTGGTGATTACATTCATGGGGAGTTCCATAGGCAGGTGCGAATGGCCGACATTCTTGCGCAAAGTGCCGGAGGGTGCGAGTGCTGCGAGACAAATAGCCCGGATACCTTTGCGCGGTTGGGGGTTGCGGATCCCGTCCAGCAATGGCGATATAGGCGCCTAATAAAATTTCAGGGGTCGTTTCATGCCGCTCGCCACGTTGATTCATCGCGCCAGTTTGCCCAGCCCGCAAGTTTCTGCGGAGCAAGCCCAGCAATGGCTGGCGGAGCATTACGGGCTTAGCGGCACGTTGCAGGCGCTTGGCAGTCAGCAGGATCTCAATTACCGCGTCGACAGCCCGCGTGGGCGGTTCGTGCTGAAAATCTGCCGTGGCGATTACGCCCTGGTGGAGCTGCAAGCCCAGCATGCCGGGCTCAAGTATCTGGCCGAGCACTCGGCGGTGACGGTGCCGCGTGTGATCGCGGCCAATAACGGCGCGGATCTGTTGTCACTCGAGGTCGGCGGCGAGGCCGTCCATGTGCGGCTGCTGGATTACATCGAGGGCCAGCCGCTCACACATCTCGAACACTTGGGGCGCGACGTGGTGGCGGGGTTTGGCCGGCTCTGCGGTGAGATGGATCTGGCGCTGGCCGGGTTCGACCACCCGGGCCTTGAGCGCACGTTGCAGTGGGATGCCCGTCACGCCAGTGCCCTGATCAGCCATCTGCTGCCGGTGATCAAGGATGAGCAGCAACGCGCAGTGATTGCCGATGCGGCCGAACAGGCCGAGCGCCGTTTGCAGCCGTTGCAGGGCAAGCTGCCGGTGCAGGCGATCCACATGGACATCACCGACGACAACGCCGTGTGGGCGCGTGATGCCCAGCGTCACTGGCAATTGCAGGGCGTGATCGACTTCGGCGATCTGGTGCGCACCTGGCGCATCACCGATCTGTCGGTGACCTGTGCAGCGCTGCTGCATCACGCCGGTGGCGATCCGTTTGTCATCTTGCCGGCGGTGCAGGCCTACCACGCGGTCAACCCGCTGCAACATGAAGAGCTGCAGGCGCTGTGGCCATTGATCGTGGCGCGCGCGGCGGTGTTGGTGCTCAGTGGCGAGCAACAGGTCAGCATCGATCTTGCGAATACTTACAGCCGTGACAACCTCAGCCATGAGTGGGAAATCTTCCGCGTAGCGACATCGGTGCCACAGGCACTGATGGAGGCGGCGATCCTCACTGCCGTCGGTCACGCATTGCCGGTGATCGATAGCGAAGGTTTTGCGCCCTTGCTGCCCGGTCTGGTCGGACGTGAATTTGCGCTGATCGATCTCGGTGTACTGAGCGCGCATTTCGAGGCCGGCAACTGGGAGCAGGCCGGCATCGATCAGCACCTGTTGAACGAAGCGGCGGCGGCCCATGGTTTGGCGGCAAGCCGTTATGGTCAGTACCGTTTGTCGCGCACCCGCCCCGACAGCGCGGTTGAACCGGACACCTTCGCGCTGCACGTGGAATTGCGCGTGCCCGATGGTACCGCCGTGGAAGCACCGTTCGCTGGCGTCGTGCATCAGGCAGCAGACGGTGTACTGCAACTGGATGGCCCGCAACTCAGCGTGCGTCTGTGGGGCGTGACACCTTCGCTGCACAGCGGCGCAGCACTGGTCAAAGGTCAGGTACTCGGTGCGGTGAGCGGCCCATTGCTCGTGCAGTTGTGCCGTGGCGCGCAGCTGGCTGCGCCGTTGTTTTGCACGCCGTCGCGGGCGGCCGCGTGGCAGGCGCTGTGTCCGTCGCCGGCAGCACTGCTGGGTCTGGCCTGCGATGCCGAGCCGGAGCTGGACGCAAAAACCCTGCTTGAACGCCGCGATGCCAGTTTCGCCCGCACGCAAAAACATTACTACGTCGACCCGCCGCGCATCGAGCGCGGCTGGCGCAATCACCTGATCGACATGCAGGGCCGATCCTATCTGGACATGCTCAACAACGTCGCGGTGCTTGGTCACGGCCACCCGCGTATGGCAGCGGTCGCGGCGCGGCAGTGGTCGCTGCTCAACACCAACTCGCGCTTTAACTATGCAGCAGTGGCGGAGTTCTCCGAGCGCTTGCTGAAACTGGCGCCGGAAGGCATGGACCGGGTGTTTCTGGTCAACAGCGGCAGCGAGGCCAATGACCTGGCGATTCGGCTGGCGTGGGCCTACAGCGGCGGGCGCGACATGATCAGCGTGCTTGAGGCCTATCACGGCTGGACAGTCGGCGCCGATGCCGTTTCGACGTCGATCGCCGACAATCCAAAGGCTCTGGAAAGCCGTCCGGACTGGGTGCACCCGGTCACGGCACCGAACATTTACCGCGGTGAATTCCGTGGCCTCGATTCCGCGCCGGACTACGTGCGCAGCGTTGAGCATCACCTGCAAAAGCTCGCCGAACAGAAGCGCCAACTGGCCGGATTCATCTGCGAGCCGGTGTATGGCAATGCCGGGGGCATCTCGCTGCCGCCGGGCTATCTGCAGCAGGTATATAAGCGGGTGCGCGCCCAGGGCGGGGTGTGCATCGCCGATGAAGTGCAGGTCGGTTACGGGCGTATGGGCCACTTCTTCTGGGGCTTTGAAGAACAGGGCGTGGTGCCGGACATCATCTGCATGGCCAAGGGCATGGGCAACGGTCAGCCACTGGGTGCGGTGATCACGCGCCGCGAAATTGCCGAGGCGCTGGAGGCTGAGGGTTACTTCTTCTCATCGGCGGGTGGCAGCCCGGTGAGTTGCCAGATCGGCATGGCGGTGCTTGATGTCATGGAAGAAGAAAAACTCTGGGAGAACGCGCAGGTGGTCGGTGGCCACTTCAAGGCGCGGCTCGAAGCGTTGATCGATAAACATCCGCTGGTGGGCGCGGTGCACGGCTCCGGGTTTTATCTGGGGCTTGAGTTGATCCGCAACCGCGAGACGCTGGAAGCAGCGACCGAGGAGACGGCGTTACTGTGCGATCGCCTGCGTGAGTTGGGGATCTTCATGCAGCCGACCGGTGATGACCTGAACATTCTGAAGATCAAGCCGCCGATGGTGACGTCGCGTCAGAGTGTGGATTTCTTTGTCGATATGCTTGATCGGGTGCTCAGCGAAGGTCTGTAAAACGAAGCCAATCCCCTGTGGGAGCGAGCTTGCTCGCGAAAGCGGTGTGTCAGTCACCTTATTCAGTTCCTGACACACCGTATTCGCGAGCAAGCTCGCTCCCACATTTTCTTGGGTTGTTAATTCGATTTGTATCGGCTTTTATCGGGATTATTTATACGAAAGGCATTTTGAAAGCTTCTAAAGCCGATATTTATCGTCTATAAAGTCGCCATTGCTCCGGCATGGCGATCTCATGTCCGGTGCGCGCGTTTTTCTTTTCGGTCGAATTGTCGACCGTCAAAGCACTTGCCCGGAGATGATTCATGAGCCGTATCGTTACCGTTGCCGCCACTCAGATGGCCTGTTCCTGGGATCTGGAAGCCAACCTCGAAATCGCTGAAAGGCTGGTGCGCGAAGCCGCCGCCAAAGGCGCGCAGATCATCTTGATCCAGGAACTGTTCGAGGCGCCGTACTTCTGCCAGAAGCCGAACCCGGACTATCTGCAACTGGCGACGCCGGTGGAAGAAAACGTCGCGATCAAGCATTTCCAGAAAATCGCCAAGGAACTGCAAGTGGTGCTGCCGATCAGCTTCTACGAGCTGGCCGGCCGTGCGCGCTTCAACAGCATCGCGATCATCGACGCCGACGGCAGCAACCTCGGGATTTATCGTAAAAGCCACATCCCGGATGGCCCGGGCTACCACGAGAAGTACTACTTCAACCCGGGCGACACCGGTTTCAAAGTGTGGAACACCCGTTACGCAAAAATCGGCGTGGGCATCTGCTGGGACCAGTGGTTCCCGGAAGCCGCACGCAGCATGGCGTTGCAAGGTGCGGAAATTCTGTTTTACCCAACCGCGATCGGCAGCGAGCCGCACGACAAAACCATTTCGTCGCGCGACCACTGGCAGCGCGTGCAACAGGGCCATGCCGGTGCCAACCTGATGCCATTGATCGCCAGCAACCGCATTGGCAACGAAGAACAGGACGGCTACGACATCACGTTCTACGGCTCCTCGTTCATCGCCAACCAGTTCGGCGAAAAAGTGCAGGAGCTGAATAAAACCGAAGAAGGTATTCTTGTGCACACTTTCAACCTCGACGAGCTCGAACACATTCGCAGCGCGTGGGGTTCATTCCGTGACCGCCGTCCGAACCTGTACGGCGCGTTGAAAACCCTCGACGGTTCCCTGGAGTCCTGATCCCGATGACCACTTTGAAAAGTACCCCGCGCGCCGACGGCTTTCACATGCCGGCCGAGTGGGCGCCGCAAACGCAGACGTGGATGATCTGGCCCGAGCGCCCGGACAACTGGCGTCTGGGCGGCAAACCGGCGCAAGCCGCACACGCGGCTGTAGCCAAAGCCATTGCGCGTTTTGAACCGGTGACCGTGGCCGTGTCCGCCGGCCAATACGAAAACGCCCGCGCACGCCTCGACGTGCCGAATATCCGCGTGGTCGAGATGTCCAGCGATGACGCCTGGGTACGCGACAGCGGCCCGACCTTTGTCATCAACAACAACGGCGAAGTACGCGGTGTGAACTGGGACTTCAACGCCTGGGGCGGCTTCGACGGCGGTCTGTATTCGCCGTGGAATCGCGACTCGCAGGTCGGCGGCAAGATCCTCGAGATCGAGCGCAGCCCGCGCTATCGCACGGAAGGTTTCGTGCTCGAAGGCGGTTCGATTCACGTCGACGGCGAAGGCACGCTGATCACCACCGAAGAATGCCTGCTCAACCGCAATCGCAACCCGCACCTGAGCCGCGAAGAAATCGAAGCGGTGCTCAGCGCCAATCTGTCTGTGGATAAAATCATCTGGCTGCCGGACGGTCTGTTCAACGACGAAACCGATGGCCATGTGGATAACTTCTGCTGCTACGTGCGTCCGGGCGAAGTGCTGCTGGCGTGGACCGACGATCCGCAGGATCCGAACTACCCGCGCTGCCAGGCGGCAATGAAAGTCCTGCAAAGCAGCACTGACGCCAAGGGTCGCCCGTTCACGGTGCACAAAATGCCGATTCCGGGGCCGCTGTATGCGACTGAAGAAGAGTGCGCCGGTGTCGATCCGGTGGACGGCACGCAAGAGCGCAACCCGTCCGTGCGCCTGGCCGGGTCCTACGTGAACTTCCTGATCGTCAATGGCGGCATCATCGCGCCGAGCTTCGACGATCCGATGGATGCCCCGGCGAAAGAGATTCTGCAGAAGCTGTTCCCGCAGCACGAAGTGGTGCTGGTGCCGGGTCGCGAACTGTTACTGGGCGGCGGCAATATCCACTGCCTTACCCAACAGCAACCCGCGCCGCACAAAGAGTGAGTTGAGTTGTAACAGCTTGAGTTGATTAACAAATCAGCCGGGCAATGATTAGCTCGCTATGCATCAACTGAGGCCCGCAGCCCGACAGGACTGCGGGCTTCTTTGTATCCGCTTGTCGACAAATGAGAAACCTTGGCATAGCTCTTGTATTCATCACCCGTGCACTAGGGAGGGGGAAGAACTTCAACAGTTCTGTCATAAACCTTGGATAACGTAGCCGCTCACGAACGGGGAGAGAGCGCTGAAATGAACGCCGAAGTGAACGTAGTCAGCGAGCGGACGTTGCATCCCATGGCCGTTAACGGCGAAGCGCTCCAGATTGTCGCGCACTGGTTGAAGTCCAATGGAACGCGTCAGATCAGGCAACCTGATCCGCGCCGGACAATGATCGAGCGTTACCCCGCTGGCCTGTTCAGCGAGGCCGAACTGGATGCGTTGTGGGCTGTGATGGAAGGATAAGAACAACAACAGGGATTGGTAAAAGCGCTGCCGGGATGGCGGCGCTTTTTTATGCACGACTGTTTTGTGAACACCCATTCAATGTGGGAGCGAGCTTGCTCGCGAAAGCATCCGGTCAGTCAACATCGTCGTTGAATGACCCACCGCATTCGCGAGCAAGCTCGCTCCCACAGGATTTGTGTGAAGTCAGAAGCTGTAGGTGCCGGTCATCACGACGCTACGTGGCGCACCCGGTTGAATTTGATACTGGCTGGTCGCCGACGCGTAGTACTCGCGATCGGTGATGTTGTTCAGCGCTCCGCGCAAATCCCAATCCTTGAAGCGGTAACCGACCAGCGCATCCCAGCGGCCATAACCCGGCAACACGGTGGTGTTGGCGTTGTCGGCATAGCGCTGACCCACCAGGGTCAGGCCGGTTTCGCCGTACCAGCCCATCTCCGGTTTCCAGGTCAGGAACAGGCTGCCGTTGTGCTTGGCGACGTTGTTGATGCGTTTGCCTTCCAGGCCGTTGTTGTCCTTCTCGATCTTCGCGTCCTGCATGCCGACGCCACCGCGCATGTACCAGTTGCCGACAATGTTGCCAGTGGCCGTCAACTCGATCCCGCGCGAACGTTGCAGACCGGACATCACGGTCAGGGTCGGGTCGTTTGGATCGGTGGTGCGGCGGTTGTAGAGTTCCAAATCGTAGATGGCCAGGGTGGTGCTCAGGCGATCATCGAACCAGTCGCTCTTCACGCCAATTTCTTTTTGTTTGGTCAGCTCGGGACTGAGGTCGTTGGTGTTGCCGGCCGCACCCGGAGTGATGCCGATCAAACCACCACCGACTGGCGAAAACGTTTTCGACCACGAGGCGTAGAACGAGTGATTCTGCAGCGGCGTCCAGACCAGTCCTACACGCGGGCTGGTGCTGTGGCTGTCACGGTCTTCGGAGATGTTGCGCAGCTTGTTGGTCGACTCGATATCGAAGGTGTCGTAACGCAGACCGGCGAGCACTTGCCATTGCTCGTTCAGACGCAGTTGATCCTGCACGTACACTGCGCGGCTTTCGACTTCGGTGTGGCTGCTGCTGGAAACCTGCATGGCCCCGGTGTGACGCAGATCGCGGTTGGGGTTGTACAGGTCGAGCGATGGCACCGGTTGCGCGCCTGGCGTTCTGCCGGTGGCAGCGTTGTACAGCGTTGGATCGCGGCGCTGGCTGCCGATCTCGATGCCCGTGAGCAGGCGATGCTCAAGGCCGAAGGTCTCGAATCCACCTTCCAGTTCAACGTTGTTATAGACGTTGCTAGTGGTCAGATCCTGCTGCCAGTGCTGGCGCGTGACCTTGTTGGTCGCCGGCGTGTAACCGGTGAGGTAGGTGTTGTCGAAATCACTGTCGAGCTTGAACACGCCGAGGGTCTGGCGTAGTTGCCAGTTGTCGTTGATTTCGTAGGTGAGCTTCGAGCGCAGCGACTGCGACTTGTCGTCGATGAAGTCGTGATCGTTGCCGTAGGTGGTGTCACGACCGACATCCGCCGGGCGCCCGTTGACGCCAGGGATGCCGCGATCCGGCGTGCGGTTGTAGCGGCTGTATTCGTATTGCACCAGCCAGTTCAAGTCCGGCGTCAACTGCCAGCTCATCGACGGCGCGAACAGTTGGCGGTTGCCACTGACGCCATCGCGGAAGCTGTTTTCATCCATATTGCCCATGTTCAGGCGCAGGCTGATGTTGTCGCTCGGGTCAGTGCTGAGGTCAGCGTATAGGCTGCGCAGATCTTCGCTGCCACCCTGCGCTTCGAGGGTCGAGCGGCGGCCGAATTCCGGCATCTTGCTCACGCGATTGACGATCCCGCCCTGACTGCCGCGCCCGTACAGGACTGCGGCCGGGCCTTTGAGCACTTCGACGCGCTCGATATTGTGCAAGTCGCGCTTGTACTGGCTGTCGTCGCGGATGCCGTCCAGATAGAAGTCGTTGCTGGCATCGAAGCCGCGGATGCGCAGGCTGTCAAAACGCGTGTCGGCGCTGCTGCTGACGTTGGGCATGCCGCTCAAGGCATCGCCGATATCGTTGGTGCCGTAGTTGGCGACGTTCGAGGTCTTGATCGAATCAATGGCCTGCGGCACATAACGTACCGGCGTCGAAGTGCGGGTTGCGGTGTTGCTGAGCTTCACACGCGGGTCATCGGCTTGCGCTTCGGCGCTGATGGCGGTGGCGGGTAACTCGGTCGCCGAATAGGCAAAACCACTGGACAGAAAGGCAGAAAGCCCAAGAGTGACGGGCGTGAGACGGAACGTGGCAGGCATTGAACAGCGCATCCGAAAGGGTGGAAGAATTCGATCGCGCGAATGGTAATGCTTTGCATTTGCTTCCGTTAATTATTCCTTATAAGTTCCCTTGTCTCATTGTTTCAATTTGTGTCCCGCTCGACACAATCTGACCAATCGGACAATTCGACCGATTCTCGAAACAGACTGAAAGCCATTCCAGCGTTTTTCCACAAAGGTTCGAGGATTAATCTGCCGCCATCGATTTTCCCTGACTTTCTGCCGGAGCTTTCCCGTGATCCTTCATTACATCTACGACCCGTTATGCGGCTGGTGCTACGGCGCCAAACCCTTGGTGCACGCGGCGCAACAGGTATTGCCGGTGGTTGCCCACGCCGGCGGGATGATGAGCGGCGCCAACCGCCAGCGCGTTTCAGCGCAATTGCGCAATTACGTCATGCCTCATGATCGACGCATTGCCGAGTACACCGGGCAGCCTTTTGGCGAAGCGTATTTCGAAGGATTGTTGCGCGATCACTCGGCCGTCTTCGATTCAACCCCGCCAATCAGTGCCGTGATGGCGGCCGAGGCAATCGATGGTCGCGGCCTGCAGATGCTCGGGCGTTTGCAGACGGCGCACTATGTAGAAGGACGGCGAATTGCCGAACACTCCGTACTCATGGAACTGGCGGCTGAGGCGGGCTACGAAGAAGACCCGTTCCGTGCTGCGTTTAAAGCGGTTGATCCGCAGCTCCATATAAAAGCCACTCGCGCATTCCTGGCTCAGCTTGGCGGGCAGGGCTTTCCAACGCTGGCACTGGAGCGCGACGGCCAATTCACGTTGATCGACATCAGCCCTTGGCTGGGCAAGCCGCAAGCCTTTGCGCAATGGCTTGAACAGGTGAGCGGCCTCGAAAAAACGAGCGAATCTCCTGCGTTGTGCGGCCTTGACGGTTGCCACTGACACGCGCTGGATTCACTGGTTGCTGTCAATTCCGAGCAAGGACTCAGCGCAAAATTTACGTTTCTTAGACGATTTTTACCTATTTAAAGACGATTCTTGAAATTGACACATTGTTGAGGGCGCGGCTACGATTCGGCCCAACGCCTGTGGCCAACCGCCATGACTCAAAATAAGGAGCAGGCCCGCCATCACATTTAGGTCGGCGGGCCTTTTTGTTTCGGGGTGAACAAAAGAGTGCAAAAGCGCCGTTTCAGCCGTTCGACACAGCGCGTTTCAACCCGTAATAAGGAAAACAAAATGTTGAACAAGCGAATCAGTCTGATCGCACTGGGGATGTTGAGCGCCACTCAGGCCATGGCTAACGACCAGGCCGAGTCCAAGGGTTTTGTTGAAGACAGCAGCCTCAAAGTGCTGTTGCGCAATGCCTACATCAATCGTGATTACAAAAACGGTAACGACGACAAATCCGAGTGGGGCCAAGCGGCCATCGGTACGTTCTCGTCCGGTTTCACCCAAGGCACCGTCGGTGTCGGCGTGGATGCGTTCGGTCTGTACGCACTGAACCTGGAGCGCAGCGAAGATCGCAGCGGTGCCGGCGGCATCGACTTCTTCAAGCGTGGTGACAGCAATAAGCCAGCCAACGACCTGTCCAAGGGTGGCGCGGCGGTCAAATTCCGTCTGTCGAACACCACGCTGACCTACGGCGACCAGATGCCGGCCCTGCCGGTACTGAACTACGACAACTCACGCCTGCTGCCGGAAAGCTACACCGGTACCTTGATCACTTCCAAAGAGATCAAAGGCCTGGAACTGAACGCCGGTCGTTTCACCGCGGAATCGCGCAAGAGCGCTGAAGGCCGTGACAGTGGTGGTCTGAAGTCGATCAACGTGTTGGGCGGCAGCTACCAGTTCACTGAAAACTTCAAAGGCGCGTTGTACGCATCCGACGTTGAAGACGTGCTGAAGAAGCAATACGTGAACGCCAACTATGTGTTCCCGATCGACAAGGATCAGTCCCTGACCCTGGACTTCAACGGCTATCGCACCAAGCTGGACAGCTCGTACGTGCGCGAAAACACCGTTCCGGGCGAAAGCATCGTGACCGGTCGCGACAACAAGATCTGGAGCCTGGCTGCAACATTCGCGACCGGCCCGCACTCGTTCACCGTGGCGCATCAGCGTTCCACCGGCGACAGCAACCTGGGCTACGCCTACGGCGGCTATCAGAAAGAACAGGGTCGTGTCGGCGACGGTGGCAACACCATCTACCTGGCCAACTCCTACTGGTCGGACTTCAACGCTGAAGACGAACGCAGCTGGCAGTTGGGCTACGGTCTGGACTTCGGCGCCTTCGGTGTACCGGGTCTGAGCTACAACTTCGCTTACGTGCGTGGCGACAACATCACCACCTCGACCAGCGAAGGCGGCACCGAGCGCGAGATTTTCAACCAGTTCAAATACGTCGTGCAGTCTGGCCCGGCCAAAGACCTGAGCGTGAAACTGCGTAGCTCGATCCTGCGTGTTTCGCAGAAATCCAGCGAGTACAACGTCAGCGGCAACGAGCTGCGTGTGTTCGTGGATTACCCGATCAACATCTTCTGATGCCTGATCAAGTGTAAGAAACATGAGAAAAACCCCGACCGGTTCGGGGTTTTTTTTCGACGGTTTTTTGATGGAAACCGGAAAAAACCCGTGTTTTTGTCATGTAAAAGTTGTTTTTAAGTCGCTTCAAGTGCCGTTTCAATCAGCGCTTTAAATGCCTGAAATTCTTTCTCATGGACGCAAATTCTCCACCTAATAGATTAGGCCGCTCAACGCAGCGGAGAATTTGGTAATGATCGTTTTGAACAGAGAAGTGGGCGAATCGCTACGGCGCGACAAATATGTCAACGTCCAGGGTGGTGACTTCAATCTCTACGGTCATTTCGCCGACTTCGTCAGACTGACCAAAAGTTGGGAAAACATGGAGCCTGACAGCTACTACGGTCAGGCCGAAGCCGGCATGCGTTACCGTCGTTACAGCGACTTTGAGTACAACCCGAAGACGCGTGAGCTGAAGCAACTCGAGCATCGCGCCTACGTGCAGTCGAAAGAAAACAACGCCTATGTCGGTGGCCTGGTGCGGCACTTTCAGGACTTCTCCGATGAAGTGATTACTTCACCAGTAATGCGCAGCCTGATCGACACCGATTTCGAAGTGTACAAAAGCGTGTTGCCGGAAGAGCTGCACGATGAGATCTGGCAGTGCCAGATCCACCAGATACGCATCGAGATCAAACCCGGCAAACAACTGGAAATCACCCCTGAAGGCATTCACTGCGACGGTTATCCGTTCAGCGGTGTGCACTTCTGGGGCCGCAACAACGTCGAGGGTGCCGAGAGTCGTCTGTACGACATCCACGAGCATCAACTGGCGTCGACCACTTACCAGGAAATTCTCGACACCACTTACTTCCTCGACCGCGACATGCGCCACTACGTGACGCCTGCGCGCAACACGCACACTCATGCCATGGCGTACCGGCAGATTCTGGCGATTTCCTTCTCGCGGCCCGGGACCGCTTTCGACATTGTTCGCTAATCAGATCACCCCAATCGACGGCGTCGAATGTTCGACGCCAGTGGTGCTGCGACGCGCCACGGCCAAGGATGCGCAGCGCATGGAGCGCTTCTTCCGCCAGTTCGACGAAGTGTCCTTCTGCGAATGGCAGGACGCCAAGTGCCTGCGCGGCGTGCTCATTCAAAAGACCACCACGGCCTATCTGGCCTTCGACGTCGCCGGCGAAATCGTCGGCGCGGTGCTCGGTGGCATGCTCGGCAGTCGCGGCACCATCAATCATCTGGCCGTCAGCCCGCGCTATCGCAGCCAAGGGGTCGGTCAACGTCTGGTTGAAGCGGCGTCATCCGACATGAAGCGCGTCGGTGTGTTACGGATGTTTCTGTTCGTCGACGATGCTAACCTCGCCGGCAAGCGTTTTTGGGCTGCCCAGGGTTTTTGCGAACCTCATGGCGAACGGACATTTGAGAGGGATCTATGAATGAAACGTCCGGCAGTGCGCCGCTGATGGTCACCCATCAGCCGTCGCGCACGTTTGCCGAAGCCAGCCCGGTGGTGGCCGGCTACTTCACGGTGTCATTCGTGTTCGGGCTGATGGCCGTCAACGCCGGATTGCCGATGTGGCTGCCGGTGGCGATGTGCTTGTTCGTCTATGCCGGCGCTTCGCAATTCGCCGCGCTGGCGCTGATCTCCAGCGGCGCCTCGCTGACCACCATTGTGCTGACCACGTTCCTGATCAACGCGCGACACATGTTGATGTCGGTGTATATGGCCAAGGCCCTGCGTGCGTTGGGGCTCAGCCGCATGGAGCGCTGGTGCTACGCCGGCGGCCTGACGGATGAATCCTTCGCTTTCCACAGCGTCAAGCTCGGCACCGGCGCGCCGGTCAACGTGCGCTACCTGATCGGCTTCAACCTGTTTTGCCACACCTCGTGGGTGCTCGGCGGATTGCTCGGCGCCGTCTGCGCGCAGTACGCCGCGCACTTGATCAAATATCAGCTCGACTACGCCCTGACGGCGATGATGCTCTACGTGCTGGTGTCGCTGTGCAACACCCGCAACAAGCTGATCGCGGCGGCTGCTGCCGTGGTGTGCATGGGCGCATTGAGCCTGGTTGGCAGCTCGCCGTTCAACGTATTCATCGCCACGTTTGTGGGCTGCGGAGTGGGTGTATGCCTGACCAAACGTTCCTGATTCTGGTGGTCGCGCTGATGATGGCGGTGACCTTCCTCCCGCGCGCCTTGCCCCTGCAGGTGAACACCGAGCACTGGCCTCCGTTCATTGCGCGGGCGCTGGAATACTTGCCGGTGGCGATCGTCGCTGCGATCAGCCTGACACCCCTGTTGATCAAGGATCAGCACATACAGCTCGATCGCCCGGAATTTTATGCCGCCATTCCGACGTTGTTATGTGCGTATTTCAGCAAAAACCTCTTTCTCAGTGTGGCGGTTGGGACGGCTGCGTACATTGCGCTCGGCTCGTTCATGTAGCGGCAGGTCGACGACATCGTTCAACGCCTGGTTCGACAACTCCGGATTGTTCACCGCCAGGCGCACTTCGAGGAAATCCTCGAAACCGGGGAAAATCGTCAGGCCGTTCTTTTGCGCGGCCTCGCGAGACACCATGCCGACCGCGTCCATCTGCGTGATCAGCGACAGCGTCAGGGTCTCGCTGCACGAATAGACCATGCGCTGGCCGTTCTCGTGATTGCCCAGCCCGGCGTCGAGAAAACGCAAAAAGCTGTGGGAATACGGACAATCGTCCGCAGGACGCACCTGAAACTTATTGCCGAGCAATGTCAGCGGATCGTTTTCCTGACCACAGTGCGCGCCGACCACCTGCACCTGCACATCCGGCAGGACAATGCTCGGTAAACCGGGACGCTGCGGGCCTATCAACACTGCAAGGTCGAAGTCTTCGTTCTTCAGCTTGCTGAGGTTTTCCATCGACTCGGCGTAACTGAACTCCATCTGATAATCGGGAAAAACTTCGATCAGGCGTCCGATCATTCGTCGGTTGAAGTCGGTCGACAAGGTGTTGTTCAACGCGACTTTCAACGTGCGTTGGCCCGGCACCTTGAGTGCCTCGACTTTTTCTTCCATCTGTCGCGTGGCAATCAGCACTCGGTCCATATAGGGCGTGAGTTCGGTGCCTTGCGGCGTCAGCGTCAGGCCTTTGTTGGAACGTCGAAACAAGCGGAAACCGAATTGCTCTTCGACCTTGTTCAACTGCGCGGCCAACGCCTGCACAGTCAGGCACGAATGCTCGGCTGCGGCCGACAAGGAGCCGGTCTGCACGATGCGCATGAGGTTGCGTAAGGTTCTGCTATCCATGGGTAATGCCCTCTGAAGTGGGCTGGGTATTGTTGTTTACGAGACTGCCGATCCGGCGCCATATGCCGGCTATATTCCTGTACCTGAGCATAGTTGTCGCGGGTTTAGTAGCGAATTGATGTCCCTGCCGATGGCTGGAGGCTGACACAGGATCAGGGTTTTTGGTGACGTGGGGGTGATTGGGGTCAAAAAACCTCCACCTGAAATCAGAGAACGGAAAGGTTTTTCTGCCTTGTTTTGAAGAACGACTGGATTCACTCGCGAATTAAATACATGAAAGTATCCATATATGTACTAGGCTGATGAGCATGTCATCAGTAATGAAGGCGGTCTCATGCCTACCTCATCCCCAGCCCAGACCCCGCGCGAACAACTCGACGCCCCCGAAGCCGGCCGCGTTGCCCTGAAGTTCTTTTTCAACCTCATGGAGCGTTGGGGCTGCAACGCCGAACAGCAGCGGACATTGCTCGGTGGCGTCGGCAATACGACGTTCTACAAGTACAAACACTTGCCGCCGAACGTGCGCCTGCCCCACGACACCCTTGAGCGCATTTCCTATCTCATGGGCATTCACAAGGCGTTGAGCATCATCTTCAGCAACAGCCGCGAGCGCGCTTATACGTGGGTCAGCAGCCCGAACACGGCCGCACCGTTCAATGGCCAGACCGCGCTGGATTACATGCTCGCCGGACGCGTGGTGGACATCGCCGATGTGCGCCGTTACCTCGATGGCGTGCGCGGTTGAAGGTGCCAGCGCTGGCCGATGCGCAATGGTCGCGGGCGTATCGCATCGTCAACAGCAGCTTCCCGCCGATTACGCTGTTCGAAGACGTACTCGACCCCGAAGACCTGGAAATCGCCTACGCCCTTGAAGCACTGACCAACGATCGCTTGATCGAACAGGCCGGTGTCCTCGCCCGTGTGCGACCCGAAGATCGACTCTCCGGCCCCGGTTCAACCCCGGTGATGGCCGCGTTCACCCACATCGGCAAACGCAGCCGCTTCTGCGATGGCAGTTTCGGCGTCTATTACGCTGCCAGCAGTCAGGCCGCCGCCATCGCCGAAACCTGTTATCACCAGGAGCGGTTTCTCGCCGCGACCCACGAGGCGGATCTTGAGTTGACCCTGCGCACTTACGTCAACAAAGTGCTCAAGCCGTTGCACGACATCCGCAGCGACTACCCGCAACTGCACAACCCCGATCCCGAGGCCTATGGACCTTCTCAAAGCTTCGCTCGGCAACTGCGCGAAACGCTGTCGTGGGGGCTGCTTTATAACAGCGTGCGCCTGCCCGGCCACGAGTGTGTCGCCGCTTTTCGCCCGCCAGCGCTGTCGATTCCCAAGCAGGGCAAGCATCTGCGTTATGTGTGGAGTGCGCTGGCGCGAAGGATCACGGTGGTCTTCGAAATCAGCCAGATTTAACTGCTAGCGCCCCGATCGATTCGGGGCTTTTTCATTCCGGGGGGACGGCCGAGGCAACTGCGCATTCATTACACCGCATCACAAATGAAGTACCCCATGGCTACTTTTTCCCTTCCCGGCGCACGCCTACATTGAGCTCCAACACCTGACCACATTCCGCGGCAGGTCACTGGAGCATTCCTCATGCCATTTGTCAGCGTACGCATCACCCGTGATGGGGTGACCACCGAGCAGAAAGCGCAGGTGATCGCCGAAATCACCGAAACCCTGCAACGCGTCCTCAACAAACGCCCGGACCTGACCCACATCGTGATCGAAGAAGTCGACACCGATAACTGGGGTTACGCCGGCGTCTCCACCACCCAATACCGTCGACAACTGGCGGAACGGGGCGAGTCATGACCCCGACCGTCACCATCGATTTCGTCTCCGATGTGGTGTGCCCGTGGTGCGCCCTCGGGGCGACGGCACTGGAGCAGGCGATTGGCAATCTGGCCGGTGAGGTTTCGGTAGTGCTGACTTACAAGCCCTTCGAACTCAACCCGGACATGCCTGCCGACGGCGAACCGGCGGTGCAGCACCTGATGCGTAAATACGGTCGCACAGCCGCAGACGTCGCCGCCGGCAAAAAGATGCAAATCGAACGTGGCAAGGCCATTGGTTTCGAGTTCGATCTGGACAAGCGCACGCACTTCTACAACACCTTCGACGCCCACCGCCTGCTGTTGTGGGCCGCGCAGGAAGGACGCCAGGTTGCGCTGAAAAAGATCTTGCTGCGCGCCTACTTCCAGGACGGCGAGAACCCCAGCGACCGTCAGACCCTCGTGCGTCTGGCCAGCGAAGCGGGACTCGATGCGGCGCGAGCCCGCAAGGTACTGGCCAACGAAGAATTCGCCAGCGAAGTGCGCCAGTTGCAAGCGATCTATCGCCAACACGGGATCAACTCGGTGCCAGCGATGATTCTGAACGGCACGCACGTGGTGTCCGGTTCGCAATCGGTCGAGTACTGCGAACAGATGCTCAAACAACTGGCTGCGGCCTGATCGATCACTGCTTCAAACCACTACTTATTTTTCGAGGATTTCATCATGAGCAATTTCAAAAAAACTGTGGTTATCACCGGTGCGTCCCAAGGCTTGGGCGAAGGCATGCTTAAAGCCTTTCGTGAATTGGGCTACAACATCGTCGCCACCTCGCGTTCGATCAAACCATCGAATGACCCACAGATCCTGACCATCGCCGGCGACATCGGCGATCCGGCCACCGCGCAACGGGTGATCAGCGAAGGCGTGGCGCGTTTCGGCCGCATCGACACCCTGGTCAACAACGCCGGCATCTTTGTTGCCAAACCCTTCACCGCTTACACAGCGGAAGATTACGCAGCGGTGTTGTCGGTCAACCTCAACGGCTTCTTCTACATCACCCAACTGGCCATCGCCGAGATGGAAAAACAGGGCAAGGGCCACGTGGTCAACATCACCACCAGCCTCGTCGACCACGCTGTCGACGGCGTGCCTTCGGTGCTCGCTTCGCTGACCAAGGGCGGCCTCAACGCCGCGACCAAATCCCTGGCGATCGAATATGCCAAACGTGGGATTCGGGTGAACGCGGTTTCACCGGGCATCATCAAGACGCCAATGCATGGCGAAGAAACGCACGCAGCGTTGGGCGCTTTGCACCCGGTCGGGCGCATGGGCGAAGTCGAAGACATCGCGCAGGCGGTGGTGTACCTGGACAACGCGGCGTTTGTGACCGGTGAGATTCTGCATGTCGACGGTGGGCAGAGCGCTGGGCACTGAGGCTTGCTGATGTGCAAAGCCCTCGCAGAAATGCGGGGGCTTTTTTGTGGGGGATGGTTTATGGCTGGGGGGTGGGTGCATCCAGCACTTTCACCACATCATCGATCAGCGCCTTGCTCAACTCCTGCAGATATTGCGACGCGCAGGTGTGAAGCTCGGGATCGTTTGCGGCACAGGTGTCTGCGGTGAGGAGTCTGGAGATGTGGAGCAGGTGTGAAGCGTGGGACAGTGCAGTGATCACCGGAACGCCTCGATTGGTGCGAAACAATGCGTGGTTCGACTGAAAAGCGAAGTGGGTGAGGCCGAGGTTTTTGAGGTTATGAATATCGGTCATTGGGTTTCACCTGCCGTGGCTGGGCGGTGGATGACTGGAGCAGCAAAGACGCGGATTGCGGATGGATCAACGGTATTCATTTGTAAAACTCCCTGTATCAAATGAGAGCTGCCCTTCGTTATCAGGCGAATGGGTGGCAGCTATGCGCAGGCTGATAAACCGGAGATACAGGAACCCGGCAGACCCGAAGGTCTCCCACGCACAGCCGCCATTACACGGAAATGCTGGCACAAAAACGCCGGCAAACGTGGGTTGGGGCGCTGGTGCGCCTGTATCTTACGCGGGTTATCAGTCCCGGTCGCTGAATTGGCAGCGACGGGTTGCACGGTAGCTTGGGGGAGTGCGGCTGCGCAATCGTGGCTCGTAGTGGCTTTTGCCTGGCTTTTCGTTACGGCAAATGTCTCAAGAATCCGCATGATGCGGTTCTTCGAACTTCTTCATAAGCGTTTATGGTTTGTGTATACGGCATAGCCGTATATTCCTGCGTTAAGCAATTGAAGGAGGAAATCAGCGATGGTCAATGAACTGGCGCAGTTCCAGGAGGACTTGCTGGACTCTATCCGCCAAATGAGGGCTGGAAAGGCCGCTCGCGTAGCCGAAGTGCTGCTTTCGGCAGCCGCTGAAGCGCGGGCCAAGGTGGGTGTTTCTCAACACGCCTTTGCAAAACTTCTCGGTGTGAGTTCGCGGACTCTGCAAGATTGGGAGCAAGGTCGTCGGCAGCCGACAGGCGCGGCTCAAACCCTGTTGCGGGTTGCCAGTCAGCATCCGGAAGTGCTGCGGGATCTGCAATCTGTTTGAGCCGTCCAGCCTTGGCTTTATGAGCTATCCAGATTAACGACGCTCCGGGATGGCCGGCTTAACAGGCAGTGTGGACGTAATGTGGACGTTCCAGAAACAACAAAGCCCCTGCATTTGTGCAGAGGCTTTGTTTTGTATGGTGCCGGCACCAGGAGTCGAACCCGGGACCTACTGATTACAAGTCAGTTGCTCTACCAACTGAGCTATACCGGCGTGTGGGCGACGATTATAGCGATTGGGAAGATCCTGTAAACCCCTGAATTCAGACTATTTTTGCATCGCAGCAAATTAAGCCCTGCGCAATGCGTAACACAGCATTTGCGCCTTACGCACGATAGGGCTGTTTTGCAGGACAGGCAGTGGAGTTTCGGCTTTCGCGAGGCCGCGATTATTCGCTCGGCGTGCCCATTATTCGGCGGTTATGTCGTTTTGATTGGCAGCTTATGCACAACTGAGAGGCACGAAGTCGTACTCAGGCGAGGTTTTGTGAACCCATTCTCATTTTGTTCGCAAATCCCTGTTTTACAGGTTTTTTATTTGTGTGAACAAAAAATGACCAGTGTCGTTAAGGCGACGAAACAGGCGCAGATATTGGATCCACGGCAAATCCATCAACAGAGTTATCCACAGGCTGTAACGTTTTAAGCACGTTCGGCGAGCAGCAGTAAGTTACGCGGTGTGAGTGAGGTGTCGCAGAAGGTGCCGAGGCATACTACGTATCCCTGCTCGACGAGGAAAAGAGCCCGATCCAGATTCAGCCAAAGCTCAAGTGACCGTCGGAAAAGTCCGCGCAGCAATTCCAGGTTGCGAACTTCGGCCAACCGCTGCCAACCGGCAGCTTCCACCGCCGTCCAATCGGCTGAGCTGATTGTGGATAACTCTTTGAGCGCAGCCAGATCTCGACAGTAATCGGCGAACGGTTTATCCAGCCAGGCGCTGGGCAGGGAGGGCGTCGGCAGGTATTCGTCGACACCGCGCAACTGCCGTTGCAGCAGATCGAAAGCCAGACGCCGGGCCATTGAAGTGTCGCGCTGACGTCGGACGCGTGCACCGGCGGTGACGGTTTCGCTCATTGGCAGTGCCAGATCTTCCTGCGAGAGTTGTAGGAGCGATCCCGATCCGACCGAAGATAATGGCTGATACTCCCGGTGCTGGATCCGGTTGTAGCAGCACGGAGCTATCGCCAGTTGTCGGCAACCGCCAGCGCTGGCCAGTCGCATCAATCGCACATGCAGATCGCCACACGCATGCAGGGCGACAGGCGTGTGCTCGCTATTCAGCAGTGTCGCTGCGTCTGGCGCCAGTACATCCTGTTCAACATGCAGGGCGTTCAAACGGTGACGTTGACTCAATGCCTGACCGCTGGTTACCAGCGCAGGATCATATTCCACGCACGTCAGTTGTTGCCCTTCACCCAATAACCGCCGGCCCAGATGACCTTTGCCGGCACACCAGTCCAGCCAGTGTGTCGGGGGTAAAGAGAAAGACAAACGACTGGCAAACGCCTCGATCTGCTGCCATTTGCGCCCCGGCACATCGACATTCAGTCGATGCCGGGCCGCTTCCAGCGCATGTCCCGGCAGCGCACCGATGGCACTCAGTGCGGCCGACTGCGTTGCCAGGGAAGCAAACTGTTCCGGCGCATCAATGAGCTCGGCGGGTTGGTTATGAGCATTCTCAGCGTCTTCCAGCGACCGCCCCCGTAGCCACAAAGCCAATTCAGGGTGGGACGTTTCCCAGGGAAGTTGCAGATGAGTGAACGGTCGAGGTTTCCACAGCGCCTGATGCTCAATCAGAAAAGCATCCAGCGCGGTGAAGCGGGCGAGTAAGTCCTCGCCCGTCAGCACGTGGGAAATGTCAGCGCCCTTGGCAGGCATCGACGCGCAGCCAGCGCTCCAGCAGCTTGAAGCCGCGTACCAGCACGTAAGCCATCAGCAGATAGAACACGCCAGCGGCGAAGAAGATCTCCACCGGCAAGTAAGTGCGGGCAATGATCGTGCGCGCCATGCCGGTCAGTTCCAGCAAGGTCACGGTGCTGGCCAGCGCGCTGGCCTTGAGCATCAGGATCACTTCGTTGCTGTACGCCGGCAGGCCGATCCGCGTCGCACGCGGCAGGATTATATAGAACATCGCTTTCGGCTTGGACATGCCCAAGGCTCGCGCCGCTTCGATTTCGCCCGGCGGAATCGCCTGGATCGCGCCGCGCAGGATCTCGGCGATGTACGCCGCCGTGTGCAGGGTCATGGTCACCGTCGCGCACCAGAACGGATCGCGCAGGTACGGCCACAACGCGCTTTCACGCACCGCGTCGAACTGCGCCAGGCCGTAATAAACCAGGAACAGTTGAACCAGCAACGGTGTGCCACGGAAGAAGAAGATGTAGGCGTAAGGCAGCGAGCGCACGTACCACAGCTTCGAAGAGCGGGCGATGCCTAGCGGAATCGCCAGCAGCAAACCGGCAATCACAGCGATGGCCACCAGTTCCAGGGTCAGGGTCGCGCCCTGCGCCAGTTTCGGCAACCACTTGATGATGACTTCCCAGTTCATTGAGCGCTCCTCGCAAAGCCGCGAGCGGCGCGTTTTTCCAGGAAGTGCATGCCGGTCATCGCCAGCACGGTCAGGCCCAGGTACATGATCGCGGCGACCATATAGAAGGTGAACGGTTGTTTCGACACGGTCACGCCGATTTGCGCGTGACGCATGATTTCTTCCAGGCCGATCACCGAGACCAGCGCAGTGTCTTTCATCAGGATCATGAACAGATTGCCCAGGCCGGGCAGGGCGATGCGCCACATCTGCGGTATGATCAGCCGCGTGAAGATCCGCCATTTCGACAGGCCCAGGGCCTGGCCGGCCTCACGGTGGCCTTTGGGAATGGCGAGGATCGCGCCACGGAACACTTCCGTGGCGTAAGCGCCGAAGCACAGGCCGAGGGCGATTACACCGGCGGCGAAAGCGTTGAGTTGCAGGTCGGGGTTGCCGAAGAACTCACCAAGGGCGCGCATCAGGTTGACCGTACCGAAGTAGATCAACAGCACCCAGAGCAATTCCGGGACGCCACGTACCAGCGTCGAATAAGTGCCGCCAAGCCATTGCAGCGGCTTGTACGGGGAAGTCTTGGCCAAGGCACCGAGCAGGCCGAGCACCAGTCCCAGGCACAGGGCCGTAAGGGCCAGTTGGACGGTCATCAGCGCGCCGGCAGCGAGCGCCGGGCCGAATCCGTAAAGGTCGATAATCATGGGTTTCTGTTCAAATTGCGGCAGGCAAAGTCGGGAGCCGGCGCCGTTCAATCACGGCGCCAGTCCCACAGGTCAGGATCAGTAGATGCTGAACGGGAAGTACTTGTCGTTGATCTTCTTGTAGGTGCCGTCGGCAACGATTTCCTTCAGCGCGGCGTTGAGCTTCTCACGCAGAGGGTCGCCTTTACGCACCGCGATGCCGATCTTGTCGCTCTCTACGACCGGGTCACCTTTGAACTCGTAGTTCTTGCCTGCGTCGCTTTTCAGCCAGTCATAGTTGGCGTACTTGTCGGCGAGGATCGCGTCGACACGACCGGAGGTCAGGTCGAGGTAGGCGTTTTCCTGGGTGTCGTAGAGGCTGACTTTGATGTCATCGGCGTAGGTGTCTTCCAGCCAGGTGCCGGCCAGTGTTGCACGCTGGGTACCGATGGTCTTGCCTTTGAGCGAGTCCTTGTCGGTTTTGAAGTCGACGTTTTTCGGTGCGATGAACTGCAGCTTGTTCGAGTAGTACGGGTCGGTGAAGTCGACCGCGCCTTTGCGCTCTTCGGTGATCGACAGCGAGGAGATCAGGAAGTCGAACTTCTTCGCGTTCAGGGCCGGGATGATGCCGTCCCAGTCGGAAGTGACTACGGTGCACTCGACTTTCATCTTCGCGCACAGGGCGTCGCCGATGTCTTTGTCGAAGCCGACCACGTTGCCGCTGGCGTCTTTGTTGTTGAACGGCGGGTAAGCCGCTTCGATGCCCATCTTCAGGGTTTCAGCCATGGCGCCGGCGCTGAACGCGAGGGTGACGGCGGCGGCCAGGAAGACCTTCTTGAAATTCTGCATGCATGTTGCTCCGTTAGCGGTTGCTGGACATGAATTGTTTGCAGCGCGCCGAAAGCGGGTTTTCGAACACCTGCTGAGGCGATCCTTGCTCTTCTATAAGGCCTTGGTGAAGGAACACCACTTCGCTGGAAACCTGACGGGCAAAACCCATTTCGTGGGTCACGAGCAGCATGGTGCGGCCTTCTTCGGCCAATGCGCGGATGACACTAAGTACTTCCTGAACCATTTCCGGGTCAAGCGCCGAGGTGGGTTCGTCGAACAGGATCACCTTCGGTTGCATCGCCAGCGTGCGGGCAATCGCTGCGCGTTGCTGCTGACCACCGGACAATTGCGCCGGGTAGGCGTGGCGTTTGTCGGCGATGCCGACCTTGGCCAGCAGCGCTTCGGCGACTTCGATCGCCTCGGCCTTGCTCTGGCCGAGCACGCGACGCGGCGCTTCGATGATGTTGTCGAGGATGCTCATGTGCGGCCACAGATTAAAGTTTTGAAACACAAAACCAATCTCGGAGCGCAGGCGGTTGATCTGTTTGCCGTCGGCGGCAACCAGTTCGCCATTTTTGGCGGCCTTGAGCTTGAGTTCTTCACCAGCCACCAGAATCTGGCCCTGGTGCGGGTTCTCCAGCAGGTTGATGCAACGCAGAAACGTGGACTTGCCGGAACCGGAGGAACCGAGGATCGAGATCACATCGCCGTCGCGGGCGGTCAGCGAGATGCCTTTGAGCACCTCAAGCTGTCCGTAGCGTTTGTGCAGGTTGCGGATTTCAAGCGCGGGCGTGGCCTCAGCCATGTGCGTTCCTCATATATGTTGCGCTCCAGCTGTTGGATGGCCTTCCTGGCGAGGCGGCCAAGCTAGCATAGCGTTTCAATGGCAGCCAACAGCGCTGCGAGCGGTTAACGGGTGGCATGTGGCAGGTTGTCGCATCGGCGCAGCAGACTGTCGCCCCATCAACAACCGAACGGGTCTTTGATCGTGCAAACCCGTGGGTGTCGCGTAAAAAAAGGCGCGATGTTGCCAGCTTTGGCGGGGTGTTGGAAGCGCTATCCGGCCGAACGTTCCTGATTCGCCCTTTTATTGTGCATCCCACACTTTTTCGGTGTGTTTCTGGTGCGCGAATTCGTCTTGAAAGTGAGTCGCAGGGTAACGTTCTGGCGAATAGCCATTAATCTCAAGGACTTGCGATGACTGTCCGGTCGCGCGCAAAACCGCACTCCAGAAGACTTTGAAACATTTTGGCGCATTTATTGCGTGCAGAATCCGGAACGCCCCGTTGGTTTCTTTTTACGAGAAAGAAAATCCCAGACGGGCCGGACGCAATCGCTTTCCTTGCAAAGGTAGTTTCGATGAGCAGTACCCCAAGCTCCAATGGCCTCGAACAGGGGCTCAAACCGCGTCATGTGACCATGTTGTCGATCGCCGGTGTTATCGGCGCCGGTCTGTTCGTTGGCTCCGGCCACGCCATCGCGGCCGCCGGCCCTGCCGTACTGCTGGCTTATGCCGCCGCCGGTACCTTGGTGGTGTTGGTGATGCGCATGCTCGGCGAAATGGCAGTTGCCTCGCCGGATACCGGTTCGTTCTCGACTTATGCCGACCGTGCCATCGGGCACTGGGCCGGTTTCACCATCGGCTGGCTGTACTGGTGGTTCTGGGTCTTGGTGATTCCACTGGAAGCCAACGCCGCCGCGACCATCCTGCACGCATGGTTCCCAGATGTCGGCATCTGGGCCTTCGCGCTGGTTATCACCATGCTCCTGACCATCACCAACCTGTTCAGCGTGAAGAATTACGGCGAGTTCGAATTCTGGTTCGCCCTGATCAAAGTGCTGGCAATCATCGGCTTCATTGGCCTCGGTCTGGCGGCGATCTTCGGTTTCCTGCCGAACAGCCAGGTCAGCGGCGTTTCGCACCTGTTCGACAGCGGCGGCTTCCTGCCAAACGGCATGGGCGCGGTATTGGGTGCAATCCTGACCACCATGTTCTCCTTCATGGGGACTGAGATCGTGACCATCGCGGCCGCGGAATCGAAGAACCCGGGCAAGCAGATCTCCAAGGCCACCAACTCGGTGATCTGGCGGATCGGTTTGTTCTACCTCGTGTCGATCTTCATCGTTGTGGCCCTGGTGCCATGGAACGATCCTACGCTGGCCAACCTCGGTTCCTACCAGACTGTGCTTGAGCGTATGGGCATCCCGAACGCGAAAATGATCGTCGACATCGTGGTACTGGTCGCGGTGACCAGCTGCCTGAACTCGGCGCTGTACACCTCGTCGCGCATGCTCTTCTCCCTCGGCAAGCGTGGCGATGCACCGGCCATGGCGACCCGCACCAACAAAAGCGGCACGCCTTACTGGGCGGTGATGCTGTCGACTGGCGCAGCGTTCCTGTGCACCTTCGCCAACTACGTGGCCCCGGCTGCGGTGTTCGAATTCCTGCTGGCCAGTTCCGGCGCGATCGCACTGCTGGTGTACCTGGTGATCGCGTTCTCGCAACTGCGTATGCGTAAACAACGCATGGCTCGTGGTGAGAGAATCGTCTTCAGCATGTGGCTGTTCCCGGGCCTGACCTACGCGGTGATCATCTTCATCGTCGCGGCGCTGACCATCATGTTGTTCCAGGAAGCGCATCGCGTGGAAATCCTCGCGACTGGCCTGCTGAGCCTGATGGTGGTGGCTGCCGGTCTGCTGGTGGCACGCCGTCGCAAGCTGGAAAAACGTGGCGCGGTGGTGTTGAACTGATCCGTTACGCGTAACGCAAAACGGCCGCTGTCAGTGATGACGAGCGGCCGTTTTTGTTTGTGAGCGTGGTTTATTCGCTCTTGTCTTCCTGCGCTTCCACCGACTTGCCATAAGCATCCAGCGCAACCCCGAAATCGGTGATGAACTGTGGCTCGCTCAGCCAGGCCTGGGCCTCTTCGATCGTTACACCTTCGGCCCACATGCGGTAGTCGATCAACATGTCGGCGGCCAGGTGGGTGGCGGCCATGCCTTCGTTGTCGGCGTTTTCCATGTCCAGCAGCTCTGGATGGTCAACGATGACGAACGCCAGTTCGCGCAGCAGGGTCAGCAGCATTTCGTTGCGGCTGATGGCTTCGGCGTCGCGCATTTTGCTGAACATCGCCAGGACGTATTCCGGCACCGGCTCGGCGAGGTGGTCGAGGTCTTCGTCCTGCTCCAGCGGCTTGCGGCCGACCATACGGATTTGTTTGGCTTTGGCCTTGGCGCGTTTGGCGCGTTTCTGTTGTTTATTCAGGGATGCCATGGGAGCTCAGTTCTTCTGTGGGGTTTGCGCAGCAATCGCGTCGGACGCTGCCACATAGTCGGCCTGGAAGGCCGGGGATTCGATCCATGCCAGCGCGCCGGCCTCGTCGGTTTCCTGCGACCACTGGCGATACTCGATCAGCGCGGCGAGGATGAAATCCATCGCGCCTTCTTCGCCTTCCTGCTCGTAGACCAGTTCCAGCAGCGGGTCTTCGAGGAACGCGGTGCACAGCGCTTGCTGGCTGATCTTCTCGGCGTCGATCATTTTTTTGAACAGTTCGGTCAGGTCCACCGATTCGAAGTCGATGCGATCATCGTTCGGGTCCAGCTCGACCGGCGCTTCGGCGCGTTTGGTGCGGTTCTGCTTGGCCTTGGCTTTGGCCCGGGTGGCGCGTTTTTGCTGCTTGTTGGCGGAGGCCATGATGTGTTCCGTCGTGCGTTGAGAGGGCTCAGCTGCGCGGGACTTGCCGCCCGGCGGTGTCGAGGGCCAGTGCGCCGGTTTGCAGCCAGGTCAGAGCAATGGGCCATAGTGTGGCTTGGTATGCGCTGCGAAAAAAGGCGAAATGTCCGACTTGTTGTTCGCCGATGTCCTGCGGTTCGATGCGCAGGTGAGTTTTTGCCGCGTTGCTGAAGTAATCGAGCAGGCGTTCGATGGCTGGAATCGTGCCGTAGGGATCGTCGCTGATGCTGATGGCTAACGTCTGCGCACGGACATTGGCGAAGGGCAATTTTGCATTTTTCGCCAACATCCTGCGGCCACTGGGACGCCGTTCATAATGGGCGGCAGGCGTGCTCCAGTCGCGCACTACACCGGCCGGCGTATCTTCCAGCCAGCCAAGACGTTTGCCCGGGAAGTAACCGCAGATCAGCGTCAGCAGCGGCATCAACACATGCCATTTACCGAACATGCGCCAGCGCTGTTCGGGGGCGTAATCGCGCCAATAGGCGAACTGCGCGCCAACGGTGACCAGCCGTCGGATAACCCGCCCGGACTCGCCGAGCCCCGCCGCGCAACCGCCAAAACTGTGGCCGACCACATCGATCGGCTGACCGGAAAACTCCCGTTGTGCGCGTTTGAGCATCGCTTCGAAATCCAGCGCGCCCCAGTCTGTCCACGAGGCCTCAAGGCCTTTCATTGAGTCGGGTCGAGATTCGCCGATGCCACGGTAGTCGAAGATGATCACGTCGAAACCATTGGCGAACAGATAGGCCGCGAAACGCGAGTAATGGCGACAACGCACGGACGTGGCGGCGTTGATGATCACCACCGGGCGCTGAAGGTCAGGCAGGGCGTGACGCCAGGTGAAACCGCCAAGGACAAAACCGTCGGCGGCTGTTTCCTTGAAGGGTTCACTTTGCAGCTCGGCAGGCGATGGCGGCTTGCGCTGCACAGCTGGCAATGGGGGCGTGTCCTGAAAACTCATGGCGCTCGACCTTCGCGGGTTGCTGCCCACAATAGTCTCGACACACCCGAGGGACAATCCGCAGCGCTTAATCCGTGGATTCAGAAAGCATGCGTTCCTCGATCAATGCCTGCTCTCTTTGCAGCTCCGCCCGTAGCTCTTCCACGCTGGGCAATACTGTTTTGTAACTGCTGGCAAACAGTTGCTCATTGCCTTTGAGGATCGAGTAACGCGCGACCGCCTCATTATCCTGTGCACACAAAATGATCCCGACAGTCGGTTTGTCACCCTCACTGCGCTTGAGCTCGTCGTACATGCGCACATACATATCCATCTGCCCGACATCGCGTGCGCTGAGTTGGCCACGTTTGAGGTCAATGATCACGAAGCATTTGAGCAGGTAGTTGTAAAACACCAGATCGATGTACAGATCCGAGCTACCGGCGCTGATGCGTTGTTGTCGAGCGACAAAAGAGAAGCCCTTGCCCAGTTCCAGCAGGAAGCTCTGCAGGTGATCGATGAGCGCTTGCTCAAGTCCGGTTTCGTTGACTTTGCCCGGCGATGGCAGGCCGAGAAACTCAAGAATGACGGGATCGCGAATGAACTCGCGTGGATTGCAGTTCAGGCCGGCAATGTTGGTTGTGGCTTCGTCGATCACACCGGCCTTGTCCCGGCTCATCAGCAGGCGTTCGTAGTAGAGCGTATTGATCTGGCGATCCAGAGCGCGGCTGGACCAGTTGAGGGTGGCGCATTCGTCCATATACCACAGGCGAGCCTTTTCACTGTCGACCCTGAGTAGCCGGCGATAGTGCGTCCAGCTCAATTCGTGACGCAGTGCGTCACGAATTGGAAATGCTTGATAGAACAGACGCATGTAACGAAGGTTCGAGGCGTCAAAGCCTTTTCCAAACTGCGCCGTCAACTCTTTCGCCAGTGTCGCCAGTAATCGTTGGCCATACCCGGCCCGCCGGGCACCTTCCTGTTCAAACTCAACAATATGCCGGCCAATCTGCCAGCAGGTCTGAACCTGAATCGTATCCACCACACGCAGCACTTTTTGCCGTGCCTGCCGGATCGGTTCGCCAAGTTCGCCCAGCAATGAATCGATTTTCGGGTCTTGCAGGTCAGCAGGTTTCAGCTGGCTCATCGAATTTTCCGCATCATTGAAAACAGAAGCGCCAGCATGCCGAGAACCGCTTGCGAAGGATGTCGGCCGAGCCTGTGAAGCCAGCAGGAATGCGGGATGCGTGTTGCAGGAAGTTGTTGGCCAAGGGGGCTTTTGGTGGTTTTGGTCTGTAGTCCATTTCGTACACGCCTCCAGCAATTAATCACGCGTGCCAGGCGCGGAGGGCGCGGTTGATTGTGCGTAGTTCTGTTGCCCATCGACTACGTCAACACGCTCTGAAACCGGCCCCACCCGATTATCGTCGTATGCGCTTGCCTTTGGGCTTCTCCGCCGGCTCCTGCACTTTGCGATAAATCCACAAGCCGAACACCCCGGCAGCCAGCAGAAACACGGTGCCTATGCTTTGCGAGACAAACTCGATCCAGAACCGTCGTGGTTGCACAGCCAGGTGATAAGTGTGCTTCGGGCCGCGGTTGGTGGTGGTGATGGCGCCGCTGATCCAGCTGTCGATCAGTATGTAGATCGATGCACAGAGGGCGAAGGCAATCAGTACGCCGACGAGCACGGTCAGCCAAAAGGTTGTCCGGCTCTGGCGATACGGCGGCGGATGGGGCAGGGGAATGCGGGTTCTTTTCTGATTCATGAAGGGTTACTGCAACGATCCTTTTACGCTCAGGAAACGACTGTCTCTTGATGTTGCTCGGTCAGGTTTTGCCGCCCATCCGAGGGTCGACCGGCGAGGTGCGCGCATTCGGCAATCACCCTGAGGAGCTCAATCACTGCCGGAGTCAGCGCAGTGCCAAGGCAGATGCGCACACCCGTGGTTGCATGCCCGTCGGCGAAGAAGATGCCGTTGCCAGCCACGTGGCAGCCGCGTTCGCTGGCTAAATCCTGCAATGCCGACATGTCGGTGTGTAGCGGCAGTTCAATCCAGTGGATGAACCCGCCACGCGGCGGCACATACACCGTGCCCGCAGGGAAATCCGTACGCACCAGCGCTTCGACAAAACTGGCCAGCGAAGACAGTTGCGAGCGGAGTCTGGCGCAGTGCTCTTCCATGTAGCCGCGCCCGATAAATTCGTTGAGGACATTTTGCGCAAGGCTGGAAACCGCCAGATTGCGCGAAAACATCTGCGCCAGAATGGCATTGCGGTACTTGCCGGCCAGACACCAGCCGACGCGATAACCCGGCGCGATGGTCTTGGAGAACGACGAGCAGTAAATCGTCTGCCCGCTGGTGTCGTAGCTCTTGATGGCGCGGGGGCGATCGCCTTCCGGCACCAGGTCGAAAAAGATGTCGTCCTCGATAATCGGCACGTCCGCTTCGCGCGCGATCTGTGACAGCCGTGCGCGAGTCTCGTCGGGCATGATGAAACCTCGCGGGTTCTGCAGGGTTGGGTTGAGAAAGATCACCGCGACCTTTTTCAGCTTCAACGCTTCTTCGAGGTGATCGACATCAAGGCCGAGTTTGCCGTGCGTGCGGATGGGCATGGCGCGCATGCCCAAGCGTTCGATGGTCTGCAGGATGCCGTAATACGTCGGCGTTTCGATGGCGACCGTAGCGCCTTTCGATGCGACGGCTTCGAGGGCTAGTTCCAGGGCAATGGTGTCACCCGACGTCACCAGAATATCGTCCGGCCCGCAGACCACGCCGCGGGTCAGCATCAGCCCGGCGATGCGCCGTCGCAGTGCCGGCAGACCGGGTGGTGCGACCAGTCCGGTCAGCGAGTTGTCAGCTTTGCCAGCCAATACCGACAGGCATTTGTTGAGCAGCACGTTGGGTGTGAGGTCGCTGTGCAACACCGCGGAATTCAACGACGCGGTGGTGCGCGAGGCCGCTTGGGAAAGCATCGCGACCACCGCATGATTGACGTTGACGGTGACACTGGAGAAGTCAAAACCCCGGGTGGGTTTTGCTTGTCCTGAGGCTGAGACGAAGTAGCCGATGCGCGGTTTGGTCGAAACGTAAGCATCGGCTTCCAGATCCGCCAACGCGCGCTGAACGGTGGTGATGCTGGTTTCAAACATTCGCGCCAGCGTACGGATCGAGGGCAGTTTCGCTTCGGCTGCCCACTCACCGCTGTCGATCTGACGAATAATCCAGTCCTTGACTATCCGCCAGCGTTTGTCCGGTAGATCAAACCTGTCCATAAGTTCTCTGTGATGTCTCGAAACAATTCAGAGAAAGTAGAGCAAAACGATCCCCGTTGCAGCAACTATGACGATGTTGAGCGCAACCAGGCCGAAGGCGAATCGGATCAGGTTGTTTTCTTCCTGCCGATTGGCGCCCGCCAGCCCGGTGATCAGCGACAGGATCGACAGCGACCCCAGCGCGCCATGCCCGGCGGCACTGTTGACCATCGCGGCCAGCCAGGCACCGTGTTCGCTGCTCAGCGCAGCAATGGACGGCATGACGAGGGTGTTGCCGCCGACGTTGGAACCGGTGACGTAACCGGCAAGCCCCGCCAGCACTGCGATGGTTGGCGCCAGGGAAATCCCCGACAACGATTGCAGTGTGCGCTGTGCTTCGACCAGGAAACCGGCGTTGACCATCACCTGCGACAGCAGCAGGAACAGGAAAATTGTCGTGACCGGAAATTTCGCCCGGTTGAACAGCGCTCGCCACGGGAAACCTGCGGCGGCGCTTTGCTTGATTGCCATCAACAGCGTGACGATCAGCAACGCCAGCCCCGGGGAGGCCAATGGCTTCCACGAAACATGTTCGCCTTTGATGATCCACAGCGCATCCCAGCCCGACAGGACGAACAGCCCGCGCGACGCAACGATTACCCCCAGCAAGGCCAGATAGGGCCAGGCTGCGTTCGGCCAGCGCACCAGTTTTTTTCGTTGTGCGTAAGAGATCCCCAGGCCGACGCAAGCCACCGCCAGACCGGCCAGCACACCGGAGACTTCCGGGCCGATCCACAGGTTGATGGTGAACAGCACCGCGACGAACAGCGCCGTCACCACGATCAGCCCAAGCCACGGCGACACCGTGCGGATGCCACCCTGCCACAGAGCAATCGCCGCCAGGCAGAAGAACACTGGCGCACTGATCAGCGCCGAATGGCTGCCAAGGGTTTGTGCCGGCAAATGCGCCAACAGCGCGCCGATCACGGTGGCCAGACCCAGTGTGCCCCACGGCATGATGACCATCCCGGCGAGGGCGATTTTCATCCCCGACTGGCGGGTGAACAGCCCCATCAGCAACGGCACGGTTGCGATCAGCGAAACGCCGAAACCGGTCATCGCTTCAAGCAGCGGTGCGAGGCCGAGCACGATGAAGATGACCTGCGCCGGCGGTGTCCAGCCGAGCTCCTTGACCCAGGCGCCGATGGCCTGCGGCGCGCCACCGCGCTCGACCAGGATGACAAAGGCCAGCCCCGGGACGATCACGCACGCCGTGCTGAGGAACAGGATGGTGGTGTCCTGAAAGATCGCCGCGCTGATTGCCGCCGACACCGGGCCGGCAGCGCCCAATGCCCACAGCACGAGTACCAGCACTACGCCGGCCAGCGCGGCTTGCACCGGTGGTCGGCGGACGATCAGAATCAGCGCGATCACCAGCGCGATCGGTGACATTTGCAACAAAAGAGAACTCATACCCGGTTTTCCTTAACTTAATCGTGAGTCTGCCCGCTGTACTCGGTCGCCCGCATGGACGCCCGCTCACAAAAAGTCTGATACCACTCGGTCAGGCGCACTTGAGCGGAAAAGTCCGAGAGTTGGCGAAAGGCGATCCAGTCGAGCGCGGTCGCCAGGGCAATGTGGCCGAGGGTGAGCGGGCCATTGAGGTCGACGTGTTCTTCGATGAAGCGGTAAGCCTCCTTGAGTTTGAACGCCTGGCCGTCGGCGTAGGCCGGATAGCGCAAGGCCTCGGGGCGGCGCTCGACTTCCCAGCGCAGCTTGATGCCGACATCGCACATGCCCTGCGCCAATGCTTGCAGGCGCAGCGCCTTGTAGCGCTCAGGGCCGTTTGCCGGGATGAGTTTCGGCCCGTCGCTCAGGTCGTCGAGGTATTCACAGATCACGATGGAATCGAACAGCGCCGTGGCGTCAGGCAGGATCAACACCGGCACTTTGCCCAGCGGGTTGGCCTTGTAGATGGTCTCGTTTGGCGACGTCGGACTGGTCTCGTGGTGGATCACTTCCAGGCTCGACGCGATGCCGAGTTCGTGAGCCAGCACCAGCACCTTGCGGGCGTAGGGTGAATGCGTCTGGTAGAAAAGCTTCATGCTGAAGTCCCTGTCTCAAGGATGGCAGTGGCGGCTCGATGGGCGTCCATGAACAGACGCGAAGGTGCGCCCGCCGAGGTGACGTAGTGGTTGTAGTAGCAAGAACCTTCGGCGAGCGGGCCGAGTACCCAAATGTTGCGCACCGGTTCACCTGCACTCGACTTGGGGTGGCATGCGGCATCGACGTCGATGCCGTCGATGCCTGGTTCATCGGTTCGCGGGCGGATAAGGCCCAACCGCGCCAGATCACGCACCGGCGCGCAGTCGCTGTTGCTCACGCCGCTGCTCTGGACATAACCGGCGACGCGTTTGAAGTCGTTGATCGCAGGGCGCGAGCCGGGCTTGAGGAATGTCAACAGGCCGGCGTCACACAGGGCGAGCAGGTCGGCGTGGCGCTCTTTTTGCGGGCCCGCAACGAGGCGGTTGATCGCCTTGTGCCAACGACCATAGAACTGCCGATGCGACGCGTCGGTCAGCCCGTCGAAATCGACGGCCTCACGCAGGCGATCACGCAGATCGCGCCAGACTTCGATGGCGGCTTTGGTCGCCGATCCTCCGCGCCCCAGTCGCGATTCGTGCAAATCGGCTTCGAGGGTGTCGTAGATCCAGGCGTGATAGTTGTAGGGCTGCACGTCGTCGGGCAGTGCATGCCAGATCAGCGCCTGCGGATCGATCGAGCCGCCAGCCGCCTCGTAATCGCGCAGCAACGCCTCACAGGCGACAACACCGGGTTCGCCCGCAACGCTGACGGCCCTGAGTCGCTCCAGCACCTGCTCTGGCGCTGATGGGCTATGCACGACGGCGACGGCCGCCGCACGCATCTCCAGCAGCATCAGCGGCAGGATGTCCTGTTCGAAGTCCAACTGTCGGTTGTGGCTGCTTGCCCGCAGGGATTGGATGCGCACACTCGTCAGCAGTACGGCGCGATGGCGCGGGCAGTCAATCAGGCCGTTGGGCCGGGTGCGAAACGGCAGCCCGTCCCGCGACTGGATAAAGAGCACCGGCTCCTGGCCCGAAGGCTGATAGGCGTGACTGCCGTCGGCCATGCGCTTGTAGCGACCGCCTCTGCCGGAGGTCAGCGCCGCCAGGGTATCCATCGCACCCAGCCCGAGCCCTTCGACCAACACGGTTTCGCCGGGCTCGATGGTGGCGAGGCTGCCGGGCAGCGGATAGACATCGTCAACGCGATTGCGATCCGCCGAGCGCAGGCGACCGGTATGGCCGACCGTCAAAATCAGCCGATCCACGGTGACCGCAGCCCCCGAAGCGGTCTGCAGCAGGTATTGCTGACCGGCGTTGCGCTCGACCGCGGTGACGGCCTGCTGATGCAGGTTCACGCTCACCCAGTGCGGCGCGGACGCGAGGATTTTCGCGAAGGCGTCGGCCAGATAGGCACCGAGCAAATGGCGCGGCAGGAAGTCCTGTGGCTCGACGTCACGGCCGTCGGCGGCGAGCAGTCCGCTGTCCACATCGACCTTGATGCGCCGCTCGTGGCACCACGTCAGGAAATCCGCGCCCGGCCGTTCCCGTGCATCCGTCAGGTTTCCGAATGCCGCTGCGTCAGGGAAAACTCCGAGCTGACCAGCGACGGTGTTGAGCAGCAGATAGTCCGGTTGATCCGGCCAATGCGCGCCGCTTCCGAGCACATTCGGATCGAAAATATCGATGACGACTGGCTGCTCCGGGCGCGTCTCAGCAAGGCTCAGCAGGCGTTCGAAAATCGACAGTCCGCGCGAGCCGCAGCCCACCAGGCCGATGTGCAGAGGCGCCGTCACCATCTGCGCTCCTCCCCGAAGAAGGATGGGATGGCGACCGCCGAACCGTCCTTGACCGCGATGTCATGGATCATCCGGCCAATTGCCAGATCGAGGATGCCCATGCCGAACGGTGAATAGATCAGCGGCTTGTCCGTGGCAACCTGCAGGTCGCCGCGAATCAATTGTCCGACGGTGCCGGTAACGAAATCACGATGACCGTATTTTTGCTCTGCCAGATGCGGCGAGGTATTGGCCTTCAGGCAATGGGTCACGTCGTCGAAGTAGTTGTAACTCTCTTCGATGATCTCGGCGCCGATATCGCGCAGCGAGATGTTCAGCACGATCTGTCCCGGGCGGAACGTGCCTTTGCCCTTGACGTAAGGTTCGCCGGCGCTGGTGGCGAACACCACGATGTCGGCGCTCAGTGCCTGTTCCAGCGACGACAGTTGCACATCCGGCACCCCGAGTTGCTTGCCGAACGCCGCCAGCGCTTGTGCTGATTCTGCATTGAGGTCGTGAATGCCCACGCTGTCGAACGACCAGTCGTCGGCGATGAACGTCTCAAGGATGTTCCGCGAAATCACCCCGCCGCCAATGATCGAGAGTTTCGGCGCGCTCTTGCTCTGGCCATTCAGCCACCAGGCACCGAGCACCGCCGACGCGGCGGTGCGCACGGCACTGATCAGCGCGCCTTCAAGCAGGGCGTAGGGGTAGCCGGTGTCCGGATCGTTGAGGATCAGCACCGCCGAAGCCCGTGGGATGCCTGACTTGATGTTGTCGGGATAGCTGGCAATCCACTTGATCCCGGAGACGGACTGATCGCCCTCGCTGTCGACGATCGCCGCCGGCAAGGCAATGATCCGGTTCGCCGGTTGCGCCGCAAAACGCAGGAAGTAGCTATCGGGGTTAACGGTTTCGCCGCGCTCGTGGGTCAGGTAGGTCTGGGCGACCATGTCGATGGTTTCGTGACGCAGGCCGTTGAGGATGTCCTTGACGACAGCGCCGGGAATGACATGGAACGGTTGAATCGAGTTGTGTGTGGTCATGGGGATTACGCCGAGAGTGCCAGAGCGATTTCTGGGAAGAGGGGTTGCAAAGCGTTTGCGCCGATCCGCTGGGTGACCCAGTCATCGGAGTAGATGGTTTCGAGGTAGCGCTCACCCATGTCGGGGGAGATCGCCACGACGATATCGTCGGCACGGATGTGCGGCGCCCATTGCTGGATGCCCGCCAGGACCGTGCCGGTGGAGCCACCGAAAAGCAGACCGTAGCGTTGCGCCAGCCAGCGGCAGACCTTGATCGTCTGTTCCTCGGCGATCGATACGAAGTCGTGAATCCCCGCCGGTTCGAAGATCTCCGGCAGACGGCTGGTACCCAGCCCCGGGATATGCCGCGTGCCGCCCGGCAAACCGAAGGTCACCGAGCCGACCGTATCGACGGCAATCACTTTGGTGTGCGGATGGTGTTCGGCGAAGTAGTTCTTGCAGCCCACCAAAGTACCGGTGGTGCCGGCGCCGACGAACAAGTAATCCACGTGTGGAAACTTATGGGCGATGGACTTCGCGGTCGCTTGATAGTGAGCGAGGGGGTTGGTCGGGTTTTTGTATTGATTGAGCCAGATGTAGTCGGAATTCTCTGCGACCAGTTGCTCGATCAAACGGATACGCGAATTCAGGTAGCCGCCGTTTTCGTCACGCTGATCGACCATGATCATTTCGGCACCCAGTGCCTGCATGAGTTTTTTGTTCGGCGCAGAAATGTTCGGGTCGATCACGCAGACAAACTTGTAACCCTTGGCAGCGCAGACCATGGCCAGCGCGACCCCCAGATTCCCCGAGGAAGATTCGATCAGGCGGGTCTTATGATGAATCCGGCCCTGGTTTTCCAGGTCCGTGATCAGGGCGTGTGCGGTTTTGAGCTTGATTGATCCGGCAGGATTCAGTCCTTCGATTTTCAGTTGGATCGTTGCGCTGCACAGATCGCCAATCTGCACATAACTATCTTCATTGATAAGTTGCTTGATCATACGTAGTCCGTTTCGCTCTTTTGCCGGGCGCACAGGGGCGCCAGCATTCATCCTGGAATGTTTGAAAAGCAGTAAATGCAGTTCGCCTGTTAGGTTTGTTTTTAGATTTTTTAGCTGGACAGGAAGTGACCTTGCGGTGGACGCCGATCTATTCAAAAAATCAGGTTTTGCGCTCTGAGGGCTTGAGGAGCCCAGAGTGTTGCGGGGCGTAAAGTAGAGCCAGTCATTGGCTCGCCAAGGCTTGAAGGAATACTGGCGAATTTTCCTACAAGGGGAGAGATACAGATTTTGGGTATTTTTCAGTACAGGTGGGTTTGAGGTGTATCGGGAGGAGGGCGTTGCGAGGCGCAGAGAGAGGCGTGATCAAATCGCAGGCATAAAAAAACCCTGAATCTTGCGATTCAGGGTTTTCGGTATTTGGTGCCCAGAGACGGAATCGAACCGCCGACACGGGGATTTTCAATCCCCTGCTCTACCGACTGAGCTATCTGGGCAACGGGGCGCATTAAAAGGGTTTTTCGGATTTACGTCAACGACTTTTTTAAAATTTCTTAAATTAATTCCGTCGCTTACGATCCGACCCCCGATTTTGCGGGTTTACTCTGCAGGCGGAACGTAGCCTTCGGCCTGGGCGTATTCCTCGCCGGAGAAGTACTTGTCCATTTCGCCCTGAAGAAATTTGCGATCCTCGGCGTTCATCATGTTCAGACGCTTTTCGTTGATCAGCAGGGTCTGGTGTTTCTGCCAGTCGGCCCAGGCCTTGGCGGAGACGTGGTCGAAAATGTCCTGACCTTTGGCGCCCGGGTACGGTGGGCGTTCCAGGGCTGGCAGTTCTTCTTTGTACTTGCGGCACATTACGGTGCGGGTCATGGCGACTCTCCTGCATTCAAGACGGCGGCCGCGCGTTCGAGCAAGGTTTTGACCGGGGCGGCGAGGCCCAGGCGCGGCGGGGTGGCGAGGTTATACCAGAGCCAGTCGGCCTCGGCCACGTGATGGCTGGCCTCCTGTACCTGAACCAGCCAGGGTTCGATGGACAGCTGAAAATGGCTGAACGTGTGGACAAGGCTCGGCAGCGCCTGCTGCTCACCCATGGTCAGCGAGTGCTGATCGGCGAGATGTTGCAGGTCGTCGAGGTCGTCGAGTTCCGGCAGGCTCCACAGACCGCCCCACAAACCTGTTGAGGGGCGACGGTAAAGCAGAATCGCACCATCGCCGTTGGCGAGCATCGGCATCAGCGTGCGCTTCTGCGGGATGGCTTTGCGCGGCTTGGGAATCGGGTAGCGGGTTTCGAGGCCGAGCATGTGCGCCTCGCAACCACGTTCCAGTGGACACAGCAGGCAACTCGGCTTGCTGCGTGTGCACAGTGTCGCGCCAAGATCCATCATCGCCTGGGTGTAGGCGTTGACCCGATCGTGCGGCGTAAAGCGCTCGGCGTTGGCCCACAGCTGTTTGGCGACCTTCGGCTCGCCGGGGTAGCCCTCTTGTGCGGTAAAGCGCGCCAGCACGCGTTTGACGTTGCCGTCGAGGATCGGTGCGCGCAGGCCCATGCTGATACTTGCGATGGCGCCGGCCGTAGACAGGCCGATGCCCGGCAGGTCGGTAAGCTTTTCGACGTCACGCGGAAACTCGCCGCCGTACTGGCTGACGACGATCTTCGCGGTCTTCTGCAAATTGCGCGCGCGGGTGTAGTAACCGAGGCCCGTCCACAGGTGCAGCACTTCGTCTTCCGGCGCTTCGGCCAGCGCCTCGACCGTCGGCAGCGCGGCCATGAAACGGTCGAAGTAGTTGAGCACGGTGCTGACCTGGGTCTGCTGCAACATGATCTCCGACACCCACACCCGGTAAGGGTTGATGTCTTGCTGCCAAGGTAAATCGTGGCGGCCGTGGCGGTCGAACCAATCCAGCACCGCCGTGGAAAACTGCTCCGCTCTCATCGCTTGAACAGCCCCTTCAATGCGTTTTTCAGTTCCGGGCTGACTTTGTCACCCAGTTTTTCGTCGATCTTTTCGCTGAGCTTGTCGCCGGCCAGTTTGGTCGCGACCTGACCGAGACGATCATTGTCGACGCGGCAAGCTTTGGCGCCCAACTCCAGTGGGCCGCGGCAGCGTAGCGGCCACTCGATGCCGACGAATTTTTCGCCGACCTGACAGGCCGGATCCGGCATGGCACTGGTGTCGCCTTCGACGATGATGCCGACGCGATAGTCCATGCCGAGCACGCGCAGGTCGATGTCGCCGTCACCGTTGACGGTCATGCCGGGGATACGCACTTTCAGGTCAGGGTTGCTGGCGACACCGTTGCGCAAAGTCAGGTTGCCCTTGAGCTCCTGGAACGGCGTGTCCTTGCCGCGTGGCTCGCCGCTGAGGGTTTTACGGTTGAGCGTGGCGATACCTTTGCACAGTTGCTGTTCAAGGTTGGCGTTGAGCAGCACGCCATTGTTGATGACAAAACTGGCGTTGCCGTTGAGCGTGTCGATCAGCGCCTGCTGGCTGTTGCCGCTGCCGGTCACGTTGCTGGTGAGCGTCACCAGACCCTTGACCGGCGGGTTCTTGCCTTGGCTTTCGAGAATTTTTTCAACGGGCACGCGGTTGAGTTTGGTCTGCACATTCAGCACGGGTGCGCTCGGACGCACATCGAGGGTGCCGTTGGCTGCAAAACCGCCGTTGTACAGTTCGCCGCTCAGATTGCTCAGGGTCAGCAGACCGCCCTGGCCTGTGGCTTTGAGGGCTGCGTTCTGGATCGGCAACTTGTCGAGGGTCAACTGGCCGAACGTCAGGTCGGCATCGATGTCGAGTTTGGCCAGCCGTTCAACCGGCAACAGGCGTTCAGTGCTCCAGGCGGTTTTGCTTGGCTTGTCCGGCAGAGGCGTGGAGCCCGCGCCGGCCATGGCATCGGCTTCAGTGCTGGCAACTTCGGCTTGACGCGTTTGTGTGGCGCTGGCGGCTTTTTCCGATTTTGGCGGCAGATAACGGTCTGCGTTGAACGTATCGGCCTTGAGAATCGCCCGCAGTGATTGCTTGGCAAAGTCTTCGACGGCGATGCGACCGCTGAAGCTGCTGTCGTCGAGTTTCAGGTTGATGTTGTCGAAGGCGACGCTGGTGGGCGTGGCGGCCACGCGACTGACCAGCTCGACTTTGCTCAGGCTGCCCTCGGCCATCGCCGGGAGTTTCTGGCCGATGCTATCGACGAACTTCGCCAGATCGAACTGGGCGATGGAAAGGCCGCCAGTGATCTGCGGAGTCTTGTCGAGGTCGTTGGCTTTCAGTTCGCCCAACGCACGCAACTGGTTGGCGGAGATCTTGATGCCGGTCCATTCGGCGACGTTCGCCGCTTTGTCCAACGATATCTGGCCCTGAGCGGCGAAGGTCATGGTCTTGCCTTGCAACGGATCGCCGGCCAGTTCGCCGGACAGTTTCATGTCTTCGAATTTGTAGCGTTGCAGTGCACGCTCGATGCGCAACTCGCCAGTGAGTTCGGTACGCACCCGCAGGACGGGTTGGTTGGTGCCCAGAAATGCCGTGGCTTTCACCGGGATATTGGTCGAGTCATGGACCGGCCCCGTACTGAGCTGGATGCTCTCGGCGCTGAACTGCTTGCCGGTCTTCTCGTCGTTGTACTCAACGCGCGCGTTGTTGACGGTCAGGCTGTCGATGTCGAGGCGGATCGGCTGCGGCGGCTTTTCCACTGCAACAGGGGCTTCGTTGGCCGGTTGGCCCGGCGTAGCGGCTGGCGGCGTTGTTCCGGCGGGGGCGGGCACCTTGCCGATGTCTTCCCAGTTGCCGTGGCCGTCTTTGTCGCGGTTCAGACGCAGGTTCAGGCCTTCGACGCGCACGTCGCTCATCTGCACTTCGCGGCGCAGCAGCGGCAGCACGCGCACGGACAGGCCGAGCATCTGCAGATCAGCGAACGGTTCGGCAGGTTTGACCAGGGTGGCGACACTGGCCTCGTGCAATTCCAGGCCGAGCCACGGGAACAGGCTCCAGCCGATATCGCCATTGAGCGTCAGCTCGATGTGGGCCTTGTCGCGGGCTATCTGGCGAATCTCGTCTTTGTAGTCGTTGGGATCGAAGAGGTGGGTCAGGGCAAAACCTGCCGCCACAATGATCAGCAACAACCCGAGAAGTACCAGACCCAGGATTTTGCCGAACGCTTTCATGGGCGAGTCCTTGTAATTAGTCGAATTCGTAATTTAGCCGGGGAGTATAGCGCTGCAAATGCCCGGTTCGGTGTGGCGTCATGTTGCCAGTACCTCCAGCGGGACGTGCAACTTCGCTGCGATTGCCTGAGCTTCAAGATGCCCGGCAGGTGCCAGCAGGCGCAGTTCGGCCCCCGCTTGCGACGCCATTTCCTGCGCTTGGTTCACCAGCCGTTCAGCGACCCCACGGCGGCGGGTAACTTTTCGTACGCATAAATGGGACAAGTACCAAACGTCATGGTGCCTTTGCAGGCGCGCGGCGCCGAGCAGGCGATCATTGAAACGTCCGGCAATAAAACAACCGTCCGCCAGGCTGCGTTCGATCAGTTCGATCTCCCCGGAAAACGGCGCGAACAGCCACGGCGGCGCGTCGCGGTAGATTTTCTGCAAATCCTGTTGATCCTGATAACTGCTGTCTTCGAGCGCCTGAACAATGATTGGCATGCGTTTCCCCGGGTATAGAGATCAGATGACATGAAAAAAGGTGATATCAGTTTGGTTTTTCTGTCACCTGCAAATGGTAACCTTCGCCCGTTCGTCCGTCCTTCTGCGACTTAACGTCGCGCCTTCAAGGAGCTTCACCTTAAAAAACGGTCATGCCTGCGTGCATAAGGCCGAGGGTGAACAGTGGCTGGCGAACCATACTAATAATTGGGGGATACACAATGAGCACGAGCATTACGGCGGACGGCCTCAAAGCCGACCAGCCCGCGTTCCTGTCCAAGGAACGCATCATCGCCAAGCCCGGTTTCAACCGTTGGCTGGTGCCACCGGCCGCTCTGGCCATCCACCTGTGCATCGGCATGGCCTACGGCTTCTCGGTGTTCTGGTTGCCGCTGTCCAAGGCGCTGGGCGTGACCGCTCCGGTGGCTTGCGCACCGGACATGAGCTTCATCACACAAGTGTTTTCGGCGCAATGCGACTGGCCGATCTCCATGCTCGGCTGGATCTACACTCTGTTCTTCATCTTCCTCGGCTGCTCTGCAGCGATCTGGGGTGGCTGGCTGGAACACGCAGGGCCGCGCAAGGCTGGCGTGGTATCGGCGCTGTGCTGGTGCGGCGGTCTGCTGATTTCGGCACTGGGTATTTATACCCACCAGATCTGGCTGATGTGGATCGGCTCCGGCGTGATCGGCGGTATCGGTCTGGGCCTGGGCTATATCTCGCCGGTCTCGACCCTGATCAAGTGGTTTCCGGACAAGCGCGGTATGGCGACCGGCATGGCGATCATGGGCTTCGGTGGCGGCGCGATGGTCGGTGCACCACTGGCAACCGCGCTGATGAGCCACTTCGGCTCGGCTGAAGGTGTCGGCGTCTGGCAGAGCTTCGTCGCCATGGCCGCGATCTACTTCGTGTTCATGATCGGTGGCGCTCTGGCTTACCGCGTGCCGCCAACCGGCTGGAAGCCTGAAGGCTGGACCGCTCCGGCGAAGAAAGCGGCGAACGCGATGATCACCAATCGTCACGTGCACGTGAATGTGGCGTGGAAAACCCCGCAATTCCGTCTGGTGTGGCTGGTGCTGTGCCTGAACGTATCCGCCGGTATCGGCATCCTCGGCATGGCTTCGCCACTGTTGCAGGAAGTGTTCGGCGGCAAACTGTTGGGTGTTGATGTGCCGTTTGGCCAGCTCGATGCCGGCCAACTGGCTTCGATCGCGGCGATTGCTGCCGGCTTCACCGGTCTGCTGAGCCTGTTCAACATCGGTGGTCGCTTCTTCTGGGCATCGTTCTCCGACTACCTGGGCCGTAAAAACACTTACTTCGTGTTCTTCGCCCTGGGTTTTGCCCTGTACGCGCTGATCCCGAACATGGGCCATCTGGGCAACGTTGCGCTGTTCGTGGCGGCGTTTTGCATCATTTTGTCGATGTACGGCGGCGGTTTTGCCACTGTTCCGGCTTATCTGGCCGACCTGTTCGGTACGCAGATGGTTGGCGCGATCCACGGTCGTCTGTTGACGGCGTGGGCGGCGGCTGGCGTGCTGGGTCCGGTGCTGGTGAACTACCTGCGTGAGTATCAGTTGAGCATCGGCGTTGAACGCGCAGCTGCTTACGACATCACCTTGTACATCCTCGCAGGCCTCTTGGTGCTGGGCTTCCTGTGCAACCTGCTGGTGCGCCCGGTGGCCGACAAGTACTTCATGACCGACGCGGAACTGGCTGCCGAGCAGGCGCTGGGCCACGACAAAGGTGCTGATGCCAGCACGGTTCTGGAGTGGAAAGCCGCGCCGGGCAGCAAGCCGCTGGCCATCGCTGCGTGGCTGGCGGTGGGTATTCCGTTGGCGTGGGGTGTGTGGGTAACCCTGCAGAAGACGGCGGTACTGTTTCACTAAGGTGTTAGCTGAATAAACACCGAACCTGTGGGAGCGAGCCTGCTCGCGAAGACGGAATATCAGGCAACTTAATTGTTGGCTGATCCACCGCATTCGCGAGCAAGCTCGCTCCCACATTTGTTTTTGCGCTGCCTGTAATGGCTTGTATGGACATGTCTACCCGCGACAGCCGGGCATTCTATCCGTCAGCCATCTCACCTCTCGTGTTTCTGTTTACGCCCCGCGTGCCTATAATGGCTGCCTTTTTCGCCCAATGATTTTGCGGAGCTGGTGATGGCCGAACGTAAGGCGTCTGTCGAGCGCGACACTCTGGAAACCCAGATCAAAGCCTCGATCAACCTTGATGGCACCGGAAAGGCCCGATTCGATATCGGTGTTCCTTTTCTTGAGCACATGCTGGATCAGATCGCCCGTCACGGGTTGATCGACCTGGATATTGAATGCAAGGGCGATCTGCATATCGACGACCACCATACGGTGGAAGACGTCGGTATCACCCTCGGCCAGGCATTTGCCAAAGCCATCGGCGATAAAAAAGGCATCCGTCGCTACGGTCATGCCTACGTGCCGCTCGATGAAGCGCTGTCACGCGTGGTCATCGACTTCTCCGGCCGCCCAGGCCTGCAGATGCACGTGCCGTACACCCGCGCCACCGTGGGCGGCTTCGACGTTGACCTGTTCCAGGAATTCTTCCAGGGCTTCGTCAACCACGCGCTGGTCAGCCTGCACATCGACAACCTGCGCGGCACCAACACTCACCACCAGATCGAAACCGTGTTCAAGGCTTTCGGCCGCGCGCTGCGCATGGCCGTTGAGCTGGATGAGCGCATGGCCGGGCAAATGCCATCGACCAAAGGCGTTCTGTAATGCAGACGGTTGCAGTTATCGATTACGGCATGGGCAACCTGCACTCGGTGGCCAAGGCCCTGGAACACGTCGGCGCCGGCAAGGTGCTGATCACCAGCGATGAGAACGTGATTCGCGAAGCTGACCGCGTGGTGTTCCCCGGTGTTGGCGCGATTCGCGATTGCATGGCGGAAATCCGTCGTCTCGGTTTTGATTCGCTGGTGCGTGAAGTCAGTCAGGATCGTCCGTTCCTCGGCATCTGTGTCGGCATGCAAGCCTTGCTCGATACCAGCGAGGAGAACGACGGCGTCGACTGCATCGGCCTGTTCCCGGGCGCGGTGAAATTCTTCGGCAAAGACCTGCATGAAGACGGCGAACACCTGAAAGTCCCGCACATGGGCTGGAACGAGGTGAAGCAGAAAGTCAGCCACCCGCTGTGGCATGACATTCCGGACATGGCGCGTTTCTACTTCGTGCACAGCTACTACATCGCTGCCGCCAACGCGCGGCAAGTGGTCGGTGGCGGTCATTACGGTGTCGATTTCGCTGCGGCGCTGGCCGATGGCTCGCGTTTTGCCGTGCAGTTCCACCCGGAGAAAAGCCATACCCATGGCCTGCAATTGCTGCAGAACTTCGCCGCATGGGACGGTCGCTGGTAAATGGCCGCCAAGAAATCCAGACCGCCGATCCTGACCCTCACTGCCGAGCAGGAGAGTGACGCCAATCGCAAGATTCAGCGGTTCATGGAAGACCGTTTCGAACTGGACCTGGGTTCGTTCGAAGCGGCGGAAATTCTTGAGCTGTTTACCCGCGAAATTGCTCCGCACTATTACAACAGGGCGATTTTCGATGTGCAGACCCACCTCAAAGAGCGGTTTGAAAGCATCGAAAGCGACCTGTGGGCGCTCGAGAAAAACTGATTTCCGAGCCAAGCTGAACATTCGAATTTGAAGGTTTGCCAGATGCTGATTATTCCCGCTATCGATCTTAAAGACGGTGCCTGCGTACGTCTGCGCCAGGGCCGCATGGAAGATTCCACAGTGTTCTCCGATGACCCGGTGAGCATGGCTGCCAAGTGGGTGGAGGGCGGTTGCCGCCGTCTGCATCTGGTCGATCTGAACGGCGCGTTCGAAGGCCAGCCAGTCAATGGCGAAGTGGTGACCGCAATCGCCAAGCGCTATCCGACATTGCCGATCCAGATCGGTGGCGGTATCCGTTCGCTGGAAACCATCGAGCATTACGTCAAGGCCGGCGTCAGCTACGTGATCATCGGCACCAAAGCCGTTAAAGATCCTGCATTCGTCGCTGAAGCGTGCCGTGCGTTCCCGGGCAAGATCATCGTCGGCCTGGACGCCAAAGACGGTTTCGTCGCCACCGATGGCTGGGCTGAAATCAGCACCGTGCAGGTCATCGATCTGGCCAAGCAGTTTGAAGCCGATGGCGTCTCGTCGATCGTTTATACCGACATCGCTAAAGACGGCATGATGCAGGGCTGCAACGTGCCGTTCACCGCCGCGTTGGCCGCTGCCACCAAGATCCCGGTGATCGCTTCCGGCGGCATCCACAATCTGGGTGACATCAAGTCGCTGCTCGACGCTAGGGCGCCGGGCATCATCGGCGCCATCACCGGCCGGGCGATTTACGAAGGCACCCTCGACGTCGCCGAAGCGCAAGCTTTCTGCGATTCGTATAAAGGCTGAGGACTGACCATGGCGCTGGCCAAACGCATCATCCCTTGCCTGGACGTGGACAACGGCCGGGTCGTCAAAGGTGTGAAGTTCGAAAACATCCGCGACGCCGGTGACCCGGTGGAAATTGCCCGTCGTTACGACGAGCAGGGTGCCGACGAGATTACCTTTCTCGACATCACCGCCAGCGTCGACGGGCGCGACACCACGCTGCATACCGTCGAGCGCATGGCCAGCCAGGTGTTCATCCCGCTGACTGTCGGCGGTGGCGTGCGTACCGTGCAGGACATTCGCAATCTGCTCAATGCCGGCGCGGACAAGGTGTCGATCAACACCGCGGCGGTGTTCAACCCGGAATTCGTCGGTGAAGCCGCGCAGCATTTCGGCTCGCAGTGCATCGTCGTCGCCATCGACGCGAAGAAAGTCTCGGGCCCTGGCGAAACCCCGCGCTGGGAAATCTTCACCCACGGCGGGCGCAAGCCAACCGGCCTCGACGCGGTCGAGTGGGCGAAGAAAATGGAAGGCCTCGGTGCCGGCGAGATCTTGCTGACCAGCATGGATCAGGACGGCATGAAAAACGGTTTCGACCTCGGCGTGACCCGCGCGATCAGCGATGCGCTGGGCATTCCGGTGATCGCTTCCGGCGGTGTCGGCAACCTGCAGCATCTGGCTGACGGCATTCTCGAAGGCCACGCCAGCGCGGTACTGGCGGCGAGTATTTTCCACTTCGGCGAATACACCGTGCAGGAAGCCAAGGCCTACATGGCCAAACGCGGCATCGTGATGCGTTGAGCCGATAACGGCGAGCACCGTCGGGGGCAGATTCCTTGCGCTTCGTTCAAGCGAATCTGCATCTCGATTGCTTCATCTTCAATCTGCCTGTGGGCGCGGCAGGTCATCTGTTCGAACGTCTGAAGTACTCAGGTTGCGATCCTCGGTGTAACTGCACAGTGTCAAAGGCAGGGCACCGTTCGGCACCAGAAAACTGTCGCCTATCTTGCTGTAGTTCTTCGGATCAATCGTCGAGCAATCGGTTGTATTCGCCGGACCTGCATACACCCGGGTCCAGATGTTCCGGTCCTCGTTTTTACGGTATTCGATCAACAGGTCCTCGTTGCCAGGGTTGATGACCGGTGCTGGTTCCGGCAACCGGATCGAGACGGGACTGACGAGACGAGCCGAGAGGATTTGTGCATTTTTCAGGGATCTGGCTGTTAGCCGTTGTTCGGCAGAATCAACACCCACCATGCACAGGTAGTAAAGTCCGACCTCTCGTCCGATGGGTGCATTAATGACTGCGCTATGTGTACTTATTGGGTTGCTGTAGTGTTCAGGAAAGTAACAAGTCTGCGCGTCGCGCACGCTTTTATATCGAAAGAAATCAGTATTCATGGAGAACTTCATAGCCCAGTTGGGTGTTGCTTCACTGGGGGCGAAGGGGGCTTTGTGTAATGCGATATCCGTGACCGATCTGGTTCGGAAGTTAAAGTTTGGTTTTAACGGGCAAACAAGCGCATCAATGTTGAAGCGGCCATTATTGAAACATGGCAAAAGATAATCGATGGGGAAACTTTGACTGGCCTGGTCGGGCAGCAGGGACCGACTTTCACGGGTTCCACACAGTCCATGCCAGAAGCACAAATCGTCTGCAACGATGCCGTAAGTGGTTCCGGACATGACGCCGGTGACCTCTCCGGTGTCTGCATCCATGACGGGAGATCCGGATGAACCTGGTTCGATCCCTTTGCAATCCTGTTTCTGATAGCGGGTATGAACAGCCAGATACTTGATCAGCGTCGAGTCGGCAGGTTCCTGAGTACAGGTGGAGCGGCGCAGGCCAGGGGCGCTCGACGGCGCGCCGATCACCTTGACCTGGCGGGGTTCGTCGGGCGCAATCGCTGCAGCCTTGAGTGGGTTTATGCCGTCGTCGATCAAGGTGGCAAGGTCGTGGTTCAACTCCAGAATCGCGATGTCGCTGCCGGCCAGGCTGGCCCATTTCACCTTGTGGATGTCGTATCGCCTGGCCTCGGCCAAAGTGTCATGAAAGTAATTGAACTGCATCTGGCCGTAGTACGCCGTGTCTACAGCTGTACCTACTCTGATTGAAGCGCAGTGCGCATTGGTCAAAATGTACGCAGGTCCGGTCGCATTGTTATGGGCATCGCGCGTATCCAGCAGGAAAGCTGTGCAGTAGCGACGATCGCCTATATATATTTGTCCGATGCCGCTCAAATGATCATTCTGACCATCGAGGTTGCTCAGGAGCAGTGGTTCTGATGCCTCTGGGAAAGTATTCGCGCAAGATACGCTGGAAAGTGTGAGGGTTATCAGGGTTAAAGTAATGAAGGCTTTATATATAAACTTCATGACCGATCCTTAGTCGTTTATAAAAATGATAGTGGCTGGCGGTCGAGTTTAATTTAATGAGTTGATAGTTATCTTGTCTGGACTGTGCCCAATTGTAAGGAGGACAGGTTGAGCGGTAGTTTTTGAATCGATTGAAATCAGAAAAAACGCTTAATGGTAAGGACATCATCCATAGGGTTGCCCAAGGTGGCGAGGTGGCACGAGTTCATCTAAATCCATACAGGCCAGTGGACAGCATGACCGACCCAAGGCACTCTTGGGCACGCCATGGAATTCGGTAGCCCGACATGATCAAACGCCTGCTTCTTGTTCTCGCCAGCGCCTCGATGTTGCTCGTCAACACGGCCCGCGCCGAAAACAGTCCCGACACCGATCTGGTGCTGCTCACCGAAAACTTCCCGCCGTACAACATGGCGAAGAACGGTAAAAATTTCGCCCAGGGCGAGAACATCAATGGCATCGCCACCGACATCGTCCGTGAAATGTTCCAGCGTGCCGGCGTCACTTACAGCCTGACCCTGCGTTTCCCCTGGGAGCGCGTCTACAAACTCGCCCTGGAAAACCCTGGATACGGCGCCTTTGTGATGGCGCGCCTGCCGGACCGGGAAAAACTCTTTAAATGGGTCGGCCCGATCGGCCCTGACGACTGGATCATGTTGGCCAAGGCTGACAGCAAGATCACCCTCGAAACCCTTGAGGACGCGCGCAAGTACAAGATCGGCGCCTACAAGGGCGATGCGATTGCCGAGACGCTGGCCAAGCAGGGCCTGAAGCCGATTGTCGTGCTGCGCGATCAAGACAACGCGAAGAAGCTGGTCAGCGGGCAGATCGATCTGTGGGCCACCGGTGACCCCGCTGGACGCTATCTGGCACGTCAGGATGGCGTCACCGGGCTCAAAACCGTGCTGCGCTTCAACAGCGCCGAACTTTATCTTGCACTGAACAAGGACGTGTCAGACGCGGTTGTCAGCAAGTTGCAGGCTGCGCTGGATCAAATGCGCAAGGACGGCGTTGTCGACGAAATCATGGGGCGTTATCTGTAACGGCCGGTAATGACGCCTGCGCTGGCTCATTGGCGATTTCGCTCTGCGCAGCAGACGTGGCGATGTCGTCTTGCAGTTGTGGTTGCTCTTGCCGCGGGATAATCGAGTTCGGTTGCGGCGCCATGTACTCGCTGAAGTGCAAGCTGTTGCTGTCGGTGTAACTGATGTCGCTGGTGACGCGTGTGCCGTCCGCGCGCAGCAGCGAATAATCACTCTGAAGTAGATACACCGCCACTGAACGGTTACCGGCGATGACGGCGGCGACGTCAATGGGCGCCGGGTTGCGCCATTCGTTGGAATGGAATTCGCACTGGCTAAAGTCGTTGTTCAAGCGCGCCGAAAACAGAAAAGGACGCGGCAGATTTTTTTGCCACTGGACGCCGAACTCGATCGAGGTGGTGTCGGTGAAGGTGCGCAGGCTTTCGGATTGCTGTGCGCGGGGCGCGGTCCAGCGGAACGTCCTGCTGTGGTTCTCGCTATTGTGGCAATGGCCGACGAGCTGATAATGATCGGTGCGCTGCAGTAAATAGTACGGCGACTGAAGCAATTGTTGCGGTGGCGCAAGTTGCGGATCTTTGACCGTGAACCAAGGCAATCGGGCGGTGTAAGCAGGTTGCTCGGGCGCCTGCACGGGGCCCGGTGTGTCACTGTCGAGGGCGGGCGCGACTGGGCGCGGACCCGCCTGAAGCGAGATCGGCATGCAGAGCGAATAGACGGTGAGTTCCGCCGGTCTGGCATATCCGCTGCAGCCGACAAAAGTGCCGGGTGCCAGATGAATTTCATCCGACGCGGCCGCTGGCGGAACGGCACTCCAGGTGCTGATACTTTGTCGTGCACCGCTGCCCTTGTCGTTCCAGACAGGTTCGGCGAGACCTGAGGCGCTGACCAGGTCGATACGCACGCAGCGGACAGCGTTGAGCGAAGGTTTTTCGTGGCCGTCTGAACACACCGAACCCAGTGCCACGTAGCCTGTGGGAGGAACCGGGCGCCAGATGGCACCATTTCTCTTTGCGCCAGAGCCGGAATCTTTCCAGATCAGTTGGTAATCTTCAGGGCGACGCAGTGCTTTGCCTTTGGCAGGGTCTGCACTGGCTGTTTCAGCCTCGCAAACCACCGCCACCACGTGTCTACCGCTGATGTTGTCGTGGCCATCATTGGCCACATCCCCCAGCGGAAAATAGCCGGGCAGCACATCAGCGGCGGGGGTGGGGCGCCAGAAAGCTACCGGTTTTGCCCGCGAACCGGCGGTGTCCCAGATGCGCAAAAACTCGGTGGTGAAGCTGATCAGCAGGTTGTCGTGGCGGATGGCCTGCGCTGCCCCGACAGGCACAGCAATGTGGTCATGTGTGGTCATGGTAAATCCTGATAGTTGAATGGCGACTCAGGGGAGTCGCGACCTGTTACAGGTCTCACTATCCGGATACGGGCCGGGCGTCTGGCGGTAACTATGTATTGGGCCGGGAAAAGTTATTACCGATAGATCCCGTCTTTGCCATGACCCGCCATGGCGCGATTGCTGCGCACACTGATCATCTGCTTGATATCGATCCAGTCGATGCCCTGGGCCTTCAGCTTGGGCAATTCGCGCTCCAGCACCGCCAGTGTCTGCGGATACGGATGCCCGATCATCACTGCCGAACCCTGTTTGTGCGCCAGGCTGATCGCGGTCTGCAACTGCGTGTAGATCGCCGCTTCGGTGCGCTCGTCATCGAGAAATACATCCCGCGACACACTGGCCAGATCGATCTTCTGTGCCTGCTGCGCGGCGACGGTTTGCGCGCTGGTGCGGCTGTCGACGAAGAACTTGTGGCGGCGCTGCAACTCGCCCATCAACCAGGCCATTGCCAGCGGCTGCGCCGTCATGCGGCTGCCCATGTGGTTATTGATACCGGCGGTGTAGGGGACCTTTTTGAACGCAGCGTCGAGGCGTTTTTCCAGCTCTTCGATCGGCAGTTCCGGGTGCCAGGCGTACGGGCCGGTGGCCGGGTCCATGGGCATGTGCAGGATGACGATCTTGCCAGCGCGATGGGCCTCGCGGGCAAACTCGGTGGCGTGCGGGGTGTCCGGCATGATCGCCGTAGTCACCGGGCCGGGCAGGGCCAGCACGCGGCGATCCCGGGGCAGGTTCTGCCCCAGGTCGTCGATGATCAGTGTCAGGTAGGCCTTGTGTGGCTTCGGACTGACGGGCTCTGCGTGAGCAGCACCCGCCAGACAGCACAACAGAACGCAGACGAAACGCAAAGACATCCTCAACGGCCGGACGTGATGCTCAGCCCTTTGAGCAGGCTCAGGGCCTGGGCCAATTGGTAGTCATCGTCCTGCGGCATGGCTTTAGGCTTGGCGCCGGAACCGGTCGGTTTGTCCGCGCCGCCGTTGCCGTTGCCGAGGTGGCCTTGCAGGTCGGCTTCCTTGAAGTAATCGCCATCGGCCTCGTTGGTGATCTTGGCCTTGCGTACTTCGATGTCCGGAACGATGCCTTGTGCCTGAATCGAACGGCCATTCGGCGTGAAGTACAGCGCCGTGGTGATCTTCAGTGCGCGGTCGTTGTTCAGCGGCAGCACGGTTTGCACCGAGCCTTTGCCGAAGCTGGTGGTGCCCATGACCACCGCGCGTTTCTGATCCTGCAGGGCGCCGGCGACGATTTCCGAAGCCGAGGCGCTGCCACCGTTGATCAGCACTACCATCGGCACCGCTTCGCTTTCGTCTTTGCCAGTGGCAGAGAAGCGCAGTTCGGAGTTGGCGATGCGGCCCTTGGTGTAGACGATCAGGCCTTTGGTGATGAAGTGGTCGACCACTTCCACTGCGGCCTGCAACACGCCGCCGGGGTTGTTGCGCAGGTCGAGAATGATGCCGTTGAGCTTTTTGCCGTTGTCCTTGCGCAGCTTGGCCAGGGCCTTGGAAACCTCATCGCCGGTCTTGACCTGGAACTGGGTGATGCGGATATACGCATAACCGCTTTCCAGCAGTTGCGCCTTGACGCTCTTCACCTGAATCACGGCGCGCGCCAGGGTGACGTCGAACGGCGTACCACCATCGCGCACCAGGGTCAGGGTGATTTTCTGGCCGATCTTGCCGCGCATCTTGTCGACGGCTTCGGTCATGGTCTGGCCGCGAGTCGGCGCACCGTTGATCTTGACGATGAAGTCGCCAGCCTGAATCCCGGCCTTCGATGCCGGGGTGTCGTCGATAGGCGAGACAACCTTGATGAAGCCGTCTTCAGCGCCGACTTCGATGCCCAGGCCGCCGAATTCACCGCTGGTGCTTTCCTGCAGTTCGGTGAAGTCTTCAGGGCCCAGGTAGGCCGAGTGCGGATCGAGGTTGCTGAGCATGCCCTTGATCGCGTTTTCCAGCAGAGTCTTGTCGTCCACCGGCTCGACGTAAGCGGCTTTGATCCGGTCCATGACCTCGGCAAAGGTGCGCAACTCTTCCAGCGGCAGCGGTGCCTTGGAGGTCGCGGCAGTGCCTGCCGGAGCGACGGCCGGGGCCGGTTGCGCGGCGAACGCCAGGGGCGCGCCGATCACCAGGGCGATCGTCAGGGCCAGCGAGGTAAGGCGGGACAAATGCAGCATGTCGAACGAACTCCTTAATTAGGCGGTGCGCTTATCCTTGCGCACGACACCATTGCGCCGGATCACTCGGGTGACCCTGCTGACGAATTGCGAAATACAGCGCTGGTGTGTCCTGGCCGCCACTGTTACCGACAGTGGAGATGGACTCACCGGCTTTAACCACGTCCCCAGCCGACTTGAGCAGCGTCTGGTTGTGACCGTAAAGACTCAGAAAACCGTTGCCGTGATCGAGGATCACCAGCAGCCCGGCGCCACGCAACCAGTCGGCGAACACCACGCGGCCACCGTGTACGGCGTGCACCTGGCTGCCGGCGGAGGCGCTGATCATCACGCCGTCCCACTTGGTCCGGGCATCGTCGCCACGGCTTTCGCCGAAGCGTGCCAGCAGTCGACCATCAACCGGCCAAGGAAGTTTTCCCCGGGTTGCAGCAAAAGGGCCACCGAAGGTCTCGCCGCTGCTGGACACCAGCGCGCCGGGAGTGGATCTGGCAGGTTTTCGTGGGGCGTCGCTGTTTTCAGCCTGCGCCTCACGCAAACGCTTTTTTTCCGCTTCCTGCTGGGCGATCAGCGCTTTCTGCCGCGCTTCTTCTGCCTCACGGGCCTGACGGGCCAGGGTTTCTTCAATGGTTTTAAGGACTTTAGACAGGTCTGCCTGATCCTGCTCGCGAGCGGCGAGTTTCTGATCGCGCGCCTTTACGTCGTCGTTGAGCTTGGCGAGCACCTGCTGACGTTCCTTGCGTACTTTGTCGAGCTCATCGCGCTGGGTGTCGAGGCTGCTTTTCTGCACCAGCAATTGCGCTTGCTGCGCGGCGATGTCTTTTTCGACATTGGCCAATTGGCGCAGGGTTTCGTTGAAGCTCTTCAGCTGTTCCAGGCGGGCCTGGCTCAGGTAATCGTAATAGGTGAGGGTGCGGGCGAATTTCTCGGGGTTCTGCTGGTTGAGCAGCAGTTTGAGGTATTCCTGACGACCGTTCTGGTAGGCCGCACGGGCCTGGATCGCGATCAGTCGTTGCTGTTCAGTGCGCGCGCTCTGGAGTTTTTTTTTCTCGGCATCGAGTCGCTGTAGCTCGGATTCGCTTTTCTGCAGTTCTTTCTGCAGCGCGTCGACCTGCTTCTGCAGCTTGCCCATCTCGGTTTCGGTGCCCTTGAGCTCTTTCTGCACGCCGGATTTTTCTTCCTGAACTTTGTTCAGCAGCTTTTTCAGCTCGGCAATGTCCTGACGCGTGGCGTCCAACTGCTGTTGGGTTTGCGCGCGCTCGTCAGCGAAGGCCGGTTGGAGCAGGCAGGTCAGAGCAAGGGCGATCAGGACGCGAAGCATAGGGGCGGGCGGCACCAGGGTAATGGACGGCCTAGTATGCCCGCCCGAGGCTGCAAAAAAAACGCCCAATTGGGGCTGTGTGATAACTGGACCAAGCAATACACCCAATTCCATTTCGAAAACTCCATAAACCACTGTGGGAGCTGGCTTGCCAGCGATGGCGTCTGCACATTCAACATAGATGTTGGCTGTCAGATTGCTATCGCTGGCAAGCCAGCTCCCACAGGGTTTTGCGGTGTTTAGGCGATTCGGGTCAGACCAGAATCGAGGTGCCGGTCATTTCCGCCGGTTTTTCCAGGCCCAGCAGTTTCAGCATGGTCGGCGCCACGTCCGCCAGCACGCCGCCTTCGCGCACCTTGAGGGCACGCTTGCCGACATAAATGAACGGCACCGGCTCAGTGGTGTGCGCGGTGTGCGCCTGGTGGGTTTCTTCATCGGCCATTTTTTCGACGTTGCCGTGGTCTGCGGTGATCAGCGCTTCGCCGCCGACCTTTTCCAGTGCTTCAACGATGCGACCGACGCAGGTGTCGAGGCATTCGACAGCCTTCACGGCCGCATCGAACACGCCGCTGTGGCCGACCATGTCGCCGTTGGCGTAATTGACCACGATCACGTCGAAACGCTGGTTTTCAATGGCCTCGACGATACGGTCGGTCACTTCCGGCGCGCTCATTTCCGGCTGCAAGTCATAGGTGGCGACTTTCGGCGACGGGATCAGAATGCGCTCTTCCCCCGGGAACGGTTCTTCACGGCCGCCGGAGAAAAAGAAAGTCACGTGCGCGTATTTTTCGGTTTCGGCGATACGCAGTTGGGTTTTGCCATTCTTCGCCAAGTAGTCGCCGAGGACGTTTTCCAGGCTGCCCGCCGCGAACGCCGACGGTGCCGGAATGCTTGCCGCGTATTGGGTCAGCATGACGAAACCGGCGAGTTTCGGCTGGCGGGCGCGCTCGAAGTCCTTGAAATCGTCTTCGACGAACACGCGGGTCAGCTCGCGCGCACGGTCGGCGCGGAAGTTCATGAACACCACGGCGTCGCCGTCTTCGACTTTCACCGGCTCGCCAATGGTCGTGGCTTTGACGAATTCGTCGCTCTCGCCGCGCGCATAAGCGGCCTCGAGACCTTCCTGCGCGGTGGCTGCGTTGAATTCGCTGTTGCCGTCGACGATCAGGTTGTAGGCCTGAGCGACGCGATCCCAGCGGTTGTCACGGTCCATGGCGAAGTAACGGCCGATAATGCTGGCGATGCGGCCCTTGCCGAGTGCCTGGAAGGTCGCGTCGAGCAGTTCTATCGACGACGCAGCGCTTTTCGGCGGGGTGTCGCGGCCATCGAGGAAAGCGTGCAGGTAAATTTTTTCAGCGCCGCGCTTGAACGCCAGTTCGGCCATGGCGATCAGGTGATCCTGATGGCTGTGCACGCCGCCATCGGACAGCAGGCCCATGAAGTGCACGGCTTTGCCGGCGGCCACGGCTTTATCCACAGCGGCGCAAATGGTCGGGTTCTCGAAGAACTCGCCGTCGCGGATCGACTTGGTCACGCGGGTGAAGTCCTGATACACCACGCGCCCGGCGCCGAGGTTCATGTGGCCGACTTCGGAGTTGCCCATCTGGCCGTCCGGCAGGCCGACGTCCATGCCGCTGCCCGAGATCAAGCCGTTCGGCACGGTGGCCCACAGGCGATCGAGAACAGGCTTCTTCGCCGCAAAAACGGCATTGGATTCGGGGCTGTCGCTGTGACCGAAGCCGTCGAGAATCATCAGGACCAAAGGTTTAGGCGTGGTAGTCATGGAATCCACTCGTGGCTAATAAAGAAGAGGGCGATGGAAAAGGGAGTTGGAGTTTAAAGCTAAGTTCCGACCGCGTCACCGCCGGACGGGGTTTGGCCGACCATAGTGGCTGTGTATACTGGCCGACATTTTAACGCCCTGGAACCTCCTTCGATGGTTGCTCACCTGATTGAATTTGCCACTAACCACTACATTCTTGTCGGTATCTTCGTCGTACTGCTGGCTCTGCTGCTGGCGCACACGATGCAGGGCGGCGGTAAAAGCCTGAGCACCGGCGAGCTGACTGCACTGGTCAATAAAGACGCAGGCGTGGTGGTGGACATCCGTCCGGCCAAGGATTTCGCTGCCGGCCACATCGTTGGCGCGATCAACATTCCCCAGGACAAACTGGCTGCGCGCACCGCCGAGCTGGAAAAACACAAGGCCAAGACCATTATTCTGGTCGATGCCCTGGGCCAGACCGCCGGCACCCACGCCCGCGAACTGATGAAATCCGGCTTCACCGCCGCCAAGCTGTCCGGCGGGATTTCCAGCTGGAAAGGCGACAACCTGCCGTTGGTGAAGTGATATGAGCGAAGTCATCGTCTACTCCAGCGATTACTGCCCTTACTGCTCGCGAGCCAAATACCTGCTCGAGAACAAAGGCGTGGCCTTCAAAGAGATCAAGGTCGATGGCAAGCCGCAGGTGCGCGCTGAAATGACCCAGAAAGCCGGACGCACGTCCGTGCCGCAGATCTGGATCGGCAGCCAGCACATCGGCGGTTGTGACGATTTGTATGCCCTGGAACGCGCCGGCAAGCTCGACGCGCTGCTCAAGGCCTGAACGGCTGCACCCACGTACAGCACTCCCTAAAAGACCCAAGATCGATAAGGATCTGAGATGACTGACCAACAGAACACTGCAGCCAGCGAAGAAGAAACCGCACCGCAATTCTCCTTGCAGCGCATCTACGTACGCGACCTGTCCTTCGAAGCCCCGAAAAGCCCGGCGATCTTCCGCCAGCAGTGGGATCCGGCTGTTGCGCTGGATCTGAACACTCGCCAGAAAGCGCTGGAAGGTGATTTCTTCGAAGTCGTGCTGACCCTGTCCGTTACCGTGAAAAACGGTGAAGAAGTGGCCTTCATCGCTGAAGTGCAACAGGCCGGTATCTTCCTGATCAAGAACCTCGACGCGGCTTCGATGAGCCACACCCTGGGCGCGTTCTGCCCGAACATCCTGTTCCCGTATGCGCGCGAAACCCTGGACAGCCTGGTGACCCGTGGTTCGTTCCCGGCGCTGATGCTGGCCCCGGTGAACTTCGACGCTCTGTACGCGCAAGAATTGCAGCGCATGCAGGAAAGCGGCGAGACGCCAACCGTTCAGTAAGACGGTTCAGCAACACCCCATGTGGGAGCGAGCCTGCTCGCGAAGAGGGCGTGTCAGATGACAGATTTGTCGACTGATACACCGCTTTCGCGAGCAGGCTCGCTCCCACATTTGTTTGTGGTGTTACTTGAAGCCGTTCTGGCGCCAGGCTTCGTATACAGCGACCGCCACGGTGTTGGACAGGTTCAGGCTGCGGCAACCTTCACGCATCGGCAGGCGCAGGCGCTGATCGGCGGACAGTGCGTCGAGTACTTCCGGCGGTAGGCCACGGCTTTCCGGGCCGAAGATGAACGCATCGCCAGGAACAAATGCAGCATCATGAAACGGCCGCGAGCCCTTGGTGGTGAACGCAAACACCCGAGGGTTACCGATGCTTTCCAGGCAACTGGCGAGGTCCGCATGACGTTGCAACGTGGCATATTCGTGGTAATCGAGGCCGGCACGGCGCAAGCGCTTGTCGTCCATCTCGAAGCCCAGCGGTTCGATCAAATGCAGGTGGCAGCCGCTGTTGGCGCACAGCCTGATAACGTTGCCGGTATTCGGCGGAATTTCTGGTTGAAAAAGGATGACGTGAAACATGCACGGCTCCGAAGGTAAAGATGAGCGGCATTCTACGCCGCCTGTGGACAACCGTTCGAAACTATTCCCGCGGGTGATCGGTTCGCTGGCGATTGTCGGCGTGATGATCGGTTTGATGATCGGCCGTCTGACGACACCGGATCCGACTGTTTTGCAGCAGGTCGAGGTTACGGATCAAGGGCTGGTGGCGTGGTTCAACAATGAACCGAAGCTGCATGGTGAGATCATCGATGGCACCGTGGCGTTGTTGTTCCAGGCTGAGGGCGCGGCGCAAAAAGGCCAACTCAAGCTCAACGGCAGGGACGTCAACTGGCGGACGCGCGCAAGTGATGGCGGGTTGCTGCTGACCGTGCTGGCGGCGCGGCCGCTGCAAGGTGACTGGGCGGGCAGCGAAGTCGGGGACCGCTGGCGTCTGGAGATTCGCTTGAAAACCGACTGAACAGCCGTCAGCCATCCTTAATGCGTGCTCTCACGCCCCCTGACGACATTTCCTACCGCGATAAGTCCGTATTCCTGTCTCGCTCAACGGTGCCGGACGGTATCGTTCCCCTCATTCACGGTGCACGCGTCTGTCTGCTGCCAATCAGCAGGCAGCCATCGCTTGCACACTTTGTTAACCGGCAGGATGCCGAAACAACCGTTCCCTTGCGCACGACTGTCGAGGGTACCTTTCAGGGATGAAGAAACATGCCAGTAAAACCACCGCGCGGTGGCAGCACCCGAATGGACGTGGACGTGGACGTCCACAGCCATCCGAATCGAAAGTTGGATAAAGATCTATCCCAGGCTGACACACCGGGCCGCAATGGCGTGGACCCTGGGAGGGGGGCCGATGATCTGAAACTGCGCAACAAACCGTTCGGCGATGATGTTGACCTTGATGCCATCCTGCCGGCGCCGACAGTCACGGTTCATCCGGCGCCGCTTGCCCCGCAACCGCCTGTGGCCGTACATCAGTCGTTGGAGAGTTACTGGATAAAGTCTGCGGCGCAGCTACCGGCTGCCGACAGCGAAGGCTTCAGGCTGCACAAGAATCGCCATTATGTGGATGTGCCCGAGGGCGGCACGGTTCTGATTGGCATCGATCCGGACAGCGGACTCTATCGGGCGCGACATTCAAATGAATTGCTGCCCTCTGGCCCGATGCTGTTGCGTGATATTGAAAGCAATGTCTGGCATCCGCACAGCGACTTCAACGCGAACACCGTTCCTCTGACCGACGCCAGCCTGCAAGCCTTTCGCACCGGGCTGGATTTCAACGCTGTCGAGCCCGGCAGCGACGGCGTGTTCCGCCATGATGCAAAGCTCTACGTGGTTGTCCACGAACAGGCTTATCAAGTGATGCAGGATCTTGATGCCTCCAGTCCGGCGCACAAGGTGTGGCGGCTGGTGAATCCCAAGGATCGCGTCGCGATCGACAGCGCGAACATTTACCGCGCCAGTCGCAGCGGTGAAACCCGCGCCATTACCCGCAACGAGCAGGGCATCTGGGTTTCTATCCTCACGGGTTTGCGCGGTGGCATGCAGCGCAATAATCCGGCGCAAGCCAACAACGCCAATTTTCACCGTCCCTGGCTTTCTGGCGCAGGAACCTCAACGCGGCAACCAGCGGTTTTTGCTGTAACCACGCGAGCGCAGGTAAAGGGTTATTTTCCGGAAGCGACGGACCAGCACGCGGATGATTTTATCGCGCGCTTCGGTAACAAAGATGCGGCAGAAGCAGAACTCAAGCGACTTCAGCATGGGTTTGCGCTCCTGAACCGTGAGGTCAGTACCTGGGAGGCCGCCTATAAGGGCGCAGACAGTGTGGAGCGCAATCGGCGCCTGGCAATCGGCGCGACGATGCGTCGGTTATACAAGTGGCAAGGAGAACCTTCAGAGAGGGTCTACCGCGATGGGCAGTTGCTAGGTTTCAAGTTGAATCTGGACCTGGGCAGCCGGGGAAATCTGACGCTCCCGGTTTTTTCCAATCGCCTGAGCTCGGTGGTCTCTCTGGGTCTTGAGGGAACCACGTCGAAAAATCTGGGAAATCTATTCTCGATGTTTTCCCACATCGAAATCCTCGAAATACGCAGACTCGGGGGCAAGGGCAATGCACTGCTTGTTGAAATCGATAAATTTACCCAGTTGAGGGTCCTGGAGATAGACGAAAGCAGCCTGTGGCTACAGACACTCAGCGCTGAGCATTTCACCCGATTGAGCCATTTGCAGGAACTGAGCCTGACAAACTGCAGTATCTGGCCTCGGTTTTCCGTACGCGGTTTGAGCGAGTTGCGGGTATTGCGCCTACGCTCCTGTGATTTATACGAATTGCCTGTCGGACTGGATGATTTACCCGTAGCGTCACGTTTGCAGGTGCTTGATCTGCACCATAATCCGGGTTTGCAATATACGCCTGATGTCACCCCTATGGCCGAGTTGCGCGTATTGGATCTGTCCTATACCGGCATATCCATGCCGCCGCTCGGGCTGGGCTCACAGAGCGGTCCGTCGCGGCTGGAGATATTGAATCTATCGCAGAGTCGGCTTGCCGTGGCGCCGTCGCTCAGAGGGATGACCGCGTTGCGGGAAGTTGATCTCAGCCGTACTCAGGTAGGCAAGTTTCCGGATGGCGTCACATCGCAGATCCCCAAAACCCGTTTGGATCTGGTCTATACCCGAATCACCGCGATCCCCGAATCCATCGAGCTCAGAAAAGGTTTTGACCTCAGTGGCACTCTGATTTCTGACGCCGCCTCTCATCGGCGTCTGATCGCCGCGCGTCGACAGACAGGTACCGATATCTGGCTGGGAAGAATCGATAACGATTTGGGGATAAATCATTGGATGCACAATGTTCCACAGGTGCAGCACGCGGAAAAAAATGCCCTGTGGGGCTCTTTGTCCGGTCAGGCGAACGTCACGCTGAGGGAAAAAATCAGAGATCTGGTGCGCACGCCTGAATTTCAGGTCGAGCGCCAACTGTTGCAGCGTCGGGTCTGGTCGTTTATCGAGGGTTTCCACAAGGCCAGTCTCGGCGAGAAAGAGCGTCTGCGGGAGATTGCGGGCGTTGAGCCCAGTCCGGGCAAAATGCTCGATGAGCTGGAAGAGGAAATGCACAGGTTTGACCCGACGTGGCAACACCAGCCGCCACATCATTTGCCCAAGCGGCCACGGCTTGAATGACCTGGCGGAGCCTGCGGTGTAAAAGCGGGAATCCCTGACCTGCCTGTATCAGGGTTCCCAAAACGGGGGTGGACTTCGCGTGACGCGTCGGTCCGGTGTAAAGAGGGAACCCCCGGCCTGCCTGTACCAAGGATCCCAAAAGGGTGAGCGCATCGCGTGGCGTTGTGCGCCCGGTGTAAAGAGGGGAATCCCCGGCCTGCCTGTACCAAGGTCCCCGAAACGGGTGGTGAATCGAATCACCTGTAAGAGGTATTGCAGGGGGCGTGCCAGGTTTTCATCTGTTGAAACAAAAAATTTGATAAGAAACGCGAAAGCCCCGGAATTCGGGGCTTTCGTGGTTCTGGAGGGTGGGTTTTCAGGTGTTTTCAGAGGCGAATGTGGCGATGCGGCTGTGCGCGATCCCGGGTCGTTGTGCATTGATGCGGTGCACGGTGGCCCCTCACCCTAGCCCTCTCCCGGAGGGAGAGGGGACTGACCGAGTTGCCCGTCAAGTTACGCCGACCTGAAATACCCCGCCGAACTCGGGATTCGAAAACACCCGAGATCTGCTCCCTTTCCCCCTCTCCCATTGGGAGAGGGCTGGGCGGGCGGCGTTCCGATGAGGGGCTGAATTTTGAATTCACAACAACCCTCAAGCGAACAAATCGTTAACCCTCGTCCCCCTCATCATCATCGCCACCATCAACCTTCATTCCCAATTCCTTGATCTTGCGCGTCAGGGTATTGCGCCCCCAACCCAGCAACACCGCCGCATCACGCCGACGCCCGGCGGTGTGCTTCAACGCCGTCTCGATCATGATCCGCTCAAACGCCGGCACTGCACTGTCGAGCAGGCTCGACTGACCACGCGCCAACGCCTGATCCGCCCACTGACGCAACGCTTGCTCCCAATTGGTCACTGGCGCCGAGTCCTGCGGCAGGTTCAGCAGTTCCGGTGGCAGGTCGCTGATGTGCACTTCGCGCCCGGACGCCATTACCGTGATCCAGCGGCACGTATTCTCCAGCTGACGCACGTTGCCGCCCCACGGCAGGTTCTTCAGGTATTCCTCTGTCTCGCTTTTCAGCAGCTTCGGCTCGACCGCCAGTTCCTGCGCGGCGCGGCTGAGGAAGTGCTTGGCCAGGGTCGGGATGTCTTCACGACGGTCCGACAGACGCGGGATGTGGATGCGGATCACGTTGAGGCGATGGAACAAGTCCTCACGGAATTTGCCGGCATGCACCAGGGTTTCCAGATTCTGGTGCGTCGCGGCGATGATGCGCACATCGACCTTGACCGGCACGTGGCCGCCCACACGATAGAACTCGCCATCGGCCAGTACGCGCAACAGTCGAGTCTGAGTGTCGGCCGGCATGTCGCCGATTTCGTCGAGGAACAGCGTGCCGCCGTCAGCCTGTTCAAAACGGCCGCGGCGCAGGTTCGCTGCGCCGGTGAACGCGCCTTTCTCGTGGCCGAACAGCTCGGACTCCATCAGGTCCTTGGGAATCGCCGCCATGTTCAGCGCGATGAACGGCGAGGCCGCGCGCGGGCTGTGGCGGTGCAGGGCGTGGGCGACCAGTTCTTTACCGGTGCCGGATTCGCCGTTGATCAGCACGGTGATGTTGGAGTGGCTCAAGCGCCCGATGGCGCGAAACACTTCCTGCATCGCCGGCGCTTCGCCGATGATTTCCGGGGTACGGGTCAGTGCCGGCACCACTTCCAGGCCTTGCTGTTCCTGTGCATGTTGGTTGGCGCGCTTGACCAGCGATACCGCCTCATCAACGTCGAACGGTTTTGGCAGATACTCGAAGGCGCCGCCCTGATAGGAGGCGACAGCGCTGTCCAGATCGGAGTGAGCGGTCATGATGATGACCGGCAACCGGGGATGCTGCTCGCGAATCCGCGCCAACAGATCCAGGCCACTGGCACCCGGCATGCGGATGTCGGAAATGATCACGTCCGGTTGCTGCCGCGCCAGGCGACTCATCACACCGTCGGCACTGTCGAAGCTCTGGGTGGTCATGCCTTCCTGCTGCAAGGCTTTTTCCAGGACCCAACGGATAGAACGGTCGTCATCGACGATCCACACGGTTTCACTACGGCTCATGTCGATGTGGCTCCTTGTTCCAGTGGCAGAAAGATCGAGAAGGTGGTGTGGCCTGGATGGCTGTCACACTCGATCAGGCCCTGGTGCTGGCTGATGATGTTCTGGGTGATGGCCAGGCCGAGTCCGGTACCGTCCGGACGTCCGCTGACCATCGGAAAGAAAATGGTTTCCTGAAGTTCCGCCGGGATCCCCGGGCCGTTGTCGATGATCTCGATCTTGGTCACCAGGCGATGGCGGATGTGGCCGATGGTGAACTGGCGCATGGCGCGGGTGCGCAGGCTGATGCGGCCCAGACGCAGCTCGTTTTGGCTGCTGATCGCCTGCATCGCGTTGCGCACGATGTTCAACACCGCCTGAATCATTTGTTCGCGATCAATCAAGACGTCGGGAATGCTCGGGTCGTAATCGCGCACCAAGGTGATGCAGCCCTGACTTTCGGCTTCGACCAGTTGGCAGACGCGCTCCAATACTTCGTGGACATTGCACATGGCCAGCGACGGCAGCTTGTTCGAGCCGAGCATGCGGTCGACCAGATTGCGCAGGCGGTCGGCCTCTTCAATGATCACGTTGGTGTAATCGCGCAGGCTGTCTTCCGGCAACTCGCGGGCCAGCAGTTGCGCGGCGCCACGGATGCCCCCGAGCGGGTTTTTGATTTCGTGAGCGAGGCCACGCACCAGCATCTTGCTGGTTTCCTGCTTGGACAGCTGCGCCTCTTCCTTGGTGATCCGCAGCAGGCGGTCACGCGGATGCACCTCGAGCAGGAGCATGGTCGCGCCATTGCTGAGAATCGGCGTTACCGCGTAATCCACGGTCAGCGTCTGACCGGTGAGGGCGGTGAGCATCGCTTCGCGTTTGGTGAACGGATGCGCCTGTTCCACCGCTTGGCGCAACGAATTCAGCGCTTCGGTGGATTCGGTGAACAGCTCGCTGATGAACTGGCCATGGCTGCGCTGCCCGCTGATGGCGAGCAGCATCTCCGCCGCCGGGTTCATGTACTCGAGGCGCAATTCGGCATCGAGCAGGATGGTGGCGGTGGTCAGGTTGTCGAGCAGCAAACGGTGGATTGCGTCGCTAATGGTCATCGGAGCCTCTTTTGGGGGCGGAGCGTGCGCAACAAGCAAGCGTCGGTATCGGGAAAATGCAAAAACCAAACCAAGGCTCTGAAAAGAAGCGTTCGACGCCTGAAACGGGCGTTTGACGCTCGTTTGCGTGGCATTCGGCCAGCTCGAACGGGAAGTTTCGAACCAAAATGGGTTGGAATGTGGGTACGGTGCAGGCGATTGCACCAATATAGTGCGCAAAGCTGAACAGCGTTAGAAGAAACGCAGGAAGGGGTTTTTCGGCTCTTCGGGTTTGTCTTTCAGTGGGCATTCGGGACGCACGCCGTAGTCGTCCTTGGTGCAGGGCTTGACCTGGCGTTTCTGCGCCAGCGAGATGCGCAGCATATGAAAGGGCTGATTGGCCGTGCGCTCGACAGTGCGCCCGTCGGCATCGAGGATTTCCACGGAAAGGTTGTGGCTGCCACGATCAATATTGTTCAGCGGGAACACCGGACTCAGCCCGGGTTCACCGGTGGCCTGACCGTCCAGCAGCAGGCGATAGCGGTGGCCGCGTTGCAGGCCCGGTTCGCTGGTGACGCTGACGATGATTTCACCGGCACTGCTGCGAATCGTGGCATCGGGCTCAGGCACCAGAATACGCAGCATGTCGTAGTGGAACAGTGGTTGTTCCGGTGATTTTTTTGCCGTGGTGATGGGCGCAGCGGCGGTGGGGTTGGCGGACATGCGATTGCTGGTCGCGATCGGTACACGCTTGGCGTTGCCGCGCGGTTGATCGGTGTAGACGCGATTGCCTTGGGCATCGATGTAAGTGAACACCTCGGCTGAAGCCTGCAGTGTCAGCAGCGCCATCGCGACGATCAGCCACACGCGGATCATGGCTTGTGCACTCGCTGCACGCTGAGGGCCACTGGCGGACTCTGCTGGATGATCGTCTGCCCATCAATCACCTGCACCGCGAGTCGATGTTCGCCGCGATCAATATTCACCAACTGCAGGATCGGCACGTTGCTCGGCTGACCGTAAGGTTCATCGTCGAGCACCAGTCGTAATTGATGCGGCGGTTGCAGGCGCGGCTTGATCAGCACATTGACGGTGAAGGTGCCGTTGTTGGCGCGCAGGGCTTCTTCGCTGGGTAGGCCGGCGAGTTCGAGAATGTCGTAGGCGTTGCGCGTAGGTTCACTGTTGTCGGTTTCTGCCGCAGGTGGCGCACTCGGTACCTGTGGCTCGACCCGGTTAAGCGGCGGCAACTCAACTGTCTGCGCCTGCACGCCATCGGGCGAATGATCGCTGTAGACCGTGTTGCCGTTGGCATCGGTGTATTTGTAGATCTGCGCGGCGGCGGGCAGGGCGATCAGCAGCAGAATGTAGAGAAAGGTGCGACCCATGAAATCGACCGGGATTGAAAACGATGGGATGCAGCATAGGACAGTCGCGGCGGTTGGCCCAACCCGGTAAACATCTGGTAACGCCCTCACCCTAACCCTCTCCCAGAGGGAGAGGGGATTGACCGGGTTGCTCTCACAAATTACACCGACCTGAAATTGCCATGTGAACTCAGGTTCTGAAAAGCATGGAGATCAGTCCCCTAACCCTCTGGGCGGTCCGACGTTTCGGGAGGGTTAGGGTGAGGTTTTTTGATCTGCAATAAAAAAGGCCTCCCGAAGGAGGCCTCTTTTTGTCACGCCACGTAGCGCAGCGCTACCGGATCAGCAGCTGTAGTACAGCTCATATTCCAGTGGGTGTACGAAGGTACGAACCTTGATTTCTTCTTCCGATTTCAGCGCGATGTAAGCGTCGATGAAGTCGTCGGAGAACACGCCGCCCTTGGTCAGGAACGCACGGCCTTTATCCAGCTCTTCCAGAGCTTCTTTCAGGCTGCCGCAAACTTGTGGGATCTCTTTCGCCTCTTCAGGCGGCAGGTCGTACAGGTTTTTGTCGGCAGCGTCGCCTGGGTGGATCTTGTTCTGGATACCGTCCAGGCCGGCCATCAGCAGTGCTGCGAAAGCCAGGTACGGGTTGGCAGCCGGATCCGGGAAACGCGCTTCGATACGACGGCCACGTGGGCTGTTGACGTAAGGAATACGGATCGAGGCGGAACGGTTGCGAGCCGAGTAGGCCAGCATTACCGGCGCTTCGAAACCTGGCACCAGACGCTTGTAGGAGTTGGTGGCCGGGTTGGTGAAGCCGTTCAGTGCCTTACCGTGCTTGATGATGCCGCCGATGAAGTACAGAGCGGTTTCGGACAGGCCGGCATAGCCTTCGCCAGCGAAGGTGTTCTTGCCATCTTTGGCGATGGACATGTGTACGTGCATACCCGAACCGTTGTCACCGTACAGTGGCTTCGGCATGAAGGTAGCGGTGCGGCCGTAGGCGTCAGCCACGTTGTGGACAACGTATTTCAGCGTCTGAACTTCGTCAGCTTTCTTCACCAGGGTGTTGAACTTGACACCGATTTCGTTCTGACCGGCAGTCGCCACTTCGTGGTGGTGAACTTCAACGGTCTGGCCCATTTCTTCCAGTGCGTTGCACATGGCAGTACGGATTTCGTGGTCGTGGTCGAACGGCGGAACCGGGAAGTAACCACCTTTGATACCTGGACGGTGGCCTTTGTTGCCGCCTTCGATGTCCTGGTCGGACATCCACGAACCTTGTTCGGAGTAGATCTTGAACATCGAACCGGAGATGTCGGACTTGAACTTCACTTCGTCGAAGATGAAGAACTCAGGCTCTGGACCGGCGAACACGGTGTCACCGATACCGGTGGTCTTCAGGTATTCCTCGGCACGGTGTGCGATGGCGCGCGGGTCGCGATCGTAGCCTTGCATGGTCGACGGTTCGATGATGTCGCACACTAGGATCAGGGTGGCGTCTTCGGTGAACGGGTCGAGCACGGCAGTTTCGTCGTCCGGCAGCAGGATCATGTCGGAGGCTTCGATGCCTTTCCAGCCAGCGATGGAGGAACCGTCGAACATCTTGCCGACTTCGAAGAAGTCGTCTTCCAGCGCATCGCGAGCCGGCATGGTCACGTGGTGCTGAGTGCCTTTGGTGTCCGTGAAGCGCAGATCAATCCACTTGACGTCATGATCTTTGATGAGTTGAACCGACTTCGACATAGTGTCCTCCGGGTGAATTAGGGCTGGTAGTGGATGCCCTTAATAGTGGTGATGCCGGCGCGAATACTCTGCCAAGGCAACCTGCCTCACAAGGGAGCAAATTGCATGCCAGTGCCCCAGCATGGGTTTTTTGCCCCAAATTCACGCTTATTAAGGTGCAAAGCATCTTTAAGCTGAAAATATCGCCCTTTAATGTAGCGTCGTAATCTGTAAATGACCCGTTTTGGTGCATGCGAAACCTTCTGCACATTAACTGGTTAAACCTTGAGCAATTTCCGCTATAATCCGCGCCCCCCTTTTTCGGCTGGCCGTTCGCGCGCTGTTTTCATGAAACTAATCGTAAAAGTCTTCCCCGAGATCACCATCAAAAGCCGACCTGTCCGGACGAAATTCATCCGCCAGTTGGCCAAGAACATCCGCACCGTGCTCCGCGACCTGGACCCGGCCGTGGTGGTGAACGGTGTGTGGGACAATCTCGAGCTGGAAACCCGCATTACCGACGCCAAAGCCTTGAAAGAGATGGGTGAGCGCCTGACCTGCATGCCGGGCATCGTGCACTTTCTGCAGATCGACGAGTACCCGCTGGGCGACTTCGACGACATCACCGAGAAGTGCAAAGAGCATTATGGCGCTGCACTGGCCGGGAAGATTTTTTCGGTGCGCTGCAAGCGTGCCGGCAAGCACACCTTCAGCTCGATGGACGTCGAAAAATACGTCGGCAGCAAGCTGCGTCGTGAGTGCGGTGCCGCCGGTATCGACCTGAAAGCGCCGGAAATCGAAGTGCGCATAGAAGTTCGCGACAAACGGTTGTTCGTCATCCATAGCCAGCACAACGGCATCGGCGGTTATCCGCTGGGGGCGTTGGAACAGACGCTGGTATTGATGTCGGGCGGCTTTGACTCGACCGTTGCCGCCTACCAGATCATTCGCCGCGGCCTGATGACGCACTTCTGCTTCTTCAATCTGGGCGGTCGTGCCCATGAATTGGGCGTAATGGAAGTCGCGCATTTCATCTGGAAGAAGTACGGCAGCTCGCAACGCGTGCTATTTGTCAGTGTTCCGTTCGAAGAAGTCCTGGGCGAAATTCTCGGCAAAGTCGATAACAGTCATATGGGCGTCGTATTGAAGCGTATGATGTTGCGCGCGGCGTCCAACATCGCCGACCGCCTGCAGATCGAAGCGCTGGTGACTGGCGAAGCGATCTCCCAGGTGTCGAGCCAGACCTTGCCGAATCTGTCGGTGATCGACTGCGTGACCGACAAGCTGGTCCTGCGTCCGCTGATCGTGGCGCACAAGCAGGACATCATCGACACGGCCAACGAGATCGGCACCGCCGATTTCGCCCGGCACATGCCGGAGTACTGCGGCGTCATTTCGGTCAACCCGAAGACCGCCGCCAAACGCGGGCGCGTTGAACACGAAGAGAAAGAATTCGACATGGCGGTCCTCGAGCGTGCGCTCGAAAACGCCAAACTGGTGCCGATCGATCGCGTGATCGACGAATTGGGCCAGGACGTACAGATTGAAGAAGTCAGCGAAGCACTTGCCGGCCAGATCGTGATCGACATCCGTCACCCGGATGCCGCCGAGGATGAGCCGCTGGAACTCGCTGGCGTAGAAGTACAGACGATGCCGTTCTACGCAGTGAACGCTCGTTTCAAGGAGCTGGATCCGACTCGCCAGTACCTGCTGTATTGCGACAAAGGCGTGATGAGTCGCCTGCATGCTCACCATTTGCTCAGTGAGGGGCATGCCAATGTGCGCGTTTATCGACCGAGCTAAGTGCCCGGGGCTGTTTGCCTGTGGCCTGCGTCACCGGCCCCCCGACACCGCCGTCAAGCTGTAACGGCCATGCCGGACACTACTGCTAATCGCTGCCAAGACTTGTCAGCAAACCGAATCCTCTGATCGAGATACACAAGTGATCGAAAATCTACGCAACATCGCCATCATTGCCCACGTTGACCATGGTAAAACCACCCTGGTAGACAAACTCCTGCGTCAATCCGGCACCCTGGAGCGCAACGAGCTCAACGACGAGCGCGTGATGGACTCCAACGACCAGGAAAAAGAGCGCGGTATTACCATTCTGGCGAAAAACACCGCCATCAACTGGAACGGCTACCACATCAACATCGTGGACACCCCGGGCCACGCCGACTTCGGCGGCGAAGTTGAACGCGTAATGTCGATGGTTGACTCCGTTCTGCTGCTGGTTGACGCTCAAGACGGCCCTATGCCGCAAACCCGTTTCGTGACCAAGAAGGCTTTCGAAGCCGGCCTGCGTCCAATCGTGGTGATCAACAAGGTTGACCGTCCAGGCGCGCGTCCGGACTGGGTTCTGGACCAGATCTTCGACCTGTTCGACAACCTCGGTGCTACCGAAGAACAACTGGACTTCCAGGTTGTTTACGCTTCGGCCCTGAACGGTATTGCCGGTCTGGACCACACCGCCATGGCGGAAGACATGACCCCGCTGTACCAAGCGGTAGTCGACCACGTTCCGCCTCCGGCCGTTGACCGTGACGGTGCGTTCCAGATGCAGATCTCCGCTCTGGACTACAACAGCTTCCTGGGTGTTATCGGCGTTGGCCGTATCGCTCGTGGCCGCGTCAAGCCGAACACCCCGGTTGTGGCTATCGGTGCCGACGGCAAGCGTCGCAACGGCCGTATCCTGAAACTGATGGGTCACCACGGTCTGCACCGCGTTGACGTTGAAGAAGCTGCAGCAGGCGATATCGTTTGCATCAGCGGTATGGATTCGCTGTTCATCTCCGACACCCTGTGCCACCCGGACACCGTCGAGGCGATGAAGCCGCTGACCGTTGACGAGCCAACCGTTTCGATGACCTTCCAGGTAAACGACTCGCCATTCTGCGGTAAAGAAGGCAAGTTCGTGACGTCCCGTAACATCAAGGACCGTCTGGACAAAGAGCTGCTGTACAACGTTGCACTGCGCGTTGAAGAAGGCGACACCGCTGACAAGTTCAAGGTTTCCGGCCGTGGTGAGCTGCACCTCTCGGTACTGATCGAAACCATGCGTCGCGAAGGCTTCGAGCTGGCCCTGGGCCGTCCGGAAGTGATCATTCGTGAAGTAGACGGCGTCAAGCAAGAACCGTTCGAAAACGTCACCATCGACATCCCTGAAGAAGCGCAGGGCAAGGTCATGGAAGAGATGGGTCTGCGTAAAGGCGACCTGAGCAACATGGTGCCGGATGGCAAGGGCCGTGTTCGTCTGGAATACAACATCCCTGCTCGCGGTCTGATCGGTTTCCGTAACCAGTTCCTGACCCTGACCAACGGTGCTGGCATCCTGACCTCGATCTTCGATCGCTACGACACCGTCAAGTCGGGCCACATGTCCGGCCGTCAGAACGGCGTTCTGGTTTCGGTTGAAACCGGCAAGGCACTGACCTACTCGCTGGAAACCCTGCAGGCTCGCGGCAAGCTGTTCGTAGAACACGGCCAGGAGATCTACAACGGTCAAATCGTTGGTCAGAACAGCCGTGACAACGACCTGGGCGTTAACCCTACCAAGGGCAAGAAGCTCGACAACATGCGTGCTTCGGGTAAAGACGAAACCATCGCTCTGGTTCCACCAGTGAAGTTCACTCTGGAACAGGCGCTGGAATACATCCAGGAAGACGAGCTGTGCGAAGTAACTCCTAAGTCCATCCGTCTTCGCAAGAAGATCCTGGACGAAAGCGAGCGTACCCGCGCTGCCAAGAAAGCCAAGAACTGAGTCATTAGTTCAGGCTGAATGAAAACGCCCCCGGTCGCGAGACCGGGGGCGTTTTTGTTTGTCTGGGGGGAAATGTGGATTGAGTCTTGAAGATCAAGAGCCCCTCACCCTAGCCCTCTCCCAGAGGGAGAGGGGACCGAATGGGGGATATTCATGAGATGCATCGACTTGAAAGAATTCTGCTGAATCCATAATCGATTTGGTGGGGCTGTACCGAATTTATAATCGACTATATTTTTCAGGTCGATGTCAGGCGCAAGACACCTCGGTCGGCCCCCTCTCCCTCCGGGAGAGGGCTGGGCGGGCGGCGTTCCGATGAGGGTAAGCTTTTAGAACTTCTCGATCGCGCGGAAGTTCTGCTCGCGCACCACTTCCTTCGGCTTGTACGCGCAATACCCCGGACGCGGCCCGATCTTCGGGTGATTGCGGCAGGTATCCGGGCGCTTGTCATAAATGGTGCACAGGCGGCTCTTACGATCCAGGTAATAGCAATCGTTGTTGCTCATGCGCTGCAGGGTGAAGATGCCGGACTTCTGATTGAAGCGCTCGACCAGACCTTCCTTTTGCAGGCGCTTGGCGATGTTCTTCGGCGGGTCGCCCAGTTCGAACTCGTCGACCACACCGATGCGCACCAGATCCTTGATCTTCACCTCAACCGGCAGCGTGCAGCAGCTGGATATGCAGGAACCGCACATCGGGGCTGAGTATTTTGCCCACGTATCGAGACGATCGATCTCGGCGGCGGCAATCAGGTTGGGCTTCATCATCGGGAGTTACCAGGCGTGTGTGCATCAGGGCGCGCGATCATACCGGGACTGGTGGATTTTTGAACAACCTTTCGCCAGATTTTTTCTGCATGCAGGCATTTTGCCGGACAATTCGGCACGGCCCCTGCATTCATTAGCTCATCCGCCAGGGTAATGCCGGGCCATCTCACCGTCTCAGGAAATACTGCCGAACCTGCGCCGCTACCGTCGGTCAGACCGTCTAGGCTCAGACAATTCCCCGCTCGCTCGAGGTCCTATCGATGACTCAAGAACCACTAGTTCGCGAAGCAGAGGTGGCCGCATTCCGCGATGCCGTCCTGACCAAACTCACCTATGCGGTGGGCAAAGACCCCGATCACGCCTTCGACCACGACTGGTTCGAAGCCATCGCTTTGGCGGCGCGCGATCACATGGTCGAGCACTGGATGGACCACACCCGGCAGATCTACCGCAAAGGTCAGAAACGGGTGTATTACCTCTCGCTGGAGTTCCTCATCGGCCGTTTGCTCTACGACAGCCTGAGCAATCTTGGCCTGCTCGATGTTGCCCGTGAAGCGCTGACCGAACTCGGTGTCGACCTGGAACGTATTCGTCTGCTGGAGCCCGATGCGGCGCTTGGTAACGGCGGCCTCGGTCGCTTGGCCGCATGCTTCATGGAAAGCATGTCGACGCTCGGCATCGCCGGTCACGGCTACGGCATTCGTTATGAACACGGCTTGTTCCGCCAGGCCATCGTCGACGGCTGGCAACAGGAACAGACCGAGCACTGGCTGGATTTCGGCAACCCGTGGGAGTTCGAACGCCCGGAAGTCGTTTACGCCATCGGCTTCGGTGGCAGCGTTGAAACGGTTACCGATGTTTCCGGTAAATCCAGACAAGTCTGGTCGCCGGCCGAAACTGTCCGCGCGATTGCCTACGACACTCCTGTAGTCGGCTGGCGCGGGGCGAGCGTCAACACCTTGCGCCTGTGGCGCGCGCGAGCCATGGAAGATTTGCACCTGGAGCGCTTCAACGCCGGTGACCACTTGGGCGCCGTCGCTGAAGTGGCCCGTGCCGAAAGTATCTCCCGCGTGCTCTACCCGGCGGACAGCACCGAAGCGGGGCAGGAACTGCGCCTGCGACAGGAATACTTTTTCGTCGCCGCCTCGCTGCAGGATTTGCTGCGTCGTCACCGCAACATGCACACCTCGGTGCTGACCTTGGGCGATCACGCGGCGATCCAGCTCAACGATACCCACCCCTCGATTGCCGTCGCCGAACTGATGCGCCAACTGGTCGACGTCTACGACGTGGCCTGGGATGCGGCGTGGCAAGTCACCGTCGACACGCTGTCGTACACCAACCACACGCTGTTGCCGGAAGCGCTGGAAACCTGGCCGGTGGGCCTGATGGAACGCATGCTGCCGCGACACATGCAGATCATTTATCTGATCAACGCCCAGCACATCGATTCGCTACGGGCCAAGGGCATTCACGATTTCGACGTGCTGCGCGCGGTGTCGCTGATCGAAGAAGACAACGGTCGCCGGGTGCGCATGGGCAACCTCGCGTTCCTCGGTTCGCACAGCGTCAATGGCGTGTCCGGGCTGCACACGCAGCTGATGCGCAAAACCGTGTTCGCCGAACTGCACAAGCTCTACCCGGAGCGGATCAACAACAAAACCAACGGCATCACGTTCCGGCGCTGGTTATATCAGGCCAACTCTGAACTGACTTCGATGCTGGTCGATGCGCTCGGCCCGGATTTGCTGGATAACCCTGAAGAACGCTTGCTTGACCTCGAACCGTTCGCCGAGAAAACCGCGTTCCGCAAAGCCTTCGCCGAGCAACGCCTGCACAGTAAAAAAGCCCTGGCCTATCTGATTCACGAACGGCTGGGCATCGCGGTCAATCCGGCGGCGATGTTCGACGTGCAGGTCAAACGTATCCACGAATACAAACGTCAGTTGCTCAACCTGATGCACACCGTGGCGCTGTATCAGGCGATCCGCGCCGAGCCGGAAGTCGATTGGGTGCCACGCGTGAAGATCTTCGCCGGTAAAGCCGCGGCGAGTTATCACCAGGCCAAACTGATCATCAAGCTGACCAACGACATCGCTCGGGTGGTCAACAACGACCCGACGGTGCGTGGTCTGCTGAAAGTGGTGTTCCTGCCCAACTACAACGTCAGCCTGGCGGAGAGCATCATTCCGGCGGCGGACTTGTCCGAGCAGATATCCACCGCCGGTTTCGAGGCCTCGGGCACCAGTAACATGAAATTCGGCCTCAACGGCGCGCTGACCATCGGCACGCTGGACGGCGCCAACGTCGAGATGTGCGAACGCATCGGGGCCGAACACATGTTTATCTTCGGTCTCAGCGCGCAGCAGGTGGAAGCGCGTAAACAAAACCACGAGTTCAGTGCGTTGCCGGACATTGCTGCGTCGCATCGTTTGAACGATGTGCTGCAAGCGATTCGCGGCGGGGTGTTCTCGCCGGATGACACCTCGCGCTATACCGGGCTGATCGACTCGCTGGTGGATTACGACCGCTTCCTGGTCTGTGCTGATTTCGACTCTTATTGGGAAGCGCAGAAGCGCGTTGAAGCGCACTGGCACGATTCCAATAACTGGTGGCGCTCGGCAGTGCTCAACACGGCGCGGATGGGCTGGTTCTCTTCCGACCGGACGATTCGCGAGTACGCCACGGATATCTGGAAAGCGTTGGAGTAACTTTCCGTTCGGCTCGATATAATCGCGTGCCGAAAAAGATCGCAGCCTTCGGCAGCTCCTACACAGGTGTTCGCATAACCCTGTAGGCGCTGCCGAAGGCTGCGATCTTTTTGGGTCAGGCTGCGCTAATCTTCCCGGATTGGCCTTTGCGCTTAGGGATATCGACCATGCAATGGATGTTCATGTTGATCGGGCTGGTGCTCGGCTGGCTGCTCGACGAGTCGTTCAGTGATGCGCTGTTGGGCGCGTTGCTGGGGCTGGTGATCGGGCAGACAATCCGAATCGCTCGGCTTGGCTCGCTGGCGGCGGCGCAACAGCAGCAACTTGAGCAGGCGAAGGTCGCTTTGCAGGGTGTCGAGCAACGTTTGTTTTTACTGGAAGGCGCGCCCATTCACACCGCGCCGCCATCGAGTGCGGCGCCGGTTACCGAGCCCGTCGTAGAAACAGTCAAAGCCACCGAAGAAGCCTCGGCGCCCGAACTGGTCTGGGAACTGCCGCCCGAACTCGAACCGATTTCCGTCGCTGCCAGTGAAACCAGTCAACCGCTGCCCGCTGATGTCTGGCGCCTTGACGCCGTCACGCCTGAACCGCCAAAACCTGCCGAACCCCGTGGCCCGAATCTGATCGAGCGCGGCATCGGTGCTGCGCGCAATTGGCTGTTCGGCGGCAACACCGTGCTGCGGGTCGGCGTGGTGTTGCTGTTCTTCGGCCTGGCGTTTCTGCTGCGCTACGCCACCGAAGGCATGGTCGTGCCGATCGAGTTGCGTTATGCCGGTGTCGCGACGGCCGCGTTGGGCCTGCTCGCGCTGGGTTGGTGGCTGCGCCGGCGCAACAGCAATTATGCGTTGATGCTGCAAGGCACCGGGATTGCGGTGTTGTACCTGACGGTGTTTGCAGCGATGCGTCTGCATCCGTTGCTCGATCCGTCCGCCGCCCTCGGCCTGCTGGTGGCAGTGACGATTTTCTCGGCGATTCTCGCCATTACTCAAGACGCCTTGGGGCTTGCCGCAGCGGCGGCGCTGGGCGGGTTCGCCGCGCCGATCCTGACCTCGACCGGTGCTGGCAACCACGTCGCGTTGTTCAGTTATTTCGCGCTGCTCAACGCCGGCATTCTCGCCATCGCCTGGTTCAAGGCCTGGCGCCTGCTCAATCTGATCGGCTTCGTCGGCACCTTCGGCATCGGTTTCGCCTGGGGCCTGCGTTCGTATGCGCCGCAGTTGTTGTGGAGCACCGAACCGTTCCTGATTCTGTTCTTCCTGATGTACCTCGCCATCGGCCTGCTGTTCGCCCGGCGCAAGTTGCGCGACATGCCCGATGCGCCGGCGGAGGGCGACCGCGAGGCGTTGCTGCACTGGTCGGCGCGCAAGGGCGATTATGTCGATGGCACCATGCTGTTCGGTCCGCCGATTATTGGCTTCGGTTTGCAGTTTGCGCTGGTGCAGCATCTGGAGTTTGCTGCGGCGTTCAGTGCGCTGGCGTTAGGCATGATCTATATGGCGCTGGCCAAGGTATTGATGGGCGGACGCGCAGTGCTGCTGGGCGAAACCTGTCTGGCGCTCGGGGTGATTTTTGCCAGCCTGGCGATTCCGCTGGGGCTGGATGCGCGCTGGACCTCGGCGGCATGGGCAGTGGAAGGTGCGGGGATTTTCTGGCTCGGACTGCGTCAGCATCGACCGTTCGCCCGGGCCTTTGCCTTGCTGCTGCAACTGGGTTCGGCGTTGGCATTTCTCAGCCAGTTGCGCGTCGGCGAGAGCAGTTTGCTCGACGCTGCACCGCTGGGCGCGTTGATGCTCGGTATGGCGTTGCTGTTCAGCTTCTATCAATTGCGCAAGGCCTTGCCGGAACAGGCATCACCGTGGGAGCGTCAGGGCTTGCCGGTGTTGGCGTGCCTGGGCCTGACCTTCCTCTATCTGCTGGCGCCGCTGTTCTTCTTCGTTCAGGCCACGGCGATCAGTTGGGCACTGGCCGGGTTGGCGACTCTGTTTGTCGGTCTGCGCATTCAATCGCGTACCTTCCTGTTCAGCGCGTTTGCCGTGCAGTTGCTCGGTGGTGCGTTATTCCTGTTGCGTCTGCGAGGTGCGGGCGAGGATTCGGCAGCGGTGTTCAGCGCCGGTTGGAGTGGCTTGCTCAGTGCTTCGCTGATCGGTCTGGCGCTGATCGCTGGCATGCTGCTGGCAGCCCGCGATGAAATGGTGCGCGGCGACGTGCGTCTGCTGCGCGGTTTGTCGGTGGTGCTGCTGGCCGGTCTGGTGCTGATCAATCTGGCGGTGCTGTTCGTGCTGCCATGGCAAACCGCGAGTGCGGTGTGGGCCGCGAGTGGTTTGCTGATCATCTGGCTGAGCCTGTACCTCAAGCAGCGCGTAAGTTTTGTCTTTGGTCTGCTGTTGCAGTTGATTGGTGGCGCGGCGTTTTTGCTGGCCGGCCCCGAGTTGCTTGGGCCACTGTCCAGCGAAGGCCTGAAGCCGTTGGCCCACGGTGGATTCTGGACACCGCTGGTGCTGGGCCTGGCTGCGATGATCGGTGCCTGGCGCCTGCAACTGGGCAATCACGCTTCGGCATTCGACGCGTTGAGTTTGCAGCGTTTGTCCGAAGTCTTGCTGGTGTGGGGCGCCGGTTGGTGGGCGCTGGCGTGGGTCAGTGAAGTGCTGCGTTTTGCCGCGCCGAATCTGCAAGGCTCGTTGTTGCTGTTGGTTGCAGCCGTAAGCGTGGCGTTGTGGACTGTGTTCTCGCTACGTTTGAAATGGTCGGCGCTGGGCTTGCTCTGCACCTTGCTGATTCCGGCGGCGGGTCTGGTGTTGCTTGCTGCCTGGCATTCGCGTTATCACCCGGCAGCCGATTTCGGTTGGCTGGCGTGGGCAGCGGTATTCGCCGTGCATTTCTTCAGCCTGCGACGTTTGGCGCCGATGCTGCCGGCGCGCGCCTTGAGCACGGCGCATGTGCTCGGCTGCTGGCTGCTGATCGGCGTGCTGGCGCTGGAGTTGCGTTACGGCCTGCTGCTGTTGTCCGAGCAATACAACGCCTGGCGCTGGCTGGGCTGGGCGATTCTGCCGAGCGTTTATCTGCTGCTGGCAGCGGCCCCGCGCAGTTGGCCGTGGCCGGTCGCAGCGTTTGCCCGCGAGTACCGCTTGTACGCCGCCGCGCCGTTGGCAGTGCTGATGCTCGCGTGGTTCTGGCTGGCCAATGGCGTCAGCGATGGCAATGCCGAGCCGCTGCCGTACGTGCCGCTGCTTAACCCGTTGGAGTTGGGCCTGCTGTTCGCATTGTTCGGCGTCTATGTCTGGTCGCGCAGTGCGATTTCGCAGTTGTCGATCCGTCAGGACTACGCCGATTACGGCACGCAATTGATCGCCGGGGTTTCGCTATTTGCCTTCTGCACGGCGCTGGTCACCCGCGCCGCGCATCATTGGGCCGGGATCCCGTTCGAACTGGATACGCTACTTGCCTCGATGCTGGTGCAGGCCGGGTTGTCGATCGTCTGGACGCTGATGGCGCTGGGTCTGATGATTGGCGGCCATCTGCGTCATCGTCGCGAAGTGTGGCTGATCGGCGCGGCGCTGATTGCGCTGGTGGTGGCCAAACTGATTTTTGTTGAACTGAGCAACCGTGGCGGCCTCGCCCGGATCGTCTCGTTTATCGGCGTTGGCGTGTTGCTGCTGGTGGTCGGCTATTTCGCGCCGCTGCCGCCCAAACGCGTCGACGCTGACCCGGCGGCGGATCAACCGGCCCCGGACACCGAAGGAGTTTCATCTTGAGTCGCATGGGACATCTGGGTTGGTTGGCGTTGGGCTTGGTGATGGCGGCCGGCGCTCAGGAAAAACCGGCGGACTTCGCCACGCAGGTGCCGCTGGCAGTCAGCGGCAACGGCCCGTGGTATCGGCTCGAACTGCCGCTGAGCGTGCAATTGCAGGCGCGCCAGACCGATCTCAGTGACCTGCGTGTGTTCAACGCCGCGGGCGAAGCGCAGGCCTACGCCTTGGCGCGCGAATCCGCGCAGACCCGCGACGACGGCCAGTTGCACGAGGTGAAGTGGTTCCCGCTGTACAACGCCGCCGACGCCAGCGAGCGCGCGCCGAACGTGCGTGTGCAAGCGACCACCAACGGCACGCTGGTCGAGGTGCAGCCGTCCAGTCAGTTGGAAGCGGGTGAAGAAGTGCTGCGCGGCTGGCTGCTCGACGCCAGCGCGATCAAGGCGCCGTTGCAGCAATTGATCCTCGACTGGACCAGCGAACGCGACGGCTTTCAGCGTTTCAGCATCGAAGCCAGCGACGACCTGCAACATTGGCAGGCGTGGGGCGAAGGTCAGGTTGCACGGCTGACCTTTTCCGATGAACGCATCGAGCAGCACGAAGTGACCTTGCCGGGGCAAACGGCGCGTTATGTGCGGTTGCTGTGGGAGTCGCCGAACTCGGCACCGATCCTGACAGCGGCACAATTGAAAAGCAGTGATCCGCGCAACGTTCCGCTGCCGTTGGTCTGGTCGCAGGCATTGGCCGGCAATAGCAGCAAGGCCGGGGAATACACCTGGCAGTTGCCGATGGGGCTGAATGTCGAGCGTGTGCAGGTCGAGTTGAAACAGCCGAACAGCCTCGCGCCAGTGACGCTGGCCGGCCGTCGTGAAAGCAGTGTGCCGTGGCAGACCCTGAGCAGCGGCTTGCTCTATCGCCTGACCCAGAATGGCCAGGATGTAGTACAGAACGAGTTGCAGCTTTACGGGCAGACCGTGCAGCAGTTGAAGCTGACGGTGGATGAGCGCGGCGGCGGTCTCGGTGAGCAAGCGCCGAGCGTGAAATATGCGGTGCGGGCGACTCAGGTGATTTTCCTCGCGCGCGGGGAGGGGCCGTACAGTCTGGCGTTGGGCAATTCGACGGTGAAAACGGCGAATCTGCCGTTGTCGACGCTGATTCCGGATTTCAAACCGGAGAAACTGGCGGCGCTGGGCAAGGCGTCGGTGCAGGGTGAGGCGGTGGTTACGCAGACTTCGACGGCAACCACAGCGGCGGTGGCGGAGACCAACTGGAAGAAAATCGGCTTGTGGGCGGTGTTGTTGTTGAGTGTGGTGTTTTTGGGGGCGATGGCTTTCAGCTTGTTGCGCAAGCCGCCGACCAACACCTGAGAATGGCTGGCGCTGCGCGCCATTCGCGAGCAAGCTCGCTCCCACATTGGATCTGCGGCATGCAAAAATCCAGTGTGGGAGCGAGCTTGCTCGCGAAGGCGGCTTCTCCATCAATACATAACTGAAGCCGATCACCTTCGCCCGATTTCCAACTACGCTAAATTCGCTACCTGAACTCTCCACCGACAATCACGTCTCATGCAGGCAATTACACCCTAACGCACGTTACCGGGCGTCATCGCTCGCTACGTTTTCAGACTCCCTGTAAACTGCGCGGGTTTTTAGCCCCCCATTCCACCGGAGCCGTCCATGTCCCGCGTTACCCTGAGTCGCTATTTGATTGAGCAGACCCGCAGCAATAACACTCCTGCCGATCTGCGTTTCCTGATCGAAGTGGTGGCGCGTGCCTGCAAGGAGATCAACCACGCCGTGTCCAAAGGCGCCCTGGGTGGTGTTCTGGGCAGCATGGGCACCGAAAACGTGCAGGGCGAAGTGCAGAAGAAGCTCGACGTGATCTCCAACGAGATCCTGCTCGAAGCCAACGAATGGGGCGGTCACCTGGCCGGCATGGCGTCCGAAGAAATGGACAATGCCTACCAGATCCCGGGCAAATACCCGAAAGGCGCGTACCTGCTGGTATTCGACCCACTGGACGGTTCGTCGAACATCGACATCAACGCTCCGGTCGGCACCATCTTCTCGGTATTGCGTTGCCCGAACGAATACCTGAGCCAGAACGAGCCGCTGAACGAGAAAGCGTTCCTGCAGCCAGGCACCCAACAGGTTGCCGCCGGTTACGCGATCTACGGTCCACAGACCATGCTGATCCTGACCTTGGGCGACGGCGTCAAAGGCTTCACTCTGGACCGTGAAATGGGCAGCTTCGTGCTGACTCACGAAAACATCACCATCCCGGAATCGACCCAGGAATTCGCCATCAACATGTCCAACCAGCGTCACTGGGAAGCCCCGGTACAACGCTACGTGGGCGAGCTGCTGGCCGGTGAAGAAGGTCCGCTGAAAAAGAACTACAACATGCGTTGGGTCGCGGCGATGGTTGCCGACGTACACCGCATCCTGACCCGTGGCGGCCTGTTCATGTACCCGCGCGATAGCCGTGAGCCTTCCAAGCCAGGCAAATTGCGTCTGATGTACGAAGCCAACCCGATGTCGTTCCTCGTGGAACAGGCGGGCGGCGCGTCCACCGACGGTCACCAGCGCATTCTCGACATCCAGCCAGAAGGCCTGCACCAACGCGTAGCGGTGTTCCTCGGCTCGAAAGAAGAAGTCGCCCGCGCGACGGCCTACCACAAGGAATAAACCATGACCGCGCCCTGGCAGCCGTTGCTCGACTGGTGGTTCGGACAAGCCGAATCCCCCGACGAGATAGCGGCTGACAAGGGCAAGTTGTGGTTCGGCAAGCGAGACAGCCAAGACCTCGAAGCGCAGACGCGTTTCGGGGTCTTTGTCGATAAAGCCCTGGCCGGCGAATTGACCGAGTGGACGCAACGTCCCGAAGGTTGGCTGGCGCTGGTGCTGCTGCTCGATCAACTGCCGCGAATGATCTTTCGCGATACTCCCAAAGCGTTTTCCGGTGATCTGCGTGCGCAAAAACTCGTCGCGCAAGGTATTGCGGCGGATTTTGATCGGCAGTTGAAGCCGATTCAGCGGGTGTTCATTTATCTGGTGTTCGAACACTGCGAAAACCTCGCTGTGCAGAACGAAGCCGTTTCCCGGTTTATCGAACTGGTGGCTGAACAGCCGGAAGGTGAGCGGGCGGTGTTTGCCGACAATCTGGATTATGCCGAGCGGCATCAGAAAGTGATCGCGCGGTTTGGCCGGTTTCCGCATCGCAATGCGGTGTTGGGGCGGGAGTCTACGGCGGAGGAGTTGGTGTTTCTTTCTGAGCCGGGTTCACGGTTTTAAGAGCTTTCCCTCACCCTAGCCCTCCCGAAACGTCGGACCGCCCGTAGGGAGAGGGGACTGACCGAGGTGGTTGGGCTTGATAAATCGACCTGCAAATTTCGAGTCGAACTCAGGTCTGGAAAATCCCCCGATCGGCTCCCTTTCCCCCTCGCCCCCCCTGGGGGAGAGGGCTGGGGTGAGGGGGTAAAGCCCTTGATCTTAAATGCGGAAACTACCCACCAACTGCTTCAACCGCGCCGCCTGCTGCTCAAGATCCGAGCACGCCCGCAACGTCGCATGCAAGTTCTCCACACCTTCCTGATTCAGCGTGTTGATCTCGTTGATATCGACATTGATCGACTCGACCACCGCCGTCTGCTCTTCCGTCGCGGTGGCCACCGACTGGTTCATCCCGTCGATCTCTCCAATACGCTGAGTCACGCTACCCAATCGCTCACCGGCCTGGTTGGCGATGCCGACGCTGCTTTCGCTCTCGCGCTGGCTCTCGGTCATGATGCTGACCGCCTGACGCGCGCCGACTTGCAGCTCTTCGATCATCTTCTGCACTTGCTGCGCCGAATCCTGGGTACGGTGGGCGAGGTTGCGCACTTCGTCGGCAACCACGGCGAAACCACGCCCGGCTTCACCGGCCCGCGCCGCTTCGATCGCGGCGTTGAGCGCGAGCAAGTTGGTCTGCTGGGAAATGCTGGTGATCACTTCGAGAATCTGACCGATGTTCACCGTGTTGCTGTTCAGTGTTTCGATGTTGCCGCACGAATCGCTGATCTTCGCCGACAACTGCTGCATGGCCTGAATGGTTTTATCCACAACCTGCTGACCGTCGACCGCGAGGCTGCGCGCATCGCTGGAATGCTGCGAGGCGAGGGCGGCGTTCTGGGCGATTTCCTGCGCGGCGGCGCCGAGTTGGTTAATCGCGGCAGCGACGCTATTAGTGCGGGTGGCTTGCTGGTCGGAGTTGTACATCGACGAGTTCGACGCCGCGACCACGCGCAGCGCGACTTCGTTGACTTGCCCTGTGGCCGAGGACACTTCGCGGATCGAGGTGTGAATACGTTCGACGAAGCGGTTGAACGAAGTGCCCAGCGCGCCGAATTCGTCGTTGCCGTGAATCACCAGACGTTTGGTCAGATCGCCTTCGCCTTCAGCGATATCGTGCATCGCGCGGCCCATGGTCAGCAGCGGTTGCATCAGCACGCGGATCAGCATGCCGAGCAGGGCGATGATGATCACCACGGCGATGACCATGGCGATCAGCGCCGAGGTGCGAAATTCGCTGAGCATCGCGAACGCGGTGTCTTTGTCGAGCACCAGTGCCACGTACCAATCGGCCGACGGCACGCCGTTGACGTGGGTGAAGGAGATCAGTTGAGTTTTGCCATTGAACTCGACTTCTTTCAGGCCCGGGCTGACCTTCGGCGCGCCGTTCGGGTAGGCCTCGGCGAGGGTCTTGAGCACCAGCTTGCTGTCCGGGTGGATCAGGATTTTGCCGTCGCTGCTGACGATGAACGCGTGGCCGTGGCCGCCGAAGTTCAGCGAGTTGATGATCGCGCTGACGCTGGTCAGGTCGATGTCGGCACCGGCGACGCCGAGCATCTGGCCCTGACGCTGCACTGGCGTGGCGACGGTGATCACCAGTTTGCCCGAAGAGGCGGCGATGTACGGTTCGGTGACGATGGTCTGCTGCGCGCTGTTCGCCGCTTTGTACCAGCCGCGTGCGCGTGGATCGTAATCCGGTGCGCGGTTGCCGGCCGGCACCGAGAACATCACGCCGTCGGCGCCACCGAAGTAGCTGAGCTGGAAATTGCCGGTGTAGGCGGGCAGGTCGATGATGCGTTTCAGGCTGGCGGGGGCGTTACCGTCGACGGCCACTTGCTGCGACAGCGATTGCAGCAACTGAATGCGGCTTTCCAGCCAGGTCTGGATGTTGCTGGTGGTCAGGCTGCCCAGTTCCTGCATCGAGGCTTCGGTGCTGCTGCTCAGGGCTTCGCGCTGTCGATAGTCGTTGAAGAAAATGAAACAGGCGAACGCAACGGCCACCACGAGGGCGGCAGCCAGCAAAATCTTGTGGCTGAATTTCATGTTTCTGGTCATCGAATGAACTACCGCGAAGGGGCTGGTCAAGAAAGGGCGGCAATTTGCCACACTCGGGGGCTTTGCGCTGCTCTTATTTCGACCGCGGCGCGCCAAAGATTAGGCGTCTTTTACGAAATGCGACGAAATGCTCAATAGCCCTACAAAGTGTCTGATTTATCGGCAAAAGCCGGACGGGCGGGCTAATAAATAGCCCTTCCCCCACGGAACCAGATGAGGGTTTTCTCTTCTAAGCTTCTGGTTGGCACCATGCCATCCCCCCTCGTTCCAGGAGTTACACCATGTCGCTGCGATCTATCGCCCTTCTGTCGTTTTGCGTGCTGCTGGCCGCATGCAGCAAGGTCAATCAGGAAAACTATTCGAAGCTCTCGGCCGGCATGGCCAAGGCCGAAGTCGAGACCCTGCTCGGCAAACCGACGGATTGCTCGGGCGCGCTCGGCATGTCCAGTTGCACCTGGGGCGACAAGAACAGCTTTATCAGCGTGCAGTACGCCGGTGACAAAGTGCTGATGTTTTCCGGCCAAGGCCTGAAGTAAACCGGGGCTTCGCGCCCACGGAGAAGAAAAATGAAGCGGTTATTGCTGATCCTTTTTGCCGGCCTGGTACTGGCCGGCTGCGCCACTTCCGGCGTCGACCCGTTGGCGCCGAAAACCGTCAACAGCGTCAATCTCAAGCGCTATCAGGGCACCTGGTATGAACTGGCGCGCTTGCCGATGTACTTCCAGCGCAATTGCGCGCAGTCCGAAGCTCATTACACCCTCAAGCCTGACGGTAATGTCGCGGTGCTCAATCGCTGCCTGACCCCGGACTGGCAATGGGAAGAGGCCAAGGGCACGGCTTATCCACAGATGCCGGGCAAGACCGACAAGCTCTGGGTCGAGTTCGATACCTGGTTTTCGCGCCTGATCCCGGGTGTGGCGAAAGGCCAATACTGGGTGTTGTACGTCAGCGATGACTACAAGACCGCCATCGTCGGCGACCCGAGTCGCAAGTACTTGTGGTTGCTGTCACGCACGCCGACCGTCAACGGGGTGGTGCGTGAAGAGCTGCTGAGCAAGGCGCGTCAGCAGGGTTATGACACGACGCGATTGATCTGGCGCGCTTCGGATCGGCAGATGGCCAAGACTTCGAATTAATCACCGATCCTGATCACTCCCACGCTCCGCGTGGGAGTGTCTCAATGGACGCTCCGCGTCCGCTTTTGGGACGCAGAGCGTCCCGGGCTGCATTCCCACGCAGAGCGTGGGAACGATCAGCCGTCAGCCGAGAAGGTCACGCAGGACCTGGGTGAAGGCGCGAGCACTGTCCTCTTCGCCAGCATGCCGGCCATCGCGCACAACCCACTGGCCGTTGACCAACACATCGCGCACCTGCCGATCGCCGCCGGCAAACAACCAGCGATTCAAAATCCCGTCACCGGTGGCCGTCGCCAGATACGGATCATTACCATCGAGCACGATCCAGTCCGCACGCTTGCCCACTTCCAGCGCCCCGATCGGCTGCCCCAACGCCTGCGCACCGCCATCCAGTGCCGCGTCATACAAGGTGCGCCCGACCATCGGCTGATCCGCACCGTACAAACGGTTACGCCGCTGATCGCGCAGACGCTGACCGTATTCCAGCCAACGCAATTCCTCCACCACGCTGAGCGACACATGGCTGTCGGAACCGATGCCCATGCGCCCGCCCTGCGCGAGGAAATCCACCGCCGGGAAAATCCCGTCACCCAGGTTCGCTTCGGTGGTCAGACACAGGCCGGCAATGGCGCGACTCCTGGCCATCAGCGTGACTTCTTCAGCGTTGGCATGAGTGGCGTGGACCAGGCACCAGCGCTGATCGACTTCGGCATTTTCATACAGCCATTGCAGCGGACGCCGACCGCTCCAGCTCAGGCAGTCGTCGACTTCTTTTTGCTGCTCGGCGATGTGGATGTGCACCGGGCATTGCTTGTCGCTGGCGGCCAGTACTTCGCTGATTTGTTGCGGCGTCACCGCGCGCAACGAGTGGAAGCACAGGCCCAGCGATTGCGCCTTTTGCTGCGCCAACAACGGCTGCAAACGTGATTGCAGATTCAGGTAATTTTCGGTGCTGTTGATAAAGCGGCGCTGACCATCGTTAGGCGTCTGGCCGCCGAAGCCTGAGTGGCTGTAGAGCACCGGCAACAGGGTCAGACCGATGCCGCTTTCACTCGCGGCCTGACTGATGCACAACGCCAGTTCAGCGGGATCGGCATAAGGCTGGCCATTACTGTCGTGGTGCACGTAATGAAATTCTGCAACGGAGGTGTAACCGGCCTTGAGCATTTCGATGTACAGCTGGCGGGCGATAACACCGAGCTGATCCGGGCTGATTTTTCCGACGAGGCGATACATCAGATCACGCCAGGTCCAGAAACTGTCGTTCGGGTTGCCGGCCACTTCGGCCAGTCCGGCCATCGCCCGCTGGAACGCATGCGAATGCAGATTGGGCATCCCCGGCAGCAACGGACCGCTTAGCCGTTCGGCGCCATCTGCGGTGGAATCGGCCTGGATTTGGGTCAGCAGGCCATCGGCGCTGACCTCAAGACGTACATTGTTGGCCCATCCGTTAGGCAGCAGCGCGCGTTCGGCAAAGAAGGCGGACATGGTTCAGCACCCCATCGTGTGTTATTTGTATATACATATACAGACGTTTGCCTGCCCGGTAAACTCCGGCAAGCTAGCCACTTTCATCCAATGAACAGGGATCAACCGTGCCGACTCCGCCTCCAGTCTCCCCGTTGGCCGCGAACATGGGCGACAGTCCGGCGCCCTTGTACGCCCGCGTCAAACAGATGATCACCCAGCAGATCGACAGCGGAAACTGGCCGCCGCACTACCGCGTGCCGTCCGAGAGCGAGCTGGTCAATCAGCTCGGCTTCAGCCGCATGACCATCAACCGTGCGTTGCGCGAAATGACCGCCGACGGTCTGTTGGTGCGCATGCAAGGTGTCGGCACTTTCGTCGCCGAACCGAAGAGCCAGTCCGCGCTATTCGAAGTGCATAACATCGCCGACGAAATCGCCTCCCGTGGCCATCGCCACACTTGCCAGGTGATTACCCTCGAAGAAGAGGCCGCCGGTTCCGAGCGCGCGCTGGCGCTGGACATGCGCGAAGGGCAGAAGGTGTTCCACTCGCTGATCGTGCATTACGAAAACGACATCCCGGTGCAAATCGAAGACCGTTTCGTCAACGCACTGGTTGCCCCGGAATACCTCAAGCAGGACTTCACTCTGCAGACGCCATACGCCTATCTCAATCAGGTCGCGCCGCTGACCGAGGGCGAGCACGTGGTTGAAGCGATTCTCGCCGAATCATCCGAGTGCAAGTTGTTGCAGATCGAGAAGGGCGAACCTTGCCTGCTGATACGTCGCCGCACGTGGTCGGGGCGTCAGCCGGTGACCGCTGCACGTTTGATTCATCCGGGTTCTCGTCATCGTCTGGAAGGACGCTTTCATAAATGAATGGTTTGAAGGTTTTACGCGCTGAGGGTTACCCGCGCATGCCGTGGAAAAACGGTGGCGGCAGCACTGAAGAAATCACCCGTGACGCGGGTGCAGGGCTGGACGGTTTTGGCTGGCGCCTGTCGATTGCCGACATCGCCGAGTCCGGCGGTTTTTCGACCTTCGCTGGCTATCAGCGGGTGATCACCGTATTGCAGGGTGATGGCATGACCCTGTGCGTCGACGGCGACGATACGCGGCCGCTGTTACCGCTCGACCCGTTTGCCTTCAGCGGCGAAAGCCAGGTGTCGTGCACGCTGCTCGGTGGCGCGATTCGCGACTTCAACCTGATCTACGCGCCGCAGCGGTACAGCGCGCGGTTGCAGTGGCTGGACGGTGAACAGCGGTTGTTCAGTTCGGCGGGGACGGTGCTGGTGTTCAGTGTCAGTGAGTTGCTGGAAGTGCAGGTTGGTGACGCCGTTTCGCAACTCGGTCGCCATGATTGTCTGCAACTGGACGGCAACAGCGGTCTGGCCGAAGTCTTCAGCAATGCCGCTTGCTGCGTGATCGAGCTGACTGCGCGCTAGTTAATCCTCCCCTCTGATCGTTCCCACGCTCTGCGTGGGAATGCATCCCTTGACGCTCTGCGTCACCTCCATCGAAGCGGACGCAGAGCGTCCATGGCGGCGTAACCACGCAGAGCGTGGGAACGATCAAGATTCTGTTTCCATCCTCGCACCAACTTGTTACCGAACGCCCCAGTGTGGCGCAAAACCACGCTCATCCAAGCAAATCCAAACTGCACAAAATCTCTCCCGGAAAAATTTCATCCACGCCTGAACCCTTGATTCAGGCGCTCTCCAGCCTTGCCCGCAATTTTTCCTGAACCACCCTCCAGCAAGTTGGCCGCTTGATTGCATATGCTTGTATGTACAAGTAAAGACGTATGCGTATGAGTCGTTCGAGACTCTCCGCAGCGTCCACTGATTCGCTTGTCGCGCATTGATGCACGCAGGCTGCTTGCCCACTGCCAGGGTTGGTTTGAATTGATCGCTGAGGAGTCTTTTTCGTGACTGACAATAAGCCTACAAAGTTTCGCAACGTTGAGATCCGCGCTGCCCGCGGCAACACGCTGACCGCCAAGAGCTGGCTGACCGAAGCGCCGCTGCGCATGCTGATGAACAACCTCGACCCGGAAGTCGCCGAGAACCCGAAAGAGCTGGTGGTTTACGGTGGTATCGGTCGCGCCGCGCGTAACTGGGAGTGCTACGACAAGATCGTCGAGAGCCTGACCAATCTGAACGACGACGAGACCCTGCTGGTGCAGTCCGGCAAGCCGGTCGGCGTGTTCAAGACCCACAGCAACGCCCCGCGCGTACTGATCGCCAACTCCAACCTCGTCCCGCACTGGGCGAGCTGGGAGCACTTCAACGAACTCGACGCCAAAGGCCTGGCCATGTACGGCCAGATGACCGCCGGCAGCTGGATCTACATCGGCAGCCAAGGCATCGTTCAAGGCACCTACGAAACCTTCGTCGAAGCCGGTCGCCAGCATTACAACGACAACCTCACCGGCAAGTGGGTTTTGACTGCCGGTCTGGGCGGTATGGGCGGCGCGCAACCTCTGGCTGCGACACTGGCCGGCGCCTGCTCGCTGAACATCGAATGCCAACAAGTCAGTATCGATTTCCGCCTGAAAAGCCGCTACGTCGATGAGCAAGCCAAAGACCTCGACGACGCCTTGGCGCGCATCGACAAATACACCAAGGAAGGCAAGGCAATCTCCATCGCCCTGCTCGGTAACGCGGCGGAAATCCTCCCGGAACTGGTCAAGCGCGGCGTACGCCCGGACATGGTCACCGACCAGACCAGCGCCCACGACCCGCTCAACGGTTACCTGCCCGCCGGCTGGACCTGGGACGAGTACCGCGCCCGCGCCAAGACCGAACCGGCCGCTGTGATCAAAGCCGCCAAACAGTCGATGGCGGTGCACGTCAAAGCCATGCTGGAATTCCAGAAGCAAGGCATCCCGACCTTCGACTACGGCAATAACATCCGTCAGATGGCCCAGGAAGAAGGCGTCGAAAACGCGTTCGATTTCCCAGGCTTCGTACCGGCCTACATTCGTCCGCTGTTCTGCCGTGGCATCGGCCCGTTCCGTTGGGCGGCACTGTCGGGCGATCCGCAAGACATCTACAAAACCGACGCCAAGGTCAAAGAACTGATCCCGGATGACGCCCACCTGCACAACTGGCTGGACATGGCCCGCGAGCGCATCAGCTTCCAGGGTTTGCCGGCCCGTATCTGCTGGGTCGGCCTGGGCCTGCGCGCCAAGCTCGGTCTGGCCTTCAACGAGATGGTGCGCAGCGGTGAGCTGTCGGCGCCGATCGTGATCGGTCGCGACCACCTCGACTCCGGCTCGGTGGCCAGCCCCAACCGTGAAACCGAATCGATGCAGGACGGTTCCGACGCCGTGTCCGACTGGCCACTGCTCAACGCTCTGCTGAACACCGCGAGCGGCGCGACCTGGGTTTCCCTGCACCACGGCGGCGGCGTTGGCATGGGCTTCTCGCAGCACTCGGGCATGGTGATTGTCTGCGACGGTACGGACGAAGCGGCCGAGCGCATTGCGCGCGTGCTGCACAACGACCCGGCCACCGGTGTCATGCGCCACGCCGATGCCGGTTACCAGATCGCCATCGACTGCGCCAAGGAACAGGGCCTGAACCTGCCGATGATTACTGGCGGCAAGTAACACGTTTTGGCTTTATGTGGGAGCGAGCTTGCTCGCGAAAGCAATCTGTCAGTCAGCAAAGATGTTGAATGTGCTGGCCAATTCGCGAGCAAGCTCGCTCCCACAGAAAAGCAGCCCTACCGAAGCTCAGTGAACTATTAAAACAATCCACAGAGGTTGAATCATGGCTGTCAACACCGATCGTGCAGGCAACAAACCGTTGATCGAAAGGCGTTCGATCGACTACATCCCGGAAGCGGAAAGACACGGTCGTCTGTTTAGCCAGTTCACCCTGTGGATGGGTGCCAACCTGCAAATCACTGCGATTGTCACCGGGGCCTTGGCCGTGGTGCTGGGCGGTGATGTGTTCTGGTCGCTGATCGGTCTGTTGATCGGTCAATTGCTCGGCGGTGGCGTGATGGCGCTGCACGCGGCGCAAGGGCCGAAACTCGGTCTGCCGCAGATGATTTCCAGCCGCGTGCAGTTTGGCGTTTACGGCGCGGCGATCCCGATTGTGCTGGTGTGCCTGATGTACCTCGGTTTCACCGCGACGGGCACGGTACTTTCCGGTCAGGCGCTGGGCCAGTTGTTTGGCGTCAGCGACACCGTCGGCATTCTGCTTTTCGCCAGCGTCATCGTGGTGGTCACGGTGCTCGGTTATCGGGTCATCCACTGGATCGGCCGTGTCGCCAGTGTCATCGGCGTGATCGCTTTCGTTTATCTGTTCAGCCGTCTGATCAGTCAGGTCGACGTCGGCGCGCTCCTGCAAATCCGTCACTTCAGCTGGAGCAGCTTCCTGCTCGCGGTATCGCTTGCCGCGTCCTGGCAGATCGCTTTCGGCCCGTACGTGGCTGACTATTCCCGTTACCTGCCGAGCAAGACGTCGGCGGTAAAAACTTTCTTCGCTGCGGGTGCCGGTTCGGTTATTGGCGCACAGGTGGCGATGGTCCTCGGCGTGTTCGCGGCCGCTTCGGCCAACGGTCAATTCGCCGGTCACGAAGTCGCCTACATCGTCGGTCTGGGCGGCACCGGTGCCACCGCCGCGCTGCTGTACTTCAGCATCGCGTTCGGCAAGGTGACCATCTCGACGCTGAACTCCTACGGCAGCTTCATGTGCATCGCGACCATCATCAGTGGCTTCAAAGGCCACCTGACCGTTACGCGCCTGCAGCGTCTGGTGTTTGTTCTGGTGATCGTTGGCGCAGCGACTCTGATTGCGTTGCTCGGTCAGCACTCGTTCCTCGGTGCGTTCAAGTCTTTCATCCTGTTCCTGCTCGCGTTCTTCACCCCGTGGAGCGCGATCAACCTGGTCGACTATTACTGCATCACCCGCGAGCGTTATGACGTGCCGGCACTGGCCGATCCGAACGGTCGCTACGGCCGCTGGAACCTGCTCGGCATCAGCGTCTATGTGTTCGGTGTGCTGGTGCAGTTGCCGTTCATCTCCACCAAGTTCTACACCGGCCCGCTGGTGGCGGCCCTCGGTGATGTGGACATTTCCTGGATCATCGGCCTGGTGCTGCCGGCCGTCGTCTACTACGTGTGCGCAAAAAAATGGCACAGCGCGGTACCCGATCAACTGATTCTGCCGGTCGAGCAGAACAGCGTTGTACAACCTAAAACAAGCGGGGCCGGTCGCGCTGCGGCGCAGGCCTGATTTGGACGTGGACAGGGCTGGATGCCTCTTGACTGCCGTAAGCCAATTCATGATTAGGAGCGTCACAACAATGAAATCGAACAAGACCCTGCTGACCACATTGCTGTCCATGGGCCTGCTGGCCAGTGCCGGTGCGACCCAAGCCGCCGGCTGGTGCGAATCGGGCAAACCGGTGAAATTCGCCGGGCTGAACTGGGAAAGCGGCATGCTCCTGACTGACGTCCTGCAAGTGGTGCTGGAGAAAGGTTACGACTGCAAGACCGACAGCCTGCCGGGTAACTCCATCACCATGGAAAACGCCCTGAGCAGCAACGACATTCAAGTGTTCGCCGAAGAGTGGGTCGGCCGCAGCGAGGTCTGGAACAAGGCCGAGAAGGCCGGCAAGGTCGTCGGTGTCGGCGCTCCGGTCGTCGGCGCGGTGGAAGGCTGGTACGTACCGCGCTACGTGATCGAAGGCGACGCCAAACGCAAGCTGGAACCAAAAGCCCCGGACCTGAAAAACATCGCTGACCTGGGCAAATACGCCGCCGTGTTCAAGGACGCCGAAGAGCCTTCCAAAGGCCGTTTCTACAACTGCCCGGCCGGCTGGACCTGCGAACTCGACAACAGCGAAATGCTGAAAAGCTACGGTCTGGAAAGCAGCTACACCAACTTCCGCCCGGGCACCGGCCCGGCGCTGGATGCCGCAGTGCTGTCGAGCTACAAGCGCGGCGAGCCGATCCTGTTCTACTACTGGTCGCCAACCCCGCTGATGGGCCAGGTGGATCTGGTCAAACTCGAAGAAAAACCGGGCGTCGACAAGACCGTGAGCATCAAGGTCGGCCTGTCGAAAACCTTCCACGAACAGGCGCCGGAACTGGTCGCCGTGCTGGAAAAGGTCAACCTGCCGATCGACTTGCTGAACCAGAACCTGGGTCGCATGGCCAAGGAACGTATCGAGTCGCCAAAACTGGCGAAAATCTTCCTCAAGGAACATCCTGAGGTCTGGCATGCGTGGGTCAGTGAAGACGCAGCCAAGAAAATCGACGCGGCGCTGTAGGTCGATACCTCCCGGTCAACCGTGAGGCTGGCCGGGGGATATGCCGTAAACGCTTGATTGAGATTTCTGATTGAGAGCCGCTTATGTTTCCCGAAAGCTTTACCTTTTCCATCGCCGACTGGGTCAACGGTTGGGTCGATTCGCTGGTCACCAACTACGGTGATGTGTTCCGCCACATCTCCGACACCCTGCTCTGGGCCATCGTCAACCTCGAAAGCCTGCTGCGTGCGGCGCCATGGTGGTTGATGCTGGCCATCGTTGGTGTGGTTGCCTGGCATGCCACGCGCAAAGTCGTGACCACGGCAGTCATCGTCGGTCTGCTGTTCCTCGTCGGCGCCGTTGGCTTGTGGGACAAGCTTATGCAGACCCTGGCGCTAATGATGGTCGCGACGATCATTTCGGTGCTGATCGGCATTCCGCTGGGGATTCTCTCGGCACGCAGCAATCGCCTGCGTTCGGTGCTGATGCCGCTGCTCGACATCATGCAGACCATGCCGAGTTTCGTGTATCTGATTCCGGTGCTGATGCTGTTCGGCCTCGGCAAGGTGCCGGCGATTTTCGCCACGGTGATTTATGCCGCGCCACCGCTGATTCGCCTGACCGATCTGGGCATCCGTCAGGTTGACGGCGAAGTCATGGAAGCGATCAACGCGTTCGGCGCCAACCGCTGGCAGCAACTGTTCGGCGTGCAATTGCCGCTGGCCCTGCCGAGCATTATGGCCGGGATCAACCAGACCACCATGATGGCCCTGTCGATGGTGGTGATTGCCTCGATGATCGGTGCCCGTGGCCTCGGTGAAGATGTGTTGGTGGGGATTCAGACCCTCAACGTCGGGCGTGGCCTTGAGGCCGGTCTGGCGATCGTGATTCTCGCAGTGGTCATCGACCGCATTACTCAGGCGTACGGTCGGCCACGGCATGAGGTGAGCAAATGAGCAACGCAACCGTGAGCAAGATCGAAGTCAAAAACGTCTTCAAGATTTTCGGCAACCGCGCGAAGGATGCACTGGCCATGGTCGGCCAGGGCAAGACCAAGGATCAGGTGCTGAGCGAGACCGGTTGCGTGGTCGGCGTTAACGACCTGTCGTTGAGCATCGGCACCGGCGAGATCTTCGTGATCATGGGCTTGTCCGGTTCCGGCAAATCGACGCTGGTGCGCCACTTCAATCGGCTGATCGACCCCACCAGCGGCGCGATCCTCGTCGACGGCGTGGACATCCTGCAGTACGACATGGACGCCCTGCGCGAATTTCGCCGGCACAAGATCAGCATGGTGTTCCAGAGCTTCGGCCTGCTGCCGCACAAGACTGTGCTCGACAACGTCGCCTACGGCTTGAAAGTGCGCGGCGAGAGCAAGCAAATGTGCTCGGAACGCGCGCTGCACTGGATCAACACCGTGGGCCTCAAAGGCTACGAAAACAAATACCCGCACCAGCTTTCCGGCGGCATGCGCCAGCGTGTCGGTTTGGCCCGCGCCTTGGCGGCGGACACCGACATCATCCTCATGGACGAAGCGTTCAGTGCGCTGGATCCGCTGATCCGCGCGGAGATGCAGGACCAGTTGCTGGAGCTGCAAAAGACTCTGCACAAGACCATCGTCTTCATCACCCATGACCTTGATGAAGCGGTGCGCATCGGTAATCGCATTGCGATTCTCAAGGATGGCAAGTTGATTCAGGTCGGTACGCCACGCGAGATTCTGCATTCGCCAGCGGATGAGTATGTCGACCGGTTTGTGCAGCGGCGAGCGGCGGTGGTCTGACGCTCGTTCCCACGCTCTGCGTGGGAATGCATCCCGTGACGCTCCGCGTCACCCTGCACAGAGCAGAAATCGGGACGCGGAGCGTCCCAGGCGGCATTCCCACGCAGAGCGTGGGAACGATCTAACTCAAGAGGTTTTAGATGTCCCAGGCTGAAAAAATCGTTATCACCGGCGCCCCCCTGCGTTGGCAGGACGTGGTCGCGGTCGCCCGTCACGGCGCGCAACTTGAGCTGTCCAGCGACACCTGGGCGCGCATCGAAAACGCCCAAGGCATCGTCCAGCGCATCGTCGAAAGCGGCGAGCGCGCCTATGGCGTCAACACCGGCCTGGGCGGTTTGTCCAACGTCTCGCTTAAAGACGAGCAACTCAGCCAGCTCTCGCGCAACACCTTGCTCAGCCATGCCTGCGGTGTCGGCCCGGTGCTTGCCGACGAGCAGACTCGCGCGATCATCTGCGCCGCCATTCACAACTACAGCCACGGCAAATCCGGCATTCACCGCCGGGTCGTCGAAGCGCTGCTGGCGCTGCTCAATCGCGGCATCACCCCGCAAGTGCCGTCGCAAGGTTCGGTGGGTTATCTGACCCACATGGCGCACATCGGCATCACGCTGCTCGGTGTCGGCACTGTCAGCTATCGCGGGCAGGTTATTTCCGCACAACAGGCGCTGGCCGAAGAAGGTCTGCAACCGGTGCAACTCGGTGCGAAGGACGGTTTGTGCCTGGTCAACGGCACGCCATGCATGACCGGGCTCAGCTGTCTGGCGATTGCCGATGCGACGCGGCTGGTGCAGTGGGCCGATGTCATCGGCGCGATGAGTTTCGAAGCCCAGCGCGGCCAGATTGATGCCTTCGACGCGGAAATCATCGCGCTGAAACCGCACCCGGGCATGCAGCAGGTCGGCGTCAATTTGCGTGCGTTGCTCGATGGCAGTGAAGTGATTGCGTCGAGCAAGGGCATCCGCACTCAGGATGCGCTGAGTATCCGCTCGATCCCGCAGGTGCACGGCGCCGCGCGGGACCAACTGGAACATGCGATCAAACAGGTCGAAGCCGAACTCAATGGCTGCACCGACAACCCGTTGCTGCTGGGCACACCGGACAACTTCCGGGTGATGTCGCAAGCCAACCCGCACGGCCAATCGGTGGCGATGGCGGCAGATCTGCTGGCGATTGCCATGGCCGAAATCGGCTCGATTGCCGAGCGTCGCCTCGATCGTCTGGTCAACCCGCACGTCAGCGGTCTGCCAGCGTTTCTGGTGGCCAATCCGGGGGTGAACTCGGGGATGATGATCGTGCAATACGTCGCCGCATCGCTGTGTGCGGAAAACCGCCAATTGGCGCAACCGGCGGTACTCGATAACTACATCACCTCGGGCCTGCAGGAAGACCACTTGAGCATGGGCACCAATGCCGCGCTGAAGCTGCATCGCGCCTTGGAAAACTGCACGCAGATCCTCGCCATCGAATACCTGCTGGCGGCGCAGGCGTTTGAGTTCCTCAAGGAACAACGCTTCGGCGCGGGCACTGACCGCGCGTGGCGACTGCTGCGCGAAACGGTTCCGGCCTACGATCAGGATCGCTGGCTCGCCCCGGATATCGCTGCCGCTGCGAGCGTGTTGAAAAACCCGAATCTGCTGCACAACGTTCTATCGAATTTGCACTGACACTACCCCATACCAGCGTGCCAAGGCGTGGATCGTTTACAAGACGAGAAACGACGGATAACGGAATGCTCCGGAGCGACTGGTAGTTAATAACAATGTCTCAAAAGGAGCATTTAAATGACTGCGCTGAACCTGATTCCCGGCCAACTGAGCCTGGCCCAACTGCGTGACGTCTACCAGAACCCGGTCAAGCTGAGCCTCGACAACAGCGCCTCGGCACAGATCGAAGCCAGTGTTGCCTGCGTCGAACAGATCCTCGCCGAGAACCGCACCGCGTACGGCATCAACACCGGTTTCGGCCTGCTGGCCTCGACGCGTATCGCCAGCGAAGACCTCGAGAACCTGCAGCGCTCGCTGGTGCTGTCCCACGCTGCCGGTGTCGGCCAGCCGATCAGCGACGAACTGGTGCGGCTGGTCATGGTGCTCAAGGTCAACAGCCTCAGCCGTGGCTTCTCCGGTATTCGCCGCGTGGTGATCGATGCGCTGATTGCGCTGATCAATGCCGAGGTTTACCCGCACATTCCGCTGAAAGGTTCGGTGGGCGCGTCGGGCGACCTTGCGCCGTTGGCGCACATGTCGCTGGTGCTGCTGGGCGAGGGCAAGGCGCGCTACAAGGGCGAGTGGATGGAAGCCACTGAAGCGCTGAAAGTCGCCGGCCTGACGCCGCTGACTTTAGCGGCTAAAGAAGGTCTGGCGCTGCTCAACGGTACTCAGGTTTCCACCGCGTTTGCATTGCGTGGTCTGTTTGAGGGTGAAGACCTGTTTGCCGGTGCCTTGGCGCTGGGCGGTCTGACGGTTGAAGCAGTATTGGGTTCGCGCTCGCCATTCGATGCACGTATTCACGCCGCGCGTGGCCAGAAAGGTCAGATCGACGCCGCTGCTGCTTACCGTGATCTGCTGGGTGAGCGCAGCGAAGTCTCCGATTCGCACCAGAACTGCGAGAAAGTGCAGGATCCGTACTCGCTGCGCTGCCAGCCGCAAGTCATGGGCGCCTGCCTGACCCAGTTCCGTCAGGCTGCTGAAGTGTTGGCCGTCGAAGCCAACGCTGTATCCGATAACCCGCTGGTTTTCGCCGCTGAAGGCGATGTGATTTCCGGCGGCAACTTCCACGCCGAACCGGTGGCGATGGCCGCGGACAACATGGCCCTGGCCATCGCCGAAATCGGCTCGCTGAGCGAACGCCGCATCTCGCTGATGATGGACAAGCACATGTCGCAACTGCCGCCGTTCCTCGTCGCCAATGGCGGAGTGAACTCCGGTTTCATGATTGCTCAAGTGACGGCAGCGGCACTGGCCAGCGAAAACAAGGCCTTGTCCCATCCGCATTCGGTGGACAGTCTGCCGACCTCGGCCAACCAGGAAGACCACGTGTCGATGGCCCCGGCCGCCGGCAAGCGTCTGTGGGAAATGGCTGAAAACACCCGCGGGATTCTCGCGGTGGAATGGTTGGCGGCGGTGCAGGGCCTGGATCTGCGTAACGGCCTGAAGACCTCGGCGAAGCTGGAACAGGCTCGGGCGATTTTGCGTAAGGAAGTACCGTTTTATGAGAAGGACCGCTTTTTTGCGCCGGACATTAACGCGGCGACTGAACTGTTGGCTTCGCGGTGTTTGACTGAGCTGGTTCCGGCGAAGCTTTTGCCGAGCCTTTAACCCTACACACTGATCGTTCCCATGCTCCGCGTGGGAATGCAGCCCGTGACGCTCCGCGTCACTGGACGCAGAGCGTCCCCTGAGGCATTCCCACGCAGAGCGTGGGAACGATCACCAGCCCCAACGGAGGCCAACAGTGAAAACCCTCTGGCAACACTGCCACGTCGCAACCATGGCGCAGGGCGTCTACTCGATCATCGAAGACGCTGCCATCGTGACGTCCGGTGCGCTCATCGAGTGGATCGGCCCGCGTAATCAATTGCCCTCCGGCGAATACCCGGCAGTCAATGATCTGCAAGGCGCGTGGGTCACGCCCGGCCTGATCGACTGTCACACCCACACGGTGTTCGGCGGCAACCGCAGTGGCGAATTCGAAAAACGTCTGCAAGGCGTCAGCTACGCCGAGATCGCAGCGGCGGGCGGCGGCATCGCCAGCACCGTGCGTGCAACTCGCGAAGCGACTGAAGACGAGCTGTTCGCCAGCGCCGCGAAACGCCTGAAAAGTTTGATGCGCGACGGCGTGACCACGGTCGAAATGAAATCCGGCTACGGCCTCGACCTGGCCAACGAGCGCAAGATCCTTCGCGTCATCCGCCGTTTACAGAAAGAGCTGCCGATCAGCGTGCGCAGCACCTGCCTCGCGGCCCACGCGTTGCCGCCGGAATACAAGGATCGCGCCGACGATTACATCGATCTGATCTGCACGGAGATGCTTCCGGCGCTGGCTGCCGAAGGGCTGGTCGACGCCGTGGACGCTTTCTGCGAATACCTGGCGTTCTCGCCAGAGCAGGTCGAGCGTGTGTTCATCGCCGCACAAAAACTCGGTTTGCCGGTGAAGCTCCACGCTGAACAACTGTCGTCGCTGCACGGCTCCAGCCTCGCCGCGCGCTATAAGGCGTTGTCCGCTGATCACCTGGAGTTCATGGACGAAGCCGACGCCATCGCCATGGCCGAGTCCGACACCGTCGCAGTGCTGCTGCCGGGCGCGTTCTACTTCCTGCGCGAGACCCAGTTGCCGCCGATGGACGCTCTGCGCAAGCACAAGGTGAAGATCGCCATCGCCAGCGATCTCAACCCCGGCACCTCGCCGGCGCTGTCGTTGCGGCTGATGTTGAACATGGCTTGCACCTGTTTTCGCATGACCCCGGAAGAAGCCCTGGCCGGCGCGACGATTCATGCCGCGCAAGCGCTGGGCATGGCCGCCACCCACGGTTCGCTGGAAGTCGGCAAGGTCGCGGATTTCGTTGCCTGGCACATTGATCGTCCGGCGGATCTGGCTTATTGGCTGGGTGGCGATCTGGACAAACGCGTCGTCCGTCACGGCGTCGAATCAAGTCTGTAGGAGAGCGGTTGTGGATAAGGTTCTGAATTTCAAACAAGGTCGCGTGCCGTTGCTGATCAGCATGCCGCATGCCGGGGTGCGCTTGACGCCTGCGGTGGAAGCCGGGTTGATCGCGGCCGCGAAAAGCCTGCCGGACACCGACTGGCATATTCCGCAGCTTTACGATTTTGCCGAAGAACTGGGCGCGAGTACGTTGGCGGCTGAGTACTCGCGTTTCGTCATCGATCTGAATCGTCCGTCCGACGACAAGCCGCTGTACGTCGGGGCGACCACCGGGCTGTACCCGGCGACGTTGTTCGATGGCATTGCGTTGTTCCGCGAAGGGCAGGAGCCATCGAAAGAAGAGCGCGCAAACTATCTGGAGCAGATCTGGACGCCGTATCACCGCACGCTGCAGGAAGAGCTGGCGCGGTTGAAAGCCGAATTCGGATACGCGCTGCTGTTCGATGCGCACTCGATCCGCTCGATCATCCCGCACCTGTTCGACGGCAAACTGCCGGACTTCAACCTCGGCACCTTCAACGGCGCCAGTTGCGATCCACAACTGGCCACGCAGCTGGAAGCGATCTGCGCACGCCACGGCGATTACAGCCATGTGCTGAATGGTCGTTTCAAGGGCGGCCATATCACCCGTCATTACGGCAACCCGGCGCAGAACATCCACGCGGTGCAACTGGAACTGGGCCAGTGCACCTACATGGAAGAGTTCGAACCGTTCCGCTATCGCGCCGGTCTGGCCGAGCCGACGCGGGTAGTGCTCAAGGAGTTGCTGCAAGGCTATCTGGCGTGGGGCCAAAAACACTACAGCGAGTAATCACGCGGTTCCACAGGTTTGTTGCTAGGCCAGACAGCTTTGGTTTATTGATCGTTCCCACGCTCCGCGTGGGAAAGCAGCCCGTGACGCTCCGCGTCACTGGACGCGGAGCGTCCCAAGAGGCATTCCCACGCAGAGCGTGGGAACGATCAGGCTCTGGAGCATGCTCATTGACGTAAATCGGGTTTATGATGCCCAACGGCAGAATAATAGAAGTCCCCCCAGGGATGACCTCGACCCCTTACGGAGCGCGCAATGCAGACTTTGTTTCCGCAGATCAAACCTCACGCCCGGCACGATCTGGCTGTCGATGACACCCATACGCTGTATGTCGACGAAAGCGGTTCACCGGAGGGTTTGCCGGTTGTGTTCATTCACGGTGGCCCCGGCGCCGGTTGCGACGCGCAGAGCCGTCGCTATTTCGATCCGAACCTCTATCGCATTGTCACCTTCGACCAGCGCGGTTGCGGACGCTCCACGCCGCACGCCAGCCTGGAAAACAACACCACCTGGGATCTGGTCGCCGACCTTGAGCGCATTCGCAAACACCTGGGCATCGACAAATGGGTGCTGTTCGGCGGCTCGTGGGGCTCGACTCTGGCGTTGGCTTACGCGCAAACCCATCCTGAGCGTGTTCACGGTCTGATTCTGCGCGGGATCTTTCTCTGCCGTCCGCAGGAAATCGAGTGGTTCTATCAGGCCGGTGCCAGTCGTCTGTTCCCCGATTACTGGCAGGACTACATTGCGCCGATCCCGTTGGACGAACGCGGTGACCTGCTCAGCGCATTCCATAAACGCCTGACCGGCAACGACCAGATCGCGCAGATGCATGCGGCCAAAGCCTGGTCGACCTGGGAAGGGCGCACCGCAACCCTGCGGCCGAACCCGCTGGTGGTCGATCGCTTTTCCGAGCCGCAGCGCGCACTGTCGATCGCGCGGATCGAATGCCACTACTTCACTAACAACGCTTTCCTTGAGCCGAACCAGTTGATTCGCGACATGGGCAAGATCGCCCATCTGCCGGGCGTGATCATTCACGGTCGCTACGACGTGATTTGCCCGCTCGACAATGCCTGGGAATTGCACCAGGCCTGGCCGAACAGCGAACTGCAGGTGATTCGCGATGCTGGCCATGCGGCTTCCGAGCCCGGCATCACCGATGCACTGGTGCGCGCAGCGAGCAACATGGCCCAGCGCCTGCTCGATCTGCCGCCCGAAGAAGCATGAAAGGGCTTTTACAGCGCGTACGCGGTGCGCGGGTTGAAGTGGCAGGCGAAGTCGTCGGCGCGGTAGATCACGGTTTGTTGGTGCTGGTGGCGGTCGAACCCGACGACACGCGTGTCAGCGCCGACAAACTTCTGCATAAGCTGCTTAACTATCGGGTATTCAGCGATGCGGAGGGCAAGATGAACTTGTCCCTCGCCGACGTTGGCGGTGGGTTGCTGCTGGTCTCTCAGTTCACCCTGGCTGCCGACACCAAAAGCGGGTTGCGCCCGAGCTTTTCGACGGCAGCGCCTCCAGCCTTGGGCGAGGAATTGTTCGACTATCTATTAAGCAGTGCGAAACAGGTGCATGGCACTGTGGCATCAGGTAGATTCGGCGCCGATATGCAGGTGCATTTGGTCAACGATGGCCCGGTTACCTTTTTGTTACAGACCTGAAAGCGCTTGAAACACCTTTTTGGGAAATTTCGACTGTTTTTAGGGTGTTTTCGCGATAAATACTTTGTTACCCCTGATGCGTTGTCATGCGGGCTACTAGATAATCGCGCGCACTGGGATCAGCGTTCGCTGATTCATTTTTCACTTAGGTAGAGACTTGTCCGGATCCGATTGGGGAATCATTTTGCCCCAGCGGAGTCGGAACAATGCTCGCCAACCTGGTATGAGCGGTCTGTACGGCCATTTTTGCCAGCATTATTTCGAGGGCCAGGGAGTCAGAGACAAGGCGCTGCGACGACTCATAGCTTGCTATGGGGAGGAGCAGCAACGCAGTATCTGATTTCCTGGAACCGAAATAAGCTGACAAAAATGGCCACACAGACGGCTTGCTGGCCGTTGGTTTATTGATCTGTTTTCGGCGAGGGTTGCTCGTGATTGTTAGTCCCTGTAATGCAGCAAAAATGTCTGCCAAACGCATGCGAAGTGCCCTGGTAGCGGGTTCGGCGCTCCTGTGCCTGCTCAGCGCCGGTCAGCTTTGGGCGTTCAATCTTGACGATGTATCGGCCAAGGCCAAAGAGCTGGCCGGGCAGAAATTCGAAGCCCCGCGCAGCAACCTGCCGAACGAATTCCGCGACATGAAGTTCGCGGACTATCAGAAAATCCGCTTCCTCACCGAAAAGGCTGAGTGGGCTGATCAGAAGACCCCGTTCAAACTGTCCTTCTATCACCAGGGTATGCACTTCGATACGCCGGTGAAAATTAACGAAATCACAGCGAACACCGTCGAAGAGATCAAATACGATCCGACTCGCTTCGATTTCGGCGACCTGAAATTCGATCCGAAAGCCACCGAACAACTGGGTTATGCCGGTTTCCGTGTGCTGTACCCGATCAACAAGGCCGACAAGCAAGACGAAATCATGACCATGCTCGGCGCGAGTTACTTCCGCGTTGTCGGCAAGGGCCACACCTACGGCCTCTCGGCACGTGGTCTGGCGATTGATACCGCGCTGCCGTCGGGCGAAGAATTCCCGCGTTTCCGCGAGTTCTGGATTCAACAGCCGAAGCCGGGCGACAAGCACCTGGTGATCTTCGCGCTGCTGGATTCGCCGCGCGCCACCGGTGCCTACCGTTTGATCCTGCGTCCGGGCAGCGACACCATCGTCGACGTCAAAGCGCAGATGTTCCTGCGTGACAAGGTCGGCAAACTGGGCATCGCGCCGCTGACCAGCATGTTCCTGTTCGGCGCCAACCAGCCGTCGAAAGTCCTCAACTACCGTCGTGAACTGCACGACTCCAGCGGTCTGTCGATCCATGCCGGCAACGGCGAGTGGATCTGGCGCCCGTTGAACAACCCGAAACACCTGGCAGTGAGCAACTTCAGCGTCGAAAACCCGCGTGGTTTCGGTCTGCTGCAACGTGGCCGCGACTTCAGCCACTACGAAGACCTCGACGATCGCTACGACAAGCGCCCAAGCGCCTGGATCGAGCCGAAGGGCGAGTGGGGCAAAGGCACTGTTGATCTGGTAGAGATTCCGACTGCCGACGAAACCAACGACAACATCGTTGCGTTCTGGAGCCCGGAAAAAATGCCGGAGCCGGGCCAGCCACTGGACTTCGCTTACCGCATGCACTGGACCATGGACGAAGCGGCGATTCACGCGCCGGACAGCGCCTGGGTATCGCAGACTCTGCGTTCGACCGGTGACGTCAAGCAATCGAACCTGATCCGTCAGCCGGATGGCAGCGTTGCCTATCTGGTCGACTTCGAAGGTCCATCGCTGGCGGCACTGACTCCGGATGCCGACGTTCGCAGTCAAGTCAGTGTCGGCGACAACGCCGAACTGGTTGAGAACAGCGTGCGCTACAACCCGGAAACCAAGGGCTGGCGTTTGACCTTGCGCATGAAGATCAAGGACGCAAGCAAGTCGACCGAAATGCGTGCCGCTCTGGTGCAGCCAGTCGTGACCGCTGATCTGGCGAAATCGGTGCCGGCGTCCAACTCGTCTGTTGCCAAGGCCGACAAGGTTGCCGCCAAGCAACAAGAGAAACTCGACAAGGAAGCCAAGGCAGCCGAAGCCAAACAGGCCGACGCCAAGCCAGCCGCAGATGCCAAGGACAAGGCTAATAAAGACGCCAAGCAGCCAGTGGCTGCGGACGCGGCCCCAGCCACACCGGAATCGGCACCGACTGAAGAAGTCCTGACCGAGACCTGGAGCTATCAGTTGCCTGCCGATGAGTAACTCTCAAGTACAGCCAGAGACTCTGTCCGAGTATCTGGCGCATCTGCCGATGACCGACGAGCAGCGCGCGGAACTCGCGGGCTGCCAGTCGTTCAGCGAGCTGCATCAACGCCTGTCGTCTTCAACCTTCGACGCACCTGCCGAGGCCGCCCAGGCTTCGGTGGGCAAGCGCCTGATTCTGAGCACTGCCGAACAGCTGGAAGATGCGGAAATGCTGGTGCTCGACGCCAGCGGCCGCGTCAGCCTGAAGGCGACACCGCCGATCCGTCGGACCAAAGTCGTTCCGGAGCCATGGCGCACCAATATTCTGGTGCGTGGCTGGCGCCGTATGACCGGTCGCACCAACCCGCCGCAGCCGCCGAAGGACGAGAATGTCCTGCCGGCCGCGCGCTGGCGCACCGTCGGTTCGATCCGGCGCTACATTCTGTTGCTGCTGATGCTCGGCCAGACCATCGTCGCCGGCTGGTACATGAAAGGCATCATGCCGTACCAGGGCTGGTCGTTCGTCGATCTCGAAGAAGTCCTGCACCAGCCGCTGATGCAAACCGCCACGCAAGTGCTGCCGTATGCGCTGCAAACCAGCATCCTGATTCTGTTCGGGATTCTGTTCTGCTGGGTCTCGGCCGGTTTCTGGACCGCGCTGATGGGCTTCCTCGAGTTGCTCACCGGTCACGATAAATACCGTATCTCCGGCAAAAGCGCCGGCAACGAGCCGATTGCCAAAGATGCGCGTACCGCGCTGGTGATGCCGATCTGCAACGAAGACGTGCCGCGCGTATTCGCCGGTTTGCGGGCAACGTTCGAATCGGTAGCCGCCACCGGTGATCTGGATCGCTTCGACTTCTTCGTCCTCAGCGACAGTAACGACACCGACATCTGCGTCGCCGAGCAACAGGCCTGGCTGGACGTCTGCCGTGAAGCCAAAGGTTTCGGCAAGATCTTCTATCGCCGCCGTCGCCGTCGTGTGAAACGCAAGAGCGGCAACCTCGACGACTTCTGCCGTCGTTGGGGTGGTGACTATAAGTACATGGTCGTGCTCGACGCCGACTCGGTCATGAGCGGTGAGTGCCTGACCAGTCTGGTGCGCTTGATGGAAGCCACGCCGGACGCCGGGATCATCCAGACCGCGCCGCGTGCGTCGGGCATGGACACCCTGTATGCGCGCATGCAGCAGTTTGCGACCCGCGTTTATGGCCCGCTGTTTACCGCCGGTCTGCACTTCTGGCAGTTGGGTGAATCCCACTACTGGGGGCACAACGCGATCATCCGCATGAAGCCGTTTATCGACCACTGCGCCTTGGCGCCGTTGCCGGGTAAGGGTGCGTTCTCCGGTGCGATCCTGTCTCATGACTTCGTTGAAGCCGCGCTGATGCGTCGTGCCGGTTGGGGCGTGTGGATTGCCTACGACTTGCCGGGCAGCTACGAAGAACTGCCGCCGAACCTGCTCGACGAACTCAAGCGTGACCGTCGCTGGTGCCACGGTAACCTGATGAACTTCCGTCTGTTCCTGGTCAAAGGCATGCACCCGGTGCATCGCGCGGTGTTCCTCACCGGCGTGATGTCGTACCTGTCGGCGCCGTTGTGGTTCTTCTTTCTGGTGCTGTCGACCGCGCTGCTGGCGGTGAATACGCTGATGGAGCCGCAGTACTTCCTTGAGCCGCGTCAGCTCTATCCGCTGTGGCCACAATGGCACCCGGACAAGGCGATCGCGCTGTTCTCGACGACCATCGTGCTGCTGTTCCTGCCGAAACTGTTGAGCATCATCCTGATCTGGGCCAAGGGCGCGAAAGAGTTCGGCGGCAAGTTCAAGGTGACCCTGTCGATGCTGCTGGAGATGCTGTTCTCCATGCTGCTGGCGCCGGTGCGGATGATTTTCCACACCCGTTTCGTCCTGGCTGCGTTCCTTGGCTGGGCCGCGACCTGGAATTCGCCGCAACGTGACGACGACTCGACGCCATGGAGCGAGGCGGTCAAACGCCACGGTCCGCAGACCCTGCTGGGCTTTTGCTGGGCGCTGCTGGTGATCTGGCTCAACCCGAGCTTCCTCTGGTGGCTGGTGCCGATCGTCGGTTCGCTGATGCTGTCGATCCCGGTGTCGGTGATTTCCAGCCGTGTTGGCCTGGGCCTGAAGTCCCGTGACGAGAGCCTGTTCCTCATCCCTGAGGAATACAATCCGCCGCAGGCGCTGCTGGCGACTGATCAGTACACCCACGAAAACCGTTACCACGCCCTGAACGACGGTTTCGTCCGCGCAGTGGTTGATCCGCAGCAGAACGCTTTGGCGTGCTCGCTGGCGACCTCGCGTCACGGTCAGGCCGAGCCGATTGAATGGCTGCGTCAGGAACGTGTGCGTCACGCGCTCAAGGTTGGCCCGGCCGGGCTGAACAACCATGATCGTCTGCAATTGCTGAGCGACCCGGTTGCATTGGCGCGTCTGCATGAGCAGGTTTGGGCAGAAGGTCATGCCGAGTGGCTGGATGCGTGGCGCGCTTCGGTGAAGGCCGATCCGCATGCGCCGTTGCTGCCGTTGCAGCCGGTGAGTAGGCAGGCGCAACCGGCCTGATAGAGAAACCCCGCGATATTGCGGGGTTTTTTTTGCCTGCTGAAAAGCCCCTCACCCTAGCCCTCTCCCAGAGGGCGAGGGGACTGATTGGGGGATGCTTCAAAGGTACGCCGACCTGATCCTGCTGTATTGAATCCATAATCGACTGGATCTTTCAGGTCGATGTAGAGCGCAAGACAACCCGGTCGGCCCCCTCTCCCTCCGGGAGAGGGCTGGGGTGAGGGTCAGCCCTTGATTGTTAAACAAATCCCCGATTAAACCTTGTGCAAAAAAACGAGTGCGTTAGCATCCGTCCCCGAATTGGCGCGCCCGGGCTTTTTGGCCCATTTCTGTTGGTTTTCGCGCCGCATACGCAATGGTTTTGGGGACTTGAAGATGAAGAAGTATCTGTCGATGCTGCTGGTCGGCGTCACGGCACTGGTTGCAGTCAATGCGGCGCAGGCCGGCGCGATCGATGACGCGGTCAAGCGTGGCACCTTGAAAGTCGGTATGGATCCGACCTACATGCCGTTCGAAATGACCAACAAGCGCGGCGAAATCATCGGCTTTGAAGTCGACATCCTCAAAGCCATGTCCAAGGCCATGGGCGTCAAGCTGGAACTGGTTTCGACCGGTTACGACGGCATCATCCCGGCGCTGATGACTGACAAGTTCGACATGATCGGCAGCGGCATGACCCTGACCCAGGAACGCAACCTGCGCCTGAACTTCAGCGAACCGTTCATCGTGGTCGGCCAGACCCTGCTGATCCGCAAGGAACTGGAAGGCACCATCAAGTCCTACAAAGACCTGAACACCGCCGACTACCGCATCACCTCCAAGCTCGGCACCACCGGCGAAATGGTCGCCAAGAAGCTCATCTCCAAAGCCAAGTACCACGGCTACGACAACGAGCAGGAAGCCGTGCTCGACGTGGTCAACGGCAAGGCTGACGCCTTCATCTACGACGCCCCGTACAACGTCGTTGCGGTGACCAAGGTCGGCGCCGGCAAACTGGTGTTCCTCGACAAGCCGTTCACCTACGAGCCGTTGGCATTCGGTTTGAAGAAGGGTGATTACGACAGCCTCAACTTCATCAACAACTTCCTGCACCAGATCCACGAAGACGGCACCTACGATCGCATCCATGACAAGTGGTTCAAGAGCACCGAGTGGCTCAAGGACATGGAATAACGCGCATCCGCTGATCGTTCCCATGCTCCGCGTGGGAACGCATCCTGTGACGCTCCGCGTCACGAACAGGCAGGGACGCAGAGCGTCCCGAGCGGCATTCCCACGCAGAGCGTGGGAACGATCATCCGAGAACCTGCAATGAACCAGAAAAAAGCCCAATGGCCCTGGCACGTCCTCACCGTGCTGGTGCTGGTCGGCCTGGCGGGCGCGTTGTATTACGCGACGTCGCTGATGTCCTACGAATGGCGCTGGAACCGCGTGCCGCAGTACTTCGCCTATCAGGCGGAAGAATCCCAGCGCGCCACGGACATTTCCACCGTCACCGAGTTGGTGCGCAAGGGCGGCAGCGCTGTTGTCACCCTGCGCAACGACGCCGGTGACGAGCAGCACCTGACTGTTGACGAGAACAGCCTGCAATTCGCTCAGGGCGACGATGTCGCCGAAGGTGACGTCGTGGGTGTGACTCGGCATTGGGCGGCAGGGCCGCTGTTGTGGGGGCTGTGGACAACGCTTTGGCTGTCGGTGGTGTCCGGGATTCTCGGTTTGCTCATTGGTCTGGTCACCGGCCTCTGCCGGCTGTCGAGCAACCCGACCCTGCGCGATCTGTCGACCATTTACGTCGAACTGGTGCGCGGCACGCCATTGCTGGTACAGATCTTCATTTTCTACTTCTTCATCGGCACGGTGATGAACCTGTCGCGCGAGTTCGCCGGGATCGCTGCGCTGTCGCTGTTCACCGGCGCTTACGTAGCCGAGATCATCCGTTCCGGCGTGCAATCGATTGCCCGTGGCCAGAACGAAGCGGCGCGCTCGCTTGGTCTGAGTGCCGGCCAGTCGATGCGCCATGTGGTGCTGCCGCAAGCGCTGAAACGCGTGCTGCCGCCGCTGGCCGGGCAGTTCATCAGTCTGGTCAAGGACACCTCGCTGGTGTCGGTGATCGCCATCACCGAACTGCTGAAAAGCGGCCGTGAAGTCATCACTACCTCGTTCTCGCCGTTCGAGATTCTGTTCTGCGTTGCCGGCCTGTACCTGTTGATCAACCTGCCGCTGTCGAAAATCGCCAGCCGGCTAGAGCGGAGGCTCGCGCAAAGTGATTGAAGTCCGCGATCTGGTAAAAGTCTTCGACACCCGTGGGCAAGTGGTGCGCGCGGTGGATAACGTCAGCACCACGGTAGCCAAGGGCGAAGTGCTGGTGGTGATCGGCCCGTCGGGCTCCGGTAAGTCGACCTTCCTGCGTTGCCTCAATGGCCTGGAGGAGTTCGATTCCGGCTCGGTGAGCATCGACGGTCTGCAACTGGCCGACCCGAAAACCGACGTCAACGCCTACCGCCGCGAAGTCGGCATGGTCTTCCAGCATTTCAACCTGTTCCCGCACATGACCGTGCTGGAAAACCTCTGTCTGGCGCAGAAAGTCGTGCGCAAGCGCGGCAAGAAAGAGCGCGAGGCCAAGGCGATGGAATTGCTGCACAAGGTTGGTATCGCGCAAAAGGCCAACGAGTTTCCGTCACGCCTGTCCGGCGGTCAGCAACAGCGCGTGGCGATTGCGCGGGCGCTGGCGATGGAACCGAAGGTGATGTTGTTTGACGAGCCGACCTCGGCGCTCGACCCGGAAATGGTCGGCGAAGTGCTGGACGTGATGAAGAACCTGGCCGTGGAAGGCATGACCATGGTCTGCGTGACCCACGAAATGGGCTTTGCCCGGGAAGTGGCGGATCGGGTGTTGTTTTTCGATCACGGCAAGCTGCTGGAGGATGCGGCACCGGCGGAGTTCTTTGATACGCCGAAGGATCCGCGCGCTCAGGCTTTTTTGCGTCAGGTTCTGTAACTGCGGCGTCCTCTCGGACGCCATCGCTGGCAAGCCAGCTCCCACAGGGTTTGCAGTCGATCACAAAATTTGTGTTCAACATCTTCACTGTGGGAGCTGGCTTGCCAGCGATAGCATCACCTCGGTCCACAGCGAACCGAGGCAAATCAATCACCTCAAACCTTGAAGCGCCCCACCAGCATCTGCAAGTGAGTACCCAACCGCGCCAGCTCAACGCTGGACGCCGCCGTCTCTTCACTCGCCGCCGATGTCTGATCGGACACATCCCGCACATTCAGCACGCTACGGTTGATCTCTTCAGCCACCGCGCTCTGCTGCTCGGCTGCTGCCGCAATCTGCTGGTTCATCGCTTGAATGGCCGACACGGTGCGGGTGATGCTCTCCAGCGAGCCACCGGCGCGACGCGTCAGTTCAACACTGCTGTCGGTGAGGGTGCGGCTGTTGTCCATGATCGTCGCGACTTGCTGGGTGCCGCTTTGCAGGCCGACGATCAGTTGTTCGATCTCTTCGGTGGACTTCTGTGTGCGCTGGGCGAGGCTGCGCACCTCGTCGGCAACTACTGCGAAACCACGCCCGGCTTCACCGGCACGCGCGGCTTCGATGGCGGCGTTGAGGGCCAGCAGGTTGGTTTGTTGGGCCACGGATTTGATCACGTCGAGGACGCTGCCGATCTTGTCGCTTTCGCGCTTGAGCTCGCCCATGGCTTCGGTGGAGTGCCCCACCTCAACGGCCAGACGCTCGATCTGCGCGATCGCTTCGCCAACGACTTTGTCGCCTTCGCGCGCTTGTTGGTCGGCAGCCACGGCGGCTTCGGAAGCTTCCTCGGCGTTACGCGCGACTTCCTGCACGGTGGCGGCCATTTCGTTCATGGCGGTGGCGACCTGGTCGGTCTCGATTTTCTGATTGTTGACCCCGGCGCTGGTCTGCTCGGTGACGGCCGACAATTCCTCAGCCGCGCTGGCGATCTGGGTGACGCCGTCGCTGATACCGCCGATCAACTCGCGCAGGCCCTGGGTCATGCTCTGCATCGAGCGCTGCAACTGACCGAGTTCGTCGCGACGCTGCGAAACCAGATTGTGGGTCAGGTCGCCGGCGGCGACGCGTTCGGCGACTTTCAGGGTCTGGTTCAGCGGGATGATGATCTGACGAGTAATCGCCCAAGCGGCCAGCAGACCGAACGCGACGGCGAGCAGGGTGGCGATGATCAACATGTTTTTGGCGTGGGCTGCATCGGTGTCACGCACCACGGTTTGCGACTCGGTGAGCTTCTTGCTGACGTCGATGAGGATGTCACCCTGAGTCGACATGCGCGCGGCGGCCTTGGCGTTGTTGACCTGCGAGTCGCGGAACTGCGCCACTGCGGCGCGATAGGCTTTGATCGAATCGGTGGCTTGTTGCAGGTTGGCGATGTGCTGCTCCGGCAGTTTGGCCGGCAGGCTGTCGAGGTTTTTCAGGGCGTTGTCGATGGCGTCCAGCGCCGGTTGCTCGGCATCGGCCTTGCCGCTGTAGGTGTAGCCGCGCACCTGATAACGCGCCTGTTGCAGCAGTTTGCTCAGCTCGATGACGCTGTTGAATTGCGCGACGCTGTCACCGGCCAGCATGGATTTTTCCACTTCGGCGACTTTCGCCACGGCATTGTCGGCACTGGCGCCAAGTTTGCTGCGGGCGTCTTCGCGCTGCACGGTGGCTTGGGTCATGTCGGCAAAAGCGCGTTTGTATTCGGCAACGGCGGCCAGTTGTTGATCGACCATCGCCGCGTCGGACGGCTGTTCAATCAGGCTGCGTGCGGTTTGCAGGCCGCTGTCGAGTTTGTTCAGCAGATCGGTGACCGCGCCCGGGCCTTGTTCGCCACGGCGCGCTTCGTAGTCCAGACGCGCCAGGCGCAGGTCCTTGGTCAGCTCGTTAAGGCTGGAGATAAAACCGAGTTTGTCACCGCGGCTGATGATGCCGCTCATGCCGGTCCAGCCGGTGAAGGTGATCAACAGTGTCAGCAACAGCACCAGGCCGAAACCGATTCCCAGCTTGCGTTTGACGCTGACGTTTCCAAGATTCTCGGCTAACCAACGGTACATGCGACGACTCCCCGACCACTAATTGGACTTATGGGGAGGGTATCGGCCGAATGATGGCAATCTGTAACACCATTTATCTGGTGCGGAGAATCAGAACAGGCGGGCGAGCAGGGCGGTGACGGCGGTTTCGACGCGCAGGATGCGTTCGCCGAGTTGCACCGGTTGCAGGCCTGATTTGGCCAGCAGGTCGATTTCGTAAGGAATCCAGCCACCTTCGGGACCGATGGCCAGCGTTACCGGTTCGCTCAAGGCGCGCGGGCACGGCGGGTAGTTGCCGGGATGACCGACCAGGCCCAGGGTGCCCTCGGTAATCGCCGGCAGGCGATCTTCAACGAACGGCTTGAAGCGCTTCTCGATGATGATCTCTGGCAGCACCGTGTCGCGGGCCTGTTCGAGGCCGAGGATCAGTTGCTCACGAATGGCTGCTGGCTCAAGAAACGGCGTCTGCCAGAAACTCTTCTCGACCCGATAGCTGTTGACCAGAATCACTTTGGACACGCCCATGGTCGCCACGGTCTGGAACACCCGGCGGAGCATCTTCGGGCGCGGTAGGGCCAGCACCAGCGTCAGTGGCAGCTTGGCCGGTGGCTGCTGATCGAGGCTGACGCGCAGCTCCGCTTCATCCGCTTCGAGGCGTAGCAATTCAGCCGAACCCATCAGTCCGTTGATGCGCCCGACGCGCAGGCTGTCACCGACTTCCGAGCGGTGGACTTCCTGCATGTGGGTCAGGCGGCGATCACGCAGCACTACGCGGTCGGCCGCAATGAAATCGGCCTCTTCGAGCAACAGCAGGTTCATGCCTGGGTCGCTGGCGGCTGGTCGTTGTGGTCGTCGGCCGGGCTCTCGTCCGGACGTTCGCGCTTGCTGATCAAGCCACCGAACAGAATGCCGATTTCAAACAGCATCCACATCGGTACGGCCAGCAGGGTCTGCGAGAAAATGTCCGGCGGTGTGAGGATCATGCCGACCACAAAGCAGCCGATGATCACGTACGGGCGGATCTTCTTCAGGTATTTGACGTCGACCACGCCGATCCACACCAGCAGCACCACAGCCACCGGGATTTCGAACGCCACGCCGAAGGCGAAGAACAGCGTCATCACGAAATCGAGGTAACTGGCGATGTCGGTCATCATTTCCACGCCGGCCGGGGTGGCTGCGGCGAAGAACTTGAAGATCAGCGGGAACACGAAGTAATAGGCGAACGCCATGCCGGTGTAGAACAGCAGAATGCTCGACACCAGCAACGGCACGGCGATGCGTTTCTCATGTTTGTACAGACCTGGCGCGATGAAGCCCCAGATCTGATGCAGGATCACCGGGATCGCGAGGAACAGCGAAACCATCATCGTCAACTTCAGTGGCGTCAGGAACGGCGACGACACGTCGGTGGCGATCATTGTCGCGCCGACCGGCAGGTACTGGCGCAGCGGCGTCGAGACGAAGGTGTAGATCTGCTGGGTGAACGCAAACAGCCCGGCGAAGATGATGAAGATCGCCGCCACACAACGCAGCAGGCGGGTGCGCAACTCGGTGAGGTGCGAAACCAGCGGCATGTGCTGGTCGTTTTCGGGGAGATCGCTCATGGGGCTCGCGGCGGCAGAGTAGGGTCGTGAGGCGCTGGTGTGATCGGCGCGGCGGTTGGCGCAACGTGTTCAACAGATTGTTCCACAGCGGCTGGCGCCGGCTCTGTCGGTGCTACAACGGCAGCGGGTGCGGCTACAGCGGGCGCAGTTGGCGCATGAATCGTCTGCTGCCCTACATGTTCAACTTCAACCGGCGTCGGCTCTTGCTGGACCGGATTGAAAATCTTCCGCGCCTCTTGTTCCAGCGACAGAATGTGCTCGTTGTGCAGTTGCCGACGAATCTCGTCGGCACCGATTTCACGTTCAACTTCCTGTTTGATCGCGTTGAAGCTGCGCTTCAGCCGTCCGACCCACAGGCCAGCGGTGCGCGCAGCGCCCGGCAGACGCTCGGGACCCAGCACCAGCAGGGCGACGAGGCCGACGAGCAGCAGTTCAGAGAAGCTGATACCAAACATTAGTCAGTGCTCACACGTCTTTGCGGATCGGCTCTTCGACTTTTTGCGCCTGCACGTCGATGGTGTGCGGCGGGTTGGCCTGAGCGGTGGCTTGCGGCTGTACCGGTGGCACTGGCTGCGCAGGCGTCACGGTTGGATCAGCGGCCGGTTTTTCCTCGTCGTTCATGGCTTTACGAAAGCCCTTGATCGATTCGCCAACGTCGGTGCCGAGGTTTTTCAGTTTTTTGGTGCCGAACACCAGCACCACGACAACCAGAATGACGATCCAGTGTTTCCAGTCAAAAATGCCCATGTTGCTGTTCCTCTCTCAAAATTGTTCAGGCGGACGGACGCGAGGCTTTCTCGACGTGTCCGGACAGGCCGAAGCGGCGATCCAGCTCATCCAGCACGGCCTGCGGATGCTGCCCCAGTTGGGCGAGCATGACCATGCTGTGGAACCACAGGTCGGCGGTCTCGTAGATCACGTCGCTGCAGTCACCGCTGATGGCGGCGTCCTTGGCGGCAATAATGGTTTCGACCGACTCTTCGCCGACTTTCTCCAGAATCTTGTTCAAACCCTTGTGATACAGACTAGCTACATAGGAGCTGTCGGCGGCTGCGCCTTTGCGCTCTTCGAGCACTTCGGCCAGGCGGGTCAGGGTGTCACTCATGTTTGTGTCCTGCGGAATAGATGGCGTGCGGGTCTTTCAGGACCGGGTCGACTGTCTTCCAGTCGCCGTTTTCGAAGACCCGGTAAAAGCAGCTTTGACGGCCGGTATGGCAAGCGATGTCGCCGATCTGTTCCACCATCAGGATGATCACGTCGGCGTCACAGTCCAGACGCATCTCATGCAAGGTCTGCACATGGCCGGACTCTTCGCCCTTGCGCCACAGCTTGCCACGGGAACGTGACCAGTAGATGGCACGGTTTTCCGCAGCGGTCAGTTCCAGCGCTTCGCGGTTCATCCAGGCCATCATCAGCACGCGTCCGGTCTTGTGATCCTGGGCAATCGCCGGCACCAGGCCATCAGCGTCCCACTTGATCTCGTCCAGCCAGTTTTTCATCTTCGACTCCGACAGCGAACCCCACACTTCAATAGTCGGGTTCAGGCATTGAAACAGTGTGCCAGCCGATCACGAAACTGGCTATCGGCGAACGACCAGATACAAGCCGACTGCCACCATGATTCCCGCCGGCCAATGCCCCAATTCGTGCAGCGGGCCACCGAGGGCGAGGATCACCCCGCCGGCCAGATGCGCGCAACCGAGCAGGCGCAGGAACCAGTCGTCCTTGCGTTTATGCCACGGTGGCGGCGGGTCGTAGGCGTGCGGCTGGGACATGCGTTCGAGCAGATCGCGGGCCATATTCGCCAGATGCGGCAACTGTTCAAACTGGCTCTGCACGTTGCCGAGCAAGGCTTTCGGGCTGACGCGCTCGCGCATCCAGCGTTCGAGGAACGGCTGCGCGGTGTTCCACAGATCCAGATCCGGGTACAGCTGACGGCCGAGGCCTTCGATGTTCAGCAGGGTCTTTTGCAGCAGCACCAGTTGCGGCTGTACTTCCATGTTGAAGCGCCGCGCAGTCTGGAACAGGCGCATCAGCACCTGGCCAAATGAAATATCTTTTAACGGTTTTTCGAAGATCGGTTCGCACACGGTACGGATCGCCGCTTCGAATTCGTTGAGCTTGGTTTCCGCCGGCACCCAGCCCGAATCGATGTGCAATTGCGCCACGCGGCGGTAATCACGCTTGAAGAAGGCGAACAGGTTGCGCGCCAGATAGTCCTGATCTTCCGGAGTCAGGCTGCCGACGATGCCGCAGTCGATCGCGATGTACTGCGGGCTCCACGGATTGACGGTACTGACGAAGATGTTGCCCGGGTGCATGTCGGCGTGGAAAAAGCTGTCGCGGAACACTTGGGTGAAGAAAATCTCCACGCCGCGTTCGGCGAGCATTTTCATGTCGGTGCGTTGATCGGCGAGGGTCGCCAGATCGGTGACCTGAATGCCGTAGATACGCTCCATCACCAGCACTTTCGGCCGGCACCAGTCCCAATAGACTTGCGGCACGTAGAGCAGCGGCGAACCTTCGAAGTTGCGCTTCAATTGGCTGGCGTTGGCCGCTTCGCGTAGCAGATCGAGTTCGTCGTAGATGGTTTTTTCGTAGTCCTGGACCACGTCGACCGGGTGCAGCAGACGCGCGTCGGCCGAGAGCTTTTCAGCGGCGCGGGCGAGGATGAACAGCCACGCCAGATCCTGCGCAATGATCGGCTTCAGGCCCGGCCGGATCACTTTGACCACCACTTCCTCGCCGGTTTTCAGTTGCGCGGCATGCACTTGCGCCACCGAGGCCGAGGCCAGCGGTTCGACGTCGAAACGGCTGAACACGTCGCTGATCTTCTTGCCGAGCTGTTCTTCGATCAGCTTGATCGACAGCTGCGAATCGAACGGCGGCACGCGGTCCTGCAGGTGCATCAGCTCATCGGCGATGTCTTCCGGCAACAGGTCGCGGCGGGTCGAGAGAATCTGCCCGAACTTGATGAAAATCGGCCCGAGATCCTGCAACGCCAGACGCAAACGCGCACCGCGGCTCAGGTCCAGCGGCTTGCGCGGGAACCAGCGCCACGGCAGCACATAGCGCAGCGCCAGAAGGAACCACGGCAACGGCAGATCGAACAGCAGGTCATCGAGGCGGTAGCGGATCACGACGCGCTGGATGCGCAACAGACGGCGGACGGCAAGCAGCTTCATGCGTTATCGCTTGGGTCGAGGGATCGGGAAAGGCGCTCGAAACGCGCCTCGAGACGTTCCAGATCAATTTTGATCCGGTCCAGTTCGCTGAACCGCGCTTCGGCTTCGCGCTGCCCGACGAGGGTGCGCGATTCTTCGGCGAGGTATTCGGCGAGATTCTGGTTGAGGCTGGCAAATCCTTGTTGATACCAGCGTGCGCGGCTGCGCAGGTGACCGCCAATCAATTGCGTGGCGACCGGGCCGAGCCAGCGCGAGAGTTCGTACTCCCAGTCCAGCTCAAGGTCTTGTAGCACACCGGCCAGTTCCAGCAGCACGCCGCTGTCGCCATCGAGTTCGACTTCCGGGGCGTGCAGCACCGCGGTCTTGTCTTTGCTCACGGCCAGTTTGATCAGGCTCGAGGCCGGCGCACGTAAAGTGCAGTCGACAGCGGTGTCCCAATGCGAGGCCAGCATCAAACCTTCGTCGCTCGGCAAAATGAACAGTTGCAGCGCCGGGCTGCGGCAATCGACGGCAATCACCTTGCCGGTCAAATGCGCCAGCCGTGGCAGCGCCGTGCTGTCGAGACGCAGCACCCGGTTGAGGCCGAGTTCAACGCTGGCGAGCAGCCCGGTGAGCAACATCAGGGCTTGATGCCACGGTGCAGGGCAACGATGCCGGCGGTCATGTTGTGATAGGTCACGCGGTCAAAACCGGCGTCGACCATCATCGACTTCAGGGTTTCCTGATTCGGGTGCATGCGGATCGATTCGGCCAGGTAGCGATAGCTTTCCGAGTCGTTGGTGATCAGCTTGCCCATCAGCGGCATGAAGGCGAACGAGTAGGCGTCGTAGGCTTTCGACATCAGCGCGTTGGTTGGCTTGGAGAATTCCAGCACCAACAGACGACCGCCAGGCTTGAGTACGCGCAGCATTGAGCGCAGGGCTTCTTCTTTATGCGTGACGTTGCGCAGGCCGAAGGCGATGGTCACGCAGTCGAAATGATTGTCCGGGAACGGCAGTTTTTCGGCGTCCGCCTGCACGAATTCGACGTTGCCGGCGACACCCAGATCCAGCAGGCGGTCACGACCGACCTTGAGCATCGATTCGTTGATGTCGGCCAACACCACCTGACCGGTCGGGCCGACCAGGTGCGAGAATTTTTTGGTCAGGTCACCGGTACCGCCGGCGATGTCCAGCACGCGGTTACCGCTGCGCACGCCCGACAATTCGATCGCGAAACGCTTCCACAGACGGTGCATGCCGCCCGACAGAAGGTCGTTCATCAGGTCGTACTTGGCGGCTACCGAGTGGAAAACCTCAGCGACTTTTTCCGCTTTCTGGCTTTCCGGAACGTTTTTGAAGCCGAAGTGAGTGGTGGGTTCGGCATCGCTGCCTTTGCGCTGATCAGTCATATCGCTGTCACCAAAAGAGAATGCGCGACATTCTAATCCCCAAGCCAGGCTTTGTCTTGGAATGGCTAAAGGTAAGATGGGCAACCTTCGGGACGATTTGCCGCAGCGGCGGTCAAGATTTACCGACACATCTTTTTAAATCAGGAGTCATGCAATGGCCAAAATCACTGTTGAGCGTGCTCACAACCTGGGCAAGGAAGCGGCCCGCGAGAAGGCCGACAAACTGGCGCAGAAACTCTCCGAGCAATATGGCCTGGAGCCGCAATGGTCCGGCGACACGCTGAACCTCAAGCGCTCGGGCGTGAAAGGCGCGGTGCATGTGGCGGACGATTCGATCAAGGTCGATGTGGAACTGGGCATCATGATGTCGGCCATGAGCGGCATGATCAAAGCCGAGATCGAGAAAGCTCTCGATAAAGCGTTGGTCTGATGCCTTTTTTCTGAATCCCGAATCCCTGTGGGAGCGGGCTTGCCCGCGATGGCGGTGGGTCAGATAACGAAAATTCTGGATGTGCCGGCCTCATCGCGGGCAAGCCCGCTCCCACAGGGTTGGTGTTTTCCTGTCGACTGTTCATGTCAGTTGTTAGGGTGCCGTTTCTAATTTTTCTGCCTACTTTGTGCCTGAGCCCGACACTTTCGCGGGCAGTTCCTCAAACCTTCTGCGCGTGAGGTGCACCATGGCCAAAGTAATTTTGAAGAAAAAAATCGACGCTTCGACTTCTGCTCTGAGCGACGTTAAATCCTATGCCCGCAAGATCTGGCTGGCAGGCCTGGGTGCCTACGCCAAGGTCGGCCAAGAGGGCGGCGAGTACTTTCAAGAGTTGATCAAGGCTGGTCAAACTGTTGAAAAGAAAGGCAAAAAAGCCGTCACCGAAAAACTCGAAGCGGCCAACGCCGAGATCGATGAAGCCAAGGGTGAAGTGAGTTCATTCAAAGGTCGTGTCGAAGTTCAGCTCGACAAGGTCGAGAAGGCGTTCGACTCCCGTGTAGCAAGCGCCTTGAATCGTATCGGCATTCCGTCTAAACATGACGTTGAGACACTCTCTGCTAAGCTCGATGAGCTGACGGCATTGCTCGAACGCGTCGCGCGTAAATCTTAAGGAGAACGGGATGGCTGGCAAAAAGACTACTGATAAAAAAGATAGCAGCTCGTGGGTCGGGAAGGTCGAATCCTACTCCCGCAAAATCTGGCTGGCTGGTTTAGGCGTGTACTCGAAGATCGACACTGACGGCAGCAAGCTCTTCGACACATTGGTCAAAGACGGCGAGAAAGCCGAGAAGCTCACCAAGTCGGCAGTCGGCAAAACAGTCGATGCCGCCAAGGACTCCGCTTCCTCGGCCAAGTCGCGCATCAGCGGCGTGAAAGACCGCGCACTGGGCAAATGGGACGAGCTGGAAGGGGCTTTTGACAAGCGCCTGAACAGCGCGATTTCGCGCCTCGGTGTACCGAGCCGCAATGAGGTCAAGGCACTCAACAGCAAGGTCGACACACTGACCAGACAGATCGAAAAACTCACCGGTCTGAAGGCTCAGCCTGTTGCGGCGAAAACCGCAGCAGCAAAACCGGCGGCGAAAACCGCAGCGGCCAAACCAGCGGCGAAATCCGCTGCCAAGCCACTGGCCAAAGCGGCGGCTAAACCCGCAGCAAAAGCGGCGGCCAAGCCGGCAGCGAAAACCGCTGCCGCCAAACCAGCCGCAAAAGCAGCAGCCAAACCGGTTGCCGCCAAAGCCGCTGCCAAACCGGCCGCTAAACCTGCGGCCAAAACTGCAGCGAAACCTGCCGCCAAGTCAGCCGCGAAAACCGCTGCCGCGAAACCGGCTGCCAAGCCTGCAGCGAAACCCGCTGCGGCGAAGAAGCCAGCAGTGAAAAAACCGGCCGCACCGAAAGCCGCTGCGCCGAAGCCGGCCGCCCCGGCTGCAGCCAAACCTGCCACGTCGGCAGCACCGGTGAGCGCGTCGAACTCCGCCGCGGCACCGACTCCGGTGGCTACCCCGACTGTTGCATCGACACCGTCGACGCCAACCAGTCAGTCCTGATTTATCAGGGCAAAACAAAACGCCCGGCCTGTGAAGGTCGGGCGTTTTTGTTTGTGCGTTTTTAAAGCTTGCCCTCACCCCAGCCCTCTCCCGGAGGGAGAGGGGCCGACCGAGGTGTCTTTCGCTATACATCGACCTGAAAGACCTTATCGATTATGGATTCGGAAACGCACTATCAGGTCGGCGTAAATCTCAAGCATTCCCCGATCAGTCCCCTCTCCCTCCGGGCGGTCCGACGTTTCGGGAGGGCTAGGGTGAGGGGCTCTTGATTTCAGTCATGGTCTTCAAGGTATTGCAGGGCCATCCTTTCGGTCGCAACCTTCACCGGCGGCAACAAATGCGGCGCCACCAGCATCATGATCTGGTACACGACCAACCTGACCTCACCCTCACGATCCAGAATCCGCTGATAATCCAGCGAAAACAGCAACGTCATGGTGATCTGCTCAACCAACTGCCCCAACGCCTGGGTATCGCTGACCAACTGACCCCCCGCCTTCAACCGCGCCAGCAACGACGCCAGCGTGCGCTTCAACGCATTGAGCAGATTGCGAATGCCCTTGGCCAGTTTCGGCAACCGTCCGGCAAGGTTCGACAGGTCCTGAAACAGGAACCGATATTGCGCCAACCGCTCGACGATCAAATGCAAAAACAGCCAATAATCTTCCGGCGCCAGTTCCACATCCGCCGGCGGATCGAGCAGTGGTGCCAGTTCATTCTGAAAGTGTTCGAACAAACCAAGAATCAGCGGCTCCTTGCCGTGAAAGTGGTAGTAAAGGTTGCCCGGGCTGATCCCCATTTCGTTCGCCACCTCCATGGTGGAGACGTTCGGCTCGCCCTTTTCGTTGAACAGTTGCAAAGCACATTCGAGAATCCGGTCGCGGGTTTTCATCCAGTCTTCTTAGAAAAGTTCGGTTAAGCGTCAGCGCACACGCACGTAAGTCCCGGGCGCGGCCTCCATCGGTGGATAGTTCGGGTTGCCGAGGGTGAACGAGGTTTCGTGCTGCGCGCCGGAGCGCTGTTGAATCCATTCCAGCCACTGCGGCCACCAGCTGCCGTCGACGTGTTTGGCGTCGTAGTACCAGGCGCGCGGGTCACTGCTCATCTTGCCGTTGTCGACGTACGCGGCTTTCGGGTTGCTCGGCGGGTTGAGAATGCTCTGCACGTGGCCGCTGTTGGACAGCACGAAACGTCGTTCGCCACCCAGCAGCAAGGTCGAGCGATACACCGCGTCCCACGGCGTAATGTGGTCGTTCATGCCGGCGACACTGAAACTGTCGACGGTGACTTTCTGCAGGTCGATCGGCGTGCCGCACACTTCCAGCCCACCCGGATGGGTCAGCGGGTTGTGCTTGAAGAAGTCCAGCAGGTCGCCGTGAAAGGCCGCCGGCAGACGGGTGTTGTCGTTGTTCCAGTAGAGGATGTCGAAGGCTGGCGGCTCTTTGCCCAACAGGTAATTGTTGACGAAGTAGCTCCAGATCAAATCGTTGGGGCGCATCCACGCGAAGACCTTGGCCATGTCGCGACCATCGAGCACGCCCTTTTGATACGAACGGCGCTTGGCCGCTTCGAGAGTTTGCTCATCGGCAAACAGCGTGGCCGAGGTTTCGATTTCACTGTCGAGCAGGCTGACCAGATACGTTGCGCTGGAGACGCGGCGCAGTTGTCGCTTGGCCTGTAAATGCCCTTGCAGGGCAGCAATGGTCAGCCCGCCAGCGCAAGCGCCCATCAGATTGACCTCGCGGGCGCCGGTGATCGCCCGGCAGATGTTCATCGCTTCTTCCACCGCTTCTACGTAGGTCGACAGGCCCCATTCGCGATGGCGCACATCCGGGTTGCGCCAACTGATCATGAAGGTCTGCAAACCATTTTTCAGCGCGTACTGGACGAAGCTGTTGTGTGGGCTCAGGTCGAAAATGTAGTACTTGTTGATTTGCGGCGGCACCACCAGCAATGGCTTGGCGTACTGCTTTTCGCTCATCGGTTTGTACTGGATCAGCTCAAGCAAATCGTTGCGAAACACCACCGAGCCGGTGGTGGTGGCCACGGTCTTGCCGACCTCGAAAGCCTGTTTGGTCACCTGACGGGGCAAACCGTCGTTGTGCAGCAGATCATCGAACAAATGACTGAGGCCGCGCACCAGGCTGTGCCCGCCGGAGTTGAACAGCTCCTTCACCGCCAGCGGGTTGAGCAGAGTATTGGACGGCGCCACGGCGTCGTTGAGCAGGGTGAAGGCGAAGTGCGCGCGGGCACGATCGTCATCGTTCATGTTGCTTTCATCGATCCAGCTTTTGACCTGTTTCTGCCAGGCCAGATAGGCCTGCAGGCTGCGCCGGTAAAACGGGTTGAGGCTCCACGCCGGATCGGCAAAGCGGCTGTCGTTCGGATTGGTCGGGTGCAGGGTTTCACCCAGCAACACGCGGCCCAGTTGGCCGCCGAGTTTCAAGGCGTGCTTCGCACTGTGGATCGGGTTGCGCAAACCGTGAGCCGCCACGCTGCGCAAGGTCGAGATCAAATCCCGCCCACGCAGGCCGGTGATCGCACTTTGTGCGTTGATAAACACGGCGGGGCTGGGCACCACGCCCGTCGCTGGTTTGTCGCGCATGACTCAACACTCCTTCGTCTTCAGGCCAAAAACACACTCACCGAACCAGAACACCATAGACGCTGTTGCGGGTTGCTGCCTGCGCGGCGTCCTGCCGCGCACTCTTTGCCAAAGGCCTGCATAAAGCCTGCCGCCGGGGTTAACCGCCGAGCGGTGTCGGATGCGGGTGCATCACCGCGCGCTGACGTTCCTCCTGGAGAAACTTCATGATGATCGGCGCCACCGCTTCGGCGCGGGTAATCAGGAACAGATGACCGTCGTCGATGATGTGCAGTTGGGCGTTGGGAATGCGCCAGGCGAGCATGCGCATGTTGATCAGCGGGATCAGCGGATCGTCGTCACCGGCCAGTACCAGGGTTGGCTGATGGATCTTGTGCAGCCAGTGAATGCTGGTCCAGCCGAGACCGGCGAACAGTTGCCAGTAATAACCGAGCTTGCCGGCCGAACGTACTTTCGCCGCGTGGCTGGCGGCCAGGGTCGGGTCGCGACGGAACGAGCCGCCATAGATCAGCGGCGCGATGCGAATCACATGGGACGGCTGAATGTAGCGCCGTGGACTGGCCATCATCCACAGCACTTTCGGCTTGCCCGGCACCATCACCGCACCGGCAGCGGTCGCCGCCAGCACCAGTTTCTTGCAGCGCTCCGGATAGTCGTAGGCGAACTGCTGCGCCAGTGCGCCGCCCCACGACACGCCGATGACGTTGACCTGCCCGTAGTCGAGGTAATCGAGCATGCGTGAGGTCAGCTTGGCTAGCCCGGGAAAGCGATACGGCCGGTTCGGCGTCGACGAGCCGCCGACACCGGGCACGTCGAAAGCAATCACTTCCAGATCCGGGTCCAGCGCCGCGACAAACGGAAACACCAGCTCCAGGTTGGCGCCGATGCCGTTGAAAATCAGCAAGGGCGTCAAGTGAGGCTTGCCGGGGCGTACCGCGGTGCGGATGGTTTGACCATCCAGATCGACGGTACGGAATATGAACGGTTGCGGCATGCGTCAGGCCCTGTGGATGGAGTCTGTTTCTCAAATTTATAACTGTGGGAGCGAGCTTGCTCGCGAATGCGGTCAATCATTCAACATTTATGGTGACTGACACGACGCTTTCGCGAGCAAGCTCGCTCCCACAGGTTTTACCGCTCGTGAACGTAAGTGCCCGGCGAAGCTTCACCCGCCGGATACGCCTTGTTGCCCAGTTTCAGCGGGGCCTTTTTCAGGTTGCCCGAACGCTCGGCCTGCCACGCCTGCCAGTACAGCCACCAGGAATCAGTGTGCTTGGTCGAGTTTTCCTGCCACTCATCGGCATTGGCGGCCATCTCTTCGCCGGTCATGTAACGCGATTTCGGGTTGCCCGGCGGGTTCAGGATGCTCTGGATATGCCCGCTGCTCGACAACACGAACTCGACCTTGCCACCGAACAATTGCGCCGACTTGTAGCAGGACTTCCACGGCGTGATGTGGTCGTTGGTGCCGGCCAGCGAGAAGATATCGGCCGTGACCTGCTTGAGGTCGATCGGCGTGCCGCACACTTCCAGTGCATTCGGGCGGATCAGTGGGTTGTTTTTGAACATCTCGATCAGGTCGCCGTGGAACGCCGCCGGCAAGCGTGTGGTGTCGTTGTTCCAGAACAGGATGTCGAACACCGGCGGCTCGTTGCCGAGCAGGTAGTTGTTGACCCAGTAGTTCCAGATCAGGTCGTTGGGGCGCATCCAGGCGAAGACCTTGGCCATGTCTTTGCCTTCGAGCACGCCAGCCTGGTACGAGTGGCGCTTGGCGGTCTCCAGGGTCTGCTCGTCGACGAACAGTGCGACGTCGCTGTCCAGCGTCGTGTCGAGCACGCTGACCAGCAACGTCAGGGCATTCACCTTCTTCTCGCCGATCGCCGCGTAGTGGCCGAGCAGGGCGGTGCAGGTGATGCCGCCGGAGCAGGCGCCGAGCATGTTCACGTCTTTGCTGCCGGTGATCGCGGTGACCACGTCGACGGCTTCTTTCAGCGCGTCGATGTAGGTCGACAGACCCCACTCACGCTGCGCCTTGGTCGGGTTGCGCCAACTGATGATGAACGTCTGCACGTTATTGCGCAGGCAGAAGCGCGCCAGACTCTTGTCCGGGCTCAAATCGAATACATAGAACTTGTTGATCTGCGGCGGCACCACCAGCAAGGGGCGCTCGTGGACTTGCTCGGTGATCGGTTTGTACTGGATCAGCTCCAGCACGTCGTTGCGAAACACCACCGCGCCTTCGGTGACGCCGAGGCTCTTGCCGACTTCGAACGCGCCCATGTTGACCTGGCTCGGCATGCCGCCGTTGTGGACCAGATCCTTGGCCAGATGCGAGAGGCCATCGAGCAGGCTTTTGCCGCCGGTTTCGAAAAAGCGTTTGACCGCAGCCGGGTTGGCGGCGGTGTTGGTCGGGGCCATGGCTTCGGTCATCAGGTTGATGACGAAGTGGCCGCGGGCGATATCTTTGGGTGACAGACTACTGTCATCAATCCAGGAATGGAGTTCCTTGCGCCATGCCAGGTAAGTTTGCAGATAACGTTTGTAGAGCGGGTTCTGGCTCCACGCAGGATCGGCGAAGCGACGGTCATCGCCAGCCGGTTGCAGTTCGGATTTGCCGAACAACACGTTCTTCAGTTCGAGGCCGAAATGGGTGACGTGTTTGACACTATGGATCGGTTGTTTGATGGCCTGTTTCAGCACCATACGAGCAGAGGCCAGCAGATCCTTTCCGCGTAGCCCAACGACGGGATTAAGCCCCAGGGTGTTTTCCGAGGCTTGGTACTTCAGGTCATCGTTATTCTTGTTACTCATCTACGACGCTCCATTGTCCTGAGACGAGTACCCGGTTTTCTGCTGTGCAGTTCCACAGCCAATGCCAGGTACTACTGCTCGGGTGACCGTTAATTCTGCATAGCTGCTTTACAGTCGTAGAGCACTGCAGGGAACTTGCCAGCTCCATTGGTTACCCGAGTTTAATTTTTTTCGCAAGCAGGCCGATCCTCGGCCACACAGCAGAGCATTCAAACAGATGAATTTAGAAAATGCCCTCTAATGAGCGCAAGGCTCGGGCTAGAGCATCAGCTTGACGATGGACTCGTTCGGGTCGCGGGTTTTTCCGGCTGCTTTGAGCTCGGCCAGATAATCGGCCCAGAGTGCGTCATAACGTCGCCCCAGCTCATAAAGATAATCCCAGGTGAACAGGCCGCTGTCGTGACCGTCGTCGAAGGTCAGTTTCAGTGCGTAGTGACCGGCCGGTTCCAGCTTGCTCAGACCGACGTTGATCTTGCCGAATTGCAAAATCGGTTTGCCATGGCCCTGGACCTCGGCGGAGGGGGAATGCACGCGCAGGAATTCGGCGGGCAGGGTGTATTCCTCGCCGGACGCGTAAGTGAGCGTCAGGGTTTTCGAGGCTTTGTGCAGTTTGATGTCGGTGGGAATTTGAGTCATGGGCTGGCGTCCGAAGTGTGGGCGACCCTTGAGCAAATGTGGGAGCGAGCTTGCTCGCGAAAGCGGTGTGTCAGACAACATTGATGTCGACTGACACGGCCTCTTCGCGAGCAAGCTCGCTCCCACAGGGTCCGCTACCGCTGTAAGTATGGCTTACAGGATATAACGGGACAGGTCTTCGTTCTGCGCCAATTCGCCGAGGTGGCTGTTGACGTATTCGGCGTCGATCAGAATCGGCTTCTCATCGTGGGTGCTGGCCAGATCACCGGCGCTGAACGACACCTCTTCGAGCAGACGCTCAAGCAGTGTGTGCAAGCGACGGGCACCGATGTTCTCGGTTTTCTCGTTGACCTGCCAGGCGATCTCCGCCAGACGCTTGATGCCTTCCGGCTGGAACTGAATGTTCAGGCCTTCGGTTTTCAGCAGCGCGCAATATTGCTCGGTGAGCGAGGCATGCGGTTCGCTGAGGATGCGTTCGAAGTCCGACGGGCTCAGGGCCTTGAGTTCAACGCGGATCGGAAGACGACCTTGCAACTCAGGCACCAGATCGCTCGGCTTGCTCAGGTGGAACGCGCCGGAGGCGATGAACAGGATGTGGTCAGTCTTGACCATGCCCAGTTTGGTGTTGACGGTGCAGCCTTCGATCAGCGGCAGCAGGTCGCGTTGTACGCCTTCACGGGAAACATCAGCGCCACCGACATTGCCACGCTTGGCGACCTTGTCGATTTCGTCGATGAACACGATGCCGTGCTGCTCAACCGCTTCCAGCGCTTTGGCCTTCAGCTCTTCTTCATTGACCAGACGCCCGGCTTCTTCGTCGCGCACCAGTTTCAGTGCTTCCTTGACCTTGAGCTTGCGCGCCTTCTTCTTGCCCTTGCCCATGTTGGCGAACAAGGACTGCAACTGGTTGGTCATCTCTTCCATGCCAGGCGGCGTGGCGATCTCGATGCCGGCCACTTCGGCGACTTCGATTTCGATTTCCTTGTCATCCAGCTGACCTTCGCGCAGACGCTTGCGGAACAGCTGACGGGTGTTGGAATCGGAGCTCGGCGCTTCTTCATTGCTGAAGCCCATGCGTGCCGGCGGCAGCAGTGCGTCGAGGATACGATCCTCGGCAGCGTCTTCGGCGCGATGGCGCACGCGGGTCATTTCCTGCTCGCGGAGCATCTTGATCGCAGCGTCAGCCAGATCACGGATGATCGATTCGACGTCACGGCCGACGTAGCCGACTTCGGTGAACTTGGTCGCTTCGACCTTGATGAACGGCGCGTTGGCCAGTTTCGCCAGACGACGGGCGATCTCGGTTTTACCGACACCGGTCGGGCCGATCATCAGGATGTTTTTCGGGGTCACTTCAACGCGCAGCTCTTCAGGCAGCTGCATGCGGCGCCAGCGGTTGCGCAGGGCAATCGCGACGGCGCGCTTGGCATCGTCCTGGCCGATGATGTGGCGGTTGAGTTCGTGGACGATTTCGCGGGGAGTCATGGACATAATAATTGACGGTCCTCAAGCAGAAACAAGCCGTGGCACAGGGCCGCGTCAGGCTTATTCAGCGAGATCCTGCTCCTCAATGGTCTGAGTGTGGTTGGTGAATACACAGATGTCGCCGGCGATGCCGAGGGCGGTTTCGACGATTTCACGGGCCGACAGATCGGTCTTTTTCAGCAGGGCGCTGGCGGCGGCCTGCGCATAGGCGCCGCCGGAACCCATGGCGATCAGGCCGTCTTCGGGTTCGACCACGTCACCGTTGCCGGTGATGATCAGCGAGGCGTCTTTGTTGGCGACCGCGAGCATCGCTTCGAGGCGGCTCAGGGAGCGGTCGGTGCGCCATTCTTTGGCGAGTTCGACAGCGGCGCGCACCAGGTGGCCCTGATGTTTCTCAAGCTGGCCTTCGAAACGTTCGAAGAGGGTAAAGGCGTCGGCGGTGGCACCGGCAAAACCGGCGATGACCTGACCGTGGTACAGGCGACGAACTTTTTTCGCGTTGCCTTTCATCACGGTATTGCCGAGAGAAACCTGGCCGTCGCCGCCCATGACGACTTTGCCGTGACGGCGGACTGAAACGATGGTGGTCAAGGGAAGAGTCTCCACACAGCGGGGCGAAAGTGCCTTATGCCCATTCATATGGGGGTGCTGGAGAGGATTTCAACCGTAGCGCGGGAGAGGAGACGAGCGGCGTGTTGCACCTGATCGTTCCCACGCTCTGCGTGGGAATGCAGCCCGGGACGCTCCGCGTCCCTTAACCGCTGGGACGCAGAGCGTCCCTTGAGGCGTTCCCACGCAGAGCGTGGGAACGATCGTCGGTGGATCAGCGGCTCTGGCGTTGTTGTAACAACAGGTTGCTGAAACCGGCGCCGGCCAGTTGTTTTTGCGCAGTTGTCAGCTGTTCACGGTTACTGAACGGCCCAACCAAGACGCGATACCAGGTTTCATCCTTCACCGTGCCGGACTCAACCGCCACCGCCTGACCGAGCAGAATGATCTGCGCGCGGACCTTGTCGGCATCGGTTTCCTTGCGGAACGAACCGGCCTGCAGGAAGAACTTGGTCACCGGCGCCGCTTTGCTCACTGGTGGCGCTGGCGGCGGGGTAATCCCGGCCAAGGCTGCCTGCGCGCGTGCGGTGTCGATCTTCGCCGCTTCTGCCGGTGTCACTGGCGTGGTCGGAATGGCCGGCACTTGTGGCGTCGGCAGGGTCTTCTCCGGCACGGCGTCCGGCGGCACGATCACTTCCGATTCCGGCAGCAGGGTGTAGAAGTCGTACTTCGGCTTCACCGGCTGGGTCGGGCTCGGCGGGGTCTTGTTGGCCTCGGCGATTTTCGACGCTTTCTGCTGTTGCGCCTGTTCGACCTTCTCACGCTTGACCGTGTCGCTGCCCTTGCCCGGCTCCAGCTTCATCAGGAACACGATGAACGCGCCGACCGTCAGGCCGATGGCCATCCACAGCCAACCCGGAATCGGTTGCTTCGCAGGAGCTTGGTAACGGCTGGCGCCACGCTTGGGTGCAGGTTTTTTCTTGGCAGCCAACTTACATACGCTCCAGAGTTTCCAGACCCAACAGCTCCAGGCCTTGCTTGAGGGTGCGACCGGTCAGCGCGGCCAGACGCAGACGGCTCTGCATCCGGGCCGGGGTGTCGGCGGCGAGGATCGGGCAGTTCTCGTAGAAGCTGGAGAACAGGCCGGCAACGTCGTACAGATAAGTGCAGAGGATGTGCGGCGTGCCTTTGTCGGACACGTTGTTCAGCACTTCGCCGAACTGCGCCAGTTTCGCCGCCAGCTCGAGTTCGTGCTCGGCTTCGAGAACGATCTGACCGTCGACTTCGCTGAAATCCTTGCCCAGCTTGCGGAACACACCGGCCACGCGGGTGTAGGCGTAAAGCAGGTACGGCGCGGTGTTGCCTTCGAAATTCAGCATCAGGTCGAAGTTGAAGCTGTAGTCGCTGGTGCGGTGCTTCGACAGGTCGGCGTATTTCACCGCGCCGATGCCGACGACTTTGGCGATGTTGCGCAACTCGTCTTCGGCCAGCGTCGGGTTCTTCTCTTTGACCAGGTTGTAGGCACGTTCCTGCGCTTCGGTCAGCAGGTCGATCAGCTTCACGGTGCCGCCGTCACGGGTCTTGAACGGACGGCCGTCAGCGCCGTTCATGGTGCCGAAGCCCATGTGTTCCATTTCCATCGGATGGGTCACGAAACCGGCCTTGCGTGCCACGGCGAACACTTGCTGGAAGTGCAGGGCCTGACGCTGGTCGACGAAGTACAGCGCGCGATCGGCTTTCAGCTTGCCGCTGCGGTAGCGCACGGCCGCCAGGTCAGTGGTGGCGTACAGGTAGCCGCCGTCAGCCTTGACGATGATCACCGGCAACGGGTCGCCGTCGGCGTTCTTGAACTCGTCGAGGAACACGCACTGCGCGCCGTTGCTCTCGACCAGCATGCCAGCGGCTTTCAGGTCGTTGACCACATTGATCAGGTCATCGTTATAGGCGCTCTCGCCCATCACGTCGGCCATGGTCAGTTTGACGTTGAGCAGTTCGTAGATCTTCTGGCAGTGCGACAGCGAGATGTCCTTGAACTTGGTCCACAGTGCCAGGCACTCGGCGTCGCCGGCCTGCAACTTGACCACCAGGCCACGGGCGCGGTCGGCAAATTCTGCGGACTCGTCGAAACGTTGTTTGGCGGCGCGGTAGAAGTTTTCCAGATCCGACAGCTCGTCGCTGGTGATCGGGTTTTCCTGCAGATAGGCCATCAGCATGCCGAACTGGGTGCCCCAGTCGCCGACGTGGTTCTGACGGATCACTTCGTCGCCGAGCAATTCCAGTACGCGGGCCACGCCGTCGCCGATGATGGTCGAGCGCAAGTGGCCGACGTGCATCTCTTTGGCCAGGTTCGGTGCCGACAGATCGACCACGGTGCGTTGTGCAGGACCTGCCTTGCGTACGCCAACATGGGCATCAGCCAGTGCAGCGTCGAGGCGCGAAGCCAGTGCCTGGGTGTTCTGGAAGAAATTGATGAAGCCCGGGCCGGCGATTTCGGCCTTGGTGACGTTCTCGTCGGCCGGCAGTGCGGCGATGATTTTTTCCGCCAGATCACGCGGCTTCATGCCCGCAGGCTTGGCCAGCATCATGGCGATGTTGCTGGCGAAGTCGCCGTGGGTCTTGTCACGGGCGTTCTCCACCTGGATCGCCGGCGTCAGGCCTTCAGGCAACACACCTTCGTTGACGAGTTGGGTGATGGCTTGTTGGATCAGCTGGCGAATGGTGTCTTTCATGGTCTTCTCTTTCGACCGCAAGCGCGGCGGGCGCATCGATGCGCGGGTGGAAAAACTGGGCATTATCCGTTGCGAAGGCGGGCTTGCCAACCTTAGCAGGCAGGATGTGGATGTGTGGTGACAAATAGATCACTTTCGCGAACGAGGGCGGCGCAATCCCTGTTGGAGCAAGCCTGCTCGCGAAGGCGATCGCTCTATCAATACAAATCTACAGGGTCGACATCCAGGGACCAGCGCACCGCGCGCCCACTCGGCATCTGCTCCAGCACCAGCAACCAACTGGTCAGCAACCGATGCAGCGGCGCCCGCGCGGTCGCCTGCAACAGAAGCTGCGCGCGGTAGCGCCCGGCGCGGCGTTCCATCGGCGCCGGCACCGGCCCAAGCAGTTCGATACCGGTCAAATTTTGCTCAGCCAACAACCGTTCAGCCTCACTGCACGCCTCATCGAGAAAACTTTCCGCCTGCCCCGGCTTGTGCGCTTCGGCACGCAACAACGCCAGATGCGCAAACGGCGGCAATCCGGCGGCCCGGCGCTCGCTCAAGGCCTGCTCGGCAAAGGCGAAATAACCCTGCTCGGTCAGTTGCACCAATAAAGGATGGTCAGCCAGGTGCGTCTGAATGATCACCTTGCCCGGCTCTTCCGCTCGTCCGGCGCGACCTGCGACCTGCACGATCAACTGCGCCATGCGCTCGCTGGCGCGGAAGTCGCCGGAGAACAATCCGCCGTCGGCATCCAGGATCGACACCAGCGTCACCCGTGGGAAGTGGTGCCCTTTGGCCAACATTTGCGTGCCGACAAGAATGCACGGCTGACCTTTCTGAATCGTCGCGAACAGCTGATTCATCGCGTCCTTGCGCGACGTGCTGTCGCGGTCGACGCGCAGCACCGGGTAATCAGGGAACAAAATCGCCAGACGTTCTTCTGCGCGCTCGGTGCCAGCACCGACAGGCCGCAAATCAACCTTGTTGCACTTCGGGCATTGGCGCGGCGTGCGCTCGACGTAACCACAGTGATGGCAGCGCAATTCGCCATAGCGTTGGTGCACGGTCATCCGCGCGTCGCAGCGCGAACACTCGGACATCCAGCCGCAATCGTGGCAGAGCAACGTCGGGGCAAACCCGCGTCGGTTGAGGAACACCAGCACCTGTTGGCCATTGGCGAGGGTCTGGCCGATGGCTTGCTGCATCGGCCCGGAAATCCCGCTGTCCAGCGGACGGCTTTTCACATCCAGCCGCAGGAAACGTGGCTGCTTGGCGCCGCCAGCGCGCTCGTTCAGGCGCAGCAGGCCATAACGACCGGTGTAGGCGTTGTGCAGGCTTTCCAGCGAAGGCGTGGCGGAGCCGAGGACGATCGGGATATTTTCCTGGCGCGCGCGCACCAGCGCCAGATCGCGGGCGTGGTAACGCAGGCCTTCCTGCTGTTTATAAGAGCCGTCGTGCTCTTCATCGATAATGATCAGCCCCGGGTTTTTCATCGGCGTGAACAGCGCCGAGCGGGTGCCGATAATAATGTCGGCCTCGCCATCGCGGGCGGCGAGCCAGGCGTCGAGGCGCTCGCGGTCATTGACCGCCGAGTGCAGCAGGGCAATGCGCGCATTGAAGCGCTGTTCGAAGCGCGCCAGCGTTTGCGGGCCCAGATTGATCTCCGGGATCAGCACCAGCGCCTGCTTGCCGGCCTCAAGGGTTTCGCGGATCAGTTGAAGATAAACTTCGGTCTTGCCACTGCCGGTGACCCCGGCCAGCAGGAACGCGTGATAACTGTCGAAGCCGGCGCGGATGGCCTCATAGGCGGCGCGCTGTTCGGTGTTCAGCGGCAGTTCCGGTTGCGCAAGCCAATGTTCGTGGCGCGCGCCGGGAGCATGCCGGCGGATTTCCACTTGCACGAGGTTCTTTGCCAGCAGCAGATCGAGGCTGTCCTTGCTCAGCATCAGTTTGCTCAGCAACTGATGGGCGACGCCGTGCGGGTGCTGGGCCAGTGTCGCCAAGGCCTCACGCTGGCGCGGGGCGCGGGTGATACGCGGATCATCAAGGCTGGCGCCGGGAGTGATCGACCAGAAGCGTTCCTGTCGCGCCTCGGCCAGTTCACCCTGGCGCAGCAGCACCGGCAACGCCCAGCTCAAGGTGTCGCCGAGGCTGTGCTGATAATACTGCGACGTCCACAGGCACAGCTTGAACAGGGCTGGCGGCAGCGGCGGCGTGGCATCGAGCAGGGCCAGCGCCGGTTTCAGCTTCTCCACCGGCACTTCGCTGGTATCGGTGACTTCGACCAGAATCCCGATCATCTCGCGGCGGCCGAACGGCACCCGCAGGCGCATGCCCGGCTGCAGTTGCTCGCGCAGCACGCCGGCCGGCGCCCGATAGTCGAACAGGCGGCGCAAGGGCGAAGGCAGGGCGAGGCGCAGAATGGCGTCGGGCACGCGGGGGGATCTCTATAAACGCAAAAGAAGGGCTGAGCGCAGATCAATTGTGGCAGCGAGCTTGCACGCGAAGGCGGTGTATCAGGCGCTTGAACATTGACTGACACAACGCATTCGCGAGCAAGCTCGCTCCCACAGGGGAATGCATTCAAGGCCGGGAGCCTAGCAGACGGTCGGTCTCGGTGACAGCTTGCGTGATTGAAAAGGTCTGGTAGAATCCGCGGCCTAATTACGTGCGGTATTCAACAATAGTGTTGGATGGCGGCACGCTAGCTGAGGAAGACACCATGAAAGCTGATATCCACCCGAATTACCCAGTCATCGCTGTTACCTGCAGCTGTGGCAACAAGTTCGAAACCCGTTCGACTTTCGGCAAAGCTCTGCCAATCGACGTGTGCAACGAATGCCACCCGTTCTACACCGGTAAGCAGAAGACTCTGGACACCGGTGGTCGCGTTCAGAAGTTCGCAGACCGTTTCGGTGCTTTCGGCAAGAAACCTGCTGCTGCAGAGTAAGGTTGAAGGGCCCGGTGGGCTTTTCCTCGTTGCTGAAAAAGGCGTCCCTCGCGGGCGCCTTTTTTGTGTCTGCGATTTGGCTGTCCGGCGCGCACGCGTTCTGTCCGACGCCTGCGCAGCTGACCAGCGTCACGGTGCAGCGCGTGGTCGATGGCGACACGCTGCGCCTGAACGACGGTCGTAGCGTACGGATGATCGGCCTCAACACGCCTGAACTGGGCAAGCAGGGCCGCAGCGATGAACCCTTCGCGGTGGCGGCACGCAAACGCCTGCAAGCGCTGGTCGATGCCAGCGGCGGACGTGTCGGTTTGCGCCCCGGCAAGCAAGCCAAAGACCATTACGAACGTACGCTCGCGCATATTTACAGTGCCAATGGCGTCAATCTCGAAGCGCAAATGCTCGCCGATGGTCTTGGTTTTCAAGTCGCTGTGGCGCCGAATGTCGATCTCGTCGCCTGCCAGCAGGCGGCTGAAAACGCCGCACGGCTGGCCGGGCGAGGCATCTGGCGGCAGTCTCCTGTATTGAAAGCGGAGCAGATCCAGCGCTCCGGTTTCGCCGTGATCAGTGGGCGTGTGAGCAAGGTTCAGCGCAATCGCGGCGGAATCTGGATCGAGTTGCAGGACTCGCTTGTATTGCGCGTTGCACCCAATCTGGTCGGACAATTCGACAATGCCCGATTGCAGGCGCTGAAGGGCAGGCAGATCGAGGCGCGCGGCTGGATCGTTGATCGATCCCGGCGCGGCGGATTGCAATCCGGACAGTCGCGTTGGCTACTTCCGTTGACCGATCCATCGATGTTGCAAACACCGCGCTGAAGAAAAATTGTAGACATTTTTTCTGTCGATTGTGAACAGTCAAGCCCTTGTGCGCCGTGGCTCTTGGCCCAAAGTCGTAGGACAGGGCGCTTGACAGGGGTGACCGCTCAGTCTTGTGGGGACTTTGCGAGGCGCGTATCCTCGCTGACCAGTCTGTCCAACAGTAAAAAGCGGAATGCCAAAATGTCTGATCTGAAAACTGCCGCTCTCGAATATCATGCCAATCCTCGTCCAGGGAAGCTGAGTGTCGAGCTCACCAAGGCCACTGCTACCGCTCGCGACTTGTCGCTGGCCTACAGCCCCGGCGTAGCTGAACCAGTGCGTGAGATCGCTCGCGATCCTGAACTGGCCTACAAATACACCGGCAAGGGCAACCTGGTGGCAGTCATTTCCGATGGCACCGCGATTCTCGGCCTGGGTAACCTCGGCCCATTGGCGTCCAAGCCAGTGATGGAAGGTAAGGGCGTACTGTTCAAGCGCTTCGCCGGTATCGACGTGTTCGACATCGAAGTCGACTCGGAAAGCCCGCAAGCCTTCATCGACACGGTAAAACGCATCTCCATCACTTTCGGTGGTATCAACCTGGAAGACATCAAGGCGCCAGAGTGCTTTGAGATCGAACGTGCTCTGATCGAGCAGTGCGACATTCCGGTGTTCCACGATGACCAGCACGGCACCGCGATCGTGACCGCTGCCGGCATGATCAACGCCCTGGAAATCGCTGGCAAAACCCTGCCAGAAGCCAAGATTGTTTGCCTGGGCGCCGGCGCTGCGGCCATTTCCTGCATGAAACTGCTCGTGAGCATGGGCGCACGCATCGAAAACATCTTCATGGTTGACCGTACCGGCGTGATCCACTCCGGCCGTGACGACCTGAACCAGTACAAAGCCGTGTTCGCTCACGCTACCGACAAGCGCAGCCTGGCTGACGCACTGGCAGGCGCTGACGTGTTCGTCGGTCTGTCCGGCCCGAACCTGCTGAGCGCTGAAGGTCTGCTGTCGATGGCAGCCAACCCGATCGTGTTCGCCTGCTCGAACCCGGATCCGGAAATCTCCCCGGAACTGGCGCACGCCACCCGTAGCGACGTGATCATGGCCACCGGCCGTTCGGACTACCCGAACCAGGTCAACAACGTGCTGGGCTTCCCGTTCATCTTCCGTGGTGCCCTGGACGTTCGCGCCAAGCGCATCAACGAAGAAATGAAAGTGGCTGCGGCCAACGCCCTGCGTGAACTGGCCAAGCTGCCAGTGCCTCAGGACGTGTGCGATGCCTACGGCGGCGCGCCGCTGGAATTCGGCCGTGAGTACATCATTCCGAAGCCAATGGACAAGCGTCTGATCACCCTGATCTCCGATGCTGTAGCCAAAGCGGCGATCGAGACCGGTGTGGCTACCCTGCCGTATCCGAAGAACTACCCGCTGAAAAGCGTGGATGACGTGTTCAACGGCTAATTCGTTGTAGCGCTTCAAGCAAAAGCCCCGGCTCGTGAGAGTCGGGGCTTTTTTATTGTCTGGAGATCAAGGGCTCCCTCACCCTAGCCCTCTCCCGGAGGGAGAGGGGACCGATTGGGGGATGCTGGGGAGTGACGCCGACATGAAAGTGTTGTGTTGAATCCATAGGCGCTGATGCACTTTAAGGTCGGTGTATCTCGTGAATTTTCCACGGTCAGTCCCCTCTCCCTCTGGGAGAGGGCTAGGGTGAGGGGCTCTTGATCTTCAGGCAATAAAAAGCCCCGCACTTCAACCGAAGGCGGGGCTTTCCAATGCCGCTGGATCAGAACAGGTCGATCGGCGCCTGCTCATCCGCCGGCAGCGGGCTGCCCGGCGCTGTGCCATTACCCAGCTCATTCACCGACGGCGGGGTGTCTTCAGACTTGAATAGTTCGAAGTACGCGCCCGGCGTGCTTGGCGTCGCCGCGCGGCCACTCACCGGGTCCACGCGCAGGCTCAGCAAACCTTCCGGCTCAGGCTGCACATGCGGCGGCTTGTCCTTCAACGCTGCCGACATGTAGTTCATCCAGATCGGCAGTGCCACGGTGCCGCCGAACTCGCGACGGCCAAGGCTTTCCGGCTGGTCGAAACCGGTCCAGACCGTGGTCACGTAATCGGCGTTGTAACCGGAGAACCAGGCATCTTTCGATTCGTTGGTGGTACCGGTTTTACCCGCGATATCGCTGCGGCCCATGGCCAGCGCACGACGACCGGTGCCGAGCTTGATCACGTCCTGCAACATGCTGTTGAGGATGTAGGTGGTGCGGCCATCGACGATCCGCTCAGCCACGGCGGGTGCTTGTGGCACTGCCGCGTTACCCGATGCTTCACCCGGTACAGGCGCAGCGTTCACGGTGAACGAGTCGCTGTGTGGCGCCGCGATACCGTCCGTCGCCGAACCACCCTGAGGCACGGTTGGCGGGTTGGCGACGAACAACGTGTCGCCGTTGCGGCTTTCAATCTTGTCGATGATGTACGGGGTGATCTTGTAGCCGCCGTTGGCGAACGTGCTCCAGCCGGTGGCGATCTCCATTGGCGTCAGCGTCGCGGTACCCAGGGCCAGCGACAGGTTCGGCGGCAGGTCCTGCTTGTTGAAGCCGAAACGGGTGATGTAGTCGATGGTCTTGCCTACGCCCATTGCTTGCAACAAGCGGATCGATACGAGGTTACGCGACTTGTACAGCGCCTCACGCAAGCGGATCGGGCCGAGGAAGGTGTTGGTGTCGTTCTTCGGACGCCAGACCTTGTCCAGGTACTCGTCGACGAACACGATCGGGGCGTCGTTGACCAGGGTCGCAGCGGTGTAGCCGTTATCCAGCGCGGCGCTGTAGACGAACGGCTTGAAGCTCGAGCCCGGCTGACGCTTGGCCTGCATGGCACGGTTGTAGTTGCTCTGCTCGAAGGCGAAACCGCCGACCAGCGAGCGAATCGCCCCGTTCTGCGGATCCAGCGACACCAGCGCACCTTGCGCCTGCGGGATCTGGCTGAATTTCAGCGAATTGTCTTTCTGACGCTGCACGCGAACCAGATCGCCGACCTGGGCGACATCCGACGGCTGGCGCGGGTTGGCGCCCATGCTGTTGGTGTTGAGGAACGGTCGCGCCCATTTCATGGTGTCCCAGGCAACGTGTTCTTCGCCGGTGCGGGTCAGCACTTGCAGGCCGTTCTTGTCGACCTGGGTGACGATGGCCGGCTCGAGGCTGCTGATGGTGCGTTGTTTGGTCAGCTCGCTGGCCCATGCTTCGCGAGTCTTGCCCGGCAGGCGCGACTCGGGGCCACGGTAGCCGTGACGCTGGTCGTAGGTCATCAAGCCTTCGTGCAGCGCGGTGTTGGCCATTTCCTGCAGGTTGCTTGGCACCGTGGTGGTGACGCGGAAACCTTCGGTGTAAGCATCGCTGCCATAACGGCCGACCATTTCGGCGCGGGCCATTTCGGCGATATACGGAGCGTTCACTTCCGGGGTCGGCACGTGATAGCTGGCGTTCAGTGGCTCGTTGATCGCGGCGGTGTAGTCCGTTTCGCTGATTTTGCCGAGCTTGTACATGCGCCCGAGGATCCAGTCGCGACGCTCTTTGCTGCGCGCCGGGTTGGCCAGCGGGTTGAAGCGCGACGGGGCTTTCGGCAGGCCGGCGATCATCGCCATCTGCGCCAGGCTGATGTCACGGATCGACTTGCCGTAATACACCTGCGCTGCCGCCTCGATGCCGTAGGCGCGGTTGCCCAGATAGATCTTGTTCACGTACAGCTCAAGGATTTCGTCCTTGGTCAGCTGTCGTTCGATCTGCAGGGCCAGGAGGATTTCGGTGGTTTTGCGCGAGAAGCTGCGTTCGCTGGTCAGGAAGAAGTTCTTCGCCACCTGCATGGTGATGGTGCTGCCGCCGGACTGAATGTGTCCGCTTTTGACCAGTTGGGTCGCGGCGCGCATCAGGCTGCTCGGATCGACGCCATAGTGGTTGGCGAAATTGTCGTCTTCAGCACTTAGTAACGCATTAATGAAATTGGGGGGAATGTCGGCGAAACGGATCGGCGTACGGCGCATTTCGCCAAATTCTGCGATCAACTTGTTGTCGCTGGAGTACACCCGCAGCGGAATCTGCAACTGAATGCTTCGCAGAGCCTCCACAGACGGCAAACCCGGACTAAGGTAAAGAAACGCGCCGCTGAGACCTAAAAGCAGTCCGCAGAAAACGGCGACGATGGACCAACCGAAAAATTTCAGCAGACGAATCAAGGCGTTTGGACATCCAGGGCAAAGAATGAATTTGGCGACGGCGTTCCGGCAACACACAGAACAGCCGCGCAGGCAGTAAAAAGCAGAAAAAAACGCTGGGCATTATAAGCACTTTTCTGCTGGGGGCGTCATTTGCGCTTCTGTCAAGACGGGGTGAAGGAACGCAATGCGTATTACAGAGTCCGTAACTCACGGAAAGTCATAGGGAATTGGTAGTGCTGGGACTCTTCAATAAAAAGACCAATACGTTACTGGGGATCGACATCAGCTCCACGTCAGTGAAGCTGCTGGAGCTGAGCCGTCAGGGTGATCGCTACCGGGTCGAAGCGTACGCGGTGGAGCCGTTGCCGGCGAATGCCGTGGTCGAGAAAAACATCGCCGAGCTCGAAGGCGTGGGCCAGGCCCTGAGCCGCTTGCTGGTCAAGGCGCGCACCGGGCTCCGGAGCGTGGCGGTGGCAGTGGCCGGTTCCGCGGTGATCACCAAGATCATCGAAATGGACGCCGGACTTTCCGACGACGAACTGGAAAACCAGCTCAAGATCGAAGCTGACCAATACATTCCCTATCCGCTGGACGAAGTCGCCATCGACTTCGAAGTCCAGGGCGTGTCTGCGCGTAACCCCGAGCGGGTCAACGTACTGCTGGCCGCCTGTCGCAAGGAGAACGTCGAAGTGCGTGAGGCGGCACTCGCGCTCGCCGGTCTGACGGCCCGGGTGGTCGATGTCGAGGCCTATGCCCTGGAGCGCTCGTTCGGTCTGCTCGCCACGCAACTGGCCGCATCTCAGGAGCGGCTGACAGTGGCGGTGGTCGACATCGGCGCGACCATGACCACCCTCAGCGTCCTGCACAACGGCAAGATTATTTATACCCGTGAACAACTGTTCGGCGGCCGGCAACTGACCGAAGAAATCCAGCGTCGTTACGGCTTGACCATCGAGCAGGCCGGGTTGGCCAAAAAGCAGGGCGGTCTGCCCGACGACTACGTCAGTGAAGTCTTGCAGCCGTTTCGCGAGGCGCTGGTGCAGCAAGTCTCGCGCTCGCTGCAGTTCTTCTTTGCCTCGGGGCAGTACAACGCCGTCGACCACATTCTGCTGGCGGGCGGCACGGCGTCGGTGCCGGGGCTGGATCGGCTCATCGAGCAGCGTCTCAACACCCCTACCCAGGTCGCCAACCCGTTTGCCCATATGGCCCTGAGCAGCAAGGTCAATGCCGGGGCGCTGGCCAGCGACGCGCCGGCCCTGATGATTGCCTGCGGGCTCGCGCTCAGGAGTTTCGACTGATGGCGCGGATCAACCTCTTACCCTGGCGCGAGGAGCGTCGCGAAGAGCGGCGCAAACGCTTTCTGCTGACGCTGACCGCCGTGCTGGTCGGTTCGGTGGGGGCGGTGTTCATTGCTGATCAGATCATCAGCGCTGCGATTGAGCGGCAAGTGGCGCGCAACGACTACATCGGCAAGCAGATCGCCGTGGTCGACGAGCGGATCAAGCAGATCAGCGAGCTCAAGGCACGCCGCCAGCAACTGGTCGAACGCATGCGCATCATCCAGGACTTGCAGGGCAACCGGCAGATCAGCGGGCGGATCTTCGATCAACTGGCGCGCACATTGCCGGATGGCGTCTATTTCACCGACGTGAAAATGGCCGGCAAAACCCTGTCGATCAGCGGTGCCGCCGAGTCGAACAATCGGGTTTCCGAGCTGATGCGCAATCTGGATGCCTCTGACTGGTTCGACGCGCCGAGCCTCAACGAGGTGAAGGCGACGACCGCCGGTCAAGTCGATCAGGCCAATACGTTTGAATTGACCGTGCGCCAGACCCAGCCCCGCACCGTGGAGGACGAGCAATGAAGCCGTCCGAATGGCTGGACAGTCTGCGCGCCATCGATTTCAACGACCTCGACACCAGCAACATCGGCTCTTGGCCGGCCGCCGTGAAAGCCATCGCCGGTGCGCTGTTGATGGTGCTGGTCCTGGCGCTTGGCTATAACTTTTTCATCAGCGACATGGAAAACCAGCTCGAAGCCAAGCGCGAAGAGGAGGCCACGCTCAAGGAGCAATTCGCCAGCAAAGCGCATCTGGCGGCCAATCTGGAGCCCTATACCCAGCAGATGAAGGAGATGGAAAACTCTTTTGGCGTGCTGCTGCGGCAACTGCCCAGCGATACCGAAGTCCCCGGTTTGCTCGAAGACATCACCCGTACCGGGCTTGGCAGCGGTCTGGAGTTTGAAGAGATCAAACTGCTGCCGGAGGTCACTCAGCAGTTTTACATCGAGCTGCCGATTCAGATCACCGTCACCGGCGCCTATCACGACCTCGCAACGTTCGTCAGTGGCGTGGCGGGGCTGCCACGCATCGTCACCTTGCATGATTTCGAGCTCGCTCCCGCCGATAAAGAGGGTGGGCCGAAGCTGCGCATGAGCATCCTTGCCAAGACCTATCGGTATAACGACAAGGGGCTGCAAAAATGACCCCGATCCGTTATCTGATCTTGCCGATGACGTTTCTGGCATTGAGTGGCTGTGGTGGCGGGAATGACTTTGGCGACCTCGACGCCTACATGAACGAAGTACGCCTGCGCCCGGCGGGCAAAATCGAACCCACTCCGACTTTCCGCTCTTACCCCACCTTCACCTACAGCGCCGCCAACTTGCGCAGCCCGTTCACGCGCCAGGTGCGTGTCGATCTGGCCGGGCAAAGACACGGCTCGCGCAACGTCAAACCGGACCCCAATCGGGTCAAGCAATACCTCGAAGGTTTCAACATCGAGCAGTTCGAGATGGTCGGCACGATTGCCAATGCCTCCGGCTCTTTCGCGCTGTTGCGCGGGGCAGGCGGGGTTCATCGGTTGAAGGTCGGCGATTACCTGGGGCGCAACGACGGCCGCATCGTGGCCATCAGTGCGACGCAGGTCGATGTGGTCGAAATCGTTCCCGACGGCGAAGGCGCCTGGCTGGAGCGCCCGCGCACCATTCCTTTGAAAGAGCACTCATAGTGGAAGTCGAACAATGAACAGGATTTTCTCCCGCCTCGGTATTTCGCTATGGATAGCGCTGATGTCGCCGATGGTACTCGCGGCCAATCTGAAGACGCTCGATGTCGCCGCGTTGCCGGGTGACCGCGTCGAATTGAAGCTGGCGTTCGACGGCCCACCGCCGCAGCCAAAGGGTTACACCACCGAATCACCGGCACGGATCGCGCTGGATCTGCCCGGTGTCGCCAGCCAGTTGGCGAGCAAGAACTTCGATCTGGGCAGTGGTAATGCACGCACGGCCACGGTGGTCGAAGCCCAGGACCGCACGCGACTGATCGTCAGTCTTACGCAGCTGGCGCCCTACAACACGCGGGTCGAGGGCAGTAACCTGTTCGTGGTGGTGGGGCAAGGGACGCCGGCAGCCGCGCCCCGACCCGCCGCCGCAGTAGCGCGTCCGGCCACGGCGGCCGCGCTACCGGCCAAGGCGTTCGTGCCGAAAAACCGCAGCATTCGCGGCGTCGATTTTCAGCGCGGCACGGCAGGCGAGGGCAATGTGGTCATCGACCTGTCCGACCCGACCATCGCCCCGGACATTCAGGAGCATGACGGCAAGATCATCCTCAGCTTCAGCCGGACACAGTTGCCGGAAAAACTGCGAGTGCGCCTCGACGTCAAGGATTTCGCCACCCCGGTGCAGTTCGTCAACGCCGGTGTGAGCGCTGATCGCGCGGTCATCAGCGTCGAGCCCAGCGGCACCTACGAATACTCCACGTTCCAGACCGACAACAAGCTCACCGTCAGCATTCGCCCGATGACCGTCGATGACCTGCAAAAACGCAATGCCGACCGTCAGGCATACGTTGGTGAAAAGCTCTCGCTCAATTTCCAGGACATCGATGTGCGCTCGGTGCTGCAACTGATCGCCGACTTCACCAACCTCAATCTGGTGGCCAGCGACACGGTGCAGGGCGGCATCACGTTGCGCCTGCAAAATGTGCCATGGGATCAGGCTCTGGATCTGGTGCTGAAAACCAAAGGGCTGGATAAACGCAAGATCGGCAATGTGCTGCTGGTGGCGCCGGCCGATGAAATCGCCGCCCGCGAGCGCCAGGAGCTGGAGTCGCAGAAACAGATCGCTGAACTGGCGCCGTTGCGTCGCGAACTGCTGCAAGTGAACTACGCCAAGGCAGCGGACATCGCCAAACTGTTCCAGTCGGTGACCAGCGCCGAGGCGAAAATCGATGAGCGCGGCTCGATCACCGTCGATGAGCGGACCAACAACATCATTGCCTACCAGACTCAGGATCGTCTCGACGAACTGCGGCGGATCGTGGCGCAACTGGATATCCCGGTGCGGCAAGTGATGATCGAGGCGCGGATCGTCGAGGCCAACGTCGATTACGACAAGAGCCTGGGCGTGCGCTGGGGCGGCTCGATCCAGAACAAGGGCAACTGGAACACCTCCGGGGTCAGTAACGGTTCATCGACAACGATCGGAACACCGGGCAGCACCAGTACCAACTCGCCGTTCGTCGACATGGGCACCGTGGGCAACACGTCGGGGATCGGCATTGCTTTCATTACCGACAACGTGTTGCTCGATCTTGAGCTGACCGCCATGGAGAAGACCGGCAACGGTGAAATCGTCTCGCAGCCGAAAGTCGTCACCTCCGACAAGGAAACCGCAAAGATCCTCAAAGGCACCGAGATTCCATACCAGGAGGCCAGCTCCAGTGGTGCGACTTCGGTGTCGTTCAAGGAAGCGTCGCTGTCGCTGGAAGTGACGCCGCAGATCACCCCCGACAACCGCATCATCATGGAAGTCAAAGTCACCAAGGACGAACCGGACTACCTGAACAAAGTGCAGGATGTGCCGCCAATCAAGAAAAACGAGGTCAACGCCAAAGTGCTGGTCAACGACGGCGAAACCATCGTGATTGGGGGAGTTTTCTCAAATACTCAAAGCAAGGTCGTAGATAAGGTGCCATTTCTTGGCGATGTGCCGTATCTTGGCCGCCTTTTCCGGCGTGATGTGGTTTCGGAGAAAAAATCCGAGCTGCTGGTATTTCTCACACCACGTATCATGAATAACCAGGCGATTGCTGTGAGTCGTTGATTCTGTGCGAAATTTGATACTTGTAGGACCGATGGGTGCTGGCAAAAGCACCATCGGCCGGTTACTGGCCAAAGAGCTGCGCCTGCCGTTCAAAGATTCCGACAAGGAAATTGAACTGCGCACGGGCGCCAATATCCCGTGGATCTTCGACAAGGAAGGCGAGCCCGGCTTTCGTGACCGTGAGCAGGCGATGATCGCCGAGCTGTGCGCGTTCGATGGCGTGGTATTGGCGACCGGTGGTGGCGCGGTGATGCGCGATGCCAATCGCAAGGCACTCCATGACGGCGGGCGCGTGGTGTATCTGCACGCCTCCGTCGAGCAGCAAGTCGGCCGCACCGCGCGCGATCGCAATCGACCGTTGCTGCGTACCGCCGATCCGGCGAAAACCCTGCGTGACCTGCTGGCGATCCGCGATCCGCTTTATCGGGAAATCGCCGATCTGGTGGTGGAAACCGACGAACGGCCGCCACGCATGGTCGTGCTCGACATTCTTGATCGCCTCGCGCAGCTTCCACCCCGTTAAAGCATCGCCCGAAATGCGCTATCCTCGGCGTCCTGTCGCAGCCGTCGAGGTTGTGGCGGATGGCGTGCGAGCGGCGTCATACCCGCTATAGGCCGCAGACAACCAATAATTCAGGGCAGGACGCCTGCTTCCATCTTCACTGTGGGGACACATGCAGACACTCAAGGTCGATCTAGGCGAGCGCAGCTACCCGATTCATATTGGCGAAGGTTTGTTGGATCAGCCTGAGTTGCTGGCGCCGCATATCCATGGGCGGCAGGTGGCAATCATCTCCAACGAGACCGTTGCGCCGCTCTATCTCGAACGTCTGACCCGCAGCCTCGCGCAGTTCTCGGTGATCTCGGTGGTGTTGCCAGACGGCGAAGCCTTCAAGAACTGGGAAACCCTGCAACTGATCTTCGACGGTCTGCTGACCGCCCGTCATGACCGCCGCACCACCGTGATCGCTCTTGGTGGCGGTGTGATCGGCGACATGGCCGGGTTCGCAGCGGCGTGTTACCAGCGCGGCGTCGACTTCATCCAGATACCGACTACGTTGCTGTCCCAGGTCGATTCGTCGGTGGGCGGCAAGACCGGTATCAACCATCCGCTGGGCAAGAACATGGTCGGCGCGTTCTATCAGCCGAACGTGGTGCTGATCGATACCGCGTCCCTGAAAACCCTGCCAGAGCGCGAGCTGTCCGCCGGCCTGGCCGAAGTCATCAAGTACGGTCTGATCTGCGACGAGCCGTTCCTGACCTGGCTCGAAGACAACGTCGACGCCCTGCGCGCGCTGGATCAGAAGGCCCTGACTTATGCGATCGAGCGCTCCTGCGCAGCCAAGGCTGCGGTGGTTGGCGCCGATGAGAAGGAAACCGGCGTGCGTGCCACGCTCAATCTCGGTCACACCTTCGGCCACGCCATCGAGACCCACATGGGCTATGGTGTCTGGTTGCATGGTGAGGCGGTTGCGGCTGGCACCGTGATGGCGCTGGAGATGTCCGCGCGCCTTGGCTGGATCAGCGATGCGGAGCGTGATCGTGGCATCCGTCTGTTCCAGCGCGCCGGTCTGCCGGTGGTGCCGCCGACTGAAATGAGCGAGGCCGATTTTCTTCAACACATGGCAATCGACAAAAAAGTGATCGACGGTCGTCTGCGCCTGGTGCTGCTGCGCCGGATGGGCGAAGCGGTAGTGACCGACGATTATCCGAAAGAGGTTCTACAGGCCACGCTGGGAGCGGATTACCGCGCCCTGGCTCAGCTTAAAGGTTAATAAGATTCCGATGACTAGTTTGCATGCCGACGAGGCGTTTCTCGGCCATTTCCAGTTAAGCCACGACCCCTTCGCGCCGCGGGTGCCGGGCTTCAAATTTTTCCCGGCCCAGCGCAAGCCGGTGCTGGGGCAACTGCATCATCTGGCGCGGTATAGCCAGTTGCTGCTGGTGGTCACTGGTCCGCAGGGCAGCGGCAAGACTTTGCTGCGTCAGGCGCTGGTGGCCAGCACCAACAAGCAGTCGGTGCAGAGCGTGGTGGTTTCCGCCCGTGGTGCCGGCGATGCCGCTGGCGTGCTGCGCCAGGTCGCGCAGGCGCTGAACGTGGCTCAGGCCGAAGTCGGCGCGATTCTGGATCAGGTGGTGCAACTCGCCCTGACCGGCCAGGAAGTCTATCTGCTGGTGGATGACGCCGAGCAGCTCGATGAATCCGCCCTCGAAGCGTTGATGGCGCTGGGTGCCGGCGCACCGGAAGGTCGCCCGCACGTGTTCCTGTTCGGCGAGTCGTCGCTGATCGCTCAGCTCGAAGCATTGCAGCTTGAGGAAGAGCGCTTCCACGTCATCGAATTGCAGCCGTACACCGAAGAAGAGACCCGCGAGTATCTCGACCAACGGCTCGAGGGTGCAGGGCGGGGTGTCGAACTTTTCACCGCGGATCAGATCTCTGATATTCACGAAAGTGCCGAGGGTTGGCCGGGCAACATCAACCAGGTCGCTCGCGATGCTCTGATCGAAGTCATGATTGCCAGCCGCTCTGCGGTCAAGCGTCCAAGTATGGGGTTCAACATGCCGAAGAAACACGTATTGGCGATTTCCGCCGTCGTTGTGGTCGCGGTCGCCGCCGCCTGGCTGATGCCGGGTCGCAACAAGGCGCCAACCACCGGCGCGCCGGCCAATGAACAGGCGCAATTGCCGTTGGGCCAGGGCGCGGCCAATGGCGGCGCGCCGAACGTCGAGTTCGCCGGTAATACGCAACCGATGCCGCTGCCACTGGTCGGCAACTCGCAACCGGTGATGCGCGGCCCGTTGGCTGAAGCGGCGGGCGGTATCACTGAAGGTGACGACGGCGTGCCGCTCGAAGGCTCCAGTGCAACGCCACCAACCGTGACCACCTCCGCACCACCGGCAGGCGTTCCGGCCGGCCCTGCGCCAACGCCGGTCCCTGTCCCTGCGGCCAAGCCGACGCCAGCGCCGACGCAAATCGCTACCGCCAAGCCTGTTCCGGCAGCACCAGCGGCGAAACCGGCTCCTGCGCCAGCCAAACCTGTTGCTGCTGCCAAACCGGCCGAGAAGCCGGTTACCGTCGCCAAAGCGGCCGGTGGCAGCTGGTACGCCGGTCAGCCGACCAGCAACTACGTGGTGCAGATCCTCGGCACCAGCTCGGAAACGGCCGCGCAAAGCTTCGTCAAGGAGCAGGGCGGCGAGTACCGGTATTTCAAGAAAGTCCTCAACGGCAAGCCTCTCTACGTGATCACCTACGGCAACTTCGCCAATCGTGATGCAGCCGTTTCTGCCATCAAGGCCTTGCCAGCGAAGGTTCAGGCTGGTAAACCTTGGCCTCGCACTGTCGCCAGCGTCCAACAGGAACTGGCAACAACTCGCTGAAGATTCGGCGGCCTTACCCAGGCCGCCTCTCCAAGCACCTCAAAATTTCTACGAGTGCGCGCCGCCCTTACGGGCCGCGTGCCTTGTGGTGTCTGCGTCACAGTAGTCTTTGAGTCGTTGCGGTCAAAATTAAAAAAGTTTTGACTAGCACAGCATATCGCTTTAAACCTTTCACAAATGCGACATGAATTTGCGACATTTCGTCGTCAAATTTGTGAGCCTCTGTGTCGCTGTGTACAATGACCACCCTTTTGCCCCTGCTAAGCTGGCGTACGTTCGGCGCGGGATGCAAGTGGTTGAATTGAAAAGAAATTTGCCTCGAAAAGAGGCAGCCTGGTGAGAAAGTGTCTATGAAAGCAGGTCTGTACCAACCAGATGAATTCAAGGATAACTGCGGTTTCGGCCTGATAGCCCATATGCAGGGCGAACCCAGTCATACCCTTTTGCAAACGGCCATTGAGGCCCTGACCTGCATGACCCACCGCGGTGGGATTAATGCCGACGGCAAGACCGGTGACGGTTGCGGTCTGCTGATTCAGAAGCCTGATGCCTTCCTGCGTGCGATTGCCCAGGAAACCTTCAGCGTCGAGTTGCCCAAGCAATATGCCGTGGGCATGGTTTTCTTCAACCAGGATCCGGCCAAGGCCGAAGCCGCTCGCGAGAACATGAACCGCGAGATCGTCGCTGAAGGCCTGCAACTGATCGGCTGGCGCAAAGTGCCTATCGACACCAGCGTCCTCGGCCGCCTGGCCCTTGAGCGCCTGCCGCAGATCGAGCAGGTATACATCGGCGGCGAAGGCCTGAGCGACCAGGACATGGCCGTAAAGCTGTTCAGTGCCCGTCGTCGTTCGTCGGTGGCCAACGCCGTCGACTCCGACCACTACATCTGCAGCTTTTCGCACAAGACCATCATCTATAAAGGCCTGATGATGCCGGCCGATCTGGCCGCGTTCTATCCAGACCTGAGCGACGAGCGCCTGCAAACCGCGATCTGCGTGTTCCACCAGCGCTTCTCCACCAACACCCTGCCGAAATGGCCGCTGGCTCAGCCATTCCGCTTCCTCGCGCACAACGGCGAGATCAACACCATCACCGGTAACCGTAACTGGGCGCAGGCCCGTCGGACCAAGTTCACCAATGATCTGATGGATCTGGAAGAACTCGGCCCGCTGGTCAACCGTGTCGGCTCCGACTCCTCGAGCATGGACAACATGCTTGAGCTGATGGTCACCGGTGGCATCGATCTGTTCCGTGGCGTGCGGATGATCATTCCGCCGGCGTGGCAGAACGTCGAAACCATGGACCCGGATCTGCGTGCGTTTTACGAGTACAACTCGATGCACATGGAGCCGTGGGACGGCCCGGCTGGCGTGGTCATGACCGACGGTCGTTACGCGGTGTGCCTGCTCGACCGTAACGGTCTGCGCCCGGCGCGCTGGGTCACCACCACCAACGGTTTCATCACCCTCGCCTCGGAAATCGGCGTGTGGGACTACAAGCCAGAAGACGTGATTGCCAAAGGCCGTGTCGGCCCTGGGCAGATCTTCGCCGTGGACACCGAAACCGGGCAGATCCTCGACACCGATGCGATCGACAACCGTCTGAAATCCCGTCATCCGTACAAGCAATGGCTGCGCAAGAATGCCCTGCGCATTCAGGCGACCATGGAAGACAACGATCACGGTTCGGCGTTTTACGACGTCGATCAGCTCAAGCAATACATGAAGATGTATCAGGTCACGTTCGAAGAGCGCGATCAGGTCCTGCGTCCGCTCGGCGAACAAGGCTACGAAGCCGTGGGCTCGATGGGCGACGACACGCCGATGGCTGTGCTGTCGCAGCGCGTGCGCACGCCGTACGACTATTTCCGTCAGCAGTTCGCGCAGGTCACCAACCCGCCGATCGACCCGCTGCGTGAAGCGATCGTGATGTCGCTGGAAATCTGCCTCGGTGCCGAGCGCAACATTTTCCAGGAGTCGCCGGAACACGCCTCGCGCGTGATCCTCAGCTCGCCAGTGATCTCGCCGGCCAAGTGGCGTTCGCTGATGAACCTTGACCGTCCGGGTTTCGAACGGGCGATCATCGACCTCAACTACGACGAAAGCCTCGGCCTCGAAGCGGCGATCCGCAATGTTGCCGATCAGGCTGAAGAATCCGTGCGCGCCGGGCGTACCCAGATCGTCCTGAGCGACCGCCATATCGCCCCGGGCAAGCTGCCGATCCACGCTTCGCTGGCGACCGGCGCGGTACACCACCGTCTGACCGAAAAAGGCCTGCGCTGCGATTCCAACATCCTTGTTGAAACCGCGACCGCCCGTGACCCGCATCACTTCGCGGTGCTGATCGGTTTCGGCGCCTCGGCGGTCTATCCGTTCCTCGCGTACGAAGTGCTGGGCGACCTGATTCGTACCGGTGAAGTGCTGGGCGACCTCTATGAGGTGTTCAAGAACTACCGCAAAGGCATCACCAAAGGTCTGCTGAAGATTCTCTCGAAGATGGGCATTTCGACCATCGCTTCGTACCGCGGTGCGCAGCTGTTCGAAGCCATTGGTCTGTCCGAAGAAGTTTGCGACCTGAGCTTCCGTGGTGTGCCGAGCCGCATCAAGGGTGCGCGTTTTGTCGACATCGAAGCCGAGCAGAAAGCACTCGCCAGCGAAGCCTGGAGTCCGCGCAAGCCGATCCAGCAGGGCGGTCTGCTGAAGTTCGTCCACGGTGGCGAATACCACGCTTACAACCCGGATGTGGTCAACACTCTGCAAGCCGCCGTGCAGCAGGGCGACTACGCCAAGTTCAAGGAATACACCTCGCTGGTGGACAACCGTCCGGTGTCGATGATCCGCGACCTGTTCAAGGTCAAGACCCTCGACAAGCCGCTGGACATCAGTGAAATCGAACCGCTGGAATCGGTGCTCAAGCGCTTCGACTCCGCCGGTATCTCGCTGGGCGCACTGTCGCCGGAAGCTCACGAAGCCCTGGCCGAAGCCATGAACCGCCTCGGAGCGCGTTCCAACTCCGGCGAAGGTGGTGAAGACCCGGCGCGTTACGGCACCATCAAGAGTTCGAAAATCAAGCAGGTCGCGACCGGCCGTTTCGGGGTAACCCCGGAATACCTGGTCAACGCCGAAGTGCTGCAGATCAAGGTCGCGCAAGGCGCCAAGCCGGGCGAGGGCGGGCAACTGCCGGGCGGTAAAGTGAACGGTTTGATCGCCAAGCTGCGTTACGCAGTGCCGGGCGTAACCCTGATTTCGCCGCCACCGCACCACGACATCTATTCGATCGAAGACTTGTCGCAACTGATTTTCGACCTGAAGCAGGTCAACCCGAAGGCACTGGTTTCGGTGAAGCTGGTGGCTGAAGCGGGCGTCGGCACCATCGCCGCCGGTGTGGCCAAGGCCTATGCGGACTTGATCACCATCTCCGGCTACGACGGTGGCACCGGTGCTTCGCCGCTGACCTCGATCAAATACGCTGGCGCACCGTGGGAACTCGGCCTCGCCGAAACCCACCAGACCCTGCGCGGCAACGACCTGCGCGGCAAAGTCCGGGTGCAGACCGACGGCGGCCTGAAAACCGGCCTCGACGTGATCAAGGCAGCAATTCTCGGCGCTGAAAGCTTCGGCTTCGGTACCGCGCCGATGATCGCGCTGGGCTGCAAATACCTGCGTATCTGCCACCTGAACAACTGCGCCACCGGCGTTGCGACGCAGAACGAGAAGCTGCGTAAAGACCACTACATTGGCACCGTCGACATGGTGGTGAACTTCTTCACCTACGTCGCCGAAGAAACCCGTGAGTGGCTGGCCAAGCTTGGCGTGCGTTCCCTCGAAGAGCTGATCGGTCGCACCGATCTGCTGGAAATTCTCGAAGGCCAGACCGCCAAGCAGAACCACCTGGACCTGACGCCGCTGTTGGGCAGCGATCACATCCCGGCGGACAAGCCACAGTTCTGCGGCGTTGAGCGCAACCCGCCGTTCGACCAGGGCCTGCTGGCCGAGAAAATGGTCGAGATGGCCTCGTCGGCGATCAACGACATGAGCGGTGCCGAGTTCGACCTGGACATCTGCAACTGCGACCGTTCGATCGGCGCGCGGATCTCCGGCGAAATCGCGCGCAAGCACGGCAACCAGGGGATGGCGAAAGCGCCGATCACCTTCCGCTTCAAGGGCACTGCCGGTCAGAGCTTCGGCGTGTGGAACGCCGGCGGTCTGAACATGTACCTGGAAGGCGACGCCAACGACTACGTCGGCAAAGGCATGACCGGTGGCAAGCTGACCATCGTGCCGCCGAAGGGCAGCGTTTACAAAACTCAGGAAAGCGCCATCATCGGCAACACCTGCCTGTACGGCGCCACGGGCGGCAAGTTGTTCGCCGCCGGCACCGCAGGCGAGCGTTTCGCCGTGCGTAACTCCGGTGCCCACACGGTGGTGGAAGGCACTGGCGATCACTGCTGTGAGTACATGACCGGTGGTTTTGTCTGCGTTCTGGGCAAGACCGGTTACAACTTCGGCTCTGGCATGACCGGTGGTTTCGCCTACGTGCTCGATCAGGACAACACCTTCGTTGACCGGGTCAACCACGAACTGGTGGAAATCCAGCGGATCAGCGGCGAGGCGATGGAAGCCTATCGCAGCCACCTGCAAAACGTGCTGAACGAGTACGTCGCGGAAACCGACAGCGAGTGGGGTCGTGAACTCGCCGAAAACCTCGATGACTACCTGCGCCGTTTCTGGCTGGTCAAGCCCAAGGCTGCCAACCTGAAATCGTTGCTTTCCAGCACTCGTGCCAACCCGCAGTGATATGCGCCTGAAGAGTTTGATGAGGTTTTAACAATGGCTGAACGTCTGAATAACGACTTCCAGTTCATCGATGTCGGGCGCAAAGATCCGAAGAAGAAACTGTTGCGTCAACGCAAGAAAGAGTTCGTCGAAATCTACGAACCGTTCAAACCCCAGCAGTCGGCCGATCAGGCCCACCGCTGCCTGGGTTGCGGCAACCCGTATTGCGAATGGAAGTGCCCGGTGCACAACTTCATTCCCAACTGGCTCAAATTGGTGGCCGAGGGCAACATCCTTCAGGCCGCCGAGCTGTCGCATCAGACCAATACCCTGCCGGAAGTCTGCGGCCGGGTCTGTCCGCAGGATCGTCTGTGCGAGGGTGCCTGCACCCTTAACGACGGCTTTGGCGCGGTGACCATTGGTTCGGTCGAGAAGTACATCACCGACACCGCGTTCGCCATGGGCTGGCGCCCGGACATGTCCAAGGTCAAACCGACCGGCAAACGTGTTGCGATCATCGGCGCAGGCCCGGCGGGTCTGGGTTGTGCCGACGTGCTGGTACGCGGCGGTGTGACTCCGGTGGTGTTCGACAAGAACCCCGAAATCGGTGGCTTGCTGACCTTCGGCATCCCCGAGTTCAAGCTGGAAAAGACCGTGCTGAGCAATCGCCGCGAAGTCTTCACCGGCATGGGCATCGAGTTCCGTCTCAATACCGAAGTCGGCAAAGACGTGACCATGGAACAACTGCTCGCCGAATACGATGCGGTGTTCATGGGCATGGGCACTTACACCTACATGAAGGGCGGTTTTGCCGGTGAGGATCTGCCGGGCGTTTATGACGCGCTGGACTTCCTGATTGCCAACGTCAACCGCAACCTGGGCTTTGAAAAGTCGCCGGAAGATTTCGTCGACATGAAAGGCAAGAAGGTTGTGGTTCTCGGCGGCGGCGACACGGCGATGGACTGCAACCGTACCTCGATACGTCAGGGCGCCAAGTCGGTGACCTGCGCCTATCGTCGTGACGAAGCGAACATGCCCGGCTCGCGCAAAGAGGTGAAGAACGCCAAGGAAGAAGGCGTGAAATTCCTCTACAACCGCCAGCCGATCGCCATCGTCGGTGAAGACAAGGTTGAAGGCGTGAAGGTGGTCGAGACCCGTCTCGGCGAACCCGACGCCCGTGGCCGTCGCAGCCCAGAGCCGATCCCGGGTTCCGAAGAGATCATCCCGGCCGACGCCGTGGTCATCGCCTTCGGTTTCCGCCCGAGCCCGGCGCCGTGGTTCGAGCAGTTCGAAATCCAGACTGACAGCCAGGGCCGCGTCGTTGCGCCTGAGCAAGGCCAGTACAAGCACCAGACCAGCAATCCGAAAATCTTTGCCGGTGGCGACATGGTGCGCGGTTCCGACCTGGTGGTGACGGCGATCTTCGAAGGGCGCAATGCTGCCGAAGGGATCCTCGACTACCTGGGCGTCTAATCCCGTCTAGCTGACTGCAATGCAATACCTGTGGGAGCTGGCTTGCCAGCGATAGCATCACCTTGGTTTACCTGATAAATCGAGTTGTCTGCATCGCTGGCAAGCCAGCTCCCACAGTGTTTTTTGGTGTTACAAAGTCGGTGTTCCAGCGCAATAAATTGACCCGATAGACAAAAGGCTGACCTGTATCCGTGCCTTTTGCGTCGCGCTCTGAGAAAATGCCCGCACTTTTTTTCCGGATGCCGACATGACTGCCCTGAAGAACGACCGTTTCCTCCGCGCCCTGCTCAAGCAACCCGTTGACGTCACCCCGGTGTGGATGATGCGTCAGGCCGGCCGCTACCTGCCGGAGTACCGCGCCAGTCGCGCCCAGGCCGGTGATTTCATGAGCCTGTGCATGAATCCGGAATTCGCCTGCGAAGTCACGATGCAACCGCTCGACCGTTATCCACAACTGGACGCGGCGATCCTGTTTTCCGACATCCTCACCATCCCCGATGCCATGGGCCAGGGCCTGTACTTCGAGACCGGTGAAGGCCCGCGCTTCAAGAAAGTCGTCAGCACCCTGGCTGACATCGAGGCCCTGCCGATCCCTGATCCGCACAAAGACCTCGGCTATGTGATGGACGCGGTCAGCACCATCCGTCGCGAGCTCAACGGTCGTGTGCCGCTGATCGGTTTCTCCGGCAGCCCGTGGACCCTCGCCACCTACATGGTCGAAGGCGGCTCGTCGAAAGACTTCCGCAAGACCAAGGCGATGCTCTACGACAACCCGCAAGCCATGCACCTGCTGCTGGACAAACTGGCGCAGTCGGTGACCTCGTACCTCAACGGCCAGATCATGGCCGGTGCGCAAGCGGTGCAGATCTTCGACACCTGGGGCGGCAACCTGTCGGCGGCGGCGTATCAGGAGTTCTCGCTGGCCTACATGAAGAAAATCGTCAGCGGCCTGATCCGCGAACACGACGGTCGCAAAGTGCCGGTGATCCTCTTCACCAAAAACGGCGGCCTGTGGCTGGAAAGCATCGCCGAGGCTGGCGCTGACGCATTGGGCCTGGACTGGACCTGCGACATCGGCAACGCCCGCGCCCGTGTCGGCGACAAGGTTGCCCTGCAAGGCAACATGGACCCGACCGTGCTCTACGCCAAACCGGAAGCGATCCGCACCGAAGTCGGGCGCATTCTGGCCAGCTACGGCAAGGGTAGCGGCCACGTGTTCAACCTTGGCCACGGCATCACCCCTGAGGTGGATCCGGAGCATGCCGGTGCGTTCCTGCGTGCGGTGCATGAGTTGTCGGCGCAGTATCACGAGTGATCGCCGCACCATAAAAAACGCCCGGCTAAATGCCGGGCGTTTTTGTTTGCACAATTCAATGTCAGACACAGATCCACTGTGGGAGCGAGCTTGCTCGAGAAAGCATTGGGTCAGTTGATGCAAATGTTGCTGATCCATCGCCTTCGCGAGCAAGCTCGCTCCCACATTGGGTTTTGTGTCAGGCTTTTACGCCACCGAGCGGCGGCAACTTCGCCAGCTTCAATGCCACCAGCAGCGCGATCAGCAACAGCGCACCAATAAACAGGCCGATGCCATTCCAGCCGCCCAGATGCCAGAACACCCCGCCCGCCGTGCCGGCAATGCTCGATCCGGCGTAATAGCTGAACAGATACAACGACGACGCTTGCCCCTTGGCTTTGGTCGCGCGGCGGCCGATCCAGCTACTCGCCACCGAGTGCGCGCCAAAGAAGCCAAAGGTGAAAATCAACATGCCGACAATCACCAGCAACAGCGGCGTGAACATGGTCAAGGCCAGGCCGGCAAACATCAGTGCAATCGTCGCCCACAGCACTTTGCGTCGGCCCAGTTTGTCCGCCAGCGAACCGATCTTCGCCGAGCTGTAGATCCCCGACAGGTACACCACCGAAAGCAGGCCGACAAACACCTGATCAAGGTTGTACGGTGCGGCCAGCAGGCGATAACCGATGTAGTTGAACAGCGTTACAAACGCGCCCATCAGCACGAACGCCTCCAGAAACAACAGCGGCAGACCGGCATCACGAAAGTGCATGGTGAAACCGTCCAGCAGGCTGCGCGGGTGCAGCGAGCGTGAACGGAAGTTGCGCGATTCCGGGAGGATCTTCCAGAACACCGCTGCGGCAATCATCGCCAGACCGCCGATTACCAGCATCGCCGTGTGCCAGCTGACGAAGTCGATCAACACGCCGGTGATCAAGCGCCCGCTCATCCCGCCAATCGCGTTGCCGCCGATGTACAAACCCATCGCCAGGCCAATGTGTTGCGGGTGAATTTCTTCACTCAAATAGGTCATCGCCACCGCTGCCAGACCGCTCAACGACAGCCCGATCAGCGCACGCATGATCAGCACGCCTTCCCAGCTCGGCATCATTGCGCTGGCCATGGTGCACAGCGCCGCTGCGAAAAGTGCGGTAACCATCACCGGTTTGCGTCCGACCCGGTCGGAAATCGGCCCGGTGATCAGCAGACCGATGGCGAGCATGCCGGTGGCCACCGAGAGGATCAGGCTGCTCTGTGCCGCGTTGATCCCGTACTCGTGGGACAACAGCGGCATCATCGGCTGCACGCAGTACAGCAAGGCAAACGTCGCGAAGCCGCCGCTGAACAGCGCCAGCACCGTGCGCATGAACATCGGCGTGCCTTTTTCGATGTAGATCTCTTGCAGCTCGGCGACGACATCGTCCGCCGCCGCGGGCGGGACTTCATGGGCAAGGGGGGCGACAGCAGTTTTCACTTCAGACCTCGGAGGGCACGGCCAGGCAGGCAATGAAAAAATCATATAGCTGGCTAATGTTTCTATCCAATATATTGTTCGACCTGTTTGATAGCTTTAACGACCTAATGGGGTTTCCATGGAATTGCGTCATCTGCGCTACTTCATCGCCGTCGCCGAAGAACTGCACTTCGGCCGCGCCGCACAGGTGCTGGGCATTTCTCAGCCGCCGCTGAGTCAGCAGATTCAGGCGCTGGAGCAAGAGGTTGGTGCGCGGTTATTCGAACGGACCAATCGTCGGGTCGAGCTGAGTGAGGCCGGTCGATTGTTTCTCGAAGAGGCGCGATTGGTGCTGGCGCAGGTTGATAAAGCGGCGGATGTGGCCAGGCGTGCGCAACTCGGGGAGTTGGGGGAGTTGAAGATTGGTTTCACCTCGTCGGCGCCTTTCAATTCGACCATTCCGCAGGCGATCTTTTCCTTTCGTCAGCGCTTTCCGGCGGTGCACCTCAACCTGCGTGAGATGAGCAGCACGCAAGTCGCCGAAGGTCTGGTGGATGAGTCGATCGAGGTCGGTATCATGCGTCCGCTGGGCCTGCCGGATTCGTTGAGTGTGGTGGAGTTGATGCGTGAGCCATTGGTCGCGGTGCTCGGTTCCAAGCATCCGCTGGCGCAGGGCAGTGAAGAAGGGTTGTTCCTCTCGGCGCTGGCGCTGGAGCCGTTCGTGTTCTTTCCGCGCAGTTACGGCAGCGGGTTGTATGCGCAATTGCTCAGTCTGGCGCGCGACGCAGGGTTCAGCCCGCACTTCGCCCAGGAGGCGGGCGAGGCGATGACCATCATCGGTCTGGTCGCAGCGGGGTTGGGGGTTTCGGTGTTGCCGGCGTCCTATCAAAGAATGCGCATCGACGGCGTGGTCTATCGACCGCTGCTCGATCCGGAGGCGGTGTCGGCGGTATGGCTGGTGCAGCGCAAGGATCAGAAATCACCGATGGCCAAGGCGTTTGTCGAATTGCTCACGCGCAAGGTGGAACCTTCAAAGGTGTGATGGCTGCGCAATCAATTCGCGAGCAGGCTCGCTCCCATAGGGGGAACGCATTCCAGGGTGGGAGCGAGCCTGCTCGAAGGCGTCCGCTCAAACACCACCGCCCTCAGGGCAACCGCACCAGATCCCCCTTCAACACCACCCGCGTGACAAAAATCCCCGCCCGGCACTCATACGTATTCAAATCCTTGCGTACATGCTGGTCGTAATAACTGACGATATTGACCACCGCATTCGCCCCGACCCGCTTGGCATCGGCCTGCAACTTGATCAGATTTGACTGCAATACCCATTCGCAGGAATCGTGATCGCTCTTGTTGAAACCGTTGGTACTCAGATCGCTAATCACATCCCGGCGCAGCAACTGCTGAGTGCCCTGGGGCCCATTGCCGAGCAGATAAAACTTCACACTGCCATCCAGTCGGCCGGCGCGAATCGCGTCTGACAGCACGTTTTCGAATGGCATGTACATGAGGTTGGTGGCATGGCTGGCGCTCGGCAACAGAGCGAAAAGCGCGGCGGCGATCAGGGCTTTCACTTGCATGGTCATCTCCTTGACGGTGAAAGGGAACCGCGAGTGCTCGACCGATTGGGCTCGCTGTTCTGGCAGGCGGCGTGTGATGGCCGGCTCCAACGAGTGTAGATGCTGCTTGATCACCACAAATAAAAAGGGCGCCGAATGGCGCCCTTGTCTTTTCTGGCGGTTACTGAACCTTGGCCAGATCACCCTTCAACGCAACACCGGCCATGATCGCGCCCGCGTGGCATTCGTAGGTCTGCGCATCCTTGCGCTCGTTGCTCTTGTAGAAGCTGACGATGTTGGTCACGGCGTTGGCGCCGGTGTTTTTTGCCGCTTGGTGGAGGCTGATGATGGCCGACTGAACGACCCATTCGCAGGCCTCTGTGTCGGACTTGTTGAAGGCGTTGGTTTTCTTGTTGGTCACGGCGCCGGGGCTGACCACGGTGACTTTGCCGGCCGGGGTGTTGCCGGCCAGGTAGAACTTCACGCTGCCATCGATTTTGCCCGAGCGGGTCGCTTCGGCAACGGCTTTGTCGAACGGCAGGTAAACCGCCGTGTCACGGGCCTGGCTGACCGCAGGCAGGGCGCAGAGCAGCAGGGTGGCGACAGCGAGTTTTTTGAAGTGCATGGAGGTCTCCTTGACCTGGATTAATTCGGTTGCGGCCAGCGGCGGAAAATCAACGAGGTGTTGACGCCACCAAAGGCGAAATTGTTGTTCATCACGTAGTCGTGGTGCATCTGGCGGAATTCGCCGCGCAGGTAATCGAGTGGGCCGCAGTGCGGGTCGACCTCGTCGAGGTTGAAGGTGTGCACGTACAGGTCGCGGTTCATCATCTCGATGCTGAACCACGACTCCAGCGCACCGCAGGCACCCAATGTGTGGCCGAGGAAACTCTTCTGCGAGCTGATCGGCATGCGGGCACCGAACAGGCTGCTGGTGGCCAGGGTTTCGGCGATGTCGCCTTGTTCGGTCGCGGTGCCGTGGCCGTTCACATAGCCAATCGCGTCAGGCGTGAGCCCGGCGTCTTCCAGCGCCAGTTCCATTGCGCGGCGCATGGTGACTTGCTCCGGGCGGGTGGTGTGCTGGCCGTCGGCGTTGCTGCCGAAACCGACGATCTCGGCGTGGATGTGCGCGCCGCGTGTCAGCGCATGCTCCAGCTCTTCAAGCACCAGCATGCCGCCGCCTTCACCGATCACCAGACCGTCGCGGCCCTTGTCGTACGGACGTGGACTGGTCTGCGGCGCATCGTTTTTCAGGCTGGTGGCATAGAGCGCATCGAAGACCATGGCCTCGGTCGGACAGAGCTCTTCGGCGCCGCCGGCGAGCATCAATGGCAGACGACCGAACTTGATTGCCTCGTAGGCGTAACCGATGCCCTGGCTGCCGCTGGTGCAGGCGCTGGACGTCGGGATCAAGCGCCCGGTGAGGCCGAAGAAGATGCTGATATTGGCGGCGGTCGTATGCGGCATCATCCGCACGTAGGAGTTGGCGTTCAGCCCTTCGGCCACCGAGTTAAGCAGCATGTTGCCGAACGCCTTGATCTCGTCGGTGCTGCCGGTGGACGAGCCGCAGGCCACGCCCATGCGGCCATCCTTGATCGATGGATCGCCGAGCAGGCCGGCGTCGGCGAGGGCCTGTTCCGCCGCACCAACGGCAAGACGCGACACCCGGCCCATGCTGCGCAGTTGCTTGCGCGTCCAGTGCGCCGGGACGACGAAATCATCGATTGGGCCGGCCAGGCGCGTGTTGAGTTCGCTGAAGCGATCCCACTCGTCCATCCGGCGAATGCCGCTGCGGTTGGCCGCGAAGTTGCCGGCGATGGTCTGCCAGTCGCTGCCCAGCGAGGTGATGCCGGCCATGCCGGTGACGACGACGCGCTTCATCAGCACAAGCCTCCGTTGACCGCCAGGACCTGGCGGGTGATGTACGAGGCTTCCGCCGACATCAGGAAATTCACCGCACTGGCCACCTCTTCAGGCGTGCCCATGCGTTGCGCGGGGATCATCTTCATCAATTCCTCCACCGGCACGTTTTCATCGAGCATCGCCGTGTCGATCAGGCCCGGCGCGACGCAGTTCACCGTGATTTTGCGCTTGCCCAGCTCGATCGCCAACGCCTTTGCCGCGCCGATCACCCCGGCCTTCGAAGCGCTGTAATTGACCTGGCCGCGATTGCCGATCAATCCCGACACCGAAGTGATGCAGACAATGCGACCAGCGGCGCGGCGGCGGATCATCGGCATCATCACCGGGTGCAGGACGTTGTAGAAACCATCGAGATTGGTACGCAACACCACGTCCCAATCGTCGTCGCTCAGCGCGGGGAACGCGCCGTCGCGGGTCAGCCCGGCGTTCAACACCACGCCGTAATAGGCGCCGTGGCTTTCAACGTCGGCTTCGAGAATGGTTTTGCAGGCTTCGCGGTCGGCGACGTCGAATTGCAGAATGCGCGCCTTGCGCCCCAACGCTTCGATTTCAACCTGAACGCTTTGCGCTTCGGCTACGCCGCTGCGGCAATGCAGGACGATGTCATGCCCGGCCTGAGCCAGACGCAAGGCAATGGCGCGGCCGATGCCTCGGCTGGAGCCGGTGACCAGTACCGATTCAGTCATCCTTCGACTCCTTTTTTTGCACAAGATAATCAGCCGCTGCAGGCGGCCGGAACACATTCAACCGGGCAGTCGCTTCGATGCCGGGGGCGTTGATATGGCATTCGAAAACGCCCATGCCATTGTCATCTTCCAGCGAGCGAATGCCATGAATGGTCAGTTCGCTGCCGGCGGGAAACGCGTCGACGTTGCACTGGAATTTGCGCGTGCCGAGCAGGAACCCCAACGCCACCGGATTGCCCTGCTGTCGCGCGTGACAACCGGCAAACGCGGCGACGCTCTGCGCCATCAGCTCAACGCCGACCCAGGCTGGCAAGCTGCCGTCGGGCAGATTGAACAGGCCATCAGGCTTGACCGTGAGACGCGTGTAAATCTGCTCATCGTCGAAACTGAGGACGTTGTCGATCAGGATCATGTCGCCCGCGTGGGGCAGCAGTTCGGCGAGCGGCCAGGTAGTCATGGGGCGTCTCCGATAATCAGGCTGACGTTGTTGCCGCCGAAGGCAAACGAGTTGCTCATCAGGTAGCGGGGTGCAATGGACGTCAGGCGTTCGCCGGTGGTCACCCATTTCAGCAGCGGCAGGGCGGGGTCGGCCTGGCCATCCCAGAGGTGCGGTGGCAAGGCGTGAGCTCGGTTGGCGGCGCTCAGACTCAACCAGCAAAACGCCGCTTCCAGCGCGCCGGCCGCGCCGAGGGTGTGGCCGGTCATGGGTTTGGTCGACGAGCAGGCCACGCCCTCGGGGAACAGCGTGGCAACGGCCAGACTTTCCATGGCGTCGTTGTGTTGGGTCGCGGTGCCGTGCAGGTTCAGATAATGGATTTGCGCGGCTTGCAGTTGTGCACGGCTCAAGGCTTTGCGCATCGCTTGCAGGGCGCCACGACCGCTGGGTTCCGGCGCGGAGATGTGGTGCGCGTCGGAGCTGGCACCCGCCCCGAGCAGAGCGATGGCCGGGCCTTCACCTGGCTGCTTGCTCATCACGAACAACACCGCCGCTTCGCCGATGTTGATGCCGTTGCGGTTGGCTGAAAAAGGGTTGCAGCGTTCGTTCGACACGGCTTCCAGCGAGGAAAACCCATTGAGTGTCAGCTTGCACAGACTGTCGACACCGCCACACAGCACGGCATCGCACAGGCCCAGGTCGAGCAGGCGTTGCGCGCTCATCAGGGCGCGGGCGCTGGACGTGCAGGCCGTGGAAATCACATAGGCCGGGCCGCTCAGTTGCAGCCAGTCGGCGAGGAAATTCGCTGGCGCACCGAGCTCTTGCTGACGGTAATCGTATTGCGCCGGAAACCGCTGGTCACGAATGTAGTGCGCCAGGCCTCGGCTGGCCTCGTCGATACCCGAAGTGCTGGTGCCGAGCACCACGCCGATGCGTTCGCGGCCGTAGGTGCGGATCGCTTGATAGATGTCGTCGCGAATCTGCAACGCGGCTTCGAGCAACAGCTGGTTGTTGCGGCTGCTTTGCTCGGCGAGCTCGGCGGGAATCGGCGCCAGATCACCGCGTACGGCCGCTACCGGGATTTCACGTTCCGCCACCCAGCCGGACTCGCGGCGCATGCCCGAACAGTCGCCGGCGAACAGGTTTTGCGCGACTTCTGATTTGTCGCGGCCCAGCGAGCAGATCACGCCGAGGGCATTCAGGTAAGCAGTCATGGCGTCGGCTCACCGAGCGGGGAAACGCGATAGTGCGGGCCTTGGGGCAGGTTCAATTCGAAGCTCAACGGTTGTGCATAGTGGATTTCCCAACGCGCCGGCAGGGAGCGTTGCCCGGCCTGTTGTTGCGCGCCGGGATAGTTGCGCAGCAATTCGCCGGCCGGGGTCAGGGCGAACAACAGCGCGGCGAACAGTTCCCGCGCCTCCGGATTCGGTGGCAGCAGGCCATCGGCTTGCCAACGGCCGTCGATCAATTGTTGGCGGGCCTGCGGGATGCCCAGCGGGTCCATCATCGACCAGCGGATGCCGGGGCCTTCGCGTTGAATCACCAGTAGCCAGTCCTGACGTTGGTCGGCTTGCTGGCGTTCGATGTGCAGTTGCAGCGGCAGCGGGAGTGTTGGATTGCCCGCCGGCAACGGCGCCTGGCTGGCGCATGCGCTCAGGAGGACAAATACCACCAACATTAGCCACGTCACAAACCTTGTGGGAGCTGGCTTGCCAGCGATGGCGTCGGCACATCGAGCATTTTTGTTGACTGACACACCGCTATCGCTGGCAAGCCAGCTCCCACAGGGTTTCGGGTGTGCAGGTCGATCGCTGTGCATCAGAAAGTACCTTGCAGCGGTTTGCGCGCGACCACGTTGACCAGCGTTTCCTCACGCTGCCCGAACGGTTTCGGCTTGCGCAACCCGAACCGCTCCAGCAACCCAAAATCCTTCGAGCGGCTCCACCACAGATACGGGTAGGAGACATTCTTCTCGGCGAACTCAAACCCCTGCCCGCGAATCATCTCAAGATACTGCCCCGCACTCTTCTGCACATGCATCGGATGACGGAACAGCCAGCGGATCACCCAGGTATCAATGTATGCCTCGGTGGACTCGGCGAACAGCAGATAACCACCCGGTTTCAGCACCCGATAAAACTCGGCCAGGGCCTTTTCCTGCTCGACCAGATGATGAAAGGTCTGATGACAGAACAGCAGATCAACGCTGGCGTCCGGCACATTGAGCGTCGCGCAATCACTGCCGATCAGTTCCACATCGAGGCCCAGACGCGCCGCTTCCTCGGCACTGAGTTCAAGGCTGTGCGGGTCGGCATCAACACCAATCAGGTGCTGCGGGGCGAAGGTCTGGCGCAGATGAGCGAACGACTTGCCCTGACCGCAGCCGGCATCCAGCAGCACCGGGTTTTGCGGCAACGACTCGCTGAACAGCCCGCGCAAATCATTGATTGCCACGCGCAATACATGGTGCTGCCAGGTGTGGCTGCGCAGGAACCAGAAACCGAAACGGGTCTCCTCGACATAGCTGTCGCTCAAGTAATTCATGGGGCGTCCTGTGCACAGAGTTCGGAAATCATCTTCAAGCGGCGACGCGCTTCGCTGACGAACGGGTTGCGTTCATCCCAGGCGTAACCGGCGAGGATCGAGCAGATCATCCGACGGATTTCCGCCTGGCTGTCTTCGTAGAAAATCACGTCCTGAAAGGTGCCGGCGTACCAGCCCTCGACGTAGCAACGGAAGGTGTCGACCCCGCGCTTCAATGGCTCGGCGAATTCGCTTTGCCAGTCGACCGTTTCACCCTGCAACTGACGGTGCAGCACTGCCGCGGCCATGCTCGCCGAGCGCATGGCGATGGTCACGCCGGAGGAAAACACCGGGTCGAGAAATTCCGCCGCGTTACCCAGCAGCGCGAAGCCTGGGCCGTGCAGGGTTTTCACATTGGCCGCGTAGCCGCCGAGGGTGCGCGCCGGGGTGTCCCACACAGCATTGTTCAGCACGCCGGCAAGGCTTGGGGTCTCGGCGATAAAGCTGCGCAGGCAGGCATCCAGATCGCTGTCACGGCCGTTGAAATGTTCCTCGGCGGCGACCACTCCCACCGAGCAGCGACCGTTGCTGAACGGGATCGTCCAGAACCAGATGTCGCGATGTTCCGGATGGGTAGTGACGAGAATTTTTTCGCGGTCGAATGCCGGGTTGTTGATGTGATCTTCGACGTGGGTGAACACCGCCTGACGCACCGGGAAATTCGATGGCGCTTCCAGATCCAGCAAGCGTGACAGCACACGACCGTAGCCGCTGGCATCGAGGACGAAATCCGCTTCGACGCGATACTCGCTGCCATCCTCGCTGCGCACATCCAACTGCGGTTTCGTCCGCTCGAAATCGACGCTGACGATGGCATCGCCGTAGCGGATTTCAGCACCTTGCAATGTCGCTTGATCGGCCAGCAGTTTGTCGAAGTCGGCGCGTTGCACCTGGAACGTGGTCGGCTTGCCGCCGGTAAAGGTGTCACCGAAATCGAAGGCGCTGTAACGCTCGCCCCAGGCGAATGCGGCGCCGGTCTTGCGCTGGAAGCCGGCGGCGTTGACGGCGTCGAGCATGCCGGCTTCTTCGACGAAATCCAGGCAATGGCTGAGCAGGCTTTCACCGATGGAAAAGCGCGGAAAATGCTGACGCTCGATCACCAGCACATCGTGGCCCTTGCGCTTGAGCAGCGCGGCGGCGATGGCGCCGGACGGACCGGCACCGATGATCACGACCTGACGGGATTCCATTTCAACGATTGGCACGTGAACTCCGGGGCAAAGGATGTTGCAGATTCAAAGGTGCGCGATGCAGGCCGATCAGGGCCGGTAGCAGCGTCGCGATCAGGCCCATCAACATCAGCGCGAAGTACAGCGCCGGGGTGATGAGTTGTTGTTGCAAGAGCAGATTGAGAAAGACGATTTCGCTGAGGCCACGAATGTTCAGCAACACGCTTTCGCGCCAGCGGCTGGCGCCCTCGAACGAGGCGCCAGCCCAGCCGAGACCGAGCCAGTTGCCGAGCAGTTTACTGGCAATCGGCAACAGCAACAGCGCCGCCCATTGCGCCGCGCCGAGGCTGGCGAGTGCGCTGTGCACATCGATCTGGACGATGCCGAACGTGAGGATCAGCGGAATGGCGATCCACGTTTGCAAGCGGCTCATCCAGCGCGCCGGCAGCGGCAGCATCAGCGGCACTTTCAGCGCGGCCATGCACAGCAGATAACCGATGCCGAAGATCAGCGCGTTGAGTTTGTAATGCTCGGCCATCACCAGCAGCGCGAAGAAACTGAGGCTGTAGGTCAGCGGTCGGCGCACACGCAACAGATGCAGCAACACTGGCACACAGGCGAGGCCCAGCGGCAACAGCAAACTGCTCAAGTGCAGGCTGCCCTGCGCCAGACCGAACAGCGTCCAGCAGGTCAGATCGATCAGGATCGCGGTTTGCACCAGACGCCGGGTGGCGGCGGGCGGGTAATCGATGTGGCGCAAATACAGGTACAGCACCGGGATCGCAGTGATCGCGAACACCAGGCCTATGGCCAGCGAGTTGAGCCACGGTTGCGTTGGCAGTAGCCAGTAAGCCGCCGCCAAGCCGCAAGTGAACGGCACGGCGAAACTCGGCACGGCGATTTTCACACTCTGCCGATCCAGTTTCAGATCGATCACATCGCTGAGAATATGCCCGAGCAGCAAGGCGAAACTCAGGCTGTAGAGGTTTTTCAGCCAGTCTGGCGCGATCAGTTCAGCGCCGCTGAGCTGCCAGCCCGGTTCGACCCAGAAGTACATCAGCAGCGGCAAACCGAAGCTCGCCAGCAGCAATTGGCTGACAATCGGGATCAGGCCGAAGTGGCGACCGACGCGTGTGGCCACGGCGAACAATGCCAGCGCCATCAGCCAGAAGGCGACGACCATCATGCTGCCGGCTCCGCAACTGTCGCACGGTGTTCGTGGCGCCCGGCCCACGGTGCGAGCATGAAGCTGAACGCGAGGCCGAGGCTCACCGACAGGCCGAAATTACTCACCGCCGGTGTGCTGGACACCGCCAGCAACCCAAACGACAACCACGTCGTCACAGCCGCGAGCAAGGTGCCGAGCAGGCTCACCGCCGCGCCGCCAACCTGTTCACGCATGAGAATCGCGTAATCGACGCTGATCGCCGTCACCAGCAGCAGGCCGAACAGGCTGAACAGCGTCAGCGGTTGACCGAGCCAGCCCAGACTGGCGAGGCTGCACAACGCGGCGAGCAACGGCAGGGCGACGATGCGCAGCGCACCGCCGAGACCGAACGGCAGCATCAGCACCAGTACGATCAACGCGCAGGAAGCGAGTTTCAGTTCAGCGGCGCTGATCTGCGTCGCGGCGAAAACCTCGTTCAATTCACCGAGACGATCGACCAGCATTACCCCCGGCAAGTCCAGCGCTTGCACGCGCAACAGCGCCGGGTTGTTCAGGCCTTGCAGACTGGTCATTGCTGCCACGCCGTCTTCGGTGGCGCCGAGCCAGAGCGTGCGATACGGCTCGCCGAGTGGACCGGCCAATGCTGCGTCGATGTCTTCGGCGGGCACGGTCTGCAACTGTTGCAGTTCGCTTTGCAGGGCGGCGAGTGGCACGCCGAGGTCGAGCAGTGGCTGCCAGTACTGCGGCAGTTTGTTCAGCGCCTGCCGCACCTGTTCTTGCTGATTCGGTGGGCTGACCAGTTGATCGAGGGCCAGATAGCCCTGCAACTTGTCGAGGTTGACCAGTTGCTGCAGACGCTCGCTCAGCGCGGCCTGACGCTCCAGCAATTGTTGCTGATTGTCGGCACGCACGAGGAAGAACTGACTGGTCGGCTGATAGCCGGTGATACGCGCGATGGTTTGCGCTTCATCGGTCAGATGCTGCGGCGCACCGACCCATTGGCGAATATCGTTTTTGCTTTGCAGTTGCACCAGGCCGCCCGCGCAGAAGGCGATCAGCAGCGCCAGCAATACCGGCGTGCGTACGCGTTCCAGAAGTTTTTCGCGCAGGTTGACCAAGCGTTCGGCCAGACGCAACGGCCATTGCGCCGGCCGCAGTTCAAGGTTGTTCAGCAGTGCCGGCAACAGGCACACGGCCGACAGATAGGCACCGAGCAACCCGGCGGCGGAGAACACGGCGATTTGCGTCAGTGCCGGAAACGGCGTCCACGCCAGCGCCAGATAACCGATGGCGCTGGTGATCAGGCTCAGGGTCAGCCCGGACACGGTCAGGCGCAAGGCTGGCCAACTGCGCCACGGTTTGAGGCTCCAGCTCTTCGACAGATAGTGCAGCGGGTAATCCACGGCCACGCCGATCAGGCTGGAACCGAGCACCAGCGTCATCACATGCATGTGGCCGAACAGCGCCACGCACGCCACCGCGCCGAATAACATGCCGACCAGCACCGGCACGAACGCCAGCAACACGCGCCAGCGGCGAAACGCCAACAGCAGTAACAGCAGAATGCCGACGGTGGCGCCACCACCGACCCAGGTCATCTCGCGAGTCGCTTGCTGCTGACCGTTGGCCGCGTACAGCAAACCGCTGGCAGCCAGCAACTGTACGTCGGATTTTGCCGCTTGCTCACGGCTATGCTGAAGAAGGTCCGCCACTTGCAGCGGCAGGTTCATATCGAAGGCATTGCCGGTGGTGCGTGCCCGCAGCAACACCCAACTCTTGCCGTCGGCATCGGCGATCAACGCGCCGCTGCCGATGTCCAGTTGTACCGAACCGTGCTGCGGCTGACTGTTCTGGATACGCCCGGTCAGGCCCAGCCAGTCGTCCTGGCTCGGCACCAGGCTGAATCCGGTGAACGGGTCAAACAAGGCTTGCACGCGTTGTTGGATGAACGCGTCGGGATGCTCGACCAACAGTTGCCGATCATCGGCTGACAACATCGCCAGTCGCCCTTGCAGCAGTTGCGTGCGCAGGGCGGGGAGGTCCGCTTGCAGGTTCCACTGGACTTTTTCGAACAGGCCGCTGGCCTGCCATTGCTCGCCCAGCGTCTGCGCCATGGCCACGGCTTGCTGGCGCTCGGCATGACCGACCAGTACCAGCATTTCGCGGTTGAGCGGCTCCTGCATGCGCTGTTCGGCGCGCTGTTCGAGGGCATCCGGGTGAGTACCTGGGACCAGCTCCATCAAGTTCGCCGACAGCGGTGCACCGTCGCGCCATTGCCAACCGGCCAGCGCGCCGACGGCCAGCAGCAGAATCAAGAACAGCCAGGGCAGCCTGCGTTCACTCGGCAAAGTCATGTTGCTCCGCGTCACTCAACGGTTGGCCAGCGGTGCTGTCCTGCATGCGCAGCACAGTGCTGTCGCCCTGGGTTTCCAGCAGTTCGATGGTTTGCACCAGCGTGCCGCCGTCGATGTTGATCTGATTGAACACCTGCTTGAGCAGCAGCGAACGCGGGGTCAGGGTCAGTTTCCACTGTTGTGCATCGCCGCTCAGGGCCAGTTCGAAATCGCGCTGCAAGCCACTGCTGTCACCTTGCAACACGGCGAGGAACAAACGGTTTTGCTCGGCACCGGCACTCTTGTTTGGCAGCAATTGCCAGCCGTTGTCGTTACGCCGGGCGATGCCTTTGGCGGTGATGCGGTAATCCTGCTTCAGCGGCGTTTTCAGCAGCCAGAGCAGGCCATGGTTTTTCGCGAGAACGAAACTGCCCTTGCTGAGCAGCGGCTGCGGCAGGGCGCGCAGGTGTTTTTCCTGGATGAACTGGCCGTGAATCACGTCCGGTTTCGCCAGTTGTGCGCTGAGCTGTTGCAGGTCGAAGGCGTTGGCCAGCGCTGACATCGTCAGCAGCGCCAATACGCTCAGGCTTTTAAGCAAAACATTCATCGCAGCATCCTTTCCACGGCATCGGTGAAGACCTTCGGCGAAGCCAGTTGCATCTCACGGCTGCTGACTTCGACGGCGACTTGCACTGAGCTGGCGCGGGTCAGCCGCTCGCCGCTGTGCAGGTCGGTGATCAGGTAATTGATCTTCAGACGGTTTTCCCACTCGACCAGACTGGCGCGCACATTCAGGCGCTGACCGAACACCGCGCCGCGCACGTAACGCAGTTGCAGATCGATGATCGGCCAGGCGAAACCGGACTCGACCATGTGCGTGTAGTTGTGGCCGATCTTGTCGAGCAGCGCGCAACGCGCCACTTCCAGGTATTTGACGTAATGGCCGTGCCAAACCACGTGCATGGTGTCGACGTCGAAAAACGGCACGAGGATTTCCGTGTCAGCGTGAAGCACTCCGGCGCTACGCATGCAGCCTCCAGTGTTGCGCGGCGATGCGTTGCAGGCACAGGCGCAGTTCGCCTTCGAGCGCGCGATCTTCGATGACCGGCGGGAAATCTGTGGCCAGCTCTGCGTGCATTGCCGCCAGCGATGGCGGCAACGGCCGGGCATCTTCGGCCTGAGCACGCAGCCACACGCCTTGGTTGGCGGCGAGCAGGGTAGCGGCGGCGACCTGTTCGGTCAGCTCCAGCACACGGATCGCATCGCGAGCAGCGATGGTGCCCATGCTCACTTTGTCCTGGTTATGGCATTCGGTGGAGCGCGAGAACACGCTGGCCGGCATGGTGTTTTTCAGGGCTTCGGCGGTCCAGGCACTGGTGCCGATCTGCACGGCTTTAAAGCCATGGTTGATCATCGCCCGATCCGCCGGGGCGCCGGACAGATTGCTCGGCAAACCGTGGTTGTAGCGCTCATCCACCAGCAAGGCGAGTTGCCGGTCGAGCAGGTCGGCGACGTTGGCCACGAGGTTTTTCAGGCTGTCCATGGCGAACGCGATGTGGCCGCCGTAGAAGTGCCCGCCGTGCAGCACGCGTTCGGCTTCAGCGTCGATGATCGGGTTGTCGTTGGCGCTGTTCAGTTCGGTCTCGATGAACGAACGCAGCCAGTTCAGGCTATCAGCCAACACGCCGAGCACGTGCGGCGCGCAGCGCAGTGAATAGCGATCCTGCAAGCGATGCAGCGGCGCGGTTGGCGCGTCGATGGCCAGATCCTTGCGCAGCCACGCGGCGACCTGGATTTGCCCCGGGTGCGGTTTGGTGGCGAACAGGCGTTCGTCGAAGTGCTCCGGATTGCCTTGCAGCGCGACGACGTTGAGCGCGGTGATGCGTGTGGCCAGTTGCAGAAGGTAATCAGCGCGAGCGAAAGCGAGGCAGGCGAGACCGGTCATCACGGCTGTGCCGTTCATCAACGCCAAGGCTTCTTTCGGGCGCAGCACCAGCGGTGTCCAGCCGAGTTCGCGATGCACATCGGCTGACTGACGACGTTCACCTCGGAACATCACTTCACGCTCACCGGACAGTGTTGCGGCGACGTAGGACAGCGGCGTCAGATCGCCGCTGGCGCCGACCGAACCTTCTTCGGGAATCAACGGCAGAATGTCGTATTCGAGAAATGCGTGCAGACGCTCGAGCAGTTCCACGCGCACCCCGGAGACGCCGTGGCACAGCGACTGCAAACGTGCCGCCAGCACCGCGCGGGTCGCTTGTGCGTCGAGCAGTTTGCCGAGGCCGCAACCGTGGAAGGTGTAGAGGTGACGCGGCAGCGCCTCTACGTGATGCAGCGGCACCGCGACCACGCAGGAGTCGCCGTAACCGGTGGTCACGCCGTAGATCACGCCTTCCTTGTCCAGCAACGAATCGAGGAACCGCGCGCCTTTGGCAATACGCTCGCGATAGTCGGCGTCGCTCTGCAATTGCACGGGCGCCTGACGGTTGGCCAGGGCCAGCACGTCTTCGATGCGCAAAGGGCGTTCGCCGAAGGTTACCGGCTCATGGGTTGGCGTCGTCATCGGTCTTCCAGAAAGGGTAAAAGTTGAACCATTGCTGCGGCGCTTCGAGGCAATAGTGACTCAGGCGCTGCGCATAGCGGGTGGCCCACTGATGAATGACCTGCTCACGCTCGCGGCGTGTCCACACCACGGCGTCAGCGAAGGGTTCGAGGGTCAGGCGATAGTGGCCGTCCGGCTGTTTCAGGCACATCAGCAGATTGACCGGGCATTTGAGCAAACCGGCGAGCAGCCACGGACCTTGCGGGAACGGCGCCGGGTGGCCGAGAAAGTCCACGGTCACGCTACGTCCGCCGTGCAGCGGCACGCGGTCGCCGGCAATCGCCAGCCACTCGCCGCGCTCAAGGCGTTCGTGCAGTTGCAGCATGATCACCGGGTCGAGTTCGCTGACCTGAATCAGGCGCAGATTGGTCGCCCCGGCTTCACCGAGCAAGCGGTTGAATTGCTCGGCGTGCTTGGTGTGCACCAGCACGTTCATGGTGACCTTTTCGCCGATCTCGGCCAGTGCGCGGCAGACTTCGAGATTGCCCAGGTGCGCGCCGACCAGCAATTGCCCGCGACTGCCGCGCAACTGATTGCGCAGCAGCGCCGGGTCAATGATTTCGATCTGCTCGATGCGCAGCTTGCCGTTCCACACGTCGAGCTTGTCGAGCATCGAATCGGCGAATGCCATGAACTGACCGAACACCCGCCAATGAGTAGGGCGCAACGCATCGCGCTGACTCCATGCGGCCAGGCGCTGCTGGTATTGCCAGGCACTGCGCCGTGCGGTGCGGCCGAACAGGAAAAAGTACAGGACGATGCCGTACAGCAACGGGCTGAGCAGGCGTCGGCCGAGGACTTTGGCGGCGAGTGCGGTGAATTTCATCAGCAGGAAACTGCCGCGTTCCTCGCGGTCGGCCCAGTGCTTCTTGTCGGTCTCGCCGGTCATGCGCGCCACCGCCGCCAGAGGATCGCCGGGAAGCGCAGCAACATGCCGAAGAACAGCCGCGTGTGCATGCTGGAAATCAGCGCATTGTCGTGGAACAGGCGGAAGTGCGACACGCCGTCGAGCGGGTAATGCACGCTGGTTTGCAGCCAGCGCATCGGCTGGTTGCGCCACGCCAGACGCACGAGAATGTCCGAATCGAAGTCCATGCGTTTGCCGATTTTTGCCGAATCGATGAGCGCCAGCGTCGGGGCCAGCGGATAGACGCGAAAACCGCACATCGAGTCGCGGATCTGCAACGACAGCGTGTTGATCCAGACCATCACGTGGGTCAGGTAGCGCGCGTACAGACGGCCTTTCGGCACGCTCTCGTCGAACAGCGGATAACCGCAGACCATCGCCTCGGGATGCGCGCGGGATTCGGCGACAAAACGCGCCACATCGTGCAAGTCGTGCTGACCGTCGGCATCGACCTGCAACGCATGGGTGAAGCCCAATAGCGAAGCTTCGCGCAGACCGGTCATCACCGCGCCGCCCTTGCCCTGATTGGCGGTGAGACGCACCAGATGCACGTCATCACGCTCGGCCAGTGCGTCGAGGACCTTGGCGCAGGACGGTTCACTCGCATCGTCCACCAGAATGCACGGCAGGTGTTGCGCAAGCAGGGCGTCAACCACGGTGCCGATCGCGGTTTCGTGGTTGTAGACCGGGATCACTGCACAAGGATTATGCATGCCGGTAATTCCTGTGGGAGCGAGCCTGCTCGCGATTGAGTGCGCAGCACTCACCAAGGTCAATCATGCTCTACATCCAAAAGGATTCGGCCGCTGGAACAGGTTGCCGTGTCATTGCGATAGGCAAAGTAGAGCTTGCTGCGCTCCGGATCGAAACGCAGGTGCAACTGGATTTCATCGCCGGGCCGCACCAGTTGCTGAAACTTCAGCACTTCCATCCCGGCAAACGGCCCGTTCAGATTCAGCAACTGCCGCCCAAGATTCAGCGCCCATTCCACCTGCACCACGCCCGGCAATACCGGCGCTTTGGGAAAGTGACCACTGAAATAAGCCAGATCCGCCGGCACGCTCAATTGCAAGCTCCATTCACCCTCAGTCTCGACCTGCGACAGCACTTCCGGCGCTTTCGGACGCGGCGCCAGCAGCAGCGCTTCAACAGTGGCCTGAGGCAGTTTGCCCTGACTGTTCAACGGCAATTGCCGGACCAGACGCCAGCGCCGTGGCAAAGCCAATGCCTCGCAATGCTGACGCAGGTGCTGGCGCAGGGTTTCAGTCAGGCTGCGGCGGCCGTGCTCACGCAAGGCAAACAACCCCGATTCGCTGAGCACCAGCAGAGCACCGAGCGAGGCACGGTTTTCCTGCACCACGCCCAAGCGCGCTTCAGCAACCCAGTCGTGGGCAATCAAGGCTTGTTCAAGCATGGGCAGAGAGATGCGTTTTTCTTCGAGTTTGACGATCCGGTCCAGACGCCCGAGCAGTTCGAAGCGCCCGTCGGCGGCAATGCGCGCAGCATCGGCGGTGTGTTCGACATGGCCGGCGGGCAGGTAGGGCGAGGCGATCAATAGCGCACCGTCGCTGTCCTGATTCAGTTCGACACCGGCGAACGGTTGCCACAGGGGTTCGCCCTGACGCCAGGCGATGCCGCCGGTTTCCGAGCTGCCGAGAATTTCCGTCGGCCATTGCTGCAAGCGTTGTTGCAGGCTCTGCGCGGCTTCAAGCGGCAACGCGCCGCCGGAGGAAAACACCCGGCGCACAGCGCTCAGCGCCGGCCAGTCGAGGTTGTCGCCCATGCGTTTGAGCAGCGCCGGGCTGGCAACCCAGGCGTAAGCCGGATGCTCGCGGCTGGCGCGCTGCAAATCTTCCGGGAAGGCCAGTTGCTTGCTTACAAACGAGCGTCCGGCGCACAACGGCCATAGCACGCGAAACAGCAAACCGTAGATATGCTGGGTGGCGACGCTGCCGATGATGCAGGCCTCACCGAGATCCGCGCCCCACAACTGCTCCAGCGCCTCGACTTCATTGGCCAGTTGGCGCAGGGTCTTGTCGATGCGCTTGGGCTCGCCGCTGGAGCCAGACGTGCACAGGCTCAATTGGCACTGATCGAGATCCAGTTCGGCGGCGAGTAATGGCGACAGCCGAAGGTCGTTCAGTTGAGTGTCATCGGTTTGATCCGTCAGCCACAGGTCGACTTCAGCCGACCAGCGCTGGCGGGTTTGCACTTGCAAGTCCGAGGGCAACAACACACTGACGCCCGCGCGCCATGCACCCAGCAGCGCGATGGCCAGCGCAGTGGCATCTTCCAGGTGCACAGCCACACGCTTCACGCCTCGCGCTTGCAGGCCGGCGGCAACACTCAATGCCTGTGCGCACAGTTGCGCGTGATCGAGTGCCGGTGCAGCGCAGATCGTCCGTGCCGGCACAGCCTTGAGCAACAGCTGCTCAAGTTTTATCCAATTCATGTACGGCCTCTTACCCGTTGTCGTATCAGCCATTCAATGGCAAACATCAGGCCGATCAATCCATAGGAGATCAGGCCGGTGTACAACATCCACCAATTCAGCGGCGCCCACAGGGTCAGGAGGGCGGCGCACAAACCGTTGCAGAAGAAAAACACGCTCCAGGCCACGGTGACCTTTCGCGTATAGCGAACCGCAATGTCCGGCAGCTCCGGCTCACGCAAGCGCGCCAGGCGCTCGACCATCGGCGGGCCGTATTTCAGGCTCAGGCTGAACAGCGCCAGCATGAAGCCGCTGATCAGCACCGGGTACCAGCGCAGCAACAGCGGGCTGTCGAACAGCGCCAGCAACAGACAGAACGCGATCGCCACGCACGCCATCCACAGGCTGCCGGGCTTGCGCTCGCCGGTCAGCGCCCGCGCCAGCCACAAACTGCCCAACAGCAGACCGAACTGCCATGGAGCGAAGTGCTCCATGCCGAAATACACCGCAAAGGGGTACAGCAGACCGGCCAGCAGCAGGCCGAGGCCGATCAATCGGCTCATGCGGCCGGTTGAACCAGACGGTAGACCGCCTCGACCACGTCACCGACGGTGCGCACCGATTTGAACTCCTCGGCGGCGATTTTCTTGCCGGTCTGGCGTTTGATGTGATCGATCAGGTCGACGGCGTCGATGCTGTCGATTTCCAGATCCTGATACAGGTTGGAATCCAGGCTCACACGGGCCGGATCCAGTTCGAACAGCTCGACCAGGGCATCGCGCAGGGTGTTGAAAATGTCGTCACGAGTTTGCATGGTCCGGTCTCAAGCTGCCTGTTTTGCCGTGACGAAAGCCGCAAGGCTCGCCACGTTGGTGAAATGGTTACGGGTGTCTTTGGCGTCGGCATCGATCTTGACGCCGTATTTTTTCTGGATCGCCAGACCCAGTTCCAGCGCGTCGACGGAATCCAGGCCGAGGCCTTCGCCGAACAGCGTCTGCTCGTCGCCGATGTCGTCGGCGCTGATGTCTTCGAGGCCGAGGGCGTCGATGATCAGCAGTTTGATGTCATGCATCAGGCTATGAGTGTTCAGATCGCTCATCTTCGGCGAGCTCCTTAATAAAGTAAGAGTGCAAATAATCGTTTAGCTTGCGCGAGGCTTGCGGGGCGGGCCCCAGCGCGGCAAAGGTCTGTGGGTCTATATCGGCCCCAACGCGAAAACTGAAGTGCACGCGGCGGCTCGGGATCCGATACCACGGCTCGGCCTTGGTCAATGTGGTCGGGCTGACCTTGATAATCACCGGCGTGAGGATTTTCGCACCACGCAGGGCAATCGCCGCAGCCCCCCGATGAAAGGCCGGCGCCTGGCCCGGCTGGGTGCGGGTGCCTTCGGGGAAAATGATCAATGTCTGGCCGTTTTGCAGGGACTGCGCGGCGGCATCGAGCATGTCCATGCTGCCGTCGTTGCTGATGTACTCGGTGCTGCGCAACGGGCCGCGCGTGAAGGGGTTTTCCCACAGGCTTTTCTTCACCACGCAATTGGCCTGGCGCACCAGGCCGATCAGAAACACCACGTCGATCAGCGACGGGTGGTTGGCGATGATCATCTGCCCCGGTCGGCCCAGGCGTTCAGCGCCCTGAATGTCATAGGTCAACACGCCGGTGCGGGCCATGAACCGCACGAAAAACCAGAACAGCCGACTGACGGTCTGCCGCGCGCGCTGACGATGCACGAGGGCGTCACCGGGCAGGCAACTCAGCAGCGGAAACACCAGCACGCGCAGGCACAACCCGCCAAGCCCGAACAGGGCGAAGCTTGCGGCGGTGGCCAGCAAGCGCCAGTAATGGGCGTCGCGGTTTTTCTCGGTCACGGGTTGCGTTGCCAGGTCCATACACGATTTTTCCAGGCATGTTGGCAAAGGGGTTGCTGGCCGAGCAGGGTGCGCAACAGATTCAGCGCGTGGGGCCAGTGCGCTTTTGACCGTGTTTGTGTGGTGCTGTTCAGGGTCAGCCGCCAGTCGGTACCCGGGGTGAGCAACAGGCCGAGCGCGTAAGGAAACGGCACGTCGTCGATCCACGCCGAGTACGCTGCGGGCGGCTGCTCTTCGGTGATCACCAGCAACACTGCCGGCGCGCCTTCATTGAGCAGGGCCGCGGCTTCGAGCATGCCGTTTTCGAGACCGTCGCCGGCGGCGGCAATGGCGGTCATTTCACTGGTTTCGCCGCGCATGATCGACCACAGGCCGATGATTGCGTTGTGCACCGACAGGCTGAACTGCGTCGGTGACAGCGGTTGTTCGTTGGCCAGATCGCTGAGGATCTCGTAGGTGCGCGGGGTTTCGCCGTGGCGCGAGACAAACACCAATGGCAGATTGTCCCGTCCGTCGGCGAGCGGCCAGCCAACGCTGAATGCCATGCGCGCCAGGCGGCTGAGGCGGCGCCGCTGCATGGCCGGCAAAAACGACACATCGGGCGCGGCATCACTGCTCTGGAGCACGACCGGTTGTCGGCTCCAGGCCTGCCAGGCGTCCACGCTGTCGAGCCCCGGGGCCCACGCGCGCCATTGGGCGATGTTGAAGTTGATCACGGACATTCATCCCGCCCCTGCGGGCATTTGTTGACGCGGTGAACCGCCAAAGCCGCGGCAGGCTTGACGTGACGCTTGGCGCCGGGTGGCGCGCATTATCCCGGTGCGAGGAGTGTGTAGCAAATGCTGGTTACATTTTGTGCAATGAAATGTACCGACTGGTTCGCCGGGAAACTGTCACTTGGCCATTATCCAGATTATCAGCGGGCTGTCTGTCGGCTATCTCGGCGATTAGCGGCGGTTTTTGCAGCGGCTGTCCGTGGATATTTGCACCTGACTCTGTAGTCCATGTCCATGAAGGTAGCGAAGCGAGGCTGAGCGCATCTACACTCGGTCATTCTTTGATACACGGAGGTTTGGTCATGCGGCGCGTGGTGTTCAATCAGAAAGGTGGCGTAGGCAAATCCAGCATTGCCTGCAATCTGGCAGCGGTCAGTGCCAGCGAGGGTTATCGCACGTTGTTGGTGGATCTCGATGCCCAGGCTAATTCCACTCAATATCTGACGGGGCTCACCGGCAACGACATCCCGATGGGCATTGCCGACTTCTTCAAGCAGACGCTGTCGTCGGGGCCGTTCTCGAAGAAGAATCAGGCGGATATCTACGAAACCCCCTTCGACAATCTCCACATCATCACGGCGACCGCTGAACTGGCCGACTTGCAGCCCAAGCTCGAGGCCAAGCACAAGATCAACAAGCTGCGAAAGTTGCTGGATGAGCTGTCCGAAGATTACGACCGGATTTACCTTGATACACCACCGGCGCTGAATTTCTATGCGGTGTCGGCGCTGATTGCCGCTGATCGCGTGTTGATCCCCTTCGATTGCGACAGTTTCTCCCGTCAGGCCCTGTACGGCCTGATCGCGGAAATCGAAGAGCTGAAGGACGACCACAACGAAGGCCTGGAAGTCGAAGGCATTGTGGTCAACCAGTTCCAGGCCAGGGCCAGCTTGCCGCAGCAGATTCTCGATGAGTTGATCGCCGAAGGTTTGCCGGTGCTGCCGGTGTACCTGACCAGTTCAGTGCGCATGCGCGAATCGCACCAGGCCAGCATGCCGCTGATCCACCTCGACCCGCGCCACAAGCTGACCCAGCAGTTCGTCGAATTGCATAACTTGCTCGAAGATCACTGATCTCTTGAGCTATCCATGAACACCTGTGGGAGCGAGCTTGCTCGCGAATGCGTCAGTTCAGTCGACATCTTCGTTAACTGATCCACCGCTTTCGCGAGCAAGCTCGCTCCCACAGGGGGTTTTGGGGTGTGTCAGATGCCCTGGCTACGCAACCACGCCATCAACTGCGGCAGCGGAAATGCACCACTCTGCCGCGCCACTTCCTTTCCGTTCTTGAACAGAATCAGACTCGGAATCGAGCGAATCCCCAACTGCGCCGACAACTGCTGATTCGCTTCACTATCAAGCTTGGCCAAGCGGCACTTGCCCGCCAACTGCGCCGCCGCTTGCTCGAACACCGGCGCAAATGACTTGCACGGCCCACACCACTGCGCCCAGACATCCACCAGCAATGGCAGATCACCCTTGATCTGACTGGCGTAATCGCCTTGCTTGAGTTCGAAAGGCTTGTTCAGCAGCACGGCGGATTTGCAGCGTCCGCACTTGGGCTGGTCGGCGAGGCGCTCGGCCGGGATGCGGTTGAGGCCGTTGCAGGAAGGGCAGGGGATGAGGAGTGGGTCGGTCATGATGGGCTCTCAGGCAGGAAGTCTATGAGACTGATCTGGAGGCAAAGTCGCGATTATCAAGGAATTGATCTGTAGGTCATTACCTTCCTCAGTTGAGGAAAGGGCCTACGCACGTCTGCGCGGAGGCTGACTATCTGTATTTCATCTAATCGGTCATCTTGTGCAGACCTGAGCGAAATGCCATTCCTATGACCGCCAAGACAGTTAAACGCCCCAGGCAAGTGGCGAAGAGGTTCTCGGTTACATGATGCGTGAGCACGTCCTGACCCAGAGCGATTTACCAGGTGTTGGTACTCAATCGGTTGTCTCGGAGATTTTGAGCGGCAAGCGCAAGCTCAACTTGCGCCAAATTCGCTGGTTGGCCGAACGTTTCAATGTGCCGATCGACGTGTTTACCTGACCTTACTCAGGAAGAACAACTGATCTCCAAATGCTTGCCCCACTCCGGCGGCCGCTCGGCATAACCGTCCATCCCCGGCTGTTCCTCAAACGGTTTGCTCAGTACCGCATGCAGTCGGCGCACCTCTGAGTAATCCCCTTGCTCAGCCGCATCGATGGCTTTTTGCGCCAGATAGTTGCGCAGGATGTATAGCGGATTGACCGCATGCATCCGCGCTCGGCGCTGTGCCTGATCGCCATCACCATCGCGGGCAACCCGGGCGACATAGCGTTCGCCCCAGGCGTCGAAACCCTTGATGTCGACGAAATCGTCACGCAAACGGGCGACGGCTTGTTCGGCGGATTCTTCACCGAGTCGGCGGAAGAACAGCGTGTAATCGACGCCGCTGTTCTGCATCAGTTGCAACAGGTCTTCCAGCAGCTTCTGGTCATCGTCCTCGGCCGTGGTGAAGCCGAAGCGGCGGCGCATCAGGTCGAGGTAATGCGCCTGGAACAGGGGCAGGTACAAGCCAAGGGTTTCGCGCAAGGCTTCAACGCTGATGAACGGCGTCAACGCCTGGGCCAGCGCGCTGAGGTTCCACTGGCCAACCGGCACCTGATTGCTGAACGAGTAACGACCCTGATCATCGGAGTGGTTACAGATGAAGTTGGCGTCAAAATCGTCGAGGAAGGCGAACGGGCCGAAGTCGAAGGTGATGCCGAGGATCGACATGTTGTCGGTGTTCATCACGCCGTGGCAGAAACCATAGGCCTGCCACTTGGCGATCAGTTCGGCGTTGCGCTCGACGATTTCGCGGAACATCGCCAGATACGGCTCCGGCTGCTCCAGACATTCAGGGAAGTGCATCGCCAGCACGTGCTCGCCGAGCTGCTTTTGCTGCTCGGGGCGCTTGGTGTAATAGAAATACTCGAAATGACCGAAGCGGATGTGGCTCGGCGCCAGACGCAGGACCATCGCCGCGCGTTCCTGCTTTTCGCGCCAGACCGGGGTGTCGGAACCGATCACGCACGCCGCGCGCGACGAAGGAATGTTCAGCGCGAACAAGGCTTCGGAGGCGAGGAATTCGCGGATCGACGAACGGAGTACCGCGCGGCCGTCACCCATGCGCGAAAACGGCGTCTGCCCGGCACCCTTCAGGTGCAAGTCCCAGTGCTCGCCGGCAGTGTTGTAGACCTCGCCGAGCAGCAGCCCGCGACCATCGCCGAGTTGCGGCGTGTAACCGCCGAACTGATGCCCGGAATAGACCATCGCTCGCGGCTCGGCATCGGCCCACAACTTGTGGCCGCCAAACAATTCGGCAAATTCTTGAGTTTCGGCTGTGGCCGGATCGAGATCGAGCAGGGCCAAGGCTGCCGGACTGGCGACGACCAGACGCGGATTGTCGATCGGCTCGGGCAGCACGTGGGCGCAGAACGCGTCGCCCAGGCGGGCGAAGCGATTGTCGAAGGTCAGTTCGTCGAGGGCTTTCAAGGGCCGGCTCCAGCAGAATGTCCGAGCATTCTGCTGGGAATAGACCGGTTAGTCGAGTTTGGCCGGCGGCGGCTCTTGCAGTGGTTTCTGGTCGTCGGCGATCGGCACGATGGTTTTCGTTTCCGGTTCGATCGGCACCATCTTGTATTCCTGGCCCTGGAGGTTCTTCAGATAAACCTCCATCTGGCGAAACGAGATGTTGATGTGCTGCTTCTTGAACTCGCGGTTGATGAAGCGGTTGACCTCATCGAGCACCGGGTTGCGGTCACCGAGGTCGCGCACGTGCATGCGCAACTCGTGGTCGAGGGTGCTTTCGCCGAAGTTGAGGAAGTACACGTGCGGCTCGGGTTCTTTCAGCACACGCGGATTCTCGCGGGCAGCCTTGAGCAGCAACTCCTTGACCAGATCCAGATCGGAACCGTAATCCACACCCAGTTTCAGCGTGACGCGGGTGATGGTGTCGGTCAGCGACCAGTTGATCAATTGCCCGGTGATGAACGTCTTGTTCGGGACAATGATGTCCTTGCGGTCGAAGTCGGTGATGGTCGTGGCGCGGATGCGGATCTTGCTCACCGTGCCCGACAGGTTACCGATGGTGATGGTGTCACCGATCCGCACCGGGCGTTCGAAGAGGATCATGATGCCGGAGATGAAGTTGGCAAAGATCTCCTGCATGCCGAAACCGAGACCGACCGACAGCGCCGCCACCAGCCATTGCAACTTGTCCCAGCTGACGCCGAGGGTCGACAGGGTCGAGACGAAACCGACACCGGCGATCACGTACGACAGCAACGTGGTGGTCGCGTAGGCACTGCCCTGCGCCAGATTCAGTTTCGACAGCACGAACACTTCGAGCAGGCCGGGCAGGTTGCGCGCGAGGGCGAAGGTGATGCCGATGATGATCAGCGCGCCGAGCATGTCGCCGATGCTGATCGGCACCATGCTCATGTTGGCGCCGGTGCCGCTGGTGTATTCGTAGAGGGTGATGTTGTCGAGGTACGAGAACACTGAAATCAGGTCCGACCAGACCCAGTACAGCGCGGCGATGAAGCCGCCGAGCAGGGCCAGACGGATCAGGCGCAGGGACTGTTCGTTGACCTTTTCGATGTCCAGGGTCGGCTCTTCGATCACCGCCTCGCCATCGCCAGCCTCTTTCGCTGCCTGCCGTTTGGCCAGGGCGCGCTGGTAGGCCAGACGACGCGCGGCAACACTCAGACCACGGACGAACGTCGCTTCGATCACCAGCCAGAACATCAGCAGATAAAGCGTGTTGATCAGGCGGTCGCTGAGTTTCAGTGCGGTGTAGTAGTAGCCGAAGCACACGGCGACGAACAGCGCGATCGGCAGCAACGTGAACATCACCCCGACGGCTTTGCGGAACAGCGAGGTGTTCTCGTGGGCCGGGCTGCTGATCAGCAAGCGGCTGAGCAGCCACGCCATCAAGGCGTAGCAGGTCAGCACCACCGGCATGCCGAGCACGTCGTCGGCCAATGCTGCCGGTTGCAGTTCGGCCACGGCGACAATGGTCACCAGCGCCATCACCACCAGACCGAGCCGACGGATCCAGCCCTGGAGGAATTCGACCTGCGGCTTTTCCCAGCGGAAGTGCAATTCCGCCACGCCGCCCGGCGCGAGAATCCGGTAAGCGGTGTAGAACACCAGCCATGCCTGACCCATTTGCAGCAACGCCGCGCCCATGTTGGCGTTCTGCCCGCGCGCATCGATCTGCAACGCCAGGCCACACAAGGCCAGGCCCAGGGCCACCGGCATCGCCAGCAGAATATTGATCAGAATCGCCTGCGGTGTGTGCCACTGGCTGTCACGCTTGAAGTGACCGATGTCCTGGTGAACCTTGTTCAGCCTGCCGTACAGACTCTTGCGCCGCCATAACAGCGCGCCGATCAACAGCGCCAGCGGCAGGAACAGCAACGGACGCTGGATCAGGCCGTCGGTCAGCTCACTGAGGCTGGAGGCCCATGGCAGGGTGTCGACCTGACGCTTCAGGCGCTCCGGTACCGCGCGCATCCATTCCAGATCCAGCGGCTTGTTGCTCGGGATCCAGAACATCTGCTCATCCAGCGTTGCGCGCAGGCTCTGCGCGGTGCTCAGCAGTTGTTTCTGGTTGAGTTGCAGGGTGATCGACTCGTTGAGCATGGCGCTCAGTTCGCGGTTCAACCGCTCCAGCAGATCGGCGCGGGTGTTGGCCAGATCCAGCAGGTTTTTGCGCAATTGCGGTGTGACCTGCTCCGGCGGCTGCGTGGAGAGCAGGTTGTCGACATAGGCGGCCGGATTGCTCAGTTGCTCACGCTGCTGGCTGACGTCGAATTGCCACAGGCGAATGTCGGCGATCTGATCCGCCAGATCGCGGTCGACCTTGAGCCGCGGCAGGGCTTGTTTCTGCTTATAGAGAATTTTCGACAGCAGCAGGCTGCCCTTGAGCACGCTGATCTGCTCGTCCAGCGCCGAATCGCTTTGGGTCAGGCTGTCGAGTTGTTGCTTGGTCTGCAGATTCTGCTGGGTGACTTCATTGAGGCGGTCGGTGCTTTTGAGCAGGTAGTCGGAAAGCTTGAGGTTCGCTGTGCTTTCGATGGCCAGCAGACTGCTGCTCCCGGCCTTCTGCGCTTCGATCGACTGCTGCGTTACGGTTTCCTGTGACTGCGCCAGACGCTTCTGGTTGATCAGGGTTTGCAGTTCCTGGATCTCGCGGTCGAGGCGGTCGGATTTCTCCGAGAGCAAGTCGTGCTGAGCATTGCCCAGATCCTGCAACTGGCTGTTGCCGGCCAGCTCCTGGCGACGCAACGGGATCAGCGCATTGAGCGCCGCCAGTTCGGCGTTCAACTGATCGCGCTGCTCGGCGGTGACGGTTTTACCCGCGTCCTTGCCGGACTTGAGGATGTTGTTGATCTGCTGGATGCGCGTCTGGCTGGCGGAAATCTCTGCCTGAGCACGCTCCGGGCGGGTCTGCGCAGTGATGATCAGGCTGTTGGCGTCGGCGAGGGCTTTTTGCAGGTCACTTTGCTGGGTCGAGCGATCGGTGAGGATTTGCTCAAGTTGCTGAATCGACTCCTTGGGAAAACGCTGCGCCACCGGCACCACGGCGTTGGCCTTGAGGCGCGTCAATTCGCGGGTGTTCTCAATGGTCTGCTTGGGCGCAGTCGCCAGTTGCTGCTTGAGATCGATCAGCTTCTGCTCGTAATCACGCTGATTGTTCAGCTGATTGAGCGTGTTCTGCAGGACCGTTTGCAGGCTCTTCTTATCGGCATCCGGCAGTTTGCTGTCGGCGAGTTTGTCCAGGCTGGCCTGCACGGCATCGCTGGACGGCGGTTCGGCGGCGTACAGCGGGCCGACAGTAAGACTCAGGCCCAGCAGGGCCGCGGCGAAAAAGGAGCGCAGGGTAGGCATAGAGACCGGTCAAGCAAGTGAGAGTGGACGCAGTTTAGAGGAAGAGCCCGGGGCCCGGGCGACTTCCTTCGGGGAATCTGACGCCCACTTTGCCGATCTTGTTCCCGTCCATGACCGCAACCGTCCAGTGGGTGTTGTTCCATTCCACCTGGTCGCCGACGATGGGCGCACCGCCAACTTTGTGGGCGATGAAGGCGCCCAGGGTCATGTCCGGGTCGATGCCCTCGGCTGGCAAGCCATAGAGTGCCGCAACCGCTTTAAGCTGGGCGTCTCCTTCCAGCACGAAATCACCGAAGAAGCGCAGATCGAGACCCCGTTGCGGCGCCTGGCTGAAGAGTTTTCCGAGGGCGCCGAGGTTGTGTTCATGGCCGATAACACACAGTAAATCATCGACTTCCAGCACCGTACTACCCGACGGATGGAGCAGTTGCTGGCCACGAAACAGGGCCGCGATGCGTGTGCCTTCGGGCATTTTCAGTTCGCGCAGGGGTGAACCGATGCACCATTTCTCCGCGCCAAGCTTGTAAACGAACAACTCCCATTCACTGGTGACGTGGACTTCCAGCGCCGCGCGGGAAATCGGCGCAGGCTCCGGCGGTACGGTCACCTTCAACAGCTTGGCGACCCACGGCAGGCTCGTGCCCTGCACCAGCAGCGACACCAGCACGATGAAGAATGCGAGGTTGAAGTACAGCTGCGCATTCGGCAGCCCGGCCATCAGCGGGAACACCGCCAGAATGATCGGTACCGCGCCGCGCAGGCCGACCCAGGAAATAAACGCTTTCTCGCGGCCATGGAAGGCCTTGAACGGCAGCAGGCCGACCATCACCGACAATGGCCGCGCAAACAGAATCATCCACAGCGCCAAGCCGAGAGCGGGCAGGGCGATCGGCAGCAAATCATGTGGCGTTACCAGCAGACCCAGCACCAGGAACATGCCGATCTGCGCCAGCCACGCCATGCCGTCGAGCATGTGCAAAATGCCGTGGCGACTGCGCACCGGACGGTTGCCGATGACCAGACCGCACAGATAAACCGCGAGGAAGCCGCTGCCGTGCAAGGCGTTGGTCAGGGCGAACACCACCAGACCGCCGGCGATCACCAGAATCGGATAGAGGCCGTTGGCCAGATTGATTCGGTTGACCAGTTGCAGCATGACCCAACCGCCGCCAAGACCGATCACGCCGCCGATGCCGAACTCGCGGATCAGATGGGTCAGCAGGCTCCAGTGCAGGCCGGTCTGGCCGCTGGCAAGCATGTCGATCAGGGTCACGGTGAGAAACACCGCCATCGGGTCGTTGCTGCCGGATTCGATCTCCAGGCTGGCGGTGACCCGTTCGTTCAGGCCTTTGCCGCCGAGCAGCGAGAACACCGCCGCAGCGTCCGTCGAGCCGACGATGGCGCCAATCAACAGGCCTTGAATCAGATTAAGGTCGAACAGCCAGGCAGCGGCCATGCCGGTCAGCCCGGTGGTGATCAACACGCCAACCGTGGCCAGCGACAGTGCCGGCCATAACGCCACGCGGAAACTGGACACTCGCGTGCGCAAGCCGCCGTCGAGGAGGATCACCGCGAGGGCGAGGTTGCCGACCAGATAGGCCGTCGGGTAGTTATCGAAAATGATCCCGCCGCCATCGACCCCGGCGGCCATGCCGACCGCGAGGATGATGACCAGAATCGGAATGCCGAGACGGGAGGAGAGGGAGCTGACGAGAATGCTTGCACCTACCAGCAACGCGCCGATCAAGAACAGGCTGTTGATGGTCGTCGCATTCAAAGGCAGTACTCCAGAAGCGTAAAGACGGGCACAAACTGACCATGCAGTCTGCGTGCCAGCGATTCTAACCTGTTGAAATGTGATGCTGTCAAAAAGGTTTTTACGCTGGCGTGTTCGGGATTTTGGTTCGGCTGAAGATTGCTGCCCTCACCCTAGCCCTCTCCCGGAGGGAGAGGGGACCGATCGCGGTGTTTGTGCGAGGTACGCCGACCTGAAATTGCGAGTCGAACTCAGGTTTTGAACAGCGCGCAAATCTGCTCCCTTTCCCCCTCTCCTGGGAGGAGAGGGGACCGATCGAGGTGTTTGTTCAAGTTACACCGACCTGAAATATCGCGCCGAACTCAGGTTTTGAAAAACACGAAGATCTGCTCCCTTTCCCCTCTCTTGGGAGGAGAGGGGACCGATCGAGGTGTTTGTGCGAGGTACGCCGACCTGAAATTCCGAGTCGAACTCAGGTTTTGAAAACACGAAAATCTGCCCCCTTTCCCCCTCTCCCTCTGGGAGAGGGCTGGGGTGAGGGTGCTTTTGATCTTGATCTACTGAATCACAGGCTAAACCGCCCAACCATGTTGTTCAGGTCCAGCGCCAACCGCGACAGCTCATTACTCGCCGCACTGGTCTGATTCGCCCCGGTCGCCGATTGCACCGACAAATCACGAATATTCACCAGATTGCGATCGACTTCCCGCGCCACCTGCGCCTGCTCTTCGGCGGCGCTGGCGATCACCAGGTTGCGCTCGTTGATCTCGACGATCGCGGTGTTGATGGTGTCCAGCGACATACCCGCACCACGGGCGATGTTCAGGGTCGACTCGGCACGCTCGGTGCTGTTGCGCATCGAATCCACGGCGTGTTCGGTGCCGCTCTGAATGCTGCCGATCATCCGCTCGATTTCGCTGGTCGACTGTTGAGTGCGGTGCGCCAAGGCACGGACTTCATCCGCCACCACGGCAAAACCACGACCGGCTTCACCGGCACGCGCCGCTTCAATGGCCGCGTTCAATGCCAGCAGGTTGGTTTGATCGGCCAGACCACGAATCACGTCGAGCACCTTGCCGATATCACGGGATTCATTCGCCAGATCACCGATCAGCGAAGCAGTGCTCTGCACATCAGCGCTCATGCGTTCGATGGCGCTGACGGTCTCCTGCACCAGATCACGCCCGTCACCGGCCGAGGTGGTGGCGTTCTTCGAAGCTTCCGAAGTGCTCACGGCGTTGCGTGCGACTTCTTCCACGGCGCTGGTCATTTCGTTGACCGCAGTGGCCGCCTGTTCGATCTCGTTGTTTTGCTGGGTCAGGCCACGCGCGCTTTCGTCGGTGACGCTGTTCAGCTCTTCAGCCGCCGAAGCCAACTGAGTGGCCGAGCCGGAAATGCGCTGCAAGGTGTCGCGCAGTTTCGATTGCATCTTCGCCATCGCTGCCAGCAGACGTCCTGCCTCGTCTTCACCGTCAACGTGGATCGGTTGGGTCAGGTTGCCTTCGGCGATGGTTTCCGCAGCGTCCAGTGCTTTGGAAATCGGCTTGGTGATGCTGGCGGTCAGCAGCCAGGCGAAGAGCAACGTCAAGCCAGTGGCGATCACCAACAACGTGACCACAAGGTTGAAAGACATCGAAAACTGATCGCTCGCGCCTTTATCCGTCTCGGCGATTTGCTGGGTGTTGATCTCCAGCAGGCGCGCCAGTGCAGTGTTCACCGCTTCCGAGTTGCTCAGCAAATCCGAGTTGAGCATCTGCCGCAGTTCATCGATCTGATTGTTGCGCGACAGGGTTTTCATCCGGTCTTCGAGTTGACGGTATTGACCCAGGAGCTGCACGTACTGGTCGTAGGCTGCACGTTCTTGCGGGCCGTCGATCAACGGTTCGTAGGTACGTTGAGCGTCGGCGATCTGCCGATTGCGCAACTCGAACAGCTCGATGGTTTTTTGCTGCACGTCGGGTTCGCGGTTGATCAGCAACCGGTACGACAGCACCCGCAGGCGCAGCGTCAATTGAGTGAATTCATCGAGGGCCTTGATCGACGGCACGCTTTGAGTAGCGATGTCTTCGCCCGCTGCGCGGATTTTGCTCATCTGGTTCAGGGCGAACACGCCGAGAATCAGCATCAGGCCGCCGATCAGGGCGAAGCCGGTAAACGCCCGTGGGGCGATATTCATATTGCGAAGGGACATGGGGCGGATACCAAGAGAGGGCCGCTTCCATGCGGGCTGAGACTGCGATATGGATGACTTATCGGTCATACGACTAAAGTCTTGAGGCACTGTGCGGATTTGTCGCATAAGGCCTGGGGCGACGAAGTGCAGGAACCAGATCGGCAGATCACAGTCTTTAAAACTCGCAGGAACGGTCCGCCACCAGGAAAATCAAGGCCTTGCGCCGGTTTAACCCTGGCATCCGTGGTGACTTTTCTTTATCGTACGCGCCCTTTGAAAAACGCTTGGAAGATCAAAATGTTGGAAGCATCCCTCAGCCAATTGGAACAGCTCGTCAGCGACCTGGTGCAACAGAACCAGAGCCTTGCGCAAACCAACCAGACCCTGTCCACGGAACTGGCCCAGGCCAAGGATGAAAACGAAAGCCTGCAACTGAACCTGATGGAGCAGGAAGAAAAGCACGGCGCCACCGCTGCCCGCATACAAGCGCTGGTTGATCGCGTCAACGCAGGTCCTGTCAGCGCATGAACCACCACACAGCAGGGGTAAAAGTCGTCTCCATTCTCGGGGAGGACTATTCGATCAAGGCACCGGCCGGGGAAGAACAGACCCTGCTGGACGCGGCCATGATGCTCAAGGCAGCGCTGGATGACACCAAGCGCAAATACCCGACACTGATCGGTGACCGCTTGCTGGTGCTGGCGGCGATGAATCTGTGCTCGCAGCAGATCGAAATGAAGAAACAGCACAAAGAAGAGCTCGACCGTTACCAAGAGCAAGTCAGCGCCACGGTCGACACCATCGCCAAGACCATCAACCAGGGTTGATGGAGCTGCGCACAACCAAAGAATAGATTGTCGACTTGGTTGTATACAATCGGCACGGCTGTTGCATTGTTTCGGCCACTTATTCTTTGGGGGTGCTCCATGCAGTTGTGGCGACGCAGTATTCAATGGCAGCTGATTCTCAGCATGGGCACCGCCCTGCTGGTCAGCATCCTGATCGTGGTTGGCATTTATACCCTGGTGGTCAACCGCCTCGCCCAGAGCTATCTGGTCGAACAAGCACTGCCGTCGAGCATCGAAGCGACGCGCAACGATATCGAACGGATCCTCGTGCAACCGCTGACGGCGGCCAAGGATATTGCCAGCAACACAATGGTCCGCGACTGGCTCGCTACTGGCGAAGACAGCAGCAAAACGGCGGGCTTCGCGCAGTATCTGGAAGGCATCCGCGCCGAACACAAGGCGTTTACCGCTTTAATCATCGGCACCGAATCCAATCACTACATCACCGAAAAAGGTCTGGATCGCACCCTCAATCGCGCCAAACCGGCGGATGCCTGGTTCTACTCTTTTCTCGACAGCAATCAGCCGCGCACCCTGAACATCGACAACGACGGGGCGACCGGAGAATTGGCGCTGTTCATCGATTTGAAGGTCGAACAGGCCGGCAAAGTGGTCGGCGTGGCGGGGCTCGGTTTGAGCATGAAAGAGCTGTCGGAGCTGATCCACAACTTCAGCTTTGGTGAGCGCGGCAAGGTCTATCTGGTGCGTTCCGACGGTTTGATTCAGGTGCATCCCGAGGCGCAGTTCAGCGGTAAACGCACCTTGAGCGAGCAGATTGGCGCCAATGCGGCGCAAGCGGTCCTCGGTCAAAAAACTGCCGTCAGCAGCAATTTCCAACGAGATGGCGAAGACTTTCTCGCTTTCAGCCTGCCTCTGCGTGATCTTGGCTGGACTTTGGTGGCCGAAGTGCCGCAATCGCAGATCTATGCCGAGGCGCGCAAAGCCATGTGGATGAGCGGCGGTATCGGTCTGGCGGTGGCGCTGGTGTGCCTCGCCTTGGTGGTATGGCTGGCGCAAGGTCTGGTGCGGCCGATTCGGCAAGTAACAGCCGCACTGGTAGCAATCGGTAGCGGTGGGGGAGATTTGACCCACCGGTTAGATTCCAGCCGTGCTGATGAGCTGGGCGACCTCGCTCGCGGCTTCAATCGTTTCCTCGACAGCCAGCGCGGGATGATCGGCGAGGTGCTGACCACCAGCGAACGTCTGCGCACGGCCGTGGGGCAGGTGGCGAAGGTAGTGGAGAACACTGCTGAGCGTTCTGGCCGTCAGCAGGAAATGACCGATATGGTTGCGACGGCGGTTCACGAGATGGGCCTGACCGTGCAGGAGATTGCGCAAAACGCCGGTAATGCGGCACTGGCCTCGCAAACCGCGCGGGATGAGGCGATGCAGGCGCGGGAAGTGGTCGGTGGCTCGATCAAGCATATTGAAAGCATGTCGGATGAGATTGGCGTAGCGGCGGGCGCGGTGGCTGAGCTGGCGCATCAAGTGGCGTCGATTGATTCGGTGTTGGCGGTGATTCGCGGGGTGTCCGAGCAGACTAACTTGCTGGCGCTCAATGCTGCGATTGAAGCTGCGCGGGCCGGGGATATGGGGCGTGGTTTTGCGGTTGTTGCTGATGAAGTACGTACTTTGGCGCGCAGGACCCAGGCGTCCACCGACGAAATCCAGCAGATGATCGGCAGCCTCAAGCAAGGCGCGGAAAACGCTGTGTCGTCGATGCGCACCGGTCAGGCAGCGACCGGCACCGGGGTGGAGTCGAGCCAGCGTACCGGGGCGTCGTTGACGGCGATTACCGGGCAGGTCGAACGCATCAGTGACATGAACCATCAGGTGGCAACGGCGACCGAGGAGCAGTCGGCGGTGACTGAAGAGATCAACCGTAATGTGCAGGGGATTTCCGATCTGGCGCGGGCGACGGCGGGGGAGGTTCGGGCCTGTCGCGAAGATTGTCAGATGTTGCAGAAACTGGCGGATGATCTGGCGCGGCAGATGGGTGGGTTCAAGTTGAGCTGAGTGTTGAAGCAGAAAAGCCCCTCACCCTAACCCTCTCCCAGAGGGAGAGGGGACTGACCGAGGTGTCTTACGCTATACATCGACCTGAAAACGACAGTCGATTATGGATTCGGTGAACCTCTTTCATGTCGACGGAGTACTCAGGCATCCCCCGGTCGGCCCCCTCTCCCTCTGGGAGAGGGCTGGGGTGAGGGTAGCGTTTCAGAACCACGCATCCTGCATCGCCAGACACGTATCATCCCGCGCCTCCAGCAACGCCAGTTCATGGTGACAACCCGGCACTTCCCACGTCAGGAAATACCGCGCCGCCTGCAACTTGCCCTTATAGAAGTCAGCATCCGCCGCGTTACCCTTGGCCAAGCCTTCCTCGGCACGAATCGCCTGCTCCAGCCAGCGCCAGCCAATCACCGTGTGGCCGAACACCTTCAGGTACAACGCTGAATTCGCCAGGCTGCTGTTGACCTTGCCCTGTGCCAGATCGGTCAGCAGGCCGATGGTTACCGTTTGCAGACGCGCGACCAGTTTTTCCAGTGGTTCACGCAGGGCGGTCAGCGATTCATATGCCGTCGCGCGTTCAGCGGTGTTGGCGATCAGACGAATCAGTTGTTTGAGCCCCGCGCCACCGTTCTGCGCCAATTTGCGCCCGAGCAAGTCCAGCGACTGAATACCATGAGTGCCCTCGTGGATCGGGTTCAAACGGTTGTCGCGGTAATACTGCTCCACCGGATACTCACGGGTATAACCGTGGCCGCCAAGAATCTGGATCGCCAGTTCGTTGGCCTTGAGGCAGAACTCCGATGGCCAGGATTTAACGATCGGCGTCAGCAAATCGAGCAACTCATGCGCCTGTTTGCGCTCGATTTCGGACTCAAGCGTCGTGGTGTCATCGAACAAACGCGCCGCGTACAGGCCAAGGTCGAATGCACCTTCGACGTAGGACTTTTGCGTCAACAGCATGCGTCTTACATCCGCGTGCTGAATGATCGCCACCGGTGCCGTCGTCGGATCCTTGCTGTCCGGCACGCGGCCCTGCGGACGCTCGCGGGCGTATTCCAGTGAATACAGATACCCGGCATAACCGAGCATCACCGCGCCCATACCGACGCCGATCCGCGCTTCGTTCATCATCTGGAACATGTAGCTCAAGCCGCGATGCGGCTCGCCCACCAGATATCCGACGCACTCGCCGTTATCGCCGAAGTTAAGCGCCGTGGACGTGGTGCCGCGCCAGCCCATCTTGTGGAACAGTCCGGCCAGCAGCACGTCATTACGTGAGCCAAGGCTGCCGTCATCGTTGACCAGAAACTTCGGCACGATGAACAGCGAAATGCCTTTAACGCCCGCAGGTGCATCCGGCAGCTTGGCCAGGACCATGTGCACGATGTTTTCCGAGAGCGGGTGATCGCCGCCGGAAATAAAGATCTTGTTGCCCTTGAGGCGATAGGTGCCGTCGGACGCAGGCTCGGCGCGCGTACGAATATCCGCCAGCGATGAACCGGCGTGGGGCTCGGTCAGCGCCATGGTGCCGAAGAAGCGCCCGTCGATCATCGGTTGCAGAAAGCGCTGTTTCTGCTCGTCGGTACCAAAGCTCTCGATCAGGTTCGCCGCGCCCATGGTCAGGAACGGGTAGGACGTCGAAGCCGCGTTGGCCGACTGGAAATGCGCGAAGCAGGCTTGCGACAGCAATGTAGGCAGTTGCATGCCGCCGGCGTCGAAACTTCTCGCGGCGTTGAGGAATCCGGCTTCAAGGAAGGCATCCACCGCCGGTTTCACTTCGGGAATCAGAATCGCCTTGCCGTCTTCGTAGCGTGGCTCGTTCTCGTCACCCTTGCGGTTGTGCGGGGCGAAGTACTTTTCGGCGATGTTGCGCGCGGTGCCGATGGCGGCGTCGAAGGTCTCGCGGTTGTGCTCGGCAAAGCGCTCACGCCGGGTCAGGCCCTCGGCATCGAGGACTTCATACAGCTCGAAAGCCAGATTGCGGGAACTGAGCAGCGTCTCGGACATGGCGGCCTACCTGAAATTGGGGTTGGGCCGAGTCTAGGCGTGCTGATAAAGACTGAACAGGATGATTGATAAGCGTGATGTTGGAGCCGCGCAGCAACTTTGCAAACACCACAAACCACTGTGGGAGCGAGCTTGCTCGCGAAGAGCTCGGCACATTCAACAGATGAGTTGACTGGCAAACCGCTTTCGCGAGCAAGCTCGCTCCCACAGGGATTGTTGCTATGCCGGGCACCTATGCAGGTGCCCGGTTTATCGGGTTTAGCCGATAGTCATCAAGCTCGCATTACCACCCGCCGCAGCGGTGTTAACGCTCAACGCGCGCTCGATCACCAGACGCTCCAGGGCAATGTTGGTCTCGCCCTGGGACAGGCCCTGAACCCCAACGATCGCGCCGGCACGCTTGGCAATTTGCTGGCAAACGCCGCGTAACTGGTCGGAATGGCCGTGATGCAGAACCGCATCAAACACCACTTCGTCTTTGTTCCAGTCGGCAACCAACTTGATCCGCGCCTGAATCTCCTTCGGCAGGCGTGCGAACAATGCCTTGCTGATGTCGGACTCTGGCCATACCGCCGAACCGCCTACGGCCAATACCGCAGCCAGTTGCGTCAGCAGATCACCTTCAACCTCGGCCAGGCACAGTACGTGCTCGCGCGGCAGGATCGCGTAGCTGTTTTTCTCGCCGGTCGGGCCAGCCAGTACGCGGGTGATGCCGCTCTGCGATTGCGCAGCGTACTGCACGCACAGGCTGCTCAGCTCGGCAAACTTGTTGCTTTCGGCCCAGGCTTTCAGGGCGTTCAGCGGTTTGCTCATGGCGTCGCGCAAACGAACGTCCGGGGCGATAACGGCATCACCGCGAGCGAAGGATTGTTCGATGGCATCGGTAGGACGGGTCGCCAGCAAGCGGTACAGGTACAGCGGGCCACCGGCCTTCGGACCCGTACCCGACAGGCCTTCGCCGCCGAATGGCTGTACGCCGACCACGGCCCCAACGATGTTACGGTTAACGTAGACGTTACCGGCGTTGACGTTGTCGATCACCTTGGCGATGGTTTCGTCGATGCGCGTGTGCACGCCCAAGGTCAGGCCATAACCGGAAGCGTTGATCTGGCCGATCAGTTGGTCGATCTCTTTGCGCTTGTAGCGCACCACGTGCAGCACCGGACCGAAGATCTCGCGTTGCAGCTCGTCGAAGCTTTCCAGTTCGATCAGGGTCGGCATGACGAAGGTGCCGCGTTTGACTTCTTCGGTGTCGGCGATCGCCACCTGGTAGACGTTGCGACCTTTGTCGCGCATGCCCTGTATGTGCTTGTCGATGCCAGCCTTGGCTTCGGCATCGATCACCGGGCCGATGTCCACGGACAGGCGCTCCGGGTTGCCGAGACGGCTTTCTGCCATCGCGCCTTTGAGCATTTCGATGACGCGATCGGCGGAATCTTCCTGCAGGCACAGTACGCGCAGGGCCGAGCAGCGCTGACCGGCGCTGTCGAAGGCCGAGGACACCACGTCGATCACGACTTGTTCGGTCAGCGCCGAAGAGTCGACGATCATCGCGTTCTGGCCACCGGTTTCGGCGATCAGCGGAATCGGACGGCCCTGGCTGTCGAGACGGCCAGCGATGTTGCGTTGCAGCAGACGCGCGACTTCGGTGGAACCAGTGAACATCACACCTTTGACGCGCTCATCGCCGACCAGACCGGCACCGACGGTTTCACCGCGACCCGGCAGCAGTTGCAGCACGCCTTCCGGGATCCCGGCTTCGAGCAGCAAGCGCACGGCTTGCGCGGCAACCAGCGGCGTTTGCTCGGCCGGTTTGGCCAATACCGGGTTACCGGCAGCCAATGCCGCAGCGACTTGACCGCTGAAGATCGCCAGCGGGAAGTTCCACGGGCTGATGCACACCACCGGACCCAGTGGGCGGTGGGCGTCATTGCTGAAATCGTTGCGCGCCTGCACTGCGTAATAACGCAGGAAGTCGACCGCTTCACGGACTTCGGCAATGGCGTTGGCGAAAGTCTTGCCGGCTTCGCGAGCCAGCAGGCCCATCAGCGGCTGGATCTCGCCTTCCATCAAGTCAGCGGCACGTTCCAGAATCGCCGCACGTTCGGCGGGCGGGGTGGCCTGCCAGATCGGTGCTGCGTTCAACGCGCATTGAATGGCGTTGTCGACGTCTTCGACGGTGGCTTCCTGAACGTGACCGACCACATCGCGGTGATCCGCCGGGTTCAGCACCGGTGCAGGAGCTTCAGTGCTGGAGGCGCAACCGAGCATCGGCGCGGCTTTCCAGTCGTTGTGCGCAGTGGCGAGCAATGCGCAGGACAACGAAGCCAGACGATGTTCGTTGGCCATGTCGATGCCGCTGGAGTTGGCACGCTCAGAACCGTACAAGTCACGCGGCAGCGGAATACGCGGATGCGGCAAGCCGAAACCACCTTCCACGGTCGCCATCTGCTCGATCTGCGCCACCGGGTCGGCCACCAATTCCTGAATCGAAATCGACTGGTCGGCGATGCGGTTGACGAACGAGGTGTTCGCGCCGTTTTCCAGCAGACGACGTACGAGGTACGCCAGCAGGGTTTCGTGGGTACCGACCGGGGCGTACACGCGGCACGGACGGTTCAGCTTGCCGTCGGAAACCTTGCCTACCACTTGTTCGTAAAGCGGTTCGCCCATGCCGTGCAGGCACTGGAATTCGTACTGGCCGGGGTAATAGTTCTGACCGGCAATGTGGTAAATCGCCGACAGGGTGTGGGCGTTGTGCGTGGCGAACTGCGGGTAGATGACTTCCGGTACCGACAGCAGTTTGCGTGCGCAAGCGATGTAGGACACGTCGGTGTACACCTTGCGGGTGTAGACCGGATAGCCTTCCAGGCCTTCGACCTGGGCGCGTTTGATTTCGCTGTCCCAGTACGCGCCTTTTACCAGGCGGATCATCAAGCGATGACGGCTGCGACGGGCCAGATCGATCACGTAGTCGATCACGTACGGGCAACGTTTCTGGTAAGCCTGAATGACGAAGCCGATGCCGTTCCAGCCGGTCAGTTGCGGCTCGAAACACAGGCGCTCGAGCAGATCCAGCGACAGTTCTAGACGGTCGGCTTCTTCGGCGTCGATGTTCAGGCCGATGTCGTATTGCTTGGCCAGCAGAGTCAGCGACAGCAGGCGCGGGTACAGCTCGTCCATCACACGCTCGTACTGCGCACGGCTGTAACGCGGGTGCAATGCCGAGAGCTTGATGGAAATGCCCGGGCCTTCATAAATCCCACGACCGTGGGAGGCTTTGCCGATCGAGTGAATGGCTTGTTCGTACGAGGCCAGGTACTTCTGTGCGTCGTGCTCGGTCAGTGCGGCTTCGCCGAGCATGTCGTAGGAATAACGGAAACCCTTGGCTTCGAACTTGCTCGCGTTGGCCAGCGCTTCGGCGATGGTTTCGCCGGTGACGAACTGCTCGCCCATCAGGCGCATGGCCATGTCGACGCCCTTGCGGATCATCGGCTCGCCGCTCTTGCCGATGATGCGGCTCAAGGACGAAGTCAGGCCGGCTTCGTTGTGCGTCGAGACCAGTTTACCGGTCAGCAGCAAGCCCCAGGTGGCGGCGTTGACGAACAGCGACGGGCTGTTGCCCAAATGCGGATGCCAGTTGCCGGTGCTGATCTTGTCGCGGATCAGTGCATCGCGAGTGCCTTTGTCCGGGATGCGCAGCAGCGCTTCGGCCAGGCACATCAGCGCTACGCCTTCCTGGGACGACAGGGAAAATTCCTGCAGCAGACCCTGAACAATGCCTGCACGACCGCCGGCACTTTTCTGGTTACGCAGTTTTTCCGCGATGGAGGCCGCGAGTTTGTTGGTGGCTTCCGCCATGGCGACCGGCAGACGAGCCTGCTCGATCAACATCGGCACGACTTCCGGCTCAGGGCGACGGTAGGCAGCGGTGATCGAGGCGCGCAGAACGGACTGCGGCAGGATGCTTTCAGCGAATTCGAGGAAGCATTGGTGGGCGTGATCGGTGTGTACTTCGCCTGCCTCATCGGCGTCCTTGGCGGTCAAACCGTTCAGCTCGGTCAGGGTTGCACCACCCTCGAGTTTTTCCAGGTAATTGAAAATTGCCTGCTTGATCAGCCAGTGCGGCGTGCGATCAATCGAGGTTGCGGCGGCCTTCAGGCGTTCGCGGGTCGGGTCATCGAGTTTGACCCCAAGGGTGGTGGTAGCCATATTTTTATCCTCATGGTTGCCACAGTTGCGTGGCATCAGCTGGCGGCAAGATTAGCCGTGCGCCGAAAGAGGTGCAACCGGGTGCAACCCTTTTTTTGTCGGAATAATAGGCAGCTCGTCAGGAATTATTTTCTGGTACGAAAGTGCTGCTCCTGCTTGGTGCTTTTGCTTCTAGCAAAGGGCCATGACTGCCACAAAAGGGAGCAAAAACGGGGTGATTGTCGATAATTCCGACTAGGTGCAACTAATTCTCGCGAAACTGGTTGCACCTTATTTGATTTGTTGCATAGCATTCGCGCCCTAGGTGCAACCGGGAATAACCCGGTGTACCGGCTGATGGCTTTCCTGGGGAAACATCAGTCCTAAATGCGCGGGATCCCGGATCGTCTGCCAAACGTCGTCGTTTGCGTGCGGTTCACCACCGCCGCTACATAAAAACAAAGCCAGGGCGTAACTCAATGAGCGTAAGCAATCCAACCCTGATCACGTTCGTGATCTACATCGCAGCAATGGTGCTGATCGGCTTGATGGCCTATCGCTCCACCAACAACCTTTCTGACTATATTCTCGGTGGTCGCAGCCTCGGCAGCGTCGTCACCGCGCTGTCTGCCGGTGCGTCCGACATGAGCGGCTGGTTGTTGATGGGCCTGCCGGGCGCCATCTACATGTCCGGTCTGTCCGAAAGCTGGATCGCCATCGGTCTGATCATCGGTGCCTACCTGAACTGGCTGTTCGTTGCCGGCCGTCTGCGCGTGCAGACCGAGCACAACGGCGACGCCCTGACCCTGCCGGACTACTTCGCCAGCCGTTTTGAAGACAAAAGCGGCCTGCTGCGGATTATCTCGGCGATCGTGATTCTGGTGTTCTTCACCATCTACTGCGCTTCCGGCATCGTGGCCGGTGCCCGTCTGTTCGAAAGCACCTTCGGCATGTCTTACGAGACCGCGCTGTGGGCCGGTGCTGCGGCGACAATTGCCTACACCTTTATCGGTGGTTTCCTGGCCGTGAGCTGGACCGACACCGTACAAGCCACCCTGATGATTTTCGCGCTGATCCTTACGCCGATCATCGTGCTGCTGGCCACCGGCGGCGTCGACACCACGTTCCTGGCCATCGAAGCGCAAGATCCAAGCAACTTCGACATGCTTAAAGGCACTACCTTCATCGGCATCATCTCGCTGATGGGCTGGGGGCTGGGCTACTTCGGTCAGCCGCACATCCTCGCGCGTTTCATGGCCGCAGATTCGGTGAAATCGATCGCCAAGGCGCGTCGCATCTCCATGACCTGGATGATCCTGTGCCTGGGCGGCACCGTGGCTGTGGGCTTCTTTGGTATCGCTTACTTCTCGGCGCACCCGGAATTGGCGGGTCCCGTGACCGAGAACCACGAGCGTGTGTTCATCGAGCTGGCCAAAATCCTCTTCAACCCATGGATTGCCGGTGTGTTGCTGTCGGCCATTCTGGCTGCTGTGATGAGCACCCTGAGCTGCCAGTTGCTGGTGTGCTCGAGCGCCCTGACCGAAGACTTCTACAAAACCTTCCTGCGTAAATCCGCTTCGCAAGTCGAGCTGGTATGGGTCGGCCGCGCCATGGTGCTGCTGGTTGCCCTGATCGCGATCGCGATGGCTGCCAACCCGGAAAACCGCGTACTGGGCCTGGTGTCCTACGCCTGGGCCGGTTTCGGTGCTGCGTTCGGTCCGGTTGTGCTGATCTCGGTAGTCTGGAAAGGCATGACTCGCAACGGCGCACTCGCCGGTATCCTCGTCGGCGCGATCACCGTTGTGGCCTGGAAACACTGGGAAGTGATGGGTCTGTACGAAATCATCCCGGGCTTCATCTTCGCCAGCATCGCCATCTACATCGTCAGCATGCTCGGCAATCCGACTGCCGGCATGGTGCAGCGCTTCGAAGCGGCGGAAAAAGATTTCCACCTGAACAAGTAATGCACTGAGCTTCGGCTCACAAAGAAACGGCCCGTTTCCTACAGGAGACGGGCCGTTTTTTATTGCCTGTGATTTCTTGCGGACACTGGAGAGACCTGTGGGAGCTGGCTTGCCAGCGATGAGGTCGACACATCCAACACATTGGGTGACTGACGCACCGCCATCGCTGGCAAGCCAGCTCCCACAGGGGTTGGTGGTGACGTTGGGGGATTTGTCTGTAGTCGAAGGCGCCGGTTTTTGCAGGGGCTTTCAGCAATGAAAGTAGGGCAAATCTGATTTTCCCGTCACCCACTCATCACCCCTTGCCCCTCATGCAGAATCGCCCGCCCTCATTCCCGCAGAGAGACATCGGATGTTCGCGCCTGCCAATCAACCGCGTTTCACGTTGACCCTCGAAGGCGCCCAGCATGAACTCAAGGTCCTTGAGTTCACGGGCAAGGAAGCCATCAGCCAACCGTATCGTTTCGAGCTGGAACTGGTCAGTGAGCGACCGGATCTGGACCTCGAAAGTCTGCTGCACTGTCAGGCGTTTCTGAGTTTTGATGCCAAGGGTTCCGGCGTTCACGGTCAGATTTATCAGGTCGGGCAGGGTGATTCCGGGAAACGTCTGACGCGCTACAACGTCAGTCTGGTCCCGCGTCTGACGTACCTCGGGCATCGAATCAACCAGCGGATTTTTCAGCATCTGAGCGTGCCGCAGATCGTTGCGCAGATCCTCAAGGATCACGCGATCCTGCGCGATGCCTTCGATTTTCGCCTCGGCAGCGAATACCCGCTGCGAGAGTACTGCGTGCAGTACGCCGAGAGTGATCTGGCGTTCATTCAACGGTTGTGTGCCGAGGTCGGCATTCATTACCACTTTCAGCACAGCCCGGATGGCCATGTGTTGGTGTTCGGTGATGATCAGACGGTGTTTCCGCGCCTGGCCGAATCGACGTTGTATCTGCCCGGTAGCGGCATGGCGGGCGGAGCGCCGGCGATCCAGCGCTTTAATGTTCGCCTGGCAACCCGCACCAGCGTGGTCACCCGCCGCGACTACAACTTTGAAAAACCGCGTTTGCAACTGCAAGGCCGTATCGATGCCGAGCAGCATCCGGTGCTGGAGGATTACCACTTTCCCGGCCAATTCAACGATCGTGAAACCGGCAAGCACCTGGCCCAGCGGGCACTTGAGCGACATGTCGCCGATTACCGTCAGGCCGAAGGCATCAGCGACGAATCCGCACTGGTTTGCGGACATTTCCTGCAACTGACCGAGCATCCGCGCCAGGACTGGAATGACCTGTGGCTGGTCACGGGCATCGAACACCATGGCCGACAGCCGCAGGTGCTGGAGGAATCGGTGACCAGCGATGGTGAAGCTTTCCAGGGTTACCGTAATACTTTTCTCGCCACGCCGTGGGACGTGTTCTTCCGCCCTGCGCTGGGGCCAGAAAAGCCACGGGTGCCGGGCTATCAACCCGCTGTGGTCACCGGGCCGCAAGACAGCGAAATCCATTGTGATGAGTACGGCCGGGTCAAAGTGCAACTGGCCTGGGACCGCGATGGCGAGTTGAACGAACATGCCAGTTGCTGGCTGCGAGTCGCCAGTGGTTGGGCTCACGATCGTTACGGCAGTGTGCTGATTCCCCGAGTCGGTATGGAGGTGCTGGTCGGCTTTATCGATGCCGATGCCGACAAGCCGTTGGTGGTGGGGTGTTTGCCCAACGCTGCGACCCCGGTGCCGCTTGATCTGCCGGCGGACAAGACCCGCAGCATTTTCCGCAGCCAGAGCAGTCCCGGCGGTGGCGGCTATAACGAGCTGCGCATCGAGGACAAAAAGGGCGCCGAGGAGATCTACCTGCGCGCCCAGCGCAACTGGACGCAGCACGTATTGAACGACCAACAGGTGCAGGTCGACAACCAGCGCAGCATTGTCGTCAACGGTATCGCGAAGCACGAGTTGAAGGCGGACGAACAGCGCATCACGCACGGTCAGCGCCAGGCCGAAGTGAAGCAGGACGATCACCTGACCGTCATCGGCAGCCGGCATATCCAGGTTGCCAGTCAGGCGACCAGCGCCAGCCAGCACATCCACGTCAGCGCCGGCCAGCAAGTGGTGATCGACGGTGGCGCCAGCGCGACGATTCAGGCGGGCGGGCAGTGGATCAACATTGGTCCCGGCGGGATTTTCAGCAGCGTGCCCATTCAGGTCGGTGGCGCGCCGATGGCGGCGATGAGCGCTGCGCCAAGTGTCCCGGGATTGCCGGAGCAACTCCAGGCCGCGCCGGCGGCCATGCTCACCGCTGCACAAATCATGAGCTTTAAAGGTGATGCGCCATTCTGCGAAGAGTGTGAGCGTTGCAAGGATGGTGTCTGTGCAGCCTGAGTTTCTACAACCAGCAGATTGGCTGGCGCGCGAGCCGCTGCAACCCTCGGAGCAACTGTTCGCGATTTTCAGTCATGCCAGTGATGTCGAGCCGTTCAAGGCCTGGCCGGTGGCGCCGACGCCGATTTGGGCGGACACAATCTACGCCGAGTGGGATGCGGTGATGCCCTTCGTGGGAATTGTCGCTGTCGACAGTGAGTTTCTGCATTGGGTGGCGACCACTGAGTCCCGCGATTGGGGTTGGCTGGCGGTGTCTTCGGCGGGCCTCGAGGTGCTGGTCGAGCATCTGCGCAGTTTGACGCAGGTGTTGATGCCGGACGGTAAAGCGGTGTTTTTCCGCTTTTGGGATGGGCGGTTTTTGCTACCCATTTTGCAATCCGGGCAGGTGGAAACGGCGCAATTGTTCCCAGTGATCGGACGCGGCTTGATCAATGGTCAGGCGGTTACGGTCGGGGGCAGGGCGCTGGTGTCGGGGCGGGTGTTTCCTTGGTGGCACGTTCCTGAAGCGCTGGCGCTAGGAGGTGAAGAAACGCGGCTCGGCAATGTCGTGCAGTGGCTGAGCGAGGAGCATCCGGCGTTGTTCGAAGCGTTTCCCGAGCCGGTGTTGCGCTGCAAGGTCAGGCAGTTTTTTCAGGTTTCAATGTCGGAAGAATCGTCGTTATCGGCGTTGTTGGCGTATTTGCTGGCAGAGTCAGGGTGAGTTTTCGGGGCGAAGGTCTCGGACGATTCCTTCGAGTTGCGGCGGATTGCATGAACTGGTGGGCGATGGGTTGCAGGGATAGTCTTTTCGTTGTCGCTGCGAGAGTGGTGACAGGGTGTAGGAACCCTCGCTTTCATGGCGTTACAGTTCGTTGGCTTTTTGCGGCACTTGATTCAAGTTCGTAAAATCGTTCGCGGCGGCTGTGCGCGGGACACGCTTCGGCGTGACCGAGGTCCATGATTGCTCGGTTCCTACTCTTGCGCACAGCTGCCACCCAAACCTGTAGGACGGTGCGTTGGCGGCTCACGTTTATCAATCATGGAGATAATGAAATGACGACTTTGCATCCCGATCCACCCTACGTAAAACACATCCCCCATCCCGACAACCGCTACATGGCATTGACCAGCAACTGCAACGACATGCCCACCCTGTTCGTCGACACCCACGCCCCCTCCGACGTCCTGATGGACGCCGCCAACTTCCGCATCCGTGCGGTGGTTCAAGTGCTGGAAAACCTGTGCATGCGTGGCTCGATCGAGTGCGACTCGATCATCCTCAGCGACTTCGCCCAGCTCTGCGCCATCCCCTTGCGCGACGGCTGTGATTTGCTCGACGTCATCGGTCGACGCTTGGGCGCCACGCCTTCCTGATACCGCAAGATCAAAAGATCGCAGCCTTCGGCAGCTCCTACACGAGATTGGTGCTCACCCTGTTGGAGCTGCCGAAGGCTGCGATCTTTTGACTTTGATGGATGGAATGTACGCATCCTGCGTTTTGATAAAGCGGCTGAAGGCCTCGGAGTTGTAGACCTTCAGGCATGCAAGGAACACTACTTTTTCGTTCGAGTATTTGCTGTTTGAAGGTATCTGCTCGTAAGCCGCCAACACGTAGTTTCGGGTTTCTTTGTAGGGATCGTGCAGCACCTGCAGCGTGTCTTCATTTTGCAGAATGGTATGCATGCCTTTGCCCGTGAACGAATAGGCATTGGCGGACAGTGCAATGTCTTTTTCCAGCAAGGAGTGTTCGTTGAATGGCTTTAGGATGCAGTGGCTCAGGCCGTAGTTCTTTAGTGTCTGGCGTGCCTGTTCAATGTGGGTTTCGTCGGCAAGGGCGAGGTATGGGCTAAGCAGGCTGAATAAGCAAATGATCAGATATCGCATGAGTTTTTGACTTCCTGTCGCTTATGTTTTGCCAGTGTAATGCCATAAAAGCAAAGCCCCTCACCCTAACCCTCTCCCAGAGGGAGAGGGGACTGACCGAGTTGTCTGGGTGATGTACGCCGACCTGCGACTTCAGTGGTGAACTTGGCTTGGACAAGCCTGGATGGTGGTGTTTTTTCGGGGGGGACTGACCGAGTTGTCTGGGCGATGTGCGCCGACTTCTGCGCTGATCTTCGCTTGGCCAAGCCTGAGATCACGCGGATCTTTCAGGTCGATGTCACTCGCAAGATCACCACCGTTAGTCCCCTCTCCCTCCGGGAGAGGGCTAGGGTGAGGGAAAGGCTTTTGCCCGCTCAGCCGCCAACCCCTGACTTGCCGCCCGGTAAAAGGTAAACTTTGCGCCCTTCGCAGGAGCAGCCATGAATTATCGTCACGCCTTCCATGCCGGCAATCACGCCGATGTGTTCAAACACCTGACCTTGACCCGCCTCATCGCCCTGATGTCGCGCAAGGAGCAGCCGTTTGCCTATCTCGACACGCACGCCGGCATCGGTCTGTATGACTTGCAGGGCGATCAGGCTAACCGTACCGGCGAATACCTGGAAGGCATCGCGCGGTTGTGGGAGCAGCCGGATCTGCCGGCGCTGACCGCCGACTACATGAAGGTGCTGCACGAGATGAATCCGGACGGCCAGTTGCGCTATTACCCGGGGTCGCCGGAGCTGGCGCGGCGCCTGACCCGTGCGCAGGATCGGGTGATGCTCAACGAGAAACACCCGGAAGACGGCGTGTTGCTCAAGGACAACATGGCCGGCGATCGTCGGGTCAAGGTGCATCTGGGCGAGGGCTGGCATGTTGCACGGGCAATGCTGCCGGTGCAGGAGAAGCGCGCGGTGATGTTGATCGACCCGCCGTTCGAACAGCTCGACGAGATGCAGCGTTGCGCGGCGTCGTTGAAAGAGGCGATTGGCCGGATGCGCCAGACCGTGGCGGCGATCTGGTATCCGGTGAAGGACCAGCGCGCGTTGCGCCGTTTCTATCAGGATCTGGCCGGCACCGGTGCGCCGAAGTTGCTGCGCGTGGAGTTGCTGGTGCATCCGCTGGATACGCCGAACAGCCTGAACGGTTCGGGCATGGCGATTGCCAATCCGCCGTGGGGGCTGGAGGAAGAGTTGCGTGAGCTGCTGCCGTGGTTGTCGAAAAAGCTTGGGCAGACCCAGGGTGGCTGGCAGATGGATTGGCTGATTGCCGAGAGCTGATCACTGACTGATCGTTCCCACGCAGAGCGTGGGAACGATCGGCGGCGGGATTAGTTACCCGCCAGGCTCGCTGGCATGCACACGCCGGTGCCGCCGATCCCGCAGTACCCTTCAGGATTTTTCGCCAGATACTGCTGGTGATACGCCTCGGCGAAGTACACGGTCGGCGCCTGTTCGATCTCGGTGCTGATCTCACCCAGACCTGCCTTCGACAGCTCGGCCTGATAGGTCGCCTTGCTTTTCAGCGCCGCGTCCAGATGCTCAGGCGAGGTCGCGTAGATCACCGAGCGGTACTGCGTGCCGATGTCGTTGCCCTGACGCATGCCCTGCGTCGGGTTGTGCAGTTCCCAGAACATCGCCAGCAGCTCTTCGTAGCTGACTTTATCTTTGTCGTACACCACCAGCACCACTTCGGCGTGGCCGGTCAGGCCCGAGCAGACTTCTTCGTAGGTCGGGTTCGGCGTGAAACCGCCGGCGTAACCGACGACCGTGCTGACCACGCCTTCACGCTGCCAGAAGCGGCGCTCGGCGCCCCAGAAGCAGCCCAGCCCGAAGATCGCAAAATCGACGTCCTGGAAAAACGGGCCGAGCAGCGGAGTTTCTTCGAAGACGAAGTGCTTTTCAGGTAGGGTCATCGCGGTTTCGCGGCCGGGCAGAGCTTGTTCTTTTGTCGGGAGCACGTTTTTGTTCACCAGAATTTCCGAGCGCAGAACCATGATCGTTCCTCTCAGTCAGGATGGGATGTAAAAAGTCAGACCGCCAGTGTGCCCAATGATGCCCGGTTAATCACTACCCAAAGTGTGCGGGTACTCGACTGCTCTTTGTAGGCCTTCGCGAGCAGGCGAGGGCCTACAAGGGATTTGCGGTGTTTACAGGCAGAGCGGGCCGCGTGGGTAGCGTTTCAGCGCCTGGATCAGCTCGCCGCCCGGGATCGGCCGGTCGAATAGGTAGCCCTGGCCGACGTCGCAGCGGTGGCGACGCAGGAACGCCAGTTGCGCGGCAGTCTCGATGCCTTCGGCCACGACCTTGAGTTTCAGGTTGTGCGCCATGGCGATCACCGCCGAGGTGATTTCCATGTCGTCCTGGTTGTCGGGGATTTCATGGATGAAGCTGCGATCGATCTTGATGATGTCGATCGGGAATTTCTTCAAATAGCTCAGCGACGAATAACCGGTGCCGAAGTCGTCCATGGCCAGCGTCAGCCCGAGGCGCTTGAGCTGGTCGAGCTGCAAATGCGTGTCTTCGGTGGCTTCCAGCAGCAGGCCTTCGGTCAGTTCCAGTTCAAGCAGATTGGCCGGCAGCGCTTCTTCCTTGAGGATGTTGGCGATGGAGGCGACCAGGTCCGGGTCAGAGAACTGTTTCGGCGACAGGTTGATCGCTACTTGCAGATTACCCATGCCGGCCGCGGTCAGCGCTTTGCTCATGCGGCAGGCCTGGCGGGCGATCCATTTGCCGATCGGAATGATCAGGCCGGTTTCTTCGGCGACGCTGATGAATTGATCCGGGCGGATCATCCCGCGTTCCGGATGATTCCAGCGCAGAAGCGCTTCCATGCCCAGCAGACGACCGCTGCGCAGACACAGCTTGGGCTGATAGAACACGTCCAGCTCGTTCTGAGTCAGGGCGCGGCGCAGGTTGTTTTCGACGAACAGTTTGTAACTGGCCTCGGCATTCAGCGCCTCGGTGAAGACTTGCACCTGATGTTTGCCGTTGGCCTTGGCCTTGTGCAGCGCGAGCCCGGCGTTACGCATCAGCGTTTGTGGGTCGCGACCGTGCAGCGGCGCGCACGCCAGGCCGACCGAGCCGGTAACGCTGATTAGCTGGTTGTCGACGAACATCGGCTTATCCAGCGTCGCCAACAACTGGTTGGCGATCTGCTGACCGGTCGCAAGATCCGTGTCATCGAGCAACACGGCAAATTCGTTACTGGCGAAACGCGCGAGACTGCCGCTCGGGCTCAGGCTGTTGCGCAGACGACGAGCAAGGCTGATCAGCAGTTTGTCGCCGGTCTGGTGGCCGAGGCTGTCGTTGATCCGCTTGAAGTTGTCGATGTCGACCAGCAGCAGGCTGATCGGCGTGTCGCTATCGCGGGCGAAGCGTTCGTCGAGATTGCGAATGAAGGCCGGTCGGTTGCCGAGGTTGGTCAGGTTGTCGGTGTAGGCCAGGCGCTCGATGCGCTGCTGCGCCAGTTTGGTCTGAGTGATGTCTTCGTAGATGCCGATGTAGTGCGTCAGCTCGCGGTTATCACCGTAAACCTTGGAGATCGACAACTGGCCCCAGTAGGGTTCGAGGTTCTTGCGCCGGCTCTTGAATTCGCCCTGCCAACTGTTGCTCTTGGCCAGCGCGGAAGGCGCGTCGAACAACAATTCGCTGAGGTTCTCCAGTGCCGGCAGCTCGGACAAGCGCTGGCCGTGGACTTCTTCGGTGGTGTACTGGGTGATGGCGGTGAAGCTCGGGTTGACGTACTCGACCACGCCGTCGCAATTGACCAGCAAAAACGCGTTGGCGCTTTGCTCGACCGCACGCTGAAACAGGTGCAGGGCGCTGGTGGCGGTGCGGCGGTTGTGGTTGTTGATGACTTGCGCGAACTGGTCGGCGAGCTCGCCGGCAAAGGCGATTTCGTCCGACTGCCAGGCGCGGGTGACGCCGGTCTGCTCCAGGCACAACACGCCTACCACCTGGCCATCGACACGAATACTGGCGTCGAGCATGGCGTTGACGTCGCGCGGGCGCAGGGCTTCGGCCATCTCGCGGGTGCGCGGGTCGCGCATCGCGTTGTGTGCATCGATGGCGCGGCTACTGTGCAACGCCTCCATGTAATCAGGGAAACTGCTGACGTCGATCACGTCCGGCAGGATGTACTCCTGCGTCGCCCGGTGATACGCGGAGATCGGCACCAGTTGCTGGCCTTCGAGGTTCCACAGGCTGGCGCAGTCGATCTCATAGATATCGCAGGCACAGCGGGTGATCAGTTCGGCGGCTTCCTGCAGCGAGTTGTGCGTGCTGTAGCGCTGGCGCGCGAGCAACAGAATCAAATCCTGTTGGGCGCGCACGCGTTCCAGATGCTGCAGTTGCTCCTGCTGCGCGCGTTGATTGAGTTCAAGGGCGATTTGCAGGCGCGAATTCTGTGTTTCGAGATCGACCGACGGCAGCGCTGGCGCCTCGTCGAACACGTCATCGACCGCCAGCAGGTAGCCGCGCAGCAGATGACGATTGTGTTGTTTATAGGCCTCGCCCAATTCGAGGATGCTCAGCGCCCCGGCAGCGGTGTGCAGGGTGTAGCGCACCAGATAATGCGGGCTGGCACCGAGTTGTTGCTGGATCGCGTCGTGCAGTTGATAACGCGCTTCCGGCTCCATCAGGCTGGCGTAGGGCGAACCGACCAGTGCGCACAGTTCAACGGCGGGTTGACCGAACTGGCGTTCGCAATTCGGATCGAGGAACAGCATCGCCCAGCTGGCCTCATTCAAGCGCTCGAAACGCAGCATGCCGAGCCGCGAGGGCACAGGCAACTGCGTCACTACCTCGACCGCCATACGGCTGGCGGCATCGGGTTGGCTCTTCATGAAGGGAACTCGCTTGGAAATATGCTGAACGCGCCGGGCTCTCGCCCTCTTTACTGTTGCCTGCGGCAAGGTTGCATCATTGCTGCACCGACTGACAAGAGAGATGAAGGCCAAGTGCTATAAGAATATGTCGGCTGCGCTGCACATTTCTCCAGCTTGCACTTGAAAGTAATGCCGTTGAATGCAAGGAACGCCGTTCCAGAGCGGTTTTTGCTGCGCAACGGCGCACTGTTGAAGGACGATTCAGCGTAACGGGATGACGATCGATTGCAGGCGTTTGCCATCGCGGTCGTGGTAATTGACCAAAATCCGTTCAGCCTCGACCACCATATGAGCGAAATTGTCTTCACTCACTACTGTGCTGGTCAACTCATGTCGATAATCGCCCGCCGCCGTGCGCACCAGCGGCTGATCAAGCATGAATGTCGATGCCTTGGCATACGGCAACAGTTTGCTGTTGCACAGCGGCGAGGAGACGACGGTGTGGACTTCGAAGTCCGAGTCTTCGCTGTGACTCAGGCGCGCGGTCAGCGAGCCATGCACGTCCCCCGAAATAAACACAACGTTCTTGATCTGACGGGTGCGCAGGGTTTCCAGCAGGCGCAGGCGCTGCTCGGGAAAGGCTTTCCAGGCGTCATCGCCGTGGAGCTTGCGATCCGGATAGAACATCACGCTGGTCACCACGAACTTGACGCGCGCCGTGCTGTGGATCAGCCATTTGAGCAAGGCCTGTTCCTGCGCTTCGTCGAGGATGCGTCGATCATCGGCTGACAAGTTGCGCCGGGTGCGGCTGTCGGTGACAAACCATTCAATATCGCCGTCGCTGAATTGATACCAGTAGTGCTCCAGTGTCGAACGATCTACTTCACCGTTAGTTGTCAGCGGATGTGCCGGACTATGACTGGCCTGATACAAATCATAGGCGGCCATGGCGTTACGGTATAAATCACCGTCAGACTTGCCAGCGTTGGCGGGCCAGTTATCTTCAATTTCGTGATCGTCGAGAATCATGTAAGTCGAAGTGCCGGACATCAAGCGTTGAATATTCGGTTGGGAAAATGCAGCGCGGTATTTACTGAGAATGTCTTTGTATTCGCGATCGGGTGCGATCAGGTTCAAATCGTCGACGTAGATTTGGTCGCCGGTCATCATTACTGCGCTGATTGGCGGTTGTATGCCTTCGATCACCTGGTTGATGGAGGCAAAGATCCGGTCGCCCAGTTGTGGCAGGGAGGCGATGCCGGCGGTCAGGCGCAGATAGCGGCAGGAGCCGAGGATATAGGCGCGCGGTTGCATGGCTTTGCTGGAGCGGGTGCGCAGGCGGAAGATTTCCCTCGGCCATTGCAGCGGCAACTCGGCGACGCTGTCAGGGGTGTGCACCGGATTCATCGGGCTGAACCAGCCGGTCTGATATTCATATTCGGTGTCGGCACTCAAGTTGTTGAGGGCGAACACGTGCGTCATATCATTCAACTCACTGAGGCGCGCGAAGAGACTGTGTGTCCATAGTTGCGTGTCAGCAACGCGATAACGTATTCCGGCAAATACGGGGGTATCGGTTTGCAGGTTGCCGCGAATAAAGATGCGCGCGTGATTAGTTGTAACGTGGCCGGTAATCGGGCCGATAGTGGGTTTTAACATGTCGAATCCATTCGAATGAGTTTTAAAAAATGTGAAGGCGGGTAAAGTTTGTTTAGTTGGTTTGGCTGCGCCTAGGTTAGTTGTCTATTGAATGGAAAAGATCGTCGCCATGTCGACCAGGGTTGTGGCCGATATCGACGCAGCGTGTGGGAAAAAGGCTAGAGAGGTGTTGCTTCAGGCAAAAAAAAGCCCCGCCAAACTGACGGGGTTGAGGTACGAGCGTGTGGCGCTCGAAAGGGTGCAGCAATCGGCCCTCCGTCGCCGGAGGGCCGATCGAGTTACAGCAGGATCGTGCGAATGTCCGCCAGCAGGCTGCCCAGACGCTGGGTGAAGCGTGCGGCAGCGGCGCCGTTGATCACACGGTGATCGTAGGACAACGACAGCGGCAGCATCAGTTTCGGCTGGAAGGCTTTGCCGTCCCAGACTGGCTGGATGGTTGCCTTGGAAACACCGAGGATCGCCACTTCCGGCGCGTTGACGATCGGCGTGAAGCCGGTGCCGCCAATGTGGCCGAGGCTGGAAATGGTGAAGCAGGCGCCTTGCATGTCGTCAGCGGTGAGCTTCTTGTCGCGGGCTTTGGCGGCCAGCGCAGCGGCTTCGGCTGCCAGTTGCAGCAGGCTCTTCTGGTCGACGTTCTTGATGACCGGTACCAGCAGGCCATCCGGGGTGTCGACGGCGAAGCCGATGTTGATGTACTTCTTGCGGATGATCGCTTTGCCGCTTGGCGCCAGCGAACTGTTGAAGTCCGGCAGCTCCTTGAGCATGTGCGCGCACGACTTGAGCAGCAGCGGCAGGATGGTCAGCTTGACGCCGGCCTTCTCTGCAACGGCTTTCTGCGCCACGCGGAAGGCTTCCAGCTCGGTGATATCAGCCGAATCGAACTGAGTCACGTGCGGGATGTTCAGCCAGCTGCGGTGCAGGCTCGACGCGCCGATCTGCATCAGGCGAGTCATCGGCACTTCTTCAATTTCGCCGAAACGGCTGAAGTCGACGACCGGAATCGGCGGGATGCCCGCGCCACCGGTTGCGCCAGCAGCAGCGGCCGGTGCTTCCTTGGCCTTCTGCATCATCGCTTTGACGTAAACCTGCACGTCTTCTTTCAGGATACGACCGTGCGGGCCGCTGGCGCCGACAGCGTTCAGCTCGACGCCGAACTCACGGGCCAGTTGACGCACGGCTGGGCCGGCGTGAACTTTGGCGCCCGGCTTGGCCGGTGCGGCGGCTGGTGCGGCGGCTGGTGCAGGCGCAGCGGCAGCCGGAGCAGCAGCGGCAGGAGCACTTGGTGCAGCAGCGGCGGCAGCTGGAGCCGGGGCAGCAGCAGGCGCGGCGCCTTTGACTTTCAGCTTGAGGATCAGGTCGCCGGTACCGACTTCGTCATCCAGCTTGATGGAAACACTTTCCACCACGCCAGCGGCAGGCGATGGGATTTCCATGCTTGCCTTGTCGGATTCCAGGGTGATCAGCGACTGGTCGGCTTCAACGCTGTCGCCAGCCTTGACCAACACTTCGATGATCTTGGCTTTGCCCGCCGAACCGATGTCCGGAACGTGGATGTCCTGAACGCTGTCAGCCACTGGAGCAGCCGGGGCTGCTGCAGGAGCAGGCGCAGCGGCAGCGGCCGGTGCAGCAGCCTGAGCCGGAGCGGCAGCAGCAGGGGCCGCAGCACCCGCCACTTCCAGATCCAGAATCAGGTCGCCAGTGCCGACTTCGTCGTTGAGCTTGACGCTGATGGCCTTGACCACGCCAGCGGCAGGCGACGGGATTTCCATGCTCGCCTTGTCGGATTCCAGGGTGATCAAAGATTGATCAGCTTCGACTTTATCGCCGACCTTGACCTGGATCTCGATGATCTGTGCCTTGCCCGAAGAACCGATGTCCGGCACGTGCACTTGCTGCACCGAAGCGGCAGCAGGGGCAGCAGCTGGTGCGGCGGCGGCAGGAGCGGCAGCCGGTTTGGCTTCAGCTTTTGCAGCCGGGGCAGCGGCAGGAGCAGGGGCCGCTTCAGCGGCGCCCTCGACTTCCAGCTCGAGCAGTTCGTCGCCTTCTTTCAGACGGTCGCCCAGCTTTACTTTCAGGCTCTTGATGACGCCGGCTTTCGGGGCTGGCACTTCCATGCTGGCCTTGTCCGATTCCAGGGTCAGGATGCTCTGGTCGGCTTCGATACGGTCGCCGACCTTCACAAACAGTTCAATTACTTCACCTTCACCGCTGCCGATGTCAGGTACGCGAATGAGTTCGCTCACAAAATGTCTCCTCAGCAGTCCAGTGGGTTGCGTTTTTCCGGGTCGATGCCGAACTTGACGATGGCCTCAGCCACCACCTTAGGTTCGATATCACCGCGGTCAGCCAGTGCTTCCAGGGCTGCCAACACCACGAAATGACGGTCAACTTCGAAGAAATGACGCAGTTTCTTGCGGCTGTCGCTGCGGCCAAAACCGTCGGTGCCGAGGACTTTGAATTCCTTGGACGGTACCCACTGACGGATCTGCTCGGCGAACAGCTTCATGTAGTCGGTAGAGGCGATGACCGGACCCTTACGGCCGTTCAGGCACTCTTCGACGTAGCTCAGCTTAGGCTTCTGGCCCGGCTTCAGACGGTTGCTGCGCTCGACAGCGAGGCCGTCGCGACGCAGTTCGTTGAAGCTGGTAACGCTCCACACGTCAGCGCCGACGTTGAACTCTTCACGCAGAATCTTCGCCGCTTCACGGACTTCACGCAGGATGGTGCCGGAGCCCATCAGCTGGACGTGGTGCGCGGCATCGCGGGTGTCTTCTTCGAGCAGGTACATGCCTTTCTTGATGCCTTCTTCGGCACCGGCCGGCATGGCTGGCTGCTGGTACGACTCGTTCATCACGGTGATGTAGTAGAAGATGTCCTGTTGCTCTTCGGTCATCTTCTTCATGCCGTCCTGAATGATCACCGCCAGCTCGTAGCCGTAGGTTGGATCGTAGGTGCGGCAGTTCGGGATGGTTGCAGCCAACAGGTGGCTGTGACCGTCTTCGTGTTGCAGACCTTCACCGTTCAGGGTGGTACGGCCGGCGGTGCCGCCGATCAGGAAGCCACGGGTGCGGCTGTCGCCAGCGGCCCAGGCCAGGTCACCAATACGCTGGAAGCCGAACATCGAGTAGAAGATGTAGAACGGCAGCATCGGCTGGTTGTGGCTGGAGTACGAAGTACCGGCAGCGATGAACGAGCTCATGGCGCCTGCTTCGTTGATGCCTTCTTCAAGGATCTGCCCTTTCTGGTCTTCCTTGTAGAACATCACTTGGTCTTTATCGACTGGCTCGTAGAGCTGGCCAACGGACGAGTAGATGCCGAGCTGACGGAACATGCCTTCCATACCGAAGGTACGGGCTTCGTCCGGGATGATCGGAACGATGCGCGGGCCGATTTCCTTGTCCTTGACCAGTTGCGCGAGGATTCGCACGAAAGCCATGGTGGTGGAAATTTCACGGTCGCCGGAACCGTCAAGGATCGCCTTGAGGGTGTCCAGGTCCGGGGTTGGCACGCTGAAGCTTTGTGCGCGGCGCTGAGGGACGAAACCGCCCAGTGCAGTACGACGCTCGCTGAGGTAGCGGGCTTCGGCGCTGTTTGGCTCTGGTTTGAAGAACGGCAGGTTCTCCAGCTCTTCGTCCTTGACCGGGATGTCGAAACGATCGCGGAACAACTTCAGGCTGTCGACGTCGACTTTCTTGGTGTTGTGCGCAGTGTTCTTCGCTTCGCCGGCACCGGTGCCATAACCCTTGATGGTCTTGGCCAGGATAACGGTAGGTTGTTCTTTGTGGTTGACCGCTTCGTGGTAAGCCGCATAGACCTTGTACGGGTCGTGGCCGCCACGGTTGAGTTTCCAGATCTCGTCGTCGGACAGATCAGCAACCATCGCCTTGAGTTCTGGCGTGTTGAAGAAATGCTCACGGACGAACGCGCCGTCTTTGGCTTTGTAGTTCTGGTACTCGCCGTCGATGACTTCGTCCATGCGACGTTGCAGGATGCCGTCGACGTCTTTGGCCAGCAGTGGGTCCCAGAAACGGCCCCAGATGACTTTGGTCACGTTCCACTGAGCACCACGGAACACGCCTTCGAGTTCCTGGATGATCTTGCCGTTGCCGCGAACCGGGCCGTCGAGGCGCTGCAGGTTGCAGTTGATGACGAAGATCAGGTTGTCCAGCTTCTCGCGGCCGGCCAGGGAGATTGCGCCCAGGGATTCCGGCTCGTCGCACTCGCCGTCGCCCAGGAAGCACCAGACTTTCTGTTTGCCCGGCTGGATGAAACCGCGGTGCTCCAGGTACTTCATGAAGCGTGCCTGGTAGATCGCCTGGATCGGGCCCAGACCCATCGATACGGTCGGGAACTGCCAGAAGTCAGGCATCAGCCAAGGGTGCGGGTAGGACGACAGGCCCTGACCGTCGACTTCCTGGCGGAAGTTGTTCATCTGGTCTTCGGTGATGCGGCCTTCCATGAACGCACGGGCGTAAACGCCTGGCGAGGTGTGGCCCTGGAAGTAGATCAGGTCGCCGCCGTGTTCGTCGGTCGGGGCCTGGAAGAAGTAGTTGAAGCCGATGTCATACAGGGTCGCACTGGAAGCGAAGCTGGAGATGTGACCACCCAGGTCAGAATCTTTCAGGTTCGTACGCATTACCATGGCCATCGCGTTCCAGCGTACCAGCGAGCGAATGCGGCGTTCCATGAACAGGTCGCCAGGCATGCGTGCTTCGTGGGTTACCGGGATGGTGTTGCGGTAAGGCGTGGTGATGGCGTAAGGGAGCTGCGAGCCGCTGCGGGTCGCGAGTTCGCCCATACGGGTCATCAGATAGTGAGCACGGTCTTCGCCTTCTTTGTCGAGAACCGATTCCAGGGCGTCCAGCCATTCCTGGGTTTCGACGGGATCGAGGTCTTGCATGGCTTGCTCCAGGGCGGAAAGGCTTCCAGAATCGGTTGCCTGAGTTTGCGACTGGCCTTGTGGGCAGACGATTTAAAATTCTTGGATTGCCGACAGGTTGTTCCGGCGGCGTGTAGTTTTACTACAAATCTTTGAGCATTTCAGCCTTTCGGATGTATAGACGAGTAGTAAAACTACAGATGAAAGGCTTGTGGCCTCCGACTGCGTTGTGAGAATAATCGTTAAGGTTGGTCGATTACCATCCGTAAAAGGTGAAACTTTGATGTTGGATGCTAAAGAAGAAGAAATTTCAGCTATTTCTAACTTTTGTTCGACAGTCCTTCGCGTAGCGGGTTTTCACCATTCACTACAAGCGGCCATTTACACGCCGATCAAGGATAGACCATGACCCTGCCCGTGCTTGCCGAACTGCCTGCCATTCTCCTGCCGTTGGTCACTCGATCCGAGCAGTCGTTCCGTGCGGCCGTCGCCGAACTCGAAGACGATCACGGCTTCTCTGGCTGGACGGCAGAACGCTGGGCGCAGTTCGCCCGCGTCACCGCCGCCAGCGAGTTTGTCATTGAACAGAGCGTTCGTGACCCTTTGATGTTGCTTGCGCTGGTGCAGTCCGGCCAACTCGACCGGGGCTTCGCGCCGGGCGAACTCTGTGCGCAGATTGCCGCCGCCGTGAATGCCGCGCAAACCGAAGACGAACTCGGTCGCGCCTTGCGCCGTCAGCGCGCACGCCATCAGGTGCGGATCATCTGGCGCGACCTGACCCGTCAGGCCGACCTGGTGCAAACCTGCCGTGACCTCTCGGACATGGCCGACGCCACCATCGATCAGGCTTACCAATGGCTGTACAGCCGCCATTGCACACAATTCGGTACACCGACCGGTCGGCGCAGCGGTGAGCCTCAACAAATGGTCATCCTCGGCATGGGCAAGCTCGGCGCCGTCGAGTTGAACCTGTCTTCGGACATCGACCTGATCTTCGCCTACCCCGAGGGCGGGGAAACCGTCGGCGTGAAACGTGCGCTGGATAATCAGGAGTTTTTCATCCGTCTCGGCCAGCGCCTGATCAAGGCACTCGATCCGATGACCGTCGACGGCTTCGTCTTCCGTGTCGACATGCGTCTGCGTCCGTACGGTTCTTCCGGCGCGCTGGTGCTGAGCTTCAATGCGCTGGAGCAGTATTACCAGGATCAGGGCCGCGACTGGGAACGCTACGCGATGATCAAGGCGCGGGTGGTGGCCGGCGATCAGGTTGCCGGCGCGCAATTGCTCGATATGCTGCGGCCGTTTGTTTACCGGCGTTACCTGGACTTCTCTGCAATCGAAGCGCTGCGCACCATGAAGCAGTTGATTCAGCAGGAAGTGCGGCGCAAAGGCATGGCCGACAACATCAAGCTGGGCTCCGGCGGGATTCGTGAGGTCGAGTTCATCGCGCAGGCCTTCCAGTTGATCCATGGCGGGCGCGACTTGAGCTTGCAGCAGCGTCCGTTATTAAAAGTCTTGAGCACGCTGGAAGGGCAGGGTTACTTGCCGCCGGCAGTGATCAGCGAGTTGCGTGAGGGCTACGAATTTCTGCGTTACACCGAGCACGCGATTCAGGCGATCGCCGACCGCCAGACCCAGATGTTGCCGGATGGCGCGCAGGATCAGGCGCGCATCGCCTTTATGCTCGGCTTCGCTGACTGGGACGCCTTCCACGAAAAACTGATGTTCTGGCGCGGCCGCGTGGCCTGGCATTTCGCGCAGGTGATCGCCGATCCTGATGAGGAAGAGGGCGCCGATTGTGAAGTCGTGGTGGGTGGTGAATGGCTGCCGTTGTGGGAAGAAGCCCAGGACGACGAAGCCGCCTGCCGACAGTTGGAAGAGGGCGGCTTCCGTGATGCGAGCAAGGCCCTGAAAGCGCTGGCCGGTTTGCGCGGCAGCCCGCAATTGCGCGCGATGCAGCGTTTGGGTCGCGAGCGTCTCGATGCGTTTATCCCGCGCCTGCTCGCCCAGGCGGTGGAGCACGACAACCCGGATCTGGTGCTTGAGCGCGTGTTGCCGCTGGTTGAAGCGGTCGCCCGGCGTTCGGCTTATTTAGTGTTGCTGACGGAAAACCCTGGTGCGCTGCGCCGCCTGCTGACGCTGTGCGCGGCGAGTCCGTGGATTGCCGAGCAGATCACGCGCTTCCCGCTGCTGCTCGACGAGTTGCTCAACGAGGGTCGCCTGTTCAAACCGCCATTGGCGCCGGAACTGGCGGCTGAATTGCGCGAGCGGCTGACGCGCATTCCCGAAGACGATCTCGAACAACAGATGGAAGCCCTGCGCCATTTCAAACTGGCGCACCGCTTGCGCGTCGCCGCTTCGGAAATCGCCGGTAGCCTGCCGTTGATGAAGGTCAGCGATTACCTGACCTGGCTGGCCGAAGCGATTCTCGAGCAAGTGCTGGCGCTGGCCTGGCGCCAGACTGTGGCCAAATACGGCACGCCGCTGCGCACCGACGGCACCTTGTGCGATCCGGGCTTCATCATTGTCGGTTACGGCAAAGTCGGCGGCCTGGAACTGGGGCATGGTTCGGACCTCGATCTGGTGTTCATCCACGACGGTGATCCGCAGGCGGAAACCGACGGGGCAAAGCCGATCGATGGCGCGCAGTTCTTTACCCGGCTGGGGCAGCGGATCATTCACTTGCTGACGGCGCAGACCAATTCTGGCCAGTTGTATGAAGTGGACATGCGCCTGCGGCCATCCGGTGCCTCGGGGCTGCTGGTCAGCTCACTGGGTGCGTTTGCCCGCTATCAAGAAAATGAAGCATGGACGTGGGAGCATCAGGCGTTGGTGCGTGCGCGGGTCTTGGTCGGCAGTCAGGATGTCGGGCAGGCGTTCGAGAAGGTGCGCGCGCAGGTATTGGGTAAACCCCGGGACCTGGCCAAACTGCAACAGGAAGTGAGCGAGATGCGCGCGAAGATGCGCGACAACCTCGGCAGCAAGAGCACCGCGGCCGGTACCGCGGCGAATGCCTTCGACGCCACGGCGCCGTTCGACCTCAAGCAGGACGCCGGAGGTATCGTCGATATTGAATTTATGGTGCAATACGCGGCTCTGGCGTGGTCGCAAAGCCACCCGCCATTGCTGCGCTGGACCGATAACATCCGCATTCTGGAAGAGCTGGAGCACGAAGGGCTGATGCCTGCCGAAGACGCCAGCCTGTTGCGCGAGGCCTATAAAGCCTACCGCTCCGCCGCCCACCGGCAGGCCTTGCAGAAGGACGCCGGGGTGATTGCGGGTGACCAGTTTGCCGATGAACGCCGGCAGGTTTTGCGGATCTGGAAAGAGTTGGGGCTAAGCTGAAACACCTTCAAATGTGGGAGCCAGCACCGTTAGTGGTGAGTCCGATGGCCTCATCGCGGGCAAGCCCGCTCCCACAGTGATCTGCGGTGAAATGCAGATGTTGGAGCGGATGCAAAACCCTGTGGGAGCTGGCTTGCCAGCGATAGCGGAGTATCAGACGACAATAATGTTGGATGTGAAGACCCTATTCGCGAGCAAACCCGCTCCCACAGTAGATCTACAGTGTTTGTAGAATTCTCGAGGCGGGGAGGCGTAAATGCCTCCCCGGTTCGTTTTTGGAAACCACATGAATATTCTGATCGTTGGGCCCAGTTGGGTCGGTGACATGGTGATGGCGCAGACACTGTTTCAGTGTCTCAAGCAGCGCCACCCGCAATGCGAAATCGACGTGCTGGCCCCCGAGTGGAGCCGGCCGATCCTTGAGCGCATGCCCGAAGTGCGCAAGGCCTTGAGCTTCCCGCTCGGTCACGGCGCGCTGGAATTGGCGACCCGTCGGCGCATCGGCAAATCCCTGCGCGGCCAGTACGACCAGGCGATCCTGCTGCCCAACTCGCTGAAATCGGCGCTGGTGCCGTTCTTTGCCGGCATCCCGAAACGCACCGGCTGGCGCGGCGAATTCCGCTACGGCTTGCTCAACGATGTGCGCACCCTCGACAAGCAACGCTATCCGCTGATGATCGAGCGCTTCATGGCATTGGCCTATGAAGCGAACGCCGAACTGCCGAAACCGTATCCGCGGCCGAGCCTGCAAATCGACCCGGTCACCCGCGAAGCGGCGTTGGCCAAGTTCGGCCTGAGCCTCGATCGCCCGGTGTTGGCCCTGTGCCCTGGTGCCGAGTTCGGCGAATCCAAGCGTTGGCCGTCCGAGCATTACGCCAAAGTCGCCGAAGCGCGTATTCGCGAAGGCTGGCAGGTGTGGCTGTTCGGCTCGAAAAACGATCACGCGGTCGGTGAAGACATTCGTGCACGGCTGATTCCGGGCCTGCGTGAAGAATCAGTGAACCTCAGCGGCGGCACCTCGCTGGCCGAGGCTATCGACTTGATGTCCTGCGCCGACTCGGTGGTTTCCAACGATTCCGGCCTGATGCACGTCGCCGCCGCCCTGAATCGTCCACTGGTCGCGGTTTACGGCTCGACCTCGCCGGGCTTCACCCCGCCATTGGCCGAACACGTTGAAATCGTCCGCCTCGGCCTCGATTGCAGCCCGTGCTTCGACCGTACCTGCCGTTTCGGCCATTACAACTGCCTGCGCCAGCTGATGCCGGACGCGGTCAACGATGCCTTGCAGAAATTGCAGGGCTCTGTGGTCGAGGTTCATTAAGTTGCGGGTACTGTTGATCAAGACTTCATCGCTGGGCGACGTGATACACGCGTTGCCGGCGCTGACCGACGCCGCCAGGGCGATCCCCGGGATCAAATTCGACTGGGTGGTGGAAGAAGGCTTCGCCGAGATCCCGACCTGGCACCCGGCCGTTGGCAAAGTGATTCCGGTGGCGATCCGCCGCTGGCGCAAAAACATCTGGAAAACCATCACCAGCGGCGAGTGGAAACGCTTTAAACAAAGCGTACGCGCCAACAAATACGACTTGGTGATCGACGCCCAAGGCCTGCTGAAAAGCGCTTGGCTGACGCGCTACGTCAAAGCGCCGGTGGCCGGCCTCGATAAAGGTTCGGCCCGCGAGCCGATGGCAGCGCGTTTCTACGATCGCAAACTGGCCGTGGCCCGTGGTCAGCATGCTGTCGAGCGCGTGCGCCAGTTGTTCGCCATCGCCCTCGGTTACGACCTGCCAAAAGGTCTCGGCGACTACGGCCTCAACGTCGAACGTCTGGTCGAGCTGCCGCGCAAAAATGCCTTCGTGGTATTCCTGCACGGCACCACGTGGGACACCAAACACTGGCCGGAAAGCTATTGGCGCGAATTGACTGAACGCGTCGGTTACCTCGGCGTCGGCGTCAAACTGCCGTGGGGCAACCCGCAGGAGAAGGCGCGCGCCGAACGCATCGCCGCCGGTTTCAAACACGCCGAAGTGCTGCCCAAACTCAATCTGGCCGGTGTCGGCAAAGTCCTCGCCGGGGCGCAGGCGTGCGTCGCGGTGGACACCGGTCTCGGCCATTTGGCCGCAGCACTGGACGTGCCGACCATCTCGCTGTTCGGCCCGACCAATCCGGGCCTGACCGGCGCTTACGGCAAATTGCAGATTCACCTGGCCAGCGACTTCCCGTGCGCGCCGTGCCTGCAAAAGAAATGTACCTATCAACCGACCGCGCAGGATGCCCGTCAGTTTGACCTGAAGCGTGAACAGCCGCTGTGCTTCACGCGTCTGAACCCCGAGCGTGTCGCCAGCCGACTGAGCACGTTGTTAATGGCTGAGGAGCTGCGCTGATGCAATTGGCATTCGTCCTGTACAAATATTTCCCGTTCGGTGGCTTGCAGCGCGACTTCATGCGCATCGCCCTCGAATGCCAGAAACGCGGGCATCAGATCCGCGTCTACACACTGATCTGGGAAGGCGACGTGCCACCCGGTTTTGAAGTGCTGGTGGCGCCGGTCAAAGCGTTCTTCAATCATCGTCGCAACGAAAAGCTCAGCGCGTGGATGGCGGCGGATCTGGCCAAGCGCCCGGTCGATCGCCTGATTGGTTTCAACAAAATGCCGGGGCTGGATGTTTATTACGCCGCCGACGGTTGCTTCGAAGACAAGGCGCAAAACCTGCGTCATTCGCTGTACCGCCGCTGGGGCCGCTATCGCCACTTCGCCGAGTACGAGCGTGCGGTGTTCGCCAAAGACGCGAAAACCGAAGTGTTGATGATTTCCGAGGTGCAGCAGCCGCTGTTCATCAAGCATTACGACACGCCGCTTGAACGCTTCCACCTGTTGCCGCCGGGCATCGCTCAAGATCGTCGCCGTCCAGCGGACGCTGACGAAATTCGTGCCGGTTTCCGCGCTGAATTCAATCTCAAGGACGACGAACTGCTGCTGGTGCAGATCGGCTCCGGGTTCAAGACCAAAGGCGTCGATCGCAGCCTGAAAGCGCTGGCCGCATTGCCCGCTGAGCTGAAGAAACGCACCAGGCTGTTTGTAATCGGCCAGGATGACCCCAAATTGTTCCAGATGCAGAGTGCCACTTTGGGGCTGGGCGATAACGTGACGTTCCTTAAGGGGCGCAGCGATATCCCGCGTTTTCTGCTCGGCGCCGATCTGTTGATCCATCCGGCGTACAACGAAAATACCGGCACCGTGCTGCTCGAAGCGCTGGTCGCCGGTTTGCCGGTGCTGGTCAGTGCAGTCTGTGGTTACGCCCATTACATTGCCGAGGCCGATGCCGGGCGAGTGCTGGACGAACCCTTCGAGCAGGCGCAGCTGACGCAATACCTGACTGAAATGTTGAAAGACGACGCTGCACGCGCGGCCTGGAGCCGCAATGGTCTGGCCTTCGCCGAGACGGCCGACCTCTACAGCATGCCGCAACACGCGGCCGATGTGATTCTGGCGGAGCACGCTTAATGAAGTTGATGCTGGCTGAACCGTTCAAGAGCCTCTGGGCCGGGCGCGACCCGTTCGCCGAAGTCGAGGGCTTGCAGGGCGAGGTATACCGCGAGCTGGAAGCCCGCCGGACACTGCGCACGGAAGTCGAAGGCAACGGCTTTTTCGTCAAGATCCACCGTGGCATCGGCTGGGGCGAAATCTTCAAGAACCTGCTGACCGCCAAGCTGCCGGTACTCGGCGCAGGTCAGGAGTGGAAGGCGATCCAGCGTCTGCAGGAAGTCGGCGTGCCGACCATGACTGCCGTGGCGTACGGCGAGAAGGGCAGCAACCCGGCGGATCAGCACTCGTTCATCGTTACCGAAGAACTGGCGCCGACCATCAGCCTCGAAGACTTCAGCATCGACTGGATCAAGCAGCCGCCCGAGCCAAAACTCAAGCGCGCGCTGATCGCCGAAGTCGCGCGCATGACCGGCATGATGCACCGCGCTGGCGTCAACCATCGCGACTGCTACATCTGCCACTTCCTGTTGCACATCGACAAACCGGTGACGCCGCAAGACTTCAAGCTCTCGGTGATCGACCTGCACCGTGCGCAGACCCGGACGAAGATTACTCAGCGCTGGCGCAACAAGGATCTGGCTGCGCTGTATTTCTCCGCGCTGGACATTGGCCTGACTCGTCGCGACAAACTGCGTTTCCTCAAGGGCTATTTCCAGCAACCGCTGCGCCAGATCCTGGCGGAAGAAGCGCCGCTGCTGAGCTGGCTCGAAGGCAAGGCCAACAAACTCTATGCGCGTAAACAGCGCTACGGGGATGCGCTCTGATGGCGGGTTGGACGCTTGAACCGCAATACAGCGAGCTCGCCGAAGATTTCGGCAGTCTCGAAGCGGTCTTCGCGCTGCAAGGCGAACGCCTGACCCGCGACCCGCTGTCCGAAGTCATCCGCGTGCAGCGCAATGGCGTCAACTATTACGTCAAGCGCTATGTCGGTGCCGGTAAAGGCTTGCGTCGTTACCTCGGCAAGCCACGCGTAAAAATGGAATGGCAGAACCTCAAGCGTTTCGCCAAGTGGGGCATTCCCACCGCTGAAGTGGTGGCCTGGGGGTTGGAGCGGCGTGGTGCGGCGTATGACCGTGGCGCGATGATCACCCGCGAACTGCCGAAAACCGAAGACCTCTCGGCCCTCGCCGAACGCAAGGATCCCAAGCTCAAGGATGGCGCCTGGGTCGACGCTGTCAGTCGGCAGCTGGCCGGTTATACCCGGACGATGCATGATCACCGATTTACCCATAACGATCTGAAATGGCGCAACCTGCTGATCGATGACCAGGCGCGGATATTTCTGATCGATTGCCCTAACGGCGAGTTCTGGCGCGGCTTCTGGCTCAAGTACCGGATCACCAAGGACCTGGCCTGTCTCGACAAGCTTGCCAAATATCACCTGTCCAATACCCAACGCCTGCGTTTCTATAAGCAATACCGCCAGTGCGATCGGCTTGACGACGCCGACAAGAAACGGATTCGGCACGTGGTGAGATTTTTCGAGGGACGCGAATGACTGATTTTCTGGCCGAAGATGACCGTGCGCTGCTGGAACGCCACGGCCTAGGCACTTTTGACGCCCTGTGGGCCAAGCAACTGGAGGCGGTGGACGAGCCGAATACCGCCCGTGGCGGCTGGAGCAGCGTGTTCCGCCTGGACCTGGAAGGCCACGGTTACTACCTCAAGCGCCAAAGCAATTATCTGACCCGCACCCTGCATGCGCCGTTTGGCGAGCCGAGTTTCGCCCGCGAGTTTCGCAACATCAGTCGCTATCAGAAGCTCGGCATTCCAGCCTTGCAGGCCGCCTTTTTCGGTGAGCGCAAAGTCGATGGCGAAGTTCGCGCGATCCTGCTGACCCGGGCACTGGATGGCTGGAGCGATCTGGAATCGTTGCTGCAGCGCTGGTCGCAGCTCAGTGCTGCGCAGCATTCGGCGATCCTCAAGGCTTGTGGTTTGCTGGCGCGGCATCTGCACGGTGTGCGCCAAGTGCATGGCTGCTTCTACCCCAAACACATCTTTCTTCGGGCCACCGGCGACGGTTACCAGGCGCAATTGATCGACCTGGAAAAAACCCGGCCGTTGTTGTTCGGCATGCGTGACCGGATCAAGGACCTTGAGCCGTTGCAGCGCCGCGCGCCCGAGTGGAACGAAGCGCAACTGCGCGAGTTGCTGGCGGCTTATCTGGATCAGCCAACCGACAGCTCGCTGCTCGACAGCTGGCTCGCCCGCTTGACCGCGCGCCGCAGTCACAAGGAGACGCGCTGATGCAATTGTCCGAGCTGGCCGGTGTCGGGCGCGTCCCGCAACTGCCACTGAGCGTGACCCTGGCGGACTCGGCGGGCACTGCGCACTTGCAGCTGCTGAGCTTGTTGCGGGTGCTGCCGGGCCAGCGTTACGTCGGTGCCGGCGTCTGGCGCGGCCGTCCGGTGCTGGCCAAATTGCTGGTCGGTAGCAAGGCGCCACGGCATTTTCAGCGCGAGCTGGACGGCGTGCGTCTGTTGGCGGCTCAGGGCATGACGACACCGTTGTTGCTGGCCGATGGCTTGCAGAGCGGTGAAGGTGGCTGGCTGCTGTTTGATTTCCTCGAAGGTGCCGAAAGTCTCGGCGAGGCCTGGGCCAAGGTCGAATCGTTGCCAGTATTGGCGGATGAGCAATCTGCGGTGCTGGCCCAAGCGCTGGGCGCCATTGGCCAGCTGCATGGCAAAGGGCTTTGGCAGGAAGATCTGCACCTGGACAACCTGCTGCGTCATGGTGGCCAGTTGTACCTGATCGACGGTGCCGGCATTTGCGTGGAGACCGCGGGTGAGCCGTTGTCGCGGCAAAAGGTGCTGGAGAATCTTGGCGTCTTTTTCGCTCAGTTGCCCAAGGCACTGGAGCCGTTCACCGAAGAGCTGCTGGTGTATTACCTGTTGAGCAACAGCGAGCACGCGTTGCCTTTGGAAGCCTTGCAGAAACAGATCGACAAGGTGCGCCGCTGGCGCTTGAAGGATTTTCTGATCAAGGTCGGTCGCGAGTGCACGCTGTTCAGCGTGCGGCGTGGAGCGTTCGGTCTGCGCGCGATCCGTCGTGAAGAAGAATCCGCCATGGTGCCGGTGCTGGAGCAGGCTGATGCGTTGCTCGATCAGGGTCATCTGTACAAGACCGGTGGGGCCGCGAGCGTCGGCAAGGTCCAGGTGGGCGCGCGCACGCTGGTGATCAAGCGCTACAACATCAAGGGCTTTGCGCACTGGCTCAAGCGTTTCTGGCGCCCGAGTCGGGCCTGGCATTCGTGGCGCGAAGGCAACCGCCTGGCATTCCTCGGTATCGCCACGCCGAAACCGCTGGCGGTGCTGGAGAAGCGCTTTTTATGGCTGCGCAGTCGGGCGTATCTGGTCACCGAATTTCTCTCCGGGCCGGACATCATCGAGCGCTTTGCGCCGTATGTTGAAAGTGGCGAAGCGCCGGAGGCGGAGTTGCAGGCGCTGGACCAGCTATTCGCCCGATTGATTGACGAACGTATCAGCCATGGCGATTTCAAGGGTCACAATCTGTTCTGGCAGCAGGATCGCTGGGCGTTGATCGACCTTGATTCGATGTGCCAGCACGGATCTGTCGGCAGCTTTGCCCCGGCTTATGCCCGTGATCGTGCGCGATTCATGCGCAACTGGCCCGAGAGCAGTGCGTTGTACCAGGTCATTGATCGGCGGCTGCCAAAGGCTATCGCCGGCGCGTAATGAGGCCTGCCGCGAGCGGCCGGCAAAAAACACTACAGCAACAGAGGACAAGATTCAGCGACGCGTCCTACAGCATCTACGGAAGCCATGAACTGTGTCCTGTTCAGCTCCGATGCTAGTTTGCCCAACGATTTCGGAGGGCGAATTTTGACCATTAAACAGGCTGTAATGTTGGGTGCAATTTCATCGGTTCTGGCCGGCTGCGGCAGCGTCATGACCGTTTTGCAGGACGATGCTGACGTCGCCCGGGACATGCGCAAGCAAAAGACGTATTGCCAATCCATTCCGCGGATTTACAGCGGTCTGGCTTTTGATTTCTGTGTGCTGAACGCGCCACCCGACCCCAGCGGTTTTCTGGTGCCGTTCGTGTTGCTGGATCTGCCGCTGTCCGGGGTGTTCGACACGGTATCGCTGCCCTATACGATTTATCGTCAGGTCACCGACGGCAACCTTGGTATTTACTGGCGCAGAGGGGGTTATTAAGACATTGAGCAAGACTAATCCGAATCATTCGAAGCGGGTGTGATTCGCAAGGGTAATTCCCGGCATGTTTACGCTATAATCCCGCCCTTTAGCTGTCTCTCGCCCGGAGCGAAGACACATCAATTTTCAGGGCGCCTTGCGCCCGAATGCAGACTAAAGAGGCTAGACCCCTGTGGCATTGACGATTCTTGGCCTGTCCGGCGCCCTTAGCCATGATCCTTCAGCGGCCTTGTACATCGACGGCAAGCTGGTGGCGGCGGCTGAAGAAGAGCGCTTCGTACGCGATAAGCATGCAAAGAACCGCATGCCCTACGAATCGGCGAAGTTCTGTCTCGAACAGGCCGGCATCAAACCGTCCGACGTTGACGTGGTGGCGATCCCGTTCGCCCCGATCAGCCTGTTCGGCAAGGCACGCTGGCACTATGCCAAGCGTTACTGGTACGCCCCGGATCGCGCCCTCGACGCGATCCTGATGGGCAACCGTCGCTACAAGCGCTATCGCAACAAGATCGTCTGGTGCCTGGAACAACTGGGTTTCGATCCGAAAAAGATCAAGATCGAGCCGGTCGAGCACCACCTGGCTCACGCCTCCAGCGCCTACCACTGCTCGGGTTTCAAAGAGAAAACCGCGATCCTCGGTATCGACGGCAAGGGCGAGTACGCCACGACCTTTTTCGGTTATGGCGAAAACGGCAAGATCCACAAGATCAAGGAATTCTTCGATCCGGACTCCCTCGGCGGCCTGTACGGCGCGATCACCGAGTTCCTCGGCTTCGAGATGCTCGACGGTGAGTTCAAGGTCATGGGCATGGCGCCATACGGCGACGCCAGCAAATACGATTTCTCGCGTCTGGCCTCGTTCGAGAACGGCGAGCTGGTGATCAACACCGACTACGCCAACGTGATCGGCCTGCGTCGCTACAAAGAGAAGGGCAAAGGCTTCTACTTCTCGCCGAAGCTGATCGAATGGCTTGGCCCGAAACGCGAAGGCGACATCGCTGACGAACCGTACATCCACTACGCCGCGAGCATGCAAGCGCTGTTCGAGAAACTCGCGTTGCAGATGATCGACCATTACCTGGGCGACGTGCTCAAGGAAACCGGCAAACTCGCGTTCGCCGGTGGCTGTGCGTTGAACGTCAAGCTGAACCAGAAAATCATTGCCCGCGATGACATCAAAGAGCTGTTCGTACAGCCTGCCTCCGGTGATGCCGGTACCGCAGTGGGTGCAGCGGCCTACGTCTCGGAGGCCCGTGGTGTGCCGGTCGAGAAGATGGAGCACGTCTACCTCGGCCCGTCGTACAGCAACGAAGACGTGATCGCCGCCTGCGCCCGTCACCAGAACAAGCCGACCTGGCGCAAGCTCGACAACATGCCGGAGCAGATCGCCAAAATCATGGTCGATGGCAACCCGGTGGCCTGGTTCCAGGGGCGCATGGAGTTCGGTCCGCGTGCACTGGGTGGTCGCTCGATCATCGGTTGCCCAAGCGTGCCGGGCGTGGCTGACCGGATCAACCACCAGATCAAGTTCCGCGAGCGCTGGAGGCCTTTCTGCCCGTCGATGCTCGACACCGTTGCGCCACAGATGATCAAGATCGATCACCCGGCACCGTTCATGACGTTCACCTTCGAAGTGGCTGAAGAGTGGAAGACCCGCGTGCCGGAAGTCGTCCACGAAGATGGCACTTCTCGCGCCCAGGTGCTCAAGCGCGAATACAACCCGCGCTATTACGACATGATGAAGGCGCTGGAAAATCTGACCGGTAATGGTGTATCGCTGAACACCTCGCTCAACCGTCGTGGCGAACCGATGATCTGCTCGCCAACTGACGCGCTGAACATGTTTTTCGGCTCGGATCTGGAATACCTGATCATGGAAGATATTCTGGTCGTAAAAGAGGGTGTAAAAGGATACGAACTTGACTGAAACACTGATCAGCGTCGTCATTCCGGCTTACAACTATGCGCGAACCCTGCCCCGAGCAGTGGAGTCGGTGTTGGCGCAGTTGGATGAAGCGACGGCGGATCTGTTGGTCATCGACGATGGGTCGACGGACGAGACGCCTGAGGTGGTCGAAAAACTCCTGCTCAAACATGGCGGGCGTTTCCGTGCGCTGCGCAAAAGCAATGGCGGGTTGTCTTCAGTGCGCAATCGTGGGCTCGAGGAGGCGACCGGGCAGTATCTGGTGTTTCTCGACTCCGACGACGAAATGGCCCCCGGCGCACTCGCAGCGTTGGCGCAGCATATTGGCAACAACCCCGAGAGCAGGATGATCATTGGCGCGCACTGGTCGGTCTTCGCTGACGGCAGGCGCAGTCTGCAAGGTGCGAAGCCTTTGCCATTGACGCCACGCCAACGCTTGCAGGGCTACCTGCTGGACAAGACCATTTCGATTTCCAACGGTGCCTGTGCGATGCATCGTGATGTATTCGCGCCGGGCAATTACCCTGAGCACTTGCGCAATGTTGAAGACTTGCCGGTGTTTGCTCAGGTATTGGCGCGCTATCCGTGCACGGTGCTGGACATGCCTCTGGCACTTATTTACAAGCATGCTGACAGCATGCGTCATGATCTGCGTCAGAGTCTGGCGGCAGGTACCGAGCAGGTTGTCAGTGAAGTGTTTTCCGCTCGGCGCATGCCGACTGAGATGCACGACCTGCGTCAGGCATTTCTGGCGCAGCGTTGCCTGTCGCTGTTTCGTGACTGTTATTCCCATGGTGAATACAAACTGGCCAGAGCGTTCTACTTTCAGGCGTTGCGTGCAGACTGGCGGACGTTTTCGCGTTGGTCATACACTCGCAAGGCGTTGAGGTCGCTGTTTCGGTGAACGGTTCGCGGTGATGTGCGCGTACCCTGTTAAGCGTGTCGGTGAGGTGGCTGGGTGAAAGGTACGGGCAATAAAGTGGGCGCTCAGGTTTCACGGATCATCGACGAATACCCGGTTTTGCTGGCGTTTTTGGGTAGTGTGCTGCTGTCACTGATAGCGGTCATGGGCACCGCGACAGTGGGGCGTGATGCCGCGCTGTACATTGATATCGCGCAACAGGTCACCGAGCACGGGCCTAATGTGGCCTGGGCCGCTTTCGACTGGCCATGGTTTTCCTTTCTGCTGGCCGGTACGCACACGGTCCTGCATTTGCCGCTCGAACTGAGTGCCTATCTCTGGTGCGGTCTGTTTTTTGCCGGCACCAGCGCGTTGATGGTGGATTGCGTTCGTCAGCGGTCTGCACATCTCGCCAGTTGGGCATGCCTCGTGGTACTGGCAATGCCGGCGGTGAACGCCTTTCGCAACGACATCATTCGCGAATGCGGTTTCTGGTTCTTCTGCACCCTGACACTCTGGCTCGCGCTGCGCTGGCAAGCCCGTGGCGGCTGGCTGCGGGCGGCATTGATTCATTTGGCAATCGTTGCGGCGGCCTTGTTTCGGCTGGAAGCCTTGCTGCTGGTGCCGGCGTTGGCGCTGTGGCAGTTACCCAGCCTGTGGTCGTCGAACCGACGGATGCAATTCGTGCAGTTTTCGCTGTTACCGGTTCTGGGGCTGCTGGCCGTTTCGGTATCGGGTGTGCTCATGTCGGCGCGGGTGATGCTGTATCTGGACATGATTGCGCCACACAGCGTGTTTGCTTCCTTCCAGATGCTGTGCGATCAATTTGCCAATTCGCTCATCAACAAGTACTCCCAGGATGAATCTGGCCGGATCATTTTCTTCGGCATCCTGGCGACCATGACTATCAGTTTCGTGAAGCTGATGGGGCCTTTCGCGGTGCCCTTCATTCTGCGGCGCAACTGGGGGGTGCTAGCTGTCTACTGGCGCGACTATCGACCTTTTGCCTGGACGGCATTGCTGTATCTGGTGGTGCTGGTGCTGTTTTTCATCAAACAGCAGTTCATGAATACGCGTTATCTGAGTTTTCTCAATCTGTTGTTCGTGCCCGTGCTGGCCATGGGGCTGGCAGCGTTCGTTCGCGAGTTCCCGCGTTGCGGCAAATGGCTGGTGGTTCTGGGGTTGCTGGTGATGCTGTCAAACGTCATTTCCACCGGAGCCGGCAAAACGCATTACGTCGAGGCCGGCCGCTGGATGTCGGCCCATGTCGAGCCAGGGGCGAAGACCTATTTCGAGGATGGGCGGATCAGCTATTACGCCGGTCGCGGCTACGTGATGCCGGCACTGACCGCAGAGCAAGCGATGTCGGCAGCGCACGCGGGCGACTATCAGTACTTCCTCATCGAGGCCAAGGGTGACGAGCCATGGCTGAATGAGTGGCTGGTGGCGCACAAGCTGCGCATCATCGAGCATTTCGCCAATCGCAAAGGTGCCACCGTGGTGGTCATCGGTCCCTGAGATTCAGCCGAGCAGCGGACGCAGGCGCGAGATCAGCGGCGCTTGCCGGTTGCTCGGCAGCGCCTGCCGATAACCTTCGATAAACGTGTCGCCGGCATCCTGGCCCAGCAACCATTGGCGGTCTTCCTTGTAACGCAGCAAGTGAGCGAAGTTGCGCAGGCGTTTGCTGTCACTGAGTGCGCGTTTCTGGCAGCGCAGGTCGGCGATATCGATCAGGCCCAAATGGTGGTCCGGCGTCAGCACCACGTTGCCGAAATGCAGCGATCGAAAGTACACGCCTTTTTCGTGCAGCAGGGCGAAGTACCCGCCCAGCTGGAATCGCAATGAGTCAGCCTCATCGCCAGAACTCTGCAACTGACGCACCGTATTGCCTTCCAGCGGGCTGTAATACACGCCGTCACGCTCGATGCTCGGGATGCGATAAACCGCAATTACCTTGGGGCAGAGAATGCCGCGTTGTTCAAGGGCCCGGGTGTTGTCGGCAAAGCGTTGCGCATAAGGGTAGAACAGCGCCGAACTGAGCAGGCGCTTGCGACGAAACAGCTTGAGCATGCGTCCATCGGCCAATCTGAGCACTTTGTCGCCGGAGCCGTCGGCTTCCAATACGTGTGCACCTTCGCGCAGTGCCTCGTAAGTGCTGTGATCAATCGATTGCATATCCGGCTCCCCATCATTAGCGGGGTATCTTAACCGACTTGGTCGAGGGCTGGCTGGATGTCATGTTTATCGGGGCAAAAACGCGTGTGATATCATCGGCGCCTCACTGAATTGCGCGGATCACCATGAGCAGTCCTGAACCGAAAGCCCAGTCCACGCTGGCGATCTATTTCCGCCTTTTGGCTTACGTGCGGCCTTACGCTGGCCTTTTCCTACTCAGCATCGTCGGGTTTCTGATCTTCGCATCGACTCAGCCGATGCTCGCTTACATCCTCAAGTATTTTGTCGACGGTCTGGCCAATCCTGAAGCCAGTCTGTTTCCGGGCAATCCTTATCTGGGCAAGCTGCAGTTGCTCGAAACCGTGCCGTTGATGATCGTGTTCATTGCGCTGTGGCAGGGGGTAGGTTCCTATCTGGGCAACTTCTTTCTGGCGCGGGTTTCCCTGGGATTGGTGCATGACCTGCGGGTGGTGTTGTTCAACAAGTTGCTGGAACTGCCTAACCGCTTCTTCGACAAGAACAATTCCGGTCACCTGATTTCCCGGATCACCTTCAACGTGACGATGGTCACGGGCGCGGCGACGGATGCAATCAAAGTCGTCATCCGTGAAGGCATGACGGTGATTTTCCTGTTCTGCACGCTGTTGTGGATGAACTGGAAGCTGACCCTGGTCATGGTCGCCATCCTGCCGTTGATCGGCTTGATGGTGAACAGCACCAGCAAGAAATTCCGCAAGCAGAGCAAGAAGATCCAGGTCTCGATGGGTAACGTCACCCACGTCGCCTCCGAGACCATTCATGGCTATCGTGTGGTACGCAGTTTCGGCGGCGAACAGTACGAAAAGGATCGCTTTCGCGATGCCAGCCAGAGCAACACCGACAAGCAGTTGACGATGACCAAGACCGGCGCCGTCTACACGCCGATGCTGCAACTGGTCACGTACACCGCCATGGCCGTGGTCATGTTCCTCGTGCTGTACCTTCGCGGGGATGCATCGCCGGGCGATCTGGTGGCTTACATCACCATGGCCGGTCTGCTGCCCAAGCCGATTCGCCAGCTGTCGGAAGTCAGTTCGACGATTCAGAAGGGTGTCGCCGGTGCCGAAAGTATTTTCGAGCAGTTGGACGAACCGGCGGAAGTGGATCAGGGCAGTGTCGAGCGCGATCGTCTCGAAGGCCGTCTGGAGGTGCGTAATCTGAGCTTCCATTACCCCGACACCGACAAAGCGGTGCTCAACGACATCAGTTTTGTCGTTGAGCCGGGGCAGATGGTCGCTCTGGTTGGCCGTTCGGGCAGTGGCAAGTCGACCCTGGCCAGCCTGATTCCGCGCTTTTATCAGCATGATCAAGCTCAGGGCCAGATCCTTCTCGATGGCGTCGAAGTGCAGGACTTCACCCTGCGCAGCCTGCGCCGGCAGATTGCGCTGGTGACCCAACAGGTCACGTTGTTCAACGACACGGTGACCAACAACATCGCTTATGGCGATCTGGCGGGCGCGCCGTTTGATGAAGTCAAACGTGCTGCCAGCGAAGCCTACGCCGACGAATTCATCATCAAGATGCCGCAGGGCTATGAAACCATGGTCGGCGAAAACGGTGTGCTGCTCTCCGGTGGTCAGCGTCAGCGCATCGCCATCGCCCGGGCCCTGCTCAAGGATGCGCCGTTGCTGATTCTCGACGAGGCGACGTCGGCCCTCGATACCGAGTCGGAGCGGCATATTCAGGCAGCGCTGGATCACGTGGTGCAGAACCGCACGACCCTGGTGATCGCTCACCGCTTGAGCACCATCGAGAAAGCCGACCTGATTCTGGTCATGGATGAGGGGCGGATTGTCGAGCGTGGCACTCACGCGCAACTGCTTGAGCAAAATGGCTACTACTCGCGCCTGCATGCCAAAGAGTTTGAAGAGGGTGACGAACCGCAGCCGGCCCACGCGACCAACGTATGCTGACGATGTTTCGCAGCTTTCGAGAACGTGGCTGGACTGAAATCGACCGGGAAGCCTACGCCTGGGCCTGGCAGCGTTTCGGTGGCAGCTTCGCCACGCATCCGGAGGTCGTCGAGCGTCTGTCGACCTTCGTTGATATCGAACTGCGTTATCTGGGCTGGATCGTTGACGGCGCCGTCGTTGCCGCCATTCCCTGCTGGGGGCGGCATGTCGCCTTGTCCAAGGAAGTGCTCAAGCGCGAGGGCAAACGCGGTTTGCTCGATATGGGCAATGCGGAAATCATTCTGCCAATCGCGCCGGACGTCACCGTGCCGGTACGCCAGCGCATGGCTTATGTGTCGCAACTCAATGCCGAGCAGATCAGCACCTTGAAAGTGCAGCCCGAGGGCTTGGCGCTGGCGCGGTTGCCGGAAGAGTATTCGAAGAAATTTCGCTACAACCAGCGTCGCGAGCAGCGCCTGCTGGAAGAGGCGGGCGGGTCACTGGTGCCAATGTCCGACTTTACGCCGCAGGAGCAGGCGGCGGCTTACGGCGATCTGTTTCAACGTCGCTGGGGGTTCGAAGTGCCGGGCAAGGCCGGGCTCGCCGAGGTCTTCACCTTGCTGCGTGAGTTCATGACCGGTTCGGTGGCGCTGCTCGAATCGGCGCCGGTGGCGATTCAGGTGCTGTACCGCGTCGAAGCGCCGCAATGGGTGTCGCTGGAATACATCAACGGTGGCGTCGACCCGCAGAGCCGCGAGTTCAGCCCTGGCAGTGTGCTGAGCTTCGTCAACACGCAGCAGGCCTGGGCAGATGCGCAGGCGCTGGGCAAGCCTTTGCGCTATTCATTCGGTCGTGCCGACCGTGAGTACAAGGATCGCTGGTGCCACACGGTGCCGGTCTACAAGGTCTGAATCCATGAGCGCTCGCAAGCAACAGCTTCTCAAGGCCCATCGGCGCAACAAGCGTCTGTTTCTCGTGGCGTTTCTGCTGGGGCTATTGCTGATCGGCTTGCTGCTCGGCTGGTGGCTGGTGCCGCTGTTGCTCGTGGTGGTGTGGGTCGCCCATGAGGCGTGGTTTGCCGACCATCTGTTCTACCGGCCAACTGACGATTACCAATACGACTTTCCTGCGCACACGGCGCGTCAGGCCGTGAGCCTCGCGGACGGCGTGGTGCGCCTGAGTGAGCCGCTGGCGCCGGGTGAAACGCTGGTCCTCGAAGTGCAGTTGAGCAGCACCTGGCTGGGCCGCTGGCTCGACCCCTGCGTTGCCGTCGGCGATGACTGCCAGGAATTTGAGCGTGGTGTCAAAGGGCGGCGTTTCCTTAATCTGTCCGGACAGGCAGCGGCACTGGCGCAAGGCTCGTTGGCGTTGCGCGGGCGCTATTGTGCGGTGGGCGCTGCCGGCACTTTGTGGGTCATGGCCAACCCGGACTACAGCCGCCAGCGCGTGATGGTCCTGGCCCCCCACGCCGATGACGCGGAACTGGCGGCGTTCGGCCTTTACAGTCGCAGCGCAGACGTCAGCATCGTCACCCTGACTCAGGGCGAGATCGAGGCTGAAGATTTTCAGCGTCTGGGGTTGGATCAGGCCGCGGCCGCGCGGTTGAAGGGGCGCTTGCGCAGTTGGGACAGCCTGACGATTCCGCTGTGGGGCGGTGTGCCTGCCGAGCGTTGTGTGCAACTGGGCTATTACTGTCTGCAATTGCCGGCGATGGCGCAAACGCCAGACCAGCCATTCGGCTCGCGCGAGTCGCAGGAAACCGACGTGCGCAGTGTCCGTCGCCATAATCCGCTGGTCCTGCCGGCCGACACCGATGGGCAGCCGAGCTGGCGCAATCTGGTTGCCGATCTGGCGGCGTTGCTTGAGCATTACCGTCCTGAAGTGGTGGTGACGCCGCACCCCGAGCTCGACCCTCACAGTGATCACGTCGCCTCCACCCAGGCGTTGCGCGAGGCGATCGAACTGAGTCACTGGAAGCCGGCGACCCTGCTGATGTACGCCAATCACTTGCACGACAACGATCGCTGGCCGATGGGCCCGGCCGGTACCGGTATCGCCTTGCCACCGGCGATCGAGGCGCTGCCGGCGGATCGCTTGTGGAGTCCGTTGTTGTCGGCGGACGTGCAACTGGACAAAGCCATGGCGCTGGCCATGGAGCATGATCTGCAAGGCCCGCCTGTGTTCAAGCGGCAGTTGCGGCGCTGGATCCAGCAGGCATTGGCGGGCCGTCGCTGGCCTGTCACGGGCAGTAACGAATTTTTCCGCAAGGCTGTCCGGCGCCACGAATTGTTCTGGGTACGCGACCTTTCAGATTGAGGCGGACGGGGCTTTACCCTGTGGTAATATCGCGCCCCTGTTCATTTTGTATGTGGGTTGCTCCATGAAGTTGTCCATGCCGCGTTTCGATCAAGCCCCGGTCTTGGTAGTCGGCGATGTCATGCTCGACCGTTACTGGCATGGCGGAACCTCACGGATTTCCCCTGAGGCGCCGGTGCCGGTGGTTAAGGTCGAGCAGATCGAAGATCGTCCGGGCGGTGCCGCGAACGTTGCCTTGAACATTGCCGCGCTGGGTGCGCCGGCGTCCCTGGTCGGTGTGACCGGCGACGACGAAGCCGCCGACAGCCTGAGCAACAGTCTCAAAGGCGCGGGAGTACGTGCCCTGTTCCAGCGCATTGCGCACCAGCCAACCATCGTCAAGCTGCGGGTCATGAGCCGGCACCAGCAACTGCTGCGTATCGACTTTGAAGAACCGTTCGCCACTGATGCCCTGGCCCTGGCCTCGCAGGTCGATGATCTGCTCGAAGGCATCAAGGTGCTGGTGCTCTCCGATTACGGTAAAGGCGCACTGAAAAATCATCAGGCGCTGATTCAGGCTGCACGGGCGAAAAACATCCCGGTGCTGGCCGACCCGAAGGGCAAGGATTTCTCGATCTATCGAGGTGCCAGCCTGATCACGCCTAACCTCAGCGAATTCGAAGCCATCGTCGGCGGTTGTGTCGACGAGCACGAGTTGGTGAGCAAAGGCGCGACGCTGATGCACGAGCTTGAACTCGGTGCGCTGCTGGTCACCCGTGGGGAACACGGCATGACCTTGTTGCGCCCTGATCATCCGGCGCTGCACCTGCCGGCCCGTGCCCGTGAAGTGTTCGATGTCACCGGTGCCGGCGACACGGTCATTTCCACCCTGGCCGCAGCGATTGCCGCCGGTGAAGAGTTGCCCCACGCCGTCGCGCTGGCCAACCTGGCTGCGGGCATTGTGGTCGGCAAGCTCGGTACGGCCGCCATCAGTGCACCCGAACTGCGTCGCGCCATTCAGCGTGAAGAAGGTTCCGAGCGCGGTGTGCTGGGGCTTGAGCAGTTGCTGCTCGCCGTCGCCGATGCCCGCGCGCATAACGAAAGAATCGTCTTCACCAACGGCTGCTTCGACATCCTGCATGCCGGGCACGTGACCTATCTGGAACAGGCGCGGGCCCAGGGCGATCGCCTGATTGTCGCGGTCAACGACGATGCGTCGGTCAGCCGCCTGAAAGGGCCGGGACGTCCGATCAACAGTGTCGATCGGCGGATGGCCGTGCTGGCAGGCCTTGGCGCGGTGGACTGGGTCATCAGTTTCCCTGAAGGCACCCCGGAAAACCTGCTGCGCGAGGTCAAACCGGACGTGCTGGTCAAGGGCGGCGATTACGGTATCGATCAGGTTGTCGGCGCTGACATCGTCAGCGCTTACGGCGGCACCGTGAAGGTGCTTGGACTTGTGGAAAACAGCTCGACAACTGCGATTGTCGAGAAGATTCGCAGTCGTTGATCAGATGAATTTTTACCGATGTGTACTGCGTGTAAACGGATTTTGCCTTGGGGATTTTACCGTTTCCGTTGAGGTAGGCAGCTGTGAATCCGATGCGCTTGCCTGCCTCCGTCGCGTGGTCGATTAATCTATGAAAGTCATGCTCTTGGTGATGGACGAGCAGCGGGTCATCCTCGACCGGCTCTACGACATCGTGCAGCAGAACTGTGATGAATGTTTCATCTTCCGTCTGAGCAAACAGCAGCAGTTGAACCTGGGAACGTTTCTGGCTTCGGTTGATTACCAGACGTTTGATCGCGTGGTGATTTTCTCCCGGGTCAAGCGCCTGGCCACGCAGTTGCAGGTGCTCAAATGCATACCCGGGCTGGTGTTTCTTGAACACGACGCCTATCAGAACTACATGCCGGCGAGTAAGTACCGTGGCGTGTACTCGCGCCTGTATCGTCGTCTGCCGAGTTGCCGGGCGCTGGTGTCCGGGGCTGTGGTCGCGCGCAAGATGCTGGCTGAAGGCATCGACACAGTGTTCGTTTCCAAGGGTTATGACGAGCAGATGCTGCGCAATACCGGCGCGGCGCGCGACATTCCAATCGGCTTTCTTGGCAGCCTGAAAAGCACCGAGTACGCCGAGCGCAAGGCGCTGCTGGAGTCGCTCTCCAAGCGTACCGGCATGCTGGTGACCCGCACGAAGTCGGGCGCGGAATACCTGGAAACGCTCAATCGCATCAAGATCTTTGTCAGTGCCGATATCGGCATGAACGAATTCATGATCAAGAACTTCGAAGCAATGGCCTGTGGTTGCGTGCTGCTGGCCTGGAGTCAGGGCGAGGAAGATCAGCTGTTGGGCTTCGAGGACATGCACAACACGGTGTTCTACCGCAGCGAAGACGAGGCCGTGGAGAAGATCAAGCTGCTCCAGGACAACCCCGAGCTGGCGGAACAGATCGCCCGCAACGGCCAGGCCTTTGCAGAGAGCCGCTATTCCTTTGCCCGCGTCGGCCAGGCCCTGGCGGCGGAAATCCAGCGCGAAATGCGCCCATGGCAGCCGCCTTCCGCGTTTACGCGGTTCTGGGTGAAGCTGCGTCATGGAATGAAGGTGCCGGTCTGAATGAAGGAGCATGAATCGCTGCAGTCCAGCGAGTACATGGCGCTGGATGCGCTGCCCGGTGGTGATCAGAATGTTCTGCAAGCCTTGCCTGAGGCACTGCGCGCAAGCCTGAGCCGTGCGGCTCGGTTGGTCCTGATTGCCAATAATCCGGCCATCACCGCGGCGGATTTTCAGGCGCTGAACATCGGCGCCAATGACATCGTCGTCAGCTTCAATACCTGCATCAAGGCGCCGCTGCTCAATGCGCAGAGCGTCAATGTCTTCGTGCACGGCTACAACGCGCCGGACGCGTATTTTTTCGGCCTGCCGTGCGGGCCGGACGTGCAGCGCCTGATCGATCAGGCACACGAGCACTGTTTCACCCTGCTGGTTGGCTGCGCCGCACCGATGTGCCCGCTACCTCGCGTGGCCATGTATTGGGATCGCATCCCGCTGCCGCCACTGTGGAATTACCCGGTCGACCGGCCGGGCGGCAAGCGCTATGTCGGGCCTTCCACCGGGTTCAACACGCTGGTGTTGTTCGATTGGCTGCGCGGTCACGTCGGTTATACCTACCAACTGATGACCCTGGGCTTTTCCAACGAGGCCGGCAAGCTTTGGGGCGGCCATGCCTGGGACTATGAGCGCGACTGGCTGCGCAAGTCGGATGTGATCGTGGTGCCGTTACAACCTCGTCGCTGGTGGCAGAAGCTGTTTCGACAGCGGTAAGCGAGATCCTGTATCCGGTCGCCGCCGGGCACGAACTACTTTCAAAAGGTGCTGTTGCGTGTTGAAAATTGCCGTGGCCTTTTTCGGGATTCCGAGAAATTCACAGATCTGTTTCCCCTCCATCGAACAGAACGTCCTGGCGCAGTTGCCGGCGGGCAGCGACGTGAAGTGCTTTTATCACCTGTATAAAATCGATGAAGTGCAGAACACGCGGTCTGGCGAGAAAGGCGAACTGGCGGCGGCTAACTACCAGCCCTTCGAGTCGATGACCGGTGCGCTGACCTCGACCGAAGGGGTGCTGGAGCGTTGGGATTTCGAGCAGGTCAAAGCACAGGGCGATACCTGGGCGGATGACTTCGCGTCGCTGCGCAATCTGATCTATCAGCTTAACTCGCTGCACACCGTTACCACGATGATTGAGTCCTTCAACCCGGATTTCGTGGTGTTCGTGCGGCCGGACAACTTCTTCCACACGCCGCTGCCCGCGTACGTGTTCAATCACCCGCAAGCCCGGCGCCACCACGCGTACATTCCGGACTGGCAGTGGTGGGGCGGCCTGAATGACCGTCTGGCCATTTGCGGGCGCGATACCTATGTCGCCTATGGCAAACGCATCGAACGTATTTTCGATTTCTGCAAGGCAACGGGCAGAAAGCTGCATTCCGAGCGCCTGCTCAAGTTCGCACTGCTGGAGGCCGGCGCCAAGGTTTGCACGCTGAAAACCCAGGCCTCAAGGGTGCGCATTACCGGTGCATTTGCTGAAGAATCGTTCTCGCCCAAGCGCGGCATGGGCAAGCGCGAAAACCGCTATTTCCATTTCTTCGCCACCTTGCGCACCTGGTGGGATCGCCGACGCTAACGTCGGCTATTTGCTCGCCTGTTTCTTGCCCAGGCCGACCAGGCGCAGGGCTTTGATGCTCAACTGCTTGAGCCCTGAACGCGGGGCTTTGGCCGGTTGCAGCCCCTGTTGCACCAGCCAGTCTTTCCAGCGAATGCGCTCTTCACGCACGACCCAGCCGGTCTGAGTGGCGAAGCTCTCGGCGAGGTACAGGCCTCGGGTGCTGGCGGGCACGAGTTTGTCGCGCTTGAGTGTGTACAGCTCGGCCAGCGGTGCGCCGTCCTTGAGGGGCATCAGGTACAGGTCGGGACGTTTACGGTCGAGCCGGGCCACCAGTTGATCGCCTTCGAGTCGCTCATCGACATGGAACAGGCTCAAGGATTTGGCTTCCTTGGGCACATCCAGGCGCAAGTCGTAGATCAATTGCAGCGACGCCGTCGGCAGATGCACATAGGCCCGCGGCCGCTCCAGCAATTGCAGATTGGCGCTGCGTATGGGGCGCGCCGAGCCGGACAACGGCGTCAGGCGAAACGGCAGCGCCTCGCGGTAATGCAGCGCAGCGGAGTAGGGCGCTGGCAGCCAGGTGTCGTTGAAGCGCCCGCCGAGCCAGCCTTCGGGCGTTTCCAGCAAGCACTCTTCGGCAATTTCCTGAATGGCGGTGTGCAGCGGGATGTTCAATTCGTGCGCCGGAACGTAGCCGGAAATCAACTTGAGGACGACGTCACCGCGATCCTGCCGGCGCTGGCGCACCAGCACCCAATAATCGCGATTCTGCCAATGCAGGGTCAGGCGCACGGAAACCCCGAGGTTGGCCAGTTCCAGCGAGAAGCGCTCGGTGTCAGCCACACTCACCGGTTTGCGCCGCTGCAAGGTCTGCGCGAAGTTCAGTGGCATGCCGACGCTCTGATAGGTCAGGCCTTCGGGCGTGGCTTCGACGAACAATGGCAGGGTCTTGAAGTTGCTCGGGTTCTTTCTGATGAGCGTGCGCGGCATATCGGCTCCTGCTTAAGGCCGCGAGGCGGCGTCAGTGACCACGAAGGACCTGAGCAACGGTCGCAACGTTGTGGGCGAGGTGCAGCGGATTGATCGTCCCGACAATAGCACTGGCAACACCCGGCTGCGCGAACAGCAGTTCGAAGCTGGCACGTACCGGATCCACGCCCGGGCTCAAACAGACATGACCGCTGGCCAGGGCTTTTTTCACCAGAATGGCTTTGCCGTGGGCAGCAGCATAGTCAATGACAGCTTTCTCGTTTTGTTCGTTCAGATTGTAGGTGACCATCGCGCAGTCGCCTTGCTCCAGTGCTTTCAAGCCACCTTCGACAGTTTTGCCGGAGAAGCCGAAGCCGCGAATCTTGCCTTCGGCCTTGAGCGCCGCGAGTGTCGCGTAGACCTCTTCGTGCTCAAGGATCGCCATGTCGTTGCCGTCGGAGTGCACCAGCACCAGGTCGATAAAATCGGTTTCAAGACGTTGCAGGCTGCGTTCCACCGACATCCGCGTGTGCGCTGCACTGAAGTCGTGGCGCGACAGGCCATCGGCGAATTCTTCGCCGACTTTGCTGACGATCACCCAATCCTGACGCTGGCCACGCAGCAACGGGCCGAGGCGTTCTTCGCTGCGCCCATAGGCCGGGGCCGTGTCGATCAGATTGATGCCCAGATCGCGGGCCTGACGCAGCAGCATCTGCGCTTCATCATCGCCGGGAATCTGAAAGCCGTTGGGGTATTTCACCCCTTGGTCGCGACCGAGTTTGACCGTGCCCAGGCCCAGTGGCGAAACCCTCAGGCCGGTGCTGCCCAGCGGGCGATGAAGGTCGTGCAACGTTGCAATGGTCATGGCAGCAGTTGCTCCCAGGCGGGAACGCCCATCGGTGGTTTTGGCAGGGCCGGCAAAGGCTCGCTGGCGTGCGGCTGGATGCCGTCGCGCTCGAGGGCGGCGATGACGCGATCGGCGAAGTCCGGCGCCAGCGCCAGTTTGGTTGGCCAGCCGACCAGCAAGCGGCCCTGTTCGGCAAGGAAGGCGTTGTCCGGGCGGGTCAGCCCGGTTTGCAGCGGCTCGGCACGATCAACGCGCAAGGTCGCCCATTGCGTGGTGCTGAGGTCGATCCACGGCAACAACTGTGCGATCTCTTTCTGCGCGGTGGCGATCTGCTCGGCTGGTTCACGGTGCACGCCTTCGCTCTCGGCGATGTCGCCGCCCATGTACCAGACCCACTGGCCGTCAGCGGCCGGATGCGTGGTCACGGTGATGCGCGGTTTGGTGCCGCCGCCCAGGCAGTGCGCGTACAGCGGTTTCAGGCCCGGGCCTTTGGCGATGATCATGTGCAGCGGCCGACGTTGCATGGCCGGCTGGCTCAAACCAAGCGCTTCGAGCAGTTGGGCGGTGCCGGCGCCGGCGCTGAGGACGATGCGTTGCGCACGAATCTCGCGACCATCGACTTTCAAACCGACCAGCACGCCCGCTTCCAGCAGTGGCTCGATGGTTTGCCCGGCGAGCAGGCCATCGCCGGCCAGATCGGCGAGACGCTGGATCAGGCTCGGCACATCAACGACCAGTTCGGCGAGACGGTAGACCTTGCCCTTGAAGCGTTTGTCTTGCAGGGCTGGCGGTAATTGATCGCCCTTGACCTGATCAACCCGGCCGCGCACAGCTTTGCTGGCGAAGAAACTGGTGAGGTTGCCGGCGAGGGTGCCGGGCGACCACAGATAGTGAGCTTCGGAGAGCAGGCGCACGCCGGACAGATCCAGCTCGCCATTGCCGGCCAGCGCTTCACGCCAGCGGCGCGGCATGTCGGCGATGGCTTCCGAGGCACCGGTCAGCGCACCGTGCAGCGCGTACTTGGCGCCGCCGTGGATGATGCCCTGGGACTTCACACTCTGCCCGCCGCCGAGGCTGGCGCTTTCCACCAGCACGGTCGAAAAACCCTGGCGGCGCAGACGCGCGTTCAGCCAGAGGCCGGCGACACCAGCGCCGACAATCAGAACGTCGGTGGAAATAACGGATGGCATGCAGCGACCTCAGTGTTCAAGACGAGGGCGCAGTATACAGACTCGGGAAAGCGCGGGATTTGTCGATGATCAACAGGCCGAACGCAGAACCAAATGTGGGAGCGAGCTTGCTCGCGAAGAGGGTGTGTCAGATAGCAATCATGCGTCTGACGAACCGCTTTCGCGAGCAAGCTCGCTCCCACAGGGATTGTGCTTGGATTTTTAGTGGCCGGCAGTTTTCGAGAACAGCTGGATCACCACGACACCCAGCACGATCAACGCCATCCCCAGCATCGCCGGGATATCCAGCTTCTGCCCGTAGATAAACAGCGCCGCGACGCTGACCATCACAATCCCCATGCCCGCCCACACCGCATAGGCGACGCCGACCGGAACGGTGCGCACCACCAGTGTGAGCATCCAGAACGCAATCGCGTAACCGACGATCACCAGCACCAACGGCAGCGGCGTGCTGATGCCTTTGACGGCTTTCATCGACACGGTGGCGATCACTTCGGCGCAGATGGCAATGGCCAGGTAGGCGTAGGCGTTCATGGTTCAAATCCTCAATATAAAACGTTGCTTGCTGAGGCGGCATTCTAGTGATTCACCAGATGGGGTAAAGTCATTACCTATCTGTTCTGAAGATGGGTTGATGAATCAGCATGCAGTGGAATCTGGATCAACTTCGGGTGTTTGTCGACGTCGCCGAACATCGCTCGTTTTCCGCCGTGGCGCGCCAGCAGCGCAAAGCGCAGTCGGCGATCAGCAGCGCCATTGCCATGCTCGAAGATGATTTGGCCGTCAGCCTGTTCGAGCGTAGCAGCGGCCGTCAGCCAACGCTCACCGAGGCGGGCGAAGCGCTGTTGGAAGAGGCTCGGGAAGTCCTGCGCCAATGCGAGCGTCTGAATGGCCGGGCGATGGCGATGATGCGTGGTCAGGAAGCGCAACTGCGCGTGGCACAGGACGAGGCGATGCCCTATCAGGCGCTGGTGGAAAGTTTCGGTGAATTGGCCGAGCAATTCCCCAGCCTTGAAGTGCAACTGACCAGCGCCGCGCAAGGTGAGGTCGCACGCAAGCTGGTCGAGCGTCGTGCCGACCTCGGCTTGCTGTTTTATCACGACGAAATCCCCGAAGCGCTGGAGCGCCGAGTGCTCGGCAGCGTAGAGATGGTCACGGTCTGCGGGATCAATCATCCGTTGGCGCAGCAGTCCTACGTGACCTGTCAGCAACTGGCGCAGCACCGGCAACTGTTGATGTCGACGCAAACCAGCGTCTATCCCGGCAACGAGCCGGCCAGCCCGCAGGTGTGGCGCGCCGACAGTTTCTACGTGATGTCCGAATGGCTGGTGCGCGACCTCGGCTGGGCCTGGTTGCCGCGCCATGTGGTGCAGTACTCGGCGTATCAGGGCTTGATGGTCGAACTCGACAGCGAATGGACCCCGCCGGCATTGGTAGTGGAACTGGTCTGGCGCCGCGACGAGCCCCTCGGCCCGGCCGCGCGCTGGCTGGCTGAACGTTTTGCCGTGCACTTGCGGGCGATCGGCGACAAAAGTCGATAAACTCCGCCGCCATGAATAGAACTCTCTACACCGCGCTGTTTTACCTGGGGCTGCCATTGGTGGCGATTCGGCTATGGCTGCGGGCGCGCAAGGCGCCGGCGTATGCCAAGCGGATTGGCGAACGTTTCTCCTACGGCATGCCGACGCTGCAATCCGGCGGCATCTGGGTGCACGCCGTGTCGGTGGGCGAAAGCATCGCTGCGGCGCCGATGATCCGCGCCTTGCTGCAACATTATCCACAGTTGCCGATCACCGTGACCTGCATGACCCCGACCGGTTCGGAGCGGATTCAGGCACTGTTCGCCAACGAGCCGCGCATCCAGCACTGCTATCTGCCGTATGACTTGCCGTGTGCGGCGGCGCGCTTTCTTGATCGCGTGCAGCCGAAGCTTGCGGTGATCATGGAAACCGAACTGTGGCCCAATCACATTCATCAGTGTGCCAAGCGTGGAATCCCGGTGGCGCTGGCCAACGGGCGCTTGTCCGAGCGCTCGGCACGCGGCTATGGCCGCTTCAGCAAACTGACCGCGCCGATGCTCGCCGAGATGAGCCTGTTCGCCGTGCAGACCGAAACCGAAGCCCAACGCTTCCGCGATCTGGGTGCGCGCGCGGAAACGGTCGAGGTCACCGGTTCGATCAAGTTCGACCTGACCATCGACCCCGCACTGCTGCAACGCGCCGCTGAACTGCGCGGTCAATGGCAGGCGCAAGAACGTCCGGTGTGGATCGCCGCCAGCACTCACGAAGGCGAGGATGAAGTGGTGCTCGACGCCCATCGCCGCTTGCTGGCCAATCACCCGGATGCGTTGCTGATTCTGGTGCCGCGTCACCCGGAACGTTTCAATTCGGTGTTCGAGTTGTGCCAGCGCGAAGGCTTCGCCACGGTGCGGCGTTCGACCGAAGCCAATGTCGATGCGCAGACGAGCGTGCTGCTCGGCGACACCATGGGCGAGTTGCTGTTTCTCTACGCACTGGCGGACAGCGCGTTTGTCGGCGGCAGCCTGGTGGCCAACGGCGGGCACAATCTGCTGGAGCCGGCAGCGTTGGCCAAACCGGTGATCAGCGGCCCGCACCTGTTCAACTTCCTCGACATCGCTGCGCAATTGCGCGAAGCCGGGGCGTTGGCTGAGGTGGATGATGCCGAAGGGCTGGCGGTGGAAGTGCAGCGCCTGTTTGAGCTGCCGCGTGATGCGCAGCGTATGGCGGAGGTGGGGCTGGCGGTAATGCGCCGTAATCAAGGGGCGTTGCAGCGTTTGCTGGATGGCTTGGGCCGACTGATCAAATAAAGTAAAAAGATCGCAGCCTTCGGCAGCTCCTACATTGGAATAAATTTCCATGTAGGAGCTGCCGAAGGCTGCGATCTTTTGCTTTTAAAGCTTAAGGCCGAGCCTTGAGTTGCGCCTCGGCCGCCTTGGCCAGATCCGGTGGCAGGAAATCCTTGTCCGGGTTGTAGTCGGCTTTCAGATATCGTCGCAGATCTTCCAGATCCCCCGGATTCAGCGTGCCCGCCGCCTGCTTCAGGCGCAGGTTATCGAGGATGTAGTCGTAGCGCGTGTTGTTGTAGTTGCGCACCGAGGTGTACAGCTGGCGCTGCGCATCGAGCACGTCAACGATGTTGCGCGTACCCACCTGATAGCCGATTTCCGTCGCTTCAACAGCACTCTGGTTGGAGATGATCGACTGCCGCCGCGCCTGCACCTGCTCGACATCAGTGTTCACCGCGCGATGCAGGTTGCGGGTGTTTTCGACGATCTGCCGCCGCAGCGATTCGCGCTGTTGTTCGCTCTGATTCAGTTGTTCATACGATTGGCGCACTTGCGAGCTGGTCAGCCCGCCGCTGTAGATCGGGATGTTCAGTTGCAGGCCGACCGTGCTCTGTTCGACGTTGCCGTGGTAAGGCGTGCCGAACGAGTTCGGGTTGGCAAACCCGAGCGCATCGTTGTCACCCTTTTCGTATTTGGCCACAGCGTCGAGGGTCGGCAAGTGGCCGGCCTTGCGCTGTTTCAAGGTTTCTTCAGCCGAGCTGACGGCGAAGTTGCTGGCGAGCAAATTCAAGTTCTGTTTCGCTGCGGTATCGACCCAGGCCTTGGCGTCGTTCGGCGCCGGCGGCAGGATCGGCAGCGTGTGGACGATGCCCTGGATCGAGTTGTACTGACGGTTGGTCAGGGTGATCAGCGCTTCGAACGCATCGTCGACCTGACGTTGGGCGACAATCCGGTTGGCCCGCGCGGTGTCGTAACTGGCTTGCGATTGCAGCACGTCGGTCTTGTCCGACAGACCGACATCGAAGCGTTCGTTGGACTGGTCGAGCTGGCGCTTGAACGCGGCTTCTTCAGCCTTGGTCGAGGCCAGGTTGTCCTGGCTGCGCAGGACGTTGAAGTAATCTTCGGCCGATTGCAGGATCAGGTTCTGTTCGGTCGCCGACAGTTGCAGCGCGGCTTGTTCGTTGACGTCCTTGGCCGCTTGGTACTGGAACCAGCGATCGGCGCGGAACAACGGCTGTGCCAGAGTCGCTTGATACGAATTAGCGCTGCGGTTGGCAATGGCCGAGGGCTGGTCGATCGACGTCCGCACATTGGCCACTTCGGCACCACCGGACAAATTCGGCAACAGCCCGGCGCGAGCCTGCGGCACCACTTCTTTCTGCGCACCATACTGGGCGCGGGCGGCGGCCAGATCGGCGTTGTTGTCGACAGCCTCCTGATAGACGCTGACCAGATCGGTTTTGGTCGACAAGGGCGCTTCTGCTGCCCAGGCCATTGCGTTGGACGCACAAGACACGGCAACAGCCAGTGAGAGTTTGCGCAGCATGAGGCGATCCCTAGCATTAATATTATGGAAGTAATCCGGGCGCCAACGGTAAGGCGCGGGCCCCACAGCGTCAAGGCGTGGCGGGGCAAAGCGAGTGTAGTTGCGCATTTGCCTCACAACAATCGGCCAAGCCCCTGTATTTATGCCATTCATCATGGTGTTTGCTGCGGTGTTGGCGTTATTTCTCAGTTGTGTCTAGACTGGCCGGGTTCTTGTCGGGGTGCCTTGCTATGAGGCTGAGATCGAATAATTTCGGATCCCGTTGAACCTGATCAGGTTAGCGCCTGCGTAGGGAACAAGATTTCTCGTCACCCGGCGAGTCCTCTTGTGCTTCGTCCGGGAAATTGTTCGACAATCGAACGCTCGACGACGAGGCACAGCACCGGTCCTGGTGCGTCCGTGCCTTTCAGGTTCTGCTCCGACAATCCACTGCCTGGATGCTGTCTGGAGAGCCCGTGATGACTACAAAATCAAAAAACGCGATCAACCTGAGTGACTCGGCCAAGGTCGACGAGCAATCGGTCAAGCCGTTCACCCGTTCGCAAAAAGTCTACGTTCAGGGCTCCCGCCCGGACATCCTCGTGCCGATGCGCGAAATCACCCTCGACGTGACGCCGACCGACTTCGGCGGCGAAATCAACGCGCCGGTCACCGTCTACGACACCTCGGGCCCGTACACCGATCCGAACGTGGTGATCGACGTGCGCAAAGGCCTGGCCGATGTGCGTTCGGCGTGGATCGACGACCGTGGCGACACCGAGCGTCTGGCGGGCCTGAGCTCGAACTTCGGCCGCGAGCGCCTCGCCGATCCGGAACTGACCAAACTGCGCTTTGCCCACGTCAACAACCCGCGCCGCGCCAAGGCCGGTGGCAATGTCACGCAGATGCACTACGCGCGTCAGGGCATCATCACGCCCGAGATGGAATTCGTTGCCATCCGCGAAAACATGAAACTTGAGGTGGCCCGCGCCGCCGGCCTGCTGGATCAGCAACACCCGGGTCACAGCTTCGGCGCCAGCGTGCCGAAAATCATCACCCCCGAATTTGTCCGTGAAGAGATCGCCCGTGGCCGCGCAATCATCCCGGCCAACATCAACCACACCGAACTGGAACCGATGATCATCGGCCGTAACTTCCTGGTGAAGATCAACGGCAACATCGGCAACAGCGCGCTGGGTTCGTCCATCGAAGAAGAAGTGGCGAAACTGACCTGGGGCATTCGCTGGGGCGCGGACAACATCATGGACTTGTCCACCGGCAAGCACATTCACGAAACCCGCGAGTGGATCATCCGCAACTCGCCGGTGCCGATCGGCACGGTGCCGATCTATCAGGCGCTGGAAAAAGTCGGCGGCGCGGCTGAAGACCTGACCTGGGAGCTGTTCCGCGACACGCTGATCGAGCAGGCCGAGCAGGGCGTCGACTACTTCACCATCCACGCTGGCGTGTTGCTGCGCTACGTGCCGCTGACCGCCAAACGCGTGACCGGCATCGTTTCCCGTGGCGGTTCGATCATGGCCAAGTGGTGCCTGGCGCATCACAAGGAAAACTTCGCCTACACGCATTTCGAAGAAATCTGCGAAATCATGAAAGCCTATGACGTCAGCTTCTCGCTGGGCGATGGCTTGCGTCCGGGGTCGATTGCTGACGCCAACGATGCCGCCCAATTCGGTGAGTTGGAAACCCTAGGCGAACTGACCAAAATCGCCTGGAAGCACGATGTGCAAACCATGATCGAAGGCCCGGGCCACGTGCCGATGCAGTTGATCAAAGAGAACATGGACAAGCAGTTGGAGTGCTGCGACGAGGCGCCGTTCTACACCCTCGGCCCACTGACCACCGACATCGCCCCGGGCTATGACCACATTACCTCGGGTATCGGTGCGGCGATGATCGGCTGGTTCGGTTGCGCGATGCTTTGCTACGTGACGCCGAAGGAACACTTGGGCCTGCCGAACAAGGATGACGTGAAGACCGGGATCATCACCTACAAGATTGCGGCGCATGCGGCGGACTTGGCCAAAGGGCATCCGGGCGCACAGATTCGCGACAACGCCTTGAGCAAGGCGCGTTTCGAATTCCGTTGGGAAGACCAGTTCAACCTGGGACTTGATCCGGACACCGCGCGTTCGTATCACGATGAAACCCTGCCGAAGGATTCGGCCAAGGTCGCGCACTTCTGTTCGATGTGCGGGCCGAAATTCTGCTCGATGAAGATCACTCAGGAAGTCCGCGAATACGCGGCCAACCAGCGGATCGACGCGGTCGACGTGGACGTCGCCCAAGGCCTGGCGGAACAGGCCGAGCGGTTCAAGAAGGAAGGCAGTCAGCTGTACAAAAAGGTTTGACCCCGTACTGATCGTTCCCACGCTCGGCGTGGGAATGCAGCCCGTGACGCTCCGCGTCACTGGACGCGGAGCGTCCCTAGAGGCATTCCCACGCAGAGCGTGGGAACGATCACAATGACAAAAAATACTCCTCCGAGATAACACCCTTGAGCATTCAACCCAGCACCTATTCTCCCGATCTCGCCGTGCCCGCCGACAAGCGTGTATTCGGCGGTCGTGATCTGTTTTCCCTGTGGTTCTCCCTCGGCATCGGCCTGATGGTGTTGCAGACCGGCGCATTGCTCGCGCCTGGTCTGGGCCTGTCCGGTTCGCTACTGGCAATTTTCCTTGGCACGCTGGTCGGCGTTCTGCTGCTGGCGGCCGTCGGCGTAATCGGCAGCGACACCGGTCTGTCGTCGATGGCCGCGCTGAAACTCAGCCTCGGCAGCAAAGGCGCGAGCCTGCCGGCGCTGCTCAACCTGCTGCAACTGATCGGTTGGGGCTCGTTCGAAATCATCGTCATGCGCGATGCCGCCAGCCTGCTCGGCACCCGCGCGTTCAGCGACGGCTCGTTGTGGTCGAATCCGGTGTTGTGGACACTGTTTTTCGGCGCGCTGGCCACCTTGCTCGCGGTCAGCGGCCCACTGACTTTCGTCCGCCAGATCCTGCGTAAGTGGGGCATCTGGCTGTTGCTGGCGGCGTGCCTCTGGCTGACCTGGAACCTGTTCGCCAAAGCCGATCTGGCTGATCTCTGGTCGCGCGCCGGAGATGGTTCGATGCCGTTTGCCGTGGGCTTCGACATCGCCATCGCGATGCCGCTGTCGTGGCTGCCGCTGATCGCCGACTACTCGCGTTTCGGCAAGCGGGCGAAGAATGTTTTCGGTGGCACTGCGGTCGGGTTCTTCATCGGTAACTTCTGGCTGATGAGCCTCGGCGTCGCCTACACGCTGGCCTTCGCGCCGAGCGGTGAAGTCAATGCACTGTTGCTCGCACTGGCCGGCGCCGGGCTGGGCATTCCGCTGTTGTTGATTCTGCTCGATGAGTCGGAAAACGCCTTCGCTGATATTCACTCGGCAGCGGTGTCCAGCGGGATTCTGTTGCGCCTGAAAGTCGAGCATCTGGCCTTGGCCATCGGCGTGATCTGCACGCTGATCGCCCTGCTGGCGCCGTTGGCGCAGTACCAGAATTTCCTGCTGCTGATCGGTTCGGTGTTTGCACCGCTGTTCGGCGTGGTGCTGGTCGATCACTTCATCCTGCGCAAGCGCAGTGCTCAGGTCGCGTCGGCCGCCTTGCGCTGGCCGGCGTTGTTGGCGTGGCTGGGGGGTGTAAGCACTTACCACTTGCTGGCGAATCTGTATCCGGATGTCGGCGCAACCCTGCCGGCGCTGGTGCTGGCAGGGCTGTTGCAGCTAGTGCTGGGTCGGGCCTTCAGTTACGGCCGGGAAACAGCTCAGGCTTGAGAATGCCGTTCAGACGCGGATAAGGAATCTTCAGTTCGACGTGGCCCAGCGCGTAAGGCGCAATGGTGCTCACGTCGTACTTGAGGATCACGCCGCCATAGGTCAGCGCCACGTTCGGGGTTTTCACGAACGGCCAGCTCTTCACAAAGTCCGCTTCCTGGTCGAGCTTGGTGCTGATCAACCAGCTGTTGTGCGCGACCTGCGCCGCCTTCCAGAACGCCTCTTCCTGACCCGGCACGAGCATGTCGGACAGGTTCAGCACTTTGTGCTGCTGGCGCGAATAGTTGATGAAACCGCGACCCGGGGTGCCATGCGCGCCACCAGTGTCGAGGTAACTCGACACCTCGATGATCACCAAGCCGTCATGCTGCTCGCGTACTTTCGCTTGCAGGTAGCTGCTGTTGCGCGGGCCGGCGCTGGCCAGGAACTGCTCGCGATAGGCCGCCAGGGTCGGCGCCACCGGGGCGTTTTTCTCGGTGCGGGTCATTTGCAGGAGGCGTTTTTCGATGATGCCGTCCAGCGCAGGTTCGGCCGGGAAGCGCAGGGTGTCGATGTTCACCAGCGGGCAATCAGGGTTGGAACAGCCCGGTTTCAGTTGTTCCGACGCATCGCGGGTGGTTTCCAGCGGCGTGCGGTAGTTGGGTTGGAACAGGCTTGCGCACGCGCCCAGAGTCAGGGCAATGGCGGCCACGGAGGCAATTTTGAAAAGCGACATGGGCGTCCTTTCGAAAGCAAGGGAAGGCAAAAAGTTACCGCTTCGACTCTCAACGAAGCAGTCAGTTCGCCACTAAGCTAATTAGAGTGCGTTTCGCCGCCACCGTCCATCCCGCTGACGGTAAAGGGGCTGCATCAAACGGTGCGGGCGCGTTAGGATGGCGCGAAGTCGAGGTTGCCCGTAACTGGAACCTCGTAATGGATTTGCAGTAGACGAGGATGCTCATGACCGATTTTGCCAACGCCATTCCGACCACCGTCGACGTCGTGCGGCGTGAACGTTGCTACGAGGGCTTCTACAAGCTCGACCGTCTGCACCTGCGCCATGAATTGTTCGCCGGTGGCATGAGCCGCGAGATCAATCGTGAAGTGTTCGTGCGCCATGATGCCGTGTGCATGCTGCCCTACGATCCGCAGCGCGACGAAGTGGTGCTGATCGAGCAGTTTCGCGTTGGCGCCATGGGCAAGACCGCCAATCCGTGGCTGGTCGAACTGGTCGCCGGTCTGATCGACAAGCAAGAAGTGCCGGAAGAAGTTGCTCGCCGCGAGGCGCAGGAGGAAGCTGGGCTGGACATCAAGGCCCTGTGGCCGATGACCCAATATTTCCCGTCGCCGGGTGGTAGCAACGAGTTCGTGCATTTGTATCTGGGGCGTTGCAGCACCGAGGGCGTTGGTGGCCTGCATGGCCTGGAAGAAGAGGCTGAAGATATCCGCGTCACGGTCTGGGCTTTTGAAGATGCCTTGCAGGCCGTCCGTGACGGACGCATTGCCAACGCGGCGAGCATCATCGCCTTGCAATGGCTGGCGCTGAACCGCGCCGAAGTGAGGGGGCTATGGTTGTAAACAAGCTGCGCGATCGCTATCGAGTCGACCTCGTGGGGCTGCAAGCCGCCTGCGAGGCCAACTACGCGCGCCTGATGCGACTGGTCCCGGACATGCGCAACGAACCCGAGGCACGGCGCATCGCCGTGACCCAGGGCGAGCAGATGCTGGGCGTGCTGGCCCTTGAAGTGCTGCAAACCTGCCCGTACACCACGACACTGCAAGTGCGTCAGGAACACAGCCTGCCCTGGCTGCCGGTGCCGCAACTGGAAGTCCAGGTCTATCACGACGCGCGCATGGCCGAAGTGGTCAGCGCCGAACATGCACGACGCTTTCGCGGCATCTATCCTTATCCGAACGCGGCGATGCATCAGCCGGATGAAAAAGCTCAGCTCAATCTGTTCCTGGGGGAATGGCTGAGTCATTGCCTGGCATTGGGGCACGAGTACGAAGTCGTTCGTTAGTTGTGAACTGCGTCCGGTTCGCCGCTTTCCTCTTTCAGTCATCCCCCAGCATAATTGCGGCACTTGATCGATTCCGTGCTTTTGCCTTGGGAGAACGCCTTGCCGAGCGTATCCACGTTGACCACCGCCGATTCGGCGTTGCTGGTGCAGTTGTCTGACAGCCATCTGTTCGCTGAAGCGGACGGCTCGCTGCTGGGCATGAACACCCGCGACAGCCTGCAAAAGGTCATTGAATTGGTACTGGGGCAGCAGCCGCAGATCGATCTGATTCTGGCCACCGGCGATATCTCGCAGGACGGCACGCTGCAGTCGTATCAACAGTTTCGCCAGATGAGCGCGCAGATCGCCGCGCCGGCGCGGTGGATTCCCGGCAATCACGACGAGCCGATGATCATGGCCCAGGCCGCCGTGCAGAGTGCCTTGCTGGAATCGGTGGTCGATATCGGCAACTGGCGGGTGACGATGCTGGATTCGTCGGTGCCGGGCTCGGTGCCGGGGTTTCTGCAGGACGATCAACTGCAACTGCTGGCCCGCTCGCTGAGCGAGGCGCCGGAGCGCCATCATCTGGTGTGTTTCCACCATCATCCGGTGTCGATCGGTTGCGCCTGGATGGAGCCGATTGGTTTGCGCAATCCAGAGGCGTTTTTCGAGGTGCTGGATCGTTTTCCACAGGCCCGTGCGGTGCTGTGGGGGCATGTGCATCAGGAAATCGATCGTGAGCGCAATGGCGTGCGCCTGATGGCTTCGCCGTCGACCTGCATTCAGTTTGAGCCGGGCAGTGAGGATTTTAAGGTGGGGGAGCAGGCGCCGGGGTATCGCTGGTTGCGGTTGTTGCCGGATGGGCGACTGGAAACAGGGGTTGAGCGCGTGACTGGATTCGAGTTCACAGTCGACTACGGCTCCAACGGCTATTGAGCGACAAATCAAAACCCTCATCGGAACGCCGCCCGCCCAGCCCTCTCCCAGAGGGAGAGGGGGCCGACCGAGGTGTCTGGCGTCATACGCCGACCTGAAATACCGAGTCGATTATGGATTCGGCGAATTACTTTCGGGTCGGCGTACTTCTGAAATATCCCCCATTCAGTTCCCTCTCCCTCCGGGAGAGGGCTAGGGTGAGGGCCGCTCCTGCTGAATGACCAATTTCTCGAAACCACCCCCAATCCGCTCTTCTCTCCCTGTAAACTCCGCAAACCCAAACCGACACCCAGGGAGCTCAAATGTCCGGTTCGATCCTCTATATCCACGGTTTCAACAGCGCGCCGGCCTCGAAAAAGGCCTGTCAGCTGGTAACGGTGATGGAGCAACTGGGTTTGAGCGATCAATTGCGTGTTCCGGCCCTGCACCATCACCCGCGTGAAGCCATCGGTCAGTTGGAGCAGGCAATCGCCGAGCTGGACAGCCCGCTGCTGGTGGGAAGCTCACTCGGCGGCTACTATGCGACTCACCTGGCCGAGCGCCATGGCCTGAAAGCCCTGCTGGTCAACCCGGCGGTCAGCCCGCACCGGATGTTCGACGGCTATCTGGGCCCGCAGAAAAACCTGTATACCGATGAAACCTGGGATCTGACCCACGACCACGTCACGGCCCTGGCCGAACTGGAAGTGCCGGCGCCGCAGGATGCGCAGCGCTATCAGGTGTGGTTGCAGACCGGCGATGAAACACTGGATTATCGCCTCGCCCAGCAGTATTACCGCGCCTGTGCCTTGCGCATTCAGGCCGGCGGCGATCACAGTTTTCAGGGCTTTGCCGGGCAATTGCCGGCGTTGCTGAGTTTTGCCGGCATTGGCGCCGATGTGTATCAGGCAATCGATTTCACCGCACTGTGAAGTCTTGCCCCTATTTCATGAATGACTGACGACGAGACCCTATGGCCACTCCCAGCGCTAGCTCTTATAACGCCGACGCCATCGAAGTCCTCTCGGGCCTCGACCCGGTGCGCAAACGCCCCGGCATGTACACCGACACCAGTCGGCCGAACCACCTCGCCCAGGAAGTCATCGACAACAGCGTCGACGAAGCCCTGGCCGGCCACGCCAAATCGGTGCAGGTCATCCTGCACGCCGACCACTCGCTGGAAGTCAGCGACGACGGCCGTGGCATGCCGGTCGACATCCACCCGGAAGAGGGTGTGTCAGGCGTCGAGCTGATCCTCACCAAGCTTCACGCGGGCGGCAAGTTCTCCAACAAGAACTACCAGTTCTCCGGCGGTCTGCACGGGGTGGGTATTTCCGTGGTCAACGCCTTGTCGACCGAAGTGCGCGTACGCGTCAAGCGTGACGGCAACGAATACCAGATGACTTTCGCTGATGGCTACAAGGCCACCGAGCTGGAAATCGTCGGCACTGTCGGCAAGCGCAACACCGGCACCAGCGTCTATTTCGCGCCGGATCCGAAATACTTCGATTCACCGAAATTCTCCATCAGCCGCCTCAAGCATGTGCTCAAGGCCAAGGCGGTGTTGTGCCCGGGCCTGCTGGTCAGCTTCGAAGACAAAGGCACCGGCGAGAAAGTCGAGTGGCATTACGAAGACGGCTTGCGCTCTTATCTGGTCGACGCCGTCAGCGAATTCGAGCGTCTGCCGAACGAGCCGTTCTGCGGCGCTTTCGCCGGTAATAAAGAGGCGGTCGACTGGGCGCTGCTGTGGTTGCCGGAAGGTGGCGACGCAGTGCAGGAAAGCTACGTCAACCTGATCCCGACGGCGCAGGGCGGTACCCACGTCAACGGTTTGCGTCAAGGCCTGCTCGATGCCATGCGTGAATTCTGCGAATTCCGCAGCCTGCTGCCGCGCGGCGTGAAGCTGGCGCCGGAAGACGTCTGGGAGCGCATCGCTTTCGTCCTGTCGATGAAAATGCAGGAGCCGCAATTCTCCGGCCAGACCAAAGAACGTCTGTCGTCCCGTGAAGCAGCGGCGTTTGTCTCCGGTGTGGTCAAGGATGCGTTCAGCCTGTGGCTCAACGCCAACCCGGAAACCGGCTTGGCGCTGGCCGAACTGGCGATCAACAACGCCGGCCGTCGTCTCAAGGCGAGCAAGAAAGTCGAACGCAAACGCGTCACCGCCGGTCCGGCATTGCCGGGCAAACTGGCAGATTGCGCCGGCCAGGATCCGATGCGTTCCGAGCTGTTCCTCGTCGAAGGCGATTCCGCCGGCGGCTCCGCCAAGCAAGCGCGGGACAAGGAATTTCAGGCGATCCTGCCGTTACGCGGCAAGATCCTCAACACCTGGGAAGTCGACGGCAGCGAAGTACTCGCCAGCCAGGAAGTGCACAACATTGCCGTGGCCATCGGCGTCGATCCGGGCGCGGCGGACATGAGCCAGCTGCGCTACGGCAAGATCTGCATCCTCGCCGACGCCGACTCCGACGGTCTGCACATTGCTACGCTGCTCTGCGCCTTGTTCGTCCAGCATTTCCGCCCGTTGGTGGATGCCGGCCACGTCTACGTCGCGATGCCGCCGCTGTACCGCATCGACTTGGGCAAAGAGATTTACTACGCCCTCGACGAAGCCGAGCGCGACGGCATTCTCGACCGTCTGGTCGCCGAGAAGAAACGCGGCAAACCGCAGGTCACCCGATTCAAAGGTCTGGGTGAAATGAACCCGCCGCAGTTGCGTGAAACCACCATGGACCCGAACACCCGGCGTCTGGTGCAACTGACGCTGGGCGAAGACTTCGCGCAAACCTCGGAAATGATGGACATGTTGCTGGCGAAGAAACGCGCCGGTGACCGCAAGACCTGGCTCGAATCCAAAGGCAACCTCGCCGAGGTGTTGGCCTGATGCGGTTTGGCTGGGCCTTCGCGGGTGCCTTGCTGCTGAGTGCAATGACCGTATCGGCTGAGCCGTTACAGCAATTGCGCCTGCTCTCCGAGCATCCGGTCGACGGCATGCGCGGCGGCAATCTGTCGGGGCTGGCGCTGTGCGGTAACGAACTGTGGACGGTGTCCGACCGCGATGACGAGCAGATCTACCGGCTTAAAACCGCTGATCAGGTCTGGCAGGCCGAAACCGTGCACATCGACGTACCGCCAGTGCCCGACAGCGGCTTGCCGTGGGGCTTGAGTTCGCGCACCTGGGCGGCGTCGTTCATTCGTGGCGGTGATCTGGATTTCGAAGGCATCACCTGCGACAGCGCTGGCAATCGTTACATTGTCAGCGAGGCCCATGCCGCCGTGCTGCAAGTGCCGCCACAAGGCCCGGCGTCATGGCTGAAAATCTCGCCGATGCTGGTGAAAGAAGCCCGGGCCAGTGGCATGTTGCTGCACTTCAACGCGCTGTTCGAAGGGCTGGCGATCAACCCGGCAGGCGATCAGTTGTGGCTGGCCGCCGAGCGTGAGCGCCGTGGCCTGCTGAAGATCAAGCGTCAGCAAACGGTGTGGGATTGCGACGGCGCCTGCGTACTGCTCAGCGAAGCCGGGGTCGAGATGCAGCCGCCGCAGTTTCCCAAGGCGCGCGCCGTGACTCGCGACTTTGCTGATCTGTCGCTGTTCAACGGCAAGTTGTTCACCCTTGAGCGCAACGCCTTTCAGATTTGCCGTCGTGATGCGGTGACCGCCAAAGTCGAACAATGCTGGTCGTTCGCCGAGGATGCTTTGCAGCCAGCGCGCCTTTATGCACAGGCTTATGGCCTGGCGGAAGCGCTTATTGTGGACGCGCAAGGTGCGTGGGTTGGCCTTGATAACAATGATGGCGTGCGTGCCGACGGCGAGAAACGCCCGATCGTCTGGCGCTTCGCCGCACCTGATGGCGGCTGGAGCGCCAAGCCATGAGTCAACAGCCGCCGGGCAAGCGCGCCGGTCGGGTGCTGATGATTCTGGCGTGGTGCGCTGCGCTGTTTCTGGCCACGCGGTTTTTCGGTCAGTGGGAGCAACGCCAGCAGAATCCGAACGTGGTGGTCAGTTCGGAGCAGGGCGAAGGTTTTATCGAAGTGAAACTGGCCGGCAATGCCCAGGGGCATTTTGTCGCCAGCGGTCAGATCAACGGTGAGCCGGTGGAGTTCATGCTCGACACCGGTGCGACCGATGTGGCGATCCCGGCGGATCTGGCCAAACGCTTGAAGCTGGAAGAAGGTTTCGGTGTGACCCTGAGCACGGCCAATGGCCTGAGCCAGGGCTATCGAACCAAAATCGACCGCCTGCAACTGGGCGACATCGTGCTGCGGGACGTCCGCGCACTGGTCGCGCCGGGGCTGCATGGCGATCAGGTGCTGCTCGGCATGAGCGCCCTGAACAAACTTGAATTTACTCAGCGCGGTGGCACCATGCTGCTGCGCCAGACAACGAACCGATGAGGCCTGCATGAGCAACCCCCTTGATCTCAGCCTGGACGGTGTAGAACGCCGGTCGCTGGCCGACTTCACCGAAAGTGCCTACCTCAATTACTCCATGTACGTGATCATGGACCGTGCACTGCCGCATATCGGCGACGGCCTGAAACCGGTACAGCGTCGCATCATTTATGCGATGAGCGAGTTGGGCCTGGACGCTGATTCCAAGCACAAGAAATCGGCGCGTACCGTCGGTGACGTGCTCGGTAAATTCCACCCGCACGGCGACTCGGCGTGCTACGAAGCGATGGTGCTGATGGCCCAGCCGTTCAGCTATCGCTACACGCTGGTCGACGGCCAGGGTAACTGGGGTGCGCCGGATGATCCGAAGTCCTTCGCCGCCATGCGTTACACCGAAGCACGCTTGTCGCGTTATTCCGAAGTACTGCTCAGCGAACTGGGCCAGGGCACTGCCGACTGGGGACCGAACTTCGACGGCACCTTGCAGGAGCCGCTGGTGCTGCCGGCGCGCCTGCCGAACATCCTGCTCAACGGCACCACCGGCATCGCCGTGGGCATGGCCACCGACGTGCCGCCGCACAACCTGCGTGAAGTCGCCACCGCTTGCGTGCGTCTGCTCGATGAGCCGAAAGCCACGGTTGAACAGCTCTGCGAACACATTCAAGGCCCGGACTATCCGACCGAGGCGGAAATCATCACGCCGCGCGCCGACCTGCTGAAAATGTACGAAACCGGCAAGGGCTCGGTGCGCATGCGCGCCGTGTACCACGTCGAGGACGGCGACATCATCGTCACCGCGCTGCCGCACCAGGTCTCCGGTGCCAAGGTGCTGGAGCAGATCGCCGCGCTGATGCAGGCGAAACCGTCGAAGGCCCCGCAGATCGCTGACCTGCGTGACGAATCCGACCACGAGAACCCGTGCCGCATCGTGATCATTCCGGTCAACAGCCGCGTCGATCACGAAGCGCTGATGCAGCACTTGTTCGCCAGCACCGAGCTGGAGTCGACCTACCGGGTCAACGTCAACATCATCGGTCTGGACGGCAAGCCGCAGCTGAAAAATCTCCGCGCCTTGCTGGTCGAGTGGCTGGAATTCCGCGTGCAGACCGTACGTCGCCGCCTGCAATTCCGCCTCGATAAAGTCGAGCGCCGCTTGCACCTGTTGGACGGTTTGTTGATTGCCTACCTCAATCTGGATGAAGTGATCCACATCATCCGCACCGAGGAACACCCGAAAGCCAAGCTGATCGAGCGCTTCGCTCTCAGCGAGATTCAGGCCGACTACATTCTCGACACCCGTCTGCGTCAGTTGGCGCGACTGGAAGAGATGAAGCTGCGCGACGAGCAGGACGAACTGCTCAAGGAACAAGCCAAGCTGCAAGCCCTGCTGGGCAGCGAAGCCAAGTTGAAGAAGCTGGTGCGTACCGAGCTGATCAAGGATGCCGAAACCTATGGCGACGACCGCCGTTCGCCAATCGTCGAGCGCACTGAAGCCAAAGCGTTGACCGAGCACGATCTGCTGCCGAACGAGAAAGTCACCGTTGTGCTGTCGGAAAAGGGCTGGATCCGTTCCGCCAAAGGTCATGACATCGACGCCACCGGCCTGTCGTACAAGGCTGGCGACGGCTTCAAGACCTCGGCGGCGGGGCGCTCCAACCAGTTTGCGGTGTTTATCGATTCCACCGGCCGCAGCTATTCGGTTGCCGCGCATACCTTGCCGTCGGCGCGTGGTCAGGGCGAACCGTTGACCGGTCGTCTGACACCGCCACCGGGCGCTTCGTTTGAATGCGTGCTGATGCCGGAAGACGACGCGTTGTACGTGATCGCCTCCGACGCCGGTTACGGTTTCGTGGTCAAAGGCGAGGATCTGCAGGCGAAGAACAAGGCGGGTAAAGCCCTGTTGAGCCTGCCGAACAACGCCAAAGTGATCGCGCCGCGACCAGTGGCTGACCGCGAACACAACTGGCTGGCCTCGGTCACGACCGAAGGTCGCCTGCTGATCTTCAAAATCAGCGATCTGCCACAATTAGGGAAGGGCAAAGGCAACAAGATCATCGGTATTCCCGGTGAGCGTGTGGCCAGTCGCGAAGAATATGTCACGGACATCGCCGTCATTCCGGAAGGCGCCACCTTGGTGCTGCAGGCCGGAAAACGGACCCTGTCGCTGAAGGCCGACGACCTCGAACACTACAAAGGTGAGCGTGGACGTCGTGGCAATAAGCTTCCAAGGGGCTTCCAGAGAGTGGATGCGCTGCTCGTCGAAAACCTCAATTAGGCGTCCTAGAGGCGTCGATCCACGATTTAACGCGTAGATCGACGCTTTGGCGCTGGAGTCGGAACGCATATTCACGGATGATATGGCCTTTCCAAGCGCCGGCGTGGCCGAGCGTTCTTCATATTTATTGAGTATTTTCACTGTGGTCAGCCTTGTGGCGGCCACCTGGACGGGATGATGACTGCTCTGCGCCCCCTTATTTTCCTGCTCGCCGGCGTTTTGGGCCTGGCGGGTTGCAGCGTTCACCAGCCGGTGTCGCTGTATCAACTGGACAGCGGAAGTCCGGTTCAGCCTGCGCAAAGCGCGGGCATGGCGGTTTTGTTGGGCCCGGTGGTCGTAGCCGATTACCTGCAACGTGAAACACTGCTGCAACGTCAACCGGACGGCAGCCTGCAAGCAGCGACCGATGGTCGTTGGGCGGGTAGCCTTTCGTCGGATATTGATCAGCTGTTGATGCGCCAGGTCGCGGGTCATCTGGATAGCCAGCGCGTGGTACTGGCGCCGGCCACGACCGGGTTCACTCCGGATGTGCAGGTATTGCTGACCATCACGCGTCTGGACTCCGGTGAAAAACAGCCGGCGATTCTCGATGCGCAATGGCGTCTGATCGACCGCCGTGGTCAGGTGCGTGACAACCGCATCGTTCATCTGCAAGAGCTGCATGCCGGCAGTACGGCTTCGCAGGTGCAGGCGCAGGGCATTTTGCTGCAGCGCCTGGCCGAGCAATTGTCGGTGGCGCTGAAACCGTTGGCCAATCAGCCTCCGGTCGCTGAAGCACCGCGTAAGTCGGCCCCGAAACCGGCCGCGCCGGCAGCGGAAGCCGAGAAGCAGCCGAAGATTCCAATGGCCTCGCCGATTCGTACGGATATGGAAGTGTTCCGCTTCTGACGCTGGATCGAGTCAGAACAGAGCCCGCCTTGTGCGGGCTTTGTTGTGTCTGGGGTTTGGTAGGCAAGATCAACAGCCCCTCACCCCAGCCCTCTCCCAGAGGGAGAGGGAGCCGACCGTGGTGTCTCGCTTTATACATCGACCTGAAAGAGCATGGCGATTATGGATTCGGTAGAGCAAGGACTGACCGAGGGGGCTGGCGCTATACATCGACCTCAAAGAGCTTGGCGATTATGGATTCACAGCAGGGCGCTCAAGTCGGTGTAGCTCTCCAATATCCCCCAATCAGTCCCCTCTCCCTCTGGGAGAGGGCTAGGGTGAGGGGGAAAGTGCAGGCAACAAAAAAGCCCGCAGACAATCGCTTGTCTGCGGGCTTCTTCACATCAGGCCTTAAGCTTACGCCCGGCGCTCATGCATCCGCGCCAGTTGCCGCTCGAGCATCGACGGATAAGGCTCCATCAACCGCTCCACACAGCAAGCGCCCTCAGGGCTGGCGATCGGGCGGATCCGTGCACGCTGACGAATCAGCGCATCGTCACTGATCTTGCGCTCAACCAGCAGCAGATTGCGGCTGTGTTGCGACAAGGCCAGTGCGTCCTGCGCCGAATCGGTCAGCAGCAGATCAATCTGGCTCAGGCCAAACAGCTCATCGCCCAAGGTCAGGCCCAGTTGCAATTGCAGGGTGATGCCGCTGTCCGCGACCTCAATTTGCAACTGATGGCCCAGCGCGCGCAGCAACTCGCCGCAGCAGATCGCGTTGGTCAGGTAATCGTCGCCGCTGTCTTCGGTGTGGAACAGCATCAGAGTGCTGCCATCGTTCAGGGTTTCGATTTCGCCTTGATACAGCGAGGCGGCCTGATCGAGGCAATCGCGATAGCGCTCCTGCAACTCTTCCAGACGTGCCCGTGGCAAGCGGCGCAGTTGTTCCTGCGAGCCCAGTTGCACGGCCAGCACGGCGGTGTGCTGCGGCACGCTTGGCGACGGTTGGCGGACAACGGGTTGGGGCGCACCATTGAGCGACTCGTCGCGCAGGTCGGCGAATGCGTCATCGTCATCATCGTCTTCGACGGTGCTGACCAGATGCCGCGGCGCAGGCTTCTGCGCGGCCATCGGACGGGTTTCGTCGAAACTCGGATCCCGCAAGTTGCGCACCTCGAATTCCGGCTCGTCCTCTTCGTCCTCGAACTCAGGCTCCGGTTCCGGTGCAGGCTCCGGCGCGTAGTTGGCGTGCAGCTGCCGCGCCAGATCGCCGATTTCATCCTGACGGTCGATGCCCGGCGTGTGTTCGTCGATGCGGCGCAACCACACGCGCAATTGCAGCAACGGTGTCGACAGGTAGCGGCCCATGCGCAGGCTCAAGGCCAGCGACAGCGCCAACAGAATCGCACTGAGGATGCCCATGCTTTGCAGGCTGATGGTCATCGGCTGCTGGAACTGATCCATGTCCAGGCTGATGCGCAGTTGCCCGGCAGTCACGTCCTGGAAGGTGATCTTGCTCTCGTACATGCCTTCGGCTTCGCCCAGCAGGCTGTGCTTGGGCCGCTGACCGGACTCGGCGAGGATGCGGTTATCCACGCTGTAGATCGCCGCGTGGGCCACCAGTTTGTTCTTGGTCAGGTTGTTGAGCAGCACGTTGAGGCTGAGGATGTCATTGGACACCAACAGCTCCGTGGCGGAGGTGGCAGTCTGCGTGGTCAGGCTTTCGCCCAGGGCATCGGCCTGCTCGTGCATGGCCTGCTTGAATTGCAAACCCATCACGCCGGCATAGATCACCAGGGCCAGAGCGACCAGGATCACGTTATGGCTGGCAATGCGCAATGCAATCGGTACACGGCGGTGGCGCAGTGCACGGAAGATCAGCAGGAAGAAGTTATCGGTTTTAACTGGCGTGGGCCGGTTCACTGAGCTCGGCTCTTTTGTCCGTGAAGTTGACGCGCAGTATAGCGACAGGCCCTAGACCGGCAAAGCGCTCGCGGTGCCCGATGGTCACTGAAAGTGGGTAGAATGCGGTTTTTTTCCAGTTGCGGGGGTGCGCGTTGCGCGAAATCGTCCTGATTAACATCACCGGAGTCGACCGTCCGGGTCTGACTGCGGCCATTACCGGCGTTCTGGCACAAGGTGGTGTGAACATTCTCGACATCGGTCAGGCGGTGATCCACGACACCCTGTCGTTCGGCATCCTGGTTGAAATTCCCGACACCGAGCAAGGCAAATCCGTGCTCAAGGACATTCTGTTCAAGGGCTACGAGCTCGACCAGCAGGTGCGCTTCACGCCGGTGTCCGAAGAGGATTACCAGCAGTGGGTGGGCAATCAGGGCAAAAAACGCCACATCGTCACCCTGTTGACCCGCAAAGTGACGGCCGGGCAGTTGCAGGCCGTCAGCTCGATCACCGCCAAATACGGCTTGAACATTGACCATATCGACCGTCTGTCGGGTCGTATGCCGCTCGACACCCCGGCCGACAAAGGCAAAGGCTGCATCGAGTTTTCCGTACGTGGCGAAGCGGCTGATCCGCAGGCGCTGCGTGCCGAATTCCTTAGCGTCGCCCAGGAACTGAACGTCGATATCGCCTTCCAGGAAGATTCGCTGTTCCGCCGCAATCGGCGTCTGGCGGTGTTCGACATGGACTCGACGCTGATCGAAGCCGAGGTCATCGACGAACTGGCCAAGGCTGCCGGCGTTGGCGAGCAAGTGTCTGAAATTACTGAGCGGGCGATGGCCGGTGAGCTGGATTTCCGCGCCAGTTTCAAAGAGCGTCTGGCCTTGCTCAAAGGTCTGGATGTCAGCGTGCTGGATTCGATCGGCGCCTCGCTGCGTCTGACCGAAGGCGCCGAAACGCTGTTCGCCGAACTCAAGCGTCTGGGCTACAAGACCGCGATCCTGTCTGGCGGCTTCACCTATTTCGCCAAACAGTTGCAGGCCAAGCTCGGCATCGATTACGTGTTCGCCAACGAACTGGAAGTGGTCGACGGCAAGTGCACCGGCGTGGCGATCGAGCCGATTGTCGATGCGCAGCGCAAGGCTGATTTGCTCAAAGAGCTGGCGCACAAGGAAGGTTTGCGTCTGGAGCAGACCATCGCGGTCGGCGACGGCGCGAATGACCTGCCAATGCTGGCGATTGCCGGGTTGGGCGTGGCGTTCCGCGCCAAGCCGTTGGTGAAGCAGTCGGCGAAGCAGGCGATTTCGACGTTGGGGCTGGATGGCGTGCTGTATCTGCTGGGTTTCCGCGATCGTGACGGGCAGTTGTAATTAAAGATCAAAAGATCGCAGCCTTCGGCAGCTCCTACAAAGGAATATGCATTTTCCTGTAGGAGCTGCCGAAGGCTGCGATCTTTTGCTTTAAAGCGATTTCCACAACGAATCGAAATCCTCCTCGCTCCCGCCATTCTGCGCGGCCTCCAGCGAGCGATAAGCAAACTGATTGAAACTGTGCGTACTCGCCACCCGTCGATCCAGCCCGGCGCGGTGTTCTTCGCCGTGGGTATTGATCAACACTTTACTGCCTTCCTGAAACGGCAAGCGCGGCGCGAGCAGCGTCGCGGGCACATCGATCGCGCTGATCTCCGGCAGCAATAAACCGCGCAAATACTGGCTGTGATCATCCCGTGAACGCACCAGTTGCAGTCCGCAGGGCTGCGCGTGCGGTGCCACCAGCTCGATGCCCATTTGCGTGCCGCCGCCGCGCACCTGCCGAATCCAGCGGATCACGGCGATGCTCCAGCCCAGACTGGCGCTGTCCTGGATGCCGACCATTTCCCCGGCCTGCACTTCGCCGGGCACTTCTGTCGGCCAGCCAAGACAGTAACCACCGGGACTGTGGTTGATCACCGGCAGCGCATACGTCGGATAGTGCGGCGTGCTGTCAGTGCTGCTGTCGTCTTCGAGGAGCTGGTCGTACTGGATTTCTTCGTAAGGCAAAAACTGCTCGTTTTGCTGTGGCGCCGCGTCGAACGCCTGACTCCAGCTGTCCTTCTCGCCTTTGGCCACCGCGTTGCTGAAGTTCGCGGCACGAGCACCGGGATGTTTGAGCATTTCACTGAAGCTGCGCTCGCCGCCAAGATAAAAGTGCAGGGCGCTCATGCCCACGCACACGGTCAGGTTGCCCTGGCCAACGGTGCGCTGAAAGCTGCGTTCGGCCGCCTGGCCCCAAGTCGCGTGCAAGTGTTGCAGCGTGTCGAAGGTGAGCCCGGGAGGGACGATCAGCGGCGGCGCAGTGTCCTGATGCAACAAATGCGCTTCGACGGTGTTCACCAAGGGCTGCGGATCGAAGCCGAGCAGGCCGGTCTGTTGCTCGCGGCGAAACATGCTGCGATAGCGTGGCCCGGCATCCAGTTCGGCGCTGATCGCAAACAAGCCATCGTCCGGGCGGCCGGGGTGCAATTTCAGCAAGGCACTCCACGGTTCGAGGGCTTCAGCCAGGCGGGCGATCTGGTTTTGGCGCAGTTGGTTGCAGCGAGCGCTGCCCAGCAGCAGGGCGGCAATGTAAGTCTGTTCCAGGCTCGATTCTGGCGTGAAGCTGGCGAGATCGTCGTGCACCCGCCGCTGTTGCAGTTGCAACTCACACGCTGTGCGATACAGCTGATGCAGTTCGAACCACACCTGCTCCGGCGGCGAGCTGTATAGCTGCGTGGCACGCAGCAGTTGGCCTTTGAGCGCATGAGCGGCACGTTGCAAGGCCGTGCTGAGCAGCGCTGCGCGGTCCTTGCGGTACTTCGGCGCAATCCGCAGGACGATCTGTTTGTAGCCGATGGCCAGATGACTTTGCAGTGCCTGACAGAGATTGCTGATCTTGCGCGAACGTTCGTCGAGCATGATCGCCTGATGCAGAAAGTGCCGTTCCAGATGCTGGCAGACGAAGTACACCTCGGGCCGTAACAACTCGAGCAGTTGCAGGCGATTGTCGCTGGGGGTGAGTAATTGATTCAGTTCGCCCAGACCTTGGTACAACTGGCGGGCGGTTTCGCCGATGTTGGCCCTGGGCAGGCCGGCGATCCAGCGCTTGAGGTCACGCGGACTGGCTTCGCAAAACGACAGGCGCGTTTGCGTCGGGGTCGGGGCGCTCAGGGAGGCTTGGGGACGAGACTCACTCATGCCGTGACGGGCTCCGGCGGCGAAAGGGGCAGAGCCCGAAACTCTAGCAGCTGTGGTCTGTTTCGTCGGCTGGCGTCAGGTTTTTTGACCGCTGGTCTGCTGGCCGGATGCCATTCCACAAGCCCTACTAGTCTCTCAGGCGTGCGATCGGAAACGCACGGTTGCACGGCCTGCCGTCAACCTCGGGCAGGTCTCCCGAAACTTCAAGGAGATGAGGTTCATGTCTAAATATGCAGTGGCAAATCAATGGGGCGGTAGTTCGGCGCCTTGGCATCCGGGTGGAACCTGGGTGCTGGGAGGGCGGGACAACCAGAATGTCGTCGCTATCGACATCAAGTCAGGCGACGACGGCAAAACATTCACCGGCACCATGACGTACGCCGGCGAGGGTCCCATTGGCTTCAAAGCGCAACGCACCGGTCAGAACCAGTACAACGTCGAAAATCAGTGGGGTGGCAACGATGCCCCATGGCATCCGGGCGGCAAGTGGGTGATTGGCGGCCGGGACAATCAGAACGTTGTTGCGTTGAGCGTCACGTCCAGTGACGGAGGGAAAAACCTCAGTGGCACCAATACCTATGTCAACGAAGGCCCAATCGGCTTCCGTGGGCAGATAGAGTAACGGCACCACCGAGTCGTATCCGCCCTTTCGCAGACGTGCGATCGGGCGGATCAGTGGCTCACAGCATTTCAGGCGTTTGGCAGCGCCAGACCCTGGCCCATCTGCACCGGCGAACCGGCCACCAGTTCTTCAGCCCATTTAACCTGATCCGGGCCGAACAGCACGATTGCGGTCGAGCCCAGCTTGAAGCGACCCAGTTCGGCACCTTTTTCCAGGTGGATCGGCGCGCGCGCGGCTTCGTCGTAGCGGAAGGTTTTCAGCTCGCGTTTCGGCGGCGTGACCAGACCGGCCCACACGGTTTCGATCGACGCGACGATCATCGCGCCCACCAGCACCACGGCCATCGGGCCGCGCTCGGTGTCGAAGATGCACGCCACGCGCTCGTTGCGGGCGAACAGCTCCGGCACGTTTTCAGCCGTGGTCTGATTTACCGAGAAGATTCGGCCCGGGATGTAGACCATTTCGCGCAGGGTGCCGGCCAGTGGCATGTGCACGCGGTGGTAGTCCTTCGGCGACAGGTAAATGGTGGCGAAGTCGCCGCCCATGAACGGCGCTGCGTTGGCCGCGTCACCGCCGAGCAGTTCCAGCACGCTGAAGCTGTGGCCCTTGGCCTGGAACACGCGACCGTGTTCGATCGGACCGAGTTGGCTGACCGCACCGTCGGCCGGGCTGAGGATCGCGCCCGGGGTCTGGTCCAGCGGACGCGCGCCGTCTTTCAGGGCACGGGTGAAGAAGGCGTTGAAGTGCTCGTAAGCGGTCAGGTCTTCGACCAGCGCCTGCGACATGTCCACTTGATAACGCTTGGCGAACCATTGGGTGAAGGCATTCTTGAACCAGCGCACGCGGCACTCGGCAATGCAGCCGGCCAGGCGCGACAGCAGGTGATGAGGCAGCAGGTACTGGCTGAGGATAAACAGACGCTCTTTCATTAGTTGTCCTTAAAAACCTTAAATCTCGACTGGCGTGTCAGGGTGGTTGCCCCATTCGCCCCAGGAACCGGCGTAGCCCTTGACCCGCGGATAACCGAGGGACTTGGCCACCAGATAAGTGAAGCCCGACCGGTGATGGGTCTGGCAGTGGGTAATGATTTCTTTGTCCTTGGTGATCCCGAGGTCTTCGAGGATCTGCGGCATGTCTGTGCGAATACGCAGCTGACGGGCCTTGTCCATGCCGGCGGTCCATTCGAAATTGACCGCGCCGGGGATATGGCCAGCCTTGGCCGCCAGGACTTTCTCGCCGGAATACTCCAGTGGCCCGCGCGCATCCCAGATCGCCAGATCGGCGGCGCCGAGACGGCTTTGCAGGTATTCACGCGTGGCGGTTGGCGCGTCGTGCAAGGTCAGCGCCAGCGGCCCACCGACAACGGGCGGCACCTGAATCGACATCGGCATGCCATCGGCCAGCCATGCCGGTAGACCACCGTCCAGATAGTGGTACTTGTCGTGACCGATAACGTCGAGCAGCCAGATGAAACGGCCGGCCCAGCCGCCGCCTTCGTCGTCATAGACCACGTAAACCGCGTCCTGGCGATGGCCCAGTTCACCGAACAGGGCTTCCAGATCGGCTTTGGCCGGCAGCAGGCCCGGCGCCGGCGGCTGGCCGAGCTGGGTGCGTTTCGGGTCGACAAAGCGTGCGCCGGGAAGATGACCTTCGGTGTAGCGGGCAGCACTGGTCAGGTCCACCAGAATCAGGTTGCTGGCCTCAAGCCGAGGCAGCAAGTCGCTCGGTTCGATGACGAGCGGCAAGCCAGAGAAGTCAGACATGTGAGGTCTCCAGAGCACAAAGGGGAGGATTGTAGCGCAGCCTCATCGGCCACGGCTGCTAAAGCTGTGCAGGGCCTTTTCGATGCACTGCGCGGTTTTGCCAAAGGCCTGCACGGTGATATCGGCGAACGGCCCGCCGCCCTGATCGGCGACGACGATCATGATCACCCGGCCATTGTTGACCAGTGAGCGCAGCATCAGATGCTCGCCGCGAAACAGCGTGCGCAGGCTCGGCGGCAGCAGGGCGGAGAATTGGGCGTTGTTGTCCGGGTTGATTCGCACTTGCGCCTGTTGCCCGAGTAAACGTTGCAGCACGCTACTTTGGCTGACAGCGAAAGTCAGCGCCGCGGCTTCTTTTGGCAAACCATAGGTTTGTTGCACGCGCAGACTGGATTGGCTGCGGTCGGCCATCAGGATCATCACCCGGCGCATGCCGCTGGCGGCCAGGGCGTCGCGGGCGGCAACGGTCAGGCTCATCGCATTGGTGAAGCGGCTGGGCTCGGCGAGCAGTTCAGCGCATTGCCGACGCCATTGCGTCAGATCTTCAGCGCTTGGCGCGGCGGCCGGCAACATCCCGGCCGGCAACCGATGGGTGCCCCATGGCCACAACAGCGAAACGGCCGGGTGCCACAGATCCGGCATCGAATGATGACGCGCGCTGTTCGCGGCCTGCTGGTGCAACTGTTGTTGCACGTCGTCCATCGAGATTTGCAGATAAAGGCTGGTCAGGTACTGCCAGCGCTCGCTGTGCGGACTGTCCCACGCCTGTTGCGCCGACAGCGCCAGACCGTTGGCCAGCAGCACGGTGTTGGCCGGCTGGTTGAGCCAGCGGCGCAGGGTCGGATCGTCATCGAGACGATTTTGCTGGCGCAACGGATGCTCGCTGTCGCGGGCGATACGCAGCACCTTCACCAGTTCGCGCTGCTCACTGAGCAGCAACTTATAGCCTTGTTGCACCCAGATCGGCAGGTGCCAGACTTGTACCAGCGCGTCAGCGATTTTCAGCAGGCGTACACCAAATAGCTGCTTCTCGACCGCACGCGCCGATTCGCCCTTGTGGATAACCCGCAATTCCCATTCTTCGAGCAATTGCGGATAGGTCAGCGCCAACGGCCACAGCGGCGACAGAAACAGCAGGCTGCCCCAATGAATGTCCTGCCACAGCCGCGCCAGGCGACTGGCGAAAAAGCCATTGGCCTGTTGCGTCGCGTGCTGACTGATCATTTGCAGTTGGCGCAGGGCCTTGGGGATTTGCATCTGCGGTTCGGCGGGCAGCCGGGCGAGCAATTCCTCCGTGCGCGCCAGGCCGAGACGGTTGATCGCCACTTCAAGGTTTTCCGCCGGCGCGGCCATCGTGCCGTGGGTGTGACGATTCGCCTCACGGATGATGCTCAGTGCCAGAGCCGGGCTGTCCTGCATCAGGTCGGCGATGTCCCGCAACGAACTGCGATTGTCGCGAATCGCCCGACACACTTTGTCGTGAGACTCTTGCGGTACGGGCAGCCGGACGCCATCGAGCAACTTTACCCAGCCGTCGAGGGTGGTCGGTTTTGCGTGTGGGACGTTCGTTTCATTAGCCATGTCTGGAGGGGATCTTCACTGACTGTAGACGCGCCCGGCATGGGCTAAATTGGCTTTTCGCCTGAACTGGCTATAGTCTGGCGCAGTTTTGCCGATAAGTAGAAGAAGAGATTTTTTAACTTCCGAATATGACCTTGAACCCGACTCAGTAAGTACTTTCCTACCTATGGCTAAAATTATCGGCATCATCGTCGTATTCGCGAGCGTGCTCGGCGGATACGTGCTCTCCCACGGCAAGATTGCCGCCCTGATCCAGCCTTTCGAGGTGATGATCATCGGTGGTGCGGCACTGGGTGCATTCCTCCAGGCCAACCCCGGCTATATGACGATGCACGTGCTCAAGAAATCCCTGAGCATGTTCAGTTCGCGCTTCAGCCACACGTTCTATCTGGAAGTGCTCGGCCTGATCTACGAGATTCTCAACAAGAGCCGCCGCGAAGGCATGATGGCTATTGAAGGCGACATCGAAGACGCCGCCGCGAGCCCGATCTTCGCCAAGTACCCGGCGGTGCTCAAAGACGAACGCATGACCGCGTTCATCTGCGATTACCTGCGCATCATGTCGTCCGGCAACATGGCACCGCACGAGCTGGAAGGCTTGTTCGACATGGAGCTGTATAGCCTGAAGGAAGACCTTGAGCACCCATCGCATGCGGTGAACGGCATCGCCGACGCCATGCCCGGTTTCGGTATCGTCGCGGCGGTACTCGGTATCGTGGTGACCATGGCCTCGCTGGGTGAAGGCGATCAGAAGTCCATCGGTCTGCACGTCGGTGCGGCACTGGTCGGTACCTTCTTCGGTATTCTCGCGGCGTACGGTTTCTTCGGCCCGTTGGCGCATTCCCTGGCCCACGATGCCAAGGAAGAGCTGAACGTCTACGAAGCCATCAAGGCCTCGCTGGTGGCTTCGGCTTCCGGCATGCCGCCGTCGCTGGCGGTCGAGTTCGGTCGCAAGGTGCTGTACCCGGCCCACCGTCCAAGCTTTGCCGAGCTGGAACAAGCCGTTCGCGGTCGCTAAGTCATGGAAAATAATCAGCCGATTATCATCAAGCGCGTCAAGCGCATAGCCGGCGGGCATCACGGCGGGGCGTGGAAAATCGCCTTCGCCGACTTCGCCACGGCGATGATGGCGTTCTTCCTGGTGTTGTGGCTGCTGTCCACGGCAACACCGGAGCAGAAGATCGCCATCGCCGGTTACTTCAAGGACCCGGTCGGCTTCTCCGAAAGCGGCACGCCGTACATCATCGACCTGGGCGGCACGCCGACCCTGGCGCCGGAAAACACCCTCAACCCGGAAGTGAAATCGCAGCCGCAGCCTGACAAGGTCACGGTCGACACCGAACAGGTTGAAGGCATGGCCGAGCAGGTCGAGAAGGAGCGTCTGGAACTGCTCCTGCAAGAACTGCAGAACAAGGTCGACGAGAACCCGCAACTGCAGAAGTTCAAGGACCAGATTCTCTTCGAAATCACGCCGAACGGCTTGCGCATCCAGATCATGGACGCCGAGAACCGGCCGATGTTCGACTCAGGTTCCGCACGCCTGAAGCCGTACTTCGAAGACATCCTGCTGGCCATGGCCGACACCATCAAAGCGGTGCCGAACAAGATCAGCATCAGCGGTCACACTGACGCCAAGCCGTACACTGGCACTGGTGATTTCGGTAACTGGGAGCTGTCGGCCAACCGCGCCAACGCGGCCCGTCGTGCCTTGATCGCCGGCAGCTATCCGGATGCGCAAGTGGCGCGGGTCGTCGGTTATGCCTCGTCGGCGCTGTTCGACAAGGAAAACCCGTTCAACCCGGTCAACCGCCGCATCGACATTGTGGTGCTGACCAAAAAGGCTCAAGCGGCGATCGAAGGTTCGCAAGGTGCCGATCCGGCGAAACCGGCGGATCAAGGCCAGAACGGCGCCGCTCCGGCAGCGCCGGTCGACCCGAATGCACTGCCGGCCGATCAGCAACCGGTGCCGGCGCACGAATTGCGCGAACGCCTGAACCTGTTCGACGACGCTGCGCCGAAACCGGCTGAGCCGGGGAGTGCGGCGCCCGCGCCGGCTGCCCCGCCAGCCACTGTGCCGGCCCCCGCGCCGAAACAGTGACCGACAAAAAGCCACGGTTACCGTGGCTTTTTTGTATCTGCCTGCGTCGCAATGACCAGTCGCAGTTTTCGCAATCACGGAAGATCAGTAAATGGAAAGACTCAAAGCCTATTTTCAACGGCACGGCAACGCACCCTTCAAGTTTGGTGAAGGGCGGGTCAGTGGCTATATTTCGGCCACCCTTGGGCTGCTGAGCCTGCTGGCGGTGTTCTGCTTTCTCTTCCCGGAGTGGCTGACCACAGCCGAACTGCGCAAGGTCTATGACGAGCAGTTCGCGCGCACCACGCTATTGCTTGGTCTGGTGGTTTCGTTCAGCCTCGGCACCTTGAATATCCTGCTCAACAAGCGCAAGCGTCTGGGGATTACCGGTCTGGTTGCGTCGGGCCTGGCGGTGTTCCTTGGGGGCACCAACGTACAAGTCAGCGCGATCGGGCAGACGCCGTACTCGCTCGGTCTGGACTGGTTCGTGCTGGCGCTGCTGGTGTCGGCGATCGTGTTCATTCCGCTGGAAAAACTCTATTCCAAGGATCCCGAGCAAAACATCCTGCGCCCGCACTGGCGCACCGACCTGACCTACTTTTTCGTCAGCCACATGCTGGTGCAATTCATCCTGATCTTCATCACCGCCTCGTCGAGTTACATCGCCGGTTGGGCGATGTCGCCGAGCGTGCAGGCCAGCGTACAAAGCCTGCCGTTGCTGGTGCAGTTCCTGCTCGCAATCCTGGTTGCGGATCTCGGTCAGTACTGGCTGCACCGGCTCTACCATGTGGTGCCGTGGCTGTGGCGCATCCACGCCGTGCATCATTCCAGCACGCACATGGACTGGCTCGCCGGTTCGCGCGTGCACTTCATCGAAATCCTGCTGACCCGCACTGGCGTGCTGGTACCTCTGATGTTGTTGGGCTTCGCGCCTCAGGCACTCAACGCCTACGTGATTCTGGTCGGCGTACAGGCAGTACTGGCCCACGCCAACGTGCGAATCAATGGCGGCTGGCTGAACTACCTGATCGTGCTGCCGCGTTACCACCATTGGCACCACGCCCGGCACAAGGATTACATCTACAAGAACTACGCAATCCACACGCCGCTGGTGGACATGCTGTTCGGCACGTTCAAATTGCCACCCAAAGAATGGCCGGTGCGTTATGGCGTGTTCGGCAAGGAATTGCCGGGCGGGATTGTGCGTCAGCATTTGTATGCGTTTCGCAAGCCTGAGCCGAAATAGGTTTGGAAGTTGAAGAAAGCCGCGTTTGATACGCGGCTTTTTTGTGCCTGTTGAACGACAGGTTGTTGTAACGGAAGCGTCCTTCCAGCTTTGACGAATCTCCCTACATCTATCTTTTTTTTGCCTTGTTAGCGTGCTGGCCAGTTTTCGCGAGCACGAACCACGGACGGTTTGGACATCGCGCTCTTTTCCTCTTTGCTTAAGGATAAGCGTATGTTCCGGTCGGCCAATGCGGCGCATTTTGCGTTGCACATTCCTGCTATCCGTCACGACTTCAAGGTGCTGGCCTTCAGCGGCACCGAAGCGATCAGCACCCTCTACGGCATTCACATTGAACTGGTCAGCGAACACCCGGATTTCGATCTGGAAAGTTTGCTCAGCCAGCCCGCATTTTTGCAATTTGGCCACAACGGCGAAGGCATTCATGGGCGTATCGAAGACGTCCTGGTCGGTGAGGCCGGCAAGCGCCTGACCCGTTATCACCTGACGCTGGTGCCAGCGCTGCATTACTTACAGTTCAGCCACGATCAGCGGATTTTCCAGCAGCGCACGGTGCCGCAGATCATCGCGCAGGTGCTCAAGAAGCATGGCATTCAAGGTGATGCATTCTCCTTTCATGTCACTGCGAACCCGCCTCGTGACTACTGCACTCAGTACGCGGAGTCAGATTTTGAATTCATCCAGAGGTTGTGCGCCGAGGACGGCATCGCCTGGCATCACCAGCATTCGGCGGACGGCCATTTACTGGTGTTCACCGATGATCAGGTGTTCCTGCCCACACTCGGCGCCACGCCGTATCAACAAGACTCGGGTATGGTCGCCGAGCACTCGGTGGTCAGCCGCTTCAGTGTGCGAACCAGCACCCGCACCAGCACCGTCACCCGCCGCGACTATGACCTCAAACGTCCGAGCTTGTTGCTCGAAAGCCACTTCACCGCCGAGTTCACGCCGGCGCTGGAGGATTATCGCTACCCGCTGTTGATCGAGAACGAAAAGCGCGGCAAGCAGTTGGCCCGACAGGCGCTGGAACGCCATCGCAGCGACTATGAATTGGGCGAAGGTCATAGCGATCAAGCGAACCTGCGTTGCGGCCATCTCTTCGAACTGACCGAACACCCGCGCAAAAGCTGCAATGACTTATGGCTCTTGCTCAGCGTATTCCACGACGGCCGGCAACCACAGGTGCTGGAAGAGTCAGTCACCAGCGACGTCAAAGCCGCCGACGGTTTCACTCAGGGTTATCGCAACACCTTCAGGGTGATTCCCGCTGAGGTGGTGTTTCGCCCACCGTTGCCCGCACTTCGCCGGCCGTTGGTCAGCCAGACCGCCCGCGTCACCGGGCCGGTCCATGAAGAAACGGATTGCGATGAGTTCGGCCGCATTAAGTGCGAGTTCAATTGGGACCGCGCTGAACACAACAGTGAACGTAGCAGTTGCTGGATTCGGGTGTCCTCGAGTTGGGCCGGAGAAGGCTTCGGTTCAGTGACGATTCCACGCATCGGCATGGAAGTCGTGGTGACCTTTCTCGAAGGTGATCCGGACAAGCCATTGATCACCGGTTGCGTGCCCAACAAGGTCAAGTCCCCGCCCTACGCCTTGCCCGAGCACAAGACCAGAACTGTGCTGCGCAGCCAAAGTTCGCCGCACACCGGCGGCTACAACGAACTGATGATCGAGGACCGTGCCGGCCAGGAAAAAATCTACCTGCGCGCCGAACGTGATTTCGAGCAACTTATCCTCAATGACAGCCAAAGCCTGATACGTCATGACCGCATCGAACAGGTCGACAACCACAGCACCAGCCTGATCAAGGCTGATGAACGGCACACCACTGAGGGTATGCGTAACACCGTCATCGGCACCGACGACGTGCTCAGCATCAGTGGTAACAGCAGCACCACAGCGGATGGAACGCTGGTGATTCAGGCTGGCCTGCATGCACGCGTTACGGCTAGCCAAGTGGTGATCGACGCCGGCACGAGCCTGACGCTGACGGCGGGTGGGCATCACATCGTGATCAATTCGGGCGGGATCTTCAGCAGTGTCGCCATCGTCGAGGGTGGCGCGCCAGTGGCCGGTGTGCCGGCGCAGACGGCGTTGGCGGCAGCAGCCGAGGATGTTGTCGTTGAATCCATCCCAATGGAGGCCCTGCTCAAACAAGCCATCGTCTTTCGTGAGGCGGATACCGGCATTTGTCCTGTATGCAATGTCGCCGAGAGGGCTGAAGCATGAGGTCAGAAAGTCCGAACAAAGGATTGCTCCTGATCGACGGATCTCAATATAAGGACGGCACGGGTTGGCTTCACGAGCACTACGGTCCAGACCATCCGCAGTCGCTGTTCAACCGCACCGCTTACGAGCCAATCAGCGCTTGCGGACCGTTTTTGCTTAACGCCTCAATCGGCAGTTCGACCCATACCGCGTGGTGGAGCGGCGCGGATCTGCAACACGGCGTATGGCTGGCAACGTCTAAAACCACCCAGCAGTTGCTGTCGATTTTGCAGCGCCGCTTACGGATCGTTGACGAGCAACAACAAGAATTCTGGTTGCGTCTGGCCGACGGCCCGGCGCTGACCCGCGCTTGGATGGCAAGTGCGCAATGGCCGAAAGGCTTCTGGTTTGGTGTCGACAGTGTCTGGCTGAGGCACGGAAACAGACCTGTCTGCGCCTGGGAAAACCAGCATCCGGAATACGATTCAGCACCAGAGGAAAAAGCTCTGGTCGCGCAAATAACCCTGTCTGAGTCACTGCTGCTGGCGCTCAGTCTGCCGGCCAATCCGGAGACAAACCCATGAGCGCCGGCCACAAGAATCGCTTTGGCACTTGCCCGCTGTTCGCCGCCGTTTTGCCATTGCGTTACGCAATTGGCCCGACGGCCTCTGTTGCCACCGATGCTCATGGTTTGCCTGCGCTGACTGGGCAATTCCCCGAGCTTGGGCCGCGCCATCCTGACCTGACTGAGCATCCACTCAACTACACCGCCCGTTTGTTGCGTGACGGCTGGCTTTACGTCTGGGAAAGCAAGCCAGCCCAACTGGTGGAGTATCAAGTCGAAAAGGCATTGCTCACCCAAACCCCGCGCGCGGGCAAAGTGATAGATACGCGGGTCAAACCGCATCTACTGTTGCGGGCCGGTGATCCTGCCGCATTGGTGTGGTCGCCCGTGCGCTGGAGCGAGCCGCAATTCGTTGCAGCCAAAACCGACGCCGCCGTGCGTAAGCGCATCATGCGCAGTCTTGTCCCGGGCGTGGCACCGTTCAGCGGCCCGGTCGAAACCGTCGGCAAACAGATCGGCGAATACGCCGATGCAACACGGTACGGCTGGAGCGCTCAGCCTGAAACGGAGCACGCGCCTGACTGGTTGAAAATGCAGCGACAGATGAAGGCATGCGAGCAACAGACCTTTGCAGTTATCGATGATCCGTGGGGCGTGCTGTTCGATCTCGCTGCGCTGATCCGTGTTCGCAAAACCGCGTTCGACAGCTATCAGGAGCATCACGCCGAAGAATGGGCGATAGCCGGTGTTCTCAAGTCCCTGAGCGAAAGCGACCGTCAGTTGAATGCGCAACTGCCGTCCATTACTCGCTACGACGAACTCCAGCGGACATGGAAGGATCAAGAGGCACAAAACGAGCGATATACCGCTGATGTTCGGCATCTGGCTCAACTCTGGGTGGCATGGTTCAACACCCTGCAAGCGACCGGCCCGTCGAGCATGGACACGGCTTGCGGCCACTTCGACATTACCCAGGCGATTGCCCGAGAAGCCTTCGAGCTGCATTTCGCCGAAGCCTGCCTCGGGCCGGCGAGCACTAGCATTGGCGCTGAGGCCATCACCCGCCACCTGGACGGTGACAAGGCCGGCAAGCCATGGCTGCTCTGGGCGTTACTCGGGTTACCGTCGCGGCTGAGCATTGGCGAAATCAAATACATCGTGGACTTCGGCGATCTAACGCGCGACAACAACGCGGCTGTTCAAGAGAGCGCCGACAAACTGGCCAGAGCCTTTGCCCATGCCGAAGGGCTGAACAAAGCCGCCGACAAGCTCAAGCAACACAATCCGGCGGCCAGTCTTGAAGCATTGTTCTTGTCTCTCGCCCCCGTCGCCGCGCTGCAACTGCATCAGGCCGACAATGCCGCCAGCAACGCCGGGCGCCTGTACATGGCGGCAGCATTGGCCCGCAGCGATCAGCGCATTCAGACGTTGGCTGTTACGTCGCGTCAATTGGGTGAGTGGTACAGCGACTTGATGGGCACTCGGCAGACACTGCCCGCGCCTCTGAATGTTGCGTCGCTGGCCAGTGGCGTGTCGGCGGGGATTCCGTTCATGCATCTGGTGCCGGCCAGTACCCAGTTGGCGCCGTTGCCGGTGAATCTGGCGGCGGGGGGTGAGTTGAGTGGTGTGTTTGATTTGAAGGGGGCGTTGAGTAAGGCGCCGGTGAAGGTTTTGGTGACGTTGGTGGCGGGGGGGAATTTTGTTTGGACGGGAAGTACGTTTCTCGACAAAAAAACGATCAAAAATGGCCTCGTTGCAATCGGGGCAGGATTCGGGGTGGCGGCGGCAGGTGCTGCCATCGTTCAGCGAGTCGCTGAAGTCAATTGGGCTTCGGCAGTTCGACAGAGTGGTAGCACCTCAATTTCGTCTCGTCTGCTTTTGGTCAACGCGTTGGGGCGTGCAGCCATTGCTTCTGGATTTCAAGTTGCCGTACTCGCTTTTGACGTCATTTTCTACGGAATAGAAGCCTTTGAGGCTTACCAAAAAGGCGATTTCGACACCATGGTGGCGAATCTGACAATTATCGGTGCCGAGGTGGCAAACGTTGTGCTCCATGTACAGCTTTTCCGAATTTACCGTGCCGCCCAAGCGGCCGTGTTGGCCGGCGAGATGTCAGCCATTGCAGCGGGGATGAATGTTGCACCGCATATCGCCATAAAAATACTTGGCTTTACTGTAGTAGTGGTCGCAGGTGTCGTGGCCCGACTCTACACAACAGACACGCCCTTGGAGCAGTGGGTAAAACACAGTCGTTTTGGCATCCGCCCGGACGAGACCTGGTCGAGCAGCTATGCCCAGTCCATGGACAAGTTGTATCCGATTCTCTTCCCCATCAGTTTTGAAGCTCAGCGGCTGTCGGAAATGAACCCATATCAAGGGCAAGTCACATCCACGTACCTGATGCTGAAACTGCCCGGGGAAAATGTATCGCTGACTGAAGGAATGATTCATTTCAAGGGCATCGAAGTCTGGGGCGATACCCTTGGTTACCATCCAGAGAAAACCAAAAAGGTCGAATGGACGGGTAACGACTTTGCTCTGCATATCGGCAGCCGCATTCCTGTATCACAGGGCACGACTCCGTATCGCCGTGTGTACCATGAGGACGGCGTGCGGGACTTGATGCGAATCGAGGGCGAGTTGGTTTATTCCCCGCAAGAAGGACTGACGTTGCCAGCGGTCACCATCATGGAACGAGCATGGATATGAACAAACTGGATCAGCCAAAAGGCAGTGCTTCATCCACCGTAATCCTTGAAGCCAATAAATCCACGGGCGAGCAGCCAATGGAGTTGTTCATTACCGATGAACACACTGAGTATTACCTGGCGCTGCAATCAGGAGGCGACTCGGATCGAGGTCTGTGGACGGGGGTGTTTGGTGGAATGGGGGCAGTTACTGGATTAGGGCTCGGACTTATTAGCCTTATACAGAGTGGTGATTTAGAAGGGATCTTCATCATGCTTTCTATATGCGTTCCACTTTTTTTGGTTCCTTTCCTATGGGAAACCCTGCGCCCGCTTCCGCTCCCCATTCTGTTTAATCGCCGTACCCGCGAAGTCTATTTCGATCATGACGGTGACCTATTCCACGCACCATGGGATGACATCTCAGCTGTAGCTAGCGAGTTCCAACTCGTCGGCACTCATATCGGTGCTATGCAAAGCGCTTCGCTGGAAATCCGGATGTGGAAATTTGAAGAACCGCAAATGGCCCTGATGGTCAGCCTTGGGTCACCCTTCGGTAAAAACCTGGAGATGCAAAAAGGCTTTTGGGAGTACATCCGCTCCTACATGAACAACGGCCCTTACTTTGATGAACACGGTAATCACAGTGAGTCTGATGTTTTTGTAAAAAGCCAACTCGCGGCCCGATTTAAAATGAGCGACAGCTTCAAACAAACACTGGCAGACATCAGACAAGCCAGAAAAGACGCTGGGGGAAAGAATTATTTAAGCGGCAGCGATATGGCGAAACTGATCTTCGAGCCCATGCTCTATCCCACCGATCGGATTAAAGAATTTACCTACAGCGTTGCTAAGCGCCGTTCCCGAAATCTGTGGCCAAAAGTGGTCACTGAGCGGCTGAAAGCCAGCGGGCCAACCACACGGCTAGCGGATTTGGAATTGCAGGAAATACTGACTGAATAGTCGGGAAGCAAGGGAAGCTTACGGTTGGTAGTTAGAATTCGGAGTAGCCGTTGAGAAGCCACATATTGTCATCTGCGTAATAAATCAGGAGTAGTAATGAAGGCTGTCTGGAATTTAGGTGTTGGGCTAGGGGTCATGTTGTGGGCGATTGCGAGCTTCATCTTGACTGTGACGCTGCATTTGCTTTTAACGCTTTTTCCGCTGGAACCATATTTGGCGGGGTGGCCGTTCGCGATGTCGATTTTACTGAGCATTGTTTTTTTTGTTATCTCAGTGTTCGCAAGGCGCGACCAAAAAGTCAGTATTACAATAGTGCCCGAAGGCCTTGTATTTCGTGACGACGCTGTGGGGTACAAGCGTGAAGATCTGATTCGTAATGAAGATATAAAGTCAGTGCGATTGCGGCGTAATCCATTTTTCAAAACGCTTATCTTTGATCTAAAAGAGCAGAACCAAAAATTCTCTTTAAGTAACGTGATGTTACCCGATGAGTTTGTTGCGCAAGCGCGTGCTCGTATTGTTAAATGAGTTAGTTTCCTTGCTGCTCATTTTTCGGAATACTGAATCAAACGTTATTTTCTCAGTCGCGCGAGGAAAGCCACGCGTTAAAGCATATCAACATGCGGTGGTTTTTCAGGCTGGGGTAGGGGTCTCTCAAAAATAGTACTTTTATTAGTACGTTTCCCTGACTTATGTAGGACGGTTCCTGGACGAATAAATCGGGTTTACTTCACCCGGTTGTTTGCCTATAGTTCGCCCGTCATCGACCAGTCGATGACCGATCTTAGCCGGTCGAAACAAGATGGAATATTCATAAACCATTGGAGTTTGACCATGGCTGATTATCGTCCCCTGCAAGGCAACCTCAGCACCACCCCCACGCTCTACATCGACACCGAAGCCAAGGCCTCGGCCCTGCTCGAAAACGCAAAATATCGAATCAAGACGGTGCGCAACATGCTCAACAGCGTCAGTTGCCTGTGCGTCAAAGACGCCGAAGGCCATGATCTGGAACATTTCGCCAGTGCCGCGCATCTCCTGCTTCAGGACGGCTGTGACGCGCTGGATGCGTTGGGCTGGAAACTGGATAGAGTCGCGCCCGGACTTTGAAAGTAAAAAGCCGCGATTGTGTCGCGGCTTTTTTGCATCTGTCAGAACCCGCGCCGAATGCGGTTTTTCAGTTGGTCGTGGAATACCTCTGCGTTGCGTTTGTAGGTGCCGCTAAAGGATTCATTGCTCGAATCCAGCGTCATCGAACGCTTGCTCGACACCTCATCACGATACGCATCGATAAAGAAATTCAGATCTTTATCCGTGCTCAACTTCGGCCACTTGTCCAGGTACAACGGCAATTCTGCGGGGCCGGTCTTGAACGAGCAGATCCTGCGGTTGCTGATAGTCGCCTCACCAATTTCGAACGGCACCCACCACGACAGCGCGGTCTTCTCCGACACCACCGCCAGCAAGTGCGTGCACTCAGTGATGTTGCGGGTGATGACGCCGGTGATGTCATCGGTGGTTTGCGATTCAGGGTCGAGCACGTCGAGGTAGGTCTTGATGTTGGCCTGCATCAGGCGGCTGTTGATGGCGATGGCGTGGGCGCGGTCCATATGGCGGTAGCTGATGAAGACGGGCATCAGAAGTGTCCTTTGAGGGCGAGTTCGCGGTAGTAGGCGCCGAGAGCGGTGAGGCGGCAGCCGGTGGAGTTGATGGCGGCGTAGTACATGTGGTCGGCGTCTACCGGTTCGATCAGGCTGTGGCGATTGCACATTTGCAGTTGTTTGAAGATGTCGCCGTGATCGGAATCGAACGAGGGGTCTGTGGGCTCGTAACTTGGATCGAGCCTGAACACGAAGCTGGGATCGGAAAACCAGTCTTTGAGTTTGCGCAGGGTTTCCTCGGGAATGAGCGGGGCGACTTCACGCAGCGGTACAAACTGCGAAACGTTGGTCTTGAACACCGGGCGCTGTTCCCAGGCGCCCAGTGCATTGTCGACAAACGAGTAAACGCTACCCGGCGTGACCTTGCCGAGCACATTGGCGGCCCCGCCGTGCAGCGCTTGCAGCAACAAATCGGTGAATACGCCATGGCCGCGACTTTCCAGGGCGGACTGTTCTTTTTTACAGGCCGTGAGAATGGTCATGCCTTCGCCAATCACACTGCTCCCACCGCGCAAACCGCGCATTGCAGCGGCCGCGCCAGCCTGGCAGCAATCGAGGATGATGATTTTGTTTTTGATCTGCGACGCCTGATCAGCCCACAGCAGAATGTCGCTGATGCGAATCCCTTCCCCGCCGTGTTTGAAGTCCTGCGGAATCAGCAGCCCTTCGTCGATGCTGGTGTCGAACTGGCCGTGGCCGGCGAAGTACAACAGCGCTACATCGCAATCGCCGGAATACAGACTCTGGATCTGTTGCTTCAGGGTGTTGAGTGTCAGGTTTTCCTCAGATGAGGTCAGCACTTTACTGCTGAAGTTCGGGCGCCCGTTGGCGTGACGTTCCAGCACCGACGCCATGGCCATCGCATCGTTGTTGCAGCCGCTCAATGGTGCGACGTGCTGGTAATGATTGATGCCGATAAACAGTCCCTTGCGCATGGTTACACCGCCGTGTGCAGGCGAATTGCGCTAACGATGCTTTTGGTGCTCCACGCGCATTCGGCGTTCGCGGCGTTGCGCACGACCGTGGAAATGCGCTCGGCGCCGAAAGGCTTGATCGCGATGATCACTTTGCCCATGCGCTTGGCGATCTCGATTTCCTTGTTGATCCACTTGCTGTAGGTCGAGTACATGCCAGCCATGATCAGCACCGCCGAGCAAGGGCGGATCTTGTTCTCGATGGCTACCTCCAGTTGCTGGTCGGTTTGCGCGCCCATGATCGGGTTGTGCGGCGGTACGGAAAAATTCTTGAAGGTGAAACCCGGTTGCGCGCCGAGCAGGCGGACCAGATTGTCATGGGCGTGGGAGTAGTTCCACGAATGGCTGATGAACAAATGATAGGTTTGCATGGGGTTCCTCGGAAGTCGCGAAAGTGCGAAGGAGGAAGTGACTGTAGGCATCTGCGTGACGCCTACAAGGTGCTGAAGGCAAAAGAGAAATGTCCTGCAAACAGGCGCGCTAAAGCCCTACAGAAAGGTCTGACGTTTAAGCGTTCGGGGGATTTGCAGGGTGTGATCCTACGGCCGGCAGCCCTGTGTGTCAGGGCCGCCGGCACGGCTGTTTAATAGCCGTTTTCAGGCAGGCTGGCGATGATCGAGCGGTAGCTGTTCATCCGTTGCTGCTGCACGCGGCCGTCTTCCAGCGCCTTGAGCAACGCGCAACCCGGTTCACGGTCGTGCTTGCAGTCGCGGAAGCGGCAGGTGCCGAGCAGGTCATCGAACTCGATGAAACCGGCTTCGACGTCGGCGCGGCTAACGTGGCCCAGGCCGAACTCACGGATACCCGGGGAGTCGATCAGCTCACCGCCACCGGGAAAGTGGAACAGGCGCGCGGTGGTTGTCGTATGCGTGCCCTGGCCGGACAGCTCGGACAACGGCCCGACGCGGGTTTCGACTTCAGGCAGGAGGCTGTTGACCAGCGACGACTTGCCGACGCCGGACTGGCCGACGAACACGCTGATGCGCCCGTCGAGCTGCTGTTGCAGTTGTTCCATGCCATTGCCGTGGTGCGCGGACACTTCCAGCACCGGATAACCCAGCGTGCGATACACCGCCAGCAGCGCATTGAGCGCCGGGGCGTTCTGCTCGTCGATCAGGTCGAATTTGTTCAGCAGCAGTAACGGGCGGATGCCGGCGTGTTCCGCCGCAACCAGATAGCGGTCGATCAGGTTCGCATGCGGCTCGGGCAGCGGCGCGAAGACGATGACGATCATGTCGACGTTGGCCGCGACCGGTTTGAGCTGGCCACGGCTGTCCGGGCGGCACAGTTCGGTGGTGCGCGGCAGTTGCGCGACGATCACCCCGATGCCCTGGTTGCCGGCACGCCAGACGACCGTGTCGCCGGTCACCAGTGCGGGCAGGTTGGCGCGCAAGTGGCAGCGGAACACTTGACCGGCCTGATCGCCGTCAACAGCTTCGACCTCGACCTGCACACCGAAGTGGGCGATCACCAGGCCGGTTTGTTCCGGGCCCAGGTCGCCGCCCTCCAGGGCTTCGACAGCCGAGGACTCGCGTTTGGCGGCGCGTGCGGCGCGCTCGCCCTGAATCTTTTCGATGCGCCAGTTTTGACGACGATTGAGTTGGCGTTTGGCCATGGGTGTTCCGTCTGAAGAATGCAGCGATTAGGTAAAACGGCCGCGAGTTTAGCACGCCCGGCCACCGGCCTAGGCTAAACTGCGCAGCATTGCCTAGGAGCCGACATATGCCAAACCCGCAGAACCTGATCTGGATCGACCTGGAAATGACCGGTCTGGATCCGGAAAACGACGTCATCATCGAAATGGCCACCATCGTCACCGACAGTGACCTCAACACCCTCGCTGAAGGCCCGGTGATTGCCATCCACCACAGCGACGAAGTGCTCGCGCGGATGGACGAATGGAACACCCGCACCCACGGCAACTCCGGCCTGACCCAGCGCGTGCGCGACAGCCGTATCAGCATGGCTGAAGCCGAGGCCGAAACCATCGCCTTTCTGGAAAAATGGGTGCCGAAGGGCAAGTCGCCGATCTGTGGCAACAGCATCTGCCAGGACCGTCGCTTCCTTTATACCCACATGAAAGGGCTGGAAAGCTACTTCCACTACCGCAACCTCGACGTTTCCACGCTCAAGGAACTGGCCGCGCGCTGGGCACCGGACGTGCGCGACAGCTTCAAGAAGGGCAGCACGCACTTGGCGCTGGACGACATCCGCGAATCGATCGCCGAGTTGCAGCACTACCGCAAGCACTTCATCAAGTTCTGATTCCTGGCGGTGGGGGGGCAAAGCCTGCAACTGCCCTCTTTTGGTGCCGCACCGAAATGGCTAGACTGCGCGCCTTCCTGCCTGGATCGCCACCATGTTGCTGATGCTCTATCTGATCGCCATCACCGCTGAAGCCATGACTGGCGCCTTGTCTGCCGGACGTCGCGGCATGGACTGGTTTGGTGTGGTGCTGATTGCCTGCGTCACGGCATTGGGTGGCGGTTCGGTGCGTGATGTGCTGCTCGGGCATTACCCGCTGACCTGGGTCAAACACCCTGAATACCTGGTGCTGACTTCGGTGGCGGCGATGTTCACCGTATTCACCGCACGCTGGATGCGCCACCTGCGCTCGCTGTTTCTGGTGCTCGACGCGGTCGGGCTGGTGGCATTCACCCTGATCGGTTGCATGACCGCGCTGGAAATGGGCCACGGCATGCTGGTGGCTTCGGTCAGCGGCGTGATCACCGGGGTCTTCGGCGGCATCCTGCGCGACATCTTCTGCAACGACATCCCGCTGATCTTCCGCCGGGAACTGTATGCCAGCGTCTCGTTTGCGGCGGCGTGGTGCTACATGCTCTGCCTGTATCTGAACGTGCCTGGCGAGCAGGCCATCCTCATCACCCTGTTCGGCGGCTTCCTGCTGCGGCTGCTGGCGATCCGCTTTCACTGGGAAATGCCCAAGTTCGTTTACAACGACGCGCCTTGAAATCGGGTGCGCGCTGCGGTCGAAATATCCTGTCGGGATTGTTGAATAGTTTGCGGGGTGCAAACAGGGTACAAATGAATTAAATGGGGTATTTGTAGCTTTAAATACCCCCTTTAGCCATTTCTCCCCCATTCAACAGGCATCCTGAAATGCACTCCCTGACTCCAAAGTTTCTCGGTTCCTTGCGCTATAACGGATCGCAGATCGCGACGCTGAGAGCATTGGGAGAATTCCGAGGCAAGCAACAGCTATTCATAGCTCAATCGCCTCAGGTTTTAGACGATCTGAAACAGCTTGCTGTAATTGAATCAACTGAGTCGTCCAACCGCTTGGAGGGTGTGACTGTTACGCCCGCGCGCTTGAAGTCGCTGATGAGCAAAACCAGCGACCCGCAGAGTCGATCTGAACAGGAAATTGCGGGTTATCGCGATGCGTTATCACTCATCCATGAAGCGGCCGAGGACATGCCTTTTTCTGAGGGTGTCCTGAGGCAACTACACAGTTTGCTCTACCGCTATCTGCCGCAGTCGGGTGGTGACTGGAAAGCGACAAACAACGACATCATTGAGCGTAACCCCGACGGAAGTTCGCGGGTTCGTTTTCAACCAGTGGCCGCACATCTAACGCCTATTGCAATGGCTGAAATGCTGATGCAATACCATCTGGCAGCTCAGCAAAATCTAGCTGACCCTCTCGTCCTGATACCGCTCACCGTTCTGGATTTTCTATGCATCCATCCATTCTCGGATGGTAATGGCCGTGTAGCTCGTTTGTTGACGTTACTACTGCTTTACCAGTTCGATTATCGAGTCGGGCGCTTCATCAGTCTTGAGCGGATATTTGAGGAATCAAAGGAAGGCTATTACGAGACGCTGGAGATGAGCTCTCAACGATGGCACGACGGCACGCACGACGTGCAACCCTGGATGGATTATTTCTGGGGTGCATTACTTCGAGCGTACAAAGAGTTCGAAGAGCGCGTCGGAACTATCGATACGCGTCGTGGCGGAAAAAGTGACCGGGTCAGGGAGGTAACTTTGGGTAGAAATCTACCTTTTTCTATTACAGAAATTGAAGAATCTTGCCCCGGAGTGAGCCGAGACACAGTACGTTCAGTTCTGCGTGCCCTGAAGGCCGAGGGGTTGATTGAGCCTACCGGCAAGGGGCGTAGCGCGAAGTGGAGAAAACCAGTTGGAATTCAGCGATAACGTTAGCTGCTGCGTTCAGCATGTTGCTTAAGCGCCCACTCCACATGCTCGCGCACCAACTCTGACGGATAGTCCCGCCGCGCCTTCAGCGCTTCCAGTACCGGAATGCTCGAGGGTGCATTGCCCAGCCCCACCGCCAGATTGCGCAACCAGCGCTCATACCCGGCGCGGCGCAGCGGTGAGCCTTCGGTACTGCTGAGAAATTTGTCTTCATCCCACATGAACAGTTCAGCCAGTTCAGCATTGTCCAGATTGTGCCGTGGCTTGAAGTCGCTCTCCCCGGAAGGCTTGGCGAAGCGGTTCCACGGGCAGACGATCTGGCAGTCGTCGCAACCGAACACGCGGTTGCCGATCAGCGGGCGCAGGTCTTCAGGAATCGCGTTTTTCAGCTCGATGGTCAGATAAGAGATGCAGCGGCGCGCGTCCAGCACATAGGGGCCGACGAAGGCGTTGGTCGGGCAGATATCCAAACACGCGGTGCAGCGGCCGCAATGTTCGGTGCTGTGTGGTTCATCCACCGGCAGCGGCAGGTCGACGAACAGTTCGCTCAAGAAGAAATAACTGCCGGCCTTGCGGTTCAATACCAGGGTGTTTTTGCCGATCCAGCCCAGCCCGGCCTGTTCGGCGATGGCTTTTTCCAGCACCGGGGCGCTGTCGACAAACGCGCGGAAACCGAACGGGCCGATCTCGGATTGAATCTTGTCGGCCAATTGCTGCACACGTTTACGGATCAATTTGTGGTAATCGCGGCCCAAGGCATAACGCGACACGTAAGCTTTTTCCGGTTGCGCCAGCATTTGCGCCATTTGCGTATCGCCCGGCAAGTAGTCCATGCGCAGCGAAACCACGCGCAACGTGCCCGGCACCAGCTCTTCGGGGTGCGAGCGTTTGCTGCCATGGGCGCCCATGTAGTCCATTTCGCCGTGATAGCCGGCCTCGAGCCAGCGCGCGAGGTGTTGCTCGTGTTCGGCGAGATCCAGACCGCTGATGCCGACTTGCTGAAAGCCCAGCTCGCGGCCCCAATCCTTGATCGATTGGGCGAGGGCGGGCAGGTCTGTGGTGATGGCGGACATGAGGCGAGAGAAACCGGAGCTGAGGTGCGTATAATTCTGCCAGACATCGGAGTCCGAAGACGCATGCCGCACACGAAAGATGAATTACCCGACGCGCTGTATGGCGCCGCACAGGTGCGCGAACTCGATGCACGGCTGATTGCCGCTGGTACGCCGGGCTTCGAATTGATGCAGCGTGCCGCGCATGCGACGTGGCGCGCGTTGCTGCGGCAGTGGCCTTCGGCGACTGAACTGACGGTGCTGGCCGGGCATGGCAACAATGCCGGTGACGGTTATCTGGTCGCGGCCATGGCGCAGCGGGCCGGGTGGTCGGTGCGGGTGTTGGCAGTCGGCGATCCGCAGCGGTTGCAGGGCGATGCCGCGCAGGCGCATGCCGCAGCGTTGGCACAAGGTGTCGCGGTGCAAGGCTGGCAACCTCAAAGTGAACTGCGCGGGGTCATTCTCGATGCGTTGCTCGGTACGGGGTTGAGCGGCGAGGTGCGCGAGCCGTACGTCTCGGCGATCAACGCCATCAACGCCAGCGGTTTGCCGGTGACAGCCGTAGATATCCCTTCCGGGCTGTGTGCCGACACCGGACACGTGCTGGGTGTCGCCGTACAGGCCGATCTGACGGTGACTTTCATCGGCCTGAAACTCGGTTTGTTCACCGGGGACGCGGCGGATCACATCGGCGAATTGCTGTTTAACGATTTGCAGACAAGCGCCGACATCTATCGTGACATCCCGGTGATCGCCCAACGACTTAACACGGCTAATCTTCCGAGGTTGGCGGCGCGCGCACTGACTTCGCACAAGGGCCGTTTCGGCCATGTGCTGTTGATCGGTGGCGATCACGGTTTTGGTGGGGCGATTCTGCTCAGCACCGCTACGGCTCTGCGCAGTGGCGCGGGCATGATTTCGCTGGCGACCCGGCCAGAACACGTGCCGGCGGCGCTGACCCGTGTGCCGGAAGCCATGGTGCTCGGCACGTCATCGGCCAATCAATTGATGGGCCTGCTGGAAAAAGTCTCGACACTGGTCGTCGGGCCTGGCCTCGGTCAGGCCAGTTGGGGGCGCGCGCTGTTGTCGGCGGCAGCCAACGCAGCACTGCCGCAAGTGTGGGACGCCGACGCGCTGAATCTGTTGGCGAGCGGCTTCGTGGCGTTGCCCAAGGACTGCGTGATCACCCCGCACCCGGGCGAAGCGGCGCGTCTGCTGGGGATCAGCACTGCCCAAGTGCAAGCGGATCGTCCGGCAGCGGCGCTGGCGTTGAGCAAAAAATATACAGCTGTCGTGGTGTTGAAAGGCGCGGGCAGCCTGATCGCGCATCCCGACGGACGTCTGGCGTTGTGTCATCAGGGCCATCCGGCGATGGCCACCGCAGGTCTCGGCGACGTGTTGGCTGGTTTGACCGGTGCACTGCTGGCGCAAGGCATGGACGGCTTCGCGGCGGCGTGTCTGGCGGTCTGGCTGCACGCCAATGCCGGTATGCAACAAGGAAAACTGGGCCGTGGGCTGGCGGCCAGTGATTTGATTCCAGCCATTCGTCAGTTGTTGGAGGAGCATGCACCGTGTCTGAAGTAACCCTGTACCTGGCCGATGAACAGGCCATGAGCGACTTTGGCGCACGGATCGCCCGCGTGACCCAGGGCCATGGCCTGATTTTTCTCGAAGGCAACCTGGGGATGGGCAAAACCACGTTGTCGCGCGGGATCATTCGCGCGCTGGGCCATGTCGGCGCGGTAAAAAGTCCGACCTTCACTTTGGTCGAGCCCTACGAGATCGGTGACATCCGCGCCTTCCACTTTGACCTGTATCGACTGGTCGATCCGGAAGAGCTGGAGTTTCTCGGCATCCGCGACTACTTCGAAGACGATGCGATGTGCCTGATCGAATGGCCCGATAAAGGTGCAGGCTTTTTGCCAAAGCCGGACCTGACCATTACCATTAGCCCGCAAGACAGCGGGCGTTCGCTGAAAATTTTATCCCAGGGCTCGCGTGGCGAGGCCTGGTGTGCCGCTTTGGCATTGGAATCCAATTAAATGATGGGGTTAGGTATGCGCTTTCGCGCGTTGGTGGCTGCCGCTGGACTGTTGTTGATGGCAGTAACCGTCAACGCTGTGGCCGATTCGAAGGTCAACAGCGTGCGCCTGTGGCGGGCGCCGGACAACACGCGACTGGTGTTCGACCTGAGCGGCCCGGTACAGCACAGCGTGTTTACCCTGACCTCGCCGGATCGGCTGGTGATCGACATCAACGGTGCCACCCTCGGTGCACCGCTGAATGTGCAGACCGCGAACACGCCGATCACCGCAATGCGTTCGGCCCAGCGCACGCCGACCGACCTGCGCGTGGTCATCGACCTGAAAAAAGCCGTCACCCCGAAAAGCTTCTCGCTGGCGCCGAACGCGCAGTACGGCAACCGTCTGGTGGTCGACCTGTTCGATAACCCGGCCGACGCCGCACCGCCGCCTGCGCCAACCCCGCAGGTTGCGACCGTTCCGGCGGTGCCGGTAACCCCGACCGAACCGGCGATCAAGTTGCCGCCAGCCCCGGCCGGCAAGCGCGACATTATTGTCGTGATCGACGCCGGCCACGGTGGCGAAGACCCGGGTGCATCCGGCTCGCGCGGCCAGCGTGAGAAAGACGTGGTACTGCAGATCGCCCGCGAACTGCAGCGGCAGGTCAACGGCATGAAAGGCTTCCGCGCCGAACTCACCCGTACCGGCGATTACTTCATCCCGTTGCGCGGTCGTACCGAAATCGCCCGCAAGAAGGGCGCCGACCTGTTCGTCTCGATTCACGCTGACGCCGCGCCGTCTGCCGCCGCCTTCGGTGCCTCGGTGTTTGCCCTGTCTGATCGCGGTGCCACGTCGGAGACCGCGCGTTGGCTGGCCGACAGTGAAAACCGTTCCGACTTGATCGGTGGTGCCGGCAACGTCAGCCTCGACGACAAGGACCGCATGCTCGCCGGCGTGTTGCTCGACCTGTCGATGACGGCCTCGCTGACCTCCAGCCTCAACGTCGGGCAGAAAGTCCTGACCAACATCGGCCGCGTCACGCCGCTGCACAAACAGCGCGTGGAGCAGGCCGGGTTCATGGTGCTGAAGTCGCCGGATATCCCGTCGATCCTGGTCGAAACCGGGTTTATCTCCAACGCCAACGAGGCGAACAAGCTCTCGGCCTCGAGCCACCAGCAAGCACTGGCGCGTTCGATCAGCAGCGGCGTGCGCCAGTTCTTCCAGCAGAACCCGCCACCGGGCACCTACATTGCCTGGCTGCGTGATTCCGGCAAGATCGCCCAGGGCCCGCGTGATCACCGCGTTGGCCCGGGCGAAACGCTGGCGATGATCGGTGTGCGCTATCAGGTGTCGCCGGCGACGCTGCGCAGCGCGAACAATCTGAAAAGTGATGAGTTGAAAGTCGGTCAGCACTTGACCATTCCTGGCACCGAACTGGCGTCCAAAGAATGAACGAAGTGTTGAGCGCTGCCGCCCGCATCGAACTGCTCAGCCCGCGGCTGGCGAACCAGATTGCCGCTGGTGAGGTGGTTGAACGCCCGGCTTCGGTGATCAAGGAGCTGTTGGAAAACAGCCTCGACTCCGGCGCCAAACGTATCGATGTCGACGTTGAGCAGGGCGGTGTCAAGTTGCTGCGGGTTCGTGACGATGGCAGCGGCATTTCTGCCGATGACTTGCCGCTGGCACTGGCCCGTCACGCCACCAGCAAGATCCGCAACCTCGAAGACCTCGAACAGGTAATGAGCCTCGGTTTCCGTGGTGAAGCACTGGCGTCGATCAGCTCCGTGGCGCGCCTGACCCTGACCTCGCGTACGCGCGATGCCGATCAAGCGTGGCAGGTGGAAACCGAAGGCCGTGACATGGCGCCTCGGGTTCAACCGGCAGCGCATCCGGTCGGCACCTCGGTGGAAGTTCGCGACCTGTTCTTCAATACCCCGGCGCGACGCAAATTCCTCAAGACCGAAAAAACCGAATTCGATCACCTGCAAGAAGTGATCAAGCGTCTGGCGCTCGCGCGTTTCGACGTCGCGTTTCATCTGCGCCACAACGGCAAGACCATTCTCAGCCTGCACGAGGCCCACGATGATGCGGCCCGCGCGCGGCGTGTGGCAGCCATCTGCGGCTCGGGTTTTCTCGAACAGGCGTTGCCGATCGAGATCGAGCGCAACGGCTTGCACCTGTGGGGCTGGGTCGGTCTGCCGACCTTCAACCGCAGCCAGGCGGATTTGCAGTATTTCTTTGTGAATGGTCGGGCGGTGCGCGACAAACTGGTCGCTCACGCGGTGCGTCAGGCTTATCGCGACGTACTGTTCAACGGCCGTCATCCGACCTTTGCGCTGTTTTTCGAGGTTGATCCGGCGGCGGTCGACGTCAACGTGCACCCGACCAAACACGAAGTGCGCTTCCGTGACGGGCGCATGGTGCATGACTTCCTTTACGGCACCTTGCACCGCGCGCTGGGCGATGTGCGGCCGGAAGACCAGCTCGCGGGTTCCGTGACCACTGCTGTCGTGCGGCCAACCGGCCTCGATGCCGGGGAATTCGGCCCGCAGGGCGAAATGCGTCTGGCGGCCAATGCACTGCTCGAGCAACCGCAGGCGCAACCGGCGTTCAATACCTCGTCAGGTGCCAGTGCTGGCGGCGCTTACCAGTATCAATACACGCCGCGCCCGCAATCGGCGGTGCCGCCGGCTGCCGAGGCGCAAGCCGCGTACCGCGAATTTTTCGCGCCGCTGCCTGAGGCCAATGCCAACGCATTGCCGGCCGGTCAGGAAGACATTCCGCCACTCGGTTACGCACTGGCGCAGCTCAAGGGCATCTACATCCTGTCCGAGAACGCCCAAGGTCTGGTGTTGGTGGATATGCATGCCGCCCACGAACGGATCATGTACGAGCGTCTGAAAATCGCCATGGCTAGCGAAGGTCTCAGTGGTCAGCCGTTGCTGGTGCCGGAATCGCTGGCGGTCAGTCAGCGCGAAGCCGATTGCGCCGAGGAACATGCGGCGTGGTTCCAGCGTCTGGGCTTCGAATTGCAGCGTCTGGGCCCGGAAACCCTGGCGATCCGCCAGATTCCGGCGTTGTTGAAGCAGGCCGAAGCCAACCGCTTGGTCGGCGACGTGCTCTCGGACCTGATGGAATACGGCACCAGCGACCGGATTCAAGCACATCTGAATGAATTGCTCGGCACCATGGCCTGCCACGGCGCGATTCGCGCCAACCGGCGCCTGGCCTTGCCGGAAATGAACGGCCTGCTGCGTGACATGGAAAACACCGAGCGCAGCGGTCAATGCAACCATGGCCGACCGACCTGGACCCAACTGGGCCTGGACGATCTGGACAAACTGTTCTTGCGCGGTCGTTGATGAGCCAGCTCCCTCCAGCGATTTTCCTGATGGGCCCGACCGCTGCGGGCAAGACCGATCTGGCCATCGAGCTGACCAAGGTGCTGCCGTGCGAGCTGATCAGTGTCGATTCGGCACTGGTCTATCGCGGCATGGACATTGGCACCGCCAAGCCTTCGAAAGAACTGCTGGCCGAATATCCGCACCGTTTGATCGATATTCTCGATCCGGCTGAAGCCTATTCGGCTGCGGATTTCCGTCGCGATGCCCTGCAAGCCATGGCCGAGATCACCGCACGCGGAAAAATTCCGCTGCTGGTCGGCGGCACAATGCTCTATTACAAGGCTTTGGTTGATGGCCTGGCCGATATGCCAGCGGCGGATCCCGAGGTTCGCGCGCAGATCGAAGAAGAGGCTCAACGCCTTGGCTGGCAAGCCCTGCACGACCAGTTAGCGGTCATCGATCCGGTATCTGCGGCGCGCATTCATCCGAACGATCCGCAGCGCCTGAGTCGCGCGCTGGAAGTTTATCGGGTCAGTGGTCAGAGCATGACCGAACTGCGCCGGCAACAATCTGCGCAAAGTACTGAAGCAGCCGCTTCGGGACTGCAACAATTGCCCTATACTGTCGCGAACTTGGCCATTGCCCCGGCAAATCGTCAGGTATTGCACGAGCGCATTAAACAAAGATTCACAATTATGTTGGAACAGGGATTCATCGACGAGGTCGTAGCCCTGCGTAAAAGAAGTGACCTGCATGCCGGGTTGCCGTCTATACGTGCAGTAGGTTACCGCCAAGTCTGGGACTACCTGGATGGCAAACTGACTTTGGCCGAAATGCAGGAGCGCGGCATCATCGCCACGCGCCAATTGGCCAAACGCCAGTTCACCTGGCTGCGCAGCTGGGAAGATATACACTGGCTGGACAGTCTTGATTGCGACAATCTGCCACGCGCCTTGAAATACCTTGGGACCATCTCCATATTGAGCTGAGTCCTTGCAATTGCCGTCTATCCTTGGGGGTGTGACGGCCAAAGCCATCTGAATTACCTATTTTTTATTATTGAATCCTTAAAGGAGTGCGGCACATGTCAAAAGGGCATTCGCTACAAGACCCTTACTTGAATACTTTACGTAAAGAGAAAGTTGGGGTTTCCATCTACCTGGTCAACGGTATCAAACTGCAAGGCACGATCGAGTCGTTCGACCAGTTCGTGATCCTGCTGAAAAACACCGTGAGCCAGATGGTTTACAAACACGCTATCTCGACAGTGGTGCCGGTTCGTCCAATTCGTCTGCCTAGCGCAACCGAATCCGAAGCAGGTGACGCTGAGCCAGGTAACGCCTGATAGGAGTCTCCTTTGTTCTTTGAGCGCCACGGTGGTGGTGAGCGAGTGATCCTCGTTCACTTGGATGGACAGGACCCTGAGGCGCGCGAAGATCCGCAGGAGTTTCAGGAATTGGCTAATTCGGCCGGCGCCGAGACCGTTGCGTTTTTTAACGTGCCGCGTCATCGGCCAACCGCCAAATACCTGATTGGCAGCGGCAAGGTCGAGGAGCTGCGCGACCTGGTCAAGGCTGAAGAAGCCGATCTGGTGATTTTCAATCACATCCTCACGCCTAGTCAGGAACGTAACCTCGAACGTGTTTTCGAGTGTCGCGTGATCGACCGCACCGGCCTGATTCTCGATATTTTCGCCCAACGCGCCCGTACCCATGAAGGCAAGCTCCAGGTTGAACTGGCTCAGCTTGATCACATGAGCACCCGGCTGGTTCGCGGCTGGACTCACCTTGAGCGTCAGGGTGGCGGTATCGGCATGCGCGGTCCAGGTGAAACCCAGCTGGAAACCGACCGCCGTCTGCTGCGGGTGCGTCTTCGCCAGATCAAGGGCCGTCTGGAGAAAGTGCGCAGCCAGCGCGAGCAATCGCGACGTGGCCGTTCCCGTGCGGATATCCCGACCGTTTCTCTGGTGGGATACACCAACGCCGGCAAGTCCACACTCTTCAACAACGTGACGAAATCCGACGTCTACGCGGCCGACCAACTGTTCGCCACGCTGGATCCGACCCTGCGTCGTCTGGATCTGGACGACCTCGGGCCGATTGTCCTGGCCGACACGGTGGGCTTCATTCGTCACTTGCCGCACAAGCTGGTCGAGGCATTTCGGTCTACCCTCGAAGAGTCGGCCAACTCTGACCTGCTGCTGCACGTGATCGATGCGGCTGAACCGGATCGCATGTTGCAGATCGAGCAGGTGATGGTGGTGCTGGGCGAGATTGGTGCCCAGGACTTGCCGATCCTCGAGGTCTATAACAAACTCGATTTGCTTGAAGGCGTTGAGCCGCAAATCCAGCGCGACGAAAACGGCAAGCCCCAGCGGGTCTGGCTGTCGGCGCGTGATGGCACGGGTCTGGAATTGCTTGAGCAAGCCATTGCCGAGTTGCTCGGCGGTGACTTGTTCATCGGTACCTTGCGCTTGCCGCAACGATTCGCGCGACTGCGTGCGCAGTTTTTCGAACTCGGTGCGGTGCAGAAAGAAGAGCACGACGAAGAAGGCATCAGTTTGCTCGCCGTTCGTTTGCCCCGGGTCGAGTTGAATCGACTGGTAAGCCGCGAAGGATTGCAGCCGATGGAATTCATCGAGCAACACACTTTGCAATAAAAGCCTGAAAAAGCGGTTGTGCCGTAACAGCAGGCATTCTGTAGCATTGGTCGGCGCGCCGTGGGTGCGTCTTTGCTTTATCAGATGGAGAGCGCTATGGCTTGGAATGAGCCGGGTGGCAACTCGAATAATCAGGATCCTTGGGGTGGCAAGCGCCGCAATAACGGCGACCGCAAGGGGCCACCGGATCTCGACGAGGCCTTCCGAAAGCTGCAGGAAAGCCTGAACGGGTTGTTCGGTGGTGGTAAGAAACGCGGTGGTGATGACGGCGGTGGCTCGGGCAGGAGTGGTGGCGGCTTCGGCGGTCTGCTCGGCATCGGCCTTGTCGTGCTGGCGGCTGTCTGGCTGTACAGCGCGGTGTACGTGGTCGACGAGCAGGAGCAAGCCGTGGTGCTGCGCTTCGGCAAGTACTACGAAACCGTCGGCCCGGGTCTGAACATCTACTTCCCGCCGATCGATAAAAAGTACATGGAAAACGTAACGCGTGAGCGTGCGTACACCAAGCAGGGCCAGATGCTGACCGAAGACGAGAACATCGTCGAAGTGCCGCTGACCGTGCAGTACAAGATCAGCAACCTGCAGGATTTCGTGCTGAACGTCGATCAGCCGGAAATCAGCCTGCAGCATGCGACCGACAGTGCGCTGCGTCATGTGGTGGGTTCCACCGCGATGGATCAGGTGCTGACCGAAGGTCGTGAATTGATGGCCAGCGAAATCAAGGAGCGTCTGCAACGCTTCCTCGATACCTATCGCACCGGTATCACCGTTACCCAGGTCAACGTACAGAGCGCAGCTGCACCGCGTGAAGTGCAGGAAGCCTTCGATGACGTGATCCGCGCGCGTGAAGACGAGCAGCGTTCGCGCAACCAGGCTGAAACCTACGCCAACGGCGTCGTGCCGGAAGCCCGTGGTCAGGCCCAGCGCATCCTTGAAGATGCCAACGGTTACCGCGACGAAACGGTCTCGCGTGCCAAGGGTGAGGCGGATCGCTTCACCAAACTGGTCGCCGAGTATCGCAAGGCACCTGAGGTTACCCGTCAGCGTCTGTATCTGGACACCATGCAGGAAGTCTTCAGCAATACCAGCAAGGTGCTCGTGACCGGCAACAAGAACGGCCAGAGCAACTTGCTTTACCTGCCGTTGGATAAAATGATTCAGAACAGTTCGGGCAGCAATGCACCGGTCACCGGTTCGGCTGCCGCCAGCAACAACACGGACGTCACGCCGCATGTCACTGACCTGCCGCAGTCGCGCACAAGGGAGACCCGCTGATGAGCAATAAATCGCTGATCGCCCTGATCGTTGGCGTCGTTGTGGTCCTGGTGGGCTGGAATTGCTTCTACATCGTCGCTCAGACCGAGCGTGCGGTGCTGCTGCAATTCGGTCGCGTGGTTCAGGCCGATGTTCAGCCGGGTCTGCATGTGAAAGTGCCATACGTTAACCAGGTGCGTAAATTCGACGCACGCCTGATGACGCTGGATGCACCGACACAGCGTTTCCTGACCCTGGAAAAGAAAGCCGTGATGGTCGATGCCTACGCCAAGTGGCGCGTGAAAGATGCCGAGCGCTTCTACACCGCGACTTCTGGTCTCAAGCAAATCGCCGACGAGCGTCTGTCCCGTCGTCTGGAATCCGGTCTGCGTGACCAGTTCGGCAAGCGCACCCTGCACGAAGTGGTGTCGGGTGAGCGCGATGCACTGATGGCTGACATCACCGCATCGCTGAACAAGATGGCGGAAAAAGAGCTGGGTATCGAAGTCGTCGATGTCCGGGTCAAGGCCATCGATCTGCCGAAAGAAGTGAATCGCAGCGTGTTCGAACGTATGAGCACCGAGCGTGAGCGTGAAGCTCGCGAGCATCGCGCCAAGGGTAACGAGCTGGCTGAAGGCATCCGTGCCGACGCCGATCGTCAGCGCCGCGTGTTGCTGGCAGAAGCCTATCGTGAATCGGAAGAGGTTCGCGGTGATGGTGATGCCCAGGCCGCTGCGATCTACTCCAAGGCCTACGGTCAGGATCAGGAGTTCTACAGTTTCTACCGTAGCCTGCGCGCCTACCGTGAAAGCTTCGCGAACAAATCCGACGTATTGGTCCTCGACCCAAGCAGCGACTTTTTCCACTACCTGGAAAAGGCCAAGCCTTGATACGCCGTTGACCTGAATCATTCCGCCCGGCGGCTAAAACCTCGGGCGGGGTGATCCTTTGGGAAAACGTGTGTATGATGCGGCAGCCGGGAAATTCCCGGCTTTTTTGCGTCTGCATGTTTGATTGCTGTTTTTTGTTGCAGGCATCGGGTTGAATGGCCCGAGAGTTTTTCGAGGAAAGTGATGGGCGAAGCCGGTAACAGGCCTTTCGCCGCGTCGTTCATGCGCGTGCGTTTTGAACGAACCGGTCATTTTCTGCTTCACTCAAGGCTCGCCCGCAGGCTGGCCGCCCGGATCAAAGGGGAATGGCGTAATGGCAACGGTAGACCGCTGGCTGCTGCCAGATGGCATCGAAGAAGTACTGCCACCGGAAGCGGCGCGCATTGAAGTCGCGCGTCGTCAGGTGTTGGATCTGTTCCAGAGCTGGGGTTACGAGTTTGTCGTGACTCCCCATATCGAGTACCTGGAATCCCTGCTGACCGGCGCGGGCCAGGACCTGGATCTGCGTACCTTCAAGGTCATCGACCCGCAGTCGGGCCGGCAGATGGGTTTCCGTGCCGACATCACGCCGCAAGTGGCGCGCATCGATGCGCACACCCTGCGTCGCGAAGGGCCGAGCCGTCTGTGCTACGCCGGCAGTGTGCTGCATGCCCAGCCGCGTGCACTGTCGTCCTCGCGCAGCCCGATCCAGTTGGGCGCCGAGTTGTACGGCGACGCCAGCCCGAGCAGTGACGTTGAAGTGATCAGCCTGATGCTGGCCATGCTGCAACTGGCCGACGTGCCGGATGTACACATGGATCTTGGTCATGTCGGCATCTACCGTGGTCTGGCGCGTGCCGCCGGTCTGTCGGGTGAAGTCGAGCAGCAGTTGTTCGACGCGCTGCAACGCAAAGCCATCGACGAGGTCATTACCTTGACCGAAGGCCTGCCGGCCGATTTGTCCGGCATGCTGCGTGCGCTGGTTGATCTGTGCGGCGGCCGTGAAGTGTTGAGCGCTGCCCGTGAGCGTCTGGCCAATGCGCCGGCGCCGGTTCTGGCGGCACTGGAAGATTTGCTGGCGATCGCCGAGCGTCTGTCGGCGCGCTTCCCGGAGCTGCCGTTGTACTTCGATCTGGGCGAGTTGCGTGGCTACCACTACCACACCGGTGTGGTGTTCGCGGTGTTCGTACCGGGCGTTGGCCAGTCCATCGCGCAGGGCGGTCGTTATGACGACATCGGCGCCGATTTTGGCCGCGCGCGTCCGGCGACTGGCTTTTCCACCGATTTGAAAACCCTGGTGACCCTGGGGCGTGCTGAGATCGAGCTACCGTCTGGCGGTATCTGGATGCCTGACAGTACGGATGCGGCACTCTGGCAGCAGGTTTGTCAGTTGCGCAGTGAGGGTCAGCGTGTCGTTCAGGCTTTGCCTGGGCAACCTTTGGCCGCCGCCCGTGATGCGGACTGCGACCAGCAATTGATTCAGCAGAACGGGCTTTGGCAAGTATCGCCACTGGCTTCTTGAGTTTTCCTGCCGGCCATCGCCGGCACCAAGTTTGCGCGAATGAGGACAAGTGTTATGGGTAAGAATGTCGTAGTCCTGGGCACCCAATGGGGTGATGAGGGCAAAGGCAAGATCGTTGATCTGCTGACCGAACATGCTGCCGCCGTAGTGCGCTACCAGGGTGGCCACAACGCTGGCCACACGCTGGTGATCGACGGCGAAAAAACCGTCCTGCACCTGATCCCGTCGGGCGTGCTGCGCGAAGGCGTGCAGTGCCTGATCGGCAACGGCGTGGTGGTTGCACCTGACGCCCTGCTGCGCGAGATCACCAAGCTGGAAGAGAAAGGCGTACCGGTGCGCGAGCGCCTGCGTATCAGCCCGTCCTGCCCGCTGATCCTGTCCTTCCACGTGGCGCTGGACCAGGCCCGTGAAAAGGCCCGTGGCGAGCTGAAGATCGGTACTACCGGTCGCGGCATCGGCCCGGCTTACGAAGACAAGGTTGCGCGTCGTGGCCTGCGTGTTGGCGACCTGCTGAACATGCCGCGTTTCGAAGACAAACTGCGTGAGCTGGTGGACTACCACAACTTCATGCTGGTGGGTTACTACAAAGAACCGGCCATCGAGTTCGAAAAGACCCTGGCCGAGTGCAAGGAATACGCGGAGCTGCTCAAGCCGCTGATGCTCGACGTGACGGCTGAGCTGCACGACCTGCGTCGCGCCGGCAAAGACATCATGTTCGAAGGCGCCCAGGGTTCGTTGCTCGACATCGACCACGGTACCTACCCGTACGTAACCAGCTCCAACACCACCGCGGGTGGCGTGGCGACCGGTTCGGGCGTTGGCCCGATGTTCCTGGACTACATCCTGGGCATCACCAAGGCTTACACCACTCGCGTCGGTTCGGGTCCGTTCCCGACTGAGCTGTTCGACGACGTCGGTGCACACCTGGCCAAGCAAGGTCACGAGTTCGGCGCCACCACCGGCCGTGCCCGTCGTTGCGGCTGGTTCGACGCTGTTATCCTGCGTCGCGCTATCGATGTGAACAGCATCTCGGGCATCTGCCTGACCAAGCTGGACGTACTCGACGGTCTGGAAACCATCAACATCTGCGTTGGCTACAAAGATGCCGAAGGCAATGCTGTTGCCCCGACCGACGCTGACAGCTACGTAGGCCTGCAGCCTGTGTACGAAGAAGTGCCGGGCTGGACCGAATCGACCGTGGGCGCCAAGACCCTGGAAGAGCTGCCAGCAAACGCGCGTGCTTACATCAAACGTGTTGAAGAGTTGATCGGCGCGCCGATCGACATTATTTCGACGGGCCCGGACCGCAACGAAACCATCGTTCTGCGTCATCCGTTTGCTTGATAAGTCGTTGATGTAAAAACACAAAGGCCCCTTAATCGGGGCCTTTGTCGTTTATGCCTGTTGGACGGCATGACCTTTGCTGTGAATCTGTCTACAAGAGTGCCATCAAATTAATGGCGTCAGAAGTAGAGGTATTCACAGTGTCGGCCGTTCTCTCACTGTTACAAAGCCGTTTGTTGCGACCCGTGTTCGTTACCCTTGGTATCGCCCTTTTGGTGCAGGTGTTGGTGGCCGTTGCCCTGACGCGGAGCACCGTCACGGCGCTGGAAGCTGACTTGGCGGTGCGCCTCGGCGCCGACAGCCAGAAACTCTCCGGTGAGCTGGAGCAGGCCGGGCGTGAGGTCACCTCGAGCCTTGATGCCTTGTCCGCCAGCACCCGCCAGCGACTTACCGCCGGCCTGTCTTCGCGCCTCAAGGAAGAGCAGGCGCAATTGCGTACGACGCTGGAAAAGGATCTCAAGGACTCGGCCAATGACATGGCGCAGTTACTGGCCTCTGTCGCGCCGCGTGCCATGTGGGACAGCGACGTACCGACCCTGTCCGAGTTCGCCCGGCGTGCCCAGCGCAATCCCAACGTGCTGTTCGTGGTCTACGACGACGCCACCGGCCAGCATCTGACCCGTTACCTCAATCGCGAAAATCCGATCAACAAGGCTCTTCTTGAAAAAGGCCAGGGCGAGCGTGCGCTGGATAAAGTGCTGGATGCGGCGAAGAACGATCCGTCGGTCTACTACCTCGAAGCGTCGATCAACCCTAATGGCGTGGAAATCGGCAAGGTGCTGATGGGCGTTTCCACGGCTTCGGTGGAAACCGATCTCGCCGCGCTCGACAAGCGCTTCTCGGCGTTGATCGCCAGCAGTGATCAATTGGTCGGCGACAGCCTCAAAGGCGCCGCAGCGGACAGCGCCAAGGCGATGCAAACACGTCTGCAATCGGCGCAGTCGACCGCTACCGAGATGAAAGCCAATACCGCCAATACCGTTCAAGAGGCGGCCGCAACCCTGCGCTGGCGGATCGGCATGGGCCTGGCGCTGGTCGGTTGCGGGGTGCTGCTGTTGCTGGCAGTTGTGCTGGGCCATCGCGTGGTCAATCGCTTGAAGATGCTCAACGCAGCGATGGATGATCTGGCGGCGGGCGAGGGCGATCTGACCAAGCGTGTGCAGATCAACAGCAAGGACGAAATCGGCGACATGGCCTCGGCCGTCAATCGCTTTGTCGATAAGTTGCAGCCGATCGTGCGCGAGGCGGGCGATGTCGCGCAGCGTACCGGCGTAGAAATTGGCGCGATGACCCTGCGCAATGCCGGTGCCGATGCGGCCGCCGGTATGCAGCGTGATGAAGTGGCGGAAAGCCTGCGCGCGCTGTCGCAAATGGCTGATGAGGCGCAATCGGAAAGCCATGCGATGCAAGCGGCGTTGAAGCAGGTGGTGGATATTCGCCAGGCCACCGACGAAAACACCCGCACCTCCGCCAAGGTCGGCAGTTTGATCGAAGCGCTGGCGGGGCAGGTCGATACCGGGGCGAAAGTCATCGAGCGACTGGCGCAGCAGAGTGAGCAGATTGAAGTGGTGTTGACGGTGATTCACGGGATTGCCGAGCAGACCAACCTGCTGGCGCTCAACGCGGCTATCGAAGCAGCGCGTGCCGGTGAGACCGGGCGCGGGTTTGCGGTCGTGGCGGATGAAGTGCGTGCACTGGCGAGCAAGACGCAAAGCTCTACCGGCGACATTCAGGCGCACATCGTCGCCTTGCAGCAGGGCGCGCGTGAGGCGGTCGAGGCGATCGGCCAGGCCGGGCGTCAGGCCAGTGAAGGTTTGTTGGTGTTGCGCGACAGTGCGCGGTTGCAGCAATCGGTGCAGGCTTCGGTCGAGCAAGTGCATGCGGCGATCGGCCTGGCAACGCAGGCCGCTGCGCATCAGGCGCAAGGCGCACAGGCTGTGCGTGGGCGGGTCGAGACGATTCACGCGCAGGCCGAGAAAGCGGCGCAGGCGGTGGTGGCAACCACGGCCAGTGGCAAAGTGCTGGATGGCTTGGCGGCGCAACTCAAGGCGAGCCTGGGGCAGTTCAGGGCTTGATGCTGTCTGGTTTTGCCTCATCGCGAGCAGGCTCACTCCTACACGGGGAACGCATTCCAATGTAGGAGTGAGCCTGCTCGCGATAACTATTTCAGCGGCTCAGATACATCCGAGTCGTCAGTAAGTAAACCGGCAATCCCGATACCAAAATCAACAACGCCGCATAAGGCGCCGCCGCCGCAAACTCGACATTCGCGGTATGCGCCCAGACCTCAGTCGCCAAAGTATTCAGGCCGGTCGGACTCAGCAGCAGCGTCGCCGTCAATTCCTTCATCGCATCCAGAAACACCAGCGCAAACGCCGCGCCCAATGCCGGGAAGATAATCGGCAGCGTCACCCGGCAAAACGCCGTGAACGATGAAGCCCCCAGCGTGCGTGCAGCCTCTTCAAGTTGCGGCGCAGCCTTGTTCAGCGCCGTGCGAATCGGTGCCTGTGCCAGCGGCAAAAACAGCAGCGCATACGCAATCAGCAGCAACCCCGATGTCTGGTACAGCGCCGGCACGTAGTGCAGGGCGAAATACACCAGCGTCAGCGCAATCACCAAACCTGGCAGCGCATGCAGCAGATAAGGCAGGCGCTCGGCCCAGATCGCCAGTTGCCCTTTATAGCGCACCACCAGCAATCCGACCGGCACGGCCAGCACCAGACACAACGCCGCGCCGCCGAGCGATAACGCCAGCGACGACAGCAGTGCCTCGGTAATCGCCGCCACCGGAAAGGCTGCCGACGAACCCACCGCCAGCCAATACGCCAACATGCCCAAAGGAATCCCGCTGCCGACAATCGCCAGCATCAGGCAATACAACTGACCGACCGCTGCCCATGGCCCGAGTCGAACCTGTTCAGCTCGACGTGCCGCACCTTGCCCGGTGCGCACATGCCGGCCTTTGCCACGCACGCGCAGTTCCAGCCACAACAACACCAGACACAGCGCCAACAACACGGCCGACAGCATTGCTGCGTTGGCGTTGCTGAATTCAAGCTCGAACTGTTGATAGATGGCGGTGGTGAAGGTTTGCAGGCCAATGATCGACAGCGCACCGAACTCGACCAGCATGTGCAAGGCGATCAGCAACGAACCGGCCAGCAACGATGGCCAGAGCAGTGGCAGGGTGACGCGAAAGAATACGCCCCAGCGATTCTGCCCCAGCGTGCGGGCCGACTCTTCAAGGGATGGATCGAGATTGCGCAGGGTTGCTGCCACCGGCAAGAAGATCAGCGGGTATTTCGACAGGCTCATCACCAGAATCGCCCCGCCAAGGCCTTCGAACTGCGCACTCAGCGAAACCCAGGTGAAACTGCTGACAAACGCCGGCACCGCAAACGGCAGGCACAGAATCACGCCCCACAGGCGCCGCCCCGGCAAATTGCTGCGCTCCAGCAACCATGCCAGCGACAGGCCGATCACGCCGCAGGTGATCGTCACGCCAACCATCAATGCCAGGGTGTTGCGCAGCAGGCCAAACACATACGGGCGCCATAACAAATGCAGCGCTTCGGCCCAGCCGGCCTGCCACGCTTTGAGCCCGACATAGGCCAGCGGCAATAGGCTCATCACGACCAGCAACAACACCGGCAGCACCAGCCAGATCGATGGCCGCTTGCGCTTTGGTACATAGCCCCCGCGCGGGGCGGGGGCGGATAACGATGCGGCCATCAGTTCAAGCCAACTTCGCGTTCCAGCTCCAGCGCTTCTTCAGCATTGCCCAGGTCGGCCGGGGTGACGTTTGGCGCTTCCAGCTCACTGAACGGCTTGAGCCCGCGATCCGATTCCATGCCTTTGTGCAGCGGATACTCGGCGGTGGTCTGAGTGATCACGCGCTGGCCTTCTTCGCTGGCCATGTAGGCAAGGAATTGCTGGGCTTCTTTTGGATGTTTGCTGGATTTCAGCACGGCAGCACTGGAGACAGTGATCAAGCCGCCGACGTCGCCGCCGGTGAAATAATGCAGTTTCGAATCCAGTTTGCCTTTCTCGCGTTGCAGGGCAAACCAGTAATAGTTGTTTACCAGCACCGTGGCGACTTCGCCATTCTCCACGGCTTTGAGCGCAACCATATTGTTGCTGTAGGTCTTGCCGAAGGCGCGCAGGCCGGTCAGCCATTCTTCGGCGGCATCACGTCCGTGCATTTTGATGATTGCCACGGCCTGTTCCTGGAACGCGCCGCTGGTCGGTACGAAACCGACTTTGCCTTGCCACTGCGGATCGGAGAATTCCATCACCGACTTCGGCAGGTCTTTTTCGTCGATCAGTTTCGGGTTGAAGGCGACCACGCGAACCCGCGCGGTGACGCCGATCCAGGTGCCATTGCCGGCGACATATTTTGCTGGCAGCACGGCCAGCGTCGCGTCATCGGTCTTGGCCAGCAGGCCCTGCTCGCCGAGATTGTTCAGTGGAGGCGATTCTTCGGTGTAGATCACGTCGGCAGGGGAGCGGTCGCCCTCTTCGATGATCTGGCTGGCGAGCTGGTTGCTGCTGCCTTTGCGCACGTTGACATGAATGCCGGTCTTGGCTTCAAAGGCTTTGGCGATCGCGTCGCCGACTTCCTTGTGTTGGCCGTTGTAGAGAGTCAGGGAAACCGCATCGGCAGCCTGGGTGAGGGGAGTGGCGAGCGCCAGGCCGAGGAGGGTAAAGGTCAAGCCTCGGCGCAGGGTATTTCGAAACGTCATTCGCAGGGTTCCTCACTGTCGCATTGCAAAAACTTGCAACAATGATAAACGATATTGTTTCTCAGATGCGCCTTGTGTGGGGGTGGGGTTTTGATTGGCGAAAGGGGGGGGGGGGCTGGTTTTCTGGAAGCCAGAAACGCAAAAACCCGCTTTCGCGGGTTTTTGTGAAATCCAAGGTCTTAACCTTGAATTTGAATTGGTGCCCAGAAGAAGACTCGAACTTCCACGACCGTAAGGTCACCAGCACCTGAAGCTGGCGTGTCTACCAATTTCACCATCTGGGCAATCATCGCAAGCGTTGCCGCTGTTGATGTGGCGCACTATACGGAGCGCCTTTTGATCTGTAAACCCCTGATTTAATTTTAATAAATCAGTTTTAAGAAAACCTGGGCTTAGAATGCAAAAAACCCGCTTTCGCGGGTTTTGTGTGAGTCTTGAAACTGATCTAGTCTCAAACTCGAAATTGGTGCCCAGAAGAAGACTCGAACTTCCACGACCTTGCGGTCACCAGCACCTGAAGCTGGCGTGTCTACCAATTTCACCATCTGGGCAGTATCGGCAACGCTTGTACGTCGTCGATGGCGCGCACTATACGGAGCGTCTTTTTAACTGTAAACCCCTGCCAGCAAAAAATATGATTTTTTTTACCAGCGGTGGTCAAAACGGCTTTCAAGGGTCGATACAAGGCTTCAGATGGGCCTTATAGAGTCGGAAATTTCCCGTTTCATGGCGCCTATGCCAAACTAACCCGCATATAGACAAGGTGAAAACTCTCTAATGGCCGATTGGCAGTCCCTCGATCCCGAGGCCGCTCGTGAAGCGGAAAAATATGAAAACCCTATTCCTAGCCGCGAACTGATCCTGGCGCACCTCGCCGATCGGGGTTCGCCTGCTGCCCGCGAGCAACTGGTCGAAGAGTTTGGTCTGACCACAGAAGACCAGGTCGAAGCCCTGCGCCGCCGCCTGCGCGCCATGGAGCGCGACGCTCAACTGATCTACACCCGTCGTGGCACCTATGCGCCGGTCGACAAGCTTGATCTGATCCTCGGTCGCATCAGCGGTCACCGTGACGGTTTCGGCTTCCTGGTGCCGGACGACGGCAGCGATGACCTGTTCATGAGCCCGGCGCAAATGCGTCTGGTGTTCGACGGCGACCGTGCGCTGGCCCGTGTTTCCGGTCTCGACCGTCGCGGTCGCCGCGAAGGCGTGATCGTCGAAGTCGTGACGCGTGCACACGAAACCATCGTCGGTCGCTACTTTGAAGAAGGCGGCATCGGCTTTGTCGTCGCGGACAACCCGAAGATTCAGCAAGAAGTGCTGGTCACCCCGGGCCGCAACGCCAACGCGCAGATCGGTCAGTTCGTCGAAGTGAAAATCACCCACTGGCCGACGCCGCGTTTCCAGCCACAAGGCGATATCGTCGAAGTGGTCGGCAACTACATGGCGCCGGGCATGGAAATCGATGTGGCCCTGCGCACCTACGACATTCCACATGTCTGGCCTGAAGCCGTGCTGAAAGAAGCCGCCAAGCTCAAGCCGGAAGTCGAAGAAAAAGACAAAGAGAAGCGTGTCGACCTGCGCCATCTGCCGTTCGTCACCATTGACGGCGAAGATGCTCGCGACTTCGATGACGCGGTTTATTGCGAAGCCAAACCTGGCAAGCTGCGCCTTTTCTCCGGCGGCTGGAAGTTGTACGTGGCGATTGCCGACGTTTCCAGCTACGTGAAGATCGGCTCGGCGCTGGACAACGAAGCGCAAGTGCGCGGCAACTCGGTGTACTTCCCCGAGCGCGTCGTGCCGATGCTGCCCGAGCAGCTGTCCAACGGTCTTTGCTCGCTGAACCCGCACGTCGATCGTCTGGCCATGGTTTGCGAGATGACCATCTCCAAGTCCGGCGAAATGACCGACTACTGCTTCTATGAAGCGGTGATCCATTCCCACGCTCGTCTGACGTACAACAAAGTCAGCGCGATGCTGGAAACACCGAAAATCACCGAGGCACGTCAGCTTCGCGGTGAGTACAACGACGTTCTGCCGCACCTCAAGCAGCTTTATGCGCTGTACAAGGTGCTGCTGGCTGCCCGTCACGTCCGTGGCGCGATCGATTTCGAAACGCAGGAAACCCGGATCATCTTCGGTACCGAGCGCAAGATTGCCGAAATCCGTCCGACCACCCGCAACGACGCGCACAAGCTGATCGAGGAATGCATGCTGGCGGCCAACGTGGCCACCGCCGAATTCCTCAAGAAGCACGAAATCCCTGCGCTGTACCGCGTCCACGATGGCCCGCCACCGGAGCGTCTGGAAAAACTGCGCGCATTCCTTGGCGAACTCGGCCTGTCCCTGCACAAAGGCAAGGACGGTCCATCGCCGAAGGATTATCAGGCGTTGCTGGCAAGCATCAAGGATCGGCCGGATTTCCACCTGATCCAGACCGTGATGCTGCGCTCGCTCAGTCAAGCGGTGTACAGCGCTGACAATCAGGGCCACTTCGGCCTGAATTACGAAGCCTATACCCACTTCACCTCGCCGATCCGTCGCTACCCGGACTTGCTGACGCACCGTGCGATCCGCAGCGTGATCCATTCGAAACAGGACACCCCGCACGTTCGCCGTGCCGGTGCGATGAGCATTCCGAAGGCGCGCATCTATCCGTACGACGAAGCGGCGCTCGAGCAGCTCGGCGAGCAGTGCTCGATGAGCGAACGCCGTGCCGACGAAGCGACCCGCGACGTGGTGAACTGGCTCAAGTGCGAGTTCATGAAGGATCGCGTGGGCGAATCGTTCCCGGGCGTGATCACCGCCGTGACCGGTTTTGGTTTGTTCGTCGAACTGACCGATATCTACGTCGAAGGCCTGGTGCACGTCACCGCGCTGCCGGGCGATTACTACCACTTCGATCCTGTGCATCACCGCCTGGCGGGCGAGCGTACCGGTCGTAGCTTCCGCCTTGGCGATACCGTTGAAGTGCGCGTCATGCGCGTTGACCTCGACGAGCGCAAGATCGACTTCGAGATGGCAGAAAAAACCATCAGCGCGCCGATCGGTCGCAAAAAGCGTGGTGCTGAAACTGCCGCGCCCGCCGCGAAGGAAAAAGCCGAGTCGGCCCCTGCGAAAACCACGGGTCGCCGTCCAGCGAAGGAGAAGGCTCCCGAAGCCTATCGCCCAAGCGATGCTGTAGCGAAAAACGCCGAGCTGCGCAAAAGCCGTGAAATGAAGAAGGCTCTGCTTTCCGACGCCAAAAACGGTGGTAAAGCGGCGCCTGGGGGAAAGACCGGACGGTCGGCGCCTGAAAAGGCCGCCGGCGGCAAGCCAGCCAAACCGAGCAAACACCGTAAAGGCCCGCCAAAAGCGGGTTCGGCTCCAGCCAAAAGTGGCGGGGCCCGTAAACCGAAGGCGAAGTCATGAGTCAGTTGGAAAAAATCTACGGCGTTCACGCAGTAGAAGCGTTGCTGCGTCACCACCCTAAACGCGTCAAGCAGATCTGGTTGGCCGAAAGCCGCAACGACCCGCGCGTACAGACCCTGATCGAACTGGCCAACGAGAACCGTGTCCAGGTCGGCCAGGCCGAGCGTCGCGAGATGGACGCCTGGGTCGAAGGCGTGCACCAAGGCGTGGTCGCGGACGTCAGTCCTAGCCAGGTCTGGGGCGAGGCAATGCTCGACGAATTGCTTGATCGCACCGAAGGCGCGCCGCTGTTGCTCGTGCTTGACGGCGTGACCGACCCGCACAACCTCGGCGCCTGCCTGCGTTCGGCCGATGCGGCCGGCGCGCTGGCGGTGATCGTGCCGAAAGACAAATCGGCAACCTTGACCCCGGTGGTGCGTAAAGTCGCTTGCGGCGCGGCGGAAGTGATTCCGCTGGTGGCGGTAACCAACCTTGCGCGCACCCTGGAAAAGCTTCAGCAGCGCGGTCTGTGGATTGTCGGTACGGCGGGTGAGGCCGAGGTCAGCATTTATGACCAGGACCTGACCGGCCCGACCATCCTGATCATGGGCGCCGAAGGCAAAGGCATGCGTCGCCTGACCCGTGAACATTGCGACTATCTGGTGAAACTGCCGATGGCTGGCAGCGTCAGCAGCCTCAACGTCTCGGTTGCGACGGGCGTGTGCCTGTTCGAAGCCCAGCGCCAGCGCGGTGCCAAAGCCAAGGCCGCCACAAAGAAATCCTGAGTCGTACACGATTCAAATGTGGGAGCGAGCTTGCTCGCGAAAGAGGAGTGTCAGTCGACATAAATGTTGCCTGACAAACTGCATTCGCGAGCAAGCTCGCTCCCACAGTGTTTTGTGGTGTGGCATAAATGGGTGGTTGTTCAAATAATCACCAATTGCCTTGCACCTCTTCTGTCCCTTCTCTACAATTGCGCCCCTTGCTGTGACGGCAGGCACGCATGTGCCCCGCGCCAGCAAGTCCATAAGTGTCATTCACTCCTTGTCTGACCGTTTTTGAGCGGCAGGCTACAACCCGTAAGGAGCATTCATGCGTCATTACGAAATCATCTTTTTGGTCCACCCGGATCAAAGCGAGCAAGTCGGCGGCATGGTTGAGCGTTACACCAAGCTGATCGAAGAAGACGGCGGCAAAATCCACCGCCTGGAAGATTGGGGCCGTCGTCAACTGGCCTACGCAATCAACAATGTTCACAAGGCTCACTACGTGATGCTGAACGTTGAGTGCACTGGCAAGGCCCTGGCCGAGCTGGAAGACAACTTCCGCTACAACGATGCAGTGATCCGTAACCTGGTCATCCGTCGCGACGAAGCCGTTACCGGCCAGTCCGAGATGCTCAAGGCTGAAGAAAACCGCAGTGAGCGCCGTGAGCGTCGCGATCGTCCTGAGCACGAAGGCGCTGAAAGCGCTGAAGGCGAAGAGAACGACAGCGATAACGCTGACGAGTAATCCACGGACCTTATTAAGGAGCCTATCAAATGGCACGTTTCTTCCGTCGTCGTAAATTCTGCCGTTTCACCGCTGAAGACGTGAAAGAGATCGATTACAAAGATCTCAACACTCTGAAAGCCTACGTATCCGAGACCGGCAAAATCGTTCCAAGCCGCATCACCGGTACTAAAGCTCGTTATCAGCGTCAGCTGGCCACCGCTATCAAGCGCGCCCGCTTCCTGGCCCTGCTGGCCTACACCGACAGCCACGGCCGCTGAGACCGGGCAGTCGACAAGTAGCAAAGGATTGAATGCATGCGTGCCTTAGCTGAGTTCATCATGCGAGGCCGTATGCAGGCCACTCTCGTGGTGGCCGGATGTGCAACATTGCCGTTGTTGTATTGGTTGGGTGCTGCCGCGGGGAGCCTTGTGCTGCTGCGGCGCGGACTGACGGACGCCCTGGGTGTTCTGTCTCTGGGGCTGCTGCCGGCTTTGATCTGGTGGCTGTATGCCGATGACCCACGGGCACTTCTGGTGCTGCTGGGGTCTTCGGGACTTGCGTTGGTTTTGCGCGCAAGTGAGTCCTGGGTTCGCACGCTGCTGGTCAGCGTAGTGATTGGAGTGGTGTTTTCAGTGGTGCTCGGGGCAGCGTTTGCTGCCCAGATCGAGATGCTCGCGCAGGCCTTGATAAAGGTCATGCCGGCGCTACTCGGTGAGACTTACAAGCAATTGTCGGTCGATGAGCAAGCGCGTTTCGCGTCCCTGATCGCACCAGTCCTGACCGGACTGATTGCGGCGTTGTTGCAGATCGTCAGCGTGCTGAGCCTGATTGTCGGGCGGCATTGGCAGGCGTTGTTGTACAACCCGGGTGGTTTTGGTCGCGAGTTTCGCGCCATCCGGATCCCGCTGGGGCCGGCGATGTTGCTGCTGGCGTTGATGCTTCTGGGCCCGAATCTCGGTGCACAGATGGCCATGTTGACGCCGTTGTGCAGCGTACCGCTGGTGTTCGCCGGACTTGCCCTGATTCACGGGCTGGTCGGGCAGAAGCGACTGGCCGGTTTCTGGCTGGTGGGGTTGTACGTCACGCTGCTGTTGTTCATGCAGCTGATCTATCCGTTGCTCGTGGTTCTGGCCATTGTCGACAGCCTGATTGATTTTCGCGGTCGTCATGTGTCGAAAGACACCGATAACGCGAACGGTGAAGGTTAAAAGTTAGAGGATTTCCACATGCAACTGATCCTTCTGGAAAAAATCGCCAACCTGGGCAACCTAGGCGACAAAGTAAACGTTAAGGCCGGTTACGGCCGTAACTACCTGCTGCCTTTCGGCAAAGCTACCGCTGCGACCGCTGCCAACCTGGCTGCGTTCGAAGAGCGTCGTGCTGAGCTGGAAAAAGCTGCCGCAGACCGTAAAGCATCGGCTGAAAGCCGTGCTGCCCAACTGGCCGAGCTGGAAGTGACCATCACTGCCACCGCTGGCGACGAAGGCAAGCTGTTCGGTTCGATCGGTACTCACGACATCGCTGACGCACTGACCGCTTCCGGCGTTGAAGTGCAGAAGAGCGAAGTTCGTCTGCCGAACGGCACCATCCGCAACGTGGGTGAATTCGACGTGGCTGTGCACCTGCACGCCGAAGTTGAAGCCACCGTACGCGTTGTCGTGGTAGCAGCTTAAGCAACACCTGATCGGCTGGCGGCTTGCCCGTCAGACGGTTAACATCGGGCACGATCCTGTTTACAGGTCGTGCCCTTTGTCTTTCTGATCTCCCTGTTTTTCCAAACAACACAAGTGGCCATGAACGATATCTCCGCTCCCGAGCAATACGATCTGCAAACCGCTGCCCTGAAGGTGCCGCCGCATTCCATCGAGGCCGAACAGGCTGTACTCGGTGGTTTGATGCTGGACAACAACGCCTGGGAACGCGTGCTCGATCAAGTCTCCGACGGCGATTTCTATCGACATGACCACCGTCTGATCTTCCGTGCGATCGCCAAACTGGCCGATCAGAACTCCCCGATCGACGTCGTGACCCTTGCCGAGCAATTGGACAAGGAAGGTCAGACCTCGCAGGTCGGTGGCCTCGGTTATCTCGGCGAGCTGGCGAAAAACACGCCGTCTGTCGCCAACATCAAGGCCTATGCGCAGATCGTCCGCCAGCGCGCGACGCTGCGCCAACTGATCGGCATCAGCACGGAGATCGCCGACAGCGCCTTCAACCCGGAAGGCCGCACCGCCGAGGAAATTCTCGACGAAGCCGAGCGGCAGATCTTCGCGATTGCCGAGGCCCGGCCAAAAACCGGTGGCCCGGTCGGTGTGAATGACTTGCTGACCAAGGCCATTGATCGCATCGACACGCTGTTCAACACTGACAACGCGATTACCGGCTTGTCCACTGGCTACACCGACCTTGATGAGAAGACCAGCGGCCTGCAGCCGGCTGACTTGATCATCGTCGCCGGTCGTCCGTCGATGGGTAAAACCACCTTCGCGATGAACCTGGTGGAAAACGCCGTCCTGCGCAGCGACAAAGCGGTGCTGGTGTATTCCCTCGAGATGCCAGGCGAATCGCTGGTCATGCGTATGCTGTCGTCTCTTGGCCGGATCGACCAGACCAAAGTGCGTTCCGGTCAGTTGGAAGATGACGACTGGCCGCGCCTGACCTCGGCAGTCAACTTGCTCAATGACCGCAAGCTGTTCATCGACGATACCGCCGGCATCAGCCCGTCGGAGATGCGTGCGCGTACCCGGCGTCTGGCGCGCGAACACGGTGAGATCGGTCTGATCATGATCGACTACCTGCAGTTGATGCAGATTCCAGGCTCCGGCGGCGACAACCGAACCAACGAGATTTCTGAAATCTCGCGTTCCTTGAAAGCCTTGGCCAAGGAATTCAACTGCCCGGTGGTGGCGTTGTCTCAGCTCAACCGTTCCCTTGAGCAGCGGCCGAACAAACGTCCGATCAACTCCGACCTCCGGGAATCCGGAGCGATCGAGCAGGACGCCGACGTAATCATGTTCGTGTACCGCGACGAGGTGTATCACCCGGAAACCGAACACAAAGGCATCGCTGAAATCATCATCGGCAAGCAGCGTAACGGCCCGATCGGTTTTATCCGCCTGGCATTCATCGGCAAATACACGCGTTTCGAAAACCTTGCCCCGGGCAGTTACAACTTCGACGACGACGAGTAACGGCAGGCCGAATAATGTCGGTCTGCCTCACCTGAGCGTCAGGCTCTGTACCGGGCGTTGGTCACTCGCTTTTTTTCATGGCCTTGAGTTCTTTCTCGGTCAGCGTGTTGATCAGCGCCGCTTCGTCTATGGCTAAAGATGCCTGCAACGCTTTGGCTTGAGTATCGTATTCGTTGAACGAAAGCGCGTTCCTGGAATGATCGGCGTCTAGTGCGTTTTGTCTCTCCATAAATGGTTGGCGTTGGGCTTCGAATTGCGCTCGATACTTGTGAACGATGAACTCCTGCCAGAAATCCCTCGAGATCAAAGCTTCGAACTCCTCGGGCGAGTTCTCCAGTGCCTTGACCCGTTTAAACGCGTTGTCCAGTTGCTCCTTCGTCACCGACACCAGATGGGCAAACCCCATTTGTTCCGGCTGCCCCAGCAAATGCAGGCGGTCTTTCAGGGCGTGGCGATAGAAAAGCCTGATCTCGACTTCCTCACCCACAACTGGCAAATGAGTGTGCGGCGTGCTCGAACGAGCGATGTTGGCCTCACGCTGGGCAATGTCAGCCGAGGCGATTTTGTCGACCTCGTGCAGGCGAAACAGCGCATGGGAAAGCTCCGCCAGTTGCGCGCCCTGGGTCGGGTCTGTGGCCTGCGCCCGAGCGTGATACATCAGCGTGCGGTTTTCCAGATTGGCGAAGGTGAAGGCTGCCCGGTCACAGCACGCCGCCTCGCCCGCCCGGTCAAACAGATCCTTGCGCAGGCTTTCGGATTCCGGGCTGTTTTGCGTAATGCTGTCGATCAGGTTCCACACCCTTCGCTGAAGATCAGCATGGCCGGTGTTATCGACCAGCAATCGATCAATCGTATCGAACAGTCCATTGGAGCCAGGCTGGTTACGCAATGCTTGCCATTGGGCAGTTCTGGTTGCAATTTCATCGGCGTTCAGTCCCTGGGTCCAGCGCTGCAGCGCATTGGCCAGCCCGAATCTGATGATGGCGGGCGCGGGTAGGCGCGTAGAGGTGACGAACAGGTTGTTCGGTCCGGTCATGGGGGTTCCGGCCGCCACCAGCCGATCGTTATAGAGAGCGAGTCTGGTCCGGGTTTCAGCGGACAGTGGGTTGCCGGTGATGTTGGTCACATTGTTGACCCGCAGGGTCTGCGCCAGCCGATCATCCGGCGGTGCGATGACCGCATCGGGGATTTGCGAAATCTGGTTGCCGTTCAGCAGAACCGTGTCCAGCAGAGGCTGTTCGCTCAGGCCGGTCGGGAAGGTATCGATGCCGGTCTGTCTCAGATCGACTGAGCGGATGTCAGGTATCTGGCTGAAGTCCGGGGTAATGCCCAGTTGCGGATTCTGATACAGCCACAGGGCTCTGAGTGTCGATTGCCGCGCCAGGATCCGGGCGGTGTCGGCCGTCAGGGAGATCTGGTTGTTCTGCAGAAACAGGCGGGTCAGGCCACTCATCTCGCCAATGGCGGGGGGCAGTTCGCGCAGTTGATTGAGCGACAGATCGAGCCAGCGGACATGGCGAAAACCGCTGAGAAAGCCTTCCGGTGAGGTACTTAACTGCATGTTGCTCAATCTGAGCGAGCCGACGTGGCTGAAGTCGATATCGAGGTCCGGCAGGCTCTGGAGCGTGAGGCCACTCAGGTCCAGTTCCAGGCCGATAGGTGTTCCGTCATTGGCTGTTTTCTGTGGCGTTTCACGCCGCCAGCAACTCAAAATCCGATTGCTCGCGCTGTGGCGATCGTCGCGGTTTCCGGCGTTGATCCCGACCTGGTTGGCGCGCACGTAACGTTGCAGACCGCCGCCGCCAGAGAACACCCAGGCGTCGAGCTGACTTTTCAAACGACCGAATTCGAGCTCGAGACTGGCCAGTTTCTTCGCGGCGAGGTCGGGTTCAAGGCTCCAGATGTATTCCCTGCATTCTTTGATGCTCTTGCCCGGATACAGGCGCTTGTAGCGCTGTGCATCGGAATGATCGCTATCAAAGGCGTTGCTGCGATACGGCTCGGAGAGTTCAGGCAGGGACGCGTATGCGCGTCGCCAGAAGGCATCGAATTTTGCATCGTACTCTGCAGCAAAGGCGTTCCCGTCCAGCAAGGTGGAAGCGTTGATACGGGCCACGGCTGCAAATTGCTCGGCAGATGGATTGAGATTTGCCTCAGGTATTTCAGTTAATCGATTGTTGCTCAAATCAACGTGATGAAGGCCTGGCTTGTCCAGCAGACCCGCTGGCCACTGGCTGATCCCGGTTTCTTTCAGGCTCAGGACCTGCAGTTTCGGCATGGAGGCAAAATCAGGCGAAATCTGCAGTGGATTGAACGAAAGATCCAGGTGCGTCAACGCGCTGAAGGTGCCCAGTCTGGCGGCGCTTTGCTGATTGAGCGCAATGCTGTTCGAGTGCAGGTTCAGCGCGCTCAGTTTGCTCGTCTGACCCATGTTGACGGGTAGGGTATCCAGCGTCGAATCGGTGATGGACAAGGATTCAAGATTGGCAAAGTTGCCGAGAAATGTATCGGCACTGCTCGACCACTTGATGGCATTCAGCGACAACTGACGCACATGGCTGAAGTCTACGGTCAAGCGCGGCAGCGCGATGGCCATTTTTTGTGAGGGGCGGTTCATGAAAGTGAGGATCAGGACCGGGTCTCTTTTCACCCAGCTGCGCTTAATGCTTCTGACCATGTCGCGCATCCTTGAGCGTTCATTAAGCGGCAGATGCACATGTTCATCCAGATAGGCTTTCAGTTGGGTTTCCAGAACGACCAGCCCTTGGCGGCGACCGACCAGCGTTGCCATCGCGTCGTCACCCATCTGCATAACGTATTTTTTAGCCGCGTTCACGTCCATTTCCGGGTTCAGGCTTTGCGCCAGTGCCACCTCGGGAATGTTCTGCTCAAGCCGGAAAGCGCCTGATGGCAGATCAGCGAGCAGTTCCGGGCGACGCTGCTCGACGCGCTGCCAGAACAATTCGAACTGCTTCCAGTAACCCGCAGGGAATGGATTGCCCTCCAGCAGCACGCGCTGGTTGAGCCGGGCGACCGCTTCAAGTTGATCATCGGGCGGATTCAGTCGGTCGGCTGGCACCTCGCTGAGGCGGTTGTTACGCAAGTCGATACGCTGCGCGGCGCGCAGTCCGGATAAGCCCGTCGGCCACTGATCGATGGCGGTGGTGTTCAGGTCCAGCACCTTGAGTCGTGACAGACCGGTGAAGTCGGGCAGATGCCCCAGGGGGTTATCCGACAGGACGAGGCTTTCCAAACGATCAAACAGGCTCAATTTGCCGGCAGCGGAGGCATCGAGTTGCAAGCCATTGGCGCTCAGGTTCAGGCTGCTCAGGTGGTTCATTTCAGCGAGGCTGGTGGGCAGCTTTTTCAGGCCGCAGCCGCTGAGGGTCAAATGTTCCAGTGCGGAAAAACGCCTGAGAAAGGTGTTGGCCGAGTCCGACCAGGCGTGCGAATTCAGTTCCAGCGTGCGCACATGATTGAAGTCCGCCGTCAGGTTTGGCAGAAATCCACCGCCGGGTGGCAGTTCCAAAGTGCTCCCGGTTTCATGGCGCCAGCAGCGTTTGATTTGCCGGGTGGCCAGCTCGACCCAGCCTTGGGCGGTGCTGGCAGAGGATTGCGCCCAGGCTTGCAGCTCCGCCTTGAGGTTTTTGTAGGCGTTCTCGCGCAGGGCCAGACCACTGGCGACGTCATCGCCCAGCGAGCGTATGTAGGCGGCAATCTGTTGGTCGTCGTAAGCAGGGAACAAGGATCTGGCGCGCGATTCCGGGCTGCGCAGGCGCCGGGCGAAAGAGCCGAGGCGATCCGCCAGACTTCGCCCCGCCGGGCGTTCCGGCTCACTGCGGGGCATGCCGCCCGCACCCGCGACGTTGATGGCAACCCAGCCGTCCCGTGCATCAAGGACAATCGGTTCGGAGCGGCCCGGACGCGTAGCGATATAAATATTCTGACTGTCGCTGGCCACCGGATCTTCGGCGCGGACGATGCGCATCACGTTGCTCAACGGCGTGGAGCCATCGAGATCATGCAGCACCTGATAACTGTGATTGTCGATCACCACATAGAGCTTGCCGTTGAAACGCTGCAGTCCGTCGCTGCCGGGGGCGGCGCTGCTGAAATCCAGATGCGTGCGAAAAGCTTCCAGGCGGGTCGCGGACAAGGCAAAGGTGACGGGTTCGAAGTGGTCCAGCTCATGCCACAGTCCGCTGTCGGGATCACGCAGGAGCGGGGGGCCTGAGGGTTTCGATTGACTCGGCAGTCTGGCTCGGTACAGCCCCGTTTCGGGATCCTTGCTGACGAGGACGATCGCGCCATCCGCCACGTTGACGTACTGGCGGCCCTTGTAGGTTCTCAAACCCTCGGCGTCGACTTCCGACAGCTTGGGCACTGCCGCCAGTTGGTAGTGCTCCAGTGGCTGACTGGTCGGCAGGCGGACTCCGCCGGAATCGGAGCCTGGATGCACGGTAACGACGGGCGCCGGGATGATGGCGTCGGGGTCAACAGATGCAACGGGGCCGCCGGGGCGCAGCGGCTGATTGACGTGGAACGTCGGGTCGAAATCGCTGAGGTGCGGTGTGTCAGTGCGCGGCGTGTCTACCTCCACCGTTGGCTGCTGGCGGGTGGGGGAGTTACCGGTATCGACGCGCTTGGGGGGCGATTTGATGGGCATGTCTTTCTTTCCTTGAAAGTTGATTGCATCAGCCACCGTCAGTGGGGCTGATGGAGTCTTGGCTTCATTGCCGGTGACAGCGGTGGTTTCACAATGGCCTCAGGAGGCCATGTCGAAAATTTTCTGCGCGGTTTTTTTGTCCAGCGTCAGCCGCCAGATGGCGAGGTGTGGCCGTCCGGCTTGCTCGTCCCGACGCTGGGCGGCGGCACCGAGTCTGGCGTGCTCAAGCGTTTTCAAATGACCGCCCTCGGTACTGAAATCCAGTGCCGGGCTGTCCTTCTTTTCATAGTGAAAATGGGCTTCCCACAACGGCTCACCGGTGTGTCGGTCGTTCAGTGAGTAAACGTCGAGAAAGTCCCGCTGCCGGCCCTTGCCGAGAGGCAGGCGATGGCGGGTGCGGCGGATGCGCAGTTCATCGTGGCGCATCAAGTACACCACGCGGTCGGCGCTCAGATGGTGGGGGTCTTTGTACAGCCGGATGTGGATGGCCTCGCCTTCGTCGCGCAGGCGCTGGCTGGTCTGTTTCAGTCGCGTAACGAGGGCTGCGACATCTTCGGTGACAGGCTGGCTCGCACGCCCCAGCCCCAGACCGAGATCGTCAAGAAGCTCGGCTTTTGCCCCGAGGAACTCGACGATGCTGGTGGCGTTGTGTCTGGCGGCTTCATCGCGCAATGCCTCGCGCAGATGCTGATCAGTGAGTTGCAGATGTTGCTCGGCCTGCTGGGTCAGTTTCGCCAGGTTTTTTTCTTCAACGACCACCCGGCGCTGCCATTCGCCGTTCTGCCGTTCATAGGTCTGCAAGATCTCAGAGGGTCTGTGCGGGTGCATGACGTCGATCAGCTCTTCATTGTTCGCGCTGCGGCGCGGTCTGCCCACGCGGATCTTGTCTACCCCGTGCTGTTTGCTGCGGAACATTCTTCTGGCACTGGCGGCTGGCTGGTTTTTGCCTTGCGCCGGAATGAAATCAAAGTCGATGGACTGATCCGAGGGCGGCGAGGGTGGGGCGCTTTCCAGGTCCTGATAATGCCGCACGGTCCGCTCTTCAAGGATGTTCTCAAAGGATTGGACGGTATCGATCAGCTCTTGCCGGGAGGCCTGCTGCAGCGGGCCGGGGGGGAACTCCAGATATTCATAAGTCGCCCGGATCGACGCGCACTGATCGATCAGGTCACTCAAGACCGGCAGACGCACTTGCAGCGGAATATTGTCGATATTGCGCAAGGCGACCATCAACTGTGAAAACGACATCGCGTGATAAACCAATGTCGCGTCAGCAACTTGCGCCGCCAGCAGATGGCTTTTGGTGTACAGCCAGTCGGCAAGTGCCTCGGGCAGTTCCATCGGGTCGTACTCCAGCTCGGCCAGCTGTTGTTTTGAATAGTGCGACTTTTTCAGAATCTCGTCGGCAATCACCTGACGCTTGCGCAGCAGCACCAGTTTGCCCTTCAGATAACTGGCCATCGCGCGACGCTGATCCAGGGTGATCAGGCTGTCGGCGGGTATTTCCAGGCGTTTGCGGGTATCGCCGGCGAGCATCAATTCGCTGTAGATCTCGAAGCGTTTGCTCTGAATGCCGAATATCTCGTTCTGGTATTGGGTGGCACCCTTGTAGAGCAGCAGCGAGACCTGCTCTCTCATGAAGAAATCGAAGGTGTTCTCCAGCAGGGCTAGGTGCTTGTGACAGTGCACTTCGAAGAGCACCAACGCGGCTCTTTCGCCCTCTTGGGCCTCCGTGGCGTGCACGGCCTGCTCGAGCTTTTTGGCGATCTCGGTCGATTCTCGGATCAGTTTTGCGTGGTGCTCCAGTTCCCGGTTCAGATCCGTCATCGGACGTAATGGCAGCGAGTCGAAGGATTGCTCGAGCGGTTGCCACAGCTTGCGCGCATGATCACGCGACAGTACCGGACCCGATGGATAGCGCTCACTGGCCAGCCGGGCTCGATACAGGCCGATGTCCGGGTCAATCGCTACCTGCACGACATGACCGCCGGGGACGTCGACATAACAACGCCCCTTGAACGTGCGCAAACCCTGGGTATCGGCAACCGGCAGGCGTGCTTCGGAGGTTATCCAGTAATCCTCCAGCGGCCGTCGAGGCGCTGGCGTCACCATGGCGGTCCCGGAAGGTGTGCGGCTGACAGTGACGCCAGGCCGCGGTTCATGACCGCCACGCGCGGTGCCCGGTGTTTGCGTCGGCGTCATGCCCGGCAACGGTGTGTCGACAGGCGGTAAAGCGTGGGGGCTTGGTGTACCTGTACGGGACGACGCGGCGGGTCGCTGGTGGGTATCGCTGGTAACGGTGCCTTTGACAGGCAATTTTGGTGACATATCTTCATCCTTGAAGGGTTGTCGCATCAGGGGATTGCAGGTGCAGGGCTGATGAGGCCGCAGTGCATTCGCGGTTTTTCTGCTGGCGCTGCCGTCAAACAAGGCGTGGGGCGAACTCGACGAGAAACCGACCATTGCCGTCGGAATTGGTCAAAATTTGTGCTATATTCCGCGCCCGCGATTTTTCACTTCAACACCGGTCGTCGACATGCAAGCAGCCAAGCCGTTATTTGACTATCCAAAATATTGGGCCGAATGTTTCGGGCCAGCGCCATTCCTGCCGATGAGCAGGGAGGAGATGGATCAGCTTGGCTGGGATTCGTGCGACATCATCATTGTTACCGGTGATGCCTACGTCGATCACCCGTCGTTCGGCATGGCGATCATTGGCCGGCTGCTGGAGTCCCAGGGCTTCCGCGTCGGGATCATTGCCCAGCCGAACTGGCAGTCCAAAGACGACTTCATGAAGCTCGGCGAGCCGAACCTGTTCTTCGGGGTTGCGGCGGGCAACATGGACTCGATGATCAACCGCTACACCGCCGACAAGAAAATCCGTTCCGACGACGCCTATACGCCGGGCGGCATGGCCGGCAAACGTCCGGATCGCGCGAGCCTGGTTTACAGCCAGCGCTGCAAGGAAGCCTACAAGCACGTGCCGATCGTCCTCGGCGGCATCGAGGCCTCGCTGCGCCGCATCGCCCACTACGACTACTGGCAGGATCGCGTGCGTAACTCGATCCTGATCGACGCCAGCGCCGACATTCTGCTGTACGGCAACGCCGAGCGAGCGATTGTCGAAGTCGCCCAGCGTCTGTCCTACGGTCACAAGATCGAAGACATCACCGACGTGCGCGGCACCGCGTTCATTCGTCGCGATACGCCGAAAGACTGGTACGAAGTCGACTCGACGCGCATCGATCGTCCGGGCAAGGTCGACAAGATCATCAACCCGTACGTCAACACCCAGGACACCCAGGCCTGCGCCATCGAGCAGGAAAAGGGTCCGGTCGACGATCCGCAGGAAGCCAAGGTTGTGCAGATTCTGGCCAGCCCGCGCATGACCCGTGACAAGACCGTGATTCGTCTGCCGTCGGTAGAAAAGGTCCGTGGCGACGCCGTTCTATATGCTCACGCCAACCGCGTGTTGCACCTGGAAACCAACCCGGGCAACGCCCGCGCGCTGGTGCAGAAGCATGGCGAAGTCGATGTCTGGTTCAACCCGCCGCCGATTCCGATGACCACCGAAGAAATGGACTACGTGTTCGGCATGCCGTACGCCCGTGTTCCGCACCCGGCATACGGCAAGGAGAAGATCCCGGCCTACGACATGATCCGTTTCTCGGTGAACATCATGCGTGGCTGCTTCGGCGGCTGCACCTTCTGCTCGATCACCGAGCACGAAGGCCGAATCATCCAGAACCGTTCAGAAGAGTCGATCATTCGCGAAATCGAAGAGATCCGCGACAAGGTCCCGGGCTTCACCGGCGTCATCTCCGACCTCGGCGGCCCGACCGCGAACATGTACCGCATCGCCTGCAAGACGCCGGAAATCGAATCGGCGTGCCGCAAGCCGTCCTGCGTGTTCCCGGGCATCTGCCCGAACCTGAACACCGACCACTCGTCGCTGATTCAGCTGTACCGCAGCGCCCGTGCCTTGCCGGGTGTGAAGAAGATTCTGATCGCCTCCGGCCTGCGTTACGACCTCGCGGTCGAGTCGCCGGAGTACGTCAAAGAGCTGGTGACCCACCACGTCGGCGGTTACCTGAAGATCGCCCCGGAACACACCGAGGAAGGTCCGCTCAACCAGATGATGAAACCGGGCATTGGCAGCTATGACAAGTTCAAGCGCATGTTCGAGAAGTACACCAAGGAAGCGGGCAAAGAGCAGTACCTGATTCCGTACTTCATCGCTGCGCACCCGGGCACCACCGACGAAGACATGATGAACCTGGCCTTGTGGCTCAAGGGCAATGGCTTCCGCGCCGACCAGGTGCAGGCGTTCTACCCGTCGCCGATGGCCACCGCCACCGCGATGTACCACTCGGGCAAGAACCCGCTGCGCAAAGTCACCTACAAGAGCGACGGCGTGACCATCGTCAAGAGCGAAGAGCAGCGTCGTCTGCACAAGGCGTTCTTGCGTTATCACGACCCGAAAGGCTGGCCGATGCTGCGTGAAGCGCTGATCCGCATGGGCCGTAGTGATCTGATCGGTTCGGGCAAGGATCAGTTGATCCCGACGCATCAGCCGGCGACTGACAGCTACCAGAGCGCCCGTCGCAAAAACTCGACGCCGGCCGGCAGCCATAAAGTGGCGAAGGAAGGCAAAGAGAAGACCACCAAGATCCTCACTCAGCACACCGGTTTGCCGCCGCGTGCCAGTGATGGTGGTAATCCGTGGGACAAGCGTGAGCAGGCCAAGGCGGCGGCGTTTGCCCGCAACCAGCAGGCGGCCAAGGAGCGCAAGGACGCCGCGAAAGGCAAAGGGCCGAAGCCGACCCGCAAGCCGGTCGTACCGCGCTAAAGAAAACGCCAACCTTCGGGTTGGCGTTTTGCGTTTATGGGGATGGATTGTTGTCGTCTGCAAGATCCATCCCCCTCACCCCAGCCCTCTCCCCCAATGGGGGCGAGGGGGAAGGGAGCAGATCTCCATGCTTTTCAAACCTGAGTTCGACTCAAGACTTCCACGTCGGTGTATCTCCAACATCCAACGCGGTCAGTCCCCTCTCCCTACGGGCGGTCCGACGTTTCGGGAGGGCTAGGGTGAGGGGGGGCTTCGCAACATTTACGTGCAATCAGCCCAAACCATTTCCCCGCATCGCCCGATTTTGGTGCTGTACTGCCCTAAGCATTCCGGGAAAGCGCCCAGGCCTGTGCATGGCATAAGTCTTGCGCGCTTTCGAATACGCTTAGGCTCGCAGGAGGCACGCCGTGTCGATTCATGTCGCATTGCATCACGTCACGCATTACCGCTACGACCGCGCTGTCGAACTCGGCCCGCAGATCGTTCGCCTGCGCCCGGCCGCCCACAGCCGCACGCGGATTCTGTCGTATGCGCTGAAAGTCTCGCCCGAGCAGCACTTCATCAACTGGCAACAGGACCCGCAGGGCAACTACCTCGCCCGATTGGTGTTCCCCGAGAAAACCGACGAGTTGCGCATCGAGGTCGATCTGCTCGCCGAGATGGCCGTGTTCAACCCGTTCGACTTCTTCCTCGAACCCTACGCCGAGAAAATCCCCTTCGCCTATGCCGCCGATGAGCGCAAGGAACTGGCGCCGTACCTCGAAACCCTGCCACTGACGCCGAAATTCAAAACCTATCTGGACGCCATTGACCGCACGCCGTTGCCGGCGGTGGATTTTCTGGTGGCGCTCAACCAGCGCCTGAGTCAAGACATCGGCTACCTGATCCGCATGGAGCCGGGCGTGCAAACCCCGGAGCACACCCTCGAACATGCCTCCGGTTCCTGTCGGGATTCGGCCTGGCTGCTGGTGCAACTGCTGCGTAACCTCGGGTTGGCAGCGCGGTTTGTCTCCGGCTACCTGATTCAACTGACGGCAGATGTGAAAAGCCTCGACGGCCCGTCCGGCACTGACGTCGATTTCACCGATCTGCACGCCTGGTGCGAGGTGTACCTGCCGGGCGCCGGCTGGATCGGCCTCGATGCGACTTCCGGGCTGTTTGCCGGTGAAGGGCATATCCCGTTGGCCTGTAGTCCCGATCCGTCCTCGGCGGCGCCGATCAGTGGCTTGGTCGAGCCTTGCGAATGTGTGTTCAGCCATGAAATGTCAGTGGAACGGATCTGGGAGGCGCCGCGCGTCACCCAGCCTTACACCGAAGAGCAATGGCTGGCGATTCAGGCGCTCGGTCGGCAGATCGACGCTGACCTGCTGGAAGGTGATGTGCGCCTGACCATGGGCGGCGAACCGACCTTCGTGTCCATCGATGATCCGGATGGCGCCGAGTGGAACACCGCCGCGTTGGGCGCGGATAAACGCCGTCTCTCCGCCGAACTGTTCCAGCGCATGCGCAAACATTACGCGCCGCAGGGCCTGGTGCATTTCGGTCAGGGCAAGTGGTATCCCGGTGAGCAATTGCCGCGCTGGTCGCTCAATTGCTATTGGCGCCGTGATGGCGTGCCGATCTGGCACAACGACGCGCTGATCGCCGATGAGCAGCAGGATTACGCTGCGAACGGCGAACTGGCCGGGCGTTTTCTGGCCAGTGTCGCCGAACGCCTGAAACTGCCTGCACGATTTGTGTTCCCGGCCTACGAAGACAATTTCTATTACTTGTGGCGCGAGGGCACATTGCCGAGCAACGTCAGCGCCGAAGATTCACGTCTTGAGGAACCGCTGGAACGCGCGCGACTGCGCAAAGTGTTCAGCCAGGGCCTGAATAAAGTCATTGGCCAGGTGCTGCCGCTGGCGCGCACCGCCAAGGGCGATCAGTGGCAGAGCGGGCGCTGGTACCTGCGTGACGAACATTGCCGACTGGTCCCGGGGGATTCGCCGCTGGGCTATCGCCTGCCGTTGGGTTCGCAGCCGTGGGTGAAGGCCGCCGAGTACCCGTTCATTCATCCTCAGGATCCGAATCAGGATTTCCCCGAACTGCCGCAAACCGGTCAGCTCAACCGTCACGGCGAGCCGGCAGCGGCTGAGGAACGCGTGCCGAAAATCGACGAATCCGCTGACTGGCTGACCCGCACCGCATTCTGCGCCGAGGCGCGTGAAGGGCGCTTGTACCTGTTCATGCCGCCTCTGGAGCGGGTCGAGGATTATCTGGAGCTGGTCGCGGCCATCGAAGCCACCGCCCAAGAGCTGCATTGCCCGGTCTTGCTCGAAGGCTACGAGCCGCCGAGCGATCCACGCCTGAGCAACTTCCGCATCACCCCGGACCCTGGCGTGATCGAGGTCAACGTACAGCCGTCGGCGACGTGGGACGAGTTGGTCGAGCGCACTGAGTTTCTTTATGAGCAAGCGCGGCAAACCCGCCTGACCACCGAGAAGTTCATGATCGATGGTCGCCACACTGGCACCGGCGGCGGTAACCATTTCGTCCTCGGCGGGGCGACGCCGGCGGACTCGCCGTTTCTGCGCCGCCCCGATCTGCTGCGCAGCCTGATCAGTTACTGGCATAACCATCCGTCGTTGTCGTATCTGTTTTCCGGACTGTTCATCGGCCCGACGTCGCAGGCGCCGCGTGTCGATGAGGCGCGCAATGATGCGCTGTACGAACTGGAAATCGCTTTCGCGCAGATGCCGGAGCCGGGTGAGGAGTGCGCGCCGTGGCTGGTCGATCGCCTGCTGCGCAATTTGCTGATCGACGTTACCGGTAATACACATCGGGCCGAATTCTGCATCGACAAACTCTATTCGCCGGACGGCGCCACCGGGCGTCTCGGCTTGCTGGAACTGCGCGCCTTTGAAATGCCACCCCACGCGCGCATGAGCCTCGCTCAACAGTTGTTGCTGCGGGCGCTGGTCGCGCGTTTCTGGCGCGAACCTTATGCGCCGCCGAAACTGGCGCGCTGGGGCACCGAACTGCACGACCGCTTCCTGCTGCCGCACTTTATCGAGCAGGACTTCGCCGACGTCATCGTCGAACTCAACAGCGCCGGTTATCCGCTGCGCGCGGAATGGTTTGCCGCGCACCTGGAATTTCGCTTTCCCAAGGTCGGCGACTACGTCGTCAACGGCATCGAACTGGAACTGCGTCAGGCGCTGGAACCGTGGCATGTGCTGGGTGAGGAGGGCGCGGCGGGTGGCACCGTGCGTTACGTCGATTCATCGCTGGAGCGCTTGCAGGTCAAAGTCAAAGGCCTGCCGCCGCAGCGTTATTTACTGACCTGCAATGGCATCGCCGTACCGTTGCACCCGACCGGGCGGGTTGGCGAGTTCGTTGCGGGTGTGCGTTACCGCGCGTGGCAACCCGCCAACTGTTTGCAACCTACGATACCTGTGCACGCACCGCTGGTGTTCGACTTGCTCGACACCTGGATGGGGCGTTCGCTGGGCGGTTGCCAGTACCACGTCGCCCATCCGGGTGGGCGTAATTACGAGACGCTGCCGGTCAACGCCAACGAAGCGGAGAGCCGGCGGATGGCGCGGTTTTTCCGCGTCGGACACACGCCGGGGAAACTTCCTATACCGAATGTGGAAATCAGTGACGAGCTACCGATGACAATCGATTTGCGACGTTTCTAGGGCCTACGCGACACGCGGATTTTTCGTCTATCCGCGCGTCATCTGCCTGCGTTAGTCTGACCGTTCCCTGCTGTCTGCCGAGCTTTCCATGCCTGACCTGCTAGACCGCTACCCGCTGACGGCGGGCACTTATCACGAACTGCTCGACAGCAGTGGCGCGGTGCGTCCGCACTGGCAGCGGCTGTTCGATCAGTTGCAGCGCAGCACGCCGGCGCAACTGCTGCAGCGACAGGCCTTGCTGGCGCGGCAGATTCAGGAAAACGGTGTCACCTATAACGTGTATGCCGATCCCAAGGGCGCTGATCGCCCGTGGGAGCTGGATCTGCTGCCCCATGTGATTGCGGCAGATGAATGGCAACAGTTGTCGGCAGGCATCGCCCAGCGTGCGCGACTGCTCAACGCAGTGTTGGCCGATTTGTACGGGCCGCAGCGATTGATCAGTGAAGGCCTGTTGCCGGCTGAACTGGTGTTTGGACACAACAATTTTCTCTGGCCTTGTCAGGGCATTGCAGCACCGGAAGGCGCGTTTCTGCATCTGTACGCGGTGGATCTGGCGCGCACCCCGGATGGACGCTGGTGGGTGACCGCCGATCGTACACAGGCGCCGTCGGGCGCCGGTTATGCCCTGGAAAACCGCACCATCGTGTCGCGCGCCTTTCCCGAGTTGTACCGGGATTTGAAGGTGCAGCATCTGGCCGGTTTTTTCCGTACGTTGCAGGAAACCCTCGCGCGGCAGGCGCCGTGTGACGATGACGCGCCGCTGGTGGTGTTGCTGACGCCGGGGCGTTTTAACGAGAGCTATTTCGAACATTTGTATCTGGCCCGCCAGCTCGGCTATCCCTTGGTCGAGGGCGGTGACCTGACGGTGCGCGACGCCACGGTCTACCTGAAAACCCTCAGCGGTCTGCGTCGGGTGCACGCGATCATGCGCCGCCTCGATGACGATTTCTGCGATCCGCTGGAGCTGCGCACGGACTCGGCCCTCGGCGTTCCCGGTCTGCTCGAAGCCGTGCGTCAGGGCCGGGTGCTGGTGGCCAACGCATTGGGCAGCGGCGTGCTGGAATCGCCGGGGTTGCTCGGGTTTCTGCCGAAGATCAACCAATACCTGTTCGGCGAAGAACTGATCCTGCCGTCGATTGCGACGTGGTGGTGCGGTGAGCCCCCAGTGCTGGCGCAAGCCTTGGAAAAACTGCCGGAACTGCTGATCAAACCGGCGTTTCCCTCACAAAGCTTCGCGCCGGTTTTTGGCCGTGATCTGAGTGAAAAACAGCGTCAGGCGCTTGCCGAGCGCATGCAGGCTCGACCTTATGCCTATGTCGCGCAAGAATTGGCTCAGCTGTCTCAGGCCCCCATCTGGCAGGCCGAAAACGGTCAACTGCAACCGCGCGCGATCGGCATGCGCATGTATGCGGTGGCCAGTCGCGACGGTTATCGCGTGCTGCCCGGTGGCCTGACCCGCGTGGCCGCCGAGGCCGATGCCGAAGTGGTGTCGATGCAGCGCGGCGGGGCCAGCAAAGATACGTGGGTGTTGGGCGATCGTGCGCCCAGCGGAGAACAATGGAAGACTCAGCGCAACGTCGGCGTCCACGATCTGGTGCGGCGCGACCCGTATCTACCCTCGCGGGTGGTGGAAAACCTGTTCTGGTTCGGCCGTTACTGCGAACGCTGTGATGACAGTGCGCGGCTGCTGCGGATCATGCTCGCGCGCTATGTCGATGGTGATGACCCGCAAGCGCTACAGGCGGCGGTCGATCTCGGCGAGCGACTGACACTGCTGCCGGACGAAGGTGAACTGCCGGAGCGCTTGCTCGCTGCGCTGCTCGGTGAGGACTGGTCGTTCAGCCTGCGCTCCAATCTGCAACGCTTGCAGTGGGCCGCCTCGCAAGTGCGCGGCAAGCTTTCGCGGGAGAACTGGCAGGCGCTGGTCGAGTTGCAACGCGAGGCGATGGAGCTGGACACAGAAGAAGCGGATTTCGGCGAGTTGCTGGATTTTCTCAACCGCCTGGTGATGTCGCTGGCGGCCCTGTCCGGATTTGCCCTGGACGATATGACCCGCGATGAAGGCTGGCGCTTTCTGATGATCGGCCGGCGCATCGAGCGTCTGCAGTTTCTCAGCAGCAGTCTGGCGGCATTTCTGCGCGGTGTCGGCGCATTCGATCAGGCTGGGCTGGAGTGGTTGCTGGAACTGGGCAACAGCAGCATCACTTACCGTTCACGCTATCTGGCGGTGGCGCAGCTGATTCCGGTGCTCGACCTGTTATTGCTGGATGAGCAGAACCCGCACGCGGTGCTGTTCCAGTTGAAACTGGTGACCCGCACATTGAAGCGTTTGAATGATGATTTCGGTGCGCCACGGGAAGCGGGGCTGCCACAACTGGTCGAGCGTCTGGCACGCTTTGATCTGGGCTGTCTGGAGAATCCGTTGTTCGGTGAGACCAGCGTACGAGCGGCGCTCAATGGTCTGGCGGATCTGCTGCAGGAAGTCGCCGAGGCCAGCGGCCAGGTCTCGGATCGTCTGGCCCTGCGCCATTTCGCTCACGTCGATGATGTCAGCCAGCGCACGGTGTCCGTCTGATGAGCGCCCGTTACCAGATCTTCCACGACACCTGTTATCACTACGACAGCCCGGTTTCGCTGGCGCAGCAACTGGCCCATCTGTGGCCGCGTGACTGCAGTTGGCAGCACTGCACCGATCAGCAACTGCTGATCAGCCCGGAGCCGACCGCACGGCGCGATGAACTCGATGTGTTTGGCAATCCGCTGACCCGGCTGGCGTTCGAGCGCCCGCATGATGAGTTGCAGGTCAATGCGCAACTGACAGTTGAAGTGCTGGCGCGGCCAGCACTGGATTTCCATCAATCGCCGGCGTGGGAGCAAACCCGCGACGCGCTGACTTACAGCAGTCAGCCGTTGTCCGCCGATGTGCTTGAGGCCTGTCGTTATCGTTTTCAGTCACCGTATGTGCATTTGAAAAGCAGCTTCGTCGAGTTCTCGCGCAGCTGTTTCCCGCCGGGGCGGCCATTGCTGCTCGGTGTGCAGACGTTGATGCAGAAGATTTTCAGTGAATTCACCTTCGATGCTGAAGCGACCCAGGTGGCGACGCCGCTGGTCGAGGTGCTGGAGCGGCGGCGCGGGGTCTGTCAGGACTTCGCTCACCTGATGCTGGCCTGCGTGCGCTCGCGGGGGCTGGCGGCACGTTATGTCAGCGGATACCTGCTGACCCAGCCGCCACCGGGGCAGCCACGTCTGATCGGTGCCGATGCCTCGCATGCCTGGGTGTCGGTGTTTTGCCCGGTGCTGGGCTGGGTGGACTTTGATCCGACCAACAATGTGCAACCGGCGCTGGAGCACATCACGTTGGCGTGGGGGCGGGATTTTTCCGATGTTTCGCCGTTGCGCGGGGTGATTCTGGGCGGCGGCAATCACGACCCGGAAGTGCGCGTCACCGTGATGCCGCTGGATTAACGCCGATCAAACTGCAGGAGTGAGCCTGCTCGCGATCGCGAGCAGGCTC